>NZ_SGXE01000012.1 GCF_004216895.1 Aquimarina brevivitae | reverse complement strand
TTCTTTTTATTTTCTTTGTTGATAACCTCATTAATTGTGGATAACAGCCCAACCGATAAAGGTGAATTAGGAGCGCCGCAAAGTTTATAGACTTATCCCCCGATTAAATCCTTTATCGGTTATTTCTGAATCAGCATCAAATGGAAATTCAGGCTATTAGGCCTATTATCAGGGTTTCGATTGTAATTCAGTTCCTTGGGCCAGTTATCTTTAAAGATTTTGCCTTATGAAGAAACAAAAATTTTCTCACTTTATCGGTATTGATATTGCTAAATTAAGCTTTGATGTAGCAGTTTTGAGCAGCTCAGGTAAGACAGATTCTTACATTTTTGATAACACGAAAAAAGGAATCAAAGCCTATTTAAGATTGCTTAAAAATCAAAAAATCGAATTATCCGAATGTCTTATTTGTATGGAACACACAGGTATTTATGGTAAACTCATTATTACATCACTGGTAGAAAAACAAGCCAATATCTGCGTAGAAATGTCTCTTAAAATTATGAGAAGTCTTGGTCTTCAGCGTGGCAAGAATGACAAAATAGATGCTATCCGTATTGCCAGATATGCCGCTAAAAATTATGCCGAGTTAGAATTATATCAACCCCTGCCTGAAATCTTGGATCAAATCAAGACCTTGGTTACTATCAGGGAAAGATTGGTCAAAAGTAAAGCTGATTTAATGAAATACCCTAAAGAACTTGAACACTTTGCTCCGGAGCTTGGTAAATTGGCTAAAAAGAATATTAAGAAATCCGTAAAGACTTTTTCAGACGAAATTAAAAGAATAGAAGGAGAGATTCGTAAACTTATTTTATCTGATGACAGGTTGCATAAAACCGTGGATTTAGCTAGTTCTGTAACAGGTATAGGAACTTTTACAGCCTTATATCTAACGATATACACCAACTTCTTTACAAGATATTCAAACCCAAAACAACTAGCGTGCTATTGCGGTGTAGTGCCTTTTGAGTACTCTTCCGGAACAAGTATACACAAAAAGGCAAGAGTGCATCATATGGCCAATAAACTGCTTAAAAAACAACTACATTTATGTGCGCTGGCTGCATTGACACATGATCCGGAACTTAAAGCTTATTATAACAGAAAAGTCAAAGAAGGTAAATCTAAAATGTTAGTGATAAATAATATCAGAAATAAACTCATACACAGAGTCTGTGCAGTTATAAAAAGGCAGCAGCCTTATCAAAAAGCTGCTGCCTAAATCATATATAATTTTAACTGTTTTTTATTTGGTTTTAACATGGAAATCGGGGG
>NZ_SGXE01000011.1 GCF_004216895.1 Aquimarina brevivitae | reverse complement strand
TCCTATGAAAAGCCTTAGTCCGGTTTCTCTAATTTAATATTTTATTTTTAATTATCTCATAGTGTTGATTTTTAAGTGTTTAAATGTTGGCAAATCTTTCCTTTATGTTGCGTATTTGTCAACATTTAAATACTATATAACTTGCTCAGCATCCTATATGTGATTCCCGCGAATTTGGGATCACCAGCATCGGTATGATTATAAGTTATAATAAACCCAGTCTACTTGCTAACCGATGTGATTCCCTAGCAATATTCGGGATCACCTACATTGTTTTGTGATCTGGGTTGTATCTACTTTTTCGTGAGCTTTGTTATCTGTTATTATCCTACCACCCCAATTTCATAAGGAGTTTCTGTTTTTATTACTGCTAAGGTTCTACTCAATAGCTTTCTTGCTATTTTAACGATAACCTTTTTTATATTCTTACCTTGATGCTTACGATAATACCCTTGCATTACTGGATCGGTACGGATAGCTTGCCAACTAGCTTCGATAAAGTAACTACGTAGTAATCGGTGGGCTCGCATACTTACACCCGTATGACGAATCGTATCACCGCTCTGATAAATCCCAGGACATAAACCCACATACCCTGCAAGATGCTTGATGTTATTAAATCTACGCAAATCACCAAGCTCACTCAATATACCACTAGCAACTATAGGACCTATACCTGGAATACTACGCAACAGCATATAATCCTTCTTACAATACTGCTTGGTGTATTTTCGCAAGAGCGTTGAGACCGCTCTAAACTCTTTATCAATAAATCGAAAACTTCGCATTCTACTTCTCAATACTTCATTGCCAGACTCATACTCAAATAACAAATCATCTAACCATTCGCGAAATTTATGACTCCAGTGATCGTTATCAAACGCATCAGGTATTTGTATACCATAGTAAAGCAATTGCATTTTGATATAACTCTTAATCTGACGCATATCTTTAACCAAATCATTTCGCCGTCTAAATAAACTGCGTAGTTGTTCTCGCTGCTTATCCGGAACCGATATACCTACTAATCGACCATCTTTGAGTTCTCTGGCAATCAATTGAGCATCAATGCGGTCAGTCTTTGTATGACGCTCCTTACCTCTTCTAAAAATATCTGCAGGGTTCACAACCAATGAATCCCAACCATACTCCTTAAAACAGCGATGTGCATAATAACCACAGCAACCAGCCTCATAAGCCGTGGTTACTTTATATCCCAAATAATGTTTCTGTACATACGCATAAAGCTGCTCAGGATCTGGAGGCATACTAAAAGTCTTTCCTGAGGATAGATCCGTTGAACAATGAACCTTCCAACTTCGCTTGTGTATGTCAATACCAATAAATAACTTAGCAGTAGCAGTTTGTTGTGTTTTCATATCTTTTAATTTTTAGTACATCTTAAAGATACACGATAAGCTGCTTTTACATAGATGCTA
>NZ_SGXE01000010.1 GCF_004216895.1 Aquimarina brevivitae | reverse complement strand
CAAAAAAGGGTGTTATGTTTGCACCCGCAAAACGGGATAGTTGTTTTGTTTGGTTCATTGAGATAGGGTTTATTGTTTTACTGGTTTTTTTGGGGTAAAAATATTTTTTCAAAAAAGATTTGGTAGTTTAAAAAGGGGTTGTATATTTGCACCCGCTTTGCCAAACAAGTAGAGTGATGTTCCTAGAGTTTTAGAAGAATTTAGATCAATTTGGAAGGTAAGATTAGGATTAATTTTGCGGAAGGTTCGATTCCTTTATTGGTTACAAATCTGGATAGGTATCAGAGTTTAATAATGGCTGATTACCTGGAGAGATAACGAGTTCATTGATATATTGATTGACAGCGCGTATAGTATTGAATACTATTATTTAATACGTACAAAATTAAGAATTAAGACTAGATATCCATCTTGTGGGTTTAGATCAATTTTAGAAGTTGTATTATTTTTTAAGTAATTATATTTAAAGATAAACGATGAAGAGTTTGATCCTGGCTCAGGATGAACGCTAGCGGCAGGCCTAACACATGCAAGTCGGACGGTAACAGGGATTGCTTGCAATCCGCTGACGAGTGGCGCACGGGTGCGTAACGCGTATAGAACCTACCTTATAGTGGGGAATAGCCCAGAGAAATTTGGATTAATACCCCATAGTATTATTGATTGGCATCGATTAATAATTAAAGATTTATCGCTATAAGATGGCTATGCGTTCTATTAGCTAGTTGGTATGGTAACGGCATACCAAGGCTACGATAGATAGGGGTCCTGAGAGGGAGATCCCCCACACTGGTACTGAGACACGGACCAGACTCCTACGGGAGGCAGCAGTGAGGAATATTGGACAATGGTGGGAACACTGATCCAGCCATGCCGCGTGCAGGAAGACTGCCCTATGGGTTGTAAACTGCTTTTATACAGGAAGAATAAGCCTTACGTGTAGGGTGATGACGGTACTGTAAGAATAAGGATCGGCTAACTCCGTGCCAGCAGCCGCGGTAATACGGAGGATCCAAGCGTTATCCGGAATCATTGGGTTTAAAGGGTCCGTAGGCGGGTCTATAAGTCAGTGGTGAAAGTTTGCGGCTCAACCGTAAAATTGCCATTGATACTGTAGGTCTTGAATGATTGTGAAGTGGTTAGAATGTGTAGTGTAGCGGTGAAATGCATAGATATTACACAGAATACCGATTGCGAAGGCAGATCACTAACAATGCATTGACGCTAAGGGACGAAAGCGTGGGGAGCGAACAGGATTAGATACCCTGGTAGTCCACGCCGTAAACGATGGTTACTAGCTGTTCGGTCGCAAGACTGAGTGGCTAAGCGAAAGTGATAAGTAACCCACCTGGGGAGTACGTTCGCAAGAATGAAACTCAAAGGAATTGACGGGGGCCCGCACAAGCGGTGGAGCATGTGGTTTAATTCGATGATACGCGAGGAACCTTACCAGGGCTTAAATGTAGTCTGACAGGACCAGAGATGGTTTTTTCTTCGGACAGATTACAAGGTGCTGCATGGTTGTCGTCAGCTCGTGCCGTGAGGTGTCAGGTTAAGTCCTATAACGAGCGCAACCCCTGTTGTTAGTTGCCATCGAGTAATGTCGGGAACTCTAGCAAGACTGCCGGTGCAAACCGCGAGGAAGGTGGGGATGACGTCAAATCATCACGGCCCTTACGTCCTGGGCCACACACGTGCTACAATGGTAGGTACAGAGAGCAGCCACTGGGTGACCAGGAGCGAATCTATAAAGCCTATCACAGTTCGGATCGGAGTCTGCAACTCGACTCCGTGAAGCTGGAATCGCTAGTAATCGCAGATCAGCCATGCTGCGGTGAATACGTTCCCGGGCCTTGTACACACCGCCCGTCAAGCCATGGAAGCTGGGGGTACCTGAAGTCCGTCACCGTTAAGGAGCGGCCTAGGGTAAAACTAGTAACTGGGGCTAAGTCGTAACAAGGTAGCCGTACCGGAAGGTGCGGCTGGAACACCTCCTTTCTAGAGTGTCCTTACCATAAGAGTAAGGCAGCTTAGGAAATGGTACGACGATCTATCCTAGAGATAGAATTTAGTCTTAATTGCTGTCGATTAATTATTGCTTTAGTATTGAGTACAGAGTATTAAGTATGTAAGTATAAGTTTTTTAGATTGTATCTAACTGCTCATTACTAATTACTCACTACTAATAAACAGTCTCATAGCTCAGCTGGTTAGAGCGCTACACTGATAATGTAGAGGTCGGCAGTTCGAGTCTGCCTGAGACTACTTAGTGCACCGAAGCCTATGCGAAGGTGTGCAAATGCAAGTAAAGCTTGCGGTTAATAGTTATGAGTTGCTAGTTATTAGCAATTATGCTATTGATAAAGTTCATTGAAGAAAAAAGTTGATACACCTGCGCTAAAGCTATGGTGTATAAAAAAGGAAATTTTAGAGGTTGAGTAGCCGTTATAAGTACTGTTAACTGATAACTGTTAACTAACTACTAAATAATGGGGAATTAGCTCAGCTGGCTAGAGCGCCTGCCTTGCACGCAGGAGGTCACCGGTTCGACTCCGGTATTCTCCACTGTGTCCAACGAAGCCTTGTGCGAAGTTGGGCGGATACACCTTCGCATAAAGCTACGGTGTACAAAGACGTTCATTGACATATTGATTTAAAGTTTACGAGCACACACAAGATGTGTGTAAAATAGAGAAAAAAGTTAATTTTCAGATTAATAATTAGTGGTTACTTACTAGTTATTGATTAATAATAAGAGCATTAGAAGCATAAAGCATAAGCTAAATAAGGGCGTATGGGGGATGCCTAGGCTCTCAGAGGCGAAGAAGGACGTGATAAGCTGCGAAAAGCTGCGGGGAGAAGCACATATTTGTTGATCCGCAGATATCCGAATGGGGCAACCCGGCATATTGAAGATATGTCACACCGCAAGGTGGGCGAACGTGGGGAACTGAAACATCTAAGTACCCATAGGAGAAGAAAACAACAGTGATTCCGTTAGTAGCGGCGAGCGAACGCGGACTAGCCCAAACCGGTGCTGTTACGGCAGCATTGGGGTTGTAGGACTACGATATAGTGTAATCAATGAATTAGAATCCTTTGGAAAGAGGAGCCATAGACGGTGATAGCCCGGTATAGGTAAAGCGATTATAGTTAGTAGTATCCTGAGTAGTGCGGGGCACGTGAAACCCTGTATGAATCTGGCGGGACCATCCGCTAAGGCTAAATACTCCTGAGAGACCGATAGTGAACCAGTACCGTGAGGGAAAGGTGAAAAGAACCCTGAATAAGGGAGTGAAAAAGACCCTGAAACCATACGCTTACAAGCGGTCGGAGCCCATTAGGGTGACGGCGTGCCTTTTGCATAATGAGCCTACGAGTTACTTTATCTAGCAAGGTTAAGATTTTTAGGATCGGAGCCGTAGCGAAAGCGAGTCTGAATAGGGCGATTTAGTTAGGTTGAGTAGACGCGAAACCGTGTGATCTACCCTTGGGCAGGTTGAAGCTTTGTTAACCCAAAGTGGAGGACCGAACCCGTTGACGTTGAAAAGTCTTGGGATGACCTGAGGGTAGGGGTGAAAGGCCAATCAAACTCGGAAATAGCTCGTACTCCCCGAAATGCATTTAGGTGCAGCGTTGTGTTAGTTTTATAGAGGTAGAGCTACTGATTGGATGCGGGGGCTTCACCGCCTACCAATTCCTGACAAACTCCGAATGCTATAAAATGATGCACAGCAGTGAGGGCATGGGTGCTAAGGTCCATGTCCGAGAGGGAAAGAACCCAGACCATCAGCTAAGGTCCCAAAATATATGCTAAGTTGAATAAACGCGGTTGAACTGCTTAGACAGCTAGGATGTTGGCTTGGAAGCAGCCATTCATTTAAAGAGTGCGTAACAGCTCACTAGTCGAGCGGTTCGGCATGGATAATAATCGGGCATAAGCATATTACCGAAGCTATGGGATATTTATATCGGTAGGGGAGCATTGTAGTGACGTTGAAGGTGATTCGTGAGGATTGCTGGAGTAGCTACAAAAGAAAATGTAGGCATAAGTAACGATAATGCGGGCGAGAAACCCGCACACCGAAAGACTAAGGTTTCCTCAGCTATGCTAATCAGCTGAGGGTTAGTCGGGACCTAACGCGAACCCGAAAGGGGTAGTGGATGGCCAACGGGTTAATATTCCCGTACCTGCCGGAATTAAAAGTGACGGAGGCGAATAGATGTTGCGTACTGACGGAATAGTACGTTGAAGGGAACAGTAATGTCCTGATAGTACACGGAGGCTACGGCCGAAGTGATAATACATCGAATCGACTTCCAAGAAAAGCGATCCAGGCAGCCCGTACCATAAACCGACACAGGTAGTTGGGATGAGAATTCTAAGGTGCTCGAGAGATTCATGGCTAAGGAACTAGGCAAAATAGACCTGTAACTTCGGGAGAAAGGTCGCCCCGAGCAATCGGGGCCGCAGTGAAAAGGTCCAGGCGACTGTTTATCAAAAACACAGGGCTATGCGAAATCGAAAGATGAAGTATATGGCCTGACACCTGCCCGGTGCCGGAAGGTTAAGGGGAGACGTTAGCATTAGCGAAGCGTTGAACTGAAGCCCCGGTAAACGGCGGCCGTAACTATAACGGTCCTAAGGTAGCGAAATTCCTTGTCGGGTAAGTTCCGACCTGCACGAATGGTGCAACGATCTGGACACTGTCTCAGCCATGAGCTCGGTGAAATTGTAGTATCGGTGAAGATGCCGGTTACCCGCTGTGGGACGAAAAGACCCCGTGAACCTTTACTATAGCTTAGTATTGACTTTGGATAAGTAATGTGTAGGATAGGTGGGAGACTTTGAAGCGGCATCGCCAGGTGTTGTGGAGTCATTGTTGAAATACCACCCTTTGCTTATCTGAAGCCTAACCCCTGTAAGGGGGACAGTGCTTGGTGGGTAGTTTGACTGGGGTGGTCGCCTCCAAAAGAGTAACGGAGGCTTCTAAAGGTCTGCTCAGTACGGTTGG
>NZ_SGXE01000009.1 GCF_004216895.1 Aquimarina brevivitae | reverse complement strand
CTACTTAAATCGGATACCGGGGTATATGTACTACCATCTAAAGAATAGAAATAAGGTGCAGTACCTCCTTCAATGTTTAGTGTAATGGTACCATCATCTGCTGCATAACAGTTTGCATCGGTCTTGGTCAACGATAAGGTCAACACATCGGGCTGAGTAACAACATAAGTGTTTTCAGCGGTTGTAAACCGATCATTAACTATAACCGTATAACTGCCAGGAGACACACTGGCTAAAGTATTGGATAACTCCCCTACTAGTTCAGTGCCTTGGTTATACCATCTATAGGTATAGCTCTGTGATCCACCGCTTACATTCGCGGTTAGCGTAGCCAGCTCACTATGACAAGCTATCGCTACGGTTTCTGCTATACTTACCAGTAACTCATCGGGTTCCGTTACCTCATAAAGCCCTGAACTACTACTACATCCCTGACTGTCTGTTACCGTGGCTTGGTAGGTACCTGCTGCTAATTGGGTAATGGTACTACCGGTCTGGGTAATGGGTGAACCGTTATAGGTCCAGCTTACTTGATAGGCCTCTCCAGTTGTGTACGGTGTACCTCCTACTATTTCTAAGGCTATACTTCCTATACTGCCACCAAAAACATTGTTACCTACAATCACTGCATCGTTAATATATAGCTCCTGTGGACGAGCAGGTGTATACACTGCACTTAGCTCAGAACTACAGCTCGATGCTGCTGCATCTCTAACTTCAAAACGATAGCCCGTAGCACTATAGGGAAGCGTAAATTGATTGGACGTTTGCCAAACGGTACTCCCGCCATTCAAGATTCTATACTCATAACTCCCTGAACCACCTGTAGCAGTAACGGTGGCTGTAGTAGTACCGTCATAACATAATAAATCCGGAATGGTTACATTGGTAATGGTTACTGGAGGCAATACGCCTATAGCAATATTATCTCGCTCCCCAAATCCTGTGGGTGAACTGATCTCTACACTGTAGCCACTTCCGGTACCACGCGTAAGCACACTGCTGGTCTCTCCGGTAAGGGGAATATCATTCTGTAACCACTGATAGCTATAAGGACCCGGTGCACCGCTAACATTGGTTACTGCTATCCTACCATCTAACGAGGTATCACAAGTAGCTGGAGTAATTTGTAGCGTAAAGTTAATTGGAGCAGGATCTACTAATTCTGCTAAAAATAAGGTTTGCTCGCAATTATAATCGTTTGGATAAGGTATCACATAACTAATTTCATAACTACCTGCACGAAGATTAGTTAGTAAAAAATTACCATTGGTTATCTCGCTTTCGTAATCAGAAACTACATTTCCATTTCTATATAACGTAAACTCATAACCATCTATAGTCGGTCTTGGTTGCGAAGAAGGTAATGGTCTTCCTCCGTTTACTGAAGTCACCTCAATACTACCATCGGCTTCTCCGGGTCTGGTTGGGTTTTGAATCCTATCTGTAGGGACATTATGTGTTATCGGTGCTGGTACTGCGCTTATCGCAGCCGTGTATATTCCATTAGTATATTGAACACTCTGGCAGCCATTGGCATCTATAACACGAATTGTATGGTCTCCAGGAGACAAATTAGTAATTGTAACACTAGATCCACTCATCGTTTGATACCCACCGCCATCCAAACTATATCGATACGGACCATTACCTGAGGTTACATTCAATTGAATACTCCCGTCGTTTACCCCATAACAGCGTTGATCGTTCTCTTCTGTTACTTCCCAAACTAAAGCTGGCGGGGCCTCTACTTCAAAAAAGTAATATCGAGGGACACAGGTAGGGAATTCGTTATCAGTATCACTGAACTCATATGAGGTAACTATTAAGGCATAGTGACCCGCTATTAAAGCTGCGCGGTCACTCGAAATAGGTAAATTCCATTCATACCTTCTTGACGATAGGTTAGCATTGCGAACGTTAACCACATTGCGGTACTCTACGGAATACCGATCATTTACCAAATTATTAAATACTTGGGTATACTCAATTTCTGAATTTGCTATCGGTTGGGTGTCCTCATTCAATCGTCTTAACGATATCGATATCTTTTGATTCCTAGCTATACCATCACCAAAGGGAACGCTTATGCTGCTAAATTCATCATAAGAACAGGAAGGAGGCGTAACCACAGGATCTGAAGTGATCGAAGGGGTGTCGGGGAGATAACTGAGGTTCAATACATTAGAAATCCCATTTCTCATCCTACAACCAGGATTAAGTCGTACTTGAATAGTTTGACCCAGATATCGTCTCTGCCAAATTGCTCTGGGATACATATCAGAAAATCTTAAGTCAATTTGACTCTGGCCTGTTTTATTTTCTATTGGAGACCAACCTGGTACATTAACCCAAATAGTGTTTGGTGTGGTAGGGTCTTGTAAATAATTATTCCAATCATCAAAAGCATCATCCATGAATTGTCTTAAGAACGGACACCCCTCCGCCCCATTTTCACGTACACAATCATCATACATTTCTGCATAGTTATCATATATTTCCCGTAATCTAATTACCTCAGGATGTGCTTGTTCTTCTAGCCTTTCCATATTCCAAAACTCCCAATTGTAAACAGCTGATGTTAAATTACGACGATTAACACTTATGTTGACTTCGTCTGACAAACAAGCTGTGTAAATCTCTGAAATAGATGAATCATCATCATATGCTACCGCTACATTAGGATAAATGTTAACTGTCATGTTTCCGGATCTAATTCTACCAGTTAAAAAATCATCCCTAAAATAATATCTGTAAAAACAAGGAGAGGAGACATTAAGTGTTATGCGAGCTTCATTAGTTCGGCATTCCAATCCTCCCAAAGAGCCACCAATTTCATTTCTTCCATTAGAAAACACTTCAATTCCTGTAACCGTATTTGTTTGACTAAACGTTTCTACAAAATTGAAGTCCGTGTTATGAAACCCAGAAGCACTGTGGATGATTCTTCGCGATCCATTTTCAAAGATCAATGTTATGGTTTGCATTCCATCACCACCAGAACCACAATTATCTCCACGTCCAACGCTACCAGATAACTCAATGGTATAATCATCTTGGCTAAATCCTTGGACAACGGAAAAAACAGTAAAAAACACTAATAAAAATTTATTCATGCCCTAAATTCAAAATTAACTTCAATTGTACTTGCAGCTAAACTGGGATTATTGGGAAAAGCTCCAGTGGCTAATTGTTTGATAATGGTTGTGATTAAAAAGGTTACTTGGCAAGCCTTTTTCCGGAGAGACTTGATTAAAACCTGTTGTTTTTGTGAATACTCTTCGCTAGTAATTATAAACATTGGCTTTTTTAGATTAATTTGTGTTGTTTTTAAGAGTTCAGATTGGTAAATTGATGTATTACCTTTACATCATTTAAACGATCAACACCTATGAATACCCTACCCCAATATTTGATGAATTTATGGTATGAAATCAATTTAATCTGATACCATCAACTCATCAAAACGTAGCGTATCATTTTGACAACATCATTGGTTCGCTATTGAATAATTACTATGAAAGGGCATATTGTAATTTTGTGTTGTAACTTTGTTTTTGAAGATTACGTTTCATAATAATTCATTTGATTTATAACACCTATTTTGCCACAAATCTAAGGGTAAAACTGAAGTGAAAAATCCCTGAATCTGGGGATTATCCATTCTTCAAGATTTGCCAAGAATATAGTACGCTACTCTAAAAAAGCATAAAGCCCAGACAAATCTTATTAATTTGCCTGGGCTTTATAGTAATATTCTAATTACTTCTTAAAAATGTTTATTCTATCATCAATTTCCTTACCTGACTATGTCCTTGTGTTTCTAATAGTATAAAGTAAATACCTGAGGGTAATCCGGATAAATTGAAATCAAAAACATACTGATCTCGCCCTTGTGCTCGGCTTGAAGCTACTTGATGATTATTAACCATCGTAAAGATTTTAGCACTTACCGGTAAAGGTTTATGAAGCTTTACATCGATGCTGAACCTACCGTCTGAAGTAGGGTTAGGATAAATACTATATTCTACTTTTAGGGCTGTATTATTATCAGTATCCTGATCAGTTTCGTCTTCGTCAAATTCTTTTTCAACCACAACTATTCGTTTGGTTTGTACATCCGTACACAGTCCACTCTCGATATACAAACTTACCTCATACTCTCCTGGTTCGTTAATGATTATTTCAGCAAAATTATCATCCTCTGCAATCAAAATGGCTTCAGCTGGAAGCTCCCAAACCACCCTATCTGGTTGTGGCTCACTGATGTTAACCACGACAAACTGTTCTCCAACAAAAACTTGAGTGGAGGCAATAAAATCTGCTTCAATAGGATCTGCTGTAGTATCTATAAAAATAGAATCAGTAGTACTACAACCGTTATTATCAGTAGCGGTTACTTCATAAATTCCGGATTCGTTTACCTCTATTACAGCACTAGTGCTGGTAAATCCATTGGTGGATGACCAACTGTAAGCTATACCATCGGCTATACTTGCATCTAAAGTAACGCTTTGGGCTGCACATAGGGTAATATCTTCACCCAATTCCAAGGCTATAGGTTCTGGGTTGGCCAGTGTGATGGTCTCGGAGATTTGACATCCCTTAGCATCGGTAACCACAACAGTGTACTCACCTGCACAGCTATTTACCAAATCCTGATTGTTGCTATCAGTACTCCACTGATAGGTATATGGTGGAGCTCCACCCTGAATCTCTAGGTCAATCTGACCATCACAGCCTTCGAAACACGTAGGGATAGTAGTGCTAAATGATAAACTTAAAGGTTCCGGAATCGTAAGGATAACTTCCTCAGAAACACTACAACCGCGAGCATCAGTGATGACAACAGTATAATTACCTGCTGGCACCTCTGCTATGGTATTTGTCGTAGCCCCAGTATTCCATCGGTATTGATACGGAGCGGTACCGCCAATAACCATTGCTTCGATTGTCCAATCTGCTCCGTCGCCACAATTGATATAATCAGAATCAAGTGAAACCGATAAAGCTGCGGGTTCAACTACTTCAAAAGGCTCACTCTGTACACGGTTTCCGTTGGTATCTGTAATAACTACATAATAAACTCCTGCGCTTATATTTTCTAGTAATTGTTGATTCCCTATCAAAGTATTACTGGATGCTTCATACCATTGATAGGTAAATAGTGGACCTACCCCTCCTTGTTGAATTGCCCTGAGACTTCCATCTGTCTCTCCAAAACAACTGATTACATTTACAGCTTCAACCTGAGCTATTAATTGGTCTGGTTGGCCTAAAGTATACTCTTGTTCCGTTTGACACCCATTGGCATCTGTTACAATTACACGATACTCACCTGCACCTATATTTGACACTACATTAGTCGTCTGAGACAACTCATTGCCCCCAGAAAACCATTGATACAAATACGGTGCTGTTCCTCCCTGAGTAACCGCCTGAATACTCCCATTGGTTAATCCAAAACCTGTAGGAGTGTTTAATTGAGCTGATACTATCCGTAAGGGATCAGGCTGGGTTAATGCTATAGTAAACACCTCTACCGAACCAGAAGGTGCATAAAAACAACTATTGGTATCTCTAAGTTGAATCTGGTAAAATCCAGAAGACAATTCATTGATCGTTGTACTTGCTCCCGTATTAAAAGATATCCAATCGCTATAAGTACCTGAATTAAATCGATAGCGATACTCATAATTACCATTACCGCCTGTAGCAGCAATAGCTAGAACTCCTGTATTGGTTCCAAAACATGTGGGCCTATTGGCAATAGTTACTTCTCCATCAATAGCGTCGGGTTGGGTGACTTCAAAAATAGCACTTTGCTCCTGAACTCCCTCGGCATTGCTAACCACCACATAATAGGACCCAGCCGGGACATTTGATAACATTGCTTCATTACCTACCAAGGAGCCATCAGTAGCATTAAACCATTCAAAATTATTGCCCCCTGCTCCTCCGATAGTAACTACTTCAATAATCCCATTACTCGCTCCATAGCAACTAACAGCTTGTACTTGTTGTATGGTAACCAGTAATTCACCTGGGTCGGCTAAGCTGTAGGTTTCGGTAAGCACACAGCCTGTAGCATCGGTAACGGTTAAACTATAGGTTCCTTCTGATAGTGATGTAACTGTATTGTTGGTCACAAACTGATTGATTTCTTGTTGTATTATCGCACCAGTGGCAGCTGTCCAGGTATATTGATAAGGTGCTACTCCACCTATAATTTCCACAGCAATACTTCCGTCATTCGATGTTTCGCCTGATGGTCTAACTAAACTTGCTGCTATCACATCATACCGCGTAGGCTCCTCGACAATAATTGCTGTATTGGTAACAAAGCATCCATTCTCATCAGTGATGGTTACTGCATAGGTATCTGCAACTAAACCTTCTATACGATTGGTGGTTGATCCAGAATTACTCCAAGTGTAGATATAATTTCCGGTACCACCCGTAGCCACAACTTCGATACTACCATCTGACCCATTATAACAACTTACATCGGTGATATTAATGGCTATGATTTCCAAAAGATCAGGCTGAGCGAGTAACACATCGGTTAGAGTCGTTTGATTACCGTTATTATCAATCACTTCGATGTTATAAGTACCAGCTACGATGGCACCCGAATCTTCTGTGTTGCTAATCACGTTATTGTTAGCATCTGTCCATTGATATGTATAGGGAGGCACACCTCCAGTTACTGTAGCCAAAAATCCTCCCTCTTCTCCAAAGCATCCAATAGATCGCTCACTTAGTGCTACCTCTAAAGGCAATGGCTCATCTACAGTATAGTTAACAGGCCCTAAACTACAGCCATTTGCATCCGTAATTGTTAAATAGTAATCCCCTGCCCCAATATTTTCTAAGCTGTTGCTTGAAGTTCCAACCACAGTATTAGTAGTATCCACCCATTGATAACTGTATGGTAAAGTACCTCCTGTTACTGAAACAGTTATGTTGCCATTAGTCAGTCCAAATCCTGTAGCATCTTCTATTTGCTCGTTTATTATAGACAGCGCTGCTGTAGGTTGCGTTATGGTTATCGTTCTTATTGCTTCACAGAAGTTTTCATCTCGTACCGTTATCGTATAGTCTCCTGCTATTAAATTTGAAATATCCTCTGTAGTTTGGCCAGTATTCCAGAAGATTGTATAACTCCCTGTACCACCGGTAACATTTACATCTATTGCGCCATTATTTCCTGCAAAACATAAGACATCTGTTTTTGTAAACGAGATATTCAACTCCTCTGGCTGTGTCACCTCATAGGATACTGTCGCTTGATTGCCATTAGTATCGGTTACAACAACCACATAAGTTCCCGCACTTAAGGTTTCCGTACGATCTGTTGTATACAAAATTATTGAGGGGTTACTGGATTCATACCACTGGTAACTATATCCTCTTACTCCTCCGCTCACTGTAACCTGCAGGGGAACCAAAGTCTGTTCTCCATAACATTGAATCTGCTGGG
>NZ_SGXE01000008.1 GCF_004216895.1 Aquimarina brevivitae | reverse complement strand
AATAACTTAGCAGTAGCAGTTTGTTGTGTTTTCATATCTTTTAATTTTTAGTACATCTTAAAGATACACGATAAGCTGCTTTTACATAGATGCTAACCGCAATTACGGCGGATTCGACTATTCCGAGAACTCGGGACAGGCTGTCCGAATCCACTCGGAATTACTAACGCCAGTGCTTAATCAAAAAATAGTAGTATAAAACCCGTAACTGACGGTTATACGAGACCGTTATGGGCAAGGTGAAAAACGAACCAAGTGAAAGCAAGAATATTCTCAAATAGACAACTAATTGGAACGACTGACTTACAAGTTGAGGACGAATCAATGGGCGGATTATCTGGAAACTTTGTTCCAACTGAATATTACTTCGACAATATTCAAAAGGCCGTTTGGGAGTTTTGGGCGACTAACAAACCCGACTATAAAAAATGGAATGGGTTACGACTAAACACTCAATTAGAAAACGGACTTTTTCTTTTTCCTGAAGGTGGTTACACAATTGACGACATTAGAGAACTACCAAATGAAACAAAACGGATTAACCTTGCAGGAGTTGACAGCAAAATAATAAAAGACTATTTCCAAACTAAACCACCTCGACCATTTGTTGAAGAGCCTTGGAATGAACTTCAAATTGAACAGAAAATTGCTTTTGAAGATGAGCTAAGAAAAGAACTAGGAACAAATACCGATTCTATTTTTAGCTTCATAAGCAAACCCAAAAAGCACGAACTATCGGATATAGAAATCTCAGCTTTTTGCCACGACCAGAGAAGTGACGATGTATTGTTAGAAATTAGGAAAACGAATTTTTCTAAAAGATTTGCCTTAGTTCATTTGACTTGGACAGGAAAAAAAGAAAAAGAAGGCTATCCGATTACGACATATTACACCGACTTTGATGATTTTAAATACTCGAAAATGTATCCTGACAAAGTCGAATGGGAAGATTAAAAAATAAACCCTGCCCATAACATCGGCTATAGCAAATATTTAATGAAAAAAACAATAATAACACTAGTTTCTATTTTAATACTTTTTTTCATAGTAACATACTTCCTATTCAATTTATCATACGGCAAAACTGTATACCAAAAATCGATGATGATTGGTTGTATGGCTGAGTTGCTTCCTGATAATGGTTTTAGCAAAAGTAAAAATGCTTGTGAATGTATTTTTGACTTTTTAATTACAAAATACTCGGATGAAAAATTAAGCAACGATATCGAATTTGAAAAAATTTTATCTGTGGAAAGTCTGACTTTTTCTTTTTGCAACAATAAGCATATAAAACTTGAAAACGAATTGGAAATTGATACAACAAAGAAATATTACAAAGTAAGATTAATGAATAATTTTAAAGACAATCAAATAGAAATAATCGATGCTTATGTTGACAGAAAAAGGAAAGATACAATTCTAAATGAGTTTAGATATTTTAACAATGGAGTATTAGATTCTTCCAAAAGTAAATTTTTTGATTTAATTATAACTGGAAGAAAAGATTCCATTATGGAGGGTAGAATTGATTTCTATTCACCAAGAGATACATTACCTAAAGAATATATTTATCAAAGAAATATATCTTTTAGATATATTCAAGAAGAAGATGATTGTATTGTCGTAAAAGAAATTGAAACAGATACCAATTCGATAAAATTTCCATATAAAAATTTCAGAAATTTCACATTCATAGGTTATATATCTGATACAAGATTCATTTACAAAGAAAGTACCACTGACTCGCTATATGTTAATTTTACTAAGTTTGCAATAGACAATAAGTTATCAACCAATAACATTTATATCGATTTACTAAAATAACATTTGCTAACACCATATATGTGATATTAGCAGCGAATTGATGAATCGAGTAGTAATTGTATTTTTGGAAAGGCGCAAGACTTGCAGAAAGGAATTCCATTAACTATCAGGACGCAGATTCTCTAATTGATATGTATTTGCTAAAGTAGGTGATTAAAGAACGTAACAAACTATATACAATGCCATTTTGGTCCATTAAATAAATGAGGAATTACATCAAAATATCATTTTTCACTTTACTCATTCTGACAATAATTGGATGTCAAAATTCTGATCTAAAAGAAAAGCAATTAGTTCTAAAAAAATACGGAATTTGGAATTCGAAAAATGACAGTATCAGTGTTAAACTGGAATTGAGTCGATTCAATAGTTGGAAAGATTTAGTCAAACGAACTGATGAGATTACCTGTAGTGATAGCATACCTAAAGTAATGCTCAAAACTAACAAAGAAATGAAGACCATTTATTTCAGAAATCCTTGTTGGGACAGGTTTGGTTGTATTCTAATTTATCGCAGAAATACTATCGAAATTCATAACGACTCAATATTCAAAGGTGAAAAACACTATCATTTAAATAACTTAACAAGTATTTTGAAAAAAGATTATAACAATAATGGGGCGGATTCAAATTATAGTGATAGTCCAGAAAAAGTCATCATTTTTATCTCTTACGATAATGACGAAAGTATTAAAAGTTTTTCTCAAACCTTAAATAAATTAATCAATTCGTACGAAGACTTAAATACCAAATACGATCTAAAAATATGGTTAAAGGAAAGGATAGAAACTCCACCTCCTCCACCTCCTCCACCTATTACCGGTGATATATAAACTTAAATAAACCACCACGACACCATATATGTGATCTTAGCAGCTAAGTGATTAATCGAGTAGTAATTGTATTTTTGGAAAGGCGCAAGACTTTTAGAAAGTAATCCCGATAGCTATCGGGACGCGGATTTTCTAATTGATATGTATTTGCTAAATTTAAAACTTAAATCACCCAACTACTCATTACTGAGACCGTTATACACTAACGTAAAAAACAAAGAATATTGGGAATTTTAAACTGGAGAAAGAACAAAAAAGTTAATGCTGAATTTGAAAAAGTATTTTCAGAATTAAAAAGAATGGGAGAAATTAAACCTAGTGCTAAAAAGACTTATGACGTACTTGCCAAATTGGACTTTGATACTTCTGACTCTCAATGTGAACTTTTAATTTCGGAATTTAATAAAATTCAATATCAATCGAATACGAACAGCTTCTTTTACTTCTATTTTCCGATTGTAACACACATTTTGCATTACAAACCTAAACTTGAAAAAGACATCTTAGGATATTTAATCGGACCAAATTTTGCGAACGGAGAAACAGAAACAAAAGAATTAATTTCGTTAATTCAAGGCGCAATGGAATTCAAATTATCTGAAAACAAAAACTATCTTACAAAAGAAAGTAAAAATTGGATTTTGAATGAGTTGCCAAAAATGGAAGAGCAAGTGAAACGTGAAGTTCAAAAATGCTGGAAAGAATTAAATGAATAAATACTCAGTATACAACACAGTATCCTATGAAAAGCCCTCTAAAAAGGTTCGCTCCACAAGTGAGCGTATCTATAAGTACTATAAGATAATTTCACAAAACATATAAGAAAACAAACACATGCAACACCTCTCTTTTTGGCGAACCTGTATAGTGGCAGTCGTACTTATGACGCTACACCCAAAAATAACAGCACAAGAAAATGAGCTCACCCTCGATGACGTATTCACTACTCCAAAACTAACCGGAACCACCCCATCCCAACCCATATGGGCACCAAACAGTAAGCACTTTGCCTTCTCCTGGAATGAACCAGGGGTATCAGGGCGCGGCCTGTGGGTATCCACAAGCCATGGAAAGGAAGTGCGCCTTCTATCAAACGCCAAATCTGCCTCAGTCCGAGACTTAGCCTGGGTCGACGCCAACACCATCCTAAGCCTGAGAGGAAATCATTTATGGCAGACCAGGCTACAACAAGGAGAAGATAGTCAATATATGCCTCTAGAGACCGGTGCACACAATTTATCAATGGCACCAAGCGGTAAGCAAGTAGCTTATATCAAGGAGGGTGATCTATGGCTGGCTAACCTTAGTTCTAAACAGAATCGACAGCTCACCGAGATTGGAATTGCCAGTCTCTCGAGCTTGCCGAAGGGGCGCTACAGCCGACCAGAACGTGAAATTGGACCAGGCATCTGGAGTGGACCAACGTACAAATGGTCACCGGATGGCCAAACCATAGTGTTTCACGTTGTAGACCGGCGCGAGATGCGAAAAGTATCATTCCCGGATTACCTCGCTGAGGAAACCAACCCCAATGAAGTTCGCCGAAGTTATCCAGGCGATCCCAACGAGATTCGAAGGGTGGGTCTGCTTGATGTAGCAAGTGGTCAAATTACTTACCTGGATTTACCTGAGCCACACGCTAACCAGGTCATCGACTTTAACTGGTCACCTAACGGCACCCTACTCGTTGATACCGCATCCGATACAGCTGTTGAACGTAAATTGTATGTAGTGGCACCGGGAGCAAGCAAACTACGTGAGATTTGGCGAGGGGTTCGAGAGAGCCGCATGTACACCTCATTTGGATCAAGCTGGCATCCCAACGGAAAGCAAGTTGTTTTCTTAAGTGATATGGGGGATCGCTATGGATTGTATACCATAGATGCCTCACCCTCCAAGGATCGCCCGCAACTTATCACTGATCCCTCCTACGATGTACTGTCTGCACCAATTTCTGCTGGAAATGCCATCTTTTATGCCGGTAATGGCGTTAATCCTTACGAGCAACACATATATCGCGTAAATATGTCTGGTGGAAAACCTGAACAGCTCACCCAACTTGCAGGCCGCAATATAGGCTATCCTTCACCAAACGGACAACACCTGGTGTTTATGCACAGCAACGACATCGCTCCACCCGAACTTTATGTAGCAAACAGCAATGGGGGTGATGCTACAAGAATAACCCATTCTCCCCTACCCGCCTTCACAGAACGAAGCTGGACGGCAGCAGACTATGTGAGTTTCCCCAGTCTTGTGGATGACTATACCCTGCATGCCCGTGTGCTGAAACCTAGCAACATGCAACCTGGCAAGCAGTATCCAGTGATTTTTGGACCTGTATATTCGAATACCGCAAGAAACCGATGGGCCGGCAATTACAGCCTCGTACAGCAGCTGTTGGTACAAAAGGGGTATATCGTGGTGCAAGTAGATTCACGCGGTAGCAACGGTTACGGTCGTGCATTTCGTGAAGAGTTCTTATTGGGCTTTGCTGACCAGGATATTGAAGATTATGCCAGTGCCGTGGCCTATATGGAGTCACTGGATTATGTAGATCCCGATCGTATTGGCATCTGGGGCAGCAGTTACGGGGGCACGCTCTCCGTGTATTCGCTTTTGATGAAGCCTGGCTTATTCCAGGTGGGCGTAGCTGCAGCCGCCGCCGTTGACCCCATGTTCTTCGGCACGGACGACGTGGCCATTGTCCGTCGTCCACAAACACACCCAGAGATTTTCGAGCGAAAAGCACTTAAGTACGCAGCAAACCTAGAAGATAAACTATTGTTCATTCACGGTCTACAGGATCATGTGGTGCCCTTTAAGACGACCGCTGTGTTGGCGGAAGAGCTAATTAAACAGGGCAAGGACTTTGACTTTGCATTTGCCCCTAGTGCGACACACGGGTGGAGTCGTGAGCAATATTATGGTCGTTACCTATTTGGCAAGCTCATCGAATACTTCGACCGACATCTAGGCACGCCAACAGATTAGCGATTTAAAAGCAATGTTCATAAAAAATACATATCTTCCATTTTTAAGGTAATTGATCAACCTTCAAATAAATCACATCAATTTGCACAGTAACCCATGAGAACAATCCATCTTATTCTTTGCCTTTTCTTCTTAGTTTACATCAGCTGCCAAACTACTCCCGAAGAAAAAACGACTCAAAGCCTAGCTAAAACAGTAAAATTTACGACCAACGACTATGAAGATTTGGTTACACTATTCAAGGAATGGAGAACTTTTGAGAAGCCTCCACTCATTAACGGAGTACCTGATTATACAAAAACAACTTTTGAAAAACGCTGGCCGCAGTTTATCGAACTACAGCAAAGCTTAACAGCGATAGATACAGCCAATTGGTCGGTGGCCAATAAGGTGGACTGGATGATTGTGTGGGCTGAGATGAATGGTTACGACTTTAATCACCGTATTTTAAAGCCCTGGACGCGTGACCCGGCATTTTATAAAACAGTTTGGACGTACCGAAGCGATGTACCCGCACATGAAGGTCCTACCCATCATGCTACCACTGAGCTCTGGACTTATACTTTTCCATTATCATCGGCAGAAAGAGCACGACTGATCAATGACTTGAAGGTAATTGGCCCGCTCAATCAACAGGCAAAGCAAAACCTTACCGGCAATGCAAGAGACCTCTGGATAGCTGGAATTAGAGATATTGAAACTCAAGCGAAAGATCTGGCGGCACTAAAAGAAGAGCCTTCCCTACAGGATGATACGACATTAGTAAGCCTTATTGATGAATGCATCGCATCTACCCAAAACCTTGCAAGCTGGCTAACTACTGAAGCTAAATCAAAGACAGGCCCATCGGGTATAGGCAAAGAGAATTACACCTGGTACTTGCAGCATGTACACCTGGTGCCGTTAAGCTGGGAGGACGAAGTGATGCTACTTAAAAGGGAACTTGCTCGTGCCTGGTCCTCTTTAAAATTAGAAGAGCATAAGAATAGAGATTTACCAAAGTTGAAGGATGCTGACTCCCCAGAAGCTTATAAAGCCTTGGCCGAAGCTGCATCAAAAAGCTTGTTGACCTTCTTGGAAGAGCAAGATATTGTGAGCGTCAAACCCTATTTTGAAACTGCTCTAAATGAACATTTAGGAAGTTATGTTCCAAAGGAAAAGCGCAACTTCTTTTGGATTGGAGCGCACTATGACCCTAGACCATTATACTCCCATTTTTATCATTGGTTTGAATTAGCGAGAATGGATAATGAACCCAATGAAAGTGAGATCAGAAGAGGTCCATTGCTATATAATATTTTTGACTCCAGAAACGAAGGGGTAGCTACAGCAGTAGAAGAAATGTTTATGCAGGCCGGTTTGTATGAAGACAGTCTAAGAACTAAAGAGATTGTATACATTTTGATTGCGCAGCGTGCGGCCCGTGGCTTAGGATCGTTGTATGCCCATGCCAATCAAATGACAATGGAAGAAGCGGGTGGCATTCATAGCGAGTACACCCCTAGAGGTTGGATGAAAACAGAAAAAGATCTCCTCATATTTGAGCAACACTTATATTTACGACAGCCAGGTTATGGCACGAGTTATATTACTGGTAAATACTTAATGGAAAATGCATTGGCTGAATACGCCAGAATACGCGAGTCTCAAAACAAAGACTTTGTGTTGAAAGAGTTTTTTGACACCCTTAATGCGATGGGTAATATTCCTATGGCGTTAGGCCAGTGGCAAATGACAGGCTCAAATGACCATTTGAATAGGATTGTTGAATAAAAAGATATTTGGAATAGTCCTTCTAAATTTTTAAAATGATATGGATGAATTCTATTATCGCTATATAAAAATTTACATCGCGAAGTTGACGAATAACAAAGTTCGACTTCCCATAAGTTAACAAAACATAAGAAATCTGAATATTTAATTAAAATACTATGAAAACTGTCCAAATTACTAAGACTACCATATTCCTACTACTCTTTTGTGTTTTAATGCCTATTCAAGGTAAAGCACAAAAAATTAATTCATTCAGTGAATATAAGATTATTGAGTCTGAGTACGGCGGTAAAAAAATTAGGATTACCCCACACAGTAAAACCACCAATGTTGGCAAAGACGAATCCAAATACCAAAAAAATTGGAGCGTTTATGGAGTGCTAATTTGTTATACTGTTGATGGCAAGAAAAAAGTGAAGCGCCAGGATATGACTTTCGATCTTAAAAAACAGGGGTATTACGAAACCATACTTACCTACGGCGATAATGCAAGCTTAGGTGTCGTAAGTGTTACCTACTTCAACATGGTTGAGCAACCCAAAGAAGACTGGCCAAAAAAAGAGAGCTGCCTTTAATTACTTTTTTCATCAATGAACAGCTTTACACGAGTCGAATAAATACACTAGACTTATACTATATCTTAGGTAAAGAAGGATTTTGGTTTATCCTTTTTCAGATAGAGAGTGTAATTACGTTTTAACCGTTGTTAAATTACTTGTTGTTAATTGTTTTTTGTTAAAAAAATGCTAATTTACAACCTACAATAAATATTCCTGTTTTTTAATGGTATTGCGTTTTGCCCTAATCGTCAGTATAGTAATGTTACAATCTACATCGCTTTTTGCTCAAAAGGCGAAAGAGCGTATCATAGCAAACCGATATGATAAACTCCAGGACTCACTGAAACAAAATCGTAATCTTTCTAAACAGTGGTTGTTGGGTGAGTTAAGTTACATTATTGACAAATCAGCATACGATACCCCTTTAGATAGCATAAAGTTAAGATGCTTAGCCTGGAAAGCCGCAATTTTAAGTAGTACCCAGCAAAAAGATTCTTTTTTAATTTACACCGATAGATTTGTCAATTATTTTAAAGATGATCCTGCAAGATTAAAAAAATATCCTCAGAGCTATTCAGAATTACTACAGCCATTTGCCAGCCATTTGATTGAAATGGGGTTGTATAACAAAGCCTATAAATTAGTCAATAATGCCATCCAAGAACTCAAAGAAACGGGATACAAAGGAAAAGGATTAACATCTTTACAACTTACACTTGGATATATTGAGTTAACCGGACTCAATGAAAAAGAAAAGGCAAAGCATACATTAAAAAAGGTGCTTACTATGCCTGATGATAAAAAATCAAAAACGTTGGCGTATAGCGCTCTTGGCAACTTATATATCACTAAAGACTTGGATTCGGCCTACTACTATAAACAAAAGGCATGTAAAACTCAACAAGAATATTCTTATAAAGGTCAGTACTATAGTTGTCAAAGTACGCTTGCACACATATTGATTAAACAAGGAAAATTAGAGGAAGCAGAAACTATACTAACTGAAGTTATTGCATTCAAGGAAAATGCAAGTGCTAGTGAAAATCCATTGTTTTTAGCCTGGAGCTATTATTACCTGAGTAAAATCTATCAATATAAAAGAAATTTTGAAGCGCAGGAAAAATACCTGTTAAAGTGCAATGTAATACTTGAAAAGATAAATGAACTTAGACTCTCTGAAGATGTCAATTATTTATTGAGTACTTTAAATTATGCCAACGGAAAGTTCGAAGAAGGCTATCAATATGAATTAAAATCCATAACTAGTCGCGACAGCATCTTTAGTAAAAATAAAATTAATGCTGTTGAAGAGATGAGAACTAAATATCAGGTTCAGGAAAAAGAGCTTGCCTTAGCCGCACAACAAAAAATGGTATCCTTTCAAAAAAAGGAAAAAAACAGATTGCTCATTGGTATCTTCATACTTGTCTTTTTTCTTGCGGTATCCTACTATTTTTATTGGCAAAAAATTAAGGCCCAGAAAGAACTTTTAAAAAAGCAAGACCGTATAAATCAACAAGAAATCGATAGCTTACTTGAGCATCAAAAATTAGCCAGTTTGCAATCTTATATTAATGGTCAGCATAAAGAGCGAGAGCGAATATCTCGAGATTTACACGATAGTGTCAGTGGAAATCTAGCAACTATAAAATTAAAATTATCAGCTGTAGAAGAACAGACGGGTAGAATGCAGGAGATCTTACACAGTGTCGATAAGACGTATCGCGAGGTTAGATCTATTTCGCATGATCTTATACCAAAGAATATAGAGGTCAATAGTTTTGTAGCTATGTTGGAACAATTAATTGAAAGTCAAAAAACGGATAAATTAAGCGTTAACTCAGATATTTCTAATAAGAAAGCTATAGAGAACTTATCCACCAAGATCAAACTTGAACTTTTTAGAATTCTACAAGAGATTTTTAATAATATCCATAAGCATGCTCACGCCACTGAAGTATTTCTATCCATCTTCATTCAAGATAGTACTATACAGTTATCTGTGGAAGATAATGGAAAAGGATTTCATCCTGAAATTCCAAAAAAAGGATTAGGTTTGCAAAATATCAACCACAGGGTAAGAGAGCTTTCTGGATCTTTAGATATAGAATCAGCACCACAAAAAGGAACACTTGTCAATATCATAATACCCAGGACTAATGAGTAATGAAACCATTAAATTATTATTAGTAGATGACCATCATATGTTTATGGATGGTATTTATGCCATTCTTAAAGATATTTCGCATATCGACATCGTTGGAACGGCTAATAATGGTAATCAAGCACTCAAAATTGCCAAATCATCAGCATTGGACCTGTTAATAACGGACATAGAAATGCCTGAAATGGATGGCATTCAATTATCTAAATCCATAAAAAAAACGTTGCCTAATATAAAAGTAATTGTAGTTAGTTCTCACAGCAATGTTCAAACCATTGACAAGTTACGTAAACTACAAATTGATGGATATCTACTCAAAAACACCGGAAAAATTGAACTCCTAAATGCCATCAACAAAGTATATAAGGGAGAAAAGTACTTTTCGGAAGAAATACTCAGAGTATATAATCAAAGTTTATTTGGCACAAACAAAGCTGAAAAAGAAAAGGTTAAATTAAGCCCCAGAGAATTAGAAGTACTAAAATGTATTGTGCAGGAGCAAAATACGCAGGAAATTGCGGAGTCACTAAATATTTCTGTTAATACGGTCGATACTCATCGAAAAAACCTAATGCGAAAAATCGGTGCAAAGAATGTCGTTGGGTTAACCAAATATGCAATCCAACAAGGAATTATTGCGTAACCAATCCTTTCTTCGACACTTAGATTCGAATTTAGTGGCGTAGTCACCCTATCTTTTAACAATTTAATCTTCATACGTAATTATTTAATTGCCAATATCACCCTTTTGGGTGATGTATGAATTTACCTAAAACAAGTGAGTTTTTTATCCGTGCCCTGGTTTAATTTTGCTTCAAATTGAATAAAGCAGATTGTCAATACTGTATTTTGTTAGGTTCTTCTAAAATCAAGCTTTTTGACAAAAATTGAAATGCTGAGGATTCGCATAAGTAAACTAAACCATTTTCACGATGCAAAACAAGTACAAAAAAAGAAACAATTCATTTCATTCTAGACTTTTAAAAAGACTGCTATTAGTTTTCATAGCAAGTGTCTCTATAATCTCTTGCTGTAATGATGATGACATAATTATCGACCCTGAAACACCTCCAGAAGATGTAAACACCTTTTCTCTGGGAATTTTACCTTTAATAAACACAAACACCTTCGTTTATAATTTTGTTACTACTGAACCATCTGAGACGCTTACGTATTCGTTTACAATTGAGAATTCATTAATAGTAGAATCTACGGATTACTTGATCACATCATCATATGAGAACGTGCTATTAACACTAAAAGATGATGAGGGGAACATCATTGTTTCTGGAGAAGGATTACTAACCAACCAATCTCCTTATGACTTTATTAGTTCTGGAGCCACTTTACCGACTAATCAATTGATATACCTGGAACTTAAAAATACCGGAACTGAATTTAATAATCGCCAATTAAATATAACCTTTAGAAATTCCAACCACACAGATTTTGGTAGATTTTGGTTGGAACCAAATAATCCAAAATATGGGTCTGTACCTTTTTCTTTTGACAATGAACCTGATGATAAAATACGTTTTGAGTTTGAGATTGAATTCGAAACTTCAAGATATTTTTTCGAAGAAAATAATGACTTCAAATTAACATTGTTTGATTCAGAAGGAAACAGTGTTGGTGAGAAACTACAAGATCTTATTTCAGGTTCAGCATTAGCAGCAGGACGCTACGCCCTTGAGATTTTAAATAGTGCTCCATATGAAAACAATGAAGGTTCATTTAGTTTTTATTTGTATCCCAATACCGATGTAGACTTAGGTGAAATTATACCTCCTTTTAGAGAAACTCGAGAACTAACTATTTTCAGTGAAGAACCTGATAACAAGATTGTGTATACATTTTCCATCAATAATTTCGCCTCTTATTTTATTTACACCCAGGAGAACGTAGAATTAACTTTAAAAGACGAAGATGGAACTATAATCGCATCTGGTGTTTCTTTTATTGGGAATGCTTTTCGTGATACAGACCTAAGTTTTGGAGCGCAACTAGATACGCAAAAAATATATCAGCTAGAAATTATCGACCCAACAGGAAATGGTATTGAAGGTCAAATAGATTTTACCTTTAGAGATGATTTTGAAACAGATCTCAATCTTGGAGTATTAAACGTACCGTCAGATGAAACTTATAATTTTGAAATTGCTAACGGAGAGCCCGATCACGCTTTATTTCTCTCTTTTGAAATTGAAAGTGCAGCCACAATTACAGTTCCAGGAATCGAAAATCTAGGTATTTACCTTGAAGATAGTAACAATCAAGTTATTCAACGTGCACTAGGTGCAAATGAAACTATATCGGTTAACCTTACACCAGGACAATACCGCTTTGACATTATTGCCGATGTAACAAACTCAAACCCTAATGTAAATATAGCTGAACAACTGCAAATTACGTTGACCAACGAATAATTATATAATTTGTATACGGGGTATTTAAAAACAAATTATAGAGTTAGCTAATAATCATTATTTGGTTGAGAATCAAAAAGCCTGGCGAATGCCAGGCTTTTTTGTTCTATTTATTATGATTTCTTTTTGTAATGCACCTTGTAGCGCCAATACGATACAGCACTCAATACCACCCAACCAATGAGACTATAATACACTCCGGCAGGAGTTACCACCTGGTCACCACTGGCATAAGAGTGTAATCCTTTGAGATAAAAATTTACTCCAAAATAGGTCATCAAAATACTGGATATTGCCAATACAGATATCGAATTAAACAACCATCTTCCTCTTAAACCTGGAACCAAGCGCATATGAATGACAAAGGCATAGACCATAATACTAATTAGCGCCCAGGTTTCTTTAGGGTCCCAACCCCAATAGCGACCCCAGCTTTCATTAGCCCACATACCCCCTAAGAAATTACCAATGGTTAGCATCACCAATCCAATGGTCAATGCCATTTCGTTGATAATGGTAAGCTCTTTAATGGTAATGTCCATTCGTTTCTTATTATCTGTTGTGGTCAATATCATTAATAGTAACGCAAGAATACCCAGAATAGCGCCGACAAAGAAAGGACCATAACTACCCACAATAATCGAAACGTGTATTAATACCCAATACGAATCTAGTACGGGTTGTAAATTGGCAATCGCTGGATCTGTCCAGTTTTGATGTGCAAAAAATAATATAATAGCTGCAACAAAAGTAGTAGCAGCAATAGTTAAATTACTTTTTCTACCAAAAGCCAATCCTAGTGCTAAGGTTGCCCAAGCCACATAAATCATAGATTCATAAGCATCACTCCAGGGAGCGTGTCCGGACACATACCAACGTATGATTAATCCAGCGGTATGTAGTATAAATAAGAAAATAACAATACCTATAGTAGAATTTATCAACCATCGTACTGGTTTAGAGTCTTTAAAAATTCTGGCGATTACAAAAATCATAAGTAATAAACCAATCATCATATAGTATTTATACAACGACCTGAAAATATCATATTTGTTCAGTGCAATTTCTGCTTTGATCTTTTTATCAGAGGGTAAAACTTCGCTTCCAAATTTTTTCTGAAAACTCTTAATACTCTCTAAATACTGATCGGCTTTACTGTAGTCTCCCGTCTTTCTGGCCTCTGACAACGATTGTCTATAGATAGGTAGTATTTGGCGTACGTAGACAGAATCCATTCCACTAAAATTAGCTTCGTTTAATTGCGGAACAGAAACCCAGGTATTATTATCATCATTTGGAACCGGAAAAACTCTAAGAATCCCCCCTCCTAATGCCTGATTCAATAAATAAAACTTTTCGTGTGTTTTTAAAAAGTCTTTTTCAAATTGGCTCGGATTGTTTGTACTACTTGCCTTTTCGAGATAAGGATCTAATTTGTAACTCCCATCAGGATCCACTAAATCAATCAAAGAGACTCTTCTTTCTGAAGACGGCACACCTATTATTTTACGAATGCTATCGTTTTCGCGCTTAATTTCAATAATAGGTACGCTATACCATAAGAATGGATTTTCTACCATAGATAAGAAAACCTGATCTGCAGATAAACCTTCGTATGTATCTTTTTTACTTAATTTACGCAATAGCTCAGAAGAAAAGGTGTTTACCGGTTTCATTCTGCCTCGTTCGTCTTGGATGACTAAACTTCCAAATTTTTCAGCGTGCGCTTCAGGTACGGCATTTTTCTTTATGATAGAATCTAATTGCGCTTTGCTAGGCATCGCCTGCATATGATTATCTACAGCAAGAACATCTTGGTTTTGATCTTGTGCATATACCGATAAGGTAAATAAAGCAACCAAAACGGTTGTAATTGATTTTTTCTTCAATTTCACCTTATTCAGCATGGTATTAAGATCACTGAACCTGCTTCCTTTGGTAAATAAAATTAACATTAAACCGAGGTACAATAAGATATAGCCGATATAAGTAATCCAGGTACCCCATTGATCGTGATTTACGGATAGGACTGTACCTTTTTCATCGGGATCAAAAGAAGCTTGAAAAAAACGATAGCCTTTGTGATCCAAAACGTGATTCATATAAATATCGTAGGGTTCTGAAGTATTACCTTCTACGATTTCTACTTTACTTTTGAAGGCTTTATACACATTATCTGTCCCAGGATACTTATCTGCAATAAAATCATTCAATTTCAAGGCAAAAGGTAGCTCCAGTTGTTTAGAGCCAAAGGCAAAAAACAACTCCAAATCGCCCAGCTTAATGGACTTCATATCGTTATAATATCCTTTCCCTCCTAATAACTTTATTTCCTTAGTTTCATTATTGGCAGTAACCTCTAAAATCAATGCATCTTCCTGTCCCTTCTGCTTATCTTCTATAGGAATCACATCATATGTACCCTTAATTACAGGATCAGGAATTACAAATTGCATTCCTGCAGTTTGGTACAGAGATCTTAGCATTAGCGGCTGAACACTATCTTTAAAGACCAATCCCTGAAATTGATCCGCCATTCTCATAAATGAGCCTTCAAACGGAGAGCTTAAGGTATAGTCATCATTTTCATAAGTAATATTAATGGCGCCTTCGGTAGGTTTATTAAAGGCAAAAAGCACATTATGAATATTGCTTACCTCACCTTCTTTGAGATAATGATCATGTCTGTTTCCTCCACCTGCTTCCACAATTTTGATATAATTATCCCCATCTTCTGTTTCCACTAATCCTAATTCCGCTCCATCAATAAATTCTTTATAGCGTATAGCAACTGGCTCTCCATTAAAATCAGTATGGATCGTAAAATCATTAGCGTTTTGCGTATATTCTGATAGTTCAAGTGGTTTTATTATAGTTCTTCTTCTTGGCTCCCCATTTATTTTGCCATCCATAAAAACTCTGAGATAGGTTTTTTCAGACAAAAAGGTAGCTGTGGTTTCGCCCTCTCGTATCGGCATTACCCCTTCATAACTGATATATCTGGTTATAAAAGCTCCAATAATGATTAAGATAAACGATAAGTGTAATAACAAAGTGGACCACTTTTCTTTCTTATATAACTGATATCGCGAAATATTACCACAAAAATTTAGTACAAAAAATATCATTATGACCTCAAACCACCACGCATTATATATTAAAATTCTAGCTGCACTTGTTCCGTGCTGATCCTCAACAAAAGTTCCAACTGCCATAGCCACAGCAAAAACAATAAAAAGAACCGCCATAAGTCGGGTAGAAAACAAAATGCTTATTAGCCTTTTTTGCATAACAATAGTCTTTTTTTAAACTCGGCAAATTTACAGCTTTTCGAAGGATAATTTGGTCTAAAAACGGCTAAGTTTTCTTGATTTAACAGATGTTTACCTTTGTTGTTATTTTTTAAGGTATTGTTTTTTATTTTAGCGCTATGACTAAAGTGACCCTTATAGGAGCAGGCAATGTAGCCTCGCATTTATTCACTGCATTAAGTAGTAAAGACGATATTGAAATAGTGCAATGCTACAATAGAAAGGGTATTGCTTTAGCTACAGGTAGTTATGCCACTCATTGCGTGATAACAGACTTAAATCAACTACTCCCTTCGGATGTATTTATTGTAGCTGTTAGTGATGATGCTATCGCAGAGGTTACAGCTCAGATTCCTGCAGGAGATCATTTCGTTGTACATACCTCTGGTAGCGTTTCCATAGATTCCATTGATAACAAACATCGAAAAGGAGTCTTCTACCCGTTACAATCGTTTAGCAAACACAAAGAAATAACGTTTAGCGATGTACCTTTTTGCCTTGAGGCAGAACATCAAAAAGATTATGATTTGTTATCCGCAATGGCAAAAACGCTATCAAAAAAAGTGTATAAGATCTCATCTGAGCAGCGCAGTACACTGCACGTAGCAGCAGTATTTGCCAATAACTTTAGTAATTTTATGTTTACGATTGCCAATGAGCTCTGTACTGCAAATGACATTCCCTTCGAAATTTTGCACCCGTTGATTACCGAAACTGCAGAAAAGGTGCTTACTTTATCTCCTGAAAAATCGCAAACGGGTCCGGCAATTCGAAAAGACTCGGAAACGATTCGTAGGCATCTGGAACAAATTTCCAACCTACAATATAAAGAGATCTATAAAATAATAACTGAAGCTATTCAAGATACATATGGAAAAGAGTTATAAAGAATACCTTAAACACATTACTACCTTTATTTTTGATGTAGATGGCGTTTTGACCGATGGTAGCGTAATTATCAATACCGATGGTCAACTGCTTAGAACGATGAATATCAAAGATGGTTATGCGTTAAAAACCGCAGTTCAACAAGGCTTTAATGTTTGTATAATTTCTGGTGGCAAAAATGAAGGCGTGAGAGAGCGACTTAGAGGCTTGGGAATAACAGATATTTACCTTGGAGCCCATCAAAAAATTGAGCAACTCGACGAATACCTGGATATTTACAATATTAAAACCGAAAATGTATTGTACATGGGTGACGATATCCCAGATCTTCCTGTAATGAATTTAGTGGGACTGCCAACCTGCCCGCAAGATGCAGCTTCTGAACTAAAAGAAGTAGCCAAATATGTTTCTTATAAAAAAGGAGGCAAAGGCTGTGTAAGGGATGTTATTGAACAGGTGCTTCGAGTTCAAGGAAAATGGATTACAGATTTTGACGCTGAAGCCTAATGAAAATTGTATTTGCCACTTCCAATAAAAACAAAATAAAAGAAGTTCAGGAATTAATGCCTCAAGGTATTGAACTCATAAGCCTACAAGATATTGGATGCCTGGAAGATATTCCAGAAACTTCTCCGACCATTGAAGGAAATGCGCTGCAAAAAGCTAACTATATCCAGGAAAATTACGGATACAATTGTTTTGCTGATGATACAGGTCTAGAGGTTGAAGCTTTAGATGGAGCTCCGGGTGTGTTATCCGCAAGATATGCAGGAGAAGCCAAAGATCCCGAAGCCAATATGACCAAACTCCTCTCCGCACTGCAAGGAGTTTCCAATAGACAAGCCCAGTTTAAAACGGTTATAGCGCTTTGTATTGACAACAAAACACACACCTTTACCGGAATTTGTAAAGGCACCATAACGATTGAAAAGAGAGGTTTAGAGGGCTTTGGCTATGATCCCTTATTTTCTCCAGAAGGTTTTGAAGAAACCTTTGCAGAAATGCCTTTGACCACTAAAAATGAGATAGGTCATCGCGGAAAAGCCGTACAACAATTAATTGCATTTTTAAATCATCAAGTTGGCTAAACTTAACCTGGAAACGCAAGCATCTCTCCTAGTCCAACGGTAAACAACCAGTTTCCATAAATAGCATGTTCTAGGGATACCAGAAATGTAGAACGTGTGTTGTGGTAGGTATACGCGAAAAGAAGACCGCCAATAAATGTAAGCAGCTGTACCAAAGGGTTCAGAAAAAATAGATGGGCTAAAGAAAATATGATGGCACTGACCAATATGAAAAGATATTTATTCTGAAAAAACTTTTCATAGCGTGCAAAAAAGAATGTTCTGTAAATTAATTCTTGCGGTACAACAGAAAACAATGTATACACAATAAGAATAGTAGCCCATAACCAAGGTTTATTCACTACAACGATAAATAACTTTTCAGGATATAAGAAATGCACGTATAACGTACTTACTAGCACAATAAGCAAAAACCTACCAATGATTTGTTTTAAAAAATCCAATATAATGTTAAATGTAGACCACGTTACCCGCAATAAGCCGTCTTTTTTTAAAATCAAGGCAACATAAATACAGCCTATCAGCACCAAACCCATTTTAATCGCTACATAAAAATTTAGGCATAAGCTGATTGGTAATAACACAAAAAGTAGTACTAATTCTGCTGCTCTTTTAATGGACATCTATTGATAATTTTAAGTGTGAAGTTACAAAAAGTTCAAGGGTATTTTTTCAAATTTGATAAATTCAAAGAGGCTGATTTCTATTCCATTTTAATAAAGAACCCATTTTAATTGAATTTTGTCTTTGCATAGGTTTTTTGAAAATTGTAACATTACAGCCGCAAACATCAAAAATTTATGGAAAGTCAACGAAATACGCCCTCTACCCCAAAAGATGAAGAAATCAGATTGAACAAGGAATTGAGTATCTGGGAAGCACTTATACCTGTTTTTGCGCTGGTACTTATGTTAGCTTTTAACGTATACGTATTTGGAGATGATGCATTAGCGGGTAGTAACCAATTTGTGTTGCTTCTGGGAGCAGCAGTTGCTGCGATAGTAGGTTATTTCAATAAAGTTTCTTACGAACAAATGATGGAAGAGGTCGCTAAAAACCTGAAGTCTACCTCGGGCGCCATTTTAATTTTGCTCATGGTTGGAGCCCTGGCAGGTACCTGGCTTATTAGCGGAATTATACCCGCAATGATTTATTATGGGTTACAAATCTTAAACCCAACCATCTTTTTGGCAGCCTGCGTTATTATATGTGCTATTATATCCATTGCTACCGGTAGTTCGTGGACCACTTCGGCAACGGTGGGTATTGCTTTGATCGGCATTGGTGGAGCGCTAGATATATCCTTAGGGATGACTGCTGGTGCTGTTCTATCGGGCGCTTATTTTGGAGATAAAATGTCTCCCCTGTCTGACACCACGAATCTTGCTCCTGCGATGGCCGGTGGAGATTTATTTTCGCACATCAAATATATGACCTACACCACGGTACCTACCATTGTTATTACATTGATTGTTTTTATCATAATTGGTTTAGCTATTGACACTTCTGGCTCGGCGGACACTTCGGCTTTACTCAATGACTTAAAAGCTGTTTTTAACATCAATGGCTGGTTGTTTATTGTACCTATTGTTGTTATTCTTTTAATCATAAAAAAGACGCCTCCTTTAATTGCATTACTAACCGGAACAATATTGGGAGGTATCTTTGCACTAATTTTTCAACCTGATATTGTTGCTCAGGCAGCGGGCGTTAAACATTTAGATGCTATTTCGAGCTATAAAGGTGTAATGAACGCAATTACAGTAGAAACAACAATTGCTACGGATAATGAAGTATTATCTGATCTGTTCACTGCAAAAGGTATGTATGGTATGCTTGGTACGATTTGGTTAATTGTTTGCGCCATGGTTTTTGGTGGAGTTATGGATGCTATTGGTGCTTTAGCCAGAATCAGTAAAGCACTATTGGGTCTATTCGATTCTGTATTTGGTTTATTTGCCAGTACGGTCGCCAGTTGTTTGGCACTAAACGTTACTGCTTCAGATCAATATCTAGCCATCGTTGTTCCAGGAAAAATGTATGCTCAGGCATTTAAAGATAAAGGATTGGCACCTGAAAACTTAAGTAGAACACTTGAAGATTCTGGTACGGTTACCTCTGTATTAGTTCCTTGGAATACCTGTGGAGCCTATCAAAGTGGAGTGCTTGGAGTACCAGTGATAGATTATTTTGCATTCGCTATCTTCAACTGGCTAAGTCCATTTATGACCTTGATATTTGCTGCTTTCAGAATAAAATTAAAACAGCTTACGGACAAATAAAACAGTTTTTTGTTTTAAATACTTAAAAAAAGATCCTCATTCAAGGATCTTTTTTTGGTGCTATCCTATATGATCTAAAATAGGAATAGGCTCTTTATCATTATTTATAGCCACAAATTTAAAGTGTCCAGAAACTGCCAACTCCCGATCATAGCTATACATGTCTTCTTTATAGATGTCAACCTTAACAATGCAGCTCGTTCTTCCGACTTCAGTAACCTTAGCCACTAACTCTACAATGGTTCCTTCAGGTATAGGTTTGGTAAAATCAATTTTATCGGTAGAAATGGTTACCACTTTCTTTCGACTAAATCGTGTAGCACAGATAAACGATACTTCATCCATCAATTGTAGCGCTGTACCACCAAACAGCGTGTCATAGTGATTTGTAGTATTAGGAAAAACGGCTTTAAAAATTTTAGTTTCGGATTTTTCAATTAAGTCTTCGATAGCTGTCATCTATGTTTAGAATAGTTTTTTATTATGAATATTGAGGATAAAGGTAAGGCATATAGCGCTATCTTTGCCAAGTAATAAAAAATTACCTTATGGATATCATAGAAAGTTTAGAGTGGCGCTATGCTACTAAGAAATTTGACAATACTAGAACCTTACCACAACATAAAGTTAATACACTCACCAAAGCCTTTAATTTAACCGCTACTTCTTATGGCTTACAGCCGCTAAAATTAATTGTCATTAATGACAAAGACTTACAGCAACAGTTAACTGAGTTTTCGTGGAACCAACAACAGGTAGCAGATGCTTCTCATGTTTTTGTATTCTGTATTGAAAAGAATCTCGATAAAAAATATATCGAAGCTTATTTTTCGAATGTAAAAAAAACAAGAAATACGCCTGACAATATCTTAAAACCATTTAAAGAACAATTGATTGCATCTTTTGCCTCCAAGTCAAAAGATGAAATATATACTTGGGCGGCCAAGCAAGCGTATTTAGCCTTAGGTAATTTACTTACGGTATGTGCCCTGGAAGAAATTGACTCCTGCCCTATGGAAGGGTTTATCCCAGAAAAATATGATGAAGTATTGAATCTTGAAGAAAAAGGGTTACAATCTGTTTTAGTACTACCTATAGGCTATAGAGCTGAAGATGATATGTTTTCCGAATTTAAAAAGGTAAGACGCCCAATTGAAGATACAGTAATCACCTACTAACTATAAACAGTAGTAAAAAGTTTTACTAGCAAAACTCTTTTCGGTACTTTTGTCGAAAGTTTGTAAACAAAAGTATATTGTATGCCTGGATTTGAGGTTTTTGGAGCAGAAGAAAAAAAAGAAGTTCAAGATGTTTTAGACAACGGAGTGTTGATGCGCTACGGGTTTGATGGAAACAGAAATGGACACCATAAAGCACTGGAACTGGAGAAAGCTCTTGCTAAGCAAATGCAAGTAGCGCACGCACAAGCAGTATCTAGTGGTACCGCTGCGCTATCTGTTGCCTTAGCAGCTGCAGGTGTTGGATATGGGGATGAAGTGATTATGCCAACATTTACTTTTGTAGCTAGCTTTGAATCTATCCTGGCGATCGGAGCAATCCCTGTACTTTGTGATATTGATGATACACTAACGCTGTCTCCCGAAGCGGTTAAAAAAGCGATTACACCTAAAACTAAAGTCGTTATGCCCGTGCATATGTGTGGTTCAATGGCTGATTTGGCTTCGTTACGTGCGATTTGCAAGGAACATAACCTGATTCTGCTGGAAGATGCTTGTCAGGCTATCGGTGGAACTTATGAAGGAAAGCCACTCGGAAGCTATGGAGATTTAGGATGTTTTTCATTTGACTACGTAAAAACGGTTACTTGTGGTGAAGGCGGTGCGGTTATTACCAATAATGCATCTTACGCGAGTAATGCTGATAAATATCAAGATCACGGACACGATCATGTGGGTAATGACAGAGGTGCGGAATCTCATCCTTTTTTAGGCTATAACTATAGAATTTCGGAATTAAATGCAGCCGTAGGTATTGCACAATTAAGAAAACTCGACAAAACTATTGCCACTCAAAAGCAACATTATAATATTCTGAGAGCAGCAATAGCTGAAATCCCAGAGGTTTCTTTTAGAGCTGTTCCTCAAAACGGGGTAGAGAGTTATGCTTTTCTTAATTTCTTTATGCCTAACGAAGAACTGGCAAGAAAAGCCAGTGGCGCTTTAAAAGCAAACGGAGTTGATGCTTGTTTTTATTGGTATGACAACAACTGGCATTATTATCGCAAATGGCAACATCTTTTGGAAGCTAAATCGCTTGCTAAATTTTCTCCAGAAATCGTTGCTGCTGTAAAGCAAAATAACAAACAATATCCAATGAGTGATCAATGGATGAGCCGAACGATTTCGTGTTTGATAAAATTATCCTGGACACCTGAAGAAGTGAACCAAAGAGCACAATTAATGGTTGATGCTATTAGAAATGTACTTTAGTAAGTTACATATTCTACAATTTCGAGACCATAGCCAATCATCCCTACCCGCTTTTGCTGTTCGCTGTTGGACATCAATCGTATTTTATGGATGTTGATATCGTGTAATATTTGTGCTCCAATTCCAAAATCTTTGGAATCCATCGCAATTCTCGGTGCTTTTATCACCTCGCTACCGACTTGCATTTCTTTAAGCGTATGAAGTCGTCCAAGTAGATTAAGAGATTGACTTTCTTGGTTGATAAAAATAATAGCACCTTTACCTTCAGAATTGACGCGTTGAAACATGGCATCCAGGCGTTTATCTGCATCATTGGTTAAAGTTCCTAGAATATCATTATTGTACAAGGTTGAATTAACTCTGGTCAATACAGGCTCATCTGCCTTCCAGGTTCCTAAAGTAAGTGCAATATGTACCTGGTTGTTGGTAGTTTGCTTATAGGCTCTCAGCCTATACTTACCAAAACGAGTGGTAATGTCAAAATCTTCTTTTTTCTCAATTAAAGAATCGTGTTGCATTCGGTAGGCTACCAAATCTTCAATTGAAACAAGCTTAAGATCAAATTTTTGAGCAACACTAACCAATTGAGGCAATCGCGCCATACTTCCATCCTCATTCATGATTTCTACAATCACTCCTGCAGGTTGTAAACCTGCTAAGCGTGCAAAATCTATAGCAGCTTCTGTATGCCCCGTTCTTCTTAGCACTCCTCCTTCTTTCGCTTTTAGCGGAAATATATGTCCTGGTCGTGCTAATTCATAAGATTTAGTATCCTGATCCGTCAGTGCCAAAACGGTTTTGGCTCTATCGCCCGCAGAAATACCTGTGGTAACTCCTTTACCCTTAAGATCCACAGAAATAGTAAAGGCGGTTTCCATAGGATCGGTATTATTACCAACCATCATGCTTAACTTCAGTTCCTCACAACGTTGCTCTGTTAGTGGAGTACAAATCAATCCACGACCGTGTGTGGCCATAAAGTTAATCATCTCCGGAGTAACCTTTTCGGCAGCAGCTACGAAATCTCCTTCGTTTTCTCTGTCCTCATCATCGACAACAATAATTACTTTTCCTTGTCGAATATCTTCAATGGCTTCTTCGATCGTATTCAACTTAATTGTATTGTTGGATTCTGTAATCTGCGACATAATGGTAACTTAATTATTTAGTGACAAAGGTAATTAGTTTATGCGTTATAAAATAACCTAACTTAAAAATTACCGAACCGATTTTAGATCGATTTTCATTTGCTTTTTAAAGTAGCTATAACATAGCGGGAAAAAGAAAAATCCTAATAGGTAAAACAATAAGGTGGACTTTTCAACACGTTCCTTTAGTAGTTTGTAAAAGTTCTCAAAGTTTATTGCTGTAATGATAAAAAGAACCAAATAAGAAAGATTAAAAACTAAATTAAAGATTCCTAATAAGACCGAAGTTTCATCGGAGGCATCTTTCACCACAATTTTAATAACAATATTGATCAGTAGGCTGATGAGATATAAGAAAATCATCAAGGCTGCAAACTTCGTGAAGTTTTGATAACAATTTGTGGCTTGCTCGTAACTCTGATTATCCAATTCACCTCTCGCTTCCAGGACTTCCATAGTAATACCACGTTCCTCTAATATTTTTAGCGCTGTAAACTTATAATTTTCTTTATAATCGTATTGCTCAAAATTAGTTACGATATCCTTTAGCTTAGCATCTTCAAAATCCTTGAGAATTACATAAACAGTATCGTCAGTAGATACGGTTTCTATACCCTTCATCATTTTTTTTCTGCGTCTTGCTTTACTCTTCGCTACAATTTTTTCTGCGCGCTTCGAGAAGAAATCTTTTATAGGTTGTGTAAAATTTGCCAAACTAAATATTCCTTGATCCGTTGTAGCTCTATACGTTAAAAAAATACTCAAAGGCAGCATGATAAAAGTAGAAAGCCAAGAACCTAAAAAAGGTGGCAATCCGCCCTCTTCTGCACTATTTTTAGCAAATATCCCGATGAAATGATACGTTAAAAATAGCACTACCCCAATCACTATAGGTAATCCCATCCCTCCTTTTCTAATAATTGCACCTAGTGGAGCTCCCACAAAGAATAGGATAATACAGGATATACCTAAGGCGTATTTATTGTGTAAGGACATTTCGTATTTATTGAGCCCTCTTTTAAAAAACTTGATGGTTTCTTCCTGGGATTTGATCTTTCGCACTACACCATCTGTATTGGTAAATGCCAAACTATAGATCTGTAGCATTTGCTTGGTGTCAAATATTTCTGAAAACTGAAGGGAATCTGATTTTTTAGATTTTACAGAATCAATTTTCATATTGCGATTAAGATTTTCAAAACCACTTCTACGGTTAACATCATCGCGTAATGAAGCTAAATCTGTATTAACTTTCGACGAAAAGGTATCCAACTCTTGCTGTAGTTCAACAACATTGAGCATATTATACCCTTTATTGGTTTGTTGCGCATCCAGATCCACTTCATCCAGCGAGGATAAATCCATATTCAAAATGTATTCTTCGAACTCTACCTTGGCAAAAGGAAGCTTATTTCTTTTTTGAGGTGATTTTTGTTGAATATCCTCATAGTAGTTTCCATCTTTAAGTACTAAGGTGACAAATTCAGAATCGGGACTCCCTTTAAGCTCTCCTTCTACTGCTTTAATGACCACATAATTACCAGGTCGATTTGATTTTTTATGGATAATGATATCTTCTAAATACTGTCCTTTATCACCTGATTTCTCAGCCACCTTAATATTGATATCTCCAAGATCATTAAACTGATTTGGTGTAATAACCATGGCTGGCTTCAGTTTGAAAATATTTTTACGGAGGTTGATAAATCGTTTTTCAGATTCCGGCATAATGGTATTAGAAAACCAAAATGCGCCTATCGCAGTAAAAAATATTAGTACCGCCAAGTACCTCATCGCTCTTTGTAAAGAAATACCAGAAGATTTCATCGCAGCAAACTCATAGTTTTCTGCAAAGTTTCCAAAGGTCATAATAGAAGTTAAAAGAACCGTTAGCGGTAATACCATAGGCACTAGTCGTGGTAGTGCAAAGGTTAAAAACTTCAGTATTACCCCTAAATCCAAATCCTTACCGGCTAACTCTGAAATAAACAGCCAAATGGTCTGTAATAACAGAATAAACATAATAATTATGAATAATGGAAAAAACGTTTTTAAAAACGAAGTAAGAATATATCTATCTAATATCTTCACAAATGTTATTTTACAAGAAATCCCGAAATAAATTTCGGGATTCAAAAATAGTTTTTTTATCTGTTAATATCAATCCATACGATTGATATAATAATTGTCATACTTAGTTTCATCAAATTTAAATAGGGTTTCCGACAACGGTTGGTTGGTTTTAAAACTATTTACCGTAATCGTTATGTTAGACCCATTTTTTTGACTTTGAATCATTTTATAAATATGCTTGGTTTGCTTATCTATACCTAACAACACTTCTTTAAGTTCGCTATTGCTGTCTATAGGTGTTAGTTTAACATACTGAATTTTACGACCATTTACGTCTTGAGTAATATCCATTTTATAGGTATACCCCTCTTCATAAAAAGAAAGCATTTTTGATGGTGTCACCGCATCGTCATCTTCTTCATTCAGCGATGAGATATTGATTTCTTCATCTTCTGGGATAATGACGTGTAATTCTTTACCGTCATACATTTGTTCGGTACCCATCAATTTAAGAAGGTACTTATTGCCTTTTAATGTGACATCTCCACGGGTTTCTGAAGATACATTTTCACTAGGATTGGATAAGGCATATTTAAAACTTATGGCAATGTTATCATAGCTTTTTACTTTTTTAGAAACCTCATCCAATAACTCTTTAGCGGATTGAGCTTCTACGTAACTTGTGAAACCTATACATGCAATAAGTAAAAGAACAATTTTTTTCATTTCGTGTTTAGTTATCATTTTTTTTCTTCGTCTAACAATTGTTGAAGCGCAACCAAGTCTGTGACTAACACTTGTCTGGCTTTACTACCTTCAAATGGACCTACAATACCTGCGGCTTCTAACTGATCAATTAGTCGCCCTGCTCGATTATAGCCCAATTTTAATTTTCGCTGTAATAGAGATGCAGAACCTTGTTGTGCAGTTACAATGACCTCTGCAGCTTCATTAAAAAGCTTATCTCTATCCGCTACATCTATATCAAGACTCGTGCCACTTTCTTCACCTTCATACTCTGGTAATAAATGTGCATCTGGGTATGCTTTTTGACTGCCAATGAAATCTGTTATGCGTTCAACTTCAGGGGTGTCTACAAACGCACACTGTATCCGAACCAGGTCATTTCCTTGTGTATACAACATATCCCCTCTACCGATAAGTTGATCTGCACCACCGGTATCCAAAATGGTTCTAGAATCTATCTTAGATGTCACTCTAAATGCAATTCTTGCCGGGAAATTAGCTTTGATCATACCCGTAATTACATTCACAGATGGACGCTGGGTAGCTATTATCAAATGAATACCGATAGCTCGGGCTAGCTGAGCCAATCTGGCGATTGGTGTCTCTACCTCTTTCCCTGCTGTCATGATAAGGTCAGCAAACTCATCCACCACTAATACGATATATGGTAAAAATTTATGTCCATTTTCTGGATTAAGTTTACGGGCTTTGAATTTAGCGTTATATTCCTTGATATTTCGCACCATTGCTTGTTTCAAGAGATCATAACGGGTATCCATCTCGATACAAAGGGAATTAAGAGTATTAATTACCTTGGTATTATCTGTTATAATTGCTTCTTCTGTATCTGGTAATTTAGCTAAATAATGCCTTTCAATCTTATTGAATAAGGTAAGTTCTACCTTTTTAGGATCAACAAGCACAAATTTAACTTCTGCGGGATGTTTTTTATACAATAAAGATGTCAGTATGGCATTTAATCCTACTGATTTTCCTTGACCTGTTGCACCTGCCATAAGCAAATGAGGCATTTTTGCTAAATCGACAACAAACGTTTCGTTAGCAATAGTCTTACCTAAAGATAATGGCAGTTCCATTTCTGCATTTTGGAAGCGTGGTGATGCAATCGCAGAACGCATCGATACAATGGTAGACTTTTTATTGGGAACTTCAATCCCGATTGTACCTTTACCTGGTATTGGCGCGATAATACGAATCCCTAAAGCCGCTAAAGATAAAGCAATATCATCTTCGAGATTTTTAATTTTCGAAATTCTAATTCCTGCCTCCGGAACTATTTCATATAAAGTAACCGTTGGTCCTACCGTTGCCTTAATCTGAGCGATTTCAATTTTATAATTTTTTAAGGTATCAACGATCCTATTTTTATTTTCTTCAAGTTCACTTTGATCTATAGTAATTCCACCTGTTTGAGAAGCATAATCTTTCAAAAGATCTAGCGTTGGAAATTGATAATTACCTAGCTCTAATTTAGGATCAAATTCACCGAAATCCTTAACTAACTTTGCACTAAGATTTTCCACTTCCTCTTCTTCCTGGACGGTCTCCACTTCCATTGCGATATCACTAGGATTATCGGCAGACTTTATAACGATTTTTTCTTCCTTAGTAGAATTTACAGGTTTTTCCTCTACATTCGTAGGTTCTTTTTCTAAAGTAATCGTTTTTGTAGCGTTGAGAACTTCAGCTTCTTCCTTTTTGGTTGGATCTTCCTCAAGATCAGTTTCTTCAGAGGATTTCGTATTCGCTTCTTCAGTAGCTTGATGCTGTTCAAAATCCTCAACAATTGTTTCTTGCGTTTTCTTAATGGAAGCCGCAATTTTTTCTGGAGTATACTTTAAGCGAACTACGATATAGACTATGGCAAAAAATGCTAAAATAAGAACGGTACCAATGAAGCCCACGTAATCCTGTAAAAAGTCGTTGGTTTCAAAACCAATCACTCCAGCAAACAGGCCACTTTCTTGTTCGATAAAACCAAAAACAATGGAAATCCATAGCATTACCAAACTTCCCCAAAACCAAAATCCTGCTAGCCTTTTACGGTTGAGATCAAAAAACAGATAAATACCGGTTAGAGAGACTAATACCGGAACGATCAATGATGCTACACCAAATCCTTCAAAAATGAAAAAGTGACTCACTTTTGCGCCGAACTTGCGTAACCAATTTTTGGGAACTGAGCTTCTATCCGTAAATTGAGATATCTCGCTTTGGTCTACCTTCCAGTTATAAAAAAAAGACAGAAAAGCAAAAAACAACGCAATCCCTAAGAAAAATAGAAAGGTACCCAAAACCACTTTTTGCTGTCTTGATAGGGTAAACTTTTCTTTTAATGATTTTTTAGATTTTTTAGAAGTACTGTTTTTTTTGGTTGCTTTACGTTTAGCCATTATTTGTTGTCTTATCGCAAAAATACGAATATCTATTATGGAACGTCAAAATGCAAAAAAAATTTTCTAAATTAAATAAGGAATGTAGATAATAAGCGCAATAATAACCGCTATTACTGCTGCTATAAAAACTGCGCCAGCAGATACATCTTTAATCAAACCAATTTTGTCATGAAAATCTGGATGTACAAAATCCGCAATCTCTTCTACCGCGGTATTCAAGCCTTCTATACTCATCACCAGTCCAATGGCGAATATCTGAAGTATCCATTCTGTCTTAGTGATATCAAAATAAAAACCAGCTACTGTAATACCAATAGCTATCAAGGCTTGTACTTGTATACTGGGCTCTGTCTTAAGTAATAAAAAGGCGCCTTTAAAGGCATAGCCAAAACCTTTAACACGCCCTTTTATAAACTTAATCAATGTAATCATATTTTTATTTAGGATAATGCTTTGATTGCAGCATCATAATCTGGTTCTTGCGCAATTTCAGGTACTTGTTCAGTATATACAATTTTTCCATTTTCATCTACTACAATAACCGCTCTGGAATGTAAACCCGCTAATGGACCATCCGTTATTTCAAGGCCATATTCTTTTCCAAATGTTCCTGCTTTGAAATCTGAATGATTGATTACATCCTCCAATCCTTCAGCTCCGCAGAATCGTTGCAGCGCAAACGGCAAATCCCTCGAAATACAAAGTACCTTAGTATTATCAAGTTTTGATGCTTTTTCATTGAAAGCACGCACGGATGCTGCACATATACCCGTATCCACAGACGGAAAAATATTAAGTACCACTTTAGAGCCCTTATAATCGGACAATTTACTAGTAGATAAATCGGTATTCACCAATTCAAATTCTGGTGCTTTTTCTCCTACTTCAGGTAGCGTTCCGACGGTATGTATTTTATTTCCTTTTAATGTAATTGTAGCCATAGTTTAGTTTGATTTGTGTTTATGATATTTAAAAGTACTAAGATTTCGTAGTATTATGCTATTTTTTTCTAAAAAAACATAGCCCTCAACAAATAGAGGGTTATTCTATTAGGATTTATCTATAGCACCCATTACGCGTTGCATAAAGGTATTCAGTGCCTCTTTCTTTGGAACTCCGTCTTTAATCATTTTATCTACCTCAAGTGCCCCATAAAGATTAGAGATTAACTCTCCTATAACATCGAGTTCCTCATCTTTTAACGAACTAACTTCGGTAATCGACTCTAAGGTCTCAATGGTTTCATTTATAAAATCTTCGTCGTTTTCCTCTATAAAATTAGTAAGGTGTTTAATTACTGGTAACTTCATCAACTAATTCTTTTAAAACATCAAATTTATTTGTCTGCACTTGATTTACAAAACTACCGTCTTTGAAAGCTGCAAAAGTTGGTAAGTTATCTACATTAGCTAACTTACGAGACTCTGGAAATTTCTCTGCATCTACCACTATAAAAGAAGCATTCTCATTTTCTGATGCTAACTTTTTAAATTTAGGCTTCATAATTCTACAGTTCCCACACCAACTTGCTGAAAACTGAACAAATACGGTTTTGTTTTGATCAACGATTTCTGATAAATTATCTTTTTCAATTTCTGTAATCATCGTATTTCTTTTAAATTTTTAAAAAAACCCTCTGAGTGCAGAGGGTTTATAACAAGTCTAATTCTTCTTAGTGAGATGATAAGTAACTTGCTACTCCATCTCTATTGGCATTCATTGCCTCTTTACCTTCTTCCCAGTTTGCAGGACATACTTCACCATTTTTCTGAACGTGAGTATAGGCGTCTATAAGTCTCAAGAACTCTCCTACATTTCTACCTACTGGCATATGGTTGATACCTTCGTGGAATACAGTTCCCTCTTCATCGATTAAGTAGGTTGCTCTATAGGTTACATTATCTCCTTCAACGGTTACCACACCAGTTTCCTCATTATACATTTCGTTAGAAATATCTAAGATCCCTAAAGTACTGGATAAATTTCTATTAGAATCTGCAAGAATTGGATACGTTACCCCTTCTATTCCTCCATTATCTTTAGAAGTATTTAACCAAGCAAAGTGAACCTCTGGAGTATCACAAGAAGCACCAATAACAATAGTGTTTCTTTTCTCAAACTCAGCTAATGCCTCTTGAAACGCATGAAGCTCAGTTGGACAAACAAATGTAAAATCCTTTGGGTACCAGAAAAGTAAAACTTTCTTGTTATTGTTTTTTGCTTCCTCTAGCACGTTGATTTTAAATGTGTCTCCCATTTCATTCATAGCGTCCACATTTAAATCAGGAAACTTTTTACCTACAATTGCCATTCTTTATTTTTTTATTGATTTATAATTGATTTTATAAGGGCAAAAATACACAAGCTTTAGCGTTTAAAAAACAACTGCAATTTTAATTTCTTATTTCAATATAGTTTTTAATAATACAATTTAATCCACGCTTTTATTTCTTACAAAAAAGCGGTAAACCTTACAAAAATTACGGATTAATTACACTTTTTAAAGGTTTAATTACGTTTTATAAGCTCTAATTTCGTATTTTCGTAATGCTTTAAGTGCCCTAATTACCAACAATTTGAATAAATTTCTACGTTTTATATTGTCAATGTTGCTTTTCGTGTGCGCAGAACATAATTTGCGTGCACAAGGAGAACTTACCTCAGACGATGTTCAAAACTCCATCGCAGACGCTGAACAATTACTAAAGGAATACAAGTATGAGCAAGCGCTAGAAGTTTTGAAGTATGCTCGGCAGGCTGCTCAGTATAATAACGACGATAAAAATCATTCCTATATTTCCAATCTTAGAGGTCAAATCTATGAAATGAATGATGAGATTGAAAAAGCCATAAGCAACTATTCAACTGCTAAAATATTAGCAATAACTTCAAAAAACAGAGTCTTAGAAATAGATGCGCTTAATAATCTAGGTAGAGCAAAACTTAAGAAACCTAATTTGATTAATGAAGCCATAGAAGATTTTAATCAATCGTACCAATTTGCTGCTGTCTTGAAGGATACTACGAGAATGGTGAAGCCGTTACTTAATCTTGGTAAGCATTATATTGCTAACAAAAAATATAAGTTAGCATATCAGAAATTATCCCCTGCCCAAAAATTGATTTCACCGAAATCTGATGCTACGGATCGAGTAAAACTAAACTTATTATTGGGTAAGTACTATTTGAATACCGATCAACTCGATTTAGCCAACCAAAGTCTTGATAGCGCCGTAAGTGTTGCCAAAAAAGAAATCCGTAATCACCAAAATAACAAAGATTTAACCTTTTGTTTTAATCTTGATCTTGCTGATGCTTATAGAGCAAAATCAAATTTAAGTTATGCACGGGGTAATTTTAAAAAAGCATATAAACTTTTAGACCAACACACCAAGTATTACAATGATGCTCAGCGGATTAAAAAAGACGTAGACTTACAAAAAGCTAGTATCAAATTCGATGTGGATGAATATAAGAAGCAAGCCCAAAAAATGGAAGAAGATCTCGATGAAAAGGAAAATGAAGAAATCAAATGGCGTATCAGTATTATTCTAGGTATTGTTATCATTTTAATTTCACTTGCCTTCTTAATTAGTAGTTATAAGAATAATCTTCAAAAGAAAAAGCTTAATCAAGACCTTATAGAAAAAAATAAGGAATTACGCACTGCAAAAGAAACTGCGGAACAAGTCTCCACTTTAAAGTCGCAATTTATCTCTACGGTTAGTCACGAATTACGTACTCCACTATATGGGGTAATTGGGCTGACCTCCCTTTTAATGGAAAACCCAGATGCGAAGAAGAAAAATGAATATTTAGAATCCTTGAAATTCTCTGGAGACTATTTATTGGCACTCATCAACGATGTTTTACAGCTTAGTAAGATAGAAACTAACGAGGTGAAATTAGAAAAAGTTTCTTTTGATCTAAAAATTTTAATAGAAGGTATTACTAATTCACTACGAACTAAGCAAAAAAGTAACAATAATAAGGTACATATTAATTTAGACGAATCCATTGACAGTACGCTTATTGGTGATTCAGTCCGACTTTCTCAGATCTTAATTAACTTAATGGGAAATGCCTTAAAGTTTACAAAAGATGGAAATATTTGGGTTAATGTGAAATGCTTGGAAGATGATAAAAAAAGCTGTAAGCTTCGCTTTGTTGTGAAAGATGATGGAATTGGTATCCCCAAAAGCAAACAGAAGGATATTTTTGACAATTTCGCACAGGTAAAAAATCAAAACCAAGAATATGAAGGTACAGGTTTAGGTTTAGCCATTGTAAGAAAATTAATTCATTTGCACGAAAGTGAAATATTTATAGAAAGTGAAGAAGGTAAAGGTTCTGAATTTTATTTTGACATTACCTATGAAAAAGCACTGAAGGAGAAAGAAGTGCTTTTGACCACAGGGGAAAATTTGAGTATTGGTACAACCAACTTCAACTTACTGGTAGTTGATGATAATAAGATTAATCAGATAGTTACGCAAAATATTTTGAAAAAGAAGGGGTATAGTTGCGATATTGCTGGCAATGGTGCAGATGCCATAGAAAAAATCAAAGTTAATGATTACGACTTGGTTTTAATGGATATCAATATGCCAGAGTTAAATGGACTTGAGGCTACAAAAATAATAAGAACTTTCAATTCCCAACTTCCTATTATTGCTTTAACCGCAGTAGAAGAAAATGAAATAAGAGTGCAAGCCACTGCAGTAGGTATGAATGATGTAATTATTAAACCCTACGATACGCAGCAATTCTTCCAAACCATTATCCGAAATATTTCAAAAATCAAAACGATTTAAATCTAGACCTCTAATTATTTATTAAAACCTGAGTGTAATCTTTTTCATTGTAGTAAATTTAAAGCTTTAATTATTTATTGCAGATATTATATGGATCATACAAAAAAAGGGTTTAATACCATTTGTACACATGTGGGTGAGTTGGAAGATAAACAATTTAAAGGCGCTGTGTCTCCAATTTACTTATCCACCTCTTATGCCTTTGAAGATGTTGAAACCAAAAGATACCCAAGATATTTTAACACCCCCAATCAAGAAGCGTTATGCAAAAAAATTGCTCGTTTGGAAAACGGTGAGGCGTCGTTAATTTTTGGTAGTGGTATGGCAGCTATTAGTACTGCACTCTTTGCTTTTTTAAAAAGTGGTGATCACATCGTGTCCCAACGAAATATTTATGGCGGTACTGCCAACTTAATTAATGAAGAATTTGAAAAACACAATATAGAATTCTCCTATGTACAAGGTCAAAGTATTACTGACTTTGTGGATCAAATACAAGAAAACACAAAGGTGATCTATATTGAAACTCCATCAAACCCTTTATTAAGTATTACCGACATTAAAGCCATTGCTAAATTAGGAAAGTCCAAAGGCATCATAACGATGATTGACAACACCTTTGCTTCTCCAGTGAATCAAAACCCCATAGATTTAGGTATCGACATTGTTTTACACTCAGCAACCAAATATCTAGGAGGTCACAGTGATATCCTAGCAGGAGCTGTAGTTGGGACGCATGAACACGTAGATAAAATTTTTCAAGTAGCTAAGAACTTTGGAGGAAGTCTAAGTGACTTTACTGTTTGGATGCTAGAACGAAGTATTAAAACATTAGGATTACGCGTAAAACAACAAAACGAAAATGCGCTGTTCTTAGCTCAATGGCTTCAAGAAAATAATGATATCGCTAATGTATACTACCCGGGTCTGAAATCTCATCCTGATCATGATATAGCCAAACAACAGATGAAAGGTTTTGGCGGTATGCTCTCCTTTGAACTTGCAGATGGGCTAGACGCTTCTCAGTTTCAAAAAGAATTGAAGTTAATAAAAAGCTCTATGAGTTTAGCAGGTGTGGAAAGCACTATACTCTCCCCTTCTAAAACTTCGCATTCTCTCTTGTCCGAAGAAGAGCGAGCTGCTCAAGGCATTAAAGACGGACTACTGCGCTTTAGTGTAGGTATTGAAGAAAAAGAAGACCTGGTGGCTGATATCCAACAAGGAATTGAAGCGATAAAAAAGAAACAAATAACACTTTCATAATAATTAACTGATATCACTAAACAGAACTAGCGTGAAACTAGATATTTTAGCCATTGGAGCTCATCCAGACGATGTAGAACTGAGCTGTGCCGGAACTATAGCAAAAGAAATAAGCAAAGGAAAAAAAGTAGGAATTTTGGATCTTACCCGCGGAGAGCTAGGAACCAGAGGAACTCCACAAATAAGAGAAGAAGAAGCTTCAGCTGCAGCCAAAATTTTGGGTGTTGCCATTCGAGAGAATTTAGGGTTTAGAGATGGTTTCTTTGTCGACGATGAAACACACCAGCTTGAGATCATAAAAATAATACGAAAATACCGCCCTGAGGTCATTTTATGTAATGCTATTGAAGATAGACATATCGATCACGGCAGAGCGAGTTCATTAGTTTCAAATGCCTGTTTTTTATCGGGGCTTCGAAAAATCGACACTACCTATGAGAACACAGCACAAGACCCCTGGAGACCTAGACTTGTCTACCATTATATTCAATGGAAAAATTTGCAACCCGATTTTGTAGTAGATATCAGTGGATTTATGGATAAAAAAATAGAAAGTGTGGCCGCTTATAAATCTCAGTTTTATGATGAAAAGAATAATGAGCCAGAAACGCCTATATCTAGTAAAAACTTTATGGATAGCATCAAATACCGAGCAGCTGATTTAGGAAGATTAATAGGAACCCCTTATGCCGAGGGATTTACTGTAGAACGCTGTATTGCAGTTGATTCGATATTTGACTTGATCTAGATTACTTTTTATTTTACAAAAATGTATTTTTTCCTTTGCAAAAACATATTATTCTTTTATTTTTGCATCCGCAATTAAATGGTGGTTGTAGCTCAGTTGGTTAGAGCGCCTGATTGTGGTTCAGGAGGTCGTCGGTTCGAGACCGATCTTCCACCCATTCGCAAGAAAAAACCCGTCAAACGACGGGTTTTTTTGTGTTTATACTTTACAATAAAAAAGCCTCAAGAGTTGAGGCTTTTTACTTTTTATCCAATTACGGTTTTGATATCCTTATCTAATTCACTCCATCTACTACCAAACGATCAGGTCGGTTTGCAATCTCCCAGGCGGTATAAAATACTAATTGCGCGCGCTTCGCTAACAAATCATATGCAATCTTATCTGGTGTATCGGTAGGTTTATGATAATCCTCATGTACTCCATTAAAGTAAAATATGATAGGAATATTGTGTTTCGCAAAGTTATAGTGATCACTGCGATAATAAAACCGATTAGGATCATTTTTGTCGTTGTAGGTATAATCAAGATCCAGTTTGGTGTATTTTTTATTCACATCCTCGCTTAAATTATGCAGTTCTGTACTTAAGCGATCACTACCGATTAAATAAATATAGTTCTGCTTTTCTTTACTATTATGCGCTTCATCAATTCTACCTACCATATCAATATTTAGATTTGCTATTGTGTTTTCTAAAGGAAATATTGGGTTTTCAGTATAAAACTTTGATCCATAAAGTCCTTTTTCTTCTCCAGTAACGTGTAGAAAAAGAATAGATCTTTTAGGTCCTACCCCTTTCTCTTTAGCCAACTTAAAAGCTTCGGCTATCTCTAATAAAGACACCGTACCAGAACCGTCATCATCGGCTCCGTTATAAATATTACCCTTAGTATCTACACCCACGTGATCGTAATGTGCTGAGATGACTATGAGCTCATCAGGCTTTTCTGTTCCTTTGATATAAGCTAATACGTTCTCAGAAGCTTTTATACTCCCTCTAAAATAACTTTCTGGTATCTCCTGAAAATAATCACCTTTGGCTATTGGCGAAGGGATATTCAACTCTTGATATTGCTTTTTCAAAAACTCAGCTGCTTTTTTTTGCCCTGGTTCTCCCGTATTTCTTCCTTCAAAATCATCGCCTGCAAACACGTACAAATACTTTTTGAGTTCTTCTGCTGTTATGGTTTTAGAAAAGGCACCTGGATTATCGTAAGCTATGCTAGAAGAATTCCCTTTTACAACCTCTTTTCCTGCTTGTCCAGAAGACTTCTGCGAAGTTCCGCACGCTAGCACCAAAAAGGCACCTCCTACTATAAAAATATTTTTCATTAACACTGTATTTTTAAAAGAAAGTACAATATACATATTTCGTAATATTTCTTTAAACTTAAGAAAAGGATATTTTTAGCGAATAATTTTTAAAATAATTCTTTTGAGATTAAAAAAAGGTTTTATATTTGCACCCGCAACGGAGAAATGGCAGAGTGGTCGAATGCACCGGTCTTGAAAACCGGCGAGGGTCACACCTCCGGGGGTTCGAATCCCTCTTTCTCCGCAATCAAGCGCCAGGCTTGGAATAAGAAAAACCGCAGCATTTATGCTAGCGGTTTTTTGTTTTAAAGACTGTAGGCATTTGTAGAATGCCGTAAGAGGGAAAACCGCAGGTAATCCCTCTTTCTCCGCAAAAGAAACCCACAACGAAAGTTGTGGATTTTGTATTTTCTGAAAATAGCCAAGTTTGCTCCAGTGTAATGGAAGAACATACAAAAACTAAGAAGCTTAGCTTAGTGTGGGTTTTATAGTTGCCTAGGATTACTTATTAGCATCTAAAATCCCTCTTTCTCCGCAATCAAGCGCCAGGCTTGAAATAAGAAAAACCGCAGCAATATGCTGCGGTTTTTTGTTTTAACCATTGTAGCCATTTATAGAATGCTAGTATAGGTATACAGATCGATCAAAATCAGTTTAAACTACAGAATTGCTTTTTAGACAAGCTGTTATATAGCTTTGAAAATAGGACACTACCCGATTATTTTTCAAGTGCAAAGCCGCCTTATTTCAGAACTATTTAGTTTTTAAACGGAATTTTAATAAGCGTTTGTACACCTGTATTATCGGGTTTGTTACTGATTTCAAAAAAATAGTCCTTTCCATAAAGATTTCTTAAGCGGTCATTGATATTGGCGAGGCCCATACCCTTTTTCAACAATACCGTATGACTTTCTTGTAACAAGGCACCATTATTTTCTACTTTTATAACCAAATGTTTGCGTTCTGAAAAAATAATGATGTTAACTTCTAAATCGGTATTATTGTAGGAATACCCGTGTTTTATTGAATTCTCTAAAATCGGTTGAAGCAATAATGCAGGTACTTGGCTAGAAAGTAATCCTTCATCAATCTCTTGATTTATAACCAGGTGATCTGAAAATCTAACCTTAAGGATATTGAGATAATACTTTAGAACCCTGAGTTCTTTTTCAAGAGTAATGGTATGGTTATCATTATCATAAAGTATTTCTCTCAAAAAATCACTCAAATCAGCGATGGTATCCTTCGCCTTGCTGGCATCGATATCGGTCAGTACCGCTATAGAATTTAGCGTATTAAATAAGAAATGGGGTTGCAACTGCGATGAAAGCATTTTCATTCTAGTATCCACCAGCTGAACTTTCAATTGATTTTGCTTCTTTTCAACCTCCTTAACTACTTTAATATAGTAATAGGCATAGATCATAGAAACCATCGCAAAATAAATAAGGAAATTTAAATCGATGACCGCCATAAACCCATACAAACTTTTCTGGATATTATAGTCCTCATAGGTAATGGTACCCGTAACTAAAGTCTGTAAATCAATTACAAAACGTATGACAATACCAATCAATAATGAGAAAATGATGTGTATTGAAATAATCTTGACCCAGGAATAATTTTTATTTAGCAACCGTTTTGTACTTATCGCAATTAAGACCATAAAACTAACCACAATGATATAATCGAATAACAAATTATACAAAAGGAAATCATACCAGTCGAAGTCCATTTTTTCCTTTCCATAAGACCGCATGTATAGTATTTTGGAAACTAGAACCACATCGAATAGCGCATAGAAACCTGCCAAAACCAAAACTAGTTTTGTATCTATATAATTCCTTTTGGTTTTAAAAATGTTCATTGTATTCCAATTTTTTTCAGAAAATCCTTTTTATGTGATTTACTGACATGTAATAATTTATTATTGGTCATGCGCGCATCGATTTCAGAAAAATCAGAATGCACGATTTCCTTGACATGGTTGAGATTCACAATGGTAGATCTATGGATTCTTAAAAAGACATCCTTGTCCAAGTTTTTACAAAGATTGCTCAACGTCTCGCGCATTACGTATTTTTTATCTTCAACAAATAACTCTGCATAACAACCAGAAGCGTTGATATAGATGATCTCCAGTGGATCAAGTAAAATTGTTTTCTTACCTTGTTTAATCAATAATTTTTGGGTCAACTCCGTTTGCCCAGATTTTGATTTGTACAAATTAAACAATTCGATAATGCGTTTTTCAAAATTAGCATCTACCTCTGACTTTGATAGGCTTAAAACCTTATCTATACTGCGATAAAAGCGTTCATCCTTAAAAGGTTTTAAAAGGAAATCAAAAGCTTCAACATCAAAGGCTTTCAAGGCATAATTATCATAAGCTGTTACAAATATTACCACAGGTTTGGGAGAAATATTTACTTTTTGGAGAACCTCAAAACCTGTCATATCTTTCATATTTATATCTAAAAAAATAAGATCCGGTTGCATGTTGTTGATACTATCAATGGCAGTCTTACCATTAGAACATTCACCCGCAACCTCTATTTCGGGAATCGTTTCCAACAAATGCAGGACCCTTTTTCGGGCCAATTTTTCATCATCTATGACAAGTGCTTTCATAATTTTAAAAAAGAAAAATGAATACCGTACTTATAAAAATACGACGGTATTAATAAACTTCATCACATTGTGTTCTAATTCTTGATGTACTTAAAAAATAACTGCGACGAAAAACGGACAAAGAGGTCATCAAAGTGATTAGTTTTGATGACCTACTTACTTGCTTATAAAACTGTTCATTTTTTAATTGCTTGCTACGCTTATACCTGTTTTATTACCTTCTAATTTAACATTTTGTTTTTTGTTACCTTTTTGCAAAGTAATTCGATAGAATTCCTTATTAATAACTTCACCCTTAGTACTCGCACGATACTTGTTTTTTGTCATCGTCCAACCTTTATAGTTTTTATACACCTTCTTCATAATTTGATGTGGCAATTGTACATTTGTAAAACTTTGATGTGTGGAAATAAGATTACCAGACTCGTCAAAATTTGCAACCATTGAGCCATTACTGGACCTTAATGATACCTTATAACTATCGTAGTCTTCCTTTTTTAATGCAGCAATGTAATTTTCAATGTCAAAATTTTCATACATAAAACCAATCGGATCGCTTACAAAATGGCGAGAACTCAACTTATCGCTGTTAAATGTGAATCCATCCGGCGTTTTTATGACTTTAGCATCTATTGGTGCAAAGCCTATACTTACCTCATCCAATTGGGTTACCTCCTGTGCCTGACTTACCGCCGCAATTACTACGGCAAATAAAAAAATAATTAGATTTTTCATGATTAATGATTTTTGATTAATGAATATTTTTGTATTTATACCCACTAAGTTACAAGAAGTTGGTAGTCATTTTACATCAATGAAGTGAATGGCTAAATTTTGATAATGAAGCGCCCAATTTTTGAAATAAAGAAAACCGAGGTGAGCCGTAGATACAGAAATAAGTCATTCCAATGCTATTTAACTAGTTGACCAGAGTACAAGTGTATACTTTAACTAGGCCTAATAGATTAATTCCATCATGCCTTTTGAAATCACCTATTGACAACGTCAATCCGTTGAAGTGTTAAATCAACAATACTCTAAAATATGAAGTTATTGCTTGCAGCTGAATATTCAATTATCAACAATTCAGTATTAAAATCTATACTTTATTACAAAAAAAACCGCAACACAAGGTTGCGGTTCTTAAGTGTCTAACTCATTGACACAATTATCCAAGAATCTTGGATCTTTTAATATTTTACCGATCTTCAAACATCAACGACACAAACTCTGCCACACAAGCTGGCTTGTCAACATTGTCAATCTCTACCGTACACGCCCAGGTAATTTTTAATCCATTGTCCGTGTAGGGCTCTATCTTTTTGATGGTACTATGTAAACGCAAGCGACTATCCACCAAAACAGGGCTTGGGAAACGAACTTTATTCAACCCATAATTCACTCCCATATCCATACTTTCTATGTGTACCAAATCCATTAACATTTTGGAGAGTAAAGACACTGATAAAAAACCGTGTGCTATAGGTTTTTTAAAGGGTGATTCCTTTTCAATGCGTTCCAAATCTACATGTACCCATTGGTAATCCTGTGTAGCTTCTGCAAAGGCGTTAATCATATCCTGTGTCACCGTAAGCCAGGCACCAACTGGTAAGTCTTTACCTTCGTAGGTTTTAAATTCAGTGAAATTTTTACAAACGAGTTGCCTCATAACTATATAATTTGTGTAAACAGTATTTTCTGAGGGAATAGTACCTTACCTCAAAGCTGTTGTTATCATAATAAATGTAATAGCAGCATAATGTAACCCCTATATTATCGAGATATTCCGCCATCAATAGTTAAGCAAATACCTGAAACATAAGACGCTTCATCAGAAGCCAGGTATAAATACCCATACGCAATGTCTAAAGGTGTAGCTGCCTTTTGTAAAGGAATTTGTGATTTTATTCCGTCTAAATGTTCTTTAGGAATTTGTTCTGTCATTTCAGTTAAGGTAAAACCAGGAGCAATAGCATTTGCTGTAATACCATACTTTCCTAATTCCATTGTCCAGGTTTTTGACATGGCAATAACCCCTGCTTTGGTAGCAGCATAGTTGGTTTGCCCAAAATTACCTCGTAAGCCCACATTAGATGCCGCTGAAATAATTCGGCCATAACCTGCGTCTTTCATATATTTTGAAACCACTTGAGTACATAAGAAGACTCCTTTAAGGTTAACATCAATCACTGCGTCCCACTCTTCTTCACTCATTTTATGCAGAGTGCGATCCTTTGTGATACCAGCATTATTGATTAAAATATCAATTTTACCATAACTATTATGAATACGATCAGCTTCCTCTTCAATTGCTTTTTTGTCTGTGACAGATATATTAGTAAATGTGGCTTTTTGCCCTTTATCTACAATATCCTGGGCGACTTGCGCACCATCGGGTAAAAGATCCCAGATGATTACCGTTGCGCCTTCTTGAGCGAATAATTTTGAAATAGCTTTACCTATCCCTCGAGCACCACCGGTAACGATAGCTACTTTATTTTTTAATCTCATATGATGATTTGCTTTACTGTTTTTATTTAAAAATTAAAATCCACTTCTAGGTACATTGAATAACGACTTTGCCTTTAACTTTGCGCTCCATCATATCTTCTAGGGCTGCTGGTGCTTCTTCCAAAGCATATACTTTATGAATGTATGGCGTTAATTTTCCGGTATCCATCCATTGCATCAATTGCTGGGTGTTTTCAAGGTTTCTCTGTGGTGATTTCATAGCAAAATTTCCCCAAAACACACCTACAATAGCACAACCCTTTAATAGGGTAAGATTGAGCGGTATTTTAGGGATATCACCTGCGGCAAATCCAATGACCAAATAACGACCTTCCCAGGCAATAGCCCGTAGCGCTTGTTCGGAATACTTACCCCCTACAGGATCATAGATTACATCAGCTCCCTGACCATCTGTTAATTCTTTGATACGAGATTTAAGATCTTCTTCCGTGTAATTAATCAATGCATCAGCTCCGTACTCCTTACAAAGCTTCAGTTTTTCATCTGTAGAAGCAACAGCGATTACTTTTGCTCCCATCAGTTTTCCTAATTCTACCGCTGCTAATCCCACACCTCCTGACGCTCCTAAAACCACAAGTGTTTCTCCAGACTTTAACTGAGCCCTATCTTTAAGTGCGTGGTATGAAGTACCGTAGGCAATCATAAAGGATGCAGCAACAGGAAATTCCATCTTAGGGGGTTTCTTGAAACACATATTCGAAGGAACGGCTACTGTCTCCGCATAACCTCCCTGCATCACAAACCCAAAAACCTCATCTCCTACTTTCAAGTATTTTACTGATGACCCAACTTCTTTAACCACACCGGATACATCACTACCTGGCGTAAAAGGAAGCTCTGGTTTGACCTGATACAATCCTTGAATGATCAAAGTATCAGGAAAATTAACACCACAAGCCTTTACGGTAATCAATACTTCGTTATCTTTTATAGACGGCTCCTCCACGTTCTGTACGCTTAATTTTGAAGGAGGGCCATATTCGTTACATACAACTGCTTTCATATTAATCCTCAATCACTTTTAGCACCAATTTACCCATCTTATCTCCTGAAAATAATCGTAAAAAGGTATCGTGAAAGTTTTCAATACCTTCATAAATATCTTCTTTGCTTTTTAATTTGCCTTGAGCCAACCAACCGCCCATTTCTTTTGCTGCTTTGCCATAATCTTTAGCATAATCCATTACCACCATTCCTTGCATTGTGGCACGATTGACCAATAACGACAAATAATTGCTAGGACCTTTGACATTTTCTTTATTATTATATTGAGATATTGCACCACAAATCACCACTCTAGCGTGCATACGGAGCCTCGCCAGTGCCGCATCTAAAATATCCCCACCGACATTATCATAATACACATCAATCCCCTTAGGGCATTCGCGTTTAATAGCTGCATGGAGCTCTTCTGATTTGTAGTCAATAACGCCATCAAATCCTAGTTCTTCTTTTACATACTTACATTTCTTTTCACCCCCTGCAATTCCTATCACTTTACAACCTTTTATCTTAGCGATTTGACCTACAATACTTCCTACAGCTCCTGCAGCTCCAGACACGAGTACTACATCGCCTTCTTTAATTTTACCAACTTCAAGAATTCCAAAATACGCTGTCATACCAGGCATTCCTAATGTTCCTATATACATTGGTAAAGGTGCCAAGTTGGGATCTACTTTATGCCAATTTTCGCCATTAGTAACGGTATACTGTTGAACACCACCCCATCCTGTAATGAAATCACCTTCTTTAAATTTAGGATGATTGTTGGATTGTATCACTTTTCCAATAGAACCAGATCGCATAACATCTCCAACCGCAACAGGTTCTATATAAGATTTACCTTCATTGATCCATCCGCGCATCGCAGGATCTAACGAGATATAGTGATGCTGAACCAATACTTCACCTTCACCTGGTTCTGGGATTGGGTTAGACTGAAGCTCCCACGTATCTTTATCAGGTAATCCTTTTGGACGTTTCTTTAAAATAATTTGTTTATTCATTTGGTATAATTTTTAAATATGAGTTTTAGTTTTTACAGCGATGTACCTCCATCAAGTGTTATGGTTTGACCTGTTATAAATTTTGTATTGTCTGAAGCTAACCAAACTATTGCATCTGCCACTTCGTTAGCCTGACCGTAACGTTTCATGGGTATTACACTTTTTAGTAAATCATCCATATCCGGGCGAACGCTAAGCAGTTTGTCTAATAAAGCAGACTCGGTATAGCCCGGACAAACAGCATTAATCCTTATATTCTTAGTAGCATATTCTAAAGCAGCTGATTTTGTCATACCGACAACAGCGAACTTACTGGCACTATAGGATATGTTATTAATGGAAGCCTTTAACCCAGCTAAAGAGGCCACATTGACTATGTTTCCATGTCCTTGTTTTTTCATTTGTTGCAGTGCCAATTTCATACAGTAAAACACACCTGTTTGATTAACATCGATTACATCGTGCCAATCCTCTAAAGCATATTCACCAGTTCTGGTCATATTCCTAGGACCAATTCCTGCATTGTTAACTATTACATCTAATTGACCATAGGCGCTTACTGTTTCTTTAATAAGCGCGTCGACCTCATCAAATTTACTTACATTGGCAACAATGGCTATGGCTTCTCCCCCATCCTTGGTGATTTCCTCTACAATTTTATCTGCTTTTTCTTTTTTAATATCAGAAACTACAACCTTTGCCTTATGAGTTGCAAAATGTTTCGCGGCAGCTGCTCCGATACCCGATCCAGCTCCTGTAACTATTACTATTTTATCTTTTACTTGCATCTATTATTACTTTATTTTTGAGTATCTAAAAATTTACTATAATTTAATTTCCTTAGCACCTGAAAACTGTTTTACCAATGCTGGATAATGCGACTTCATAGTTTCGAAAATAAAATCGATGGGTACATCCTCAAAATGGCCATAATCTTCTAAATACTCCATAAACACCGCACCTGATGCATCATAGGCCTGAAACATCGAATCGTTTTTACCATCAAATGCTAATGGAGGTACGTTGCACTTTTCGCATAATGAAGCATTAAAGGCTGGAGAAGCTTTCAGCCATTTACCGCTCAGATAGATATTTACCATACCGTGCGGGGTTAGTTCATTCGTTCCAAACTTTTCGGTCAAACGCTCCACTCCTATGTGGTTTTTAACTTTGGCCAGATGAATCCTTGCAGGTATGCCCAGCCCTCGTAATCCTGCAATTAATAGTATTGATTTGTCAATACAATGACCCGAAGATTTCTTGGCGATAATACTGGCTTTATACCCTTTTTTTTCTAAACTGATATGATATGGATCATACCTCCACCCATCGCGAACCTTAAGATATAAGCCAATTGCTTTATCCTCGTTACTTAGACTATGTATATTAAATTCTGCTATGAGCTGCTGAATTTCGTCAGTTTCAAAGTCATAATATGCAGTGGATTCTGTATAATTCATATAAAATTTTACAATTAAAGTTCGAATCATCTATGATCTGATGATTTCCTTCCTATTCTATTTTTTTGGTTTGGATTGCCTTCCATGCTAAATTACAAAGTAGCGCTGCTGCTTTATCTAATTCTGCAAATCTTGGATCTGTAGTCAGTCCCTTATTGTAGCGGTAGAATATTTGTTGGGCAATCACCGCAATTTTAAACAGACCAAAAGCGTAATAAAATATTAAATGATCTACAGCCCTTCCGCTTTTTTCTGCATAACGTTGAACGATTTCATTTCGACCGGGGTTTCCAGAAAATAATGTTGGCGAAGGTATACCTTGCTGTACTGCTGGATGATCCGAACTCATGGTCCAATACCCCAAAGAGGTGCCCAAATCCATTAAAGGGTCACCTAAGGTAGTCATTTCCCAGTCTAAAACAGCATTAATCTCTTTCCAAGTAGTATCCTTAAATACCACGTTGTCATATTTAAAATCATTATGTATAAGACGATGCTCATACTGCTTTGGTTGATGCTCCTCCATCCACTCCATTACCTTAGCTGCTGCAGGAACATCGCTTGTAGCCGCATTTAGGTATTGTTTGCTCCAATTGCGCACCTGTCGGCTAACGTAACCTTCGGGTTTACCTAATTCTGCTAATCCTATGCTGTTATAATCTACTGCATGCAATTCTACAAAAGTATCCAGCCAGGAATCCGCTATAATTTTAAAATCAGCCTCAGGGATAGCTCTTTGTTTAGCTTCTTTATAGTTTAAAATAATCCCATCTACTTTTTCCATAATATAAAAAGGACACCCTATAATACTTTCATCTTCGGTATAGGCATGCATCTTCGGAACTTTAGTAAAGGCTTTGGCAATATTAGACTGCACCTTAAACTCGCGCCCCATATCATGTCCACGCTTTATCGCTCCAAACGGAGGTCGTCTGAGTACATATTCATTGGATTCAATTGTAATGAGATACGTAAGATTAGAATATCCGTGTGTATACTGGTCTACTTGCCAGTCAACATTTTCACTTTGGATCAGGTTTTCCTTATATAGAAATGCTTTCAGTGCTTTTTCTTGTAACTCTTCGCCTTTTCTTACGTTTTGCATAATTATGGTCTGCGATTTAGTGTGAATTCTTTATTCTGAAAATGATTTGATAATGCTTTTGCCTAATTGGTACATATGTACTTCATCTGGGCCATCAGCCAGGCGTAATACCCGAGCAGCAGCAAAGAAATGAGCAAGTGGAGTATCTTGACCTACTCCCATACCTCCGTGGATCTGTATAGCTCTATCAATCACATTGAGTGCCATATTGGGTGCTACAATTTTGATCATCGCTATCAAATCTTTTGAAGCTTTATTACCCAACTTATCCATTTTGTCGGCTGCAGACAGTGTAAGCAACCGTGCTTGTTCTATTTCGCATTGTGACTTTGCTATTTCTTGTCGTATACTACTATAATCCTTAAATACTTTACCGAAAGTTGATCGTTCTGAAGCGCGTTTTGCCATTAATTCTAAGGATCGCTGCGCCATACCAATTAATCGCATACAGTGGTGAATACGACCTGGGCCTAACCTACCCTGAGCGATTTCAAAACCCCTGCCTTCGCCCAGAATTAAGTTTTCCTTAGGAACTCGGACATCTTTTAAAACAATCTCCGCATGACCCTCTGGTGAATCGTAAAAACCAAATACAGATAGTGGTCTTTTTATTTCTACTCCCACAGTATCCATAGGAACTAAAATCATACTTTGTTGTTGATGCCTTGCTGCAGTGGGGTCAGTTTTACCCATAACGATGGCAATTTTGCAGGCTGGGTTCATACCGCCAGAAGACCACCATTTTGTACCATTAATCACATACTCATCTCCATCTCTGACAATAGAGGTTTCTATATTGGTAGCGTCAGATGAGGCTACCTGAGGTTCTGTCATTAAAAAAGCTGAACGAATATCACCGTTCATTAAAGGGGTTAACCATTGCTTTTGTTGCGCTGGGGTGCCATATTTAGCCAGCACTTCCATATTACCGGTATCCGGAGCATTGCAATTGAATAGTTCTGAAGACCATAAAACACGCCCCATTATTTCCGCTAATGGAGCGTATTCTAGATTTGTTAAGCCTGGACTTAAATCGCCATAACTTTTGGGCAAAAAAAGGTTCCACAACCCTGCTGCCTTAGCTTTGGATTTTAAATCTTCCATTCCTGGCCAAGGCTGCCAGAGGTGCTTTGGATCATATACATATTTATTTACCTCCTCTTCTATAGGGAGAATGTGTTCCTCAAAAAATGAGGTTACTTGTTGTTGAAGTGCTACTACTTTTTGAGTGTATTCAAAATTCATTTTGATGCTCTTTTCTTTGCTGTATGGTATAAACTACCAATATTTGGATTACGCGATGTTATACATCTAATTATGCGTTAGGGATAGCAGTGAAAATCCCGCAGTCCAAATTTTATTTGGACGAGGAATTGTAACGAATAGCCCGCTCGAACGCCCTAAGTGCAGTTAACCAGCTATCATATAACCGCCATCTGCATTATACACACCGCCGGTCATATATGCTCCAGCATCTGAGGCCAGTAAGCAAACCACACCTGCCATTTCGTTTGGCATACCCATACGGGCTGATGGCAAGGTTTTTTCAATTTTAGTTAGTAATTTTTCATTTTGCCACAGTGCTGCACTGAACTTTGTTTTGATCAAGCCGGGGCAAAGTACATTAGCACGGACTCCATATTGCCCCCATTCTTTGGCTTGATTTTTTGTCAGCATCAATAAGGCTGCTTTACTAGTACTGTATAACCCCAATCCTGCTCCTGGATGTAAGGCCTCGACTGAGGCGATGTTTATAATACTTCCGCCACCACGTTTTTTCATCTCTGGCAGTATAAGATTGGATAAAATCCAAGGCGCTTTAACGTTGACATCCATTATTTTGTCAAAAATAGCTTCATCTGCATCCTCCAAGGGTCCAAAAACCGGGTTAATAGCTGCATTATTTACCAAAATATCAATACCGCCACATTGTGCTACTGTTTTTTGCACCAATTCTTTTCGTTGCTCCCCATCTCCAATATGGCAAGCTATACCAACAGCCTTTAATCCTGCGTCTTTAAACTCTTTTACTACTTCGTCTACAGCATCTTGACTTCTACTACTGATCACTACGGTGGCACCGTGTTCTGCCAGTCCCTGCGCTATGGATTTACCTATTCCCTTACTAGAGCCTGTTATTATGGCTACTTTTCCTTCTAAATTAAATGATTCTTTAATCTTGTTCATTCGATGATATCGTGATTAATTTTTACTATTAGATTATTAATAATACTTGATTAAATAAAGACTTCTTTCTCGTCCGCTATGGTAAGCACTTCTTCGTCCTTTAAAATAGAAGCGAGACCATCTGTTTTTGGTAGTTCGTACTTAAAGAAGAATCGCATAGCGTGAATCTTACTTTCGTAGAATTCGTCGGAGTAATTTTTATCTCCGGTAAGCAAAGCATACTTGGCGTGCGCTGCCATGTCTAACCATACCCAGGCTAAGGTAACAATACTCATATATTCCATAAAAGGTGTGGCATCTGATAAGTAGCGCTCGTAATCCCCTTTCTTAGCAAAGGAAACAAGATGCTGAATAGTACCCGAAACCTCTTTTAGTTTTTCGCCTAATTTAACCGCATACTTTTGCAACTCATCATATTTTGAAGCGTTTTTGATCGTTTGGGTCATTTCTTCTGATAATAATTGCAATGCTTTACCATCCTCTAACAACAGTTTTCGACCTAACAAATCCTGAGATTGAATTCCGGTGGTTCCTTCATATATTGGAAAAATACGGATGTCTCGATAATATTGTTGCAGTATAAAATCCGAACAGAAACCATATCCGCCTAGTACTTGTAAACCATTCGAAACCGCTTGCGCTCCCATCTCTGATGGATAGGTTTTTACCATAGGAATGATCAACTCTAATAACAATTCATATTTCTTCTTTTCTTCTTTGTCTGTAAGGGTTTCTTTGAGATCATAATACTTAGAGGCTAGTAATACCAAACTCAGTGATCCCTCTGAAACTACTTTTTGCAATAATAGCATGCGTCGTACATCCGGATGATTTATGATGAACGTCTGCCCTTGCTCAGGGTCTTTTTTACCGGTACTTGCTAATTTACGTCCCTGAGGTCGTTCTTTAGCATACTCCAATGATGCGTGATATGCAGCAGTTGCAATAGCTGCAGCTCCTCTACCCACGGCAATCCTAGCGCCATTCATCATTAAGAACATATATTTTAATCCTTGATGTGGTTTACCTACCAGGAATCCTTTACAATCATCATTATCACCAAAATCAAGATGAGTAGTACAATAACCTCGTTGACCCATTTTTTGAAAATCCGCGACCGTAGTAACGTTGTTACTGATTAAATTGCCGTTTTCATCGGGTCGTTTTTTAGGCACTACAAACAATGAGATTCCTTTAGTACCGGCAGGTGCCCCTTCAATACGTGCTAGGACCAGATGAACAAAGTTTTCTGCATATTGATGGTCACCCCCAGAGATAAAAATTTTCTGTCCCTTTATTTGATAAGAACCATCGTCTTGTGGAATGGCCTTGGTAGCTACGTCGGATAAAGAACTACCTGCTTGCGGTTCTGTAAGACACATGGTTCCACCCCATTCGCCTGCAAGCATTTTAGGAACATAGGTATCATTTAGCTCTTTACTGGCGAAATTGATGATTAATTCGGCTGCTCCTAATGTCAAGCCGGCATATCCAGGCAAGTGATTATTAGCAGCGTCCTGTATAAAAGCAGATGCCGTAAGCATCATCATAGGCATTTGCAACCCACCAGCTTCATAATCAAAAGTACCAGAAATTAATCCCATTTCTCCACCTTTCTTCATCATTACTTCTACCTGTTTATGTACTTCTACACCTCCATCTTTATAATGTGCAGGTTTTTCATCCATTTCTTTAAAATACGGGAATAGTTCCCGGTCAGAAAACTCTTTTACGGAGTCCAAAAACATGTTTAAAGATGCTTCATCGTGATCAGAAAAGCGATCCTGTTTCAATACATCCTTTAATTGATGTACATCATATAATAAGTATTTTAAGGTCGCTATATCTATATATTCTTTTGCCATGGCTTGAAGATTTTAATTTCTATTATTGATTATTCAATAAATTTCGGAATTATTTATTAATTCTTTATTAAACTAGTTTAATAAATCCAATATCAGAAATAAATTAGCTATTAAATGGCTATGAACTATAGCCGTAAACAGTTGAAAATGATAGTTATCAAAACCTTAAAACGTGAGGAATGAATTATAAGATTACATATTATAACTCCTACTAATCATAATGTTTGCTTAATCTTCGCCTAATTTTAGAAAGCCCTACTGGTGTTAATCCTAAATAGGAGGCTATAAGATATTGAGGAACACGCTGAAATAAAGAAGGACGTTTTTCTTGCAATTGTATATACCGCTCTTGATTCGATAAATTTTTAATTTGATGGATGCGTTGTACATTATTAATAAACGCCTTTTGCATGGACAATCTTCCAAATCGTTCTAATTGATGCGAATGATCAAATATTTGTTCCACGTCAGTCTTTGATACTGCATAGATGACTGTATCTTCCATTGCCTCTAAGTAAGTATTAGAAGGAACCTCTTGTATATAGGCATATAAATCTGTAAAGAAATAGCCCTCGGTAAAAAATTCAATGACCTGTGGTATACCATCGTCTTCAGTGTAGTAACTCACACAACCTTCTTTTACAAAATAAAATTGATCAATATACTGGCCAGGTTGCAATAAGAAAGTACCCTTTTTAATGTCCTTGCGTTTATAAAATTGTAAAGCAAATTGCATATCAGCCTCACTTACCTTCACAAAGGACCTTATTTTATCTTGTAAATCTCTCAAATCAACAATTGTAACGATAACAGCTAAAAAACGAAATATTTTAGTACCTGGCAAGTATTACAGGGTTTATCACATAACGTAATAATTACGTCATAACAGGCTATAAGGATTCTTTTCTAAGTAAAGAATTGCATTGATAGATCTGGTTGTGACAAAAATCATCTTACCCTTAAATTAGTTAAATAGAGCTGTCGTTACTTGGTAATACCTCCTTTAAGCATTACAAATTTAGCTTGGATTTTGTAAATTGTAAGGATAATCCTGATTCTATGGCTTTTACTATCGATCAAATCAGTGTACTTACCGAACGCACGCAACTGTTTCTTGTGATCTTAAACAAAGAGGGGGAAATCGTCAATTGTAATTCGAAATGCAATATTATTTTAAAATCCTCACAAGCTATAGAAAAGTACGATAAGATTTATAAATATGTTATTGACGAAGATAAGAGCCGCTTCCAAAAAGTAATTAATACCATCAGTGAAGATAACCCAATACTATATGAAACTTTTGGTTTTCCAATAACTCCAGAAGGTATTATCACCTTAAAACTAGAGTTTATTTTGAAAAATGATTTGATCTATGCTACGGGAATCGATATCACTACAGAAAACAAAGAGCATCGAGCCTTAGAGGTGATCTCCAAACTTACCAAAACAGGTGCCTGGAATTACAATCCACTAAATGAACGGATGTATTGGTCCGAAGGATGTTATCGTATCCATGAATTGGACCCGAATACGCCTATGACCAAAAATTTAAGCTTAAGTTTTTTCCCAGAGAACTCAAGAACACGAATTGAAAATTATTTTGAGTGTATTACAAAAAATAATCAATCATACACCTTTGTGGAAAAAATAAGTACTGCCAAAGGATCAGAGAAATGGGTAAAAGTAAAAGCAAAGCCAATTATGTATCAAGATGAGGTTGTCTTTGTCAACGGTACGATGGCTGATATCACAGATCGATATAACTATATTGAAGAATTAAAATACAATGAAGAAACCAAAAACTTAGCATTAAAAGGAATCAAGTCTGGATTATTTGACCATCATTTGCCCAAAAATATTGTTTTTTATAGTGAAGATTTAAAGAAAATGATTGGTCTTCCCTTAGATAAAGATTTTATACCCGAAGAGGAATTCAGAAAACTCATCCATCCTGAAGATGTCGATGAAGCACTACAAAGACATCAAAGCAATTTGCGAAGTCAAAACCCCTATTACTTTAATCATTATAGATTAAATCATCTAGGTGAAGAAGACTATAGATACTACGAGGTATACGGCTACATCACGTATGATAAATATCAAAATCCCAAACGATTAATAGGAAACCTTATAGATGTTGATGAAAAAACAAAAAATAAAAAACTATTAAAAGAAAGCAAAAAAAATCTGCAAGCCATGATAAACAATGGCTTTGCCTACATCCTTTTATTGAATACCAAAGGCGAAATATTGATGGCAGATGATTTATCCATAAAGATCATTAAGAAAAATTATGATGTAGATCCTATTGCTAAGAAGTCTAAATTTATTGATGTCATGCCATTAAATTTCAAGGACACTTTTACTAAAGATTTTGAAACCGCTTTAGAAGGAAAAAGTGTTCGAAAAGAATTTGAACGTATCACTTTAAATGGCACAACACAATGGTTAGAAAGTAAATATACTCCAATAGAAGATGAAGAGGGTAAAGTGTCATCCGTTTTGGCTAGTTTTTTAGATGTTACCGAAACAAAAATTGCCGAATTAGCTATAAAAGAAGCTCATCTCAAAGAACAAGAATTAGGTAAATTAAAAACCAATATCTTATCTAATTTTAGTCATGAAATACGGACACCTCTGAATGGTATAATGACCATTACTAAGTTGTTACTAAAAGAAGAGGATGTTGAAGAACGCAAGAAATTATTAAACCTACTTTCTGAAAGTGAAGATCGATTATTACATACCTTGGATAATCTTTCTAATCTTAGAGACTTAGAATCAATAGAACACCATGTTGCGCTCTACACTATTGATGTTAATTATCTAGTTTCCAAATGTTTTAACAAATACAAAAAAGAAGCTTTTTCAAAAAACTTATCGTATGAATTAATGCTTGACACAAACTCACCGAGCTTAAAAACAGATCAAGAATTCCTTAAAATATCCATAAGTCATATCATACATAATGCTATAAAATATACAAATGATGGTAAAATTGAAATTAAAGTTGAATCCGATGAAAATAATGTCTATATTACAATAAGAGACACTGGTATAGGAATAAAACAAGAAAATCTTAATGCGATTTTTGAACCTTTTGTTCAGGAAAGTATTGGTCTTAGCAGAAAATATGAGGGCACGGGAATTGGTCTCAGCTTGGCTAAGCGCTATATAGAAGTTCTTGGAGGAAATATCAATGCCAAAAGCAAATCGGGTAAGGGGACTGACTTTAAAATAATAATACCCAAAAGCTTATGAATATACTCTACGTGGAAGACAATAGAATTAATGCAATCGTCATGGAAAAAATGCTAACGGGGATTGGTACTGATGTAGCTATAGCAGAAACACCTTTAAAAGCATTAAAAATTGCAAATGAAAAACCTTTAGATCTTATTTTGGTAGATATCAATCTTGGATTAAATCAAATGGATGGCTGCGAATTATTGCAACGTTTTAAGAAAATGGATTTGCTTCAAAATATTCCTATTTTTGCCGTAACTGCTTATGCTATGCCTGGCGATGAACAACGTTTTTTAAACCTAGGATTTGACGATTACTTTTCAAAACCAGTAAACTTCGATAGATTAATCCGCACTATCGAAAATATAAGGACAAAACTTGTTTAACTCCTTATCGTATTTGCGAAAATCTGATGTGCAACTCTCTTTCCAGATTTTTAAGTACAGCAACCTCTTTTCTAGTTACAAAAGCAACTGACAAACCTTTATTTCCAGCTCTTCCGGTCCTTCCACTCCTATGCGTATAATAATCGGTTTGATCCGGTAATTCATAATGCACTACAAAACCTAAGTTCGCCACATCGATACCTCTTGCCGCTACATCGGTAGATACTAATAATTGTAAGGACTTATTTTTAAAACCTCGTAGCGTTTTATCTCTATCCTTTTGCGTCATCTCTCCTTCTAGTAAACCAACCTTATAGTTCATAGACCAAAGTTGCTGATATAACTCCCTGGCAGCAGCTTTTGTTCTAGTAAAAACAATTCCTCTTTGCTGCTTTTTGGTTTTTAAAAAATAGGTTAAGGTATCTAACTTAGCTGATGAATCAAGAACCACATATTGATGCTCTATAGACTTATTTACAGCATCTTGTTGATCTACAGTAATTCGAATTGCATCTGGTTTCAGGTATTTTTTTACAATATCGTCTAATGTTGCAGGCATAGTAGCAGAAAACAACCATACGTTTTTAGACCTCCCTGTAGTTGCTAATATTTTTTCTAGATCAGCTTTGAATCCCATGCTAAGCATTTCGTCGGCTTCGTCTAAAACCACAGTTTCAACCTTAGCCAAATCAATTACTTTTTTAGCCATAAGGTCTACTAATCTTCCTGGAGTGGCTACAATGATATGTGTAGGTCGTTGTAATCGCTTAATCTGTATATCAATTTTTTCGCCTCCATAAACGGCCTCGGTAAAAATTTTATCAGTGTATTTTGTAAATTTAAAAAGTTGCTTAGCAATTTGTTGTCCTAGTTCTCTTGTTGGAGCCAAGACCAAAGCCTGGACTTTAGTATTTTTAGGATCAACTTTAGATAGTAATGGAACACCAAAGGCAGCAGTTTTACCTGTACCTGTCTGTGCTTGACCAATAAAATCTAAATCATTGTTTAACAGTACCGGAATAGCTTGTTCTTGAATCTTTGTAGGCGAAACTATTCCTAATTCCTTTAACCCCTTAACTACATCCGTAGAAACACCTAAATCTAGAAAACTCATAAATATTATCGAATTTAGGCACAAAAGTACATTATTTACCTAAGGCGTTAAAACAATAACCCATGAGTTTAGCAAGCAATCTTAAGAAAGTAGAAGAAGTACTGTCTCTTTGCGGTAAGTCCTTTTTTATGGTAATGATTTTCGTTCATACAGAAACCACCCGAACAATTAAAATCAGCACCTTCATCCGAAGATAAGAAGTCCTTAATAGCTGATGCTATGATAGTATTAGTATCTGCTCCTGCAACCATATTAGCGTGGTTATGGTCATCACAGTGATGATGTTCACTAACTTCAGTAACTAGGGCATCTTGTGTATGATGTTCACTAACTTCAGTAACTAGGGCATCTTGTGTATGATGTTCAGGATGAATAGCTTCAAAATTCGACAAAATAACACTTTTAACTTCGATTTCACCTTTACTTTGTTGGCTAAAAACTTTTGTTGTAAAACATAAAGATAACATTATCAATGAAATAGATGCTAATTTTGTCATATTCTGCAAAGTGTTATTTAGTTAGCTATATTTTAAAATTTAAAAACAAAACCTATAATTCTTACAATTAAACCCTTTAGTTATTTAAATTCATCGCTAAAATACACAAAAATTAGATCAACTACCAAATAAGATCGAAATTTTAACACACTACGTTGACTCCAAAACAGTAAATTATTATTTTAACCACCTACAACCTTTTAAAAATCAGCCACCATGAACAACTAAAACCAAATCCTTACTATTATAAATAGCATTCAACGCTCTCAAAATCGACAGTAGTACTTGTTATTCCTCAAAAGCGGAATACTCTATTTGTAGAAAAATAAATTTTACTCAATCTGTAACAAAATTTGCATTCCAATGACTAACTTTATAGAAACATCAAATTAACTTAATAATGAATACTCTAAAAACACTGATCGTAGCTTTAGTATTAGCTATTATTGCTCCTGCCAATGCGCAAGATGTAGATGAAATCCTAACCAATTATTTTGAAAATACTGGCGGTATTGAAAAATGGAAAAACCTGGAAGGTGTAAAAATGGTTGGCGTCATGAAAATGCAAGGAATGGAAATTCCTTTTGAACAAGTAATGCTAAAAGACGGTAAACAAGCTACAAAAATTGATTTGCAAGGTCAAAAAATGACGTGGTCAGCATACGATGGTGAAACCTCGTGGACTAGAAATCAAATGACCATGGAGCCTGAAAAAAATGATAGCGAAGCGAATCAGAATATGAAAAACTTGGCTAAAGAATGGCCGTCACCTTTTCTTAACTATAAAGACAAAGGATTTACGGTAGAACTAGTCGGTAAAGAAACCGTTGATGGAACAGAAGCTTTTAAAATAAAAGTAGTAAAAGACCCTGTTGTCAAAGATGGGCAAGAAATCCCTAATATTTCTCATTATTATTTTGACACTGAAAACTTTGTTCCGATTGTTATTGAAGAAGAGGTACAAGACGGACCAATGAAAGGTCAAACGGTTAAAATGATCGTTAGTGATTATCAAGAGGTAGATGGTCTTTACTTTCCGTTTTCACAAAGCAATCAATTTCAAAGTATGGAATTTAAAGAGTTTGTTTTAAACCCTGAGATTGAAGAATCACTTTTCGTATTTCCAGAAGGAAAATAATTTAATAATACTTCAAATCCCCAAACACTCGTCTTGGGGATTTTTTTTACTCAAATTCAGTAATTATGATACAAAAATATATAATTGCCGGAGCATTGTTATGCGCCACAGTTAGCATTAAAGCGCAAGAAGTTGTTCTTAAAGGCAAAGAGCTTTTTGGCAACCTAGAAGCCCGTCATATTGGGCCTGCGCTGATGAGTGGAAGGATCATTGACTTAGCAAATCACCCTACCAACAGTCGAATTTTATATGCTGGAGCTGCAGGTGGTGGTGTCTGGAAATCTACCGATGGAGGAGCCACTTTTGCACCGATATTTGATGAACACGCCCAATCCATTGGTGCGATTACTGTTGATCCTAATGATCCTGATAACACCATATGGGTTGGAACTGGTGAAATCTGGACTCGCAATAGCGTTTCCGTTGGAGATGGCCTTTACGTCACTAAAGATGGCGGAGCCAATTGGAAGAAAGTTGGCTTTGACAAATCAGAGCGTATCAGTAGTATTACAATCAATCCCTCTAACTCTAATGAAATTTATGTTGGCGTATTAGGTGCTTTATGGGGTGATAGTGAAGAACGCGGTATTTACAAAACCACTGATGGAGGTAAGAATTGGGAAAAAATATTATATATCGATCAAACTACCGGTGCTGGTGATTTGGTAATGGATCCTCAAAATCCAGATGTACTTTATGCTTCTATGTGGGAATTTAGAAGAACCGCTTGGGGTTTCAATTCAGGAGGACCTAACAGTGCACTATATAAAACTACGGATGGAGGGAAAACCTGGAATAAAATACACAACGGATTTCCAGAAGGGAATCTAGGAAGAATTGCAGTTGCTGTCGCCCCTTCGGACCCAAAAATTGTTTACGCCGTTGTCGAAAGCAAAAAAGATAAAGGATTATACAAATCTGAAGATTACGGTAAAAGCTGGAAGTTACTTAATGGAGATTTTGGACTGGTAGTAAGACCATTTTATTTCTCAAGAATTGTAGTAGATCCTAAGAATCCAGATATTTTAGTCAAAGGAGGCTTAAATGGTTCAATTTCTAGAGATGGAGGTAAAACCTTCAAGAATCTTGGAGCTATGCACTCCGATATTCACGACATTATTTTTGATATCAACAATTCAGATCGCATGTATGTCGGCACTGATGGAGGCGTGTATCGAAGTTGGGATGGTGGTGCTACCTTAGATATGGTAGACAATTTACCATTATCTCAATTTTACCATATTAGCGTAGATAATGAAGAACCATACAATGTATATGGAGGTTTACAAGATAATGGATCCTGGTATGGCCCCTCCTCTTCTCCGGGTGGTATAGAAGCGCGTGATTGGACCAGAGTTGGAGTCGGTGATGGTTTTAGAGTGTTGAGGCACCCTACTAAGCAGATTATTTATTCTGAAATGCAAGGAGCGCAAAACCTATGGCGCTATGATATCGCAAAGAACCAAACCAAGAATGTGAAACCACTTAAGGTCAAAGGAAAGGCAGATTTAAGATTTAACTGGAACGCCCCTATTGCTATAAGTGAGCATCAACCTGACAGATTATATATAGGTAGTCAATTTCTGCACGTCAGTGAAGACCAAGGTGATAACTGGAAAATTATTTCTCCTGATTTAACTACCAATGATCCTGCAAAGCAGGATAAAGAGTCTGGTGGTATTTCTAAGGATAAATCCGGGGCTGAAACGCATACAACCATCTTTACCATTGCAGAATCACCACTAGATGAAAAAACAATATGGGTAGGTACTGATGACGGTAATGTACAAATAACTACCGATGGTGGTAAGAACTGGACGAATGTTGTAGAAAACGTTCCGAACCTACCAAAAAACACCTGGGTTTATCACATAGAAGCTAGTGTGCATAATGAAGGAACCGCATATGCGGTTTTTGATGGTCATAATAATAATGACATGAATCCCTATGTTTATAAAACAACCGATTATGGTCAAAGCTGGAAATCATTAGTTACTGATGATATTATCGGTTTTGCCAGAAATATTCAAGAGGATTATGAAAATGAAGATATCCTATATCTAGGTACTGAGTTTGGACTATTTATTACTATTGATGGTGGTAAAAATTGGTCTAGATTTACCAACAACATGCCAGCAACAGCAGTACATTTTATCGATTTGCAGAAGAAAACCAATGATCTTGTACTAGGTACCCACGGTAGAGGCGTCATTATTATTGATGATATCTCTCCTTTGAGGCAAATAAATCAGGCCACGTTAAATAAGGATGTGCATTTTTTTGACACTAAACCTTATGTAGTAACCGAGGAAGGTGGTTTTGGCGGAGGAAGCACTGAACTTCAATTTGTGGGAGCTAATCCTAGTTCATCTGCTCAAATTATTTACTACCTTAAAAAGAGACACACCTTCGGTAAAATGACCTTATCCATAGAAGATATGGCAGGTAATGAAATTGTATCCTTAACACCCGGTAAATCTAAAGGTATTAATATTGTAGACTGGAATTTTAGAACTAAAGGACCGAAGGTAGCAGCAGGTAAAACACTGACTTTTGGAGGGTTTACAGCTCCAAGAGCTCCTGCAGGCAGCTATAAAGCTGTACTTTCCAAAGGAAAAAACAGGTATGAAACTACAATTGAAATCAAAAACGATCCTAATTCCATCGTTACTGAATCCGAGCGAGCTCAGCAACAGAAAATTGCTAAAGCACTTTTTGATGACATGGAAGAGTTAGCATATTTAGTGTATCGTATAGATGAAATCATCAAAACTGCTGAAGAGCTTAAAAAAAATGATCCTAAAGCTGAAAAAATTACCAGTGCTGTAGTTTCAAAACTCAATGACCTTAAAAAGACATTAGTTGTCACTACTGGAGACAACTATGTAAATGAAGCTGAGCCTGAATTAAGAGAAAAGTTATCTGAACTGTATGCGGAGGTTGCTAATCAATTTGAAACCCCATCTGCCGGACAATTAGAGAACAAAGCTATATTAGAAGCGCAGCTTGATAAGGCTTTAGTCACGTTCAAAACTATACAAGAAAAAGAAGTGGACAAACTAGAGAAGTATTTAGCAAAAAATGAGAAGCCTGCAGTTACTTACAAGGATAAGGCAGCCTTTTTAAAATAAAGTTTATCAATTACTTAATACTTGTGAAGCCTCCTGATTTAGGAGGCTTTTGTATTTTTAGACATAACGAAGATGATCGTACTTGTTCATAACTAGTTGACAAGAAAGTGATCAATAACAAAACATACGTTCATCTATTACGTATTTTTAGTAAACGTTCTTTTATTATGGAAAACAGGGAAACAAACTTACTGGCCTTACGACCAGAAATCTTAAGTGCTAAAGTACACGATAACATGACTGCCGACGAAAAGTTTCAGAACGAAACCATTCGACCTATAGTGAAACTTCAAAACGACTTACTTATCGAAGTATTTAGAAATTATATAGCGAAAAGAAAAAACACATTTTATGATCTCACTGTAGAAAAAAAATTATCCTATATTGAAAATGCCATTCAAAAGGATATGAAGTTTAGAAACAGTTTAAAAGGTATGATCATAGGTCAATTTACCGTAGAGGAGTATTTAATCTATATTCAAAATTCATCTGCGCTCAATAAGCGAATGATGAATATTGTAAAGGAAAGATTACAAAGCAATATCCAACTGTTGGAAAGAAAGATATCCGTATAGGGATTTACCTATTATTCCTTATAGAAAAAGCCCTGCTAAATTCATTTAGCAGGGCTTTTATTAAATCATATTTAATAGTCAGAAAAAAGTCGGAAAAACATTTTTTCCGCCATAAAACCTAGTTTTTGTCTATTAGTTTCCCCCTTCTAAGGATTTAAGCTTATTCTTCATTGCTTCAGCTCTAGGGTCATCTAACTGATAAAAAATATTCATCAGTGTACGAACTACTTCAACATTATCAGGTTTATTATTAAGCGCACCTTCTAGATAAGGAATTGCTCTCTTATAAATCCCTTGTCTTTTTTCATTAAGCTCATCATATCTCTTATAGTCTGCACTTGATGTACCTAAGCTATTCATTTCTTCTACAAGTGCTGCTTCTTCACTAAGAATTAATGAGGCTATATTCACTTGAGCCGATGTATAATCAGGTCTGATCTCTAATGCTTTTTCATAATATGCAATAGCCTGCTCATTATCACCTAACTTGGAAGAACTAACACCTAAATTATATAATAAATCAGCATTTTCAGGATCATTGGCAACAATTTGCTCCATAATCTCCTTGTACTTAGCTATATTACCAAGCTTATAATACATATCCGCTTCTGCTTGCATCAAAGAAGAATCCTCAGGGTTCTCTTCTTTAGCTTTCTCCATAGCTTTCATGGCTAACTCATCTTTTCCTTGATTGATGTAAATTAGCGCTACATTCTTAGCTATCTCTCCTGTTTTAGAAGCAGTAACTCTCATTTCAGGTTTAATGTGTGTACCAGCTTTTACTGTTAAATCTCTAGCTTGTTTGCTATCAAACACATCAACTTCTCCTGTTTCTTTGTTAGTTGCAACATATTGCTCTGTAGATCCATTATAACCTAAATCTAACAGCGTATTATAATAATCTAACGCAGTGTCATATTCTCTGCCATTAACTGCATTACCTGCTGCGTAGTATAGATAAACCGTATCTTTTTTGTTGGTTTTGTAACCCAGATACAATTTGTCAGAAGCTGCTTTGTAATTAGAAGCATTTTGATCAGCAATTGCCTGTTCTATCAAGGACTGACGAAGCTTAAGCAACTGTGCTTGCGCATCTTTGCTATTTTTAGAAATATCAAATTTCTCCTCTACCTCAGCAACTTTTAAAAATGCTTCAGCAGCTTTTTCTAACTTCTCCACAGAAGTACCTGCAGAAGCAGCATATGCCTGACCTTTCAAAAAATAATATTCTGATTTTTCTTTTTCATCTGCTTGTGCTAGCTGAGCTTCAGCAGCATTAAGCGCTTCAATAGCTGTATCAAGCTCCCCCGATCTTAGCGCTTTAGAGGCAGATCTAAGTGCCCTTTTTTGAGAAAATCCTGTAGCACCGATTGCAAGAAAAAGTACTACGATAAATTTAGTCTTCATTATTTGAATGTTTATAGAATTTAGTTTAATCTTCGCTTTCATTATCAATTATTGTGCCAGCCTCCCCTTCACCTGAAGAATTGGCCTCATTTGTTAATTCATCTTCATCGCTTATTTCGTCCTCGTCCTGCATCACCTTAGCGACCGCCGCAATAGCATCTTTACCTTTTAGATTAATAAGCCTTACTCCTTGTGTGGCACGACCCATTACTCTTAAATCTTCCACTGCCATACGAATTGCAATTCCAGATTTATTAATAATCATGAGATCATCTGCATCAGTAACATTTTTAATAGCTACCAAACCACCTGTTTTATTGGTAACGGAAATAGTTTTAACTCCCTTTCCTCCACGATTAGTGATTCTATAATCCTCTAGGCTAGAGCGCTTTCCATATCCGTTTTCAGAGACCACTAAGATATTACTTTCAAAATCATTTACTGAAACCATACCAATTACCTCATCATTATCATCAGCTAATCGAATACCTCTAACACCCGATGCATTTCTACCCATAGGCCTTGTTTTCTCTTCCTCAAATCGTATAGCTTTACCTGATTTCACAGCTAACATCACCTGACTTTTTCCATCAGTTAACTTAGCTTCAAGCAGTTCATCACCATCCTTAATAGTAATAGCATTAATACCATTAGTTCTTGGCCTTGAATACTGTTCTAAAGAAGTCTTTTTAACCTGACCCTTTTTAGTTGCCATAATGACATAGTGAGAATTGATATACTCCTCATCTTTTAGATCCTGAGTACAAATAAATGCCTTTACCTTATCGTCATTTTCAATATTGATCAGGTTTTGAATAGCACGTCCTTTAGAAGCTTTACTTCCCTCAGGTATTTCATAAACGCGCATCCAGAAACATCTTCCCTTTTGGGTAAAGAAAATCATATATTGGTGATTAGTACCAACAAACAAGTGCTCTAAGAAATCTTCATTCCTTGTGGTACTTGCCTTTTGACCTACCCCACCCCTATTTTGCTTTTTATATTCATTAAGTGGTGTTCTTTTGACATAACCTGCATGAGAAATAGTAATCACTACCTTTTCATCTGGGATCATATCCTCAATACTTAAGTCACCTCCTGCATATTCAATAGTTGAGCGACGTTCATCACCATACTTATCTTTGATCTCAAGCAACTCTTCTTTTATAATTTCCATTCGGCGCTCTTTCTTAGCCAAAATATCCTTAAGATCTTCAATGGTCTTCATCAAATCCTCATACTCTGCTCTTAGCTTATCCTGCTCCAGACCGGTTAGCTGTCGTAGACGCATTTCTACAATAGCCTTAGCTTGAATTTCGGTAAGCTTAAAACGCTCCATTAACTTTTCGCGAGCCTCTTCTGCATTTGCAGAAGCACGGATCAGCGCAATAACCTCGTCTATATTGTCAGAGGCAATAATCAATCCTTCTAAAATATGAGCTCTTTCTTCTGCCTTTTTTAACTCATACTTAGTTCTTCGCACAACTACCTCATGTCTATGCTCCACAAAATGGTGGATCATTTCTTTTAGATTAAGTAATTGTGGTCTTCCTTTAACCAGTGCTATATTATTGACACTAAAAGAAGATTGTAAGGCGGTATATTTATACAATAAATTAAGAACAATATTAGGAATTGCATCTTTTTTAAGTACGTATACTACACGCATACCGTTTCTATCCGATTCATCTCTGATGGTAGAAATTCCTTCAATTTTTTTATCATTTACCAGGTCAGCAGTTTTCTTAATCATTTCTGCTTTATTTACCTGATAAGGAATTTCAGTAACAATAATACATTCGCGACCATTCACTTCTTCAAAAGTGGCTTTTGCACGCATTACTATTCTACCTCTTCCTGTTTTGAATGCCTCTCGAACTCCATCGTAGCCATAAATGATTCCACCAGTAGGAAAATCAGGAGCTTTGATATGTTCTATCAACTCATCAATTTCAATATCGTGATTATCAATATAGGCAACCGTTCCATCAATAACTTCTGACAAGTTATGAGGCGGCATATTGGTCGCCATACCTACAGCAATACCCGAAGCTCCATTAACTAATAGTCCTGGAACCCTAGTTGGCAATACAGTAGGTTCTTGAAGTGTATCATCAAAATTAAGCGTATGATCAACGGTATCTTTATCAATATCCGCCATCATATCCTCAGAGATCTTACGCATACGTGCTTCCGTATAACGCATCGCTGCAGGACTATCACCATCAATAGAGCCAAAGTTTCCTTGACCATCTACTAACATATAGCGTAGACTCCATTCTTGAGCCATCCTAACCATTGTATCATAAACAGAGGTATCTCCGTGAGGGTGATACTTACCTAGGACTTCTCCTACTATTCTAGCAGACTTTTTATGAGCACTATTCGCTCTAACACCAAGTTCATGCATTCCGAATAAAACTCTTCTATGCACGGGTTTAAGACCGTCCCTAACATCAGGAAGCGCACGAGATACAATCACCGACATCGAATAATCGATGTAGGCAGATTTCATTTCATCTTCTATGTTTATTGGTATTAGCTTCTCTCCTTCAGCCATAAACAATTTAATTTTTTAAAAAACCGATTTATTGAACGCGCTAAAATAAGCATTTTAGGAGGTCCTTAACAATTTTTTTAATCTGTAATATACGGAATTTATTAACAAAATCTCGTTTTAGCACCGTTAATAAGTCATTTTTACAGAATTTTGATTATTAATCTTTTTTTTGTCTATTTACTACAAATTCACAATCTATACTTTTTAAAAGCTTACTGCCAGGGGAAAGGATAAAGTAAACTGCCAATACAGCAGAATATGCTATACATATGTTTAAAGATGGTTAAAAGGTACGGTTTTTGCCTTACTACTCTTAAAAATTTAGTATTTTAGATAGAAAGAAAAAGAAAAAGAATATATATGGATGATAATTTTTCGCCAAGAGTAAAAGATGTAATCGCCTACAGTAAAGAGGAAGCCCTTCGATTGGGCCACGACTTTATTGGGACTGAGCATCTGATGCTTGGATTATTGAGAGACGGAAGCGGTAAGGCCATTAACATCCTTGACGCATTAGATATTGATTTAAATAATTTAAGGAGAAAAGTAGAAATATTAAGTCCCGCAAATTCGAACTTAACTACTTCTCCAAATGAAAAAAAGAATCTGCATCTTACCAGACAAGCAGAGCGAGCACTGAAGACCACTTTTTTAGAAGCAAAGCTTTTTCAAAGTTCTTCTATTAATACAGCACATTTATTGTTGTGCATATTAAGAAATGAGAATGACCCCACCACGAAACTTTTAAATCGTTTAAAAGTGGATTATGATAACGTAAAAGACCAGTTTAAATATATGATAGCCAACGAAGAAGAATATCTAGACACCCCAAAAGCTGAATCTTTTTCTGATGATGATGATATGAGTTCTGATTCGTCTAAAGAGAATCCTTTCAGCTCCTCAGGAGGTGCTGCAAAATCTAACAAAAAATCTAAAACACCAGTATTAGATAATTTTGGTAGAGATTTAACTGCTATGGCAGAAGAAGGTAAATTAGATCCCGTAGTAGGAAGAGCCAAAGAAATTGAACGAGTATCTCAAATACTAAGTCGAAGAAAGAAGAACAACCCATTACTTATCGGTGAGCCAGGAGTAGGTAAATCCGCTATTGCAGAAGGGTTAGCCCTGAGAATCGTTAAACGGAAAGTGTCTCGAATACTTTTTGATAAAAGAGTTGTTACTTTAGATTTAGCAAGCTTAGTGGCTGGTACTAAATACAGAGGACAGTTTGAAGAGCGAATGAAGGCAGTAATGAACGAATTAGAAAAGAATGAAGATATTATTCTTTTTATCGATGAGATTCATACCATTGTCGGAGCCGGTGGAGCAACCGGAAGTCTTGATGCTTCCAATATGTTTAAACCAGCTTTAGCCAGAGGGGAAATTCAATGTATCGGTGCAACAACACTTGATGAATACCGACAGTATATAGAAAAAGATGGTGCTTTAGAACGACGTTTTCAAAAAGTGATGGTAGAACCTACTAACATTGAAGAAACTATTGAAATTCTTAACAACATCAAAGAAAAGTATGAAGATCATCACAACGTATCTTATACCGATGAAGCAATAAAAGCCTGTGTAAAGCTGACGAACCGCTATATGACGGATCGTTTCTTACCAGACAAAGCTATAGACGCTTTAGATGAAGCTGGATCGAGAGTACATATCACTAATATTGATGTTCCTAAAAAAATTCTTGATCTCGAAAAGAAACTGGAAGAAGTAAGAGAACTCAAAAATAGTGTTGTTAAAAAACAGAAATACGAAGAAGCAGCAAAACTTAGAGATGACGAAAAGAATCTCGAAAAAGAACTCAATGTAGCTCAGGAGCAATGGGAAAAAGAATCGAAGTTACATAAAGAAACCGTTGATGAAGAAAATGTAGCTGATGTAGTATCCATGATGACTGGTATCCCCGTTAATAGAATTGCACAAACTGAGAGCAATAAACTTGCGGAATTACCTAGCCTTATTAAAGGTAAAGTGATTGGTCAAGATGAAGCGGTAGCTAAAGTTGTTAAAGCGATTCAACGTAATAGAGCTGGTCTCAAAGATCCAAATAAACCTATTGGTTCGTTTATATTCTTGGGTCAAACAGGGGTTGGTAAAACACAACTAGCTAAAGTTTTAGCCAAGGAATTATTTGATAGTGAAGATACATTGATAAGAATTGACATGAGTGAATATATGGAAAAATTCGCCGTGTCACGCTTAATAGGTGCACCCCCAGGTTATGTGGGTTACGAAGAAGGCGGTCAATTAACCGAAAAAGTTCGACGTAAGCCGTACTCTGTAGTACTTTTAGATGAAATCGAAAAAGCACATCCAGATGTATTCAATATGATGCTTCAAGTGTTAGATGATGGGTACATCACCGACAGTTTGGGAAGAAAAATAGATTTCCGAAATACGGTGATTATCATGACTTCAAATATTGGAGCCCGTAAATTAAAAGACTTTGGACAAGGTGTTGGTTTCGGTACCTCTTCTAAAAAAGCTCAGGCTGAAGATTATGCAAAAGGGGTTATTGAAAACGCATTGAAGAAAGCATTCGCCCCTGAATTCTTAAATCGCGTCGATGATGTAATCGTATTCAATCCGTTGGATAGAGAGCATATGCACCAAATCATTGATATCGAACTGGATAAATTATATGATAGAATCAAAGACCTTGGATATGAACTTAAGCTAAGTAAAGAAGCTAAAGATTATATCACTGATAAAGGATTTGATGCGCAGTACGGAGCAAGACCTTTAAAAAGAGCGATTCAGAAATATATAGAGGATGCTTTGGCTGAGGAAATTATTAATACTAAGCTTAATGAGGGAGACAGTATTTTTATGGATCTAAACAAAGAGGATAACGAATTAACCATTGAGATTAAGAAAGCTGAAAAATCCGCTGAATCTTAACATTTATAAATTAAATAACTTAGCCCCGAATTGGTTTTCGGGGCTTTTTTTATTCCTTTTTTGTGAATAATGTCGTATATTAGAAAGTCTTCAATAAACCTATAAATTGGTATTAGTGTTTACATTGTTTTAAAATAATTGCGCTAAGAAATATTGCTGTGCATTTGTTGCACGATCAATTAGTAAGTAAGATGTAATATGGCTGAATTTTTTGATCTAGGTTTTACCCAAGTTGAAGTACATGAGGATTATATTTTAAACACCATAGAGGAAGGGTATCATATTACTTTAGAGGATAATACCATTTTATTTGAATTTGCAAAAGAATTTTTTAACAACAAACCCTTTGTTTATATTGCAAATAGAGTGAATTCGTACTCTGTAGACCCTACAGTGTATATGGAAACTGCTAGAATAGAAAGTTTATTAGGTGTAGCGGTAGTTTCTCAGCAAAGCACTCAAAAACGGCAAGTGAAATTAGAACAGACTTTTTATAAAGGAAAGCTAGCTTATTTCGATACATTAGATAAAGCAATTGCTTGGAAAAACAAACTTGTCGCAAAGAAAAAAAACAACACCTAATTATTTTTGAACATAATTAACCCCTTTTGATTACATCAAAAATGAGCTTAAAACCTATAAAAAAATACAATTTACCTTTTTGTACAACTGAAATCTATAAAGATTGTATGATTACTGTTATGAACGAAGGAGTTACGGTGTCGCCAGAACATAATGCTATCCTAACAGAAATTGCAGAATTTCACTTTAGAAACAACACTCCTTTTGTATATATCACTCACAGAATAAATTCTTACGCTGTAAACCCCTCTGTTTATCGGGAAACATCAAAAATACCTAACCTAGCTGGATTTGCGGTGGTTTCTAAAAATCCAATACAAAAGCAACAAACTAAAGTCGAAAAAGTATTCTTTGATAAGGATTTTCAAGATTTTGAAGAACTCGAAGAGGCTCTTTCTTGGAAGGATGAGATTATCAAAAGTTTTAGCAAAAAAATAAGCCAGAAATAAGGATATCTCTGACTTAGACTTTCCATACACAAAGTATGCAAACACTCGCTTAAACGGTTTTTTCCCGCTTTAACTCTACTTTGCGATATTCACTGCTCTTGTTTCTCGAATTACCGTTATTTTTACCTGTCCTGGATATGTCATATCCGTTTGAATCTTTTGTGATATCTCAAACGAAAGTCCAGCTGCGCGCTCATCATTAACTTTTTCACTTTCTACAATCACACGCAATTCTCTACCAGCCTGTATCGCATAAGCCTTTTTAACTCCCGGAAATCCGAATGCAATTTCTTCTAAATCCTTTAATCGTTGTATATAGGAATCCAATACCTGACGTCTTGCCCCTGGTCTAGCTCCACTAATCGCATCACAAACCTGAATAATAGGTGAAATTAAAGACGTCATCTCTACCTCATCGTGGTGTGCTCCAATCGCATTACAAACCTCAGGTTTTTCACCATATTTTTCTGCCCATTGCATTCCCAGTATAGCGTGTGGCACTTCTGTTTCGGTATCTGGTACTTTACCAATATCATGCAATAAACCTGCTCGCTTAGCTAGCTTAGCATTTAACCCTAATTCAGCTGCCATAACTCCGCAAAGTTTAGCAACCTCTCTGGAGTGCTGTAATAAATTCTGACCGTAAGAGGAACGATATTTCATCCTTCCAATAGTCTTTATAAGTTCAGGGTGTAATCCGTGGATACCAAGATCAATTACTGTACGCTTACCTACTTCAATAATTTCCTCATCAATCTGCTTACGTGTCTTTTTAACTACCTCTTCAATTCGTGCTGGGTGAATTCTTCCATCCGTCACTAATTTATGTAATGAAAGTCTGGCAACCTCTCGGCGCACAGAGTCAAAACACGATAAAATAATAGCCTCTGGGGTATCATCAACAATAATTTCTACACCAGTTGCCGATTCAATAGCTCTAATGTTCCTGCCTTCTCTACCAATGATTCTACCTTTAACATCATCACTTTCAATATTAAAAACAGAGACACAGTTTTCTATGGCTTCTTCGGTTCCAATACGCTGAATAGTATTAATCAAGACCTTTTTTGCTTCTTGCTTAGCCGTAAGTTTAGCTTCTTCTATTGTTTCTTGTATTAAACTCATAGAATCTGACTTGGCTTGTTCTTTAAGCGACTCCATCAATTGCTCTTTAGCCTCATCCGCGGACAATCCAGAAATTACTTCTAGTTGTTGTACTTGTCTTTTGTGTAGTTTTTTAAGCTCAGTCTGTTTCTTTTCTAAAAACTCCTGCTTATGGTCTACTTCTTTAAGCTTATTTTCTAACTCAACGTTTAATTTTTTAGACTTTGCTAATTCATTAGAAACCTGAGATTCTTTATCACGTGTTCTTTTTTCTGCCTCTGCAATTTTTTTATCTCTGGAGAGTATTACCTTTTCGTGTTCTGATTTTAATTCTATAAACTTCTCTTTGGCTTGTAGAATTTTGTCCTTTTTAATTGACTCTCCTTCGCTTTTGGCTTCTTTAATAATGCCTTCTACTTCTTTTTTAGCATTTTTAATTAACTCCGAGGCTTTATTCTTTTCTATTACTTTTGCAATAATAAAACCTAAGATGATCCCTCCTACCAGGGCAATTACTAGAAACAATATATCATTCATAATTTTTGTTTATATATAAAAAAAGCCTGCACTAGTATTGGGTTTTGTATAAACTCTGTATAAACAGGTTTAGGGCTAACAAGCTGGTCAAGAATCCGTTCTAAGACGGCGCGCTTTTACAACTTAAACTCACCCTTTTTAAAGTAATTCTTGTTGAGTTTATCAAAAAATAACAACTAGTGCAGGCAGTAACCTTACGTATTTTAATGAACTTTATGACATATGATCTTTTAATAACGCTTCTAATGCTTGTAAACGTGTTGAAGCATTAATCATATCATCATTTTTATCTATAGTTTTTTGTTCGACTTGTGCGGCAAACTGTAATGCGCACATAGCCAATACATCTTGCTTATCTCTCACTGCATAACTCTGCTCAAACTGCTTAATCATTGCCTCTATTTTTTTGGCGGCTTTTCTTAATCCTTCTTCTTGATTTGGATGTATCGTTAAGGGATACACTCTATCCGCAATAGACAATTTAATCTTAAGCTTATCTGCCATAAAAATATATTACTCTGACAACTGTGTGATACACGTATCAATCTCTCTTATTAAAGCGTTTATTTTGAGCTTTGTTTCTCTCTTATATTCGTCACTGCCTAACATTGCATTAGCATTTTTGAGTGCGCTAAATTTCTCTTCCCACTGTCTTATTTGATCTATCTGTAATTTAGAGGTATCCTCTAATTCCTTGATCTTTTCTTCTAAAACAGTATTTTGTTGTTTCAATTTATTAAACTGATGAAGCAACTTACTAATTCTATTTTCTAGAGAATCAACGATTTCAATTAAGTCACTCATTATAATCTATAGCAATGCTTAGTTACACAAAGTTAATATACCATATCAAAAAACCCAATAGTTTTTAAACTAATTTTAAGAAACCTTTATATTAGCAAATAAATTACTTCAAAAGAGAAGATTAGTTTTATACTTTACTAAGCTTTTCATATCATTGAAGCTCATTAAATTCATCACTACTCCATGCAAAAGGTTTATTGCATACTATTTTTATGCTGTTCGCTATTGACTAATGGTCAAGAGTTACAAGGGAATACACCAATTTTACCACCTATTGATATACCTCTTGCTATTTCAGGCACTTTCGGTGAATTGCGCTCCAATCATTTTCACTCTGGATTAGATATCAAAACTAATGGTGAAGAAGGGTTACCCGTATACGCCGCTTCTCAAGGAACCGTGGTAAGAATAAAAGTTTCTCACTTTGGCTATGGAAAAGCCCTCTATATCGCGCATCCTAATGGCTACACTACAGTGTATGCACACCTTAAAAAATTCGCTCCAAAAATAGAAGCCTATGTTAAAAAGCGACAATACGCCAAAGAATCTTATGAAATACAACTTTATCCTAGAAGCGGTGAATTAACAGTGGATCAAAAAGAGTTAATAGCGTATAGTGGTAACACAGGCGGAAGCGGAGGCCCGCATCTCCATTTTGAGGTAAGGGACAGTAATTCACGGCCTTTAAACCCACTAAACCACGGTATTACTATAAAAGACACCAAAAAACCAATCTTAAATGATATTTGGGTATATAGTTTTGGAAAAGAAAGTCACGTTAATGGATCGCAAAACCCTGCGCAATTAAGGATTATTACACAAAACGATGGAAGTCTTAAAGCAGAGAAGATTAATGCCTTTGGAACCATAGGTATAGGAGTCTCGGCAATTGATAAACAAAACCTGGCGAATAACAAAAATGGAGTTTACTCCTTTACTACTAAAGTGAATGGCAGTCCTATATCGGTAATTGAAATGGATAGATTTTCTTTTTCGGAAACGCGTTATTTAAACAGGCTTATCGATTACGGGTATTACAAAAAAAATAGAAATAGGATTGAAAAGTTATTCCGAGAGGAAAACAATCCCTTATCCGTATTTAAAAATACTGTTAACAATGGTTTTATAACAATTAATGACAGTTTGTCATACAGTATTACGGTTTCTCTTAAAGATGCTAATGGTAATAATACCACTTTAGAGATTCCTGTAGCAGGAAAACGTATGGAAAGCATAGAGAAAAGTGAAGTTAAGAAAACTCCTTATTTAGCAAAACACGACGATAGTTTTGTGTATAGCTCTGGTAATTTTAATTTATATATTCCAAAGGGCGCATTATATGAAGACGAGTATCTATCTATAGAAACAAACGGGGATACAATTAAAGTACACGAAGAAACTACCCCACTTCATAAAAATATGACGTTAGTAGCGGATATCAGTAGTTACAAACCTGAAGACCAACAACAACTCTATCTTGGTCGGTTAAACTACAATAATGAACCCTATTTTTCCTCAGCTGAAAAGAAAGGAAATAAGTTATCTACAAGAACACGTAATTTTGGTTCTTATGCTATCTTTAGCGATAAAAACAAGCCTACCATTGTTCCTATAAATGTTGCTGAAGGCAGATGGATATCCAATGAAGCTTTTTTAAAAATCAAAATAAATGATGAAGAAACAGGTGTTGACAATTATAGAGCCACGATCAATGGGAAATTTATACTGATGGAATATGATTATAAAACCGGTATGTTGATTTATGATTTTAGCGATGCCATTATCGCAGAATCCGAACACAACTTAAAACTAAAAGTAATGGACAAGGTTGGCAACAGCACTGAATTAAACCTAACCTTTTATAGAAAACCTTAAAATCCATCGTATTGAAAACTCAGGCTTACCTCCTTTACCTTTTACTCTTCATCAATTTTGGCTTGTGTGCGCAACAGGCAACCCTAAACGGGGTGATTTTGGACGAAAACAAGATTCCGCTCCCTGGCGCTTCAATAACCTATGCAGGAGGAGGAACTCAATCCAATAAAAATGGCGTATATGAACTACGTATACCCGCTAATCAAACCGTTAAAGTCAATATTTCATACGTTGGCTTTAAAAATATTACAGTAACCTTAAATCTAAAAGTTAATCAGGTCTACGAACTCAACCCCGTCTTAAAGACTGACGTAGAACAAATAGCTGAAGTTGTTATCAGTGGACGTGAGCAAAAAGTTGTGGAAGGAATAACCACTCTAGACCCAGAAACCATACGCAATACCCCCTCTGCCAATCCTGGTGTAGAAGGACTACTAAAAAGCTTACCAGGTGTAAGTTCTAATAACGAATTAAGTACACAATACGCTGTTCGCGGCGGAAATTATGACGAAAACTTAGTCTATGTCAATGAAATTGAAGTATACCGTCCATTTCTAATTCGTAGCGGACAACAAGAAGGATTAAGTTTTGTAAACACAGATCTGGTTTCGAATGTAGATTTCTCTGCAGGCGGGTTTCAAGCGAAATACGGGGATAAACTTTCTTCTGTTTTGGATATTACCTACAGAAGACCCACACGGATTGGTGCATCCGCAGACCTTAGTTTATTAGGAGCAAGAGTTTCAGCTGAAGGTATTACGAAAGACAAAAAACTCGCTGCAATCCTCGGTGCGCGTTATAGAGACAATAGCTTATTGGTTAATGCCAAGGATACTGAAACGAACTTCAGGCCTCGGTTTGCTGATATTCAAACCTATATTTCCTACAACCTTAGCAATACTTTTGAATTAGGGTTTTTGGGAAATATTTCGATAAACAAGTATGACTATCAACCGCTTACACAACAAACCAACTTTGGAACCTTGCAAAACCCACTGGCACTTGTAGTGTTTTATGAAGGACAAGAAAAGGATAAATATGAAACCTATTTTGGCGCTTTTAAAGGAACGTATAAACCCAATGAAAATCTATTGCTAAAATTCATAGCTAGCGGATATCATACCCAAGAGCAAGAATATTATGATATTTTCGCACTCTATCGATTAGGTGTTGTCAATACTGATATTGGAAGTGATGAAGTCGGCGATGTAGTGCTTACAGGAACCGCAGGATCTCAATTAACACATGCCCGTAACGATCTGGATGCATTAATTTTTAACCTACAACACCGAGGATCTTTTAGTAGAGACGAACATCAAATAGAATGGGGAATCAAATATACTTCAGAAGATATAAGAGATCGTGTGCAAGAGTATGAAATTATAGATTCCGCAGGGTTCTCTATTCGACCACCTATTGAAGATTTTGTAAACGACCAACCATACAATCCCTATACCAGTCCCATTGTTCCTTTTGCGAATGTTAGAGCTACCAATGATGTTCAAATAGACAGAATATCAACTTTTGGTCAATATAGTCTGCGTACAGCCATCAATAATACCGATGTATGGATCAATGCCGGAGTACGCAGTCAAACCTGGACGGTCAGTGGAGCGGGATTACAATCCACGACACAAACAGTAGTCAGTCCACGAGCTCAACTAGCTATTAAACCCGACTGGAAACGAGATATGATTTTTAGGGTATCTGGTGGATATTATCATCAGCCGCCATTTTATCGGGAACTCAGGGATTCTCTAGGAGTCGTCAGACCCGAAGTAAAAGCCCAAGAATCTATTCATCTCGTATTAGGTCACGACTATAGTTTTAAGTTATGGGATCGACCTTTCACCCTTACTTCAGAATTTTATTACAAAACACTTAATGATGTCAATCCTTACACCATAGAAAATGTACGCATACGCTATAGAGCTCGCAACAATGCAGAAGCCTATGCTACAGGGTTGGATCTAAGACTTAATGGAGAGTTTATACCTGGCACAGAGAGTTGGGTCAGTCTAGGCGTACTTAAAACTGAAGAAAACATTGATAATAGGGGCTATATCTCGAGACCCACGGATCAACGCCTTAAAATCGGTGCCTTGTTTCAGGATTATGTACCAACGATACCAAATCTTAAGATGTACCTAAATTTGGTATATCAAACCGGTGTACCTGGGGGATCGCCTAGCTATGCAGACCCTTATAATTTTCAAACCCGTTTACGGGATTATCGCCGAGCTGATTTAGGCATTTCCTATATTTTAGTAGGTCCAGAAAAACAACCTAAAGCGGATAGCTTTTTACGTCATTTCAGATCGTTAAACCTTGGCTTTGAAATCTTCAATATATTTGACAATCGCAACTCGATTACCAACACTTTCGTTAGAGATGCCTCAAGCAAGCAGCAGTTTGCCATACCCAATATACTAACTCCTAGAGTGTTTAATATACGATTGGGAATGCGATTTTAATACTTGAGGGAAGATTTCCGTATAGGTACGTAAATAATTTAAGAATTCATAAACTTTTGCAATACACTAATCGTATAATCCACATCATCCTTGGTATTATACTTTGAAAAGGAAAAACGAATAGAAGGCTTACCTAAGTCCTCTTCATCTAAGATTTCATTTAGCACATGAGATCCTTTAGTGCTACCACTCTGACAGGCACTCCCCTTAGAACAGGCAATTCCATTGATATCTAGTTGAAAAAGTAAAATCTGCGCCTTTTCTGGTGGTATGGGTAAACAAACGTTTATTAAGGTATAGGTACAATGATTAACATCGTTACATTCGGCATTAAACTTTACACCCGGTATGGCTTCCAATAACTTGTCTATAAAATACGCTTTGATTTCGGCAACATAACTACTTTCTTCCGGTAGGTTTTCCAAAGCTAAACGCAGGGCTTCATCCATCCCTACAATGTTATGCACTCCTTCGGTACCTCCGCGATAACCACGCTCCTGCTCTCCCCCAAAAATCAACGGACGTAATCCTGAGTTTTTCCGTATATAAGCAAAACCAACACCTTTGGGTCCATGAAACTTATGTGCACTGCTCGCAGTGAAATCTACGTTTAATTCTCCTAAATTGACATCAAGATGACCTATGGATTGCACCATATCACTATGAAACAAGGCGTTATACTCCTTGCATAGGTTTCCGACTCTTTCGATATCGAGTATAGTTCCCACCTCATTATTAACGTGCATTAGGCTGACTAAAACCTTTTCTTCAGCATCACTTAACAAGTTTTTTAAATGATCGTAGTCAACAGAACCACAAGGTTTAATAGTCACATAACTAACCTTAATATCATGATATTTTTCAATCTCTTGTACTGTGTGCAATACAGCATGATGTTCTATTTTGGAAGTAATGATATGTGTAACACCTAAATCCCGTACAGCACTGTTTATGGCTAGATTATCAGCCTCCGTACCCCCTGAAGTAAAGATAATCTCTGATGCTTTAACACCGAGATACCCTGCTATGTTTTTGCGGGCTTGTTCTAAATGGTTTTTTGCAGAACGTCCAAAACCGTGAGTGGATGATGGATTTCCATAATCATTAAGCACTGCGACCATTTTCTCTACTACTTCGGGCCGAATTTTTGTTGTTGCGGCACTATCAAAATACACCTTTTGCATACTATTGAACTTAAAAGAGATACTATTGACAAATCATTAATAAGATATACGTATGAAGCTGATTTTTTATCAAATCTTCAAGTTTTATAAGCACAAAACTACTTTAAATAAAATTATTTTCCTCGTTATGTACTATAATCTTTCAATTCACTTACTTTTGCCTATGTTTAAACTCAAAAAAAGTAAACATTACCTTAAATTTGTCGTCTTTATGATAAATTGATCTTGGTAATATCTTTTTATATGAAAAACTTATTCCGTTTATTAAAAATTACTGTGGTAACATTCATTGGTGGCTTTATAGTATCTTCCTGTGATGATGGAGATATTATCATCACCAATTTTGAATTTGATGATGCCACACTCCAGTTATGTACGGGTGCCAATCCAAATGAGTATGTATTTTTCAAAATCAATAGTGATATAAACGAGAGTATCTCCTTTAATTTTACCAGCACAGATTATGAAGCAAATGTTACAACTAGCTCAGGTCCTATAGAAATACAGCTCAGCCCAGAAAACCCATTGATTTATCGCCAATATAGTGCTGCCATCACCGCAGATTATTTTTGCAGTACAATTCCACCTGCAGAAATTGAAGTAGTCAATGAACTAGTCATTACAGAAGGTAAAGCGATATTGGAGGTTATCATTTCAAATGAAGATGATAATGATGGGGTACCTGCAGAGGAAGAAGATCTCAATAATGATAATAATTTAGAGAACGATGATACCGATGGGGACACGATTCCTAATTATAAAGATCAGGATGATGATAATGATAATGTGCTAACCAGTGCTGAATTACCCAATAGTATACCCGGGGACGATTCCTATAGAGACACGGACGAAGATGGTATTCCTGACTATTTAGATGATGATGATGACATGGATGGAATACCTTCTATCGAGGAGGATGTTGATGGTAATGGAACCCCAAGGAATGACGATCGACCTGATATTGGACAACAAGGCATTATAGATTACTTGGACGATGAAGCTGATATATCCTACTTTCCAGATCCGCATCCTGAAATAACCCTTATTCCGAACACTGTTATCACCACCTTTAGAACTTCAGTACGATTTGTAGAGCTGGTGGCTCCTAGAAATGCGGAGCTATTTACTGAAACTACATTTACCATGGGTAGCCGAGAAGTTACTGAATCTATAACCAATTAAGACATGAAATTAGTATATCTGATTATTTGTTTATTCACCTTAAACGCATGTAGCGAAGGCGATATTTTTGAAGAAGATATCAACTTTGATGCTCCATTGGAGCGTTGCAATAATGATAATGAATTTGTTTTTTATAAAATTGACACCTCTACCAATACTTCTTTGTCAGTAAATTTTACCAGCTCAACGTTTGAGTTTACTACCTTTAATTTAGACTCGCCGATAACCATTGCTTTAAACGGAACAAGTAATATTGTTACCTATCGCGTTTTTGAAGAACCTGTGGTTGGCGAAGATTATTTCTGTGCTAATATTCCACCGAGTGAAGTAACTCTTGTAGATGAGCTCACAGGTTCCAACGGTTCTGTAATTATTACCTATGAAATCGCTGAGACCACTGCCACAAGTACCACTTACAATCGAACAATTACGCTAAATAACATAACCCTGATTGGCCCAGGAAGAGCCATTAGAAAAGAGTTTTTAGTACTGGGTACAGATCAATTTACGATTAATAATTGATCATTTAGGGTTTTGGATGATATATACTTCCATAGCTCCTAGTCCATATTTTTTATAGTCTGCGTCAGTAACACTGACATTATCGTATCGGCTAAAGAGATATCGTAACTCTTCTTTAAGTACACCCTGTCCTACCCCGTGGATAAAAACCACGCTGGGGATTCGTTTATGAATCGCAAAATCTAATTGTCGTGTAGCAGTATCTACCTGCAATGTCAACATATCATAGTTGGTCATACCCTTTGTTGATTTTACCAATTTATGTATGTGCAAATCAACCTCCATTGCAGGTATTTCCTTTTTCTTGGGTGTGACTACAGCTTTCTTAGGTTTCTTCTTAAAAACTTCTTTTTGCTGCAGCATCTCGTGTACTTCGTCGTATGTAGGTAAATCAATGTTTTGATCGACTTTAACCAATTCTTGCGGCATAAATTTCAACGCAAAACCATCTTCAGATTCAATGGTAATAGTATCCTTATCGATAGCAAGTATCTTACCCGCTATCGGTTCATCAAGTACAGCTACATTATCGCCTATCTTCCACTCCATTACTCTTCACTATTTGATTGGTTATCATCTTGATTTTTATGAGGTATTGAAATATTTACCAAAAACAACCCTATCATTAATAAACTAAGTCCTATAGCCTGAAAATAGTAATTTTTAGAAGGTTTCGCTAATTCATAAACTAACAAACCCGCACCTGTTACAATAAATAGTATCCGAAGTATTTTAACCAACTGATTTCTGTTCATGACGCAAAAATATCAATTTAATTTTCAAAATTTATTTTAAGTCCATAGAAAAGAAATGTATATTGCAAGGTATCAATTAAAAAAATGCCTTTTGGAACAGTACAAGTTACCGTGCTTAAACAAAAAATTATTTGGAATCGATTGCCCGGGTTGTGGTATGCAGCGATCCATAGCCTTGCCAATTAAAAGTGTATTCTCCGAAGCATTTTTTATGTATCCCGCGATATATCGTCTATTATTTTTAGCATTCAATTTATTTGTTAAATATCAGTATAGTAATAAATGGACAATTAATCAAATTGGCATAACTATACTAACCACTATGGTACTTTGCTATACTACTAAATCGAATTATTTTTAACTTAATCTTTATATTATGGAAAACAATCAACCACCAAGACCGAACAACTATTTAGCATTATCAATAATTTCAACAATCTTATGTTGTTTAGTCACTGGTATAGTAAGCATTATCTATTCTACACAAGTTAATACCAAATATGACGCAGGGGATTATGCAGGAGCCGAGCAGGCGTCAAAAAACGCTAAAACTTGGGCTTTAGTAGGGATCATCGCTGGTGCAGTAATTATTTTGGGTTACTTCTTAATTTTTGGCGCTGCATTTTTTAGTGAAATGAGTCGTGGATATTAAAACCTCAAATAAGCTACTAAAATACGGGTATTTTCTATTGATCATACCCGTGTTTTTTGTTTCTAGGTATTATTATAGTTTTGATCCTGAACAATCAAGCTCAGGTTTTTTCCCATCCTGCCCTTTTCATTATCTCACAGGTTTACATTGTCCAGGTTGTGGAAGTCAACGGGCCATACATGATTTATTACATGGCAGATTTGGAGAAGCCTTTTCGCACAATGCTTTACTTCTTGTACTAATAATTTATATACTGGCACTATCATATTACTATTTAAATTACTGGTTTTTCAATAAGAAAGTATTTCATTTAGGACATCACAAATATTTTCCTAAGACCGTACTATGCATTACGGTTACTTATTGGATTTGCAGAAATCTTCCCTTTTCACCTTTTCTTAATTTAGCCCCATAAAAAAAGACCTTTACAATGAAAGGCCTTTTCTGTTAATTCTCTTTAATAAAAATTATCTCTAGAATTTAAAAGTTAATCTACGCTTCATTAGGAATTGGCAGAAGATTTAACAGCTAAGTTATATACCACTAAACCAAATCCTATTTTATTGATCGCATCACCGATGTTATACACAACATCCATGGCTAATCCACCAAATATACCTTCATACCAACCCGGTGTACCTGCCATATATCCTATTGGATAAATTGCCCATCCTACAAGAACGAACCAACATAGTGTTTTGTGCGCTGACAATACCGCTCCACCAGCTTCTTCTGCAATTTTTTTAGCTTTACCAAACCAAATGTCATATACAATGATAAAGTAAGCGATTCCGGAAATTAGACCCCATAACCAAGCTTGGTCTCTGTACACAGCTTCCCCTAGATATCCAGTAACTAGCATCACCACTGATAACACTATTAAGCGCCACATCAAAGATTTTTTAGCGCCGGCGACTTTAAGAATTAAATAAAACTCAACACACATAAGCGGTACAGTCAACAACCAGTCTACATATCTAAAAAAAGTAGGTGATTGTTCATGAGCATACCAATAATCTCTCATATACCAATAATGCACTGCTGCAATAAAGGTGATCAATCCAGAAACTAAAATGGAAGTACGCCATTTTTTATCAAAACTATTCATTGATAAAAAGAAGAAAGCTGCTGCTGCCATCATGGCCATACAACCCAAGAAAAAAGTGAAACCCACATAGTCATCAGTAGCTATCTTAGGCACGGACGAAAATATTAAAAATAGATTTTTCATAGTTATTATTAATTTGTTTAGCTAAATTTACTAAAGTTTAAACAGAATATGTTTAATTTTAAGATAACTTTATTGAACAAAATGAAAAAAAAAGCGATTATATTGTCAAAACTTAAAAGTATCTTAATTGTTTGTACGTTTTTCTGCTTATGGCTATCCGTTTTTTTTGCAGATACTATTGAAGACAGCTTGGCTTTCATACTCATTCTAACTATCGGAATATTTCACGGTACCAGTGATATAGGGATTATCCAAAACCTAAGCCATACCAAAAAGAACATCATTCATTTGCAGGTTGCTTTATCTTATCTTTTTATAATAATCCTGGCAACTGTTTTGTTCACCTACCTTCCAGCATTTGCGCTAGGCTTATTTATTATCGTTAGTGCATATCACTTTGGAGAACAGCATTGGTCTTCTTATTTTACAAACATCACAATTTGGTCCGCTCTTCATTTTACATTGTACGGAATGGTGATTCTATTCTCGTTGTTTTTTCTAAATTACAAAGAGGTTTTTATAATAATCAAAGACATTACTTCGTATGGTTTATCAAGCGATTTTTTTGGCTATATATGGGTTATTAGTAGCGGCCTATTAGTTGTACTTACGCTCTTTCTCTTAAAGACCAAGAAGCTAAGAATGTTCAATATCATATTAGAGCTTTTCTATCTACTCATATTTTTGATAGTCTTTAAAACCGCTTCTTTGTTATGGGCTTTTGCTATTTATTTTATTTTTTGGCATAGCATTCCATCTATAGTAGATCAAGTCCAATTTTTATATGGGGGTACAAAAAAAGAGGATTTCGTCAAATATGCAAAATCCTCTCTTCTCTATTGGGTAATATCAATTTTTGGCCTGGGTATACTTTATTTTATTTTTAAAGATCAAAAAGAAATATTCTTATCCATCTTTTTTATAAGTATAGCAGCCATTACTTTTCCACATGTATGGGTAATGTCTAGACTTAATAAATAGCATACTACTTTTCAAAAGCTTTTAGGGTGGTAGTAATAATCTCTACGCACTCCATCAATTGTTCCTTATTCATAACTAAAGGTGGTGCAAATCGGATAATATTTCCGTGAGTGGGTTTAGCCAATAATCCATTTTCTTTTAATGCCACACAAATATTCCAAGCAGTTTCACTTTCTTTATCATCATTAATAACAATCGCGTTCAATAAACCTTTCCCTCTTACTAATTTAACAATATTGGAGGTTTTGATATATGTATTGAGCTCCTCGCGAAAGATTACACCTAGCTCATACGCATTGATCGCTAGTTTTTCATCCCTTATGACTTCTAAAGCCGCAATAGCTACCGCAGCTGCTACTGGATTTCCGCCAAATGTACTACCGTGACTACCCGGAGTAATCACATCCATAATATCATCATTAGCCAAAACAGCAGAAACTGGATAAGCTCCTCCACTTAGTGCTTTTCCTAAAATTAGGATATCAGGCTTCACCTCTGGAGTACCGGAGCAATTTTTATCTGCACAAGAGCAATTACCACAAGTTGCTAATAGTCGTCCAGTTCTAGCGATACCGGTTTGTACTTCATCTGCCAGAAAAAGTACATTATACTTTTCACAAAGTGCTTTGGCTTTTACCAAATAATCTTCTGACGGTACATAAACGCCAGCTTCACCTTGAATAGGTTCCACTAAAAAACCAGCTATATTGTCATGGTTTTTTAACGTATCTTCTAAAGCTACGAGATTATCGTATTCTATTTTAATAAAACCTTGAGTGTACGGTCCAAAATTAGCCCTAGCTACAGGATCATTAGAAAAAGAAATAATTGTAGTAGTTCTACCGTGAAAATTATTTTCGCAAACTATAATTTGAGCATCATTCTCGGCAATACCCTTTTTTGCATAAGCCCATCTTCTACAAATTTTTATTGCAGTTTCCACCGCTTCTGCCCCTGTATTCATAGGCAGTAATTTATCAAAACTAAAATACTCTGTTGCAAACTTCTCTAATCGACCTAGCATATCATTATAGAATGCACGCGAAGTCAAAGTTAAGGTCTGAGCTTGCTTTACCATTGCATCCACAATTTTAGGATGACAATGTCCTTGGTTAACCGCAGAGTATGCACTTAAAAAGTCATAATACTTTTCTCCTTCAGCATCCCATACATACACTCCTTCTCCTCTACTAAGCACCACAGGCAAAGGGTGATAATTATGCGCTCCGTACTTGTTTTCTAAATCGATTGCTTGTTGTGAAGTTAATTTTTCCAAAACAGCCATTTTTTAAATAATTTAAAGTGATAAAATAACTATTCCTTCTGTACCTTTATTCTTTCGCTAATTCCGATAGGTATCGGAACGAAAATTCAGCGTGGGAGAGAAATCATCCCTGAGAAAGTCGCAAATTACTAAATCTTTTACGTATATGCTAACTAACTACTAGCGTCCTTGGAACATTATTATAAAATAACCTATTACAACTATTACTAATAGTCTTTGACTCCAATAAGTACAATTTACAAGACTATTTTTCATCAATTTTAGTTACCAAAGAAGAAATTTGAAGTTCTAATCTTTTCATCTCTCTTAGTAATGCATTTTTATCCATTTGCATCCAAGAATACAACTTGAGCATGATGATAAAGCTCATTGCAATAAAACCAGCCACAGCCCATGTAATAAGTTCATTAGTAGTACTGGCGCTTACAAAATTAACAATACAGACAGTTAAAATTGCTAATGCCATAAAACTCACTATATTCATTATGATAATAAACCACCTATTCTTTGTTTTATAGAGTCCTTCAACCATTTCTAAAAGATTCTGTTCTCCTAATTCATCGTAGAATTTTGCTTCCTCTGTAGATAATGTTTCTTTGATTAATCTATCGATGTCTTTACTTTCATCTTTCATAATTTCTGATTTTTAACTATTAATTTCAATTTTTCTCTAGCCGTAAACAATCGAGACTTCACGGTGCCTTGTGTGATTTGCAATATTTGAGCAATTTGTTTGATACTATACTCTTCTATATAAAATAAGTGCATTACTATTTGGTGTTTTTTACCCAGGGCCTTAACTGCCTTGTTAAGCGCAGCTATAATTGGTGTTGTATCAGCATTCTCGTTTTGTTCCGGTTCATTAATTCCTTCATATTGATTAGAATACAATTTTCGATTACGGAGTTCCTTTTTTTGATTATTTAACCAATCTAAAGCAGTTCGCGTAACGATCGTTAACGCCCAACTACCAAAACTATTAGTTTCCTTAAGTTGATAAATATTGTTACATATTTTACCCCAACTATCTTGCGCTATATCCTTTGAAGTATCAATATCATTAGTATACCAAAAGGCATGTTTACAAAAGCGTGCATGCCATCGTTTTACAAGAAGTACCAAAGCCTTTTTGTTTCCGGATTGATACTGGAGTACCAACAACGAATCAAATGTCTTATTAGGTGATTCCATAAATTGCTTTATTACTAAGACACCGAAATATCAATTAGGTTCATTTTTTTGTTTCTTTTTTCAAGATATGTTGAATAATTGATTAGTATATCTATTCTATTCTTATTTTTGCGCTATGGGAAGAAAAAACCGTAGACTAAAATTCGAACATATTGAGGTTCTTGATGCTGGAGCCAAAGGGAAAAGTATTGCTAAAGCTCCTGATGGTAAAGTAATTTTTATTAGCAATGCTGTTCCTGGTGATGTGATAGATGTGCAAACCACCAAAAAAAGAAAAGCATTTTATGAAGGAGAAGCCATTGCCTTTCATCAACTTTCTGATAAAAGAGTAACTCCTAAATGTGAGCATTTTGGGACTTGTGGGGGCTGCAAATGGCAGTTTATGGATTACAAGTACCAATTAGCTTATAAAGAAGCTGAAGTGATCAATAACTTGAAGCGTTTAGGTAAAATAGAACTCCCGAAAACGAGCCCTATTTTAGGCTCAGAAGAACAGTATTTTTATCGCAATAAAATGGAGTTTACCTTTAGTGATAGCCGGTGGTTAACACTTGACGAAATAAAAAGTGCTGAAGAATTTGATAATAGAAACGCTTTGGGCTTTCATATGCCCGGCATGTGGGATAAAATATTGGACATTGATACTTGCTACCTTCAGGAAGATCCAAGTAACAGCATAAGAAATAAAGTAAAAGAATTCGCTACAGCACATCATCTTTCTTTTTTTAATCAAAGAAAACAAGAAGGTCTACTGCGAACTTTAATGATTCGTATTGCTTCTACAGGAGAACTTATGGTTTTACTTCAGTTTTTTTATGATGACCAAGAAAAAAGAGAACTGCTTTTGGATTTTATTGCCAACGAATTTCCTGAAATCACTTCATTGCAATACGTAATCAACCAGAAAGGTAATGATACCATATATGACCAAGAGGTAATTTGTTATCGAGGAAGAGATTATATTGAAGAAGAGATGGAAGGGTTACGTTTTAAGATCAATGCCAAGTCTTTTTACCAAACCAATTCTGCGCAAGCATACGAATTGTATAAGGTTGCCAGAGACTTTGCAGGATTAACGGGTAATGAATTGGTTTACGACCTATATACAGGTACTGGAACCATAGCCCAATTTGTTGCCAAAGATGCCGCTAAAGTAATTGGGGTTGAAGCAGTGCCTGAAGCCATAGCAGATGCTAAAGTAAATGCTGAAAACAATAAAATTACAAATACCGAATTTTATGTCGGAGACATGAAAAAAGTATTTACAGATGGATTTGTCGCAGAACATGGGGTGCCGGATGTGGTCATTACCGATCCACCAAGAGATGGGATGCACAAAGATGTAGTAGCTCAACTTTTGCAAATTGCTCCACAAAAAATTGTTTATGTTAGCTGTAATAGTGCAACACAAGCACGAGACTTAGCGTTATTAGATCATAGTTATAAAGTTACCAAAGTACAGCCTGTAGATATGTTTCCACAGACCTACCATGTGGAAAATGTTGTACTTTTAGAAAAGAAAGCTTAATATGAAAAAACATAAAATTCTGTTTTCCTTCTTAGCCTTATTAACCCTTTTGGTTGTTATAGTAGGAAACTACTCTTGTGAAAGAGATGATATTTGTCCTCCTGGTACACCAACAACCCCGCTTTTAATAATAAAATTCTTTGACAATATAACACGGATAGACCCCAAAGCTCCTGAAAATTTATCTATAAAAGCTGTGGATGTCGAAGAACTCTTTGTTTCAGAATTTAATCAAGACTCTATCGGCATACCACTTAAAACAAATGTTTTAATCACGGAATTTGAATTTACAATAGAACAAGAGGAAACTACTAATACGGATACGCTTTCTTTTGAATACACCCCTGTGGAGGAATATGTCAATAGCGCTTGTGGATTTAGGGTAACTTTTGAGGGGTTGACCAACTCACTTGTTGCAGAAGATGGAGGTACCAATTGGATTAAAGAAATCGTCATACAAGAACCAAACGTAACTGATGAAACTATTACACACATCTATATTTATCACTAACTTTTTGTTCTGTCTAGTTTGCTTTGGACAGAATGAAGAGCCTAAAAAATTAACCGCAAGAGATACCCTGCCTCCAGCTGAAAAGTACGGATTACGGGTAGGTGTTGATCTGGCCAAGGTCATTAGAACTATTGACGATGACGACTATGAAGGGTTTGAGATTGTTGGGGATTATCGAATATACAAGGATTACTATATAACGTTAGAATTAGGTACTGAATCCTTATTAAGAGATGAAGAAAATGTGAGTGTCAAAGGATCTGGCTCATATGCCCGTATTGGTGTGGATTGGAATACCTATGACAATTGGTATGGAATGCAGAATAGTATCTATGTTGGATTGCGATATGGGTTCTCCACCTTTAACCAAGAATTAGAAAATTACCGCATTTTTTCAAACACTAGCTATTACGAACCTGATGTAAGATTTAGCAGACAAGAAGAAAGCGGATTAACTGCAGGATGGGTAGAGTTAGTACTCGGACTCGAAGTAGAGTTATTTCATAACATATATCTAGGTGCAAACGTTTCTATTAGAAATTTAATCAGTGAGCAAAACCCAGAAAGGTTTGATAACCTTTTTATTCCTGGATATGGAAGAACCAATGATTACAGTACTTTTGGTGTAGGATATGCTTACACCATAAGCTATTTGATCCCTTTTTACAAAAAGAAAAGGTGATCTCACTAGATCACCTATATCCTTTATATATTAAGCCTATTTTTACGCTATTACTCTTCGGATTTAAAAACATCCTCTAGTAATCTTTTTAGCTCTTCCCAAGATTTTTGATCTGCTTCTTTATTATAGGCTAAGGGAAGATCAAATTTCTTACCTAGCGAATCAGCATCTTTACTGGTAAATGCATGTACTGCTTCTTCATAGGCCACATACTTATAATCGGCTTGTATGCTATCCATAGCTTTGGTATAGGCTGCTACAGACTCCGGTGAAACAAATGGATCTTCAGCCCCATTGCAAACCAATACTTTTGCAGTTAATTCTTCATTAGGCATTACGGGTAATTCAACTCCACTATGAAAAGCAGCGACCGCATCTAACTCTGCTCCTGTATTAGCCATAGTTAGCGCTACACTTCCGCCAAAACAATATCCTATTGCTGCAATTTTCGTAGTATCAACTTGATCTTTTGATTTTAGCATTTCGAGTGCTGCGTTAAAACGGGCTTTAGCCACATCAATATTACCCATTACACTCATTGCAAATTTACCTGCGTCATCAGGATGGCTCGCTTGCTTACCCTCTCCATACATATCCACAGCTAATGCTACATAACCTAACTCCGCTAGCATATCAGCTCTTTTGCGAGTATAGTCATTATGACCCCACCATTCGTGGATTACCAAGACACCAGGACTCTTGTCTGTGGCATTTTCATTAAAAGCGATATATCCTTTCATTTGCAAAGAATCTGTGCTATAGGAAACTTCTTCTCCTTTTAGCTTCATTTCTTTTTCTTCCACAATCTCAACCTTTTCTTCCTCTTCTTTCTCTGTTTCCGTAGATTTTGTGTCTTTACAACTAATACATACAGCTAATATTAGTGCTCCTAAAAAATAACCCATTCTATTTTTCATAAAAAATGCTTTAGATAGTTAGTAATTTGTATATTTAAAAATACACATTTCTAACTCATTTTGAAACTTTAATAAATGTTCTTGAAAAATAGAAAATGACGAGAGAGGGTCATAAAAAATTAGACGTCCTTATTGTATTTTGCTTTTCGGCTTCCTTCATACATTTCATATCGGACTAACCTAGATTCTAACTTACCATTAAACACTTTGATCTTTCTCGATGGTCGAAGTCCAACATTCTTTAACCCTTCCATATTTGATGTTATAAACCAGGCGATAGTACCCGGGTAATTTTGCTTTAAAGTATCTCCTATTTGTTTATAAAACTCAGGAATATCAACTTCTAAACGTTCACCGTAGGGCGGGTTAAACAACATCTGTAATGGACCTTCTACGGATTTTTTACTTTCAAAAAAATTTCCTTCCTTGATGGTAATGAATTCACTTAAATTTGCACTTTCTACATTCAGCATTGCTTTTTTCACCGTAGCATTAGTAAGATCCATTCCCGTAATGGTGTAATCAAACTTTCTAATTTTATTTAAACAAGCTTCTTCAATGGTCTCAAAAAGATCCATATCCCAGTCTAACCATTTTTCAAATGCAAACTCTTTTCTATTTAAGTTAGGAGGAATATTACACGCTATCATGGCAGCTTCTATAGCAATGGTACCACTTCCGCACATCGGATCCAAAAAATGAGTGTTACCTTTCCAACCCGATCGCATTAGTAGACCTGCAGCTAGTACTTCGTTTATCGGTGCAATGTTGGTTTTGTTACGGTATCCTCGTTGATGTAAAGATTTTCCAGAACTATCTAAGGATACGGTACAACTATTATGCTGAATATGAATATCAATGGTTAAATCCGGATAATCGGTATCTACGTCGGGTCTGCGGCCTTCTTCTTTTCTAAATTTATCAACAATAGCATCCTTTACTTTTAAGGAAACATAATGGGAATGTGTAAATGCCTCAGAAAAAACAGTAGCATAGATAGCAAAGGTATCATCGACATCCAGATATTCATCCCAGGCGATACTTTGTATAAAATCGTACAGGTCTTTTTCATTACCTACATTACCTTGATGTATCGGTTTTAATATTTTAATTGCTGTTCTACAACAAAGATTAGCCTTATACATAAAACCCTTATCTCCATAAAAACTAACCATTCTGTTTCCAACGGACACCTTACCCGCGCCTAAACTTTTCAGTTCATCTGCTAATAAATCTTCAAAACCAAATAAGGTTTTGGCTACCATCTTAAAAGGCTTACTCACAATATTAAATTTGAATAACGTTAAACCGCAAAAATACATTAATTTTGCGCCCTATGCTAAAAGATTTATCAATGTGGTATACCTCATGGTTTGATACCCCTTATTATCACACGCTATACAAGGACAGAAATCACGTGGAGGCTAAGTTGTTTATGGACAATCTGACGCAGTACCTTAACCTTTCACCAGGAGAAAAGATTCTGGATTTAGCTTGTGGCAAAGGAAGACACAGTATTTACCTCAATAGTTTAGGTTTTAATGTTACCGGAGTAGATTTATCCGAAAATAGTATTGCCTATGCTTCACAGTTTGAAAATGATAGCTTGCAGTTTAAAGTGCACGACATGTGCAAACCCTTTAATGATAGTTTTACAGCTGTTTTTAACCTATTTACAAGTTTCGGCTACTTCGACAAGGATGACGATAATTTAAAAACGATTAAAGCCATAAAAACCGATCTGTCTGAATATGGAGTCGGGGTAATCGATTTTATGAATGTTAATTATGTAATTGACAATTTAGTAGCTGAAGAAACGAAAACAGTAGATGGAATCACCTTCGACATTAAGAGGTATACCAAAGACAATTATATTTATAAGAACATCAGTTTTGAAGCCGATGGAGAGCAGTTTAATTTCACTGAGAGAGTAAGAGCTTTTAGTTTGGCTGATTTTATGGATTTATTTGAAAAAGCTGGGGTTTATTTATTTGATACCTTTGGAAATTACAGTTTAGGGAAATTTGACATCACTACTTCTCCAAGATTAATACTTCTTTTTAAATAATGTTGGATTATATTCTTACCATATTAGCCGTTGTTTTTGGCGCCGCCATCGTTCTATTGATTAAACCAGAAAGCCCAAAGAAACTGAAGCTTCTCTTGGCCTTTAGTGGTGCATTTTTATTGGCAATAACAATTTTTGATTTATTACCCGAAGTATTTGAGGATAATATAAAACCTAAAGCAACAGGGGTCTGGATCATGATTGGAATACTTTTGCAAAAGGTGTTGGAATATTTTTCAAAAGGTGCAGAACATGGTCACATCCATTTAGACAAACAAACTTCGCAAATCCCGGTATTATTATTTTGCAGCTTGGGTATACACGCTTTATTAGAAGGTTTTCCTATCCATCACACCGACGGTATTTTAATAGGAATTATCATCCATAAAATTCCTATTGCTATGATTTTAACCACCTTTTTAATAAACACCAAATTAAATGCAAGTACTATCGCTATCTTATTAGGAACTTTTGCTTTAATGACACCTGCAGGTACCTTCTTATCTGAAAATTTTGATTTCATAAAAGGGTATTATAAAGAAGTAGCTGCCTTAGTAATAGGTATATTTCTTCACGTATCTACCACGATACTTTTTGAGAGTAATGAAGGGCATAAATTCAACATTACTAAATTAATTGTCATTCTGTTGGCAACGGGAATTGCATATCTTTTATAACCATGTATAGTAGAGACGAGGCTAAAAAAATACGTCAGAAATTTTGGACCACTTTTGGAAAAAAATATCCTCAAAAATGGCTTCTTTACAATACTAAAATCAAAGATGTTTCTTTAAAATTTTCTTTTGATACTAAGAAGGCCCAAGTATCTTTTGATATTGAGCCACAAGATGAGTTTATGCGTTCTTATTACTATGATAAAATCCTCAGTTTACAAAATATAATTGTCTCCAGTTACTTCGAGCACGCAATTTTTAATGAACATTATGAATTACCTAATGGTAAAATCATATCAAGATTTTATGTAGAACTCAATCAAGTTAGCATTCACAATCAAAATTCCTGGGAGTTAGCGATGTCTTTTTTAGCTAAAGAAATGACCGTAATGGAAGAATTCTTTTTTGAGTTTAAAGATTTTATCAAAAATTAAGGCAAAACAAAGTTATAGATAAAAATAAAATGAAAAAGACTACCTGCCATTACAAACACGTGCCAAATCACGTGATTGAAATATAGTTTTTTCCATACATAAAAAACAATTCCACTCGTATAGGCAATTCCTCCCAAAGCTAAATACCATAACCCTGTATCGGCAATCAAGTGGTTTAATTGTTCCATATCAATAACAATTAACCAACCCATCACGACATAAAGCAATAAAGAAATTGCCTCGAATTTTCCGGTAAAGAATAATTTTAATATGGTTCCCACCAACGCAATACTCCACACGGTAATAAAAAGTATCCACCCTTTGCTGTCGATTAAGGTAATAAGCGTTACCGGTGTATATGTACCTGCTATCAGTACATAAATACCAATATGATCTAAAACACGTAACCTATTTTTTAAATCAATTCGTTCTACATAATGGTAAACTGTTGAAGCTGTATATAGGAACAATAATGCAAGTGCATATATTATAACTGATACATAACCATTTGCTAAGGAATCTGGTGTTTTTACAAGCAACAATGCCAAACCAAAAACCGAAGCCAATGCAGCTACTCCATGCGTTATCCAGTTCCAACGTTCTTCTAATGGTGTTTGATCATTCATTATTCAAATGTAATTAATATATAGTATATCATTTGACAAATTTCGAGATTTACCAGCTGATAAAAAATTTTAGCCTTTAAAAGTTAGTTTATTATAATTTTTATAGCTTTAGCTGTTAACTCACCTCACAACTTATTTTATAATCATGCACAATCAATCACTGCTTTTCATCTTTACCTTAATAATTACAATTGTAAATACTGAAATTAAGGCACAAGGCTACTTAGATTTTGAAGAATCAGATCCTGTAAAAATGGGCTGGATGCAAGAATTCCCCCCGCCAGAAGATAAAATCATATCAGCCATAGACGGTAGCTTTTTTAAATTTCCTGCCCTTCGCTATAGTGTTTGTCATATGCGACAATTTATGCCAACAACTATTGTTAAAGCAGCGCAAAAAGATCGATATCATTTCAAATACAAGATTGATAACGCTATCGATGATATCACCTTCAAACCTACGAATAAAGATGAGCTGATGACTTGGAAGTCATCCCTTGCAAAAAACTATACCGACGGAATTTTAATCTTACATAAGGGCAAAATTGTATATGAAAAGTATTTTGGTGAATTGAAACCCGATGGTGTGCACGCCGCAATGTCAGTCAGCAAGACATTTACGGGAACATTAGGAGGGTTATTGGTTGCAGAAGGAGTGCTTGATGAAAATAAAGTTGCAGCTTATTACGTACCAGAGTTAAAAAACACTGCTTTTGGGGACGCTACAATCCGTCAAATTTTAGATATGACGACTGGCTTAGAATACAGTGAAGATTACTCTAACCCTAAAGCCGAAATATGGGCGTTTTCTGCCGCTGGAAATCCATTTTCTAAATCCGCACAAGGTCCTTCTAATTACTATGACTATTTGAAAACTGTTAAAAAAAATGGTAAACATGGAGAAGTATTTGCCTATAAAACCATTAATACAGATGCCATGGGATGGATTATATCTAAAGTCACCGGAAAAAGCATTCCTCAACTACTATCAGAACGCATTTGGAAACCCTTAGGAACCCATATAGACGGATATTATCAGATCGATAAAGCTGGAATCGCTTTTGCCGGAGGTGGATTTAGTGCTAATATGCGAGATATGGCAATGTTTGGAGAAATGGTCCGAAAAAATGGGAAGTTCAATGGTCAACAAATCCTACCTGTTGCCCTTATTGATGACCTTATAAAAGGTGGCGACAAGAAAGCATTCCGTAAATCTGTATATACCGCATTGAACGGTTGGAGTTACAGCAATATGTGGTGGATGACTCATAATGAACACGGCGCTTTTGCAGCAAGATGAGTCCATGGACAAACTATTTACATCGACCCAAAAGCAGAGATGGTACTGGTACGATTTGCTTCGCATCCCGAGGCTAAAAATGCTTATATTGATCCTACTTCCTTACCAGCATACCACGCTGTCGCGAAATATTTGTTTACTAAATGAAAAAATTACCCAATTGCCTTTACAGCTGCTATTTCCACATCAAGCACCGCATCATTATTTCAATCTTAGCCTTATATTTATTTCCTAAAAACAAAAAACCCTTCACTGTTTAGTGAAGGGTTTTCAAAGGAAGGCGGCGACCTACTCTCCCACGATTGTAGTACCATTGGCGCTAACGGGCTTAACTACTCTGTTCGGAATGGT
>NZ_SGXE01000007.1 GCF_004216895.1 Aquimarina brevivitae | reverse complement strand
GCTACGCTAGCTAGTACCATTGATATTAATTGTTATGGAGAAGCTACTGGGGCGATACAGGTAAATGTAACGGGAGGTCCAATAGATCCTAATACAGGAACGTATTATCCTTACACTTACCGATGGTCGAGACAAGACGATCCTAGTTTTGTAGCCGATACAGAAGATTTGGAGAATTTACCAGCTGGGACTTATGAACTAGTGGTCATTGATGAGAACCTGTGTACCACCCCACTATCGGAGCCGGTGGTACTAACTCAACCCGAAGCACCATTATCCATCACCAATGTGGTAGCTACGAATTTAACGGGCTATCAGACAGCAAACGGAAGTATCACTTTAGATGTTGAAGGCGGTACACCCCCGTATAGTTACCAGTGGCGTAATACCGAGGATGCCAGCTTTAGTGCTACCACACAGGATATTGAGAATTTAAGTATAGGGGCATACGAACTTGTGGTTACCGATGCTGCAGGCTGTACTACTAATATATCAAGACAGCTGACTCAGCCAGAGGAGCTGATCGCATCGATCATTCCGTTAACCGAAGCCCAGCAGATTCAATGTTATGGAGAACAGACTTTGGTTCCCCTGCAGGTTACAGTGAGCGGAGGAGTAAGAGGATATAGTTACCAGTGGTATGAACAGAATGATCCAGAAAGTATTCTTTATACCTCATACATTACCGAAACGCTAATGGTAGGCACTTATGTGGTAATAGTAACAGATGCTAATGGTAATCAAGCTCAATCAAGCTACGTGGTCGAAGAACCCGCTGCCTTAGAGATGACCGAATCAGTAACCGATATCTTGTGTTATAACGAACCAGAAGGAGCTATAGATATCACTGTTAGCGGAGGCGTACCACCGTATCAATATTACTGGAGTAATGGAGAAAATACTGAAGACCTGGACCAGCTGCGTGCAGGAGACTATAGCATAACTGTGGTGGATGCCAACTTATGTTCACTTACCAGAACAATCACAATCACACAACAACCAGCATTGTTTGTAAGTATTGATAGACAATACCCTTCTTCAAGTAGTGTAAGAGACGGTGTTATTGAAGCTACCGTTACCGGAGGCGTACCGCCATATCAATACCAATGGTTTGATACGCAGGGCGAACCTTTAGCTACGACCACAAGTATACTCTATAACGTAGGATCAGAACAATACGGATTAGTAGTTACGGATACCAATGGATGTGAGTTGGTTATAGCAGACATTGATTTGTATGAACCACCAGCACTAGAAGTTAGTATTGAGGCGCAGAGCGTAATCGCCTGTAATGGAAACACCAATACGGGTAGCTTAAGGGCTATCGTATCAGGAGGAGTACCCTTTAACTCGAGTATTGGTTATGAATACCAGTGGTATGATGCACAGACCAACACTCCATTAGCCAGTCAAAGTGCTCAATTATCAGGTATAGGAGTAGGGCTGTATGTTGTAGCCGTTACTGATGCTGTAGGAACCACGGTACGTAGTGCGATCTTTAGTTTTCAGGAGCCTGAAGCACTATCCATTGCATTTACTACAGATTATATCAATTGTGGCGACGGAGCAGATTGGACTATAGAGGCGCTGGTTACCGGAGGTACGGCTCCATATCAATACCGATGGAGTACAGGAGAGATAACCCATAGTTTAGCCGAAGTAGTAGCAGGGAGCTACCAGGTAATAGTTACCGACGCACGGGGATGTAGTACAGAGGGCGAAGTAGCTATCACTGTTCCAGAACCATTAGGTTTATCGTATAGGACCACTATCCCAACCTGTTATGAAGGCTGTGATGGTCAGATTGACATTGAGATTCAGGGTGGAGCTCCACCCTATAGTTACCAGTGGAGCACGGGAGATACAAGCCAGGACCTGACCAATAGTTGTGCAGGTGAGTATACGGTTGTGGTTACAGACGCTAAGGGTTGTCAGCTTACCGATACCATTACACTAGCCAACCCAGCACCAATAGCCTTGGAGTTGGGTGAAGATATTACCTTGTGTGCAGCCCAAAGCGTTACTTTAGATGCTACAGTAGCCGATGGTGTATCCTACAGTTGGACATCCACCAATGGATTTACCAGTACAAACGCTGTTATCGAAGTAGCCACGGCTGGGATTTATGAAGTAACTGTAGTAGCCAGCAATGGATGTAGCGCGTCAGATACTATTTTTATAGATACTACAACGGATGCTATCCAGGCAGATTTTATCGCCTCGACTCAGGTTTTTGCAGGTGAACAGTTTGTGGTGGTTAATATCAGTGAGCCACAGCCGGATTGGGTGGTTTGGGAATTGCCAGAAGCAGCGACCCAAGTTTATCAAGACGATAACTATGCTGAAATGGTGATCCATGAACCCGGAGAGTACGAGGTAAGCCTGTACATCGAGAGTGGTCTGTGTACAGACATTCAAACCAAACGAATTGTAGTGGTGGAGCGAGAGTTTGATCCAGATGACAACAATTCAAATCCCGATACAACACCAGATATTAAGGTAGACTATAGCATTTACCCTAATCCCACCTCTGATGGTAGGTTTAGTATTGATGTTACCCTACCACTGGTACTTCCGGTAAGTGTCAAGATCTTTACAATGATCAATAACCGTCAGGTTGCATCAAGCAGAGAACAAGGACGAGATCAGTATGTAATGGATTATGATCTTTCCGGACTACCTTCGGGTATTTACTTTATACTATTAGAAACACAAGGCCATAGCCAGGTGAGGAAACTGATGATAGAGTAATCGTTAAAGTTCCTTATATAATAAAAAAAAAGGAAAAAACCTGATCAAAACATACATTTGATCAGGTTTTTTCATTCGCATTAATCAATATAATTTTCAAAATATTTCTTAGTTAAAAAAAAGAAAGTTTCACTGTATACAGGGAGTTTTGCAATAGAGGTAAAGAATAGATTTGTGATTATAAACTTCACATAAATTTATCTATTTACAATGAAAAAAATCAGCTTATTAGTATTCGTAATTACCTTGTTCTCTTGTTCAACAGATCATTATGATGATGACATCTTAACAGAAGCAAACACAGATCTAATAAAAATATTAGAGGAGAATGATATAGACCCTCAAAAAGTAGTCATCACTGATGAATATGTTATTCTCGAGGGTGATATTGGGATTCCAATTTCAGCTATATTAGAGGATGCTAGAGCAGGAAAAGGTAATATTTCAAAACAAGCATTAAGGGATAAAAGCACTTTTGAAGGAGGTCGAGTAAGTAATGAATACAATAACAGAATTAGAATAGCTATGGCTGCAGATATGCGCCCAGATTGGATGGAAGCTTTGCGCCAAGCAATTAATAGATTCAATGAAATCAATGAATGTAGAATACATTATACGTACGTAACTGGTAGCGCTCATACCTATATCTCATATAAAAATCTGAATGGTACCATAGGATTTGGTGAATGGCCTCAAAAAACCATTCATAGTAATTTGAAAACCTACAGAAAGCCTGGATCTAAAATTCATATTCACCCCAATCAAAAAAATCAATCGCTAAATCTTAAAATTGAATTGTTATTACACGAAATGGGTCATACACTGGGATTTGAACATACCTTTAAAGATGCAAATCATAGAGCACAGTATAGTTCAAACTATGATGGAGATCATATAAGTGGTACTCCAATATATGATCCCTTATCAGTAATGGCTCCTGCTATTGCTCACGACAACGGTCAGTTTTCTTATTATGATAAAATAGCTTTACAAAAAGTATATGTAGGACCCTTTATAAATGATTTTGAGCATACTATTTCTGGAACAAACTATGCAGATGTATTTAGCTATGTTACCTATACGACAAATGTCATAAACTCAAGCTATAATTACAAGTGGGAATATAAGTATCCAAATTCTTCTTCGTGGGGGCGTTTACCAAATTCGAGCAGTAGTAACACTACGGTTAGGTTTAAAATGACAAGTTATTTGGCACCACATCGAACTAACACTTTTAGAGTACGTTGCACCATTACCAAACCTAATGGAGATGTGAGTAGGGATCATTTTTCAACTAGAGTAGATGGAATTGACATCCATCATTAAACTAATGGTATGCCTCCTATTTGAATAGGAGGCTCATTTTCTTTTATTGAAAAATAACCCAAGAGGAAGTACAACAAAAATAAAAAGGTACCATCCTGTAACGATTCCTATTATTGTAATTAGTGCCGCTATACCCAAAATCCAACTATTTTTTTTAGACCAATTCATCTTCATATATATATTTCTTATTATTTTATTTACAAAGTTTAACAAAACTTTAATCAGATAAATAAGGCAGTATCCACGCCTTTAAATTCATAGTATATTCTTCCATATTTATTTCAAATATGGATTTAAAACATTGTTATTCAGTTATTTGAAAAGTGTTTAACTTTTGTATTGAGCTAACATTTAACATAATGCTTCTCTTTTTTCGTAAGCACCAGCCATAATTATTATAAGATTTATTTTCTATTTTAGAGCAGGTAAAGAATTTATATCAAGACTTTATCTGATAAATTAAGTATTCACTCAATCAAATTTACAAGCTAATATGAAACGGAGAGAATTTGTTCAATATGCAGGCTTGGGGGCAGGAGCGTTAATGATGCCTTCATTACTGTTAGGAAATAATATTTCTGCAGAAGCCTTGTTGGATCCAGGAATGGATGTAGCTATCAAAAAGGCTTTAGCAGATGTGGCATTAAACACAGCCAAATCCTTAGGAGCCTCTTATGCAGATGTACGTATCGGTAGGTATTTAAATCAATATGTTTTCACTAGAGAGGATAAGGTGCAAAATGTTGTCAATACAGAATCTTTTGGAGTTGGTATTCGTGTTATAGCCAACGGTACCTGGGGATTTGCCTCCACCAACAATGTATCTGATGACGGTATTAAAAAAGCTACCAATCAAGCAGTAGCCATCGCTAAAGCCAACGCTAAAATCCAAAAGGAAGAAGTGAAATTGGCTCCCGTAGAATCTCACGGTGAGGTGACCTGGAAAACTCCAATTAAAAAGGATTTCAAAGAAGTTCCAGTATCAGAAAAAGTAGACCTTTTATTAAGTGCCAACGCAGCTGCTCAACAGAACGGTGCTAACTTTGTAAACTCGGCACTATTTATGGTCAACGAGCAAAAGTATTTTGCTTCTACCGAAGGATCTTATATCGATCAGGATGTTCATCGTATTTGGCCAACATTTGGGGTGACTGCTATTGATCGTTCCACAGGAAAGTTCAAATCCCGTCAGGCTTTAAGCGCGCCAATGGGAATGGGTTATGAATATATGGATGGATTGGCTAGTGAAAAGATTAAGGGACCAGATGATTTAATCTTATATCGTAACAGCTATGATATCATTGAGGATGCTACAATGGCTGCTAAGCAAGCCAAGCAAATGTTAACGGCTAAGTCAGTTGAAGCAGGTAAATATGATCTCGTTTTAGAGCCTAATCATTTAGGATTAACGATTCATGAATCTGTTGGACATCCGCTGGAGTTAGATAGAGTTCTTGGCTACGAAGCTAACTATGCAGGAACAAGTTTCGCAACCCTTGATAAATGGAAATCAAAAGATTTTGAATACGGTAGTAATATCGTTAACCTAGTTGCGGATAAAGTACAGCCTGGTTCTTTAGGGGCTGTAGGTTATGATGATGAAGGTGTAAAAACTAAGAAATGGGATTTGGTACGCGATGGAGTTTTAGTTAATTATCAAGCGATTAGAGATCAGGTGCATATGATTGATCAAAATGAATCTCACGGTTGTTGTTATGCACAAAGCTGGAATGACGTACAGTTTCAACGTATGCCAAACGTTTCCTTAGAACCTGGAAAAGAAAAGTATTCAATTGATGATATGATCAAAGATGTAGAAAAAGGAATCTATATCGCTGGTAGAGGATCGTATTCTATTGATCAACAGCGTTATAATTTCCAATTTGGAGGAACGGTTTTTTATGAAATTAAAGACGGAAAGATTGTAGGTATGCTTGATGATGTAGCCTATCAGTCAAATACACAGGAGTTTTGGAATTCTTGTGTTAAGATATGTGATGAGAGTGATTATAGATTATTCGGATCATTCTTTGACGGTAAAGGGCAACCTTCTCAGGTAAGTGCGGTTTCACATGGTAGTTCTACAGCACGTTTTAATGGCGTCAATGTAATCAACACCGGAAGAAAAATTTAATTTTTGTTCATTTCAAATTAAAAAACATCATGGCAATATATACAAAAGAAGAAGCGAAACAGATCATGGAAAAAGCCCTCAGTTTTTCTAAAGCTGATGGTTGTGTGATCAATATGAGCGGAAGCGAAAGTGGTAATATTCGATACGCCAGAAATACAGTAACCACTTCAGGACATAGATCAAACCAAACTTTGGTTGTCCAATCAAATTTTGGAAAAAAATCAGGAACAGCTACTATAGATGAGTTCGATGATAAATCCTTAGAAAAGGTAGTACGCAGAGCGGAGGAGTTGGCTAAGCTTTCACCAGAAAGCCCAGAATTCATGGATCCACTTGGACCACAAACCTATGATGACTCGTTAACCTTTAAGGAGTCAACAGCCAACGTCTCTCCAGAATATAGAGCGGAAGTTGCGGCAAAGAGTATTAATCCTGCCGCAGCAAAGGATGTAACCGCTGCTGGGTTTTTTAATGATTCTGCTGGATTTAGCGCTATGCTAAATTCTAATGGATTGTTTGCCTATAATAAGTCCACCAATATGGATTTTACCGTTACCATGCGTACAAAAGACGGTACTGGATCTGGTTGGGTAACTAGAGACTATAACGATATTACGCAATTTGATGCAGCAGAGGCTTCTAAAGTGGCAATTGATAAGGCTATAATGTCGAGTAAGGCAAAGGCAATTGAGCCTGGAAAATATACAGTGATTTTGGAACCCGCTGCGTCCGTAGGGCTATTAGGTAATATGGGTAGAGCCTTTGATGCACGTACTGCAGATGAAGGAAGAAGCTTTATGTCTAAAGAAGGAGGCGGAACCAAATTAGGAGAAAAAATTGTAGATGAACGTGTCAATATTTGGTCAGACCCTCTGGATCCTCGGGTTCCTACAGGTACTTGGGATGGTTCTGGACAGCCGGTTAAAAAGATGCAATGGATTGAAAACGGCGCCGTAAAGAATCTAGCCTATAGTAGATACTGGGCAAAAGAAAAAGGCGTAAATCCGGTTCCTTTTCCATCTAACTTTATTATGGAAGGTGGCGATGCTTCCTTGGAAGATTTAATTAAAGATACCAAAAAAGGGATTTTAGTAACTCGATTATGGTATATCAGAGGAGTAGACCCACAAACGTTACTATATACTGGGCTGACCAGAGATGGAACGTTTTATATCGAAAATGGTAAGATTAAGCACCCTGTAAAGAACTTCAGATTTAATGAGAGTCCTATTATTATGCTTAATAACCTAGAAAAATTAGGAAAGCAAGTTAGGATTGACGGTAACCTGGTTCCGTATATGAAAATACGAGACTTTACCTTTACAAGTTTATCCGACGCAGTTTAGAAGTCATAACAATATTCAACACACTTAGTCTTGCAACTGCAGGACTAAGTGTGCTTGTTTTTAGTTTAAAATACTATTGAATAGTCAGTTTTTTTTTACCAGATTGCAGTATGAGTCAGGAGATTGGGATGTAGATCAGCGTATGCCATCCAATCTGTTAAACTCTTTAGTGGAGTATACCACCCTACCTGTTGATACCCAAGAAAAGATTATTCCTTTAAGCAGCGATGAAATTTTTAAAAGTCCTTTTTGTTATTTATCAGGGCATAAATTAGTACAGTTTACAAAAAAGGAAAAAGAAAATTTCAAAGCTTATGTCAACAATGGTGGATTTGTTTTTGTGGATGATTGTAATCACGATATAGACGGATTATTTTCCAAATCTTTTGTGAGACAGATGGACGAAATCTTTGGTAAAGATGAGTTAAAAAAAATTCCGAATAATCACGAAATATATACTTCATTTTTTGAATTTGAAGATGGGCCACCTACCACTTCTCAGGAGCTCAATGGGTGGGGAGATGATTTGGTACATGATTATCTAAAAGCTATAGAGGTTGATGGAAGGATCGGAGTACTATTTAGTAATAAAGACTATGGATGCGAGTGGGATTATGATTTTAGAAATAAACGATGGTATAAAATTGATAATACACGATTTGGGGTCAATATCGTAATGTATGCGATGATGTCATAAGTAATTGAATATGAGCAAAGATTTAAAAAGTATAGAACAAGAAGTTAATAGTTTGGTTGACAAGCTAAGCCAGCTAAAAATGGAGATTGGTAAAATTATCATAGGGCAAGAGGCGATCGTCGATCAATTGCTAATTACTTTTTTGGCAGGAGGACATGCCTTATTAGAGGGCGTTCCTGGATTAGCAAAAACCCTAATGATTAGGACCTTAGCGCAAGCTATAGATCTTAAATTTAAACGGATACAATTTACTCCAGATTTAATGCCTTCTGATATTATTGGTACCGAAATTTTGGAAGAAGATCATACTACAGGAAAGAAATTCTTTGCCTTTAACAAAGGTCCTATTTTTTCGAATATAATCTTAGCGGATGAAATCAATAGAACACCTCCTAAAACACAGGCAGCACTACTTGAAGCCATGCAGGAGTTTGAGGTGACTTATGCCAATCAAACCTATGAATTAGACAAGCCCTTTTTCATTTTAGCTACCCAAAATCCGATCGAACAATCAGGTACTTTTGTGCTACCCGAAGCACAGCAAGACCGTTTTTTACTATATATAAAGGTGAAGTATCCCACAGCGACCGAAGAAATAGAAATCTTAAAAGCTACTACCGGAATCCAGAAAAAAGAAATTAATAGGGTAATTACAGGGGAGGAAATAATTCGACTGCAAAACTTGGTAAAAGAAGTTCCGATAAGCGATGAATTAGTACAGTATGTAAGTAATGTAGTTAGGGCGACACGGCCAGATAGTACCACAAACGATTATGTGAAAAACTGGGTAGAGTGGGGTGCTGGTCCTAGAGCGGGTCAGGCCATGATTGTAACCGCAAAAGCCAAGGCTTTACTGAGCGGTAGAACTTCAGTACTACCAACAGATATTAAAGAAGTAGCGTACCCAGTATTACGCCATAGAATTATTATCAATTTTAGAGCCGAAGCAGAAGGGATTACTGCTGATGATGTAACTACCCAGATCTTAAATTCAACTCAATTAACCGCATAAGTGAACTCCAACAATTACAAATCGCTACTTGTACCGGATATTATAAATAGTGTATCCGGATTAGCCCTAATCGCTAGGGTCATAGTAGATCGTTTTTATTCGGGGATTCATCATAGTAAAAAAACAGCTTCAGGTATGGAGTTTAGCCAGTATCGAAATTATGAACCAGGGGATGATTTGAGACTTTTGGATTGGAAAATGCTGGCCAGATCTACGCGATACTATATTAAACAAGCAGAACAGGATTCTAATGTAGTGGTAAAGTTCATTATCGATGCTAGTGCTTCCATGTCCTTTAAAGAAAATGAGATTAGTAAATTAGAGTATGCTAAGGTTTTAGCGGCAACCTTGGGTTACTTGTCAAATAAACAAGGTGATGAAATAGGGGTTTATGCATTAAACAATACATCTGAAATTAAGTTGTATCCCAAAATTAATAAGCAACATTACAACAGGTTTCTTCAGGCCTTGCTTACCATTACTAGTGAAGGCATTTGGCCAAAAGAATCTTCTGCCAGCGCTACGCTACATTCAAGAGGGAAAAAAGAACTTATTTTCTTTATTACCGATATGTATCAAGAACATGGGGAGTTGAGTAAGTTTTTAAAGGAGCTCAAAACACTAAGAAATGAAGTTTTAGTGTTGCATTTAATATCAAAAAAAGAACAGAATTTAGGATATCAAGGGGTGGTAACTTTTGAAGATTTAGAAACCGGTAAGCGAATTAAAGTGGATGCCAATGCATCTCGCCAGCAGTACGTCAAAAACTGGGAAAAATCTATAGCATTACACAAAAAAGAGCTAGCTGATCGGGCAATCGGTTATCACACCATTTCATTAGATGATAATATCTCTGAGGTAATTCATCATTTTGTTAAACAACGTAATAGATTACACTAATGCAATTTTTGTTTCCTACATATTTATGGGGGTTGTTAGGTTTGGCAGTACCTATCATCATTCATTTGTGGAGCAAAAAAGAAGGAAAGGTGATAAAAATAGGAAGTATTCAAAACCTGCAAGCCTCAGAAACAAAAAGAGCAAGTAGCATACAGTTAAATGAACTTCTTCTGTTACTGCTTAGGTTATTAATAGTTGGATTGATCGTGCTAGCCATAGCACAACCGGTCATACAAGGCAATAAAGAACGATTGACACTTACATACATCATTGAACCTTCTTTACTTAATGATCAGGGTGTGAATAACATAATTACGGCTGCTGAATCAAACTATGATGTTAGGTTATTACAGCCCGACTTACCTCGGTATGATAGTTCAGTGGATGTCGCTGTTTTAGATGTACATCCTCCTGATTATTGGCAAGTAGTACCAAAACTAAACCAGTTGCCAACAGATAGTATCATAGTACTCAGCAAAGGTTTAGTGACAGGAATTAAAGGTAAACGTCCGGAATTATCTAAAAAAATAAATTGGATTAAAATCGATCCCAAAAAAGCTTCCAGTAGTGAAACCTTTGCTGTGATGCAACAAGAAGAAGAGTTTGTAGCTTGGAAGGCAATTCTACGTAATCATAATTTACAATTTCAAAAATCAAAACTTCAAAAAAAGGAGCTCAAGGAATTTGGTAAAGATAGCTTGCAGTTGAATAACAAAGCGTTGCCCTTATTGAAGAGAGATAAGCTTATCGTTAACATTCATGCTTCAGATAGTTTACAAAGTCAGGTTAAATTTATAAAAGCTAGTCTCAAAGCTATAGCGACTTATACCAGTAGCATTATTGATATTTCAAATATTAATAAAGAAAGTGATGCTATATCAAATTGCGATTTACTAATTTGGCTAGATCAAACTGCCGCGCCAGCGATGGACTCCATTCCGGTTTTAATTTTTAAACCAGATCCACTAGCGAATTTGATTATCGAGGCATCTCATCAGCCAAATAGGTATTACCTAACAGCCGCGTTAACTAAAGAAAACAGTATTGATAAAAATTTCGCAACCCAAATAGCGACCTTGTTACACCCATATGAAGCAATTGAACCTTTAGTATCTAATATGGATCAGCGCAGCTTGGATCAGGAACAATTTAAACCCGAATCGAAGCATCGAAAATTGAATAAAAACTACCAAATGATTGATACCTTGAGTTTGTCTTCTTGGTTTTGGCTAGCTATTGTAGTAATTTTCATGGTAGAACGGATCTTAGCAATGTATAAAAAACAGTAGCGTGATGAGTGAAGCAGCGATGGTACATAATTTTGCTTTGAAATGGCGGTTTTTAAAATGGCTTGAAGCTGTTAGTTACCCCATAGCTTTACCCATCCTACTGTATGTTTTGGCTGTTCCGCCAATCATTATTTCTTTGATATTAATAGGCTCTCTTTTAATCACTCTATGGATTATTAAACCCTGGCAATATAATGATCAAAAATCGGTACACTACATAAATACTAAAGTTGAAGCTATTCATTATAGTGCTGATTTATTACTGGTAAAGGATTCAGAATTATCAGATCTTGCAAGAATTCAAAAATCGAAAACGGTCAAAATTGTACGGCAACGGATCACAACTATTTTTCCGTATAAAACGATATGGAAGCTTTTTGGAGTTTTAGTTTTTACATCGCTGATCGTGGCACTGTTAGTGGCTTCTGGAATACAACTAAGGACTACGAATACAACTCAACAAACAGAAGAAAACCGTATAACTTTACAACCTACAGATACGCTGTCCAAAGAAATTCGTGCTCCTAAAATTATAGAACAATCCTTGCGCATTGTTTACCCTAACTACACCAACAAAAAGGCGACATTATCGTCAACTATGAACTGCAAGGTTTTAGAAGGGTCTAAACTTAGCTGGAGGCTACAATTTGATCAGTCTATTGATTCTGTATTTATAGAACGACTAGATAGGCGTCGAAAATTTCAGTTGCAAAATGAAAGTTATACCTATGGTACTTCGATAGATAAATCTGGGTTTTATAGTTTTAAATTCTATAGATTAGGTTTAGAATATGTGTCGGATCTTTTTGCTATTGAAGTTTATCAGGATAATCCGCCCGTGGTAACGCTTAAGAATCTAGAGGAGTATACACAATTTGACTATACAGATACCAAAATTATTGAGTTACAAGCTGAACTTAAAGACGATTACGGAATCGAGGATGCCTATATTATCGCCACGGTGAGCAAGGGATCTGGTGAATCCGTTAAATTTAGAGAAGAGAAACTTCGGTTTTCAACTCCTGTCTCTAAATATGCAAAACAACTCGATCTCAATAAAAGAATTGAATTAGAAGCCCTAAAAATGACACCTGGGGATGAATTGTATTTTTATGTGGAAGCCGTGGATACTAAAAAACCAACACCCAATTATACGCGTAGTGAAACCTATTTTGCTGTGATTAGAGATACGGTTAGGGATCAATTTGCGGTTCAGGGCACGATGGGGGTTGACCTGATGCCCGAGTATTTTAGAAGTCAACGCCAGATTATTATTGATACCGAAAAATTAATAGCATCTAAAGCTAAGCTTACCACCAAAGAGTTCAAATCAAAAAGCAACGAATTAGGATACGATCAAAAGGTACTTCGTTTAAAATACGGAGAGTTTATGGGAGATGAGGCCGAATACGGTCCGGGAGTGGAAATCACAGAGTCTGAAACGCCTGATGCCTCAGAAAAAAGTAAGGAAGATCCGCTAGCTGCTTATACCCACGACCACGATCACGAGGAAGGACACGCCCATCACGAAGAAAACCATAGCGATGAAACCGAAAATTCAGCGGATGATCCTTTGTCCGAATATTTGCATAACCATGATGATCCTGAGGAATCGACATTGTTTACCCAATCCTTAAAGAGTAAACTACGACAAGCGCTTAATGAAATGTGGGATGCTGAACTATATTTAAGACTATATCAGCCACAAAAGTCATTACCCTATCAATACCGTGCGCTAAAATTGATAAAAGAAATTAAAAATAGTGCTAGGATCTATGTTCACCGTATTGGTTTTGATCCACCACCGATTAAAGAGGAAAAGCGACTTACAGGAGAGCTAGAGGATATCAAAACAAAACGAGAACAACAAAATTTGACGAAGGATGAAAAATACGTGTACATCAAAAAATTGATCAATCTATTACAACAAAAAGATACTAAAGAAGAGGTAAAATTTGATTTTAATGTAGTAGAAAAAGCAGCTGATGAATTGGCGGAAGAAGCTATCCGTAATCCCGGTAAATATTTGAGTACGCTTCAACGCTTAAAAAATAGTTTGGATACAAAATCATTTAAAACTGTAGCGATCGATAAAATTCATAAAGATCTCTTGCAGGTAATACCGCAGGCTGAACCAGCCATAGATCAGCAAAATGTATATTATAAAACCATCGATGAATTACTATTAAAAGAACTTGATTTTGATGAATAGTAGCTATTCTTTTGCTAACGGAGATTGGTTGTGGTCTGTGCTAATAGCAGGTTTGCTATTAGGGATACTTTTCGTGTATAAGGAATATAAAACTGCAAACAAAAAGTATTGGATACTTAATAGTATAATAGGTATGGTAGTAATACTTGTATTAAGTATTGCCGCGCTTCAACCTCAAAAAACGAGCTCACCTAAAAATAACAAAAAAGTAATTGTACTAACCTCAAATTATAATGAACAAGTCCTAGATAGCCTTAAAAAAAGACATAGAAAAGCGAAAATTATACAATATGATCCCGAGGAAGAAAGCAGTTTGCAATCGCTCAGTTCAGATACAGTTTTTCTATTAGGCGACGGAATTGCAACACACGATTTTTGGAAATTACAAAAGCATGCTGTGGTTTTTTTACCGGGTAAGCCTTTAAAAGGTATTATAAAACTGAAGTATGATAATAAGGTAGCTTTAGGAAAAAGACTAAAGTTCAAAGGACTTTATCTTCAGCCAAAGCTGCAATCAAAATTGGTATTGAAAGATCAAACCGGGATAGCGTTGGATTCTGTGGTGTTCTCAGAAACCAAGGATACCTTAATTGAGCTCAGCGCCAAACCAAAAGTGGTAGGTAACTATTTATTTACGATAGAAGAAAAAGATAGTATAGGGAATTTAATAAACACTGATGTTTTACCCCTTAGGGTGGAAGAACCTAATGCACTCAAAATCTTGATTCTTAATAGTGCCCCTTCCTTTGAAACACGTTACTTAAAAAATTATTTGGCGGCAGAGGGACATCAGGTTTTACTTAGAACTAAAATTACAAAGGCTAAATTTAAGTATGAATTCCTTAATACTCCCAAAGTCCCTGTAGCGTATCAAGATCCTACTTTTTTAGAGGATATAGACCTTGTTATTGCTGATTATCGAGCCTTTTTAAATTTAGGTCAAACTGCTCAAGAGTTGATTAAAACTCAAATAACGCAAAACGGATTAGGCCTATTCATACAACCTGATGATTATATGGTGAATAGTAGTGATAATTTTGGCGGATTTAAGTGGGTAAACCACAGTACATCTAAAGCAGAGCTTGCTATCACTACTCAAAAGGTTGAAGTCGAAAAGTTTAAAAAAGTTTTTGCTAATACAAATACTATTTACCCCATAATAACCACTATCAACAATGAACCAGTTGTTGCCTTTAAGGCCTGGCAAAAAGGTAGGGTGGGTACCTCTCTAATAGCTTCAAGTTATACGCTGCAATTGGTTGGTAAAGATGATGCTTATCAAGAGTTATGGTCTTCCATATTGAGCACTTTAGCCAAAAGAAAACAAAGTGCTGCGGATTTTGAAACCAGCAAAATACTTGCATACCCGGATGAACCTTTTGAATTTACGGTCTATGCCAAAAACAATCAAGAACTACGGAGTGATAAGGGATATTATATTCCTTTACGAAACGACCTGGTCATTGAAGAAAAATGGAAGGGTGTTCTTTATCCTAAGGAACCAGGCTGGCAGCAGTTATACTTTACGAAAGATACACTAGCCACCTTTAGTTTTTATGTATCAGATACACACTACTGGCAAACACTTGATCATTATCAGACACGCCAGGCAAATAGTAGGTACTTTAATCAAGCTACAGCCCAAACAAAGCAAACCAACCAAAAGCGACCTGTCAATCTGCTATGGCTATTCGGCATAGCGATGATAGGGTTGGGTTACCTTTGGTTAGCGCCTAAACTGAACTCTTAATACATTCTAATAAGTTAAAACTAGTGATGTCCCTCGTTGCCAAAAGGTTTGATAATGATTCCTAAACTTAGGATAAAACCTTCAGCAGGAGCATAAATTTCAGTAAAGGTAGGATTATCTCTTGGAGGAAGTACTAAAGGCGTAAAGCGGGTTTGTCTACGATCCGTAAAGTTTTCAAAATTCATATATATACTTCCCCAATCAAAATTTCTAACCCCTAATAATCCCATCAATACATAATCTGTAGTTTCATTTCCGTTGGAAAGTACCTGCTCGCCTATATAATAGGTTTCAAATCCAAATCTCCATTTTTCGGATTCATACATAACAACACTACCGGCATTATGTCTTGCGGTTAGCGGTTTTTGAGGATTCCCGGGCAAATAGGTCAGTCGCGTATCTATAAGGGCATAGTTTAAAAACCATCTAAAGTCTTTATAACTAAACTTGATATTCGTTTCTGCTCCTTTACTTACAATGTTGTCGATAGCATTTTCAAATTGTAATTGATCGTCACCAACACTATTTAAAAGCAATGCATTTTTGATAGCCGTTACATAAAATAATTGATTGAAGCTGAGACCAATGGTTTCAAAAAGCATGGTTTGATAATTGAAATCGAGATTGCCGCCAAAAGATTGCTCTGCTTCCAATATATTTTTATCAATCGGCAGCACATTTCTGTAAAAAATGGATTCTGCGGCTTCTGTAAATAAGGTAGGTATTTTATATCCTAATCCTCCTCCAATTCTACTCGAAAATCCTTTGTCGTTTTTAAAAAGTAGTGATAGTCTAGGTAGGGCAAATAATCCCCAGTCCTCTGCATAATCTGTTCTCAAACCTGCTTCTAAAATCCACTGTTCGGATAAATCAGCAATTGAATTGACAAAGGCTCCATAGGTAATATCTTGTTGATCTCTTTCAATAGACGTTGACTCTTCGTTAAAAGAGGTGGTGTATACGTTTGCTCCTAGTACCCAGTCTGTGTTTCTACCATTGCTGTTATAATTGACTTCGCTGAAAGAATTCCATTGGGTGCCGATAAAGTTTAAGTCAGGTAGCTCCAGCGCTCTATCAAAATAGGAAACGCTATTTTTAATAGTTACCGATTTCAACGAATCAATTTTTGTAGTAAAGGCTAATTGAGAGCTAACTCTTTTAGATGTGTTTTTTTCTGTATATAAATCAGCACTCGAATCCGCTATAGCAGTCATATCACCCCCCGTTCTTTGATCATAGGTTCCGTTGAGGCCTATCCAAAACGTGGTTTTTTCTGAGGGATAGTAAAAAAGCTTCGGATTAAAACTCACCGAAGTGGTTTCGGGTAAGTTGCTAAAATTATCATCATCCGGATCATAGGCTTTTTGATAATTTCCAGATCCGTAAAGTGTCCAACCAAATTTGTTGTTTCGTTCACTATAAAAAACATTTGCAGTACTTCCGAGTGCCTGGGTTTGGGTAAACATTAGATCTAATTCAGGATCTTCTTCTGGGGTTTTGGACACCAGATTGACAAGTCCGGCAATGGCTCCACCGCCATAAAGTGTAGAGGAGCTTCCTTTGATGATTTCAAATTGCTTGATATCTAAAGGAGGTATTTGCATAATACTTAAGCCACTAGAGAATCCTCCATATAGCGGAAAACCATCTCTCAGTAATTGGGTATATCTACCATCCAGTCCCTGTATACGAATATTAGAATTGCCGCTACTCAACGAGGTTTGTTGCATTTGAATACCCGTACTTTCCCTAAGTACCATAGAGATATTGGTGGAATTCATCATATTCTTCTCCATCAATTCTTCGCCACCAATAAATTCAATTCTTGTTGGAATTTTCTTGATAGTTCGTGTACTTCGGTTGGTTTGTATAACAATAGTTTCTAAAGCATCTGTATCCTGTTTTAAGGAAATAACTACTTCTTGATTTCCTTTGACTTGGATAATTTTTTCTACTGTTTGATATCCAAGAAATGATATGACAAAGGTATATTCTTTGGTTGCTAATTGGTCAAATGTTACCCACCCATCCATAGTTGTCATACCTCCTTGATTGGTATTTTCAATAACTACAGAAGCTCCAGGTAAAGGAGATTGGGTAGTCTCCGCAACTACCTTAATTTTAAGTTGATTTTGTTGCGCATTAGCTAGGGTGATACAAGAAATTATAAGCCAAAAGCTTACTATATTAATTTTCATTGTTATTTGTTTTTACCATGGATTACAATATCACCTGTGCAAAGCAACCAGATAAGCGACACGCATTGGAAAGTAATACAAGGTATTAAAAGTTCCATAGGGCAAATATAACGGTATTACCTAAAAAAAAGAGTACTACAAGGCTAAGAGATTGTATACGATGGAAAGTGAATGCACATTATAAGTATGGATCATATAATATAGTAAAAAAGCTAACCAGAGATCCCTATTTTCCATTGCTGCTATTGTCTAGCCTTAGTGGATTAAAGTTATCGTCAGTTAGCTTTATGAAATTGCTTCTATGATGTAGCTAGGTTGCTTGTTTTACTGCACTACCATTTTAATGGTGTCCGAAAACTGTTCTCCCTGTACATTAACAAAAAACGTTCCCTTTTTATTAAAACGAAATTCGGTTAATTGAGGATCGGTAATTGAAATATTTTCAACTAATTGCCCTAAGGTATTTACGATATGTAATGATATGGGAAAAGCTGTATTTTGTGGCACCCTTAGCATAAAACGCTCAGAACCCGGATTTGGATATAATAAAATCTTTTCTTGTTGTAAGCTCAGTTCATCAACAGATAAGGTGGGGTCATTAACAAAAACTCTACTTTCTCCGCTAGCAAAGGTGTAGTCCTGTAATCGGTCCCATATATAACTTACAATAGTATTGTAGTTGTTTTTTACCAAATCTGGAATCCGAATAGGCGCAGCTAAGTTTTCATCAGGAAATTGAAAGTCGGCTGGTGGTTGCTCTCCATATAATACGGAATAATGTATAAGTGCGGTTAAAAAATACACTACCGGATAACCGTGTGGGGCAGCATCTTCGTACAAAGTGGCAGCAGGAATATCCGCTAGGATACCGGTGTCCGAAAATAAATCTGCCAATATAGGTCCTACAGGTATTAATTTAACGTTAGAATCTGGTCTAGCTGCAAGAACTTCGTCCTGCAGATCAATCCACCAATTATGAAAATCCCCTCGAGTATAATCATAAAATGCTCCAAATTCAGTGGCTTCTTCTTCATCTGAAGTAGGAGGAAAGGTGCCGTAAAATTCGGGCCAGTTTTCGTAAATGTAAAAATCAATAGTAGGTTCTTCTTGTCGTGCAAAATCTAAGATTCTTACTACTGCCTCAACAGAGCTTAGGGCGTTAGGGTCTTCATTACAGTTATTGATATATTGTTGGTCGCAAAACGCATTGTCTGAAGGTGCAGAGGAGGGTTGTATAAAATTGGCTAAAGTCACAATGACATTATCGTAATCGATACTACCAAAATCAGTATTGGATTCATCTGTTCTGGCCCTTTGGGCATCGATAAAACTCCAATGATAAATAGGTGGCAATTGTTGAAAAGGTAAAAAGTTAAATTGCCCATCAACAGCGTAATCATTTCCCGCTTGTTCTGCTAATAAATGTAACCAATCAGGGATATTACTGCGATTTTGAGTAGTCTGATCAGCGCTGTGATTGACTAAGCTATGTCCAAATATATAGGATCGGTTACTAAGTTGAGCAAAGCTGGTATTAGTTACCACGAAGAGAAAACAGCCAATGAAAAAGGAAGGTGTAATTTTATAAGTCATAATGTTCTATTATCAATATTTGTATTGCGGATTACATTTATATGACGAAGTACTTTAGGATATCCCTACCCCCATATTCCAATATTTTATGTTAAACCTTTTAGGCATCAACGAGTCTAATACTAGCTAGTCTTAATCAAAATGGATGATGAATAATTTTAGTTTCTTTATTTTCAGTAATTTATGGGGCTTATTTTCAAAAGTTATTATACCGTTAATGTTTTAATAAAAAACATTTGTTTGTTGAGTATTAATGTATATTCGTTAAACAAAAATTTACACAAATGAAAACACAATGGGTTAGTTTTGGCATTGGTATCTTAGTATTTTTTACCGCTTGGAGTGTCAAAGCTCAGGATTTTCAAGGAAAGGCATATTACTATTCAAAATCAACTATGGAGCTAGGTCGCTGGGGTGCCAGGTTGAGTGAAGCTCAAAAAAAGCAAGTGATGGCTCGCCTCAAAAATCGATTAGAGAAAACCTATATCTTAACTTTTAATAAAGAGGAATCGGTCTATAAAGAAGATGAAAAATTAGATGTTGATGCTTTGTCAGGAGCCACTGATTCTTGGGGTAAAAATTTTTCGCCTGGAGAACAGTATAAAAACATAAAATCAAAGACGCTAGTCCAAAACCAAGAGTTTTATGGCAAGGTGTTTTTGGTACAAGATGCACTCATTCCGATTCAATGGACGATGGGGGCAGAAACTAAACAAATAGGAGGATATACTTGTTATAAAGCAACTGCTACTATTCCTTCAGAGCAGTTGTCCTGGTATGAATTTAGTTGGAGTGAGTTAAGAGCAGCTACAAACGAAGAAGCACCAGATGAGGTCCCTGTGACCGAGATTACAGCTTGGTACACTTTGCAGATTCCGGTAAGTAATGGTCCATCCGAGTATTATGGTCTTCCAGGTTTAATTTTGGAAGTAAATGTCGGTAATACCACTATGCTATGCTTTAAGGTTGTGATGAATCCGGATGAAAAAATTGAAATCGAAGCTCCAAAACGTGGAAAAGAGGTAACTAAAGAAGAATACAAGGAGATTATCACTGCAAAAATGCAGGAAATGCGAGAAAATCGAGGAAGACGAAGACCAGGTAGGTAATCCAAATAGTTGAATAAAAAACAAATGCACTACGCTAATTAATGAGAATACTTACCATTTTGATACTATTGATTTCCAATAGTATTTTCGCACAAATCAAAGTACAAGGGGTCGTCAAAGACAGTTTAAACAATCCATTAGAATTAGCCAATGTGGTGGCTATTAATCAAGAAACGAATATTCTTGAAGCCTATTCCGCAACGGATCAAAATGGAAAATATGTTTTAAACCTGAAAAAAAATACCACCTTTAAGCTTACCGCAAATTATGTGGGGATGCAACCCTATGAAGAAGTCATTTCGGTTAAAGAAAGCGATATTACTAAAAACATCACCTTAGAATTAGAAAATACCTTAGACGCTGTAGAATTGACCTATGAAATGCCTGTAACGGTTAAAGGGGATACTTTAATTTACAACGCTGACTCTTTTAATACCGGTACGGAACGTAAGTTAGAAGATGTGCTTGAAAATTTACCTGGAGTAGAAATCAATGAAAACGGACAAGTCGAGGTCGAAGGTAAAGTGGTGAATAAATTAATGGTTAATGGAAAGGATTTTTTTGATGGAGATACCAAGGTAGCCACCAAAAATATTCCTTCAAATGCAGTAGACAAAGTCCAGGTGCTTCGTAATTATGCTGAGGTTGGCCAATTGCGCAGTGTCACTAATAATCAAGATAATGTGGCACTCAATATTAAACTAAAAGAAGGCAAAGAAAACTTTTGGTTTGGTAATGTCACCGTAGGAGGAGGAGCCTCTCCAAATGAAAACTTATACCTGGCCCAACCCAAACTGTTTTACTACAGTCCTAAATATACCATCAATTTTATAGGAGATTTTAATAACACAGGAGAAATTGCACTTTCTCGTAGAGATATACGAAATTTTGGCGGTGGCTTTAGAGCCCCTAGTAGAAGTAGTGGTACCACTATCAATTTAGGAGACAATAGCCTAAACTTTATTACCAACCAAAACAATGCAGTAGAAATTGAAAATCAATTGGGAGCAGCGAATTTTAGTTATTCTCCGACTAAGGCTTTAGATCTAAGTGGTTTTGCTATTTTTAATGTCAATCGTCTAACATCTCGGCAGACTAATTTTGTGGAATATACGGATGCGGATCTTGGCATACCTGATGAAGCAACAGAACAACGCACGCAAGAACGATCAGATCAGGGATTATTAAAATTAAGTGCATCCTATAAACCCAATGTGAATAATCAAATCGATTATGATATTTTGGGTCGTGTTTCAAAGGATATTCAAAACCAAAATTTTACTTCTTCAGTAATCGGAAATTCTTTGGAGGCCGAGGACGCAACCCCTTTTAGTATTAATCAAAGTTTAAATTATTATTATACCCTTGATGAGGATAATATTTTTGCCTTAGAAGTACAACATTTGTTGAAAGATGAAGACCCATTTTACAATGCTGTTTTGGCGAATGATCCAACCAATAACAATGAAACAGATCCTAATGATAAAGATCCCTATGATACCACTGCAGAAGCCTTAGGCTTAGATCAAAGTTTGAACAACTACAATTTAGGTCAGGATCGTCGTATCAAATCGAATCAATTGGATGCTAAATTGGATTATTTTTATATTATCAATGCCAAAAGTAATTTGAATCTTACATTTGGTACTATTTTGAGTCAGCAACGCTTTGATTCAAGACTCTTTCAATTTTTAGACGCTAATAATCAATTTGACCCGACACCAATAATTAATGATGGTTTGGCAGTCAATGATACCGAATACAATTTTAGCGACTTGTATGCTGGTATACATTACCGGTTTAAAGCCGGAATATTTATCATAACCCCCGGAGCTTCCATACACGCATATGGAAATAAAAACATGCAGTTTGGGCAGGAATTTAAAGACAATTTTTTTCGAGTATTACCTGATTTTGAAACCCGTATTCAGTTTAAGAAAAATGAAAGCCTAACGTTTAGATATGATATGCGCAATCAATTTACGGATGTAACTCGCTTGGCTCAGGGATTGGTCATCAATAACTTTAATAATATACAGTTCGGGGAACCTGAGTTGCAAAATGCACTATCGCATAACGTAAGTCTTTTTTATTCTAGTTTTAACCTGTTCAATTATACCAATGTATTTGCAAGAGTAGCTTACGTCAAAAACATAGATCAAATACGAGGGCTTACCAATTTTGAAAATGTAATACGGACCAGTACTTTTTTTAACTCCGCTTTTGCGGACGAAAGTGTGTCCGCTTTCGGTAGGGTACAACGTACATTTGGTAAAATCAGAGCGACATTGAACACCAATTTATCCTATACCAAGATAAACCAGTTCATACAAGGGCGAAGATCAGTAAACGAAGGTTTTACACAAAGTTATACTCCAGGGTTACGTACTAATTTTAAGACCGCTCCTAATATAAGCGTTCGATATAATTATGCCATCGCTAATAACAATCAGGGATCCAACGAGACCACCTTTTATACTCACGCACCCTCCATTGATTTTGACGCCTATATTTTTAAATCCTTCACCTTTATTACGGATTATACCTATACAGAACAGAGAAGAGAAGGAGGGGAGGCCGATTCTTTTCAAACTTGGAATGCTTCGTTGTCCTACAAAAAAGATCGTGATGCTAAATGGGAGTACGAAATCAAAGCCACTAACATTTTAGACATCGATGCTAGAGTCAATAACAGTGCTACCAATCTTTTTGTGTCCTTAACACAAACTTTTATTCAGCCGCGATTTCTCACCTTTAGATTACGGTATAATTTGTAAGTTAACACTTACTTAATTAAGTATTTTTGTAATCAAAAAAGTTTTATATGGATTGTTGTTGTATTTTAACGATGATTTTTTGTTTCTTTGTTTGTTATTAAACCAAATCTACAATGTAATTTTATAAATATGGTAAAAAATTATTCTCTAGTATTAGTGTTATTAACTTTTTTGTCAGGTCTTACGCTGAGTTATAGTCAGATAACAGGCCCTGAGACAATAAATTTTGATACTGCTGATAATACAAATCTGGGTCCAGTAGCTATTGATGGTGAAGGAGGCTCTACAGATATTACCGGCGTTCAAATCGATATCATTGCGATCAATGCTTCAGGCATAGCAACAAACGCTGATTTATTTTACAATACCTCGGGTATCCCTGGATTCGAGGAAGGTCTATCGATAACAACCGACCCGATTTCAACCGCTTGGCGTGGAGTATCAATTACATCAAATGATGGAACAGAATTTGATTTTCAGGGCTTTGATGCCGCTGAGTTTTCTTTTGGTGCAGATTTAAATGTGAATGTAGAAGGTTTCAAAGATGGAGCTTCTACAGGATCTGTGACGCTAACATTACTCGCAGGAAATGTCAATGCATATTCTCCATCTGATTTTCCTAATAGTGTTTTTGGCGATGTGGATGAAGTGCGAATTATTACGGATACAGATTACTTCGGGACCTTTGATACCTTTCAATTTGATATTGTTTCAGGGGGAGGAGGGAACAGTGCACCGGTTGTAACAGCACCTTCACCACCTTCAGTATTAGAAGATGTTAACACCACACTAGCAGATAACATACAAGTATCAGACGTTGATCCGGGAGATACACAAACCGTAACCATTCTTGTAACCGGTGGGGCAGTCACCTTGGGAACAACAGGTATAACTTTTGGAGGTGGCGGTAACGGGAGTTCTAATTTTACTGCACAGGGATCGTTGACCGATATCAATTTTGCTTTGGATGCGGCAATATTTTCTCCAATTTCAGATTTTAATGGAAACAATGCCGGGTCAATAGCGATTACTTCTAATGACGGGACAGTGGATTCTAACACTGCAACAGTGATGTTTGATATCATTGCAGTTAACGATGCTCCTTCTTTTACAATAGGAGCTGATCAGTTCGTAGATGAAAATGCTGGAGCACAAACAGTAAATGGTTGGGCCACTGCGATTAGTGCAGGACCTTCTAATGAGAATTCTCAAACGTTAACATTCAATGTGAGTAATGATAATAATGCGATTTTTAGTGTACAACCAGCAGTTGATGCTTCAGGAATTTTGACCTATACACCTTCTGCTGACGGAGTAGCTACAGTTACTTTGAATTTATCAGACAATGGCGGGACTGCTAATGGAGGAATAGATACTTCTGCCAATCAAACCTTTACAATTACAGTAAATGCGGTTAATACACCTGCTACAATAGGAGGAGTAACTAGTGGAGCAGTAACTGAAGATACAGGAGCTGTTATTAATGAAGCATTAACTATATCAGACCCAGATACTGGTGAGGATAATTTTAATACGACACCTGTAATAAACGCTTTATATGGAACTTTTATTATAGATGCTACAGGAAATTGGTCTTACGATTTAGATGATACTAACTCAACAGTTAATGCTTTATCAGAAGGAGCACCGCTACAAGATGTAATAACCGTAGCCTCTACTGATGGCACTCAACAACAGATTACAATAAATATAACTGGAGCAAATGATGCAGCCCTAATTGCAGGAGTGACTAGTGGAGCAACAACTGAAGATTCAGGAGCTGTTATTAATGATGCATTAACCATAACAGATCCAGATACTGGTGAGGATAATTTTAATACAACACCTGTTATAAATGCGGTGTATGGAACTTTTAGCATCGATGCTTCAGGAAATTGGTCTTACGATTTAGATGATACCAACTCAACGGTTAATGCGCTACCATTAGGAGCATCTCTTCAAGATGTAATAACCGTGGCATCTACAGATGATACCCAACAGCAGATTACAATAAATATAACTGGAGCAAATGATGCAGCCGTAATAGGAGGAGTGTCTAGTGGAACAGTAACTGAAGATTCAGGAGCTGTTATTAATGAGGCATTAACCATAACAGATCCAGATACTGGTGAGGATAATTTTAGTACAACACCTGTTGTAAACGCGACATATGGAACTTTTAGCATTGATCCATTAGGCAATTGGAGCTATGACTTAGATGATACTAATGCTTCAGTAGATGCTCTTAATGATGGTGATACCTTGGAAGATGTAATTACTATAGAAAGTGATGATGGTACTCAACGACAGATAACAGTCAATATTAATGGTACTACCGACGGCAATACACCACCAACAATACTGCCAGAATTAGGTCTTACCATCGTTGAAGAATCATTAAGCGTTGGAGATGTAGTAGGGATATTTTCTGCAAATGACCCAGATGCTTCAGATACAATTACATTTAGCATCACTACAGGAAATGAAGATAGCTATTTTACTATCGATAATAATGGTAATGTAACCTTAACATCAACAGGTGTTTCAGCAATAAATTCAGATGTAGGAGTTGACCTTTTAAGTTTAGTCATAGGTGCTATTGCATTTGACGGTACCGATTCTTCATCAGAAGCTCAGGTAACAGTAACGATTAATCGTGTAAGTGATAATCCACCTTCCATTGATACTGCAGCAGGGTCTGCGATAACAGAAGAAGCTATAAGTGTGGGTGAAATAGTAGCTACGTTTATGGCTTCAGATTTAGATGATCAGGATTTATTAAGTTATGATATTTCTTCTGGCAATGCGGATGGCTATTTTGTTATCGATGATAACGGAAATGTAACATTAACATCTGCAGGTGTTGCTGCTATTAATTCAGATGTGGGTGTTGATCTTACAAGTCTAAATGTTGGAGTTACTGCTTCAGACGGGCCCAATTCTTCTACGCAAGCTCAGGTAACAATCACTATAAATCGTATTAACGACAATCCAAATGTGTTTAATGGGGATATTGTTGGTGAGGTTGTAGAAAATTCTACAACACCAATTACAGGACAGCTTTCGATCTCTGATTTAGATGATCAGGATAACCCAACCATCAATACTACTCCTGTAAGTGGTGCGAGTTACGGGACATTTTCTATAAATGCATCAGGTAGTTGGAGTTATACTTTGGATAATTCAAATACTACAGTAAATGAATTAGATCCAGGTGAAAGCCTACAGGATGTAATTACAATAGTAAGTGGCGATGGTACAGAACAACAAATAACGATAACTATAACGGGGGCTTCTGATTGTCCACCGGGTGTAGAATATGATCCTGATGATTTAGATGGTGATGGATTTGTTTGTGATGCTTTTCCTTTTGATGCTAGTGAGTGGGAGGATACAGATGGTGATGGTATCGGTGATAATAGTGATAATTGTCCTTCTACAGCAAACGCGGATCAGGCTGATGCCGATGGAGACGGTATAGGAGATCTTTGCGACAATTGTAGAGATACTGCAAACAGAGATCAGGCAGATGAGAACAATGATGGGGTAGGAGACGCTTGTGAGCAGGTTGAAATTACTGTACCAACCGCATATACTCCTAATGGAGATGGAGTTAATGATGCTTGGATTATTCCTGGAATTAATAATGTTGCTAATAATAAGGTTACCATTTTTAACAGATATGGAACCGTAGTTTTTGAGCAAGAGAACTACGATAATACCTGGTCTGGTACTGGAAGTGGTGGAGCTAATCTTCCTGATGGCGCATATTATTACGTTATAGAGATTCCAAATAAGAACGCTAGAAAAGGTTACCTAATGATTTTAAGATAATAAAGATTATGATTAAGAATATAAAATTAATATGTATAGCGGTATTCCTGTTAAGTACTGTTTACGTTAAAGCACAACAAGATCCTGACTTTTCATTATACAACTATAATATGAACCTTTTAAACCCTGCTTATGCAGGTACAGAAGAAGGAAAAGGGGTTACTTTAGCTTACAGACGTCAATGGTTAGGTCTCCCTGATGCTCCAAGATATATTAGTGCATCGTATTCACAAGGGATAGGAGAAAAGATTGGTTTAGGCATTAGCATATTTAACAACGAGTTTGCAATTACTAATCGGACGGTTATTACCTCAGATTTTTCATATAAATTGAAGATTAGTGGTGCTACAAATCTTTTTTTAGGATTGAAAGCGGGTGTTAATATTTTAAATATTAATTACTCACAACTTCAAACTACCGATCCGGATCCTGTATCTTTTGAAAATATAAATGAGGTTACTTTGGTCGGAGGGGTAGGAGCTTATTTGGTTAACCCTAAATATTATATTTCCATTTCAACGCCACAATTCTTAAAAGAAAATATTGAAAATAGTACGGAGCCCGACGGAATTAATTTTTACGTTGGAGCAGGATACCATTTCACATTAAGTGATAATTTTATTTTGAGTCCAAGAGCTTTTGCTCGTTTACTTGAGGATTTTGAGAATACTTTTGATATTGGTGCTTCGCTTGATATGTATGATCGATTCACTTTTGGTGTAAATCATAGATTTGATCGTATGGTGACCACCTATGGTTTGGTTAAGATTTTTGAACCAATGACAATTGGATTATCTTATGATTTTATAACTTCAGAATTTACTAGAGCGGATACGGATGGCTCCTTAGACTTTATATTGAAGTATAATTTATAAGAAAAAAAACAGACTTAAACTAAATACCCCTCAAGATATTGAGGGGTGTTTTGTTTGTATATAATTCAAATTTATTTCCCGATACAAAAATTCGCAAAGATATTCCCTAGCAAGTCATCAGTAGTGATCTCGCCAGTGATTTCTCCCAGATGAAACAGCGCCTGCCGAATATCAATGGCCATAAGATCTCCAGATAATTCCTGGTCCAAACCGTATTGTACTTTTTGGATTTCTTCAAGAGCCTTCAGTAAGGCATCATAATGTCTGGAGTTAGTTACGATGGTTTCATCATTGCGCAAGGCTCCGGTATTGACAAATTCTAAAAATTTATTTTGAAGTTCTTCGACACCTAATCCAGTTTTTGCGGATAGTAAATGGATATTCGGAACTTGCTCAGTGATGATAGCAATGGCTTCAGGGTCAAGTTTGTCCACTTTATTCGCTACCACGATCAAGGGTTTTTGAGGGTATTTATTTTTTACCTTTTCGATCTCTATCTTCAATTTTGCCAATGTAGCTTCAGTTTGTACAGCACTGTCGATAAGGTATACGACTACCTGAGCTTGTTCTATTTTTTCAAATGTTTTTTTGATCCCAATACTTTCTACTACATCTTCAGTGTCGCGTATTCCCGCGGTGTCTATAAATCGAAAATTAACCCCGCCAATACTAATTTCATCTTCTACCGTATCTCTTGTTGTACCTGCAATTTCAGAAACAATAGCGCGCTCTTCATTGAGGAGTAGGTTGAGTAGGGTGGACTTACCGACATTAGGTTCTCCAACAATAGCGACAGGAATTCCATTTTTAATCACATTGCCGACGGCAAAAGAATCAATAAGTCGCTTCAACACGTGGGTGATGCGATCCACCAGTTCCCTGAATTGTTTTCGGTCGGCGAATTCTACATCTTCTTCTGCAAAATCGAGTTCTAATTCAATAAGGGATGCAAAATTGAGGAGCTCATCGCGTAGTTTTTTGATTTCATTAGAAAAGCCACCTCGCATTTGTTGCATCGCTACTTGATGCGACGCTTGCGAGTCCGAAGCAATAAGATCGGCTACCGCTTCGGCCTGAGACAAATCGAGTTTACCATTTAAAAAGGCACGTAAAGTAAATTCGCCAGGATCAGCCGCTCTACAGCCTTTACGAAGTAAAAGTTGAATAATTTCTTGTTGTATATAGGTAGAACCGTGGCACGATATTTCTACGGTGGGTTCACCCGTATACGAGTTAGTATTTTTAAATAGTGATACCAAAACTTCATCCAATACCCGTTCTTCATCCACGATATGACCTAAGTGAATGGTATGCGTCTTTTGCTGTTCCAATTTTTTACCACTTATGGATCTAAAAAGAGGGCTACAGATAGCCATAGCTTCAGTTCCGGAGACCCGTATTACGGCAATGGCTCCTGATCCTGGAGGAGTGGCTAAAGCCACTATAGTATCTTGTGAAATCATAAAAACTATAAAAGGCAAAAATACATATTAAAGAAATCATCTAAAATGTTATACACTAAAGTTTTTGTGATTACCAGTAACTTACTTATATTTAAGATCTAATAAAACAAAAACCGCAGCGCAACCTACGACAAAAAACGCTGCAAAAGTAAACTTTCCTTACTATAGGAATAAGAATATTGGAAATGACATTTGGAATATAACCATCCTGTTGCAAGGATGTGATAGTGAACAACCAAAAACTAAATAAATGTCAAACCATTAACTATTTATCTTATTCTTATGAATACCAATTACACAAACTCAACTCGTATTCTTAGAACAACAATGACGCTTCAGCGAAAACTATTGGTTTTAGTAGTTTTGTTGAGCATACCACTGTTGACTAAGGGGCAAACTAATGAATTAAAACGACACTACGTTCCTTTTGATGTACAGCTAAAAGCAACGGCAACAGCCAAAAGTACCAATCAAGTCGTTACCGAAACGATTTCGCAACAGGGAGCAACCTGGTTGCGATTGTTTTTTAAAGATGTAAACTTAGGAAAAGAAAGTACCTTAACCATTACATCCACTCTTGACGGAGCTTCACAGACGCTTACCGCAGAAAGCATAAAAACCTGGAAAAATACCAGTGCATATTTTAATGGAGATCAAATTACAATTACATTGACGGTAGCTGCAGGAGAAACCAATATACGGGCTTCAATTAAAGAATTGGGCGTAGGGGATCCCGATCCTACCAGTAAATCACAATGTGGGTCGGTAGATAATCGCGTGGATTCTGCTGATGATGCTATCGGTAGAATCGTACCTGTAGGTTGTACAGGTTGGATCATTTCTACAGGCAAATATGTTACGGCAGGGCATTGTGTAGGGAGTAGAGCTCAGGTATTAGAATTTAATGTCCCAAAATCAAACCCGGACCGATCCATTATACATCCTGGTCCCGAAGATCAATATCCTATAGATAGTTACGTATCTCCTTATCCGAGTATTCCTTCACAAGCTAATGACTGGGCAGTCTTTGAGGCCGGTCCGAACTCACAGACTGGGTTAACCGCCTTTCAAGCACAAGGCAAGGCATTCGAAGTAACCCAAGATGATCCAGGTAGTGATATTACGATTACAGGTTATGGTGTGGACTCTGGTATCGATAATCAAACGCAACAAACACATACAGGTCCCACCGCTTCTTATACGGACACCTTTGTGCGTTATGTAACCGATACTGAAGGAGGAAACTCGGGGAGTCCGATTATTGATACGGCTACAGGTAAGGCAGTTGGTGTGCACGCTTATGGGGGATGTTCGACCAACGGATCTGGAAGCAATTCTGGTGAACGTGCCACGATTTCCGATTTTTGGATCGCAATGGGATATGGTACACCGCCACCACCGCCAACAGAAGACTGTGTGGGTAATGTTTCTTCCTTCCCGTTAAGCGAAAGCTTTGAAAACACCCTCGGCGCGTGGACGCAGTCGACTATCGATGATATCAACTGGACCATAGATGCTAACGGTACACCATCGAGTAATACAGGGCCTTCTTCCGCTGCAGCGGGGAACTATTATGTATATGTAGAAGCTTCTGGTAATGGATCTGGCTATCCGGATAAATCGGCCATATTGAATTCACCATGTTTAGATTTTAGTGGTGTCACTGAACCTTCAGTAAGCTTTAAATATCACATGTATGGTAGTGCGATCAATGAATTGGTGGTAGAGGCTAGAACCAATAATACGGGTGACTGGGCTACTGTTTTTAGCAGATCAGGAGATCAAGGTAATAGCTGGAATGCTGCCGCGATTCCACTTACGTCCTATGCAGGAGTATCCAGCGTGCAGTTGCGTTTTAGAGTCACTACCGGTAGCGGATCAGGAGGTTGGCAAAGTGATATTGCGATAGATGAGGTGACCATTTCGGATGGAGATAATACTCCGCCACCACCCCCAGTATGTGATAGTCTTGATTTTAATGATTTTTCTATCAATTCGTTTGCTAATCAGGATGCCGCTGGTAATTATAGTATAGGTAGTGGGGGTGCAGCAATTTCTATGGCTAATAATACATGGAAGTTTATACCGTTGAATTATACGGTTACACCAAATACGGTTATTGAATTTGATTTTAGCAGCACATCGCAAGGAGAAATCCACGGAATCGCTTTTGAAAATGATAATTCCTTGAGCTCCTCAAGAGTGTTTAAGGTGCACGGTACCCAAAGTTATGGTATTCGTAATTATGATGATTATGCCGGAGGAACGAAAAAATATACAATAGCGGTTGGTAATTTCTACACCGGTACTATGGATCGCTTGGTATTTATCAATGATAATGATAGCGGTTCTGGTAATACCTCTACGTTCTCTAATGTTAAGATATACGAAGGTACTTGTGGAGCCTTATTATCTGCAGAAAATGCTATTGCGGATCTCGAAAGCAAAACGCCTATTATGGGTACCGAAGATGAATTTAGTGCGATTCAGGTAAAAATTGCCCCAAACCCCACCAGAGGTGCCTTTACCATACAAGTATCCAATTATAATAAGGATATTCAAGGTACGATTTATAATGTGTTGGGTAAACGAGTCAGAGTATTGTCTTTGCAAAAAGGTAATAATGCAGTCTCCTCTTCAGCTTTTGGATTGAATCCGGGAATATATCTTATTAAATTTACAGGACCTGATGTAGAATTAGGAACGCAAAAACTAATCGTCAACTAACCAACTTACCAAACAACCAACCTATAGAACTTAAATTAGTAGTTATTTTATTGAAAAGCATTCTGTTTACTCAGAATGCTTTTTTTTATGCTAAGGTTTGGTAGGCTGGAATTATTGAGAATTGGATAACTTTATTTAATTATTAGTATCTTTTCAAACATAAAAACCAAATCTATGAAACAAATAACCTTAGTATTCTTTTTCCTTACGTTCATATCTCAAGCTCAAAAAGAAGATGCGAAAATACTGCAAGAAACCGTTCAAAAATTGAATGATTTAACCACTGTTGAGTATAAATCTATTGTTGATTTTTATCCCAGTATGAAAGAAGGAGACGGGCATTATGAGGCTACCTGCTATTTTGATTTTACTAGTGATGATCAACTGGTAGGTGCAAAATATGTGGCATATGCAGATGAGTGGCAACATGTATATAATGGTAAAAGTATTTTTAGGATTATTGAAAAAGATAAGAGGGTAATATATGAGAATAAACCTAGGTTACATCATTTAGGTGGCTCTATTTATATAGGCGGATCTTTATTAGAAACTAAAATAATGCTTCCAAAAATCCTTAATGATGAAACCATACAAAGGACGCCAAGAAAGGATACGCTTATTGATCAACAAGCAGCTTATAAGTTTGAATTTAGGTTGCCAAATCAGTATATAGCGTATTTTAAGTTAGAGCCTGCAACTATTCATAAGGACTATGTATGTACCTATGAACTTTTTATTAATAAAAAAACCATGCTTCCAGTTATGGTGAGAACCTCTAATTCTGAAGGTAATCAGGTGATTGTTTCTAGAATTGAAGACATAAAATTTGATACCAAGCAAGCTGAAGAAATATGGACAATGGATCGCTTAGAGGGTGACTATTTTATGATCTCTGAGCGCGAATTTTATGGGCAACAGGAATCTACTATGAGAGGTTGGGTTAATAAAACTGCTCCAGGCTTTAATCTGCCTAATTTAGAGGGTTCGTTTACCAACCTAGGGTTATTAGAAGATAAAGTAATTCTGTTGGAGTTTTGGTTCCGTGGTTGCGGTCCCTGTATGAAGGCTTATCCTGAAATCGAAAAAATTAGAGATACCTATGCAGATCAAGGGTTAGGCGTTTATGGTATTGAATTTATTACGCCACATAAAGACAAACAGAAACTAAAGGATTACGTAGAAAAATATAATATGACCATCCCCACAATCTATAGGGGTCAAGGAGTGGCAAAAACTTGGGGAGTAGTTGGCGCCCCTACTTTTTTTGTATTAGATAGTGATAAGAAAATTGTATATGCCAAAACAGGATTTCGTCAGGAGGAATTGATAAGTACTATTGAAGCGGAATTAAACAAATAATTGATTAGAAACTGAATCTAACCCTGTAACAAATTTGAAGTTTTCGCGTCTCATAAGTATATATGCTAATATTATTAGCACAAACTATCATCAATCAAAAAAAATAGAAACATGAGACAAGACAGATCATTATTAGTGGTTACTCATTTAACACAGTTATTAGATGTGGTAACAGGTTTTGGTGGATTTATAGTGCCGTTGATTTTATGGTTAACCCAAAGAGATAAGGTTTTAGCGATGGACGGGCATGGTAAATCGATTATGAATTTTCAGATTAGCATGTTCATTTATGCGATCATTTGTATTCCGTTAATGCTTCTTTTCGGATTAGGTATTTTAGGTTTAATCGCTATAGGAGTAATGTGTATCGTTTTTCCAATAGTAAATGCTGTAAAAGCCAATCAAGGAGAGCAACCGTATTATCCCTTATCGCTTTCCATAATTAAATAAAGAGTATACCAATTCCATATAAAAAAGGCTATTACGTGATGCGTAATAGCCTTTTTACCTATTTAAAAAGAAGAATTACAGCAAGTGTAATTAATCGTTATCTTCTCCAAAAGCACTTAACCCATGTTCGTGGATATCTAATCCTTCTACTTCCTCTTTCTCAGAAACTCGAAGTCCAATGGTTTTCTTTAAAATAAATAATACTATAAAACTAGCCAATACTGCCCATCCAATCATAGAAACCGAACCTAAAGCTTGAACTCCAAGTTGTTTAAATCCTCCTCCATAGAGCAAACCCCCAGCAAAATCATCTCCAGGGATGGCAAATACTCCTACCAATACAGTGCCTAAAAATCCACAAACTCCGTGTACAGATATGGCTCCTACAGGATCGTCAATCTTTAATTTTTTATCTATAAATTCTATGGATAACACAACTACTAAACCAGAGATGACTCCGATCGCAGCAGCACCAACAGCATTAACATTACCACATCCAGCAGTGATTCCAACTAGTCCAGCTAAACATCCGTTAAGGGTCATGGAAATATCTGGTTTCTTATATTTCGCCCAAGTGAAAAACAAGGCAGTAATAGCACCTAAGGCTGCCGCTAAGTTGGTGTTGATGATTACACTACCAACAGCTACAGAATCACTTCCGCCAAAGGCCAATTGTGAACCGCCATTAAAGCCAAACCATCCTAGCCATAATATAAAAACACCAATAGCACCTAATACTAAATTATGCCCAGGGATTACATTGACCTGACCATTTTTATATTTACCAAGTCGTGGACCAATTAAAGCAGCGGCTACAAGTCCGGCGAATCCACCAACTGCGTGCACAATGGTAGAACCAGCAAAATCGATAAAACCAAGATTATTTAACCAGGCTTTATCATCAAACGGCCATAGCCAGCTTCCTGAAATAGGGTAGATAATTGTGGTTAGTACTGCCGAAAAGATCAGGTAGGTAGAAAATTTGGTACGACCGGCTACCGCTCCAGATACAATGGTTGCTGCAGTGGCGCAAAAAACAGTTTGGAAAAATAAGTTATGCCAATCATCTTGACTAAAAAAGGCTAGATCAAAAGGATCTCTCATAAAACCGCCCAATATAGTGTCACCCCCGTACATTATCGAATAGCCGATTACCCAAAACATTAAAGAACCAATACTAAGGTCCATAAAATTTTTCATTACAATATTTCCGGCGTTCTTAGATCGGGTAAAACCCGTTTCAACCAGCGTAAAGCCCGCTTGCATAAAAAATACAAGAATCGCAGCAACCAGAATCCATAGAATGCCGAGATCTGCATTGATTCCTTCAACAGCCGCGTCTACTGCTTTTTTAATTTCTTCTTGTTGTTGTATGTTGCTCATAAAAAAGTGTTTTAATTTGGTGTTTAGTTGATTAATTAGGAAGGCTTATTTTAAGGTTTCGCCTCCTTTGGCCCCAGTTCGGATGCGATAGGCTTCAGAAACATCAGAAACAAATATTTTTCCATCTCCCACTTCTCCAGTTTTTGCTGCTTCCAAGATTGCCGCTATGGTAGCTTCCACAAAGTCATCGTTGACCACAATGGATAAAAATCTGCGTTGAATATCACTGGTGCTATAGGATATACCTCGGTATACAGCCCCCTTCTTTTCGTGTCCTACACCGGTAACATCCCAGTAAGAAAAGAACATAACGCCTTTATCGTGTAAAGCTTCTTTAACAGCTCTATACTTTGACCTTCTTATAATTGCTTCTATTTTCTTCATAAAGCCTAAAAATTAAAATTAGTGTTAAATGCATTTCAAAAATATGTTAATTTGATTGGTATAACCAAATTTTATAGGGTAAAGGGTTAATTTTTATCAATATGAAATAATCACCCCCTAAAAAATTAGGGGTTCTCATTTTATATGGTTTATAATTAAGAAATGTACGTTATAAACACTTTACGGCTATCGAAAACCTTGTAGTTATTTAATTAATTGAAAAACAATATTTTGCGTATTTTTAGAAGTATAAATTTTGCATTACGAAATTCGTAATTAGAAGATCATATTTTGTGATATTTATATTTAGACACACCATTTTTTAGCAGCCTCAGAAAAATGGAAACTTAAACGCTGGTTTTCTTTCGCAACAAAGAACCAATCACTAAATTCAAGATTCTGAAATATAAAATAGACGCATAAATAGTATGAAGAAACAAGGAATGTACCTGCCAGAATTTGAGCATGATGCTTGTGGTGCCGGATTTATATGTAGTTTAGAAGGTAAAAAGTCTAACGATATCATTCATAAGGCTTTAGAGATTCTTGAAAAATTAGAGCATAGAGGAGCTGTAAGTGCTGATGGTAAAACAGGTGATGGTGCAGGAATTCTTATTGATATCCCACACGATTTTTTTACAGCAGAATGTGATTTTGAACTGCCCGAGCAGGGTGAATATGCAGTGAGCAATGTTTTTTTACCGCGAAAAGAAAACCAAAGAACCTATTGCATTTCCGTATTCGAAGAAGCGATTAAAGCACAGGGACTTTCCTTATTAGGTTGGCGCGATGTACCTGTAGATCCTATCCATCTGGGAGAAATAGCAGCCAGCACAGAACCCTTTATAAAACAAGTATTTGTTGGTAAGCAGGAGCAAGCTCAGAGTTTATTTGATTTTAACTTGAAGCTCTTCACAGCGCGCAAAGTAGCAGAACATACCATTTATAAATCTAAACTTTCAGAAAATAAGTATTTCTATGTCCCAAGTTTGTCAACCAAAACCTTAATTTTTAAAGGGTTGTTGATGCCAGAGGATATTAAATTATATTACCAGGATTTATTGGATCCTAGGGTAGTTACGCGTTTGGCGCTAGTGCACCAACGTTTTTCTACCAATACGTTTCCGACCTGGGATTTAGCGCAACCTTTTAGATATATGTGTCATAATGGCGAAATTAATACGCTTAGGGGCAATGTAAGTAGAGTAACTTCTAGAGAAGAGTTAATGCAAAGTGAATTATTTGGCGAGGATATCAAAAAGATCATTCCTATTGTCCTGCCTGGTAAGTCGGACTCTGCCTCTATGGATATGGTCGTTGAGTTACTATTAATGACCGGTAGATCCCTCCCAGAGGTAATGATGATGATGGTACCCGAAGCCTGGGAAAAGAATCCTGAAATGTCCGAAGCCAAACGCGCTTTTTATGAGTTTAATGCCTGTCTAATGGAACCTTGGGATGGCCCAGCGTCTATTCCCTTTACAGACGGTAAATATATAGGAGCAGTCTTGGATAGAAATGGTTTGCGACCTTCTAGATATTCGGTCACTAAAGACGGTTACGTCATCATGTCTTCAGAAACTGGGGTAGTAGATATTCATCCTAAAAATATTGAATACCACGGTCGCCTTGAGCCGGGTAAAATGTTTTTGGTGAATATGAAAGAAGGAAGAATTGTAAATGATGAAGAAATAAAAGAAAGAATTGCATCCAAATATCCATATAGAAAATGGTTGGATACGAATATGGTGCACCTCAAGGATATTCCTTATAACGATTGCCCTTTATTTTTGGGGGAAGAAACAGTTACTAAGCGCAAAGAGATTTTTGGATATACCCAAGAGGATATTGATATCATTATCGCACCTATGGCGCAGTTAGGAAAAGAACCTATTGGTTCGATGGGATCCGATACTCCTATTGCAGTGCTGTCTGAGCGTCCACAGTTGATCTATAATTACTTCAAACAGTTGTTTGCTCAGGTAACCAATCCACCATTAGACGGGATACGCGAAGAGTTGATTTGTGACATCAGTCTAACACTAGGTAAAGACCACAATATTTTTGATATCAACGAACTGCAATGTAACAAGTTGAAGATTCAGAATCCGGTGATCTCTAAGGAAGATTTGGATAAAATCAAAACCTTTAACGAAAAGGGCTTCAAAGCTACTTCAGTCCCAATATTGTACAATATCAATCGAGGGCTCAATGGTTTAGAAGATGCCTTAGAAAAATTATTAAAAGATGTCTCTGCAGCTGTAGACAAAGGTTCGAATATCATTATTCTATCAGATAGGAATGTCAGTAAACATAGAGCGCCAATACCAGCATTATTAGCGTGCTCATATGTCAACAGCGGTTTACAGAAACTAGGTAAACGATCTCAAATAAGTATAATTGTTGAGTCTGCGGAGCCCCGAGAAGTGCATCATTTTGCGTTGTTGTTTGGTTACGGTGCTAGTGCTATTAATCCGTATATGGTTAATGAAATTATAGCTGAACAGATTCAAGAAAATACGATTACAAAACTTACGGCCGAAGAAGCGATATACAATTACAACAAAGCAGTAGGTAAGGGGGTTTTAAAGGTGATGAATAAGATAGGGATTTCTACCTTGAACTCGTATCGCGGATCACAGTTATTTGAATGTATTGGGATCAACACCAAAACCGTTGATCATTATTTCCCCAATACCGTATCCAGAATCCAGGGTATTGGGTTACAAGAAATCGAAAAAGAAATTGAAAAACGACACGAACGTGCGTATAAAGAACGGGGCGTAGAAACCAGTTTAGATCTAGAAATAGGTGGACAGTATAGATGGCGTAGAAATGGTGAAAAACACCAGTTTAACCCCTTAACCGTTGCAAAATTACAGCAATCTGTACGGACCAATGATCCAAAAACCTATAAAGAATACGCAGATTTAATAAATCAACAGTCCAAAGATTTAATGACGATCCGAGGATTATTAGAATTTTCAAATTACGATCCTATTCCTATTGATGAGGTAGAACCCTGGACAGAAATTGTAAAGCGTTTTAAAACGGGTGCAATGTCGTATGGTTCCATAAGTCAGGAAGCACACGAAAATTTAGCCATCGCCATGAATCGGATTGGGGGTAAAAGTAATTCGGGTGAAGGTGGCGAAAACCCAGAACGCTTCTATAAAAACGTAAATGGCGATTGGAAAAATAGCGCCATAAAACAAGTTGCTTCGGGTAGATTTGGAGTTTCCTCCAATTACCTAACCAATGCTAGTGAGATACAAATCAAAATGGCACAAGGAGCTAAACCTGGCGAGGGTGGGCAACTACCGGGACCCAAGGTAAATCCTGAAATTGCCAAAACACGAAACTCTACACCATACGTAGGGCTGATTTCACCACCACCACATCACGATATTTATTCTATTGAAGATCTTTCGCAATTAATTTATGATCTCAAATCAGCAAACCGACAGGCAAGAATTAATGTAAAATTAGTATCTGAAGTGGGGGTAGGTACAGTAGCTGCAGGTGTCGCAAAGGCAAAGGCAGATGTTATACTCATTTCTGGTTTTGATGGCGGTACCGGAGCTTCTCCGCTGACCTCATTGAAACACGCAGGATTACCCTGGGAGTTAGGCATCGCAGAAGCACAACAAACCCTGGTGGGTAATGATTTAAGAGGTAGAGTAGTGCTCGAATGTGATGGTCAGCTCAAAACAGGTAGAGATGTTGCTATCGCTTGCTTATTGGGTGCTGAAGAATTTGGTTTTGCTACGGCTCCATTAGTCGCTTCAGGATGTATTATGATGCGGGTATGCCACTTAAATACATGTCCCGTAGGTATTGCTACTCAAAACCCTGAACTACGTAAGAAGTTTGAAGGCAAACCTGAACATGTGGTCAACTATATGTATTTCGTGGCTCAGGAATTGAGAGAAATTATGGCAAAGCTTGGCTTTAGAACGCTCAATGAAATGATTGGACAGGTTAACAAATTGGATCACCATAAGGTGCTGAATCATTATAAAGCGCAAGGACTGGACTTAAGTCCAATACTCCATCAAATGGAAGCTCCGGATACGGTATCTATTTATCACACCGAAGCACAAGACCACGGGCTTTCAAAAGCCATGGATTTTGATATCATTGAACAAGCGCATCCTGCATTGTTTAGAAAAGAAAAAACCACACTTCATTTTGATATTCATAATACAGATCGGGCAGTCGGAGCGATTTTGAGTAATGAAATTTCCAAAATCTATGGCGCACAAGGCTTACCGGATAATACGCTTAAATTGAACTTTACCGGTTCTGCAGGTCAAAGTTTTGGGGCATTTGCCACCAAGGGGTTAACCATGGTAGTCAATGGAAATACCAATGATTATTTAGGGAAAGGACTGTCGGGTGCGCGATTGATAATCAAAATCCCTGAAGAAGCTACTATTATTCCAGAGGATAACATCATCACCGGTAACGTAACTTTATATGGCGCTACAGATGGAGAGGTCTATATAAATGGTAAAGCAGGAGAACGATTCTGTGTTCGTAATTCGGGCGCAAAAGCAGTTGTAGAAGGGATAGGAGATCACGGATGCGAGTATATGACTGGGGGAGTTGCTGTAATATTAGGTCAAGTAGGTAGAAATTTCGGGGCAGGGATGTCTGGCGGTATTGCCTACATCTATGATGATAAAAATACTTTTGAAGCACACTGTAACAAAGAATCTCTAAATCTGGAGCCTATGGTAGAGCAACTGGATATTGATGAGTTGAAAGGATTGATTGAAAATCACTATAACGCTACGTTAAGTCCTTTGGCACAACGAATTCTCGAAAACTGGGAAAACGAATTGCCCAAGTTCATTAAAATATTCCCTGAGGAATATAAACAGGCATTAAAGCGATTAGAAGAAGATAAATTAGCAAAAGCATAAACGAAGTACGATGGGAAAAATAACAGGATTTTTAGAATATGAAAGAGAAACTGAACCGTATGCACCTGTCGAAGATAGGATTAAAGAATACAAAGAATTTACCGTTCCTTTATCGGAAGAAAAGCTAAAAAACCAAGGCGCGCGATGTATGGATTGCGGTATTCCATTTTGTCATAGTGGATGTCCGCTAGGTAATTTGATACCTGATTTTAATGATGCAGTTTATAAGGGGAAATGGCAAAAAGCTTCAGAAATATTACACGCCACAAATAACTTTCCGGAGTTTACGGGTCGGTTATGTCCTGCACCTTGCGAAGAGGCTTGTGTGTTAGGAATCAATGAAGATCCGGTAACTATTGAAAATATTGAAAAAAATATAGCGGAGCGTGCTTTTGAAAATGGTTGGATTCAACCGAACCCTCCTAAAGAGAGAACAGGCAAAACGGTTGCCGTGATCGGTTCTGGGCCTGCAGGGCTCGCAGCTGCACAACAATTAAATAGAGCAGGACACCTGGTTACTGTTTTTGAACGAGATGAAAAACCAGGCGGGCTATTGCGATATGGAATTCCTGATTTTAAAATGGAAAAGCACGTAATTGATCGACGCCTTGCCGTAATGGAGGAAGAAGGCATTGTGTTTACAACCAATACAAGTATAGGTAAGGATATCGCAGCAGAAAAATTAAAAGCTGATTTTGATGCAGTGGTCTTATGCACAGGAGCTACCGTAAGGAGAAAATTGCCTATCAAGGGATCAGACCTTAAAGGTGTAGTACAAGCTATGGATTTTCTACCACAAAATAATCGACGTGTAGATGGTTGTACGGAGTTTGATGAGGAAATCTTAGCATCGGATAAAAATGTAATTGTTATTGGAGGTGGAGATACAGGATCCGACTGCATCGGTACTTCTATCCGACAAAAAGCAAAATCCGTGACTAACTTTGAGATTATGGGAAAAGCATCTACGGAGCGACCCGAAAATCAACCGTGGCCCTATTGGCCAATGCGATTGCGAACCAGTTCTTCGCACCAGGAAGGTGTGGATAGACACTGGAGTATTTCTACCAAAGAATTTGTAGGCGATAAAGACGGTAACCTGAAGGGCTTGATTACTACAGAAGTGGAGTGGGTAAAAGAAAATGGCAAGTTTACACTCAAAGAAGTTCCAGGAACAGAAAAACAATGGGATTGCGAACTGGCATTATTAGCACTTGGATTTACCGGATCAGAACCAGTATTAGCAGAACAATTAGGCATCCAATTGGATGAGCGTACCAATATGAAAGCTTCAGAAAATAATTATGCAACCAATGTAAAAGGTGTATTTGCAGCAGGAGACTCCCGCAGAGGTCAGTCTTTAATCGTATGGGCAATCTCAGAAGGGAGGCAGGCAGCTTATTATGTAGACGAATACCTTATGGGGAGTTCTAATTTACCCTTAAAAGGTGAAGGTGATTTGCCGAGAATATAAATCTACGCATCATTCAGTAGAACTATAATCCTGTCAATATTGGCAGGATTTTTTGTTGTATTCCGACTAACAAAAAAATGATTTGAGCTAACAGGCTGAAGCAATTATTTCGTATTTAATGGTTTGATAATAATCATTGAAAATATACCACTTTCAGCTATATGAATACTATAAAAAGAGGTCTGAGGTTTAATTTTTGGATACTAATTGGCGTTTTATGTTTAGGTAGTGCGTGCGCTACCTATCAGGTACAAACGGATGGTACCGAGAGCATGCAATCACTCCAGTCCAACAAAACAGTAACACAAACGGTTTATCTCGTTGGGGGCTACGGGAATACCAAGGATAAAGCTAGCCAGGCGAACATCACTACTAAATTAAAAGAAAGCTTAAGCGCAGCTGATAATAATAGTCTATTACTTTTTCTGGGAGATAATATTTCGCCTAAGAAAAATCAGGAGGAGCATGATAACAAACTATTAGACGAACAATTGGGGCTGGCAAAAGAATTCGAAGGCTATACCTATTTCATGTCAGGCGTAAATGAATGGAAGTATTTAGATGTTGAAAAGCTAGAGGAATATGAAGATTATGTAGATGATAAAGGTCTCAAAAATCTAGAGTTTGAGGAGAAAAATGGATGTCCATTGGAGTATCGAGTGATTGATGAGCAACTTGACCTTATTATTGTAAATAGTTATTGGTTCGTTTCGAATTGGGACAGAATTCATAATATCAATCAAAAATGTACCAATATAACCACCAAAAAAAGGTTTATTGAAGAGTTAGAAGGATATATCAATGATGCCCAAGGCAAAAACTTGATCATAGCGATGCATCATCCCGTTTTTAGTAATGGTACATATGCGGGGTCAAATACATTAAAGAATCATTTATTACCAGTTCCGATATTAGGAACAGCAATCACTGAAGCCTATGATTTAGCCAATTTATCCAGAAACCAATTGGATTTTCCAAGATACCGTTACCTTCGAATTTTGGTAAGTGCATTGGCACAAAAATCCAAACGAGTTACCGTAGTTTCCGCACACGAAGCAAGTTTACAATACCTCAAAAGTAAAGGGTTAAATCAGGTCATTAGTGGTTCTATAGCCGCAACAGCACCAGCAGACTTGGCTAATGGATTTATCAATGCACCCGGTGGATCATTAGATTATACCGGTAAGTTTGCCTATGGGCAGCAGGGGTTTGCAATTTTGCGCTACTATACCGATGGGTCATCAGCTGTCGAATTTGTAACGACCGATGAAAACTCCTATTATTTCAATGATCAGGAGGCTTTTGTGGAAAAACCTAGTGGTGATTTTATTCAAAAAGACTATCCTAAAACTGTTGAAGCAGCTATTGTTAAAGAGCAATCCGCACTTAATAAATCGGGTTTTTATAAATTTATTTGGGGAGATCGCTATCGTTCCTTATTCGGAAAGAAAGTAACCGCTCCAGTGGCTATATTGGATACACTGTATGGTGGTTTACGAATAATTCAAGAAGGAGGAGGGCACCAATCTAACTCCTTGCGTTTAGTCGATAAAAATAATAAACAGTATGCCATGCGTTCTTTGAAAAAAGAAGCGTTGAAGTTTTTGACCTTTAAAGTAAAAGGGGTGGCGTATGACACTTCAGATTATGAAGACACAGTGACCGAAGAGTTAGTTTCAGACTTTTTTACAACGGCACATCCGTATATGCAAATGGTTATCGATGGTCTTGCTGCTCAGGTAGATGTCAATCATTCTAATACCCAATTGTATTATATTCCTAAACAAAAAGCATTAGGAGTCTATAATGAAGCTTATGGTGATGCTCTATACTTCATTGAGCAACGACCTAGTGAGGAACAAAAGAAATATTCTGGATATCGCAGGGCAGATCCCGAAAAAGAAGGTGAAATACCAGATTTTGAAAGCACCACCGATATGTTAGAGAAGATTAAGGAAGATGAGTCGTATAAGGTGGATCAAAAAACCTATATCCGATCGAGAGTTTTTGATATGTTAATTGGTGATTGGGATCGACACCAAGATCAATGGAGATGGGTAGAGTACGAGGTGGAAGATGAAGATGAGACTATTTTCATTCCTGTGCCGAGAGACCGAGATAATACCTTCTCTAAATTCGATGGTATTGCTTTTCCTTTGATAAAAATGTTTTCGCCCATGACAAGAGGTTGGCAAAGTTATGACGATACGATTAAAAACTTAAAGTGGTTCAATAGAGAAGGTTATGATTTAGATATCACTATAGCCAATAAATTTGGCGTTCAAACCTGGATTGAAGAAGCGAAATTTATCCAGCAACACTTGGAAGCAGACGCTATAGAGAACGCTTTTTCCTCCCTTCCTAATGAAATCAAAAACGATTCCATTACGAATGAGATTAAAAACAATCTAAAAAAACGGCTCGAAGACTTAGATGAATATGCCAAAAAATATGCGACTTATCTCAATAATCAAGTGGTGGTTTACGGAACACACAAGGACGATATTTTTGAGATAGAACGTTTACCTAATCAAGAAACCAGGATTGTGGTACGACGAAATTTGAGTGACGAAAAAAATGAAATCTTTTACGAACGTATTATTGATGGAAAGGTAACTAAACAAGTATTGGTATACGGTTTAAATGATGATGATATCTTTAGTGTAAAAGGGGAAGTCAAAGGACATAGTCGTTTAAAAATTATCGGGGGTTACGGAGACGATGTGTATCAGATACAGAACAAACGAAAAGTAACCGTTTTTGACTGGAAGTTCGAAAAATCCAGTTTTGAAGAGAAAAAGCCTTCTGCCAGATTAACCAATCTATATGAAAGCAATACCCTGCATTGGCGCTATTTTCAAAAAGACTACAATACGCTAATGCCTACCTTAGGAACCCGAAACGATGACGGTGTTTTTGCAGGCTTGTCCAACACCTTTGTTAAAAAAGGTTTGCATAGTGATGGGGGAGACTTTATACAAAAGCATCAATTGACGGGTAATTATTATTTTCAATTTCAAACCGTTGAATTTTTATATGAAGGTATTTTCGCTAATATTTTCCCGAATTGGAATTTGACCTTAGAAGGAAGAGTTACCTCAGATGGATTTACGGATAATTTCTTTGGTTTAGGTAATGAATCTGAGAATGATGATGAGCAGTTAGGTGAAGACTTCAACCGTGCACAAATGCAGCAAACAGCTGTAAGCGCCAAAATCAGTTATCGATCCTTATTCTTAAAAGGACTTTATGAATCGTTTGATGTGCAGCAAAACAATGAACGCTTTTTTACCACCACCAATGTAGATGCATTAGTTTTTGATCGAAATGCCTATGTTGGTCTCGAAACAGGTATTTCATTTGATACTCAAAATGCCCTTGATTTCCCGACTAAATCATTATCGTTTGAGCTACAAGGTGGGTTTAAGCAAAATATTGATAATTCAGAAAATAATTTTGGTTATCTGAGTTTTGCACTGGGTGCCGGGCATAAAATTATCCCTTCTGGGGATTTGGTGCTTAGTAGTACTGCGGAGATCAAAACTAATATAGGTGATAATTACTTTTTTTATCACGCGCCAACGATTGGTGGTAATAATGGGTTACGAGGATATCGAAATGATCGTTTTTCTGGCGATACCTACTTCTATCAAAGCTCTGATCTTAAGTTTAGAATAAAACGATTTGTTACCTCTGTTTTTCCGGTTACACTAGGTACTTATGGAGGCTTTGACTATGGTAGAGTATGGGTAGATGGTGAGGATTCGAACATTTGGCATACCTCTTTTGGAGGCGGAGTATGGCTAAGTGGCGCGGAAACCTTTGCTGCCAATATAGGTGTTTTTGGATCTAATGAAGGAGTTATGGTACAAGGTGGAATCGGTATCGGTTTTTAAAAAAATAGATACGTTTATAAACAACAAAGCTTCAGTGGACACTGAAGCTTTGTTGTTGTTGCGAGGTATAGTGTTTATTGCTCACCTCGGGCTGGATAGTCCTCTTTTTCAATGAAATCAACAGCTTTTAATACGTCTTCAAAATTAGGGCGAGCAAAAGGCATGGTTTGCACTGCAGAAAAATATAGCTTTCCATCGGGTTCAACTAAAAATAGCCCTGGTTCAGAGAATTCATCAGGTTCTTTGTCACTGATCCCAGCAGAGATATATAATCCCCATTCTTTTGCGGTATCCATACTAAGGTTATATCCAACGGGTATCGCATCTATATTCCATTTTTCGCCTGTTTTTTTGGCCCGTTCCTCACTGTCACCACTAATGGCAATTACATTGATACCTCTATCGATAAATTCATCTAGTTTGGATTTTAAATCTTCTAAATAAGATTTGCAAATCGGACAATGTAAGCCTCTATAAAATATAAGGAGGGTATATTTATCAGGTGTTTGGTCTAGCAGTTTCCAATGCGTATCATTGATTAAATCTAAGGTTAAATTAGGTACTTTCTTTCTTGGTTTCAACATAATTTTATCTTTTTTACAAAAGATAATTAGTTTATGCGAAAGCGATTAGTTGGTTTGGTAGGATTATGTACGTTTTTGCTAAATACGCCTAAAATCAAATTCAAAAAGGAAGATTCGTTAAGTCTACGTTGCCACCGGTTAAAATAATTCCGATTTTTTTGTTGGCGTAGGTTGACTTTTCTTTTAACAGCCCAGCAAAAGGAACAGCGCAAGAGGGCTCTATGATAATTTTCATACGCTCCCAGATCAATCGCATCGCTTCTATTATTTCAGCTTCGGTAACACGTATAATTTTGGATACGTGTTGTTGAATGATAGGGAAGGTTTGATCGCCCAGTGCCATTTTTAAACCATCAGCAATCGTATTAGTGGTGGGGTTGGTTTCTAGTTTACCGGATTGTAATGCTCGATACGCGTCGTCTACTTCAAAAGGTTCAGTACCGACTACTTCACAACCCTTACTAAAATGTGAAGCGGCTAGGGCCGTACCTGCAATCAGTCCGCCACCACCTACTGGAGCAAAAATATAATCTAAATTAGGATGATCTTCTAATAATTCCATAGCTGCAGTTCCTTGGCCTAAAATAACGTTCTTCATATTGTAAGGATGCAAAAAGGTAGCTCCCTTTTCTTTTTGGATGGCCAGTGCTGTGGCTTCACGATCCTGCTGCGTAGGTGGACATTCAATAATTTCGCCTCCATAAGTTTTTACGCCATCTTTTTTGACTTGGGGAGCAGTACTCGGCATAACGATGTAGGCTTTTACGCCCAGTTGTTTTGCCGCTAGCGATAATGCTTGCGCAAAGTTACCCGAAGAATGCGTTACAACACCTTTTTCTTTTTGTGCATCAGTTAATTGCAAGATCGCATTGGTCGCACCACGCATTTTGAATGCTCCCATTTTTTGAAAGTTTTCGCACTTAAAATATAGCTCCGTTTCTGCTATTTCATTTAATAGCGTTGAGGTAAGCACCGGCGTGTTGTGGATATACGGTTTAATACGCAGATGGGTGTCTAGTAATGCTCTGGCGGTCATAGTGTATTTTGCAATAGTGATCGACTCGTAAATGTACAAATAATATGGCTTATTGCTTTCTTCCGATTACTAAGGTATTGGTGCCTAGCACCTCGTTATGGATATTGAAAACCATAGTATCTGTATACAGCGCGATCAGCTGTTCTAGTTTTTGATGATTTTTAAGTTGGATGCCGGCATTAAATAACACTGTTCCTTTGGGCTTCAGGATGGAAATGATATGATCCCAAAATTCCTGACTGTAAAAGGATTCGGGTACCTGGTCGTCAATAAAAAGGTCAACGATTATAAAATGATAGGTGTTTTTGGAATGAGCCACATAATCGAATGCATCGGATTCGATGATAGTTATGTTGTCGAGGCTATCGACTTCAAATTCGTGCTTCGCCAAATCTATAGCTACAGGATCTAATTCTACTGCCGTAATGCTGCCTTGATGCTTAAATTTTTTTCGTAAGGAATGTAGGACACTTCCAGCGCCTAAACCTAAAACTAAGATATCGGACTTGCTATCAAAATAGATCTTAGATATGCCATATTCCAGTACACGTTGTAAAGATCCATAAGAATAATTGGCATTTTGGCTATCTAATACTTTTTTGCCGTTTATCCACGTAATCTCTAGTGTTCCACTAATCTTAGAGCTTATGGTTTTGGTAAAGGGTATGATGTAACTGGCTAATTTTTTCAAGAGTTTTGTATGCTAGTTATTTTGCCATTTCATAAGCTTCTTTAATCCAGTCGATCAACTCTTGATCTACCTGATCAACAGCTTTTAGTTGCACCCTATGAGTACACATGGTTCCAAATGGACCAGAATCTAGTAATCGATCTGTGGTGGGTTTACCGGGTAATTTTAGGCCAAGGTCAATTCTGGTTTTCGTGGCAGGTTTGATAAGTGTAAACTGTTTGGTTCTAATAATACTAACACTGGTTTTTTTTGGTGTAATGGTTACATCGGTACCTAATGCTTTCACTAGGCTTAGTAGTTTTTCGTAAATAGGAAGCAAGTCTTCTTTTCCTTTATATTGGTTTGCAACTAAATCATCGGGAGTGTCTGTAGCTTCTTTGGATAAAGCAACGATGGTGTTGGCAAAACCGTGGGTAACTCCGTGTGATTCTTTCAGAAACTTGACTGCTTCACCGTGTTTGGCAAATGACTTTTCATTTAGAATGTGTTTCCATTGCGCTAATGATTTACCTGTTTTCTCAGGCATGTTATCAATCATGGTTTGTAAGGCTTTATCCATAATCTTAGTGGTTTATAGTTTGTCCCTTAGCAAGATAGGTAATTAATTGTAGGTAGGATAATTCATTGCCAGCAATAAAAGCTTATATCCCGCTTTTTTGAGTATATAATTTGTAAGATAAAAGATACGGCATTCTTAAGAGTTATTCAATACGTGGAAATAAAAAATCCGATCGGTTTAGGATCGGAATTTTTTATACTATCGTGTTGGTATGTTTTTAGTTATTCAACATCACCGGCATTACCAGCATGGTTACATTTTCGCCTTCATCGAGTCCGTCTACCGGAGTTAAAATTCCTGCGCGGTTAGGTAATGACATTTCTAACTGCACATCGTCCGCATTCAGGTTGCTTAGCATTTCACTAAGGAATCTAGAGTTAAAACCGATCTGCATATCATCACCTTGATAATCACAGGTCAATCGTTCTTCTGCTTTGTTAGAGTAGTCAATATCCTCTGCGGATACGTTTAACTCTGCACCTGCAATTTTGAGACGTATCTGATGTGTTGTCTTGTTAGAAAATATAGATACCCGTTTTACCGAATTCAAGAATTGATTTCTGGCAATGATTAATTTGTTTGGATTTTCCTTTGGGATAACTGCTTCGTAATTAGGATATTTTCCGTCGATTAATCGACAAATCAATTCGATATTATCAAATGAAAATTTAGCATTCGATTCGTTGTATTCGATAGCCACATCCGTATCGCTTCCTGCTAAGATCCCTTTTAAAAGATTTAAAGGCTTTTTAGGCATAATAAACTCTGCCGTTTGTGACGCTTTTAAATCTGCTCTGGAGTACTTTACCAATTTATGCGCATCTGTCGCTACAAAGGTCAATCCTTCGGTTGAAAATTGGAAGAATACACCACTCATCACCGGTCGTAAATCATCATTACCGGTAGCAAATATCGTTTTGCTGATCGCTGTTGCTAAAATATCTCCTAAGATGGTTGTGGAGCTAGGATCTTCTAACTCTACCGCTTTAGGGAATTCTTCTCCATCGGCATAGGCTAACGCATATTTACCGTGATTAGAACTAATTTCTACCGTATTATTATCGCCTACCACAAAGGTCAGCGGTTGCTCTGGGAACGTTTTTAAGGTGTCTAACAACAAACGTGCAGGCACAGCAACGACACCAGTGTCAGAAGATTCTACTTCTAACTTCGCAGACATCGTAGTCTCTAAATCCGAACCGGAAACGGTAAGGGTGTTATTATCTAATTCGAATAAAAAGTTATCCAAAATAGGAAGGGTGTTACTGCTGTTGATCACACCGCCTAATACCTGAAGTTGTTTCAATAAATAGGAACTGGATACTATAAATTTCACTCGTTATCTAATTTTAGAATTAATAAATAAAAACCAAAACCAATACCAGGCTGTTTTACACTACAAAAAACAAACGAACTGCAGTAGTGCAACAACCCTTGATTTTTAGGCTATGGTACCGCAAATATAATTGTATTATCAGTGGATTGTAGTATGTTAAAAACGTTAGTTATTAACAAACACCCATTAGTTATTGACTATTACAGGCTATATGTCGATTCTGCTGAATTTCCTAAATACTATCGACTACAATGCATAGCTAGCGTTTGATAAGCGGATGAAACCTAGGTTATCGCTGATATCTTTTGCGTCGTATCCAGGTAAAGAGTACACCAAAACCGATTAAGACCAGTATAGGAACTAGAGTGTTAATGAATTGCCAGCTGGTGCGCTGTGCCACTACTTTTTCTACATTCAAAAACGGAATCTGAACGTCTTTGCCGCGTACCTCAATTAAGCCGGTATCATCGAGCAGGTAGTTTACCGTATTTAACAAAAATTCTTTGTTACCGTAGGTAAGGTTGAGATAGGGATCCAATCCCAAAGGTAGCGGTTGTCCTCGGCGTACGGTGTTTTTTATAACATCCCCATCAGCTACAACAACCATTTTTGTAGGAGCACTAGTGGTTGTAAAATCAACTGTAGTTAAAGGTTTAATTCGATTGGCATAGGCAGATGTAAAATTGCCTTCGAGCAAAACAGCTAAAGGTTGTGGACCGGCGGTATAGGTGCCAAAATCAGGTTTCTCCCTGATCATTTCAATATTCAATGGTCGTGGAACCCCTTCCAATCGGGTTTGATCAGAACTGGTCAACAAAATAGTTTTGTCAATGCTATTGGGTAAGGTATCGATCTGATTGGCAAAATCAAATTTTACGGACTCGATATTTTTTACAATCGGGTGCTCACCATAGCTGCGAGCTAAGGGGGTGTAAAACCATCGATAGGGGGTAAACTGTGTATTATTGCCCTGGCCGCTGGCCAATACCAAAGGGGTAGATTGCAAGTCGTTGATCAAAACAGGGTTCACCCGAACCCCATACGAAAACAATTGATCATCCAGATTCAAATCGCGATAAACCGCTACATTCACTCCTTCGGGGTTGAGTAGGCTGTCAATATCCATCGCCACGGATTCCACCAGCCAAAGGGATTTACCTCCGTTCATAATAAACTGATCCAGCACAAATTTTTCTTTTTCAGAAAAGGCTTCTGTAGGTTTGGCATTGATAATCAGGTCGTATTTTTTTAAGTCTGCTACCGTTTTTTCTGGATTGGTAGCCACAGAATCAAGGGTAAACGCGCCTAGTAGGTAGTAGTCTTGTAGCGTTTTGATAAAATCTGCAATCTTGATATCTGGCAATTGACCATTCCCTTTGAGCACTGCTATTTTGTGTTTTCTGGGTTGTAATAATTTTTTTAAGGCATCGGCAAACGTAAATTCCAATTGCTGTATGGAATTGGTTACCCGTTCTTCGGTGGTCGCCCCGATGGTATTTTTGATCAGCGGTATTTTAACGCTTTGATTTTGATAATTCATAATCGCCCAGGGGACTACCGTTTCAATTTCGGTTTTACCGCTTTCTTTGACCGTAACCTCCATTGGAGTCAACCCAAAGCGTTGCAGCTCTGCAATGGTTTCGCTCCTAAATTCTTCCTCCTCAATAGGATTGGTAAATACAAATTGAATCTTTGGATTGAGCGCATTAAACTCTTCTAAGAGTTGCTGAGTTTCGTATTGTAATTTCCTAAACTCAGCCGGAAAATCACCTTTGAGCAATACGTCGATAGCAATGGTTCCATGTACATCTTTCACCAGTGTAGTCGTGGCTTCGGATAAGGTAAAGCGCTGGTCTTCGGTAAGATCGATTCTGAAATAACTGTAGGAGATAATACCATTAAACACCAATAAAGCAATAAGATTAACTCCAATCCGCCTCAGTGTTTTTTTCAAGGGTAATTGCTGTAGTAGCGTAACCGAGATGGCAATAAAAAAAACCGTAAACCCTATAAAATAAAAGATAGCTCTACTGTCTAATACCCCCTGGTTTATTTTTTCGTAATGCACTTGCATTCCGATTTGTTGGATGTAGTAGTCTGCGCTGCCAAAAACCGAAAAATTAGATAAACCGCTAAAACCAAAATAGAACAAAAAGCACAAAAAGGTAGCGGATAAAAAGGCAACGATTTGATTAGCGCTACACGAAGATGCAAAAATACCCATAGCCGTAAAAGCACCGCAGAGCAGGAATAATGAGATATAAGATCCTAGGGTACTCCCTACATCAAAATTGGCTACAGGATCACCTAACTGTGCTATCGTCAACACATAGAGTAATGAGGGTAATAAGGCCATAAGAATTAACACCAGGCTACCGAAATATTTACCAAGCACTAACTTTGTTTTGGTCAATGGTTTGGTTACTAATAATTCCAAGGTACCCTGCTTTCGCTCTTCTGCAATACTGCGCATCGTAATGGCTGGTATGAGAAATAGCAGCAACCAGGGTGCTAATTGAAAGAAAGGCAACAGGTCTGCAAATCCACTATCAAAAATATTGAATTGCCCTTTAAACACCCATAAAAACAAACCATTGATGAGTAAAAATATGGCAATGACGAGGTATCCAATTGCAGAAGAAAAGAAGCTGTTGAATTCTTTTTTAATAATAGCCAGCATAGTGTAATGTGCTTATGAGGTGTGTATGTTTATGTTGTGATCTATGTTGAAAACCTAAAATTACGATTTCTCTACATTATATAACGACTGAACGCTCCAGGCTTCTGGTTTTTGATTGAATTTAATCTTAGTATTCGCCCAGACCTCTTTAAATAACGCAGAGTTGCGATAGTTATTGAGGTGTGCTTCCGATTCCCAGTAACTATAGGTAAAAAATTGATTGGGATGTTGTACATCCCTTAATAATTCTAAATGATGACAGCCTTCAAAATTACGGATCATTGCTTTTTTAGCATTGAATTCCGCTAAGAAAGCGTCTACTTTAGCTGGCTCAAAGCCCATTTTTACAATTCTGGTGATCATTACACGATTTTTTTTATCGGCACAAAGCTACAAAATTGCTATAGAGTTTTAGGAATATGGGAGCACAGTTGAGCACAAAATAGTTGCAGATGAGCACCCGGCTTCGCTAGTGAAGTGCTATCTTAGTTGACTAGTGAAAGCAATATGATGATATTTTTAGTAGTAATTGTTATGATGAGCAGTAATTCGCATCCGGCACAGACCCAAATGTTATTTGACTTTAGCAAAAACGCAACGGTAGACCAATGGCAGATTGTGGACGATGTGGTAATGGGCGGTCGATCTTCTGGTAATTTTAGATTGAATGATGAAGGTCACGGTGTTTTTGAAGGTAAGATTTCCTTAGCCAATAATGGAGGGTTTTCTTCGCTACGCTATCGTTTTGATGCTGTAAATGTAAGTCAATACACCAAAGTGGTATTACGGGTTAAGGGAGCCAAGACCACGTATCAATTTAGGGTTAAAGCCGATGCCAGTGATTATCAATCCTATGTGTATCCGTTTGAAACTACGGGGGAGTGGCAAGATATTGAAATACCACTTAGCGAAATGTATCCTACGTATAGAGGTAGAAAACTGAATATGCCCAAATTTGCGCATCCTACAATTGAAGAGCTCCGCTTTTTGATCGGGAATAAAAAGCCAGAGCAATTTCAACTATGCATAGATTACATTCTTTTAAAATAAACCAAGTGGTTTTTACCAAAAGTGATACGCTGGGCAATGCTTTTTGTAAGATGTATAAAAGTGTGTAATGGATGGAGAAAGTCTACCGTGTTGGCTGTACTTTTTAGTATCTTTCCGTAGCGATCTGTAAACACCAGGTACACGGCAAATACGCCAAAAACGGATAAAACCAATTAGTGATCACACAAAGCTATGCAGCAAAAAAATAGGCTTGTCAACAAAGTATATCGATACCTACTCTCTGAGGAGACCAAGGAAAAAGCAGAGAAGGCGATACTTTATGTAGCCTTGCTGAGTTTCTTTGTGCATTTGGTGGTGATCTATCTGGTGCGCTTTGAGGTGATGACACTGTCACCTACCTCACAGTTGCTAACCAACCCTATCTCTGCAGTGTATACGCCCTTTTCTTTTATCCTGATCTATGAGGTGTATTTGTTGATTTATTATTTGCCCAAATCGTTTTCCATCTACATCAGCAAACAGTATGAAATCATTACGCTAATTATTATTCGTAAAATATTCAAAGATTTATCGGACTTAGAGCTGTCTTCGAATTGGTTTGAGATCAAGGGCGACTTGCAGTTTACCTATGATATTATCGCCTCGTTATTACTGTTTTACCTGATTTTTATATTCGAAAAACAGGTAAAAATCAAATACATCGATCGGCAGGAGATCCAACCCATCATTGACCGCTTTATTGAAAAGAAAAAGGTAATTGCTATCGTATTATTGCCGTTGTTTGTAGGTATTGGATGTTATACGCTCGTTGAATGGGCGGTGGAGCTCTCCAATTACGATGGGGTCACTCCGTTTGAAGGCATCAACAACCTGTTTTTTGATCAGTTTTTTACCATTTTGATTTTGGTCGATGTGGTGCTGCTATTGATTTCCTTTTTTTACACCAATCTCTTCCATAAAATTATCAGGAACTCTGGTTTTGTGATCTCTACCATACTGATCCGGATGTCCTTTGGCACCAGCGGCTTAACCAGCACTATATTGATTGTTGCTGCAGTGGCTTTTGGGTTGCTTATCATCTTGATCCACAATGCCTACGAAAAGAGTATTTTGGATAATAAACTCTAAAGTTACGTTTAAGCTTTTTTGATGGCTATAGTTGTTCCGTAACCCGTAGCAAGTATCGACGACATATCCTTACCCAACACTTTGTTGAAAAAAAAGCTGATTATTGTTGAAAGGTAAATAGGATAAGTGCTTAAGGATTTATGAATTCATGTACTTTTATACTATGAAACGAGGGAATAACTATACCGGTGTGTTTATTCTTACGTTGGCAGCAATAAAAACAATCAATACAAATGAAGTTTTCTGAAAGACTTGGATTGTTCAAACCCAGAACAAAATTAGAAAAAGATCAAATGCCCGATGATCTCAGAAATACTCTATGGTCTATTATTTGTGATGAAACTTTTGGAAGACTATCAAATCATAATAATGGATATGGAAATGGTCCATCTGCATTAGCAAATTTTTTTCGTCATCTCTGGAGAGATTTTTTCAAAATACCAATTGACAACTTACAAATCTATGACGGTAAAATTTATCCAGAAGATGCATATAATTATGTAAGAAAATGGTTTTTTGATGCCAAATAGTATGAGATTTATGAATATTTAGAATTTTGTGCGGAGGAATTTAAGGATCCATTCGTAGCAGTTTGTAATCCATATCTTGAACGTGAATTATCTGCTTTCAGGTTTGTTGGATTAACTTTACTTGAAATAGACTCTTCAAAGGAAATAGAAGAGATCGAAAAGGCATTAAATTCGAGTATGAAATATCGGACTGTAAAGCTACATCTTGAAAGTTCTTTAAAGCTTATAACGGATAAACGTAATCCTGATTATCGAAATTCAATTAAGGAATCAATATCAGCAGTAGAGTCTTTAAGTAAAATTATAATCGGAAATGATAAAACAACTCTTGGGCAAGCTTTAAAAATAATTGACCAAAAACACCCGTTACCTAAAAGTTTAAAATCCGGTTTTAGTGCTATATATGGTTACACTTCGGATAGTGGAGGAATTAGACACGGACTTTTGACTGATCAGATAGCTCCAGAATTAGAAGAAGCCAGATTTATGTTAATCGCTTGTTCTGCATTCGTAAACTATCTTATCTCAAAACATAAATAACTGCTGCCAACACGATATATGATGTCATAACAGCTAAGTAATAAATCCAATGGTTGTTATATTTTTGGTAAGGCGCAATGCTTGCGAAATGGATAAGTTAGCAATCAATGCGGAGGAAAGTCGATGGCTTGGTAACAATTTGCCCTACTACGACACATATATTAAACGTTGTGTTCAAGCTGAAAAGAAAATAATCGGAATGTCCAAAATTTACAATTATATTGACCAGAAAGGTATTCCATTTAAAAAGTTAGCTAGCTTCTCAATAAGAATTCAGGAAGATGACATTTTAAATAGACTGAAAATTGAATCTGATGAAACTACAGATAGAATCATAAACAAAGGGGAATTAATTATTTCTACCCATAATCATCCTAACGTAAAAGCACCCGATTTTCCAAATAAATTCAAACTAGATAAAAAGCCCAAGAAGAAGTTGCTATTAATTGGCTAAAAGATACCACAGGTTATATTGTGGATGAATTTAAAACGCTCTTCGAACTAGCTGAATTAAACCAAAAACCATTTTTATTACAGATTGAGAGAGGAATTAGGAATTATTTTTTAGTACTCGCAACGAAATTTATTAATGGAGACTTGATTGTCAGAGAAAAGTATAATGGTTATAATGGGTTTATTCAAGAAAATTTCATTAAAACATTTGGACAAATAGAAAAAATAAACGGAACTATAGGCATTGATGGTAAGATGAATGACTTTGGGAATTTAACCGAAGTTGGTGGAGATTTGTGGTTTTCTAATCATGTTTATCAAGAAAATTTAGAATCTATCAAACCATTAAAAATTGTTCACGGTGATTTAAATTTAAAAAATACACATGCAACTTTGGAGTCTTTAGAGGAGGTTGGAGGAAATTTAAATTTAAGAAAGACTACATGTCATAACATATCATCACTTAAAAGAGTTGGTGGTAATATATTGGTGTCAAAAAGTCAATTGGACAACTTTGACTTCTCTAAAGTTAAAATCAATGGAAAAATTAAGACGTATAATGACAAATTTAATCAAGGACAATTAAAATAACCTGCTCATCCAAGTTTGTAACTTCGATGCAAAGTGATTGACAGTATTTTTATTGCGTTAAGCTTATCTACGTGAAATGTTATATCTTTTGAAGTAAATAGTTCATTGTTAGGAGCTCATATTTTATAAAACACCAAAATGGTTACTTTTGGAAAGTATTTAAATAAGTCACTTACAACTAAAATGAGAACAAAAAAAGCAAAAAGATATGATGAGCAAATTGATCGAGAAATTGAAAAATCAATAGTTCGTTTCTCGGAACATCTTATGTCAAACTCAAAATGGGTTCGGTTGGTAGACAGCCTTGTGGATAATTTAAATTGGATCGAAAAAATTAAATTCAAGAAAGTACAAAATGAACAGATAGGCGAACTTTATTTGGAAGAAGATATAACATATGGTTTTGATTATTGGCAAAACGGATTTGAGGGTCATAATTCATTAGGAGGTTGGCTAACTTTTAAAGAAATTGAATATCTGATTTTTCCTAAACGCGTGAGTACTGAGCCATTGTTAGAACAAAACTTAATAAAGATTCAAGAAATAATAGAAAGCGTTGGAGAATTTGCTCTTGATATCAACGAAGAAAGAATTAAATTGATTTGTTATCGATAATTACGAAACAATGGGGAACTGATCTAGAGTATAATCTTGGTTTAATTTTAAACATTCAATTAGCATTAGATCAAAGCTATACCGATAAATTAATTTTGAATGTATTTAAAAGGATATCGAATAAAAACAACTAATAACTCTAAATCAGTAACACTTCCTAAATGGGATTTTGGTGGAGACAAACCTTGGACAAATACATCTTGGAACAAAACACTAGAAACTATACGAGGAATTAGTAAAAAAGAGTATCCTCTAATTGTTTTAGATCTAGATAACCTTGATTATTCAGAAGTTCAATTACAAGATAAATCGGCTTTTGAAGAATGGTTAAAAGAAGTAATGAAATAAATAATGCTAAGAGTCAGGAAATATAGAAGTTTCGAAATTATTTTATTTTTATAGCTCAGTATCTTAAGGTGTTCTATTATATTGACCTCATTAAAAAAGAATTAACGTCGATGATACAGAAAGATTTCATTCCCTTATTCATTTGTTTAGTGCTGCTGATCTTTTCTATTGGAGATACTCTTTTTACGGATTATGTTTTGGATTATAAGTTTTTCTTAGGGTTAGGATTAATACTAATTTCTACAGTTCTTTATTTTAAAGCAAAAAGAATTTACATCTATATATTTATTCTGACATTATTACTTGGATTGATGAATATAATTGAATTAAGCCATGTAAGTGTAGTATATAGTATAGGGTTTGGCACAAGCTTCATTACTTTTAATCCAGTATTTTTGGGGTTACTAATTCTGTTTTTTGTTTGTAGTAAAGGAAAACTAAATGAATTGTTTCCTAACAAGGAAATAACGGATACTGAGTTGGCAAATGAAAAGTTAGCAATGGAAAAGCGAATTAAAGGGTATGAGCTAAAATTTCAGTCAAAATCAGAATCTGAATTACAAAATATTGCAGACCAAAACAGTAAATATGTCAAGGAAGCAAAAATTGCAGCAAAGCGTATCTTAGGGTCTAAAACGGAACTTTGATAAATGCTCATCGAAGTTTGTAACTTCGATGCTGTAATGCAGAGAATGATTAATTTTTATCCTATTCGATTAAATAGAATCTTAAATTTTCTGAGTTAGCGCTCTTGTTTTTAAAAGGATATACGCCCATAAGCTCCTTTGATATTACTAAAAACTTTATTTTATCGAAAAATTATAATTTTCAACTTATAATTGAAGCAATAATCAATTAGTAACATGCATAAAATCAATTTAGTAATTCTATTTATATTAACAATTTTAATCTCTTGTAACTCCGTAGATAATTCCATTAATGTAATTGTTAATGATAGTTTAGACCTTGATTTGGTAAAAATTCAATATGGTTTTTATTCTGGTAGTGAAGCATCAGACAAAAAATTGGTGAGTAGTGGATTAGATAAAATTATCTTTGCAGACAGTCAAAAAAGAGCCTTTAATACCATTTGTGGAGAAAATGACTTTTTAGTGACCTATGCTGACAAGTATTATGTAAAAGTTCGTCATTTTATACCTAATGATTTTAGGGACGGTGTACCAGATGAACACGAATATATTTTTGAAATAACTCGTGAGCCTAACGGACTTCTTTTACATCTTAAAATTGAGGGTACGAATGGTACGACCATAACTAAAAAGTTTTCAGAAATAAAAAATGCGGAAAATAATAGGCAAGGAAAGAAGATAAGTGAATAAACTTAAGCACGTAATAAAACAATGTTATGAGCAATGATAAACTATTAGGATGGATAGGAATTGGTGTTTTCCTTTGTTTAACGCTTCAAGGTATTTCTTTTTTGGTTTCACTAATTCTTGAAGAGTCTCTTTTATATTCAGAAATGAAACCATTGTATAGCTATGGGCTTTCGCAATATGTCTCATTAATTGTTGTACTATTTATTTTTATAGTTATAATTAAGAGACTAAAAACTATAGACGTTAACAAACCTAAAATTACGCAACGTCTTTTTATGGCATCTGTGTTTGCTTATATTATTACGCAAGTGCTGGGTTTTGCACAGCCTTTTGTTACCAGTTTATATCAAACCACTCAATATTTAGAACTTAAAAACACGTACTACGACAGTTTACAAGACCAGTACGCATTGAAAAATTTTGCAATAGAGACACCAGTTTGGTTGTTGAAGTATGTCATTATTGCCATACTTATTTTAAGAGAATTTAAAACTTATCGAGAACATTGCAGCTACTGATCGTTTAAATAAAATACAATCAGATATCAAGAGACTGCGAAAGGTACTATTTGTCTTTACCATCTTACATTTGATGTATGTTGCCCCTGCTCATCGAAGTTTGTAACTTCGATGCTTACCATAAAATTATTAGTTTTGCACTTTTTTACTAACGGCAAATTAATACCTAAATTGAAATAACAATGCCTCGCCTTAATTGGTATCCGAAGATTGGATATAGCCCAACCTTTTCTTTACTGAGCGCATTAAACATACAGAGCTAAATAAACAATGAAAAAAGGATTATTCATAGTAGGCATCATAGCCGTGATCATTTGTTGCAAGTCCAACTTGAAAATAGCGGAAAAAGAGAAAGAGCAAGAGCGAAGAATGGCGGCAAAATATATCGTAACTATGGTCGACGCTTCAAAGAAGCCTAGCGCAACTAAGATAAATACGCTAATCACCGCAAAAGTAATCGATATTTCTGGCAAAATACGTTCGATAACAATTCAAGAAGCCCTGGATAGCTATGTTGCTAACACCAAGAATGAGAATCCAAGTCAATATGCAATTTTTGAAATCAAGAATACCTCTAAGGTAATTCTACCAGTTTATGGAAAAGGGCTTTGGGATAGGATTTGGGGATTGGTTCTTCTGGATAAGACTTCGATGAAGGTAGAAAAGATTGCTTTTGACCATAAAAGTGAAACAAAAGACCTAGGGGCAAACATTGTAAAACCTTCCTTTGCTAATCAATTTATAGGCACCACAGTTGACTTAACAAAACAATCCTATACGCTTTTACAAGACAGGTATTTAAATAATACAGCCACGCAAATTGTTGATGGAGTTTCTGGTGCCACCAGGACCAGCAGGGGTGTGGTAGCTATGCTAAATGAAGATTTACATAAGTATAAAAAGTACTTGTGCCCATAAGAATGCAACGCTTAATTACAAACAATGAATAAATCCGAAAAGGAAATACAATCAGATATCAAGAGGCTGCGAAAGGTACTATTTGTCTTTACCATCTTACATTTGATGTATGTTGCCTTTTTACTAGTATCACTAGACACTATCTTGATGAATGTTGTGTGTTTAATAGCCTTCATTTCTTTCTATGTCTATTATGTACTATTTATTTGGTCTATGCCTTTGGATAAATTTGACAAATGGAAAGAAAGTATTTTGGCTTGTATTTTTGGGTTATTTGCAATGTGGCTTTGGGTGCAGTTTAATACCTTAGAAGATAAAAGGTGAACACTGGCTCATCGAAGTTTGTAACTTCGATGCTTTTGTGATGTCAACTGCGATAACTACATCTAAACATATTTTCAATTTGATTTTAATTTTTTAATTTCGATGCTTACATAAACATAACGCACACAAGTAATCTTAATAATTTAAAAACAAGCAGGTGGAAATCACAACAACCAACCCAACCAATTATAAAAAGTGGTCCTTTAGGTTCATAGTATATCTAGTACTATTAAATTGTGTCACTTTTTATTTAGCAATCAATTTTAATAGCGCATTGCACAACTTTGAGCGATTTATACGGAATATGAGCATTGCAACGGTTGTATCCATTTTGATTTTAATTGCTGGGATCGTGTTTACGATATTGAGCATAAAAAATAAGGAGTCAAAAAACTACCAGTTTTACATCTCGGTTATCGGTTTTTCTTTTTTTATAATCCTATCATTACTTTTCCTTGGTTTAGCTAGCCTAGGGTACTAAGGTTGATTCGTATTGCTATGTGATAACGTTTTCCGTAAAGTTTTGGAGACGTCGAAATCAATTAAAGTTATTAACAACTATTACCTATGAGAGTTTCAACATTTTTCTTCCTAATAGTACCCATAGCCATTTATTCACAAGGCTTTGTTAAGGATACTGATGGTTTTGTCAATGTAAGGGATACATATGATTTTAAAATCTCAAAAGTTATCGACACATTTCATAATAACCACCTGGTTTGGATTAATGATCAGTTAGGAAATTGGTATGAGGTTTGGAGTATCAAAAACAAGGACAGGAGTGGATATATACATAAATCCAGAATACTTGATATTAATGAAAAAGACAATTTTAATCGAAAAAAAATAAACGAAAACAAGTTGTTGCTGTTTACAGATAGAATTAAAATTTTTGTAGAGCGCAAAAAGTTTGAAAGGGTTGAGATTGATACCAAAAATTCCTATGATACAGATGGTAATTTACCCAGATTTGAATACAAAAATATTACCATTGATTTTCAAAATAAAAAGTATATGTTAACCAATGAAGATTACTTGAAACACCTTTATGAATCAAATGTGAACGATATGAGTGTATGTTATAATGGTAATGATAATCTTCTTTACATATCTTCATTGAATAGCGATGGTGCAGGTGCATATGCGGTTGTTTGGATTATCAATAATGATACTGATAAGATTGAAAGAATAACTACTATTCCATTCTAGTAAAATGTCATTGCGATGAAGTAATAGTTACCTACTCATCAAAGTTTGTAATTATAGCTAATTGCTTCTAACCCTTTTCTCGGAAAGTCTTTACTAATTTACTATCTTAGACTAGTGGCGGAATAGTACAGCCCAATTATCGGATAACTAATCACAACATACATAAAAATGAAAAAAATAATCATCGTTTTTTTATTAATACTTTTCATACATCTTGATGCAAAAGCGCAAACTGACTTTGTTCTTGAACCCTCTCAGAGTATGATCATGACCGGTAAAGGGCCTGGTCAAGACGCCACCATCAATCCTTATTTTGGAAAGGAGTGCTACAGTGTAGTAACGAATACCGGAAAAAGAGAATTTTCAATCCGAGTGCAACAAGATGATAAGATTATAAAAGAAATTGCAATTGCCAAAGGAGAGGTAAAGAAAGTAAAGCTTTTAAAAGATCACGAATTATATTTAGATCCTAATCCAAACGGCATCGCAAAAGCTAGCGTAGCTTATGAAAAAATGGAGTGAGTCTACGTATACTAAGGGTGTAATTGCGGTGGTATAATCTTAACCAGAAGTAAGTACATAGCGCAACTGCTAGTACAAATAATAACCCAATCTCGAATGAAGAAATTGACGCTCCTCGTTTCCTTATTATTTGCGCAGTTGACAGTATCGCAAACAGCAGTAGATAATGATACCCTTGAGATTTGGACGGTTTTTAGTACCGGTAACTTTGTGCGTCAACATGCAGAGCGAATTGTAGCACAAAAATGGCCTTTTAGTATTAAAGGTGTTGCAGGAGATGTAGTGTCTGATGAATTAATGGATACGGTAACACTCCATAACCAAAGGATATGGAAATATCTAGATCTTAACGGGTACGTTGACTCCAAAAATCAGTTCGAAATGGATATGGGACAAGAAGTGCAACGAATACAAAAAGCTGTAGACATTGCCGACGCGCATCCTAAAGTAAAAAAGTTGTTGGATAAATGGCGAAAAAGCGGAAGGCAACCGTATACAGAATTGAAAAAATTGAGCTTAGTAAGCTATGAATTTTTCCTATACAGCTTTGATCTGAACCATTTGGAGGAAGAGCAAAAATTAGAACTGCAGTATAGGGTGAATTATGACACAGAAGAAATAATCTTTACGGAATGAATGTTCTGCCCAATGTACATAATACTAAGCCTACAGAAGCCTAAGTAGGCTATATGATTAATATTTATTACATTGTTTTACAACAAAGCTAATATATCAGGCTTATATCGCCTGGTGCGCTCTAAGATTAATACGTATGTTAAAGAAAATTGCCATAACATTTAGCGTATTGCTGTACGCGATTGCAGTCCCTATTTTAGAAATCAATGATACACATATTTGGAATCCAGATTGGACACCACACGTTAGGATACACGAAGTATGGCAGTTACTAACAAACACAAGTATCGGTATATTTTGTCTATGGTTAGTTTGGTTTAAAGGAGAAACCACCATAAGTGCTCTATTAAGTGCATTTATTATGGGAGGTTTTCTAATAGCCTTCTTTTTAAAAGAGGGGTACGGTGGTTCGATGCAGTATTTAGATGGTAGCGAAAAGACCATTTTTGGAATCAATATTGGTGTTTTAGGCTTTGGTGTGGCTTTCGCTTTTTTGGTACTATCACATTTGATAACTAGAAATAAAAGGCTTTAAGTGAAAAATTATTAATAGTAGAGAAAATCGCAATTGCTATTTTATTTATATGGTGGTAAGAATAGAATTACACTTTATATTTTAAAACAGCATATTTTAATACTGTTTGTCTTGAATTCAATATATAATATGAATAAACTAATAGCATTACTTAGTCTCAGCTTGCTCATAATGAGCTGCCAAAACAGTTCTGAAAAAATTATTTTTTCTTCAAGCCGTAATGGGAATTCGGACATATTTATGATGGATCTCAATGGAGAAAATCAATTAGCACTGACACAAACCGAGGATGAAGAATGGGGTCCTACCTGGATGAATGAAAAAGAGATTAGTTTTTTAAGACAAAATGAAACAGGTATTAAAAGAATACAAATCAATATAAATACGCTTCAAGAAACGGAGCTACCGCATCCAACAAATTGCATTCTGGATGATAAAAACATACTGTATTCGCCATTAAATCAACTACAGCTCTATTCTTGCAAGAATGATATATTTATATATGATCCTGATACCAAACAAATAGAAAATATTACAAAAGACATAGCAGGACAAGCGCGGTATCCCAGTTGGAGTGCTGATGGTCATAACATAGCGTATACAAGCAATCATTTGGGTTCTAATGATGTGTTTTTATACGATGTAAAAACCAAAAATAGCACACAATTAACCGATACTCCTGCGAACAATGAAAGAGGCGAATTATCTGCAGACGGTCAACGGTTGGTGTATAGTTCGGACCAGTTCGAAGAAGGAAATCAGGATATTCTATTACAAGAGTTAAGTACGGGTAATATTATAAATATCACTAAAAGTCCAGGAATGGAACTTATTGCAAGATTTTCTAAGGATGGTAACACCATATGGTATGGAACAAACAAAGATGGAAACTGGGAAATCTATGCCTATGATCTAGCGACAAAGAAGCATACTCGATTAACAAATGAACCAGCATTTGACGGCGACCCACGAATTTTTAAACGGAAGTAAGTATTACTAAACGGTTTATGCCTACAATTACACAAAATCAAATCATATCATTATAAGTACAGTAGTATAGCTAGCCTAGGGTACTAGTCGTCATTCTCCGTTAAGCTTCTGAAAGAAGAAGAGTAGAATCTTCCGCTTATGCTGATGGCTTTACAAAATTATATGGGAACACAATTAATTATGGACTGATTTTTGGTATAGGTGTTGTAATCGCGGGTATTCCGAATATAGAAAGCGTACTAAAAACCATTAAAAAATGAAGAAAGTAAAAGTATTTGTATGGATTGTGTTATGCAGTGCAACCCTGCTTAGTTGTTCATCCTACAGAAAAAGCACAGCGAACTACGGTAATGAATTTAACACTGCACAGGCTGATGCTGAGGTATCCCCAACTAGTGATGCTGCCAATTATTACGATGCCGAAAAAAATATCAAGAAGGTCTTGTTTTCTGCATTTCTTACCTTAAAAGTTAAAGTGCCAGATACTGCTAATGTACACATCGCTAAAATTGCGGAACGCTATGAAGGCTATGTCAATGAAATAGGAACCTACAGAACGATCATACGCGTTAAAAGTGACCGTTTACAAGAGGCCTTAGAGGAGATTGCTGAGCTCGGCAAAGTGCAACGTAAAACACTAGTGGGTAAGGATGTGACCGAACAATATCTGGATTATCAAATACGACTTGAAAATGCAGAGAAGTCCCGGGAGCGGTATCTACAATTATTGGCCAAAGCCGAAGACGTGGAATCCGCAGTGAAAGTTGAAAAAGAGCTCGAACGGTTAAATGAAACGATAGACCTGTTAAAAGGAAAAATGAAAAGGATCAATCATTTATCGGAGTTTTCTACCATCACCATCCGCTTAAAAGAGAAGAAAAAAGCAGGACTTTTAGGGTATGTGGGGCTTGGTTTTTACCACGCGGTTAAATGGTTGTTTGTTAGAAATTAAAACCGAATACAAACGAAATAGGAAAGCGTATATAAAGATACGCTAATGCGAGTTGGTTATCGAAACTATTTCGCGTTAGGGATCGACGCGAAAATCCCGGATGCTGCACGGCAGCAATGGAATTGTAGTCAGAGCCCGCCGCTAAAACCCACGGTTTTAGAGGAACGCCATAAACTTTTAAATTATTTTATTAAGGCTAAAACCAGTTCTTCTTTTTCACAAGAATAATCGTGGCAAAGCTCCGAGATTCAGGTGCTATGCACCGCGGAGTTTGCAAGATGGTTTTTAGCGAAAGCTAAAAAATTCCTATGAAAAAGTGTCCTTTTTTTTGGTTCGTTTCTTTTGGACAAGCAAAAGAAATGAATAACGCTAAAAGTTTCGAATGACAAAGAATTTAATTTGATAATTGAGAGTTTACTTATTATGAATTCACATAAAAGTTCTGAGATTCTAAAAACTTCCTAAAATTTGAACTTAGGTACTCCTATACTCAAAAACTCCCACACTCACTGACTCAAAAACTCACCTGCTAACTACTCAAACGTAATACTCACCGTATCTCTATAGCTGAGTCCAAAGAGGCTGGCAGCTCCACCTACGGTTTTGGGATTGCTTTTATAAATAGCCAGTTCCAGATAGCCCGAGGAGTTAAAGATGGCTAGTTTTTTACCATCTTCTTCGCGCTTACTTTTTTCTACCGTAAAATTGATGGCATCGCTATAGCGATCATAGATGTTTTTAAATACCGCACTGCGGGCTTTGATGGTAAACTGTCTGCCTTTACCCACTTCTTCAAACTGCTTGCGGGTTATGTTGGTGATCAGGTTACCGTAGTTATCAATATAGACCACATTGCCCACAATTTGTTTGTCACCTACATTGACAATAGGGGTGATGCCTTTGATCATTTTCACCGCTTCGATTACCTTGCCTACCACCTCTAGCGTTCCGCCACGGGCGATATGGCAAGCTACGGCAACAAACACATCCAGTACCGGAAAATTGGTATTGATCTTATCGTGTATGTTGATTTCTACGATTTTTTCGGGTTTAAAAGCGGAGGCGATCATAGAGATCAGGCCATTATTGGCACAGATAAAATAGTGCTCATCCAGCTTTACAGCAATGTGCTTATTTTCGGGTGTGAGTTCGCTATCGATCCCGATGATATGGATGCTTCCTTTGGGGAAGCTCTTGTAAGCGTTTTGTATGATGTAGGCGGCTTCTGTAATATGAAAAGGCGAGATCTCGTGCGAGATATCAACAATTGTAGCTTGTGGCAATTCGCTATAAATAGCTCCTTTAACCGCCGCCACAAAGTGATCTTTGACTCCGAAATCAGTGGTTAAAGTGATGATTGGCATATAAATAATTGTTAATATCTTTTGACTGTAAGCCTTTAAAAATATGTAAATTTGTTCTTAGTATAGAGTACTGCTTATCACTACTGGTGTACTGCGATTTTTATAAAGTATGCTTTGATAAAAAACACAGTAATTGTGGTGGTGTAAGCTATCTATGTTGCCGGACTGAATACATTTCAGTACCGCAACAAACTTAAATAATCCTAAAAAGAATTCATACTAAAACTTGTATAGCTTTTGAACGAACTTATAATTGAATTGGCAGAGGTAAATCCCAGAGAGTTTTTTGGACTGGAAAACAATAATATCCAACTGCTTAAAAAATACTTTCCGAAGTTAAAGATTGTCGCGCGTGGTAGTAAAATCAAGGTCTATGGCGAGGAAGAAATGCTCGAAGAATTTGACACCCGATTTAATATGTTACTCGACCATTTTGGTAAATACAACACTATTGATGAAAATGTAATCGAACGGGTATTGACCAGCAATAATAAATCAGACTACGAAACCTCTGCGCAGAGTGGTGAGGTATTGGTACACGGTGTTGGCGGTAAATTGGTGAAAGCCCAAACGGCTAACCAACGTAGATTGGTTGAATCGAGTTATAAAAACGATATGGTGTTTGCGATCGGACCTGCAGGTACCGGTAAAACCTATACCGGTATTGCCTTGGCTGTGCAAGCACTAAAGGATAAGCAAGTTAAGCGTATCATCTTAACACGACCTGCTGTAGAGGCGGGGGAGAATCTTGGGTTTTTACCTGGGGACCTCAAAGAAAAGCTTGATCCATATATGCAACCGCTATACGATGCGCTGCGCGATATGATCCCACACGAAAAATTAGCAAGTCTTATCGAAAAAGGAGTGATCCAAATTGCACCTATGGCATTTATGCGCGGGCGAACCCTGGATAACGCCTTCGTGATACTTGATGAAGCTCAGAACACCACGCACGCACAGATGAAGATGTTCTTAACCCGTATGGGTAGAAACGCTAAGTTTATCATTACCGGAGATCCTGGTCAAATCGACCTGCCTAGACGTGTAACTTCGGGGCTTAAAGAAGCTTTATTAGTGCTAAGAGACGTTAAGGGAATAGGAATCATTCATCTTGATGAGCAAGACGTAATCCGTCATAGTCTGGTGAAAAAGGTCATCGCTGCCTATGCCGAGATTGAGAATAGGAATGGATAGTTGGAGCTCGTGAGTTTGTGAGTGTATGAGTGTGTGAGCGTTCAAATCGTGCCAGGTAGGTTAAATTTAAATCAGTTTTGAAAACAAAGTTCTATTTTAAATTTGAAGATTTACTTATCTATAACAAGGCTATAGCCTTTGGTGAATCGGTGAATGAGCAGATACAACATTTTCCTAGGGAAGAACAGTACCGTTTGGCTACGCAATTTATAAGAGCAGCAGATTCAATCGCACTAAATATAGCAGAGGGTTCTGCAAGTACAGAAGCTCAATTTAATCGTTACCTTCAAAGAGCTTGGGATAGTGCTCATGAATGTGTGGTTTGCAGTACCAAGGCAAGATTAAGAGGGTTTATTACGGAACAGCAAAATGAAAAGAACAGATCGGATATTACAGAATTATCTAAAATGATTACTTCATTTAAAAGGCATTTAAAATCAAAAAAAGTATAATTTTGCTCAGTGACTCAGATACTCAAAGACTAAAAAACTACAATGAACACAATCACAGATACCAATTATAACTTTCCGGGACAACAATCATTATACAAAGGAAAGGTAAGAGAAGTATACAATATCAATGATGAGCAATTAGTGATGATCGCTACGGATCGATTATCAGCCTTTGATGTGGTGATGCCGAGAGGAATCCCATATAAAGGGCAAATCCTGAATCAGATTGCTACCCAAATGATGAAAGCCACAGAAGATTTGGTGCCCAACTGGTTAGTGGCTACACCAGACCCGAATGTTGCAGTAGGTCATTTATGCGAGCCGTTTAAAGTAGAAATGGTCATCCGGGGATATTTGTCTGGCCACGCGGCACGTGAGTATAAAGCAGGGAAAAGAATGCTGTGCGGTGTACCTATGCCAGAGGGTATGCAGGAAAATGATAAATTTCCGCAACCCATAATTACACCATCTACTAAGGCAGATAAAGGAACACATGATGAAGACATTGCCAGAGAAGACATCTTAGCGCAAGGTATCGTGTCTGAAGAAGACTATTTAATTTTGGAAGACTATACTCGTAAGTTATTTCAAAGAGGAACGGAGATTGCAGCGAAACGAGGTTTGATTTTGGTCGATACGAAATATGAATTTGGGAAAACCAAAGAGGGTAAAATTGTATTGATTGATGAGATTCATACACCAGATTCATCGCGTTATTTTTACGCAGAGGGTTATGAAGAACGACAAGAGAAAGGAGAAGCACAAAAACAACTTTCTAAAGAATTTGTACGCCAGTGGTTAATCAGTAATGGATTTCAGGGTAAAGAAGGACAGCAAATCCCTGAAATGACAGATACGTATATTGCTTCCGTATCCGAACGCTACATAGAATTGTATGAAAACATTACAGGATCCAAGTTTGAAAAAGCAGAGGTAACTAATATCGAGCAGCGGATTGAAGACAATGTTGTTGCTTATTTAGGTAAGTAATTCTTATAGGTAAGTAATTCTTAATTTTTGATGCATAACAGTCGCATCTTGCAAAGTTGAGATGTGTATTAGCTGTAGTTTACTAGTTTTTACGGTGTTGAACTAATAGAAAAAAGAGGCTGATCATCAGCCTCTTTTTAATTGTTTCTAGTTAGGACCAGGATACATTCTGCATTCTTCTTCCGCACAATGTACTCCATAATCCGTACAAGGACCAGTGTTCCATATTCTGCATTGCTTTTTACCGCCTTGAACAGTCAATTTTTCAGCTCTGCTGAGTTTTTTTACCCCTACTAAATTTGAAATTTGTTGTAACATAGTTTAAGTTTTAAAAGTATGTGGAGAAGGTAGGTATAATTTATTGCATAGCCTTACGGTAAAACCACGTATTTCAACAGACTCTACTCAGTTCTTACGTTTAAGCTCCTGTCGCCGCATCGGCATTTGATCGATGAGGTTATAAATAGTTTTGGGTGGTGTAGGGTTAAAGTAGGTTGCCTTGACGTCTCCATCCAATCCGATTAAGATGAGTTTAAACTCACTTTGCTCGTTGTTGTATTGTTGATATAAGGGATTACCTTTTATCCGTTTAGTATGGAGTAATCCTTTTTTAAAATCAGATGGCGTAATTTGGTAGACTACCAATTTTCGCTCTTTGAGCGCATTTTGAGAGTCCTTGAATGAAGTTATTTGTTGTTGGAGCGTCGTACTTTCATAAGAATCTGCTATAACTAAAAGTAGCCGATCTTTCCATTGGTGCTTATCTAAGAGTTGTGTATAGCTCATTAGGGGAATAAACAATAATAAAACAAATGATTTCATAGCTATAAAGTACAAAATAAAGGACTAAATAGGGTAATAGTTGCGCAACTAAATGATTACTGTACTTAGATCTTATATGATGCAATCTTGTATGCTTTCAGAACTATAATACATTCTATAAATAGTAGGTGCGTGAAGAGGATCATAGTAGAGAAAAGTTAAATTCATATCGAATAAAGAATCCAATATTTTCTATTCTTATATGTAAGAAAATTCTTATAAAATAATTTAACTGTACTCGTTTAATTTTCTTTTCTAATATTATTAGGGATAATTATTGTTCCACAAATGTTAAGTTTTACATTTTTGTAAATAAATAGGTTTTTAACGTAATTTATATATGGATTATTGATTAAATATCCCCAAAAATCCTTGTTTTAATGATTTTTCGAGCATCTTACCAGTTAGTTTTTCTTTTCCTAATGCTCTTATAATTACCCTGGTTTTAATCAACCAGTGCCTTTTTTTAGCCATACTTTACTAAATCTTCAAAATATTTTTTGCATTTAATCTAATAAATGTGCTTTTTATCGATATATATTTTATATATTGGTATCGGAACTAAAACTGAGTACATAACTTAACCTAAATAAATTCATGCAAAAAAAGAAAATAGTTGTTGCAGAAGATAACTCTACACTATCTATGTTGTTAAAATTTAGATTAGAGAAAGAAGGACACGAGCTATTCATCGCCCCAGATGGTAAACAGGCCCTTGAGTTTATCCAGGAGCACGAACCTAATATGATTATTACCGACATAATGATGCCCTTTGTTAATGGGTTAGAGGTGATCAGCCATGTTCGATTTAAATTAAACAAAGACACTCCGATAATCGTATTCTCTGCTGCTGGACAGGAAGAAATGGTACTCAAAGCATTTAACCTTGGAGCTAATGATTTTATGAGTAAGCCTTTTAGCCCTAATGAGCTAATGATACGGGTAAATAAATTGTTGGATTAAGCCAGTACTGCCCCATAGTATTGACTCTTTAATTCCCCTCAATCTTTATGACCTACTTAACAAAACTAATAGATGAATACAGCCAGCTGCCTTTAATTATTCAGCTAGCTTGGGCTATCAGTGCATTGCTTATTGTAGCCATTATATTTTTGATTATTGCATTGCAAATTTTAAGAAAATCATTAAGAATTAGACATAAAGAAAAGGTTACCTATAAAAAAAGATACGAAGGCAAGCTTATCAACTACTTGTATGGCGGGGGAGTTAGCTCGCTATTAACAGCAGAGCAGCAGCGCTGTATCGAAGAGTTTAAAAACGTAGTGCATCTAAAACACAGAAGAAAAATCATTGTTTCCATTCTTTTTAATCTGATGAATCAGATTACCGGAGAAATGACTGAAGCCATAAAAACTTTTTACTTTAAAACAGGGTTAATTGACAGTGCTATAGATCGACTACATTCTAAAAAATGGCATGTTGTAGCTAAAAGTATTAGTGAGCTTTCTCGATTTAACGTGTGTGAAGCTAAAGATGAGGTAGCCAAATTTATCCATCATCCAAGGCCTGAAGTTCGAACCGAGACGCAATTGTATTTTGTTACCTTATTTAAGTTTGATGGGTTACATTTCTTAGATGAATATCAGGAACCTTTATCCGAATGGGTGCAAATTCAATTGTTAGAAATCTTAAACCAATTCGACGATCAACAGATTTGCGATATCACGCCCTGGTTACAATCCACGAATGACTCAGTGGTTCGGTTTGCCTTAAAGTTAGCCCAGATTTATAATCAATTTGAGGTTAAAGATACCTTGATGGAGCTATTAACGCATCCTACTAAAGATATCCGTCTTAAATCAATTCAGGTATTAACTAGCTTATATGGTATTGAAGCTAAGGAAGTCCTTAAAGCTAATTTTGAAAGCCTGAGCATTGAGGAGCAAATCAGTTTCTTTAAACTATTAGAAAAATTAGTGATGCCAGATGATGAACCTTTTGTGGAAAAACATCTATTCCATAAAAACTTTGAAGTACAGTTATTAGCGGTTAAGATTTTAAAATCACTGAACAAGGATAAGTTTATGGGATTGAGTACGGAGGTATACGAGGATAGTAATCCCAAGATATTAGAATTTGTAAAAAGTATTTAAGAAATGGATACCAGTAGTCTAAATATTATTTTAAAAATTTTGCATTATATCTTCTTTGGATATGCTGTTATGGCTATTTTGTCGTACGTAGTACTTTCTTTTATTTCAGCTAAAGAAACTTTGCTGTACATGAAAAAGAGAAGCTTTGTAAATTATAAGCACATTCTTTCTTCCACTATGGCTCCCCCAATCACCATAATTGCTCCCGCATATAATGAAAGCCTAAATATTGTAGAAAATGTGCGTTCGCTACTTTCTAACCACTATGCCAATTATACTGTTATTATTGTTAATGATGGCAGTAGTGATGATAGTCTCGAAAAATTGATCGCTGCATATGATTTAGAGAAAGTTAATTTTATCATTAATGAAAAAATAAAAACACAACCGATCCGGGCAGGAGTATTTAAGTCCAAAAATCCTGCTTTTGAGAAGTTGATGGTGGTCGATAAAGAAAATGGAGGTAAGGCCGATGCCTTAAATATGGGGCTAAATATAAGCAAGTCTAAGTATGTTGCCTGTATCGACGTAGATTGCCTATTACTGCAGGATGCACTCCAAAAATTAATAAAACCTTTTCTTCAAAATGCCTCTTCAAAAACCATTGCTGCAGGGGGAGTGATTCGTATTGCCAATTCTTGTACTATTAGAGATGGCGAGTTGATCGATATCAAATTACCTAAAAGCTTTTTAGTTCGTTCTCAGATCTTGGAGTATTTACGGGCTTTTTTATTAGGACGTATGGCCTGGAGCCGATTAAATGGATTGTTGGTTATTTCTGGTGCATTCGGGATATTAGATAAAGATATTGCGATCGAAGTAGGCGGATATGATACCAATACCGTAGGTGAAGATATGGAGATTATAGTGCGCATGCGAAGACATATGGAAGAGAAAAATGAGAAATATCGTGTCTCGTACATTCCCGATCCACTTTGCTGGACAGAAGCTCCGGATAGTTATAAGGTGTTTATTTCTCAGCGTAACCGTTGGACGAGAGGAACCATAGAAACCTTAAAAAAACATCGAAAAATTGGATTCAATAGAAACTACGGCTTTTTTGGACTCTTAAGCTATCCGTACTGGTTGATATTCGAACGATTAGCGCCCATAATCGAAACGGTAGGAATCATTTATTTTACCATCTTGGTAATTTTAAGAGAAGTTCGATGGGAGTATGTCTTAGCTTTTATCACCTTGTCGTATTTGTTCTCTATGCTTTTCTCCATACTTGCCATTCTTTCAGAAGAGTTGACATTTAATCAGTATAAGAAGAAAGGAACCGGTTTTAAGCTGATTTTGTTAAGTGCTTTAGAGCCTATCATACTGCACCCCTTTGTTTTATATGCGGCGATTAAAGGGAATTATGACTATTATTTCAATAAGAAAAAGAAGTGGGGAACAATGATTAGAAAGGGTTTAGCCACCAGCTAAGACCATACAAAAGATTAACCAATACTTATGAAGTTTACATTAGATAGCAAATCCATATATCAATATGTCTGTGGCATATTTTCTCTTACTGTGGTATTTTGTATCATTAGTAGTTTTGAAGTCTTGATGTCCAAAGCTACAACAAACGCTACTTTAGCAACATTACTATATAAATTTACCAATGATGTAGTAGCAAGTGTGCTGATAGGAATCCTACTATTTCCGATATATTTTATAGCCAATGCTTTTATTAAAAAGTATGCGTTTACAGTGATTAAGGTCATTTTACTAATTGTGGTATGCATACAGTTTGCGTTGGTTAAATATAGCCTAACGACTTTAATCAATTTAGGTGCAGATCTTTTGGGGTATTCTATGGATGATATCTATAGTACCGTAGCGGCCTCGGAAACGTTTTCGTTACTGTATTTTTTACCCTTTATTGCTTTTCCTGCATTGTGGTTGGTAACCTATTTTTTAACTAAAAAATATGCAGGCGGTAAGCTCTTAACGGGGCTTAACTTTGTTTTGATTGTTTTATTTGGAAGCCTAAAACTAACCATAGGAGAGGTGTCAGAAGATAGCTATCAGAATAAGTTGGTGTTTTTAGCGAATGATATCCTAAAATTTAAATCAGAACGCTGGCAGCACAACAACTATGCACAGTATAAGGATGAATATCCTTTTTTACGGAAGTATGATAAAAAGAAAGATGTGCTTTCTCCTTTTTTTGAGCTTAAAACAGAAAAGCCAAATATCGTAATGCTGATCGTTGAAGGTTTAGGTACGGAATTTACCGGTAATCACACCCATGGTGGATTTACTCCGTATTTAGATAGCCTGAAGAATAAGTCTTTATATTGGGAAAATTTTGTTAGTAATACCGGTCGTACTTTTGGTGTGTTACCATCCTTGTTGGGTTCTTTACCTTATGGCGAGGTAGGTTTTTTAGAAGTGCCTAAAATACCCTCACATATTTCATTGCTTAGTGTCTTAAAAGCAAATGGATATACCACATCATACTATGCGGGAGATAAAACCAGCTTTGACAAAAAAATTAGATTTTTAGAATATCACAATGTGGATCGTATTATTGACGAAGAACGATTCGGACCAGGATACACTAAGACTGCCAATAATACCGAAGGTTTTTCCTGGGGTTACCCGGATGCTGAGATTTTCAGAAAAACACTTGCCTCTTTGGATACGGGTAGCAAGCCTCGACTCGATATCATCATGACATTATCCAATCACGAACCTTTTGCTTTTCCGCAAAAAGAGCAATTTGAGCAAAAAGTAGATAGTTTGGTTAGTGCTCAATCCAACTTTAAATTTTCCGAAGAGGATTTGCGTAACTACAAAGATATCTATACCACCTTATATTATACCGATTCTTCAATTCAGGATTTTATGAAGGCGTATCAAAAACGGCCGGATTTTGAGAATACCATTTTTGTGATTACCGGGGATCATCGATTGATACCGGTAGCTCAAAAAGATAAGTTGTGCCGTTTTCACGTGCCGCTTTATATTTACAGTCCGATGTTAAAAGCACCACAAATGTTTAAATCCGTTTCTTCGCATTGGGATGTAACGCCTAGTTTACTTTCGATGCTGATGAACAATTATCAATTTAGTGCGCTAAATCAAGTAGCGTGGATGGGTAAAGGGTTGGATACCGCTCGTAATTTTAGAAATGTTCATAACATACCTTTAATGCGATACAAAGGCAGTGTCAACGACTATCTGTATCAGGACTTCCTATATTCAGATGGGGAGTTATATAAAATTAAAAAGGATTTTGGAACGTATAAAATTAAAGATGAGGCTATCGCTAGTACAATCAGTGAACTGCTGAAGGACTTTAAACAGAAAAATGCTTATGTAACTCAAAAAGATAGGGTGTACCCAGATTCATTAAATTTCTATGCTGAACCAAGTATCGATTTTTTGGAACAGCAATGGACTGAAATCCATAGTTTAACAGAAGGATTGACGTTTGATCAAGCCTTTGTCATTGCACAAAAAAAAGCTTTTAATAAAGAAGTAAAGGAAGCCAGGCTACTTTGCGATTACATTTTAAACACCTTGCCCAATCATTATGATGCCAGAGCTTTAAAAGCGCGAATGCTGGCCTGGGATGGAGACTATGAAAAGGCCGAAACGGAGTTGGTAAATCTGGTAAAAAGAGCTCCTTTTTATGATGATGGTTACCTGGCGTTATTAGATGTGTATTGGTGGTCCGCTCAAGAACAAAAATCAGAAGCCGTTTATAGAACTGCGTTAAAAAATAATAGAGTCAACCCTAAGATAGGATTTAAAATGGCTAAAGCGTATAGCAGACTCAAGGATACGCTTAGAACCACAATACTTATGGATAGTTTACTCAAAAAAGAACCTGAAAATATGGAATATCAATCCTTTAAAAATACCTTACGATAATATGCTTGTCATAAAAAAATATAGCTTTTTCATCCTAATATTGCTCAGTATAACGGTTACTGGTCAGGATAAACAATTCAATGGAGATCCAGATGAGGCCTTTGGTATTGCCAGAGAATTAGCCTTTAATGATAAGCGTGCTCAAGCTCAAGATACGTTACGATTGATTTTGACAAAATATCCGGACTATCACGATATACGGTCATTTTTAGCAAGCACCTATTCTTGGGATGGTGCCTATGATGATGCCCGAAAAGAGTTTGCTTATGTGCTTAAAAAAGATGCCAAAAGGGAAACGACCTGGGAGGCGGCTATTAAAAATGAGTTGTACGCAGAAAAGCCGTTTGCAGCTTTAAAAATGGCGAATGAGGCCTTGACTCATTTCCCAAAAAGCCCAGTGATTTTATATCAAAAAGCGAGTGCTCAGGAGGCTACCAAAAATCCTGAAGATGCTTTACGTACGCTTGAAGAGTTACTGAAAAATAATCCGGATTATGAGAAAGGGCAGACCTATAAGAAAAGTTTACTATCCAACCTTAGACATAATGTTATAGGGATACGATCCGCGGTAGAAGTATACTCGGATGTATTTGATCCTATGCAATATCATTTTTTAAAATATTCCCGACAAACCAAATATGGTAGTATACACGGTAGGTTAAATTTCAACAGGCGATTTAACACCAATGGGTTACAGGCCGAGGTTGATCTCTATCCCCGGATTGTAGAAGGGGTGTATGCCTATTTGAACTTTGGGGTGTCCAACTCCTCGCTTTTTCCGGATATCAGATATGGAGCTGAGGTCTATACCTCTTTACCTAAAAGTTTTGAAGCTTCTGCAGGCTTTAGAGCTTTGCAATTTGATGAGACCACAATGATCTATACCGGATCTGTAGGAAAATATGCGGGTAACAGTTATTTCTCTTTGCGAAGCTACGTAACTCCAGATGAAGCAGGTGCCAGTATATCTGGGGAGATAGCATATCGAAAGTATGGCCGAAATGCAGATAATTACTTTTTGGTCGAAACCGGGATAGGCTTTTCACCAGAAAATAACCGCTTTGTGGCTGACGGTAGTGATGATGAAGTGATCAGTTTGCGATCACAGAAGTTCAATTTGGGTTACTTTTTTACGTCAAAAAATAACAAAAATGCCTGGGGCGTTAGAGCAGGGGTGGTGCATCAAGAAATTATTTTTGATCCTGGTAATTATCTTTGGATTGTCGATGTTGCTTTTACCTGGGATTTAAGGTTTAAATAGGACTAAGGGGTAAAAGAAATCAGCTACAATCTAATGTAACTGGTTCTTATCTTTATTAATACCTTACTTATTTACGGCACCCGACAGGAGTCGAGCGCTAGCAGGTGACATTCGTAGTGCACACTTCGATGAACGGGTCAATAAAAAGCGTAAAACTAAAATCCATCGCATAAAAAACCAGCTACAACTTAATGTAACTGGTTTATCTTTATTAATCCCTTACTCATATACGGCACCCGACAGGAGTCGAGCGCTAGCAGGTGACGTTCGAAGAGCAAACTTCGCGCAGCTGGAGTTACAAACTTCGCAGAGCTGGTTGACACCTACATCCAAAACTTTAAAACTAAACAAGCCTTTGTAAAATAACAAAGCCCTGCATCGCTGCAAGGCTTTGTTATAAATTATGCACCTGAGTTATTTAATTCGATCAGCTATTTTTCCATTCTTGATCTTATATATCCAAGAATATGGCTTGTAATTTCTAACATTTTCAATACTTGTTGTAATTAAAGTGTCTGATATAGAATGTAATACTTCTCTATTATAAAACTTATTTGCTATTGATTTCTCATCAAAAACTATAATTGGATTAGTCTTTTTATATGTAAAAAACCCTTTAGGATATAATTTAAAAATATATGATTCGCCTTCAATATTTCCTTTACGTTCTTCCAATTCAAATGTATGTAGCTGTGGAAATATAGTTATTGTAAAAAGAGTGTCTTTCTCTTTCTTATCAAAGTATATATGATAAGAAGGATGTGAAAACCCCTCTTTGTAAAATTCATTTAGTTTTTCTCCATACTTAACTTTTATTGGATGTTCTTTAATATAATCATCTAGTACTTTTACTAATGAAGGATCAATATTTACATCACTGTTTGGATCTTTTGATACTTGCTTAGTATCATTACAGCTTAATAATAAACTGAAAACGATAAAAGTCACTAATTGTATTCTCATAACTAAAATTTTAAAGATGAATTGCTACGACGAACAATTTTACCTCTCAAAAAGTCTTCTCTTGGTAAATGAAGCCTAGTTGTGCTTTGAGTACTAGGAAAATATATTAAGTATGGCTTATTGCTTCCATATTTAGTTAAGAATCTTGTAGAAACTCCTGTATCTCCGTCTATGCTTTCACGCCTATCCTGAGCAGTTGGTTGATTAGGATGTGAATGAAGTAAACCTAACACATTTCCTATACTTGAGTTTCTAACACCTGGCGACAAGTTCCTATCGTGAAAAGTTCCTATTTGATAATTTGTACCTAATCCATCATAACTTATTTTTCCAACACTAAACTCCACATTAGTATTGTCTGCTGCAAACTTAAAGACATTGAATACATCATTCTTATTGGATTCATCAGTAACTGCTATGTTAACGTTACGCTCTCTAATAGTACCGTAGTCATTGTATTCTTCTACCTTGGTATTACTAGTTTCTAACTGAGAAAGAATACTGCTCCCGTCAGCTTCTTTGCCTACTTTGACAGAACCAGCACTTTGATTTACCTCGTTATTGTCATTGACTGCAAACAACTGGTCAAAGTTATCATCGGTTTTTTCAAGTAAGGTAATATCACCATTGCTATTAATACCGTAATTATCCATTGGCTTTAATCCGGTAGGATCTACATACCGGATAGGATTGTTCCAACTAAAGGCATACGGTGACTTATCGATCTGTTCAGGGTCGTCGGCTAAAGGGTCAACATTCATCCATCTACCCAATTCAGGGTTATAGTTACGTGCTGTAATATCTATCCAGCCTAAACCTAACTCATCTTGATCTTCTTTACCTGTAAACCCGTATAAGTGCTTTCTACCTCTTATTGTACCGTTGTACCCTTTATGAGTTAGCCCAAACGGATAGTAGTTTTTCTCCTGGCGGATTTCCGTAGCACTATCAATACTCCCATCTTTATTATCATCGGCATAGGATAGTCTGATGTTTCCTAAATGGTCTTTATATTGATAGATATACTCAAATCCTCCTGAACCATCTGGTTCTATATACCCTTCTGGGTGGTTAAAGAACTGCAGTACCGTTTCATCACTATTGTTAGACCCTAGGGGTAATGCCAGATTGTAGTTACCTTTATAAACATAATTACCAGCATAATCCGTTGTTGTTACAGAACTTCCCTCCGTTGCAATTTTCCTTAACTTAGCTCCGGTGGCGTCATAAATATAGGTAATATTTCCGGTATGCGCTGTACTATTAATGTTAACAATACTAGGCAAGTTTAAATGATTATAACTGATACTACTGATTCCCTTATTGTTATCGGTTACCATATTACCATTAGTGTCATAGATAAAATCGTCTCCGGTATTGATGCCATCTTTAAAGCCTTCATCTTTGATGCTTGTCGTAGCATTTTCTGTAACTTTTAATAGTTTGTTACCTTCATCGTACGCATAGACTAAATCATCCATTAGCGTTTGATATCCGTTTTGAGATCTGGCTAACGATAATATGTTACCATTTTTATCATAACTTATACCTGATACATTAAAAATAGCTGGGATGTTACTAAAGGTAGTAGCTGTACCGCTTTTTAAAGAGAAATAGGCATCAGTCAGTCTATTTAGATCATCATAGTTATATCGGTAGGCTCTAGCCACTTCATCGTTTTTAGTCTTCCAAATCGTTTCGCTAATATTACCATTATACAGTGGTGTGGATAGATTAGATGTTTCGGTACTATTATAGTTAATTTTAAATGTAAACAGATCATCTCCTATATTATTGATATCGTTAATACCAGTGAGCCATCCTCTAATGTTGTAGGTATAGTCCACGGTTTGTAGTCCACCACCTACGGTTTTCGCTTGTAGTTGACCCAGTTCGTCATAGCTGTTTTGTACGATGGTTTCTTTTTTATCTGCGATAGTTTGCTCCTGGTTAATTAATCTCCCCATATGATCATACTCATAGGTGTCTACGGTAGTTAGGGTTTGACCATCCTTACTATGCATACTTTGTGTTTTAAGCACTTTACCCGCAAAATCAAGTTTATTCAATACCCAATCCTCTGTACCCAGATATTCGTTAACAACGTGTGTTTCCCAGGCTCTACCTTTATCGTCATAGTACGTAGCTGTAGTTACCCAGTCGTTGGTATCTAACACCTTTACACGAGATACGGTAGGTAACCCTTTAACATTAGCTACGGGGGTCATACCCTCCCAGGTGCCTGCGCCATTGGCCGGATTAAATACTACCAGATCACCAATTTCATAATCATCATAATAATTGAGAGTAAGTATTTCTATATTGTTGGTAGGGAAATTATTATTAGTGTAATACGTACCTTCGTTTATACTACTTGAGCTGACTCTGTTTTCATAAGTTTTTGTGGCATTAACGTTATTAACATTATAGGGATCAACGGTATTTTGATTTATAAAATAAGATTGCATAGCAGACTGATCAATATCCGTAGAATGGGTATACAACCCAGTATAGGCCACGCGATTATATAAGTCATATTTAGTAAAACTCCATTGTCTTAACGGTTTTTGATTCGCATCTTGTGTTAATACGGGTCTATTAAGCTTGTCATATACGATAACTTCCCATCCTTTTCCTGGCAATCTTTTTTTGACCAGACGTTTCTTTTTATCATATTGGTACTGATAACCTAATTCCGCTATTTCTGTCGCTGTAGGCATATCGGTTTGTGCCTCAGCTTTAGGAGGCAATACATAGGCAAGATTACCAAAATCATCATACACATAATAGGTGTCGTAGGTTAAATCATCAGCATAGATGCGCTTTAATACTGTTTTTCCTTGCTTATCGGTATACGATACAGTAGTGTTGTTACTACCAGTTCCACTATAATTTTCATTTTTAGTGATTGTTTTGTTAAGCGATCCTACCGGATAATAACTATCGAGTACCAATACAGGTGTATAAAAGGCATTATTGGTTAAGGTAAGATCAACCTTGTATTTTCTTACCTCATAACTGCTTACATTAGTGTGGTATTCAAATTTCATCTCATGACCACTCCCTAGAGCCCAGTCATTACCTGGAGCCGCTTGCTTAGATACGCGGTTTAGCGGAGAGGGTTCAAATTGTTTTTCAGAATATGGATTGAGGGTGTTTTGATACTTAGGTTGATTATAATAATTTAGCGTAGCTTGCTGTACACCTGTTCTGTACGAGCCATTGCCATTAGGATCTGCATAAGGTAAATATTCCTTTGCTTGTCTTCCATATTCATCATATGCTACGTATGTAATGATGTCTTTTTTATCTGGAGTCGTTTTTATGGCTATCTGTTGTTTTGCACGACCTAAACCATCAATATAGGTAACGTTTTCAATAACGTCACTTTCATATTGAATCCCAGATGGTGATCCCATGGCTCTTTGATACAATCTGGAAAAGACGTAATTTTCATCAGTACTTAAGGTTACCGGTGTATAGATATCAGGTTGTACACTAGCGGTAAACGTGCTACCGGATTGAATCCAGGTATTAGGCTTTAAGGTGATACTCTGCGTAGCGACTAAATACTCCGATCCGCTAACTGTATAATCTCCTTCTTTGGTGATTGTGGTTGGTGTCTGTGCTGTAATCGTTAGGGCTACAAAAAATAATGTAGCGGTGATGTATGTGGATAAATACTTGATCATCTTCATTAGTTTTTGTAGTTGTACTTGTTTTCAGATATCAGCTTGCCATCTTTATCTTTAACAAACTCTAATCTATTATGTTCATCATAGTGATACGTGGTGGTATTGCCACGAGTATCGGTGATTGATTTGACACCTACTAGATTCTCATAAGTATAGGTGGTGATCATAGCATTAGGCATCGCCTGTCTTAAATCGGTAAAAGCATTTTGTAACGCTTGCGACTCCATATCGATAGAAGCATTAATAATATCGTTTTCTATAGCAGTTGGGATTCCTGTAGTCTGTACGGTTTCTACTTTAGCAACAGGATATTTGTTATAATAATCCCATATATAATATGTTTTTAAAGCGTTATTTCTCTGATATGTACTTTTAATACTTCCTTGATTGTCATAATTATAAAAAGTTGCAATATCTTGAATTTGATCAGTCTCGGAGCCTAATAGATACGCAGTATGATGCAGTCCAACAGAGGTTATAGGTGAATAGGTGTAATCAACATCCTGAACTGTTTGATTATTATTTTCTACTTTGTATTCCAAAAGATTTGTAAAGTAATTTGAATTTGAGGACATCGGATATTTAAAGTACTCGATGATTTCATTGCCTTCAGAAGTTGTACTTCTTTTTTCTTTGAGTTGAAGATTAGAATCGTAAATGAATTGTTCAGAAGAAGTTATTTCATTATTGTCAAAATAATTTATATTAGTAGTGTTTACTAGTTTGGTATAAATACCTCTTATCGGGTAAACACCAAGGAGATATTTTTGAGTATATGTTGGATTGGTATGTTGCCAAGCACCACAATTAGCTCTCTCAATAACAGGACCTACTTTAACCCCATTTACACAGAAGTTATTCAATTCACTAGTGTAAGTATTGATTGTCTTTTTCTTCAGAATGTTATTTTTATCAAAAATTAACTCTTCTAATAATGATCCATTTTTAATATCATTTTTTTCTCTTGTAGGTAGGTTAAGCTCTGTGAAATGACCGTTCGAGTACCAATCATTATTATCTATAACATTATTTAATTCCAAAGGAAAAATGCCATCATCAATATGGTTTTCATATCTCCCTGTTATTTTACCATTAAACTTGTTTTCATCATTATTTGAAACAAAAGATTCTGAAACTTCATTATAACCTACAAAATTTCCTGATGCATTGGTAGAGGGAATGACAAAACTTGAGGTCGTTTCTTTTTTTCTAAATCCAATAGCTCTATAAGCTCCAATAAAATTACCACTCTCGTCATACGAAGGGTAATCATAAGCGGAGATATAGGATTTATTATAAAATCTAAGGGGAGTCATTAATTTACCATCTTTATAGCTATATGTTTTTTGACTCAGTAATTGATTGTCAAAATTAAAGTGTTTGATGTTTTTAATCCTTAAACCTGCTCCATAGGAATTGGAATCAGGTTCTTCAGTTGCATTAACAACTATATTACCTTGCAAAGTCATCCAAGCACCACTACTATTGGTAGTTCCATTATAGGTGCCACAACCTCCTACAGCAGTAAATTTGACGACTCCCGCTTTTTTTAATGAGTAAGAAAAAGAGTTATTTAGCACCTCTTCTGGGTCAGTAGCCGTCATTTGTATATATTCAGTGTCAACAATATATTGCTCTTTACCGCTAAGTGCGTGCATATAACCGTAAGGATCGTTGGCTACTTCTTCAGTAATAGCATCATCATAATAATCAATTCTAATATAAGTGTCCGCATAGGCTTCATAATTTCCAAGATTGGTACAGCCTCTGGTACTCAACAAATAATTACCCTCTAAAGATGGGGTAGTTTCAAAAATTTCTGCCATTTGGGATCGCGTATTTGGATTACCGTTTGGTGTTCCAACTTGTATAAGTACTTCTTTAAATATGGGGTCGTCATCAGCGTTAGGAACATAATAATTATTAAATGAATTTAATTCATAATCAAATTGAGTATAACCTCCAGTAGGATACTTTATACGCTCTAATATCCCAGACTTACAATAGGATTCAACTGCACTTCTATTATTGCCGTTACTGGTAGTAATTGCATAATTGAATCTGCTTAAATCGACAAAAAGAGAAGAGTTATTGAGTTTACCATTATAATATCCCCAATAATCTTTAGCATATGATGTTTTTTGTGGTAATGGCTCAGTATTATATGTAAAGCTATATGAGGGCTTTGTAGAATCCGTTAATGAATCTAATTTTAGTCTATGGGTTCTTTCTTGTAATGGTTTCGTTAAGTTAGGAGCTATATAGTCGTAATTGTTATCATCGTAATTTCCATTAGTGTGGCCAATAAAATAACTAAAATGAAAGTCAAACTTTTTAAAGATTTTATTGCTTGTCTCATTTTCTTTTATTGTAATATTATCTAGCTTTCTACTTCTGGCTAAATCTAATCGTTCGGAAGAATTGAAAAGAATTACACCTCCATTAAATTTTATTTTATTTAAATATGAAAATGGTTGCTCAGTTACTATTGCGGATCCACCTGATGATGCAGCTAGTCCTGCTGCACCAAGATTACCACTGCCTGATCCAGAGTTTTCATATGATATAGTGACATCTGTTCTGTTAACATAGTTTTTGACTGTTTCTGTAATTGTATAGAAAAACTCCAGATGATCATTATGACTGGTAAAAATATGATCTAGTTTATATACTCGGCTTGTTCTAATTGTATATAAATCTTGATAGTACTCTGAAATGTAAGGTATGTCACCTTTTAACATTGTAGTTTCTTCTTTTACAGAAAAAACTAAATGATGTCCTTCCGGTAGTATTATAGTTATTTCAGAATGCGAGTTTTGAGATTTTGTAATTTTTATTCTTGGATCTGTTAAACATTTAAAGGTTTCTGTTTCCCAGTCTAAGACAAAAGTACCGGAATATCCTAATGCATTGAATTTGAATACATCCGGTTCAAAATCTAATTGTTCAGCTCCAAATATCCCTGGTGGAACTACACTTGAAGACCCCTCTGGTCGACCACAGCGTCTTGAGTTACCGGGTAAATTAAAATAATAATCATCTATACCAATATAAGTTCCATTACACGAGTCTAAAATCCCTCCAGGAGCGGAGCCGTCGGAAACGACATCAGCTATTTCATCAATATCTATAAACTGTCTGTTTTTATAGGGCCCAAAGTCGTCGTATCCATTTATGATTTGTACAATATTGCCACCGGTATTCAATGTCCATCCAAGACCAGTCCATCCGGCTTCTTCATCTACTCTAAATCCGTTTGAGTGATAACTTAAATTAATAGGAAAATCCATTCCCTTTGCTTTAATCGTATAAATAGGAATATTTATATTAGGAACTCCAGTATATTTACTAACCGGGACTTCGCCATATTTTAAAAATTCAAATGCTGTCGGACTTGATGGCATTATACCTGGTCTATTATTTTCATTAATCTGTCCATAAATCAAATTAGTGCTTGATATAATAACTACAAAGCAGAAATAAATTAATCTTTTCATTTTATTTTAATGTTCAGTATTATTATTGTTTATTCTGAGTAATAATTGACTCAATTCTTTCCAAACGTTCTTCCAATGCTTCATTTTTCTGTTGAAGTTCTTGATTAATTTGTTCTTGATTTTTTAATTTTTCTTCTTGTGCAATGGTATACAAGGTTAACTCCTCAATTTTTTCTAGAAGTTTCATATTCATTACACCAAGCTCCACGCCCTCAGCTTCCATTTCCTTTGCAGAAGGCACGTTAGGTAAGTGCCCTTTTGCTGCAATATGCTGTTGTACTTCTTCAATGGTCAATAAGTCGTAGTCTTTTGTAAACACATAATCTGGTGCCGGTACGGAGAGATCAATTTTCACTTCTTCGGCGTGGATGTTACCTTTAACCGTTAGTTTAGCGTCAGGGGAGGTGGTGCCGATGCCAACCAGTCCACCAGACTTTATGACCATCCAATCTGTAGATATATTATCAGTTGGTGTGAAGCCTCTAAATACAAATCCACCATCAGTTGAGCCATTGCTAGCATTTGCATCTTGCATTTCGAAAACAATACCATCCTTCCATTGGCCAAAATAGCTTGAATCTCCAAAAAGTCGAAAACCTTCTCCTTGGTTCATAAAAAGATCTCCTGTAATATGTAATTTGGCGATTGGAGCCTGATTTCCTATACCAACATTACCAGTTTCATCATCAACTCTTAGTCGTTCTGTTCCCTTTGTTTTAAGAACTAAGTCATCATTGTAGGAAGAAAAGGCATTAGTAGCAGTATGAACGTCCTTATTAAAAATAATTTTAGGGCGGTCTGTATAAATATGTGCCCAGCTGGAATTTTGAGCACCAAGGTCTAAATACCCAGTTGGTGTCTGTACACGTAGTGCTTCCCCAGCTGCATTACCCCTAATGCTACCATTGACGTGTAATTTTACCTTAGGATCCGTAGTGCCTATACCCACATTTCCTCCAAATGGATTTAAGGAGATTGTTCCAGTTCCACTGGCCCATTCGCTTGCGACATGTCCTGATTGCAGATATACCTTTCTAACATTAAATTCATTAGACAGTCCTATATAGAAACTATTGTTAGATTTTCTAATCCTAAAGTCATAGTTGTTCACATAATTATTAGGGTCATTATTGGTTGCATTTAAAGGAAGGCTCACGTTATTGCCATCCATAGTGATATTACCGAGTGCTCTAAAATTTCTAGCAATCTGAAAATCCCCTTCGTTACTTAACGCAGCGACCGGAGTAACACCGTGGATACCCCACACCCATCCGCGTCCAACACTACCATTCATGTTCATTTTGATACTGTAATCCGTTACAGGACCGTATTTATAGTCAGCAGTGTTGCCCATATGGATCTTGTAGCTATCGCTACTCCAAAACCGTAACCCGTTACCGTTACCAGCAGTTACATTATAGGTAGGTTGTTGGCTAAATCCTAGTTGGATAGTTGCAATCGTAAGTATTAGTAGATAAAAGTTTTTCATGGTTATTTAGTCTTTTAAAAGCAGGTTTAGTTTTTCTTCTAGTTTAGCTAGTTTAATTTTTTGATCCCGGAGTTCTTTTTGAAGTGTCTTATTTTGTTCTTTTAAAGTGTCTAGTTCATTAAGTTTTTCTTCTTGTGCAATGGTATACAAGGTTAACTCCTCAATCTTTTCTAAAAGTTTCATATTCATTACACCCAGTTCCACACCATTAGCTTCCATTTCTATAGCAGAGGGTATGTTAGGCAGATGTCCTTTATCAGCAATATGCTGTTTTACTTCCTCGATAGAAAGCAAGTCGTAGTCTTTGGTAAACACATAATCTGGTCCGGGTACGGATAGGTCGATTTTTACCTCTTCTGCGTGGATGTTTCCTTTTACGGTAAGTTTAGTGTCAGGAGAGTTGGTTCCTATACCTACATTACCATTACTGTCTATAACTACATCGCTATTGTGATTGTTTACGCGAAATGTTAGCTTATCAGAGCTGTGATTGTATTGCATTCCGGCAACATAGTCGTCATCTTGATCAGCGAATCCAAAATATCCAAATTTATTGTTTGGTGTTAAAATTGAGATCATTCCATTTTCATTATCTTCAACAGTAAGATCAGAATATCCGTGAGGATTACCACCAGAAACTCCTTTTTGGATATGGAATATAGATTGTGGGGTAGTTATACCTAAACCAACAAAACCATTTTCGTCCTCCATCAAAATAGATCTCCATCCAGTCCACTGACTATCACTTGCATCCCATTGTCTAAATTTTAGATCACCATGGGGATAGGCAGTTGAGATTAATTCAAAATTCCTGCAACAGGCAGATCCACTTACTGTTAATTTAGTACCATAGGGATATTGCCAATTCAATGTATTATTACTTCCTGGACCTATTTGATAGTAGATGCCCCCAGCCATATTAGCTGTTGGTTCATCTTCATTATATTGCTGTTGCGCTACAATGTCAATACTGGTTAGAATCAATAAAACTGTGATTAAATACTTCATAGCATCGTTATTTAGCGCTTAAAATTTTCTCTAATTTTTCTTCGAGTGACTTAATACGTTTTTCTTGTTCAATCGTGTATAGGGTCAGTTCTTCAATTTTTTCTAGGAGTTTCATGTTCATTACACCAAGCTCAACGCCATTAGCTTCCATTTCTTTAGCAGAGGGGATGTTAGGCAGATGTCCTTTATTAGCAATATGCTGTTGTACTTCTTCGATAGAGAGCAAGTCGTATTCTTTGGTAAATACATAATCCGGTGCGGGGACGGAGAGGTCTATTTTTATCTCCTCTGCGTGGATGTTGCCTTTTACGGTAAGTTCGGAGTCGGGAGACATAGTTCCAATACCCACCTTGCCATCATTTTTTATCACCATTTTGTCACTTGTGGATGTTTCAGTAATAGCTCTAAATCTTACAATTTCTCCAGATTTAGATCCAATATGTAAAGCTCCACTACTATAGATTTCGTTGGTATCCATCATAATACTGGATCCATTAGGGTTAGATAGTGTAAAATAGCTTTCATTAGGATTCCATTTTCCCGCAAAAGTTCCTTCTTTTTGTACTTCTATTTTTCCGGATGAAAAGTACCAATCTCCTAGAATTGGTACATCGACAAGTGCGTCAATATTTGAGGATACGATCGGTGTACTGGGAATAGTCATAATAAAAGGAGCTTCTTTGGTAACCGTAGAGGTAAATGACAAATGGCCATAATTACCAGCAGAAAAACCCCATAGCTCATAGATATTATTTGCGACTTCTTTTAATTTTAAAACTTTTTTATTAATCCCCTCAGCATTATGTTGCCAATCACCAGTTGAATTTTCTCTTAATCGAAGAACAGCTGTAGCATTATATTTTATAAAAGTGTTTACGTAATGAAAGTTAACTGTAATGTTAATTGAATTGTACTGTCCATTACCGTTAAGATCTATATTCATAAGTTTATACCATTTACCGTAGGAAGATTGCCCTAAGGAGTATTTCATTTTATAATGGTCTTGTGCTATGGCATTGATGCAACACAATAAAATACCGGCAAAAAAGAAAAGTTTTTTCATTTCATTTGAAAATTAGAATTTGATACAAAAAAAGGTGAGTTAAGATAAAATCAGAGTTGATTTTCTTTAATCTTGCTGTAGTATATTTAATAGTCATCCATCGATAGACAAGATCAATAATAAAAACGCTGAGGGCAGTCAAAAATAATTTCATACAAGCTGCTTATTCAATTTTATATAGGTGGTTTTATTATAATGTGTCATGACATCAAAATATGTTACCTTATATTTTTAATTTTAACATATGTAATGTGTTATATACTTTTATTAAGCATATCAGTGTACTTTGATATATGTGTTTATGAAAAAGTATTGTGATGTGATTTTTCATCGTTTTGGGGCCGATTAAGAAAGGTGCAAAAATAAACGAGGAAAGGTAAAACCACAACTATTCGAGTTAATTGTTAAGGAAATATGAAAAGTAATCGATAATCAGTTGGTAAAGACAGTTGTTTGGTTAAAAATCAGGAAGGTTTTAGCATTTATGTGTAAAAAATCCTACTAATTAATTGATGTGTTGCATTAAAATACTACATTTCAAATAATTAATACGGTTTTATGGAAAAGACTCTTATAGTTTTATGATATTGAGTTTGTTAACAACTACGCTTAAATTTACAAGTAAATTATTTTTTGTCGGCATAAATTCATTAGCTACATTTACCGAGGAACTAACTCAATTTTTAAAACCATGAAATTAAAGACAGGATTAATTAATCTGTTTGTGATAGGGCTTTTATTTGCCTCTTGTCAAAAGGAGGAATCAACAGAAGCCACTGCGTCTTTCCCAGCTCAAGAAGAATTAGCCAAAAACTGGCAGGAAGCTGATCTTGCTGAATTATTTGGTACTAAAAACAATAGCTATGCGATTACACCTAAACAATTGCTGATTTTGGCAGGAGATCAAGAGGTGGAAAGCGTACGGTTCATACCTGGGGTTTTAGATAATGAACTAGTGGTAACTTTTGCCGGAGTTACGACAACTGGTGAAATAATGGAGAAAATTACCATATACCCAGAAGAACGATTCATTACACAAGGCCTGAAGAAATGTGAAATGCAGCAGATCAACAAAGCAGCGATCACCGATACCAAAGTAGCACAACACGCCATCCAACCGGCAACGGCTTACCAATATGTAATGGCTTGGGAACAAAAAGACGTCAATAAATTAGAAGAACTTACTTCTTATGATGGACAACGGCTGTATCATTTCAGCTACCCCGCTTCTGTGGTAAAGTACATGGCATCACATACGTCTTCAGACTATATCAGTTTATCATGGGGGATAAATGAAAAAGATAAAATGACACCGGTCTTTTTGCCATTGAATGCGGATGGAGAGGTAACTATCGATACTAAAAGAGCTGATAATCCGTATGACTCAGGATCCTGCTGTCCACCAGATTGTAACTAAAAGGTAATTATATAACCCAGTTGGGGATTGCACAACTTCATACTATGAAGTCAGAGGGCTTCATAGCATACTTAATCTTAATCTAATAACAAAAATGAAAATCACTAACCTATTAAAAATTGCTATGGCTGGTCTAATCCTTTTAGGAGGAGTTGAATCTGGTCACGCACAGTTTGGTAAATTAGCTAAAAAAGCTAAATCTAAACTTCAAGGAAAGGAAGCTAATGACAATTCAACTTCGGATTCAGGATCAAACAATACTTCTGCCAAAGCAGAGGTCGAAATGGACTGGTCAGAGTTTGATATGTCTGCCGCGGTAACCTTTAGATCGTTGTTAAGCAACACTGAACTTTCGGACAAAGGATCACTTGACGTTAATTATTACAAAGCTGTATTTGTACCTAATAATAAAAAAGATGGAAGTCAAGCTAGCTTCATTTCGGATAAGCATATTAAAACCAAAGTGTATAAGGATGGCGAACTAATTAAAGAATTTATATACGAGGATTCTCAAAGAAGTGGTGGAAACAAAAAGTTATTCATCAAAGCGGACTCTCAAGATCGTATCCAGGTAGACGAACATGGAACTGGTACATACAGAATTGATTTTTATGCAGGTCAAAAACAGTATTATACTTTTGATTTTGAGGTTAAAAGCAAAAAAAATTCAGATGCTTATGCGGATTTAAGTACCCTATGGTATGTTGAAGGTCCTTGGGAAGATTATGCCTATTTAAAATTTGAAAAAGGAGAGAACTTGATTTTAGGTGCATTTACCAGACATTTAGAATTTAATCCAAATCCAGCGAACCCTAAAAAAACAGATCTTGACAGTAAGTATTCTTATAAGTTATATAAATCAGGAAATGTAATAGCAAAGAGCAAGGAGCCAAGATCTATTTACGTAAGTAGAGGTACTTATAAGTTAGAAAAAACATCTTTAAGATTACTAGAATCTAAGAATGGATCTGACTACATAAACTATGAAAATATTGAAGATGGTCAATATAAGTTAGAAATAACATTTGATCACGAAGCAACACCGAGAGTGTTTGAATTTGAAGTAAAGGATAAAAAAGTTGTGCCTATCGCTGAACAGGTACGATCTGAAAATTCGGATCCAATGAAGCTTATCGAAGGTATGAATGAAGACTTTTGGTTAAAAAGGAAATAATAAAGCATTAGATCTTTACTATTTTACTTACTAATAAAGGTAAGACAAGAGTAATAAAAGGTGTGTAGCAATTGCTATACACCTTTTTTATGCGTCAAAAAAAAGCAATCAAGTCTTGCATCTTGATTGCTTTTTACAATAAACAAAATAGAATCGACTAAATTATTGTTGACTGTCCAATATGGATGTTTTCAAAATTTAAATTGGTATCCTTGGGGTTTAAAATATAATTGGCCAGATAAGTGCTTACTAATTTAGAAATAAACGATGTCATAAAATTGAATTTAAATAGATGCGCGGCTTATATGTCTGAGATTTGTTTTAACCTATGAATATCACATAAAAAAGTTAATAGTCACTATTTTTCTTTAGTAAAAACAAACCTAACTTTTATCTTACCTAACCACTCTGGTTTTTTACCATTGGGATAAGTTTCATCAAACAGAACTAACTGTAATCGATTTGCATCCTCTAGTTTAATTGTATACGATTGCTGTCCACCTTCAAATCCTGGTACTTTAGCAATATCCGCAGTGGTACGCAGAATATCTTTAACTATGTTATAACTACCACTGTTAAAGACAATGCTCAGAAAAGCTTTTTTGATTTCAGCATCTTCTGGATTTGATAAATTTTTAAAAGGAATACGCTCACTTAGAGTAGGATTGTACACAATGGAATACTTATTTTTTGTTAGGAGAAACCTTCCATATTCTAAATCAGTTTGACGATAGATAGTATCCGGGTACAAATAATGTATTTCTTTAACTTTCCAAGAGCCTATCAAATCAGACTGTTTTTTTTCATTATCTAACGAATTAAAAAAGGACAGTAAATCGTTGTTTTTATAATATTGCGCTAAATCATATGCAGAATAAGTATCATCCTGTAATGCCTTGTTATGATAATCTGCTCCTTGATGAACTAGCATTTTGGCAAACTCAGTATTCTTTTCAGAAACAGCCCAGTGTAGTGCGGTTGCATTATTAATGACATCTCTATGTGCCAGGTTTGCATTGTTTTGTAGCAATAGCTTTCCTATTTCTGTATCACCTTTAATAGCAGCAGCGATTAGCGGGGTCAGTTGAAATGTTGAATCTGTTTTATTTGGATCTGCTCCTGCTTCTAAAAGAAGTTCAACCATTTCTAAATGCCCCTTTCTGGCGGCCCAAGCCAATGGAGTTTGTCCAACTGGATTTAAAATATCTATTGTAGCGCCATTAGTTATTAAAAATTGAGTCAGTTTTTTATGATTAGACTGCACAGCATATTGTAATAGGGGTATACCAAGATTATCTTTTAAATCAAATGATATAGTTGTATTCCATTTATTTATGATCTTATCGAACTGACGCTGTGACACGTATTCAATAAGCTTTCTTTCTCCCTTGATATGCTTCTTAGATGTATAATAAGGTCTAAAAACTTCTATGACTGAATCATTATGCCAGAGCCTCAACGCTACATCCAATGCTGTACCGTGTTTACTTTTAGCAGTGTAATCTGCTCCTTTTGAAATTAGATAATTCATTATTTGGACGTGGCCGTAATACGTTGCCCAATTTAACGCCGAGTCCTTATTGGTATCAGTCAGGTTGATATCTGCGCCGCTTTTGAATAAAAGTTTACACAGCGCTAAATTTCCGGTACTCGTAGCATACATAAGTGGTGTTCCTTGTAAACCGCTCTGTTCTTTAAGGTTTACATCGGCACCATTTTTTATTAATTTTTTTATTGAAGGCACATCAATCGTTGTTATTGCATTTAATAAAGGTGTTTTGCCGTTTTTATCAAATACATTCAACTGTTGTTGTCCAAATGTTTTTATACTTACTAAAATAAATGCACTTAAAATAAGTAGTTGTTTTATGGTAGTCATTTTTCTTTTCTTGATTTTGATGCGTTATTCCTTAGCTAGGATTGGTGTATTGTAAGTTTTGCAGATTAAAAAGCATATTCAATCGCAGGTGGTTGAGCTATTCGATAATCAATACTTTACTAATACTATGAGATGCTGTTGTTAGACGGAGTACATAGAGGCCGGTGGTTAAATTCTCTAAATTTATAGATGCATTATGATCTCCGTTAGTTGTAAATTGACGTACTTGTTGCCCCCCAGAATTATAAATCGTGATGGTTCCGTTAGGTACTGTATGTTGTAAACCTAATGTTACGCGATGTTTTGCTGGGTTTGGATACATCGTAAAGTTATATTTCGTAAACTCGTCCGTAGTTAGTGAATTGTTATTCAGTTTTAGGATAAAAGTATCAAATAAGCCTCCCTCTGTACCACTAAGGTTAAATACATCATCACCAGGATCAAAATCCACGTTTCCTGAGAAAATACCGGTAGTAAGTATAGTACCATTACTATTTCCAGTAATGGCAAAACCATACTCTTGAGTGCCCCCGCTTGTTTGTGATACCCAAACTAAGTTACCGTTAGCATCTAATTTTTGAATAAACATATCAGCACCACCTGATGGTGTTAAGATATGCTCATTTGGGCCCGGGTCGAAATCTGCTGGATCCCTAAAACCTCCTGTAGTATAGACATTGTCATCAGAATCGATAAATAAGGAATTTCCTTCGTCAAACCAGTTACTACCAATCTGCGTAGCCCATAAAAAGTTACCATTAACATCTAATTTTTGTAAAAAAACATCCTCCAATCCAACAGCAGTATGGTTTTCAACTCCAGTATTGGGATCCAAGTCAATGGTTTCTTCGAAAATACCAACCGTATAAACATTGTTATTACTATCTGTTTTTATGGCATTACCGATATCATCACCGCCGCTTCCTATAGCTTTGGCCCAGACAAGGTTACCATCGGAGTTTAGTTTAAGAATAAAAACATCTTCACTGCCTCCTACAGAAGACAGATTATACATAGCTGCATTTGGATCAAAGTCAACTATTTCACTAAAAACACCTGTAATATAGATATGATCATTTGTATCGATGGTTAAGGCCTTGCCATAGTCTGAAGCACTACCGCCCACAGATTTAGCCCAAATAAACTCTCCGTTTAAATCAAGCTTTAAAACAAAGATATCGGAAGCACCTTGGGAGCTTAACGCGAAAGATGATGTGCCAGAATCGAAATCAACAGTATTGCTAAAAGATCCAGTTAAGTATAAAGCATTGTTTGAAATAGCTATAGAAGTTCCTAAATCTGGACTAGAACCGCCTATACTTTTAGCCCATAGAAAATTACCGTTCGTATCTAGTTTTAGAATAAAAATATCGGAACTACCATTTGAGCTAAGATTGAATACTCCTGACCCTGGATTAAAATCTACTGTATTCGAAAAACTACCTGTAATATAAACATTTCCATCAGCATCAGTAACTACGGATTCACCACTATCAATACCAGTATTGCCAATGCTTTCTGCCCATAAAAAATTGCCTTCAGCGTCTAATTTTTGTATAAAAATATCGCTAGCCCCATTACTAGCCAGTGCAACGGTACCCGACCCGGGGTTAAAGTCTACGATATTATTAAAGTAACCTGTAGTATATACATTGTCTTGAGCATCAGTTGTTATTGCGTTTCCATAATCATTGGATTCAGCACCCATAGCAATCGCCCACTCAAAAGTTTGAGCGTGTAGCGTATTTATTAAAAAAATGGTAAGTAGCGAAGTGCAGTAAAAATTTTTCATATTGAAACTGTATTAAATATTGGTAAAGCAAATTAGTAATGATGGTTTAATTTCGAGCGTAATGGGGACGTATAGCAATTAATAGCTTACGAAGAAAAACTGAGGGATGATTTGTGTTATACTATTAAGCACTAGCGGCTATAGCACCGAGATGGATTGGTAGGCATAGCGAATTGATAAAAATGCTTAGATTCGATTTATGAGTTGTAAATAATTGTTTCATTGGATATGTAATTTTAATTACAACATAAATCGTTTTATTCCCTTAGTCTCGGTCCGGTGAATAATGGTAAGCATTAAAAATTATTATTATTAACTCTTTTAATTGAGCTTCCGGAATTTGGAAGGGGTAGTATTGGTGCATTTTGAAAAAGCCTTGTAAAAAGTTACTTTATTATTAAAATCTACTTCATACGCTAAAGCTTCAATTTTGTAGAAATTAACTACTACCACCGGAATACAATGCCACAAATCAGTTTTAACTAAAATAAAAATTAGGTGGTTTGAGGAATAGATGAAACCATAGTTGATATTGCTAAAAGAGTTGTTCTAGCTCACGTTTGTTTATAGGGGTTTAATCTTTGATTTGTTTAAGAGTCTTAAGACCTAATAGATTAGATAGGTTTTGATTCAAATAAAAAAGCAATCAAGTCTTGCATCTTGATTGCTTTTTACTATAAACAAAATAGAATCGACTAAATTATTGTTGACTGTCCAATATGGATGTTTTCAAAATTTAAATTGGTATCCTTGGGGTTTAAAATATAGTCCGCTATAAAATCTCCAACTTTTTCTGTAGTTAATGGATTAATAGTATTGATATCTGGTGTGGTTACATTCAGTTCTAAGGCTTTTTCTACTGCACTGTTAATTAGATTCGCTTCTTCCAATAAATCAAAATGCTCAAGTAGCATGGATGCCGATAAGATAGCCGCAATCGGATTGGCGATTCCTTTACCTGTTGCCTGGGGGTAGGAACCATGTATCGGCTCAAACATACAACAGGTGTCTCCAACAGAAGCAGAGGCTAGTAATCCAATAGACCCACCAATTACACTGGCTTCGTCAGAGATGATATCACCAAACATATTCTCTGTGAGTATAACATCAAATTGGCTTGGATTTAAAATCATTTGCATGGCCGCATTATCTACAAATAGAAAATCTAAAGCAACCTCAGGATATTCGTAGGCAATTTCTTTGACGACCTTACGCCACAATCTGGATGATTCGAGTACATTCGCTTTATCGACCAGGGTTAATTTGTTTCTTCTTTTTTCGGCAGCTTTAAATGCTTGATGTGCGATTCGCTCAATTTCAGCTCTAGAGTATTCGCAAAGATCTGATGCCAACTCACCATCTTCACTAAGATGTTTTTTACCAAAATAGATTCCTCCGGTCAATTCTCTATAGATAGAAATATCGGTACCCTCAATTATCTCACGTTTAAGCGGTGATTTATCCAATTGGGTAGGATAAGCTTTAACGGGTCTAATGTTGGCATAGAGCCCTAATTCTTTTCGTAATTTTAATAAGCCTTGTTCCGGGCGAACTGGCGCAGAGGGATCATTATCATATTTAGGGTCTCCAATGGCCCCAAACAGTACCGCATCGGTATCCACACATAGTTGAAGTGTTTCTTCAGGTAATGGATCTCCGGTTTTGTCAATTGCAGTGGCACCTACCAAAGCTTCTTTAAAAATAAAGGTGTGGTCAAAAGCATGTCCTATGGCTTCTAAGGCCTTGATCGCCTGAGCGGTTACCTCAGGTCCTATACCATCACCTGATAATACAGCTATATCTAATTTCATTAGCGTATATAGATTTTAATTATTTACTGCTGACAGTTTTGCATTCTTTTCAAACTGCTCAATTTCTTTTGTATTACTGAATAAAAAGTCGATGTCATCATAACCATTAATCAAACATGTTTTTTTGTAGCTATTGATTTCAAAATCCTCACTGCTACCTGTATTTTTTATGGTGATTTTTTGATGTTCTAAATCGACTTCGATTTCGGTTTTAGGATCTTGCTCAATGGTGTATAATAACTCAGTTAAGAAGTTAGCACTAACCTGTACAGGAAGCACCCCATTATTTAAGGCATTACCTTTGAAAATATCTGCAAAAAAACTCGAAACCACTACTTTAAACCCATAATCGTGTAAGGCCCATGCCGCGTGTTCTCTGCTGGATCCACAACCAAAATTATCTCCGGCAACCAAAATTTGGCCCGTGTAGGTAGGGTTGTTCAGTACAAAGTCTTCATTAGGGCTACCCGCTTTAGTATATCGCCAATCTCTAAAAAGATTTTCTCCAAACCCTTCTCTACTAGTCGCTTTTAAAAAACGTGCGGGTATAATTTGATCCGTATCTACATTTTCTATAGGTAACGGTATAGCGGTATCGGTAAGCTTTACGAACTTATCCATATATTAATTTAAATGTTTAGTAATATCAATAATCTTTCCCTCGACAGCTGTAGCTGCCGCAACTAGGGGACTGGCTAGTATGGTTCTTGCTCCTTGTCCCTGTCTTCCTTCAAAATTTCTATTCGAGGTGGAGACGCAATATTCGCCTTCTGGAATTTTATCATCATTCATCGCCAGGCAGGCAGAGCATCCAGGTTGGCGCAGCTGAAATCCTGCGGACTCAAATACTTCCCTTAACCCTTCTTGTTCAATCTGTTTGGCAACTTGTTGTGAGCCAGGAACGAACCAGGCCGTTACATTTTCTGCTTTTTGCTTTCCTTTAATATAACTGGCTGCAATTCTAAAATCTTCGATCCTGCTATTGGTACAGCTTCCGATAAATACGTAGTTAATTGGCTGATTAACCAGCGATTGTCCTTTTTTGAAATTCATATATTTCAATGACTTTTCAAAAGAAGCACTGGTTGAGTTTGGTATGGAGGCGGATATTTTAATGCCCATCCCTGGGTTGGTGCCATAGGTAATCATAGGCTCAATATCCGCAGCATCAAAATGATATTCTTTGTCAAATACAGCACCTTCATCGGTTGGTAAGGTTTTCCAATACGCAATCTTTTGCGTAAGCTCTTCACCTTTAGGAGCAAATTCGCGACCTCTTACATACTCAAATGTGGTCTCATCCGGAGCAATCATGCCACCGCGAGCACCCATTTCAATGCTCATATTGCATACGGTCATTCGTCCTTCCATAGACATTTCTTCAAATACATTGCCGGCATACTCACAAAAGTACCCGGTTCCTGCATTGGTGCCAAGCTGTGCAATGATGTATAATATCACATCTTTTGGCAAAACACCTGGTTTAAGTTTACCGTTAACATTAACCCTTAGACTTTTTGGTTTTTGTAGCAGTAAGCATTGACTTGCAAATACTTGTGCCACCTGACTGGTGCCGATTCCAAAAGCAATGGAGCCGAAGGCTCCGTGCGTAGAGGTGTGGCTGTCCCCACATACCATTGTCATTCCGGGTTGAGTAATACCAAGCTCAGGTGCCATAACGTGGACAATTCCATTGTATTCGTGTCCTAATCCATACAGCGTAATACCATATTTTTCGCAATTTTTTGTCAGTTGCTCTAGCTGGTTTCTTGATAGTACATCTTTAATTGGCAGATGTTGATCCATGGTTGGGGTATTATGATCTGCCGTAGCCACGATTTGATCCGGTCTAAAGATCGGAATATTACGTCGCTCTAACTCACTAAAAGCTTGAGGGCTTGTGACCTCGTGTATTAAATGTTTATCGATATATAGTATTTGGGGACCATCTTCTATTTCTTTAACGACGTGGGCATCCCATACTTTATCAAATAATGTTTTTTTCATGTTCATTTTTTATACCAGAACGAGCCTGAAGTATTTCATCAGACTCGCCTTTACTTTTTTTATAAATTTATACTGCGATAGCAACAGCTACATCTACATTTTTCATAATATGGTGGATATCTTCATCAACCACTTCTTTTTTGCGATCCGCAAACTTTAAAAATTCTTGATAGACTGCATCCAACTGAAGCTTGGTTAATTCATAACCCACTTTTTTAGCTCTGTAGGCTAGTGCTGCTCTACCGCTTCTGGCGGTAAGTACAATAGCAGATTCGGTAACTCCAACTTCTTCAGGATCGATGATTTCATAGGTTTCGCGATTTTTGATTACTCCATCCTGGTGTATCCCTGAGCTGTGGGCAAAAGCATTAGCGCCTACAATAGCTTTATTAGGCTGCACCACCATACCCATTTTTTCTGATACCATCAAACTCGTTTCATATAATAGACGGGTGTTGATATCAGTATTGAGATTAAGATAAGGATGTTGTCTTAAGATCATAACTACTTCTTCTAATGAAGTATTACCTGCGCGCTCTCCTATACCATTGATTGTACATTCTATCTGTCTTGCTCCATTTATTGCTCCTGCAATGGAATTGGCAGTGGCTAACCCTAAATCATTATGGCAGTGGCAAGAAATAATAACCTTATCAATACCTTTCACATTTTCTTTCAAGTATTTTATTTTTTCACCGTATTCTTCAGGTAAACAATAACCGGTAGTATCCGGAATATTAAGAACAGTAGCACCTGCTTTGATCATCGCTTCGCATACGCGTGCCAGGTATTCGTTTTCTGTTCTTCCGGCATCTTCGGCATAAAACTCTACATCTTCCACAAAGGATTTGGCTAATTTGACGGCGGCAATCCCACGCTCGATCACTTTTTCTCTTGTAGAATTGAACTTATATTTGATATGAGAGTCTGAGGTACCTATACCTGTGTGTATTCTTGGTCTTTTAGCATATTTAAGCGCATCTGCCGCTACACGTATATCATTTTCCACAGCTCGTGTTAATCCACAAACAGTTGCATTTTTGACGACTTTAGAAATTGCTTCTACAGAAGTAAAGTCCCCTGGACTTGAGACAGGAAAACCGGCTTCAATGATATCCACGCCTAAGTAGTCGAGTTGCCTGGCAATCACTAGTTTTTGCTCAGTATTTAATTTACATCCTGGAACTTGTTCTCCATCTCTTAGTGTGGTATCAAAAATTTGAACTTTGTCTTTACTCATACGAATTTCTAGTTTTTGAGTTAGTTTTTTTGAAGAGTCTTCAATTTTTGAAGTTTCTCTCTTAGTTGTTTCCTAATTCTCCTACGAATTTATATTTTGGCTATGAGAAAAACGGGTTTATCTGCTTTGGTTTACAATGCTAAACTTTCTTTTTTTAAATTTAAATATCTTTAAATCAACAAGTTAAAAACAATTCTCTTACAATGACTAGTGACCAAAAAGATCCGTTGTTTATTTTGGTGAAATCTCTTTCTAAATCTGAAAAGAGACAGTTTAAAGTTTATGTAGGAAGATTAGGGGTCAATACAGATTCTAAGTTTTTAGCGCTATTTAATCATTTAGATAAAAGTGATAAGATAGACGAAGAGTTGATCGTCAAAAAAGGAATCGTCACCAAGCAGCAATTATCCAACTTGAAGGCCCATTTATACAAACAAATTTTGATTAGTCTTAGGCTGAGTCCGGTACATCAAAATATTCGTTCGCAAATACGAGAGCAATTAGATTTTGCTTCAATTTTATACCATAAAGGTTTGTATAAGCAGAGTTTAAAAATCTTAGATAAAGCTAAATCTATTGCTATTGAAAATGAAGAGAATAATAGTGCTTATGAAATAGTAGAGCTCGAAAAGATTATAGAAACACAATACATTACCAGAAGTATTAACACCAGAGCGGATGAGCTAACAGAAGAAGCGAAAATGCTAAGTATGAAAAACGTGCTTACCAGCCGTTTATCAAATCTGTCGCTACAGCTTTATGGTTTAATGCTCAAAAGTGGATATGTGAGGAACGACAAAGAGCACAATATTATTTCGAATTATTTTCATAGCAAACTACCCAAATATGACTGGAATCTACTTGGGTTTAGAGAAAAGTTGTGGTTGTATAATGCGCATTTGTGGTATAGTTTTATGATTCAGGATTTTTTATCCTGTTACAAATACTCTAAAAAATGGGTAGATCTTTTTTATGAATACCCACAAATGATTTCGTTAAACCCGGTGTTTTTTTTAAGGGGGTATCATTATTTGATGGAGTCTTTATACCTTATCAAAGATCAAAGTCAATTGCAACAAACATTACTAAATTTTGAAAAAGTAATCCAAGACAAAGATTTTCCAAAGGATGATAACATTGAGGTGCTATCTTTTCAGTTTTTGTATAATAATAAACTCAATAGTCACTTTTTAGAAGGAACCTTTGCCGAAGGTGAGTATCTGGTAAGCGAAATTGAAGATGGTATTGCTAACTATAGTAATAAGTTGGATGATCACCACATCATGGTGTTTTATTATAAAATAGGTTGTTTGTATTTTGGGATGGGTAACCACAAAAAATGTATTGAATATCTCAAAAAGATTATAGAGAATAAATCGCTGCAAATGCGCGAAGATTTAATGTGTTTTTCTCGGGTGCTGTCTTTGGTAGCACATTATGAATCAGGACGGGATTATCATTTAGAAACACAACTCAAAGAAACCTATCGATTTTTGATCAAAATGGATGATTTGCACGAAGTTCAAAAAGAAATGATAAAATTCTTACGAAATTTGGGAGATATCTATCCACAACAAATCAAGGATGAATTTAGAAAATTACATTCGACTTTGAAAAAGTATGAAAATCATCCCTATGAAAAACGTGCCTTTTTATATTTAGATATTCTATCTTGGCTTGAAAGTAACATTCAGGGCAGACCTGTTTCAGATATTATCAAAGAAAAAGCAAAACAATCGATTAGATAACATAAATGCAACAAAAAACGCACTTTACCAATTTGCTAGAAATAAATCTAGCGATGTTTTTCATTAGTACATCAGGAGCATTAGGAAGATATATAGACATGCCGGTCCCTGTGATAATAGGTTTTAGAGCGTTATTTGCAGCGTTTTTTTTGTATGCCTATTGTAGGTGGAAGAACATCTCAATTAGCATTGCTCCAAAGGATAGAACAGGAATAGTATTGAGTGGGATTCTTATGGGAGCACATTGGATTACTTATTTCTATGCCTTAAAATTATCCAATGTCGCTATTGGTATGCTGTCCATATTTACCTATCCCATTCTGACTGCTTTTTTAGAACCCTTGATTTTAAAAACCAGATTTCAAAAAATGCATTTGTTACTAGCGCTGTTAGTTTTGTTGGGGATTTACTTTTTAGTGCCTGATTTTGATTTGGATAATTCGTACACCAAAGCAGTATGTTTTGGAGTTTTTTCAGCATTGTGCTATGCGATTCGAAATTTGATCACAAAAACTAAGGTTAAGAGCTATCACGGTTCTACATTAATGTGGTATCAATTAGTGGTTATCTCTATTGGTTTACTTCCGTTGCTTTTTGTTTTGGATAGCTCAGGAATTTCCGGTCAATGGTTACCTGTGGTTACCTTGGCATTACTCACTACAGCGATAGGACATACCTTATATGTTTTAAGTTTTAAAAAGTTTTCTATTACCACCGCAAGTATTTTAGGCAGTGTACAGCCTATTTATGGGATCTTAATTGGCGTTGTTTTTTTAAACGAAATTCCCTCTTTATCTACTATTATCGGAGGGGCTTTAATTTTAACAGCAGTGGTAATTGAAAGTGTCAGAACGTATAAGTAACACTTAATTAAATGCAGTCATTCCAAATCGGATCATCGGGCGGTGGAGCTGTGATTGTAATTTCTGTTTTTTTAACGGGATGAATGAATTGCAGGACTCTTGCGTGTAGATGAATGCTTCCATCTTTATTACTTCGATCCGCACCGTATTTTAGGTCTCCTTTGATCACAGAACCGATGGCTGACAATTGTGATCGTATTTGATGATGTCGCCCCGTAAATAAATCAATTTCTAAAAGGTAATAATTAGTCAATTGTTTGAGCAAAGTATACGCCAATTTTGCTTTTTTGCTACCTTCGACTTCTTTGTTATGCGCGTAAGATTTATTTTGTTTTGGGTTACGTTTTAACCAATGTGTTAGCTCATCGTTTTGCTTTGGTGGTACCTGTTTAACTATTGCCCAATATTTTTTTTGAGCTTCTTTGGCCGCAAATAACTTGTTTAACCGTGGTAGTGCTTTACTAGTACGAGCAAATAAAACAATACCACTGGTAGGACGATCTAGACGATGCACAACACCTAAGTATACATTCCCCGTTTTGTTATATTTTTCAGCGATATATTCTTTGACAACTTCACTAAGGGGTTTATCACCTGTTTTGTCACCCTGTACAATATCACCAGGTCGTTTATTGACTACAATGATGTGGTTGTCTTCATATAGTACCTGTAAATTATCTTTATGAGATAAAGTTTTTGACATGAAAAGCTATAAGAATTTAGGTGAAAGCAAAGAATTTAAGTTAGTATTACGCTTAATACTGTTCGTCTTCACTTGGAAACCTAAGTGCCTTTACATCTTTGACATACTCTTGAAATGCAGTAGTCATTTCCGTGTGTAAATCCAAATAGCGTCTCAAAAATCGAGGATTGAATTCGTGCGTCATTCCTAGCATGTCGTGAGTAACTAAAACTTGTCCGTCAACACCGTTACCAGCTCCTATACCAATTACAGGTATGGTTAAGCTTTCAGCAACTTCTTTGGCTAGATCTGCGGGAACTTTTTCTAGTACTAAGGCGAAACAGCCTATTTTTTCAAGCATTTTGGCGTCTTCTTTGAGCTTGGCAGCTTCTGCTTCCTCTCTGGCTCTTACGGTATAAGTCCCGAATTTATAGATGGATTGTGGCGTTAGACCAAGATGTCCCATTACAGGTATGCCAGCGTGTAGAATTCTTTTAATAGACTCTTTTATTTCTTTTCCGCCCTCCATTTTTACTGCATGCGCACCGGACTCTTTCATTATTCTGATAGCACTACGCAAAGCCTCTTTAGGATCACTTTGATAACTCCCAAAAGGAAGATCTACAACAACTAAGGCCCTGTCAATTGCTCTAATTACGGATGAGGCATGATAAATCATTTGATCTAACGTAATAGGTAGCGTTGTCTCATGTCCCGCCATTACGTTTGAGGCACTGTCTCCAACTAAAATCACATCGACACCGGCGCCATCGATAATCTTGGCCATGGTGTAATCATATCCAGTAAGCATAGAGATCTTTTCTCCATTTGCTTTCATATCTATGAGAGATTTTACCGTTACTCTTTTGTAATCTTTTTTAGCGGTTGACATGGTGTTGTAGTTTTTATGTGGTTGTAAAAGTAATCAATTCGAGATATCATCACAACAAGTCTTATTAGAAATAGGATAGTTATTACCCTAGTCATTCAAATGATGAGTTACCCATCTCAGAGATCTTCGATTGGTTTATCTATTTTTTTGGAGCAAGGAATTGGACCAGATCATAGCATCATCAAAATTTCTAAAGACATTAAAGTCTCTATCATAAAATTTACCCTCAAAATGGGCAGTGTTGACGTTCTGTTCTTCACTAACGATAATACCTATACCAATAAGTTGCTTGATTTTTGATGCTTCCTTATATACTAAAGGATCTACACTATACGAAAAAGTTCTATTGGATAAATATACAACGGGCTTATCTTTAAAATGCTTGTCGATTATACGTATCAATTCATCAACGTGGTCAGCGGAAATTATTTCACCTTCTTCTATTTGTTTTACGAGTACATTTTCTAAAACAAAAATTTCGCAATAGTCCAGTTTATAATGATAAAATCTACCCATTATCTTTTATTTACTAATTAACTATGATGTTTAGCACATTTAAATATTTTAAAACTTTTCAGTTTATAGTTCAAAACTTTTTAATATTTTGGGAAGATTACTATTGAACTAGTATTAAAAATATAAACATAAGACTTATATTCAATAAATTTAAAAAATTTCATGAGATTTCTATTTTTGCTTAGTTTACTATTGTTTCTTGATGTTCACGCACAGGAAGATTTATCGGTAAGTGATTTAAACTCATATCAAGATGAGGTAAAACAAACTATTTTGTCATTCTTTAATGCTTTTCATAAAGGTGACACTGTTGCTATTAAAGAGGTTATTGGAGAAAATTTAGTGCTTCAAACTATTTATTCGGACAAAAATGGAGGAAGAAAAGTATTTAAAACACCTTTTCAAGGATTCTTAAATTCAATAGGTGCCAAACCGGAAGGTCAGCACTGGAATGAAAAATTACTCTCCTTTACTATTAATGCAGATTCAATAATTGCTACTGCTTGGACACCTTACGAATTTTCGGTCAATGATAATTTTAGCCATTGTGGGGTAAATGTGTTTCAATTATTTAATGACGGAACTAATTGGCGAATAATAGCGATAGCAGATACTCGTAAAAAAGAAGGATGCAATAAAGGTTAGCGATGTTAAGTTATTTGAGTTTTTAGTTTTATATGCAAACTAGCAATCACTTAAACTGACCTTAACCGCAAGCCCACCTTCACTCGTTTCTTTATACTTGGTGTTCATATCTTTTGCCGTTTCCCACATGGTTTCGATGACTTTGTCTAGCGGAACTTTAGCTAATGTAGCATCTCCATCTAGTGCCATTTCACAAGCATTGATAGCTTTTATGGCACCCATAGCATTTCGCTCAATACAAGGAATTTGTACCAGTCCAGCTATAGGATCACAAGTAAGACCTAGATGATGTTCCATAGCTATTTCGCTGGCCATCATTACTTGCTCAGGTGTACCCCCCATAAGTTCGGTGAGAGCTCCTGCGGCCATCGCAGAAGATACGCCGATCTCAGCCTGGCATCCACCCATCGCGGCCGAGATCGTTGCTCCTTTTTTGAAAAGACTGCCAATTTCTCCGGCCACTAGCATAAATTGTTTGATATCTTCAAAATTAGCATCGTGATTTTCAATGACCATATAATACATCATTACGGCAGGGATCACACCAGCACTGCCATTCGTAGGAGCAGTAACCACTCTTCCTAAAGAGGCATTCACTTCATTCACCGCTAATGCAAAACAAGACACCCATTTTAGGATTTCTCTAAATTTCACTTCTGTATTGCGAATGGCTTCAATCCATTGCTCTGGATTATCGTATTGATGGTCTTTAATTAATTTTTTATGAGAGTCAAAGGCTCTGCGTCTTACATTTAATCCACCAGGAAGCACCCCTTCTGTATGACACCCTGTATACATAGAGTCAAGCATGACATTCCATATTTCTTGTATTCTTTCATCAATTTCTGGTAGAGTTCTCAGGGACAATTCATTTTGTAATACAATATCAGAGACCTTTTTTTGATGTGTATTACAATACGCCAGTAAATCAGTTGCTTTTTGAACTGGAAAAGGAAATTGCTGAAACTCAGCAATCTTTTTTTGCTTTCTCTTTCGCTCTTCTTTTACAACAAATCCACCACCAATGGAATAGAAGGAAGAAAAACTTTTTTTACCATTCGCTAAGACGGCTCTAAACGTTATGGCATTAGGATGAAATGGTTTGAATTTTTTATTGAAAACAATCTCAACTTTTGGGTCAAATGAAATGGCCTTCTCTTGATTAAGGTTTAGTATTTTAGTTTCAGTAATATTTTTTACCTCTTCAGGAATACGTGCAATTTCGACGGTTTGAGGATCAAAACCGCAAAGTCCCATAAGTACTGCAGTGTCAGTCGCATGGCCAACACCAGTCAATGAAAGCGACCCATATAAATCTACTTTAATTGCAGTGACTTCATTAAAATTGCCTTTCTGCTTTAATTCAGCGATCCATCGTCTGGCAGCTCTCCAAGGGCCTAATGTGTGTGAACTTGAAGGGCCTACTCCAATCTTTAACATGTCAAAAATACTGATACATTCCATATCGAAATCAACTCTTAGAATTATGCGTCAAATATAGGTTTTTGATAAAATTTGAAGTGTTTTTTTGCAATATTCTTAGTGAGATATTTTGTTGGCATTTGTAGTAGTATTTAAATTTTAAAATAATGACATCCTGTCATATAAATTTGACTGGCATAATGATTGACCTTAGGAAAGTGAAATTATTTTGAACAACACTTAAAAATTATAATAAAAATACTATGAGTAAAATAATAGGAATAGACTTAGGAACAACCAACTCATGTGTTTCTGTTATGGAAGGTAACGAACCAGTGGTAATTCCTAATGCTGAAGGAAAAAGAACTACGCCTTCTGTAATCGCATTTGTTGAAGGAGGCGAAATAAAAGTTGGAGACCCTGCAAAGCGTCAGGCGGTAACTAACCCAACCAAAACGATATCTTCGATCAAGCGTTTTATGGGTAATAAATTTTCTGAATCTGCAAAGGAAGCGGAGCGAGCTGCTTACAATGTGGTTAAAGGAGATAATGATACTCCAAGAGTAGATGTAGATGGTCGTTTATACACGCCTCAAGAATTGTCTGCTATGATTCTTCAAAAAATGAAGAAAACAGCAGAGGATTATTTAGGACAGGATGTATCGAGAGCGGTAATTACAGTGCCTGCGTATTTTAATGATTCTCAGCGTCAGGCAACCAAAGAAGCGGGAGAGATTGCAGGTCTTAAAGTAGAAAGAATAATAAATGAGCCTACTGCTGCGGCACTAGCTTATGGATTAGATAAAAAAGGTACGGATCAAAAAATTGTTGTTTTTGACTTTGGTGGTGGTACACACGATGTGTCTATCCTTGAATTAGGGGACGGTGTATTTGAAGTACTATCTACGGATGGAGATACTCACTTAGGTGGTGATGATGTAGACCAAAAGATAATTGATTGGTTAGCAGAAGAGTTTAAAGCAGATGAGGATATGGACCTGCGTAAGGATCCTATGGCTCTTCAGCGTTTGAAGGAAGCTGCTGAAAAGGCGAAGATAGAATTATCATCTTCAGCTCAGACAGAGATCAATTTACCTTATGTTACTGCTACACCTAGTGGACCAAAACACTTAGTGAGAACATTGACTAGGTCAAAATTTGATCAATTAATTGACGATTTAGTAAAGAAAACTATTGAGCCTTGTAAGAGCGCATTGAAAAGTGCTGGATTATCAACAAGTGATATCGATGAGATTATCTTGGTAGGTGGATCTACACGTATTCCAGCAGTACAAAATGCAGTGAAAGAATATTTTGGAAAAGCGCCAAGTAAAGGAGTAAATCCAGATGAGGTGGTAGCTATTGGTGCTGCAATTCAAGGTGGAGTATTAACGGGAGATGTTAAGGATGTATTACTATTAGATGTAACTCCACTATCTCTTGGTATTGAAACTATGGGTAACGTAATGACTAAGCTAATTGAAGCTAATACTACGATCCCAACGAAGAAGTCTCAGGTATTCTCTACTGCTGCGGATAATCAGCCTTCTGTGGAGATACACGTACTACAAGGAGAGCGTCCTATGGCGGCGGATAATAAAACCATTGGTAGATTCCATTTAGATGGAATACCACCAGCACAGCGTGGAGTACCACAAATTGAGGTAACTTTTGATATTGATGCTAATGGTATCATTAAGGTTTCTGCAACGGATAAGGCTACTGGTAAGTCTCAAGACATCAGAATTGAAGCTTCATCAGGTCTTACTGAAGAGGAGATCGAAAAAATGAAGAAAGAAGCTGAAGCCAATGCAGAAGCTGACAAACAAGCCAAAGAAAAAGCGGATAAGCTGAATGAGGCTGATGGAATGATTTTCCAAACCGAAAAGCAATTGAAAGAATTTGGTGAAAAATTATCTGATGATAAGAAAAAACCAATCGAAGATGCTTTAGAGGAGCTTAAGAAAGCATATGAAACCAAGGAAATTGATCAGATCCAGCCAGCACTTGATAAGATAAATGAAGCTTGGAAAGCTGCTAGCGAAGAGATGTATAAAGCTCAGGCAGAGGCACAAGGAGGACAACCAGGACCTGATGCCGGTAACGGACAGCCACAGGGTGGTAGTAGTGATGACTCCTCAGCAAGTGATGTTGAAGACGTAGACTTCGAAGAAGTAAAGTAATTTAACGTTACTAATATAAAAATAGGAAAGGACGGCTTTTGCCGTCCTTTCCTATTTTTTAATTGACCCTATTAAAATCCAACAGCAGTATCATCACCCCGTCGATCAGCACCACCTTCTAAGGTACCATCAGGCAACACCAGTATAGCATCCACTTTACCTATGACGGTTGATTCTTTTTCATCCGTGGTGTAGCCTTTACTTCGTAAACTATCTAATAGTTTAGGGCTAAAACTATTGGGTTCAAAAACAATCTCATCGGGCAGCCATTGATGATGGAATCTTGGGGCGTTGACTGCTTCTTGCATGGTCATATCAAATTCATATACATTAAGAATGGTTTGTAATACAGAAGTGATGATTGTAGATCCACCAGGTGTACCTACCGACATCCATAATTTACCATCTTTTTCTACAATCGTTGGTGTCATTGAGCTAAGCATTCGTTTTTCTGGAGCAATAGCATTGGCTTCAGCTCCAATTAAACCAAACATATTTGGAGTTCCTGGTTTTACACTAAAATCATCCATTTCATTATTAAGAAAAAATCCTAAGGAATCAACATAAAGTTTAGAACCATAAGCTCCATTAAGTGTTGTGGTAACAGATATGGCATTCCCAAACTGATCTACAATAGAATAGTGTGTAGTTTCAGAACTTTCGTAGCCCGGAACACTTCCATAATTTAAATCCGATGATTTTGTCGCTTTTTGAAAAGTAAAACCATCCATTCGCTCATCAAGGTAGTCTTCACTGATCAGCGTATCGATCGGTATTTGTACAAAATCAGGATCTCCCAAATAATAACCTCTATCCGCATAGGCTCTTCGCTCTGCTTCGGTGATCACTTGTATCGTTTTTAAATTGTTGTGACCAAAGGCTGACAATTCGTAAGGTTCTATCATTTTCATAATTTGTGCCAGGCAAACGCCACCACTCGAAGGGGGGGACATAGAGATCACTTTAAGTCCTTTGTAGTCAAAAACTACAGGTTTTCTCCATTTTGCTTCATATTTCGCTAAATCTTCTTTAGTAATAATGCCATTATGACGCTGTATAAATGCTACCAAAGAATCAGCTGTAGCTCCTTTATAAAATTCATCTCTGCCGTGATCTGCTATTCGCTGTAAGGTATTTGCAAGTGCTTTATTTTTAATAGTGTCACCTTGTTGATACGATTTTGCATAAAGAATAGTATCTTGATTCGTTTCAATAAAAATATCCGTAAAACGTTGAAGTCTTTTTTCTTGTTTTTTAGTAACTACATAACCTTTATTAGCTAAGGCTATTACAGGTTTTAATAATTCTGTAATGGGAAGGGTTCCAAATTTTTTATGAGCTTCAAAAATCCCGGCAATGGAGCCAGGGACTCCCACAGCTAAGGGGCCTACTTGACTTTTTTCGGGAATAGGATTTCCTTCTTCGTCTAAGAACATATTCTTTGAGGCAGCTAATGGCGCTTTTTCTCGATAGTCAAGTGCTCCTAGTTCTCCATCCGATAGGCGGTATACCATAAAACCACCACCACCTAAATTACCCGCATAGGGGTAGGTTACTGCTAAAGCCATTTCTGTCGCAACCATAGCGTCAAAAGCGTTTCCTCCTTGTTTTAATATGGCTGTACCAATCTCAGAGGCTTCTTTTCTGGCAGAAACAACCATAGCTTTTTCTGTAATTAGCCCTCTGATAGGGTGGGGAGCTTCCGAACTGTTGGTTTTTTCTTTACAGGAAAAAAATAGCAATAAAGAAATAAGTATGCTGAAGGAATAAAAATTAAAAGATGGATTAGAGTTTTTTAATTTCATGTTGTGTGTACGTTTGTAATTCTTTAAAAAAAGATACGAATTCGTTATTAAAATCGGAGTAATAAGTTTCTAGTTCGTTAACCGCCAAATTCATCTTAGAACGATTTTTAGTTCTCTGATTCATTTGGTAAAGGATCTTACCAATACCAGGGATCGTGGCATAGCTCAATAACCAATTATCCGCGATCATATATGGTAGAAAATTTTGTATACGCTTAGGTAGTACGGAATAATTATCTTGCAACAAGGTGTAAAATTCAGCTACATATTGTTCTAATGGAACAGAACTATAGTTGTTCCAATCCGCCGCTAAAAAATGGTCGTAGATAATATCAATTATTACCCTGCTGTAATGTCCATATTTCGGAAATAGCCTCGCTACACTCTCTCTAACAATAAAATGAGTGTCAGTGAATCGATCGATTTTTCGATGTAATAGAATGCCTTTTTGGATGTTTTTTGGGTAAGTCTCGTATTTTTTTCCTTTTACAGAATCAGCGATAAAATTTCCTATTTTTAAGTGATCATCATCACCAGATAAATAGATATGGGCTAAGAAATTCATTGAGGCAATTTACAACTTTTACAAAAGTTAGTATTGGTTTTAAGGAAACTTTTGAACTTATATGCTGTCTGTCTTGGTGTAGACTTGTAACTTTGTGTTTTATTTATACACTTAATCGATAATAAATGACCTTAATAAAATCAATTTCAGGAATAAGAGGGACCATAGGCGGTAAAGTAGGAGAGAATCTTACCCCAGTGGACGCGGTTAAATTTGCATCTGCCTATGGGAGTTGGTTAAAAAAAGAATCAAAAAAGGAAAAACCTATTGTAGTGGTAGGTAGAGATGCTCGAATCTCAGGAAAAATGGTTCAGGAGTTGGTGATGAATAGTTTGGTCGGTTTAGGTATTAAGGTGATAGACTTAGGTTTATCGACCACACCGACCGTAGAGGTAGCAGTACCTTTAGAACATGCAGATGGAGGAATCATTCTCACAGCAAGTCATAATCCTAAACAATGGAATGCGCTAAAATTGCTCAATAATAAAGGAGAATTTTTAAATGCTGAAGATGGTAAAAAGATACTAGATATCGCAGAAAGAGATGAATATACATTTTCAGAAGTAGATGATCTTGGAGCAATCTTTCGTAATGATGGCTATATTGATATCCATATTGCCGAAGTATTAAAGCTTCCTTTGGTGGATAAAGATATTATACAACAGGCTAAATTTAAAGTAGTGGTAGATGCAGTAAATTCTACAGGCGGTATTGCGGTACCAGCATTACTTAGGGCTTTAGGGGTTGAAGTTGTAGAATTGTATTGTGAACCTAATGGACATTTTCCGCATAATCCTGAGCCTTTGAAAGAACACTTAACAGATTTATCAGCCCTGGTAGTTCAGGAAAAAGCGGATTTGGGAATAACTGTTGATCCGGATGTGGATCGATTAGCGTTTATCTCTGAAGATGGGGAAATGTTTGGAGAAGAATATACCTTGGTGGCTTGTGCGGATTATGTTTTATCAAAAAAAGGAGGGAATACGGTTTCTAACCTTTCTTCGAGCAGAGCGCTGCGTGATGTCACAAACCATCATAAGGGGAGTTATCAGGCGAGTGCCGTTGGCGAAGTTAATGTAGTTGAAAAGATGAAAGAAACCGATGCAATTATTGGAGGGGAGGGTAATGGGGGAATCATTTATCCTCAATTGCATTATGGAAGAGATTCCTTAGTAGGAATAGCATTATTTTTGACCCATTTAGCAGAGAAAAACATGAAGGTAAGTGAGTTGAGAGCGACTTATCCATCTTATTATATGAGCAAAAATAAAATTCAGCTTACACCAGATTTGGATGTGGATCAAATATTGGAAGGTTTTCATAACAAACATAAAAATGAAGAGGTCAATATAATTGATGGTGTAAAAGTAGATTTTGAAGCATCGTGGGTACATCTTAGAAAAAGTAATACGGAACCTATTATTAGGATATACACTGAGGCAAAAAGTCAGAATGAAGCCGATCAACTAGCGGAACAAACGATAGCGACCCTCAAGGAAATTGCTGGAATATAAGTTTTTAAATTCGGTATGTAATGATAATAAGCCAGTTCAATCTTTTGGGCTGGTTTTTTAATCTACTGTGGCATCTTGAGGAATGTTGGCATTACGATGTTTCCAGCGTTTATGTGTCCATAAATAATATTCAGGATTGGCAGTAATCTGGCTTTCTAAAATGCGAAGGTATTGCTTTGTTATCGAAAAATCACCTTCTTCTCGGGCTGCTGGGTTTTCGCAAAGCGGCACAAAGGTAGCTTCATAAAATCCTCTTTTCACCTTTTCCACTTTTAGGTAATATACATTAAGATCTAAACGTTTTGCTAAAACCACCCCACCAACAAAAGTAGGTACTTTGATACCCATAAAATCAGTCCAGTATTTAGCTTTATGTAGTTTTGGTGTTTGATCAGATACGAGCCCATACATGTATAGCCCATCTTTTTGCTGGTCAAGGGTTATCTCCTTCGTGGCATTTTTTGTAGTAACCACACGGGAACCAAAGCGAGCACGTATGCGTCTGACTAGGCGATCAAAATATTCATTTCCTATTTTTTTATAAATGCCTACAGCCTGAAAATTGGTTTGAATGTCGACTACATTTGACCATTCATAACTACCGTAATGTGCCATAAGGATAATGATATTTTCATTTTTTTGCTCCAGTTCGTGAAGTAACTCTATGTTTTTTACCTTAAACCGGTTTTTCATTTCTTCATTAGAGATATCCATAGATTTAATCATCTCTAAAAACATATCACACATATGTTGGTAAAACTTTTTACGGATACGTTTTATCTCAGCGTCTGTTTTCTCGGGAAAAACAAGTCTTAAATTTTCAGTAACCGTTTTTTTACGGTAACCAAATACATGATATACCCAAAAGAATACAAAGGTAGAGAACCCATAAAACAGCTTCCAGGGGAGTTTAGATATTATCCATAATACTGGATACACCAATCGATATAGTACTAATTGCATTGTTTTAAATTAAGCCTTCAAATATAAAATTATTCGTTGTCTCATAAAACTAGAAAAGGGATAAATTATAGTGTGATATTATGCTATAACTGCATTTTTAGGTGGCTCAGCATTGCGATGTTTCCATCGTTTATGTGTCCATAGGTAATTTTCAGGTTTTTGTTTTATTTGTGTTTCAAGAAGTTTTGTAAATGTTTTTGTAATCGTGTAATCCTCTTCAGATTTTGGGTCTTCAGAAATAGGGATCAAAGTAGCCTCATAATAACCCCGTTTCACTTTTTGTACATGGAGATAAAATATACTGAGGCCCAATCGTTTTGAAAGTACTTCTCCACCCATAAAAGTAGGAACAGTAATCCCCATAAAGCTAGTCCAAAACATACCGTGATTGAGTTTAGGAGATTGGTCTGAAATCAGGCCGTATAAACTAAGCTCAGGATTTTCTTTTCTTTGGTCTTTAGTCATCTCTCTAAAAACTTTAGCGCTAGGTATCAATCGAGCATCAAATCTACCTCTGATCCTGTGAGCTAACCTATCAAAATACTTATTCTTAATGGGTTTGTAAATACCTACACATTTAAAATCACTTATTAAGTCAATAGCATTAGTCCACTCATAACTATTGTAATGTCCCATCATTACTATAATACTGTCGCCTTTTGCTTCGAGTTCCTGTATCTTTTCTATGTTGGTAACACGAAACCGATTGATCATTTCATTTTTACTTATGGATAATGATCGTATCATTTCTAAAAACATATCGCACATATGCTTGTAAGCAGCTTTGCGAATTTTTTTTAGCTCTCTATCAGTCTTGTTGGGAAAGGCTAATTTTAAATTAGTAGTTACCGTTTTTTTACGGTACCCAATAAGGTAATAGGTAATTATATAAACACCAGTGGATAAGGTATAGAAGATACGCCAGGGAAGTTTAGAGATTATCCATAAAAAAGGATAGACCAAACAGTATACTGCTAGTTGCATTAAATTTTTGATTTAAGCTGTCAAAGATAGGTTTTTTGATCCAGTAGTTATGACCTTAATATAATAATGATATAAAGTGAGTTGTAAAACGGTTTAATGAGCTTAAAATATATAGTATATTTGGGCAAAAATGACGGTATGAATATCAATTTAGTAGTACTTTTTATCATCGGAGCTAATGTTTTGGTTTCGTTAAAAGGATTTAACGATTTTGGTTTCTTTGAACGCTATAAGTTTAATGTTGGTGGTATTCGAAGAGGAGAACAGCTAAGGATGGTAACTTCTGGATTTCTACACGTAGATTTTATGCATTTGTTTTTCAATATGTTTACGCTTTATTTTTTTGCTCCAGTGGTGGTGACCTATACAGGCTCCTTAAAATTCTTAGTTATTTATTTTGCAAGCTTGCTGATCGGAAATTTATTTTCCCTGTATTTTCATAAAGATGAGTATCATTATAGCGCGGTAGGAGCAAGTGGAGCGGTATCAGGAGTATTGTTTTCCGCTATTTTATTTCAACCTCAAATGAAGCTTGCTTTACTGATTTTACCAATTCCTATACCAGCCTATATTTTTGGTATTTTATATTTATTATATTCTATATATGGAATGCGAAGTAGGGTTGGTAATATTGGTCACGATGCGCATTTTGGTGGAGCCGTAGGAGGGTATTTAGTTACCTTACTTTTTGCGCCCGCATTATTTGAACAAAATACACTTATGGTAGGTTTATTGGCAATTCCTATCATTATTTTATTTGTTTTACAACGCATCGGAAAGTTGTAAAATACGTTTTACCTCATAAAAAAAAGATCGGCTAAGGCCGATCTTTTATATATCATTGTAAATTTTTGTTACATCATATCTGCCCCTAGTAATTCAGCAATCTTCTCTTCTAGGGCAGGACCTCTTAAGTTTTTGGCAATTACTTTACCCTCTTCATTAACAATAAATGTCGCAGGGATGGAACGCACACCATATGCTTTTGCTATAGGTTCTTGCCAAAACTGTAGGTTTGATACGTGGTTCCATTGAAGGTTATCATCTTGGATTGCTTTGATCCAAGACTCTTTCTTTTTATCTAAAGATACTCCAATAATATTTAATCCTTTGTCGTGGTATTTATTGTAAACATTCACTACGTTAGGATTCTCCATGCGACAAGGCTTGCACCAAGAAGCCCAAAAATCGATGATAGTTACTTTACCCATAGCTTCAGTAAGCGACAATTCATTTCCTGTTGGGGTTGGTGCGCTAAAATCTTCGGCTTTATCACCTACGTCAATTTTCTTTTGCTTAGACAAAGTGATAGCATTGGTTACTAAGCGATCTAATTGTTTGCCTAATCGAGTGTTTTTTAGTGGAGCACTGATGGATGTATATAGTTGTTGTGCTTCGTTTGCTTTGATAGCATTTAGTCGGATAAGATCAGTTAGTGCCATAACTGAAACTAAAGAATTAGGATATTTTTCTGCAAGTTCCTTGCGGTAATCTAATTCTTTTTGGTTGATGTCATTTATAGTTAAACGGAGTTGTTTGACCTTATCAAATTCTTTCAATTTGGTAGCAATATGAATTTCATTATTGGTTGCAACTTTTTCATTGGCAAAAGCTTTTAATTTTGCTAAGTATTCAAAAAATACTTGATTATCTTCTCCTCCTTTTACGACTGAAGAACGTAAACTGTCCTTAAAGATCTCCATGCGAATGGGATTGTTTTCTGCTATATAGAGTACGTTACCTCCTGTATTTTGGAAAGTAAGGTAATTAAAATCATTGGTTTCAGGGGTTGGTAGTGCTAGTTCAAATTTACCATCATTTATGGTTACTGAATCTATAACAAATGGACGGTTGGATTGACTCATTGCATTGACATACACCATTGTTCCATCTTCAAAACCATTGGTGTCAGCTGTTATGAAGTAGCCTTTTTTTTCTTTTTGGCAACTAACAAATAAGGTTAAAGTAAATAGTGTAATAATAAATCGTGTCATGTAAAATTATTTTTAGCGACTAAAATAAGTAATGTATATAAAATAGCGTAAAAATTAACTTTTCATAATGTTAAACACGTGTAAAGCAAAAATAAATTGAAGCATTTGGGTAACAATTACTATAAAAAGGTGACTCATTTCGTAAAGTGGTCTGATATTTGGTTAGATCATGCATAATAGATCACTAAAATAAATAGGGGGCAGGATTGTAATTAATTGTTAATATAACCTGGAGCCCCTTGTTTTTGGGGTATTTTTGCTAACTTTAAGACTATATAAGGGGTTATGATGATAAACGAACAAGATTTTCCACTAGATATCTGGATTAGCTTTTCTAAATTTTTTGAAAAATATAAAAAGTATTCAGATAGTACTAATGAACTTTTAAAAGAAAGGTCTAGGAAAATTATGGCTATTGCTGAGCAATATCCTCAATTGGTTCAAGGAATTAAAACGGAAGAAGTTGCGCACTTAAAACCACAGATTGACCTCATTCTAGAAGATTCTTTTGCTCAAATTTTACAGGAGAATGAAATAAAAATAGCTTCTATACCTTTTAATAATTTTGTGCTGAAAGCTTCAGATCGATATCATAAAATTATTAAAGCTGCAGGTGAAGATTTTGAACCTAATATCAAAAACCTAGATGAAGATAATTATTACATCATGGGTTGTAGTATCATATTAAGTCGATATTACGGTTATGATATAGATTTTAGAAGACCATTTTTTTATGACATTCCAGACACCAATGGTATTATAAGACACTATCGTATTTTGTATAATGGTGATTTTATTGATATAAATAAAACTGATCAGGCACCCGATATTAATGATAGCGATGTAGCGGAATTATTAGATAATTTTGACAATATAGAGCTATGGAAAGAGAAGTTCCCGCCCAAGAGCTATACCTTCAAAGGAATTGTTATTGCTAATCTCTTTGACGTTACTGCTGATTTTTCTATTTCAGAGTTCAAAACCAATCTATTGAAATATGAAAAGGGAGATTCACATTTTATAGAGGAATTCGAGAAAATATTTAGAGCAATTTTCAACCTCCCGCAGCTCAAAATAGGGTATGCAAGCTATATAGAAGAAGATAAAGCTTTTGAAGTGGTACCCACCGAGGAGTTTCATAGTTATATTTTAAACGAAAAAGATGCGGATAGTTGTAAGCACGCATTGTGTAAAGGAACAAATCATTTTCTGTTCGAGAAAGGAACTTATTTTGCCATTTCAGATGTAGAGAAATTTCAAAAGTCTACACCTGATGAAGCGATGTATCAAAATTTGTTAGACCAAGGGATAAATAGTGCAATTATAGCTCCGATTATAGATAATGGTCAATTTTTAGGGATAATAGAATTGGTGTCCCCAAACAAATACGAACTTAATAGTATTAACGCTAATAAGCTTCAGGATTTAATGCCATATCTGGTAGATAAGGTGGCGCAGGATAAAGCTAAAATGGATAATCAATTAGATTTAATCATCCAGCAAGAATGTACTTCCATTCATCCTAGCGTTTATTGGAAATTCAAGCAAGAAGCAAAACGTTTTTTAAAGGCAAATCATAATGGAAATTCCTTAGCTTTTAGAGAAATTGTTTTTGAAGATGTTTATCCTTTATACGGTCAGATTGATGTAAAGTCTTCTTCCCAAACCCGTAATGAAGCCGTTCTCAAAGACCTTATGGTACAGCTTAAAGCCGTAGATAAGGTACTTGCCAAAATTTTAGAAATTGAAACTTTACCTATATACGATCAAATTAGGTTTCAGGTGCACGAATATATTGACACCTTGATCAACCAAGGCTTACAGGTCAATAGTGAGTCAAAAATATTAGCGTACATAAAAAAAGAAATAAACCCGATATTTAAGCATTTGGCAAAAAAGCATAAGGAGCTTAAAAATTATATCTCTGCATATAATGAAATGCTAGATCAGGATATCAAATCAGTCTATAAACATAGAAAAGCCTTTGATGACTCGGTTACTATTATTAATAAGCACCTGGCGGGTATATTGGATAAAAAACAAATAGAAGCACAAGCCATGTATCCCCATTATTTTGAGCGCTTTAAATCCGATGGCGTTGAACATAATTTGTATATAGGTGAATCTATTACTAAAAAGAAAAGCTTTAATAAAGTATATCTTCAAAATCTAAGGTTGTGGCAGTTACAGGTAATGTGCGAAATGGAGAATGAGTATTATCAGAAGAAAAAAGAGCTTCCGGTAGCGTTGGATGTAGCTTCAATGATATTGGTGTTTCATAGTTCTTTATCTGTACGATTTAGAATGGATGAAAAACGCTTTGATGTGGATGGGACCTATAACGCTCGATATGAGGTTGTAAAAAAGAGAGTGGATAAAGCTTTCATCAAAGGTACTCAGGAACGTGTTACTGAAAAAGGTAAAATGGTTATCGTATATTCTCAAAGCTCAGATGAAAGAGAGTACCTTAAATACATTAAGTTTTTGCAATCCAAAAATTATTTAGAAGAAGAGATAGAGATTGTAGAGTTAGAAGATCTTCAAGGAATCACAGGGCTTAAAGCACTACGAGTAAATATACTTTACCATAAAAATGAAGATGACCAAACGCTCTATACCTACGACGATCTGATGAAAGAATTGGAGCAATAAGTAAGAATCGGATTTTATTGAAGTGTATTAAATGCTATGATAAAGGAAAGTACAGAAACAGTAATTCCAATAATAAATACCGTATAGGTTATTCTTAAGATTTTATATTTTCGGTGCAATACTTTGCCCAAAAAGTATAAGTCCTTAATCATAGTATCATAAATGTATTCTTTGTCCTTCATTAATTCATTCATAGCCCATCGGTATTCATCTAAAGGCATCTTATGAAAATTTCCAAAAAATAAGAGATTTACTTTTTTTTCTTCAATTTCTTTTCGTGTAAACTCTCCACTGGTCACATTTGGCCGAGTTGCCAATACAGATAATATCATAGAGGCGATGCTAAAAACCAGAAAGATTAGTGTGGGATATATCAAGTAGGTGTTTGAAGGGTTATCTAGCTTAGGGATTAAGTTCGATAAAGCTAGCGAAATAATAATTGCATTAACCGATAAAAGGATGTTCGCTTTGGTATCTGCAATATCACTTAATTTAAGGTGGTTTCGAAGTGTTACCCGAAATGCTGTTTGAACTCCTTTTTCAGGGCTTTCTTCCTTTAATAATTTCTTTAATTCCGCCTTTTTTACTTTTTCTGCCTTTTTTTGTCTTTTCTGTTCTTGTAACATTTTGGCTAAGTTCTCTTCCTTTTTAGGCTTCCATTTTGTTTTAGCATAATCAGTATAGTAGGAGTGGTGATTTTGGAATAATTCAATATTGGATTTTAACCAACCAGATGAATCGAAATCATTGATCCCGTGTATTTTAAACTCTTCTCGGAGTAACTCGCTAGTTTCATTGTAATATTCCTTGGCAAAATGAGAAGCATCAGCATCTCTTATGATCTGTTCTAATAGATCTTGCGGGGTATGAGTCATTTTTGTTGCCATAATCAATCGCGAAACTTCTTGAATTTTATTTGGCGCAACATGATTACTTTTTAAAAACTCTTTCGCAATATTAACACTGTATTCCTCGTGATTTTCAAAGCTTTTCGTATACCCAGTGTCGTGTAATAATGCCGTGAGTAATAAGAGCTCTTTATCTTCATCAGAAATACTTACATTATCAGCAATTTCTTTTGTACTTTTAAACACCCTTCTTGTATGAGCGTGGTTATGATAAATACAGGTTTTTGGAAGTTCATTTTGAAAAAGATCTTCTACAAAATTTTCAGTTTTTTCTACCAATTCGGACATACAAGTGCTAAATTTCTTTTTCCAAAGTAATTAAAAAAAATTAATGATATATAAGAAGGTTGTTAATATCAAGATATTTTTAATATTTATTTTTCTTTTGTTTACTGCTTGTGCTACCTATACCACAAAATATGCTGAAGAAAAGCCCATTATAGAGAAGAACTCTAATCACAAATCAACACATAGTAAATTTTATCTGGTTGGCAATTTGGGCTATGATAGGGATAATGCTCAAAAGACATTGTCCGCAATGCAGGCTTATTTTGATAGTACAGCTACTACAAAGGATTATTTACTTGTGCTTGGAGATAATTTATATCCTGGTGGTATGCCTTCAAAGGATGAAGGTAATCGAACAGCCAAGGAAGATCAATTAAAGCAACAATTAAATTTCTTAAAAGGGTTTAAGGGAAAAATGATAGTTATTCCAGGCGATCGTGATTGGAGAAAAACTGGAGTAAAAGGGGTTAAAAGAGAAGAGAAGTTTGTCAAAAAATTCTTAGACGATAAAAAGGCTTTTTTACCAAAAGATGGTTGCCCGCTTAAAAGCTATGATATTGATGATGACGTTCATTTGCTGATAGTGGACAGTCAATGGTATATCGCCAACTGGGACAAAAACCCAACTATTAATGATGAATGCGAAATTAAAACTAGGGATAAGTTCTTAACGGAGCTGCAAAATGAGCTAAAGAAAAATAAAGATAAAACCATTATTTTAGCGATGCATCACCCTGTATATTCCAACGGTCCCTATGGTGGTAAATATAGTCTAAGAAGTCATTTGTTTCCGTTAGGTAAAAAGATACCCTTACCAATTTTAGGTACTTTCATTACCGAAATAAAATCCCAGGGAGGTATTTCATCTCAAGATATCTTAAATAAACGCTATAATGATTTTATGGATCGCTTGAGTGTTATGGTACGGGATACAGAAAAAGTAATTATTGTATCAGCACACGAAAATTCCTTACAGTATATAGTAGACAACGGTTTACATCAAATCATTGCGGGGTCAGGAGCTACAGCAACTGCTACAACACTTGGTAAAACAGGGAAATTTGCCCATTCCGGTATAGGTTTTTCTGTAGTTGATATACAAAAGAATGGAGGATCTCAGGTTTCATTTTATGGAACAAAAGAAAGGGTTGTCACTCCACTTTACACTGCTCCGATTTATGATCGTTTTAAACCCTTGGATACCACTTTATTTTCAAAGAAGTTCCCGGCTTTTAAAAAAGCTTCTGTATATCAAAAAGAAGAGGTGATAAGATCTAAAGCATTTCGGTTTATCTGGGGTGACCATTATCGGTATATTTATGGTACAAAATTAAAAGTACCTGTCGTTACTTTAGACACTTTGATGGGCGGGCTCACTGTGGATAGGAGTGGAGGAGGTCAGCAAACCAGATCTTTACGACTGTTAGATACGTTAGGAAGGCGATATAGCTTAAGAGCAGTACGCAAAAGCGCAACTCAATTTTTACAGAAAGGCGCCTTTGTAAACACCTACCTTGATGATAATTTTGACGATACTTTTACAGAAGAATTATTAGCCGATTTCTATACCGCAAGTCATCCGTATGCAACATTTATTGTAGGTCCTTTGGCAGAGGCTATTGGTGTATATCATACGAACCCCACATTATACTACATTCCAAAACACCCTAGATTAGAAAATTATAATGAATCCTATGGAGATGAGCTGTATGTGTTAGAAGAGCGACCGGGTAAAGAGTTTATTGATGTGCCATCTTTTGGTGAACCAGATGATATCGAAAGCACCGATGATATGCTTAATAAATTACGAAAGGATGAAAAGTACCAAATGGATCAAAGTGCTTATATCAGAGCTCGGTTATTTGATATGCTGATTGGTGACTGGGACAGACATACCGATCAATGGCGATGGGCAAGATTTGATAGCAATGGAAAAAGAGTTTACAGACCGATACCCAGAGATAGGGATCAGGCCTTTTGTAACTACGATGGAGCTTTAACTAATTTCGTAAAACTAATTCTTCCTCAAACGAGAAAGTTTGAAGTGTACGATGAAGAGCTAACTAATGTGCGCTGGATAAATGAATCAGGTATTAAATTAGACCGAGCTTTGGTTTCAGAGGCCTCTGAGACACAATGGATCGCTGAGGCGAATTATATAAAATCGAACCTCACTGATCGTAAAATTGATGAGGCATTTAATTATTTTCCTGAAGAAATACAGGATTCTATAGCGCAGCGAATTAAGAAAAATCTAAAATTAAGAAGAAATCAACTGACAAAAATAGCCTCTAAATATCACGACTATTTAGCAAGACATGTCGTCATCACCGGTACCGATAAGGATGACTATTTTGAAATTATTCGAAAGGATAAGATGACAGAAATTAAGGTATCTCGAATTATAAAAGGAGAGGTAAAGAAGCAATTTTTTAGTAAAGAAATTAAGACATCGCTAACCAATGAAATTTGGATTTATGGATTAGACGATGATGATCAATTTGTGGTCAAAGGAAAAGGGAGGAAGCCTATTAAAATAAGAATAATTGGTGGCCAAAATAATGATGTTTATACCATAGAAAATGGTAGAAAAATTAAAGTTTATGATCACAAAACTAAACCAAATACGATTAAGAAAAAAAGCGGTGCATATGTTCAACTATCCGATAATTACAATCAAAACTTATATGACCCAGGAAAATACATCGACTACACCAATACCATAACCCCGTTAGTAGGATTCAATCCCGACGACGGATTAAATATAAATGTAACCGACACTTATACCAAAAGCGGATTTTACAAAGAACCATTTCATAACAAGCATACCCTTAAGGCAGCCTATTACTTGGCGACAAATGGGTATGACTTATCGTATCAAGGAGAATTTACGAATATGATTGGAAATTGGAATTTGTTGATCAATGGCTTGTATACGAGCGAAAATTTTGCTCAGAACTTTTTTGGTTTTGGTAATACAACTGAAAATCCAGATGATGATTTAGGTTTTGATTACAATAGAACAAAAACGGGTATCATCTCATTTGCTATCGGGGTAAAAAAAATGGGATATTATGGGGCAGAAGTAGAGATGAAAACAGGTTTTGAAAGTGTTGAGGTAGAAAATTCTGCAGATAGATTTATAACTGCTGCATCTGGTTTGGGAACTTCAGATCCAGAGTTTTTTGATCGAAAAAAGTTTACGTTTATTGATGTCTCCTATAACTATGGCAGTTATGACAATTTGGTGAACCCCAGCAAAGGTATGGGGTTTGCTTTAAATACGGGTGTAAAAATGAATGTTGAAAATACCAGTAATACTTTTGTATATATAAATCCAAAGATCGAATTTTTTAATGCATTAACACGAAGTAGAAAGCTGGTTTTAAAAAATGAAATACTGGGAGGAGTTATCATAGGTGATGGTTTTGAGTTTTATCAAGCACCTCACTTGGGGGGTAACAACGGTTTAAGAGGTTACAGAACGGAGCGCTTTACAGGAGATAGAGCATTAGCTTTCACTAATGATTTAAGGTACAGTTTTGGTAAATTTAAAACAGGACTCCTGCCATTACAGCTCGGGATTTTTGGGGGATATGATATTGGACGTGTATGGTTTGATAATGAAGATTCAGAAATTTGGCACGACAACTACGGTGGTGGTTTTTGGATAAATGCAGTAGATGCTATTGCAGGTCAAGCAGGCTTATTTTATAGTGATGATGGTTTTAGATTTTCTTTTGGCTTTGGATTTAATTTATAGTTATGTCAATCAGTTAATTTAAATTCATATATCGAAGCTTGACTATTACCTCTGCCTTCGGCAACAATATATAAAGTAGAGTCGTTTATAAAACAAATACCCTCTTTCTGGGAGTAGTGCTCTAACTTTATTTTCTTTAATTGAAGCGCTGAAAAATCTGCACTAAATTGATCAGCTACAAAAATCTTGTTGTAGGTCAATAACACTAGTTGGTTACCCTTGTGATTTAGGGCTGCACTTGTAACAAAACAATCCTTTTCGTCTTTACAGATATCTAAAGTAGCAATAAGCTTAGCTTTTTGCTGAGGTTTATCATCTCGTAGTTCATAGACCTTGCTCGTACCATTAAAATTGGAAGACCTGTTTTTAGAAAATAAATAAAAATGATGGTTGTGGTAAACAAAGGCTTCAATATCAAAATTTCGATTTTTCTTTTTTGGCGGAAACGCTTTTTGATCCTCTAAGGCAAAGGATATTTTACTTAGTATTTGAGCTTTAGTATTGATTAATTTTATTTTATAAATAGCTAGATCCCTGCGGTCATTATCATTATTACCAAAATCTCCTATATAAATATTTCCATTGTTGTCATAGGTTAAATCTTCCCAGTCTACATTTTCAATACTGGGTAAATCAATAACCTGAATAATATTTCCTTTTAAGTCGAGCTGAAAAATTTCTGCATCATTACCAGAGTCATTAATTACATACAAAGCAGAAGCTTCAGGATTATAAGTAATTCCGGAAGCTTCTTTTAATAGTTTAGATAATATATTTATCTTTTGGAGTGGAGTATCCACGGTGCTTTGGCATTGCACAGAGATGCTTAATAATAAGGCTAAGCTATAAAAGTACAGCGTTTTAAACATTTATTTGCTAGACTTTAAGGAATCTCCTGTCTTCATTCGCCAGGCATCTAGCATCCAACTCGTTTTTTCAAGCTCTCTTATGTATGCGCCCACTAAGTCTATAGTACCTTCATCACCGGCTTCATCTGCTGCTTGGACAACTTTGGTCATCTGCTTTAGAATTTTTCCGTGATCCTCGAGCAGCTGAGTGACCATTTCCTTATCGGTAATGTTCGATTTTGATTCTGTAAGGTTAGAATTTTTCAAATACTCAGAGTAGTTACTCACCGGTTGGTATCGTAGTGTTAGGATACGTTCGGCGATCTCATCAATCTTCATTCTTGCATCATCATACATCAACTCAAATTGATTGTGAAGATCAAAAAAGTTTTGCCCTAAGATGTTCCAGTGAAAATTGCGTAATTTTTGATAGTATAAATGATAATCTGCTAAGAGGTTATTTAACTGTTTTACGGTTTCAGTTGTTTTCTCCTCATTAAAATTTAAATAGTTCATTCTTTATTTTGATTTTTTGAAACAATACTCGATTATAAAATACGTATATAGTATCTTAAAAGTTATAAATTACAACAGATTTTTTGGATGCGATAACAGAAGTTTGCGTTTAGTATAATTTTAACTTAGCTCCCAAAAAGAGCGTTAATATGAGCCAAAATTAACGTGTAATAGTCCTTTCCGTGTGGTACAAATTCGGTAAGATTTCCTTTAGTTATTTTTTGTTCAAAAGAAGGGATAGATATAGCTTTCAGTTCGGCTACTTCTTCTCTTTGAAGTTTGCAATTCTCGACTTCTAAATTTAGTAAAGCTATATACAGGTATTGGTATTCATTATCAATAATAGATAGGGTAGGTTTCTTTTGAGAACATCTAACACCTATAAAGCGAAGTGACTCTTTGGTGACCACAATACCGATCTCTTCTTTAGTTTCTCGGATTAGGGCTTGCTGTGCTTCTTCACCGGCTCCAATATGACCTGCTACAGAAACATCCCAGAGATCGGGGAAGGTGTCTTTATTGGCTGCTCTTTTTTGGATAATCAGTTCTTTCTTGGGGGTTGCAATCCATAGATGAACGCTCTTATGAAAGAGACCCAGTTTGTGTGCTTCAGACTTTAAGGCTGTTGTTTGCGTTGGCGTTCCATCTTTGTTTAGTATGTCAATAAATTCATCTGCCATAAGTAGTATAAAAAACCCTGCCATTAAGCAGGGTTGGTTGATGTTATTCAAAATAACTAAAGGACTCTCCTTCCTTTATTGTTAAAAGACTTTCGTAAATCAATTTAATCACATTTTCCACATCATTTTTATGAACCATCTCTACAGTGGTGTGCATATAGCGAAGCGGCAATGATATTAGTGCAGAGGCAACTCCGCCATTACTGTAAGCAAAAGCGTCGGTGTCGGTTCCAGTCATCCTACTTGCTGCCATACGTTGAAAAGGAATCTTATTTTTTTCAGCAGTATCGATCAACAATTCGCGCAATCTGTTCTGTACCGCTGGAGCGTATGAAATAACGGGGCCATCTCCAATTTTAGTTTCCCCTTCAGTTTTCTTTTCGATCATTGGGGTGGTGGTATCGTGGCATACATCGGTAACAATAGCAACATTAGGTTTAATCGTGTGGGTGATCATCTCCGCACCTCGCAAACCGATTTCTTCTTGTACTGAATTTGTAATATATAAACCAAAAGGTAATTCTTTTTTATTTTCTTTTAGCAACCGAGCAACTTCAGCAATCATAAACCCACCAATTCTGTTATCTATAGCTCTGGATACAAATTTGTTTTTATTTAAAATAAAAAATTCATCAGGGTATGTGATCACACAGCCTACATGTACACCGAGTTTTAAAACTTCCTTTTTCGACTTACAGCCAACATCAATGCAGATATTATCTAGTTTAGGAGGTGTTTCATTGGATTTGTCTCTGGTGTGTATAGCCGGCCATCCAAATACCCCTTGTACGATACCTTTTCTAGTATGTATATTTACGCGTTTAGAAGCAGCAATTTGATGATCACTTCCTCCATTACGGATCACATAGATTAACCCATCATCTGTGATATAATTTACATACCAAGAAATTTCGTCCGCGTGTCCTTCAATAACGACTTTATATTTTGCTTCAGGATTGATAACCCCAACAGCAGTACCATAAGTATCGGTGATAAACTCATCCACGTAGGGCTTCAGGTAATTCATCCATAGTTTTTGACCTTCCCATTCATAACCTGTCGGAGAAGGATTGTTCAGATATTTTTCTAAGAATGAAATGGATTTTTTAGTAAGTATATCTTTTTTTGACATTTTTTTGGGTTGTTTTATTGCGAAAATAATAATATTAAGGCTGATTTTATACTTTGCAACACTTAATTATTAAATTTGGAATAGTTTTGGAATATAGTTTTTTGTTATCGTTTAAATAGAAATACATTTGTTTAAATTTACAACAGTCGTAAGGAGAAGTACATGAATATAAAATTGTGGTGGTTTGGTATATTATGTTGTAATATCCTTTTGTTGAATGCACAACAAGAAGATACTACCGCTGTCGATGTTGATCGATATGTGCAGTATTATATTATAGAAGGAGACACTATCCCCATAGATGCTATAGGATTAGAAGAGGTTGTTATTTTTAAAAGGTTACGATTTGATAATAAACTAGAAAGGAGAAAGTACCTTATCCTTAGACGAAAGACTAGAAAGGTATATCCCTATGCTAAGATGGCCTCAGAGCGGCTAACCGAGCTCAATAATCGACTAAAACAGATTGATTCTAAGCGAAAGAAAAGGAGGTACATCCGCATGCTGCAGCGCTATATGGAAGATGAGTTTACAGCAGAGCTAAAAAAAATGACCAGAACAGAAGGTCAAATACTGGTTAAGCTTATTCATCGCCAAACTGGAATTACAATGTACGAGTTGATTAAAGAGTACCGCAGTGGCTGGCGTGCTTTCTGGTATAATAGTACAGCAAGTTTGTTTAGTATTTCACTCAAAGAAGAATATGATCCGGTAAATATTGAAGAAGATTACTGGATCGAAGATATTTTACAACGCAGTTTTCAGGCTAATATACTTGAAGAACAAGAAACCGCATTAGATTTTAGTTACTACGATTTAAACTATAAGTGGTCTAAACCACAAATTAGAGAAAAGCAATAATAATTTTATTACTTTTTTTAAAGTAGCATTCTTTTTTTGAAAAAAATTAGTATCTTAGTTTTCTATCTTTTTAAAAATCAGCGCTTTTTATTTTTTAATTGAAAAAAACATTTATTTGTTGTGGTTTATCCAAAAAAGGGTGTTATGTTTGCACCCGCAAAACGGGATAGTTGTTTTGTTTGGTTCATTGAGATAGGGTTTATTGTTTTACTGGTTTTTTTGGGG
>NZ_SGXE01000006.1:8893-157299 GCF_004216895.1 Aquimarina brevivitae | reverse complement strand
ATTTGCCAACATTTAAACACTTAAAAATCAACACTATGAGATAATTAAAAATAAAATATTAAATTAGAGAAACCGGACTAAGGCTTTTCATAGGATACATTGTTGCCAGTAGTTTTTTATTCATAGTCAACCATTTTTATTTCTTCACAATTTATGTGTGTCGAAACAGTTTTGGATTCCACTTGATTAAATTCTATTATCTTTTTCCAAATTCCGTTGTCGTTTCTGTAAAGTCCTGTAAATCCATTTCCGTTACAACGTCTTTTTTTAAATACGGAAAGTATTGCATACTTTTTATTTTCTGAAAATATTGGTTTAGAAAAATGAAAATACACTGTCTCTTCCGGATTGTTTTTATCATCCATTTCCCAACTGTCAACAAAGTTCGAATATAGTTTTTTATTGCTCCAAATTCTGTTTTCACTCCACAACCATTTCTTTTTTAGAATTAATGTGTATGGCTCTTTATTTTTGATTAGACTATCATATTTTTTTTGGTCAATGTTGTATTTGACAAATTTTATTTTTTTTGTTTGTGGTGGTGACAAAATGTGATTGTAATTATAATCGTCGGAAACTAATTTTGCTTCATTTAGATTATAGTTTTTCCAGTTAACAGTTTCATTCTGTGGTTGTGCATAAATAAAGTTTTCTGGAAAGTCCTTGTCAACCATTTTTAATTCTCGAATTTGATAATTTTGTAATGAGTCATCTATCTTTTCTTGTTCTAGACTTTTAGGTACTAAAAAATAGTACTCAAAATTTTCAGGGATTTCGTAATTAGCAACTTGATTAATCAAATTCTCTATATCTGATTTTTGTCCAAATAAGTTCAGAGTGAAAAAGATTGATATTATGAATAGAGTTTGTTTCATTCAAATTACTGGTAACGGATTTCCATATGAAAAGTGTTGCAGAAAAACACACCAACTTTTCGGGTTAACACAGAGCCGAATTTTATATTTTGTTATTAACTTATCAATTTTAAAAGCCAAATTAAAAATTAGGCGGACTTTCTAAATATACACAAACCTTTCGGTTAAGCACTTATTAGCTATGTTTTATACACCGTGTTGGCAACAGTTTTTTAATCATAATCAAGTCCGTCAATCCAATCTTCTACATCTTCTTCACTAGGGATACTTGTATAAATACAATGAATGCTTATATCTTGATTATGCTCTTTATCCTCAAAATAAGCCTCAAATTCTAATTCAACAGTTATTGTAGTTGCTTTATCAATATTTGCATGTTTTCTTTCAAAATCTTCCCACGTGCGTTTAGTATATGAAATTGAACAAGAGAAATCAATATCGACATCCATTTGCAATATAATATCTCCTTCATCTTGACGGATAATAGAATAATCAAAAAACCTTAAACTCTCAACTTGGACATCTGAAACATCTAATTCAAACGATATTTCATCTATAAATTTTTCGGTAAATCTTTTCGCAATTTTTAATTCAATTAAACCTAGATTATCATTATAAATTTTGTCAATCCATTCAAGTTTTGCTTGATTTACATTTATTTCTCGATTGATAAGGTTTAAGATAGTCGAAACTTTATTTAATGGATAAATATTGTCGGAAGTATAATCTGATAAATCAGAATCACCACTAATTACGTATATTTTTTCATTGTTATCAAAACACCACTTTTCAATAGATTCAATAACTATTGCGTCTGGGAATTCATATTTTTTCTTTCCGTCTCCAAATGGTTTTTCACGATTGAAATATTTATCTAAAATGTTTTTTAACTCAATACCTTGATACGGAATAAGTTTTACTTTTCCTTTTTCTATAAAATCATTTAGTGATTGGTTAATCTTATTGAAATCAGTTTTAGAGTCTATTTTTGGCAGCTCAATATATTCTTTAAACCCTTCAATCTTTTTTAGGATTCTACCATTTCGGTGAACTTTTTTCTTGAATTCATTTACTTGATGTATAACAGTATTTATATCTTCTTTTATATTACTACGAATTTCATTTACCGTAATTTCAGTAAGATATAAAGTTACATCTTCGTTTCCACCGTGTTTTGCTAATTCAATTAGCTTAGCGTTGTGAAAATATCCGCTTCCAACAAATATTTCGGCATCTAAAAAAATGTTTTTTGTTTTCAGCATTATTGTTTTCTCAAATTGTTGCCAACGTTTAATATATGTGTCGTAGCAGGGCAAAATGTTATCTTGCTTTTTGATTTTTCTACGCATTGGTTGCTTCCCGATAGCTATTGGGCTTACTTTTTGCAAGCATTGCGCCTTACTAAAATACAACAACCATTCGATAGATCACTTTGCTGCTATGGCACATATATCGTGTTAGCAATATTTTTTTAATCCGTTAAATTTATATCTTATTCAGGTTTTATTTGGTAAACTTTCTTCATCCTTCTATTGTATCTCAGATTATTATAATTTGCAGTATACCAAGCTGTCCATGTATCATAATCATTTATAGTTGGAGGCGATTTTCCTGAGAATTCATAATCAGCTTCCGAATCATGTCCAGAAATTTTTTCCATAAACTCAGCAGAAGTAACTACTGATTCAACATTCTCCTTAGAATAAAAAAGATAATTTGAAATAACCTCCAAATGATATTCTATTTTCTTGCAAGCTTTTTTATCAGTACAATCGAATTTCGTACTAACACAAGATTGAAGTGTAATTAATATTCCAAATACTAATGTTGTTTTATTACGAATCAATAGAGTTATAATTTATTATTGCTAACGGTTTTGTGTATGGCACGTTGCGGGAAATCAGCTATGATTTTCCGCCGTAACCGAAAGATAGCAAATTGCAATGAATTCCGATTAGGAATTCAGCCGCAATGAGCTATACACGGTGTTGGCAGTAGTACTTTTTTCATTTACCAATCAGGTTTGTAAATTAATTCGTTAGTTGTCAATTTTCGTTTATAATATTTTTCAATTCCGTATGATGCTTGTGGACTTTTTAGGGTTTTAACGATTAAAGTATCGCTTATTATTTCAAATTCTTTTTTTGATTTAAATATTCCAGATTGTACGTGATGATAAGCAATTTGAATATTATTAATTTCAGAACAGGTTGAGTAAAATCCCATTTGCGCCTTTTTTGGATTTAATGCATCACCGCTATCAATTTTAATATCAATGAAAAATGCAACTTTGTTATCAGAATAAAACTTATATCCATTATAGTGAATTCCGTTCTTTTCAGGCCATTTATATTCAGTTAAATATATTACGGATGTGTCAATTTTTTCGAAAACTTTTTCGTCTTCACAATTTTTATTAGAAAATCTTATTTTATTAGGTCTTACAATTCCGTATTCATTTCGACTTGCACAATTCGTGAAGCAGATAATTACAAATATTAAAATAATGTTTCTGAAAAAGTTCAAATTTATGTCATTTTGGGTATTACTGCCAACGTTTAATATATGTGTTGTAGCAGGGCAAAATGTTACTTTGCTTTTCGATAGTTCTGCGCACTGGTTGCTAACTTTCATTTTCTGCAAGCATTGCGCCTTACCAAAAATTCAAGAACCATTGGATTGATCACTTTGCTGCTATGACATCATATATGTTGTTGTACGCTGGCTTTTTTTGTCCGTTTTATTATTCTTATCAGACTTGGAATAATTGAAATAATAGCACTTGAACCTATAATCAGTCCGTAATTTATTCCGTTCCAATGTAATTTTCTAATTCCATCATCACAAGCTGTGCATTCCACAACTTTGATATTCGCATCGATAGCAGAAATTCCGATTAAAGAAATTCCAAAAACCATTAAGCAAATAATTCCGTTTTTTAGAAATTCAGTTGGCTTTTTATTCAGATTCTCGAGCGTCAAAATCAAAGGCATTATTCCCAATGCTATACAATATGTTTTGTCAGAGAAGATATAAATATTCTTTCCGACAAATTTGATTTTATCAGACGTTGACCACTTAAAAATATCTTGAATTATTTCACGAAAAAAAGATTCGGTATACAATGCGATTCCAAATCCGATTCCAAATGCTAATATTCCGAGTATTATCTTTTTAATCAATTCTGAGTATTTTTTCTGCTTGCGTACAACGTCTCCGGCTATGAGTAGTTGCGTGGTTTAGCACTTAACTTTGCAAGTACACTCCAAACTGAAAATCCGCAAGGATTTTCAGAAGTAGGCGAGTACAAGCAATTACTTATAGCCATTGTTGGCAAATCGTTTTTTTAATTCTTCTTTCTCAATGGTTACGGTTTTTTCAATATAGTTTGTCCAAACATCTACCACTTTTCCCTTTTTTGTTAATTCAATTATATTATCTGAAATAATAATGAAACTATGCTTGTTTAATTTTTTCAGACGTTCATCTATTACATTAGGGTTTCGCTTTATTATTCCATCTATATGGAAAAGGTATTCAATTTCTTTCTTTAGTTTTTTTACTTTACAATGACCAGTTTCTCTTATTATTTTTTTCAGTTCCCAAATTAGATTACAATCCAATACATCAATGTGTCCAAGTCCGTATATTTCTACTTTTCCATTATTTTCTATAGTACGATTGAAAAATTCGAGTAATCCATTGAGTGAGTATATAATTTGGTCAAGCTTACAACTAAAATGGTCTAAAATTCTTTCTTCTCCAAGTATGTCTACCTTTAGCGCACTTCTTCCAAATCCGTTTGGGTCAGCATCAGTATGATAGTTTTCAATTAAGTCAGTTAGTTCAGATTCAATTATCTCTTTAGCTATAATTAAATTCTCTCCTTGAAGTACTTCTTCTGCAAAAAAGCCTATGTTTTTGTTATATCTGTGATTAAACTTTTGAATAAAAGGGTTCAAGTAAACTGTTAATTCAGATTCGGATGAACAAGAGCCACCTCCTTTATCAATATTATTTTTATAGACTATATATTTCATCAAATGTTTGCCAACGTAGGAATAAACACACCGGTGTGTTTATCTCCATTATATTTAATTCGTTCAAACGATTATAGTCGTTTGTAACTATATAGGATACTTTATATTGGATAAAGATAGAAATTTTTCAGCGAGCAAATTTTCTAAACAAAAAAGCCCTGCAACTGCAAGGCTTTTTGTGGTTTTTATAGGGATTACCTCCGGTTTTCCTTTGTGCTCCGTAGTCTAAATGAAAAGTAACAAATCATAGATTTGCACCTTTTTAGTTGTATTTCGATTTTTGAACACGTTCAAATCTCATTCTGCTAAAAGAGTACTTCAATAGGATTACCTCCGGTGTTCCTTTGAGCTCCGTAGTCTAAATGAAAAGTAACAAATAATAGATTTGCACCTTTTTAGTTGTATTTCGATGCTTGAACAAGTGCAAATCTCATTCTGCTAAAAGAGTACTTCAATAGGATTACCTCCGGTTTTCCTTTGAGCTCCGTAGTCTAAATGAAAAGTAACAAATCATAGATTTGCACCTTTTTAGTTGTATTTCGATGCTTGAACACGTTCAAATCTCATCCAACTAAAAAAGTCTGCAATTTTGCAGACTTTTCGTTCTTAAGTGATCGCGACAGGATTCGAACCTGTGACCGTCTGCTTAGAAGGCAGATGCTCTATCCAGCTGAGCTACGCGACCTGGATACTTTCCATAATGTTAAAGTAAGAAGTAAAAAACTCCATCCTTTATTTGTCGGGGTGGCAGGATTAATAACTTGATCCTGAAGAGCTATTACCAAATTAAAGTAAACTTTAATTTTCAAATAAATCTCTCGTTTTCTTAAGAAAGCAAGCTTTCTACAAAAACTCCACACTTTATTTGTCGGGGTGGCAGGATTCGAACCTGCGACCTCCTGCTCCCAAAGCAGGCGCGATGACCGGGCTACGCTACACCCCGAAAAATCTGCGGAGAGACGGGGATTCGAACCCCGGCGACACTTGCGCGTCGACAGATTAGCAATCTGCTCCATTACCACTCTGGCACCTCTCCTTTAAGATCTTTCTAAGAACTTCGCACTATGTTTTCAAATGCGGATGCAAATGTAGTTTTTATGAGACTACAATGCAACATTTTTTTGGCATAATTTTAGAATAAATCCAGATCGGTTTATAATTTTTTGAAAATCAGTTTTTTTCTTTTAAATAAATTATATTTTTAATGTTAAACCATATGCATATATCGTATGGTTATTTGTTTCATAAGAATCTTATCTTTGTCAAAACAGACCCTAAAAAAATAGTTAATATGACTACTTGTACATTGGCCAAACACTTTAATAGTTTACTATTCGGTTTACTTTTTATTGGATTTTCTCACCTTGCAACAGCACAGAAACCTGTATTGCTTGAGGATTTTAATTTTAAGACAGGAGAAAAATATAAAAGGATTAAAAACTTAAATTCCTATTTATTTGCTTCTGGGGATTATGTTGTGTCCCTAAAAAAGGATCGAAAAGATATCGTAGTACAGCGCTTTGCCTTAAAGGATTTAAAAGAAGATATAAAAAAACGTCAAACTATTGAGGACAAAGGGGATTTTCAAACCGCTATGTTATTGGGGGATAAAGTGGTCTCTTTTTATACCAATGGTGATAAATTGTATGCACAAAAAATAGCATTTTCTAAAATTGTTGCAGAACAACCCATTTTGGTTGGTAGCGATAAAGAAAATATTACGAATGATTTTGGTTTTAAAAGTACCTATGGGTTTGATGCGGGTGGTAGGATCAACAAATTTGGAATCAAAAAATCTCGCGATGGCTCTAGAGTAGTGGTGGTTTTTAGAATCAAAACTGATGATGATCGAGCAGATAAAATTGGGATCAGCGTGTATAGCACTTCGCTAGCTAAGATATGGAGTAGAAAAGTGACGATGCCGACGGCTAGTGGTCGGATGGAATATGAAGATTTTATGGTGGCCAATAATGGTGACTTTTATATGACAGCTTCTGTTTTTAATTCCAAAGACGCCGACAAAAACAAAATGGAAGCTACCTATAATACGGTATTGTACAAAATAACAGGGGATGAAAAAGATATTGTAGAAAGTCAGTTGACCTTAAATGGAAAGTCGGTTACCGACGCCGTTATTGAAGAAAATAAGGGAAAAGTCCTTATTGCTGGTTTTTATGCCGATAATGCCAATAAAAAAGAGAGTAGTGGTGCTTTTATTGCTCCTGTTGACAATACCGGAAAGATCAGCGCTACGAAACCCGCTAACTTCCCTGCAGAAAAAGTACAACAATTGTTAGCTGAACGCGAAGCCCGAATTGCAGAAGGCACACAGGATAAAGATGAAAAAATGGATTTTGAGAATCTTAAAGTCAATGAGATTGTATTCAGTGGGTCTAACGTAAATATATTTGGTGAGCAGCGATATGTTGAGGTATTTACCACTTCAAGCTCCTCTGGCTCCAGAACAACTTATAAATATTATTATCGCGACATCCTTGCATTGCAAATGTCTGATCAAGGAACTATAAATTGGATGCACTTATTACCCAAAGACCAAATAGGTGCTGTAGGTAAACGAAGTATGTCGTATATCAATCTCTTTAAAGAAGGGAAACACTATTTATTTTATATTGATGACTTCGTTAACTTAAAACGTTCTTTTGCAGAAAATCCACAACGTTATTATGACGGTAAAAAAGAATTTAACTATATGACCGCTTATATTATAAATGATAATACGGGTGAGGTTTCTAAAGAAGCGATATTAACGGGTAGTGATATTAGAAATGCCAGGCTAGATAATATAGAGCTGAGTAAACACGCTTCGCTGTCCGATGGATCACGCATTTTTGAGGTTTTTGATGGGAAAAAGAATTATCTTTTAGTTAAAGTTTCATATGAAAAATAAGAAGGGATGAGAGTTTTTGGCAGTTTGCTATTGATGATAATGATTATGACGCACAATTTATATGCACAAGATATGGAAGCGATTAGAGAGGGGTTTAAGAATGCGAGTAGTTCTGAATTAAAGTCAGACAGTTTTTTGGAACTTACAGAACGTGCTTATCAAGAAACAAAAACTCCTTTGATGCAAGGGTATTATGGAGTAGCCTTAGCGGTTAATGCATCTTTTGCAAATAATATTTTTTCTAAAATTGGAGATTTTAATAAGGGTAAAAAACAAATTGATAAAGCCATCTCCAAGGCAAAGGATAATATTGAACTGCGTATGATTCGACTTAGTGTACAAGCGAATGCTCCTAAAATTGCTGGGTATTACAAAAACATTGATGAAGATAAATCATTTTTGTTGTCCCATATTGATAAGGTTGAGGATAAAGAACTCAAACAATTTATCAAAGGGTTTATGGAGAACACTGATGTATTTTAACATTTACCCTTGTTATTAACACTTTCTTTCGTTAAAGCTTCTTAATTAGGGTTAAACCCCGTTAAATCAGTTGACATTTTTAATGTAGACGTTATCTTAATAATAGTTCTTAAGTGAACAAACAACAAGTCTAATTAAAAATTTATAACAAATGTCAAACACAACAAACACTTTATTAGGAGTATTAGCCGGAACCGCAGTAGGAGCAACTTTAGGAATATTGTTCGCGCCAGATAAAGGAAGTAAAACTCGTGAAAAAATACAAGATTCTGCGCTAAAAGCTAGAGATGAAATTTCAGATCGTGCCACTACTATTAGTGACGAATTAACTTCAAGATTTACATCTGAGAAAAAACAATTCCAGAAGGATTTAGATGGATTAGTAGATGATATGAGTATGAAGGCAGATGATGTTATTACCTCGCTAGAAAAAAAGTTAGAAACTATGAAAGAGCGTAACAATAAGATTAGTGCCAACTAGTCATTACCTAATGGCTATATGATCTAAAATTAACTAACTATTACACTAACTTTAAAAAACCACGCAATGAAAAATATTAAATCTATTTTCTTAGCACTAATTTTTATTCTTCCACTTACTATTTCAGCTCAAAAAAATCCAACAGAGGTGTCAAAGAAAACGATAGTAAAGACTTACGAAGTTGAAAAAGGAGATATTACCATACCGTTTAAAGTAAAAATTAAAAATAAGGTAATGCAACCTGTAAAACTAAAGAAGAAAGATAAGAATAAATTAAATCAAGACAGAGTAGCGAATGCTGATGAGATGGTGACAAAATCCATTTGGATTAACTCTGATTATGATAAAACCTATGATAAGTATATTGAATTATCCTATGTAAAAGATGCTGATGATGATTTTGTAATTGAAGCCAGCGAAGTAGGATTTGATATCAAGGTAAGAGGAAATGTAATGAATTATTCAATTTTAGAAAAAGACTATTACATTGACGATGCTTATAAAGATTTCTTTATCGTCAAAGATGATATTGACGAAGTCAAGTAAGCGCGAAATATAAAAGCAATTTAGTAGAATGCCCAGATAAGTTTTTATTAGACTTGTTTGGGCATTCTCATTTTTAATGATGAATTATTTTTCCGTGGTTCATTGCGTATTGTATCGTAAAATAGAAAGAAGAACAAGATATTTATTCTATTTTTAAGCTTTAAAACTAAAACATATTACACAATGAATCCAAACAACGAAAACATTATTGATAAACAAACAGCCATTGATTGGACTACAGCTTGGCGATCTCAACACCCCAATGCAGCTAAGGCGTTTTTAATCCCTGCAGCAGATTTTGTAGAAATACTCAATGAAATCGGTGTTTTAGATGATGCAACTGCAGCACAGGCACAAGCTACTGCTAATCGTTTAGAAGCCAATATAAGAGGGTATCTTGGTGTCGATGGAAGTACAAATAAAATGATTTTTGTAGGAACAGAAAAAGATAAACAGGGGATCTATCGCGATATTATTGATGGTAAAATAGATGGTAAAGATAATCAACAGGCAAGAACTGTGGGTAGTGGTAATACCTCTAGTGGTATTTTTGACTTAACTACACCCTGTCCACCGGTTTGTGATCCGGATAGTCCACTAAGCTAAGTACTATGGATTTTATCAAGGGCTTTGGTTATGTAGCCACTTTTTTATTGCTTGTTAATGCAATACTATATATAAAGATCTTGCCCAGACAGGGCAAGGTCTTTACATTTTTTACCATTTATTTGATAGGTGTTCTTATTATCCAGGTTTTGAATAATGTTTTAGGTCCTGTATTACACCTTCCTAACTTATTCCTTTCCAATATCTACTTGGTTTTTCAGTTTATTATGTTGAGTTTGCTTTATCAAAAGTTGCTTAATTTTAAACCTATTTTGGTGATAGGAGGACTGGTAGTATTCCTGTTGATGTTGCAATACAGCAACAACCCAGAGTTATTAACCAAATACAATGTGATTGGTTTAAGTTCAACACAGGCCATACTGACCATTTATTGCATTGCGTACTTGTTTACAACGGTTAATCAAAAAGATCCTGATCTTTTAGTGGTCAATATTGGACTTTTACTGTACTTGGTAAGTAGCACGCTGATTTTTGCTTCAGGAAACCTGGTATTTAACCTAAATATCCCTAAAGAATCCTATCTTTTGCTATTGAAATTAAATGCAGTTTTATACCTTATATTTCAAATTCTAATTCTTATCGAATGGAGAAAGATATATTACAAGAAGATGCTCAAATCATCGTCATAATTTTGATTGCAATATTGGTGCTTTTAGTTATGGCCGGAGCATTGATATTGTTTTTTTTCTTTTCGAGAAAAAAGATAAGTAATGCAGAGTTAGAAAAAGCAACCCTCGCTTTGGCATACCAAAAGGAATTGTTGCATACCACTATCGAAACTCAAGAAAAGGAACGTAAACGTATTGCACAGGATTTACACGACGCAATTAGTTCAAAATTAAATGTAGTAAGCTTGAGTACAAACGTGCTTATCGATGGGCAGATAGAACAGGAAGAGGAAAAAGAAACGCTCCATCGGATCTTGGACATTACCACAAATACTTTAGAGAGTTCTCGCAGATTAGCTCACAATTTACTGCCTCCAATTTTAGAAAATTTTGGACTACAAGCAGCAATAGAAGAGCTTTGCGATGAGTTTAGCAGTAGTAAAAAGGTGACAGTCAGTTATGATATCAGCTACCAGGACTCATTATCAAAAAATGATGAGCTGCATCTTTTTAGAATACTTCAGGAATTACTAAATAATTCAGTACGCCACGGTAAAGCCTCATCTGTAGATTTAACAATTACAGACACAGATGTTTTAAGTTTACACTATGTGGATAATGGTACTGGGTTTGATATCAATTTAGTAGGCAAGAATAAAGGAATAGGATTAAAAAATATAGAAAGTAGGGTTGAGATATTGGAAGGTTCAATAGATTATCACAGTACTCCGGGTCAGGGTGCTGAATTTAATATTTCAATTACTCATTCGTAACTAATAGACACGTACTCATGAAAAAAGATATCATATTAGCCATTGCAGATGATGAAACCTTATTTAGACAAGGCCTTGTTATGGTATTGTCCAAAGAGCCCAACATACAGATAACGCTACAAGCAGAAAACGGTAATGATCTATTAAAACAATTGGAAACCGGAACTTTACCTGAAATCATCTTGATGGATCTTAAAATGCCTGATCTCAATGGAGTAGAGGCGACCAAACTGATTAGAAAACAATACCCAAAAATCAAGATAATAGCCTTAACAAGCTATTACTCTAAACCTTTTATAAAGAATATGATAGATCAGGGGGCTGTGGCTTACCTGGCCAAAAATGCTGCTCCACAGGAAGTGATACATACCATAAATCAGGTAGCCATAAAAGGTTTTTATTATGATAAAAATGTGATGAAAATATTGGAGGAGTCCTCACTTAAAAGTAATAAACATAAAAATACAAGTGATGACTTTTTAACCCGCCGCGAGCGCGAAGTATTGAAACAAATTTGTCAGCAGAAAACTACGGCCGAAATTGCGGATACGCTTTTTATAAGTCCCAGAACGGTAGAAGGACACCGTAATAATCTTTTGCTAAAAACAGGATCTAAAAACATAGCTGGCTTAGTCATCTTCGCTATAGAAAATCAGGTGTTTTTCAGTAATGAAGAATTGTAAATACTTTAGTGTTTATGGCAGTGAATTACAATTTTTTGATTATCCATATTAGTGGTGAAAAATAAATAATCAGTACCTCCCTCTTTAATTTTTAATTTCTTTCTTAGTTGTGCAACTGGTAGCGGAAAATTACGTGTAGTTATATTCGATTTTTGAACATTCAGCTGTTGAATATGCTTTTTTTGATAAGGAACAACTTTGTTAATTTTAAAAATACGACCAGGGAATTCTTGGATTAATTTTTGGTTAGTGTACAAATGCGAATGTTGGTGCAGTTTTCTTAATGCATAGCTTCTACCAATACTTGAAAAGGCTCCTGCTTTCATAATAGCTGCATTGGGTTCGTAGAGAAAGGTCTCGGGTAAGCCGAATTCAGGTTCAATTGATTTTTCCGTATTAGGATCAAAGGTATAGCTGTGTACATCCTTATTTGTAATATTCACTGCTGTAATTTGCATCTCAGCATCGAAGTCCTTTTTTAACACCCATAACAGCTCCTTGACTTCATTGTTTAGAGCTACTACATAAATGGATGCTATTTGCGCTAGTTCTTCAATCCCAGCTTTGATATCCAATAACGGAGCTGTTTTTAGTAAGATGTTATCGGCTTTTGAAAACAAATATGATAAATGTACCGGCACATTAGGGATACAATCCCGTAGAAAGAACACCTTGCCTTTTGTTTCGTTCCTTCTTGATGGATCAATATAAATCCAATCGAGATTTAATTCTTTTTCTAACTCCTGTAACCCATCCTTGTTTTTTGCTTTGATGTTTTTTGCACCCAGAACCTCAAAATTGTGTTTTGCTATTGTGCTCAATTCAGTATGAAGCTCACAGTGAATAACCTCTGTAACTTTTTTGGAAAAGAAATAACTATCGATTCCCAAGCCCCCTGTAATGTCAATGAGTTTTTTACCGGAGACCAATTCACTTTTAAATAATGCAGTGGATTGTGACGAAGTTTGTTCTAAGTTTAATTTTGGAGGATAATAGATAGTATTGGTGTGATAAAGCTCAGGGAATTTTTGCTTTGCAATTTTTTTACCTTGCATTTGTTGGGCAAGTTCTTGAACGGTAATATTTTCAAAAGGACTCCCGGCAAGTATAACTTTATTGAGATCTATGGAATCTTCAACTTGATTTGTTATATATTCCTGTACTTCTTTATGTAGTAATCGAGGATTCACTAAATATCTTTGGTCAATTTTTTTACCACTTTATACTCAGATAAAAACTCTTTGGCGATCACTTTTAAAGCTGTATAGGTAGGTATAGCTACAATCATACCACCAATCCCGAATAATAATCCACCAATTATGATGATTAGGAAAATCTCTAGCGGATGGGAGCGCACGCTATTTCCAAAAATAACAGGTTGATTTATGAAATTATCAATAAGTTGTACGAACATATAGCCCACAACAATATAAATAAGTTTGGGTAATATAAAGGTAGAAAAATCCATACCCAGGTTACTCGTTGTAACCAGTACAACAATAAAAAGTCCTCCGGCAAGAGGACCGATATAAGGTATGATATTAAAAATGGCAGCTATCAGTGCTATGGCGATTGCGTTTTTGATTCCAAAAACTAGGAGCAGGATGGTGTATAACACAAAAATAATAGTGATCTGAAGCAATAAACCCACAAAATAGCGAGATAGTAATCTTTTAATCTTATTAAAAGCGTTCTTGAATCGTAATTCATCCGTTTTAGGCACTAGGGCAACTAAACTTCCTTCTAGTAATTTGCTGTCTTTGAGTAAAAAGAAGGAAATGAAAAGTATTGAAAATACTCCTATAACAACCGATCCAAAAATATCCAAAAAAGAATTAATGGTATCTGGTATGGATCTAAAGTTAATAAAATCGATCAGATCAGATCTTCGCATTAATTCCACAAAAGAAACTTCTCCAAAATTAAAATACGCACTTGCCTGTCGATTTAATTGTTCAATATCGTCTCCAAAGTTTTTAAGGTTTATTTCGCCAACCACCTGAGCCTGTTCTATGACTATAGGTATAAATAAGGTAAAGAAACCTGTAAAAATCAACCCAATGATTACAAGGGTGCAGACAGCAGCAGAGGTGTCATTAAATTTCAATCTTTTTTTAAAGAAAACTGCCAAAGGTCTTCCCATTAATGAAATTACAGAAGCGAAAGCTAAATAAATGATAACGGATTGTATCTTATACAAAAAAAAGAGTAGCAATACGATACCTGTAATGATTCCTACAGCTTTTAAGATTCCATAGGCAATGGCTTTTGAAGTGACTTGCTTGTGTTTGCTCATTTATACTTTAAATTATAATCTAAGGTAAGTATTCTTTTAAATTTATTAATAGGTTAGGGTTTAAAAAAGAACCTAATAGGTTTTCACCACCTCAGGTTAGTTGATTTGTCAGTTCGTATAAGGCTATACCCGTCGCAGTAGCGACATTCATACTACTGTTATTGCCATACATATTAATATGTGTTATACAGTCTGCCAGTTGTAGTAAATCTTCAGCAATGCCAAAGTTTTCTTCACCAATGATAAGTGCAATTTTAGACAATTTGGGCAATCGCAGCTGTTGTATCGGAGTACTGTTTTGGGTAATTTCCAAGGCGACGATGTAGTATCCGTTTTCTTTTAAAGTCTTAAGGGTATTGACGCTATTTTCATGAATCTGATGCGGTACTATTTGGTGCGTAGACCTTGCAGTACGAATCATTCTTTTGCTTATTATTGTTAGGTTTTTACCACAAAATAAAATTTGTTCCACTCCAAAACTGTCTGCAACCCTGAAGATACTACCAATGTTAGCTGGGCTATTGACCCGGTCACACAAAATCGTTATAGGAAAATGTTTTTTAACAAATTCGGTATTATTGTGGTGAAGTTGGGTATTCATTAATTCTCGAAAGCGTATTTGATAATATTAGCACCCATCTTTAAGGCTTGCAGGCGAACTTGCTCCGGATCATTATGAACTTCTTGATTTTCCCAACCATCCCCTAAATCACTTTCAAAAGTAAATAAAAGGATCAAGCGGTCCTCGTGATATAATCCTAATGCCTGTGGTCGATTGCCATCGTGTTCGTGTATCTTAGGGAGTCCATTGGGGAATTTAAAAAATACAGAAAAAATAGGATGATCAACAGACAATTCTTCCAGCTCTTTATCCGGAAATACTTTTTTGAGTTCTCTTTTTACGTAAGGCTCCATTCCATAATTATCATCAATATGCAAAAAACCACCACTCAAAAGGTAATTTCTTAAATTCTCGATATCTTGTTCGGTAAAAAAGACATTGCCGTGGCCAGTCATATGGATATAAGGAAATTGAAATATATCAGTACTTTCAGGTTTTACTGTGGCAGGGTCGGCGTCAATACGGGTGTTTATATTTTGATTACAAAAATTAATCAAGTTGGGTAGGGCAGTAGGGTTACTGTACCAATCACCGCCACCATTATAATGCAGTACCGCAATTTCTTGCGCTGTTGTAGTTAACCCAAACAATAGTATACAATATAGAACCAGTTTACGTAGTAGCATGCAGTTTCAATTAATGTCAAAAATACTAAAATAATGTAGACGGCATAGTAGTTTATCCTCCTGTTAACAAAGCTTTTTAGATAAGATATTGCATTTTAGCATTACCAAAAATTATTGAGCGTCTAAATTATTGCCTTAGAAGTATTAAAATACTTCATTATATTATACCAAAATTACACAAATGAAATTAGTTGAGCCATACCAGAGCGTAGACGAGGCAATGAAAGAACTTGATAACGGAGGTAGATTTTATAACCTGTGGACAAAAGCTGATGACGGGGTAATTAGCAGTGCTGAGTTAGCAAAAGTAGCAGGTATTTTTAGCGATAAACAAAAAATGGTATTATACCTACAGATGGCGATGTGTAAGTTGTCTGCTGATCAGAAAACTTCAATAATTGCTAATTTGGAGGATAGTTTAAAACAATCTTTTGGGGATCACAAAGTAGAGGCGATTCTTAATTGTTTACCTACTACTGCTATGGAGTTAGGAAAAAATGTAATGATCAAGGGAACTCCAAAACAAATAGAATCCAAATCCGATTTTAATGGTTTTATTATGGTTCCCATCATGACAGGTAGTGTGACTACATTTTCTATGATTCCCATAATTGATCAGTATGAGGTGTATGAAATTCGATCAGAAACTGATGAAAAATTTACCTTGGCTCACGCTAAGGGTGCTCATTTACCAGAAGAAGAATTGATCGTTGGAGGCGTAATAAAAGAACTAAAGGCCTCAAAAAATGATGATGAAGCTGCTAAATTTTTCGTAGAGGCAGTGTATTATGCTAAAGCAAAGTAAAAGTAAATAACTAGTAAGTTATAGCTTTTGATAAAAAATCTAAGCTATAATCCTATTCATTCAACAATGCAACGGTGTGCACACCAACTATAGCGGCAGTTTCTGTTCGTAATCGTGTTTCTCCTAATGAGACTGGTAAGTATTCTTGTTCTAATGCGAGTTGAATTTCGTTTGCAGAGAAATCACCTTCCGGACCAATTAATAAAACAAGATCCTTGTCTTTTTCCAATACTTGTTTAAAGGTTTTTTTCTGGGTCTCTTCACAATGTGCAATAAAGCGTTGTCCCTTAACATCTTTTGCCATAAACTCTGAGAAGGATTGTACTTTGTTTAATTTAGGCAAATAGGTTTGCAAAGATTGTTTCATAGCACTTTGTAATATACGCTCAAACCGCTCTTCTTTGATCACTTTGCGCTCACTGTGATCGCAAATTATTGGACTAATTTCATCAATACCAATTTCTGTAGCTTTTTCTAAAAACCACTCGAACCGATCGTTCATTTTAGTGGGTGCAACAGCGAGATGAACGTGGTAAGAGCGTTGTGGTTTCTTTTCTTTGGAAATGATCTTTGTGCTACACTTATTGATATTTGGGTCTATTACCTGGACCAAAAACAAATCACCTCTACCGTTAGTAATATAGAGTATATCATCTATTTTCTTTCTGAGCACTTTTACAATATGCTTGCTCTCCTCTCTATCAAAAGTGACCTCTGACTGGCTGGCGTGTATATCTGGATTATAAAAGAGTTGCATTATATTTTTATTCTAGCTTTGGCGACAATACTAATATCCGAAAAATCTTGTTGTAAATATTTTAAGTAACCTACAATTCCTATCATAGCGGCATTATCTGTAGTATATTCAAATTTTGGTATAAAAGTTTGCCAGCCATATTTTTGTTCTCCTTCCTTTAGTGCTTTTCGTATTGCAGAATTCGCGGATACCCCACCACCTATGGCTATAGATTTTATACCAGTGTGTTTTACCGCTTTTTTAAGTTTGTCCACTAAAATGTTGACAATAGTATATTGAATTGATGCACAAATATCGTGGAGATGCTCTTCAATAAAACTAGGGTTTTGATCCACTTCTTTTTGAATAAAGTAAAGAATAGCTGTTTTAAGACCGCTAAAGCTAAAATTCAATTCTTTTACTTTGGGTTTAGGAAAGGGAAATGCCTTGGGATCTCCATGTTGTGCATATTTATCAATCAGAGGTCCACCGGGATATGGTAATCCTAAAATTTTGGCACTTTTGTCAAAGGCTTCACCGACTGCATCGTCAATAGTTTCGCCAATGACTTCCATATCAAAATAATCAGTAACCTTTACAATTTGAGTATGGCCACCGCTGATGGTCAAGGCTAAAAAAGGAAATTCTGGTACTGGATACTCCTGCTCTTTAATAAAGTGAGCTAAGATATGGGCTTGCATATGATTAACATCAATAAGAGGAATATCCAATGCTAGGGCTAAGGATTTTGCAAAAGAAGTACCTACTAATAAGGAACCCATTAAACCAGGTCCTCGCGTAAATGCAATGGCTTGTAAATCTTCTTTCTTAACTTTAGCTTGTTTCAGCGCCTGATCAATAACCGGGACAATATTCTGTTGATGAGCTCTTGAAGCTAACTCCGGCACTACACCTCCATACAATTCGTGTATTTTTTGTGATGCAACAACATTAGATAAAACCACGTCATTACATAACACAGCTGCACTGGTGTCATCGCAGGATGATTCTATGGCTAGTATGTATATTTTTTGTGAGCTCATTATGAGGAAAAGGGCATAGAAATTGTTAATATTGTCAGCAAAGTTAAAACAATAAAACGTATCAAAAAACTAGGGAAAATATTGTTAAGAACATTTCTTGTTCTCTTAACGCTATTTGTCATTGCGTTAATTGTTTTTTCTTTACCAGCAGTTCAAACTTCAATAGCAAAAAAGCTTACTACGAGATTAAACAATGATTATGATGTGGACATCAGTGTTGGACGAGTAGGGTTAAGCTATTTGGGAGATGTGGACCTCAAAGAAATTTACATTAAAGACCATCATCAGGACACCCTTATTTATGCAGGAGGCATAAAGACTTCTATACTGGGGATACGCGATTTAATAAAGGGTAAGCCCTCATTGGGTTCGGTTGCTATACAGGATTTGACCTTTAGAATGAAGATTTATAAAGAGGAATCCAGTGACAACCTAATGACATTTACCCGAAAATTTAATAAAAATAATGCACCTCCTTCAGGAGAAAAGTTTGTGCTGACCACCGATAATGTCACGGTAGAGAATGGTAAGTTTAGTTTTGAAAATGAAAACTTAGAAACACCAAAATCTGTCGATTTTTATAATATTGAAATTGATGCGACTGATATGGTCGTGGATGGAGAAGATTTTTATATCACTACCAAAGAATTGGCTTTTGACAGTGGTTGGGGGCTACATTTATCAAATTTGGAAACCAATTTTAAATTGACTCCTACAAGTATGGATTTTGATAATCTTACTTTGATTACTCCGAATTCGGATATTATAGGAGATATTAATTTTGCGTTTGAGCCTGGAGGTCTCGAAGATTTTGAAAATAAAGTGGATATCGTCGCCAATTTTGATGACGCTATAATCTCTACAACGGATCTCAAATTATTCTATAGCGAATTTGGTTCAGGCTACGATTTACAATTAGATAATACGCAGGCTAAGGGTACCCTAAATGATTTTACAATTATCGACAGTGATATCAGAGGTATGGACCGTTCTATAATCAAAGGAGATTTTAGAATCAGAAATGCAGTTGGAGACCCTGAAGACTTTAAGCTCACCGGAAACTTTACCAACCTCTCTACAAATTATTATGACTTGGTTAATTTATTGCCCAATCTGTTAGGTTCTTCCTTGCCTAAAGAATTGTACAGATTAGGAAGCACTAAGCTTGTTGGCAATGCGATTGTAACGAATAACGAAGTAGATCTTGATGTAGATATATATTCCCAGTTAGGTAAGGTAAATGTTTTTGTATTATTTGGTGAGTTGGATGATATGACTAAGTCCACTTATAATGGTAATATTATTTCTGAAGGTTTTAATTTAGGAAGATTAATAGATAAAAAGTTAGTCGGTCAGACAGCTTTTAATATTCACGTAGATGGTAGTGGGTTTACCTTAGAAAGTTTGGATACTCGAGTAGAGGGAGATGTCAATAAATTTGAGTTTAATAACTATGCATATCAGAGTTTCAAGGTAAGAGGAAACCTTAAGGAAAATGTTTTTGACGGAGATTTAAGAGCAGATGACCCTAATGTAAAATTTGCGTTTACTGGTATTGCGGATCTGTCTGAGGAAATAAACAATTATGACTTTACAGCAAATATTGATTTAATTGACCTAAAGCGTTTAAACTTTTTTACAAGAGATAGTATTTCTATCTTAAATGGTGATGTAATTATGGATATGAAGGGTACTGGCCTAAATGATGCATATGGTACCATTTCTTTTGAAAAAGCATTGTATAAAAATGAATTAGCTAGTTATTATTTTGAAGATTTTACTGTAGTTTCAAGTTTTGACGAAAATCAGGTCCGAACAATTACTGTGAATAGTCCAGATATAGTGGAAGGAAGCGTATCTGGTAAATTTAGATTTGAAAACGTTTATGATTTATTTCGAAACTCCGTAGGTAGTCTATATACCAATTTTGAACCCGAAGAGGTAACCGATAATGAGTTTATGGAGTTCAATTTCAAAATTTATAATAAAATTGTAGAAGTTTTTTATCCCGAAATTGAATTTGGAGCGAATACGATTATCAAAGGAAGAGTAGAGAGTGATGATGCCGAGTTTAAACTCACTTTTAAATCTCCTGAAATTAAATTGTTTGGTAACTATTTAGGTAATATCGATGTACAGGTTGATAACAAAAATCCACTATTTAACACCTATATCGCAGTAGACACTATAGGTACAGGAGTTTATAATGCATCAGAATTTAGTCTCATTAACGTAACCTTAAAAGATACGTTGTTTATGAGATCAGAGTTTAAAGGAGGCCTCAATAATAGAGATAATTATAATCTTCAGTTTTATCACACCATCAATGAAGATAACAACTCTGTTTTTGGATTTAGAAAATCTGACTTTACGTTTAAGGATTACAAGTGGAACATCAATGAGCAACGGAATAAATCAACCAATAAGATCATCTTTGAAAATGGTTTTCAGGATTTAAATATTAAATCCTTCGTTTTGAGTCATCAAGATGAAGAGATCAATATTAATGGCCAGGTTAAAGGGAAGGATTATAAAAATATTAAAGGGGTTTTCGAAAACGTTGACTTACTAAAGATTACACCTGAAATTGATAGTTTAAAACTTAATGGTAGGGTAAATGGTGAGTTTGCGATTTTGCAGGAGGCAGGTGTTTATTTTCCTTCTTCAACGATTAAGATTACGGATTTAGCGGTCAACCAATCTACCTTGGGTATTTTAGATTTAAATATCTCCGGTGATGAAGATTTAACCGAGTTTAAAATCAATACTAAACTTACAGGTCCAAATAACGAAAACCGCTTTACGGCTATAGGCTCAATAAATGTAGAGGAACCCAATGAAACCATTGCCATGGATGTGTCATTTAATCGATTTGATATGTCCGGATTCAGTCCATTAGGAGAAGAGGTGATTACTAACATAAGAGGATTAGCTTCTGGTAATGCTAAGGTATCAGGCAAATATAGTAACCCGTCAATTGACGGCAAATTAACACTTAGTAATGCAGGATTGAATATTCCTTATTTAAACGTAGACCTAGATTTTGAAGACAACGCTGTCGTTAATTTAAAAGATCAAAGATTTATTTTTGATAATATAGCTATTACAGATACGTCATTTGAAACCCAAGGTATATTGGGTGGATTTATTGAACATTTCCAGTTTTCGGATTGGAATATGGGACTTAAATTATTAGCACCAGACCGGTTGCTGGTGTTAAATACTGAAGGGGAAGAAGATTCTTTATATTACGGTACTGCCTTTATCAGTGGACAAGCAGAGATTAATGGGCCCACCGATGAATTGGTCATTGATGTAATTGCAGAGACAGAAAGCGGAACAGTATTTAAAATTCCTTTAAATGACTCTGAATCTCTTGGTGATAACTCATACATCCATTTCCTAAGCCCTGATGAGAAAAGAGCAAGGTTAAGAGGACAAGATATTCAACTAAATGATGTTAAAGGTTTAGCCTTGAATTTTGACTTGGATGTTAACAATAATGCTGAAGTTGAAATTGTGGTTGATAAAGCATCGGGAAGCTCTTTGAAAGGTCGTGGTGCAGGAACACTTTTAATAGAGATTAATACCAACGGAAAGTTTAATATGTGGGGTGACTTTGTGGTGTATGAAGGAACCTACAATTTTAAGTATGCTGGTATTGTAGAGAAGTTATTTAGGGTAAAAGATGGGGGTACTATAGTTTGGGATGGTAGCCCAACACGTGCAGTTCTTGATTTAAGTGCCATATATAGAACCCAAGCCAACCCAGCCGTACTATTAGAAAACTCAACAATTAATAGAGATATTCCAATAGAAGTATTGATTCATTTAAATGGAGATTTGATTCAACCTGATTTGGATTTTAGTATAGACTTCCCAAACGTTTCTTCGGTTGTGAAAAGTGAGTTGGAGTATCGACTAGATAATCAATCCTCAAGAGAAATACAGGCACTTTCTTTGGTTACCCAAGGTCAATTTTATAATAGTGCCAATCTTGGTCAAAATGTAATTACTGGAAACTTGGTTGAACGCGCAAGTAGTTTAGTTAGCGGTATTTTCTCTGACCCTGATGATAAAGTAAAAATAGGATTGGATTATGTACAGGGAGATCGTTTTCAAGACCAGCAAAGATCAGATCAGTTTGGTGTAACTGTCTCTACCCAGATCAATAAAAGAGTATTGATTAATGGTAAAGTTGGAGTGCCCATAGGTGGAGTTAACCAATCGCCTATCGTGGGTAATGTAGAAATTGAATATTTATTTAATGAAGATGGTACTCTAAGAGGTAAAGTATTTAATCGCGAAAATGATATACAGTTCATTGGAGGAGAATCTCAAGGGTATACGCAAGGTATTGGATTGTCCTACTCCGTTGATTTTGATAATTTCAATGAATTATGGAGAAAGATTTTTAGTGCTAAAGTAAAAGAGTCAGATACGATAAGTAAAGTTAAAGATACGATCCAGAGAGAAACTCCGGATTTTATTAACTTTACTGATGATTCAACTAATTAAACACCATAATAACCAAAAACCAAAAAAGAAATAGCTAATGGCTAGAGAAATAAAATGTATCGGAGTCATGACCTCAGGTGGTGATGCTCCTGGTATGAATGCTGCAATACGAGCTGTCGCTAGGGCTTGTGCGTATTATAATGTACGATGTATTGGGTTTTATCGTGGATTTCAAGGTATGATTGAAGGAGATTATATCGATCTAGATGCACGTAGTGTTAGAAATATTATCAGTCGAGGGGGAACCATATTAAAGTCAGCAAGATCAAAGGAGTTTAGAACGAAAGAAGGAAGAGAAAAAGCAGCCAATCATATTAAAGAAATTGGGGTAGATGCGATGATCTTGATTGGTGGTGATGGTACTTTTAAAGGAGGTAAAGTTTTTTATGAAGAATTTGGTATTCCTGTGATCGGCGTACCAGGAACCATTGACAACGATATAGCAGGTACTAATTTTACCATTGGTTATGATACAGCGCTAAATACAGTGATTGATGCTATAGATAAGATACGAGATACAGCGAGTTCACATGACAGACTATTTTTTGTTGAGGTGATGGGTAGAGATGCTGGTTTTATTGCTTTAAATAGTGGCGTTGGAGCTGGTGCAGAAGAAATTTTAATTCCCGAGGAAGACCTCGGTCTCGACCGGTTGTTAGAATCACTAAGACGAAGCAAGAGATCCGGAAAGTCATCAAGTATCGTAGTGGTGAGCGAGGGCGATAAAATAGGAAAAAATGTCTATGAGCTTGCAGACTACGTAACCGAAAACCTTCCTGATTACGATGTTAGAGTAACCGTGCTGGGACATATGCAGCGTGGTGGAAGCCCTACTTGTTTTGACAGAACTTTAGCCAGCCGATTATGTGTTAATGCTGTTGAATTGCTGTTAGATGGTCACAAGAATATCATGGTAGGCTTAATCAATAATAACGTGGCCTATACCAGTTTTGAAGAAGGACTGAAGGAAGGACACGGTATTAACAAAGAATTACTTAGAATATCTGATATCTTATCTACCTAACTATATATTTTAAATTAAATGACAATTGCCATAATAGCACACGATGGTAAAAAGGCTGAAATGGTTCAGTTTTTACATCAGCACAAAGATATTTTACAGTCTAAGAAGTGTAATCTAATTGCTACCGGAACCACAGGGCAAAAAGCTAAAGAGGCAGGTTTTGAAGTAGAGGCTTTATTATCAGGCCCTATTGGAGGTGATGCGCAAATAGCGGCGCTAGTGGCAGAGAAAAAAGTGAATCTGGTTATCTTTTTTCGAGATCCTTTGGCAAAGCATCCGCACGAGCCAGATATCTTTATGCTTATGCGATTATGTGATGTACATAATATCCCACTCGCTACAAATCCAGCTTCGGCACAATTGTTATTAAACGGATTATAAATAAAAAGCGAGATACATTATGCTGTTCTCGCTTTTTTAGTGTTCTTCAAACCATTTTCGTAATGGTATTCCTATTCTGATCTGATCCATATGCTTCTATCTATGAATGGCATAGGCACAAGATGCAGGTAAATCTTTTAAAAAGGTCATTACTGTTTTTAGGTCCAATCTAAATTTTAAGTAAAAAGTTTTCATAATCGTAGTCTTTAAAAATTAATACTCTATTTGTTTACCTAAGTAATACCAATTCCTGTGCCAAATAATTAGAATTATATTTAATTAATTGAAATTCAATATTTTAAAATCTAACATTGCACCTTAGTCTACATTTATTTTATAAAGTAATGTTTACTGGGTATTAAGTTTTTAATACCTAATAGAAAGCTAAATGTTAATCAAATTATCATTCTATTAAGACTCAAAAAGTAGTGGGGTCAAATGAAGTCCTCCAATTAATTTTGTGAAAAACTAACACTTTCACATTATGAATAAATACTACTTTTTTACTGTGCTAGCAGTATGGTGTCTTTTTATGAGTACCAATTCAGTACAGGCTCAGGAGATAAATACAGAGCTGATTAAGATCCAAAGAAATAATTCTGAAGCTTTATCAAACTATTATGATAGTAGTCTAGCTCCATTTTATCACGGAGTTGCCTCAGGCGATCCTTTGCAGGATGCCGTAATTATTTGGACTAGGGTCACAACCAATAGCCTCAGCGTTCAGGGTTTCTGGAAAGTTTCAACGACACCTGATATGAACTCGGTTGTATCTCAAGGACAATTCACTACGAATCAATCCAAAGACTACACCGTTAAAGTGGATGTAACCGGGCTTCAACCCTTTACGACCTATTATTATCAATTCGAGGCAGAAGGAAAGAACTCTATAATCGGTAGAACAAGAACTGCTCCTGCAAAAACAGCGATGGTGGATAATCTAAGATTTGCAATTGTTTCTTGCTCCAATTATCAAGGAGGATACTTTAATGCTTATAACCAAATCACTAAACGATCTGATATAGATGCAGTAATACACTTAGGAGATTACATTTACGAATATGAAACGGGCGGGTATGGTGACAACTCTCTTACTGATAGAGGACACGTACCTAATAATGAAACAATTACATTGGATGATTATCGAGTCCGCCATTCTTATTATAAATTAGATCCTATGTTGCGCAATGTACATCGGCAACATCCCTTTATTACCATTTGGGATGATCATGAGTTTGCTAATGATGCTAATCAATTTGGAGCAGAAAATCATCAACCAGCTACAGAAGGAGATTGGCAAACAAGAAAAAATAATGCTTATAAGGCATATTTTGAATGGATGCCGATCCGTGCCAACTCAATTGAGGAGTATAGGCTATACAGAAAAATTTCTTACGGTAACCTCGTAGATTTGATAATGCTGGACACCAGAATTGAGGGCAGAGACACCCAGGTAGATAGCTCTAAAGATTTAATTAGTAAAGCAGCTAAAAATAAAGTGTTTAAGGATTTGGTGAATAAAACCATAGCTGGCAAAAATTTAAATAATCCTGATGAACTAAAAGAGGTGTTACGAACCGTACTACCGTTTGTAATAAATATAAATGATAATAGTAAACAAGAAAATTCAATAACTACAAAAGAATTTGAAGAATTGATCAACCGATTTAGTGAATTGGTAATCACTAAAAAGTCCTTAGATAATCAAAAAGAAACCGAACGATTACAATATTTATTATCAAAGGGTAATAAATACAATAACGAAACTTTAGCAGATGCTAACAAAGCGGTATATAAATCAATCTTAGGTCAAGACCAATTTAACTGGTTGACAGCTACACTTCAGGCTTCAGAATCGAAGTGGAAGATTATTGCTAACCAGGTAATGATGATGCCTTGGAACGGCGTACCTACAAATGATGCCTGGGATGGATATGATACCGAAAGAAATCGTTTGTTATCCTTTATTAAAAATAATGACATAGATAATGTAGTGGTACTAACTGGTGATATCCATAGTACTTTTGCAGGAGAGGTGAGGTATAACGGAACTTGTGAGGCTTGTGAGTTTGTTGTACCAAGTGTAACTTCGACCAATTTAGATTTTCTTGGTGGAGCCATTTCTGGTATCTCTGAATTTTATGTTCGTTTGTTAAATTGGCATATGAAAGATGTGGATTTAGATAACCATGGATATTATATTTTAGACGTAAGAGAAAATAGGGTACAAGCAGATTGGTATGATACAGAGGTGATTGATAGACCTTATGATCAGGAACGAAGATCAAGAGGCTGGTATGTAAATGCTGATAATTGTAGATTATACAAAGCAAGATCAGCTGCGGTAGCCACACAATCCAGAAGAACGGAGGATTTAGCAAGTGTGAATACTCCATTAGCTACTGTAGAAGATCTACTAATATTAGGAGTTTATCCTATTCCTGTTAGTGATAAAGGAAATATTCATTATATAGCGAATACAGATACACGAGTTCGAATCGCGTTATATGATACCAATGGTAGGCTGGTTAGCATTTTACAAGATGAACAATTAGTAAAAGGAATGTATAATCTAAGTTTTGAAGTCAATACTTTATCAACGGGTAGTTATATCATGACGATTGAAAGTAATGGTACCAAAGCTACTAGAAACATACTAATTCAACGATAACGTATTGTAGTATAAAAAACTCCCTTTACGAAGTGTAGAGGGAGTTTTTTTATTTCCATAGCTTATGGATTAACTTTTTATTTTACTGCAATCATAGAGATTTCAACGTTAACGGATTTAGGTAACGTTTTTACCGCAACCGTTTCTCTGGCAGGAGCAGTATCCTCATTCAGGTAACTACCGTATACTTTATTTACGGCTTCAAAATTGTTCATATCAGACAAAAATATTGTCGATTTGATTACATTTTCGAAGGTCATTCCTACTTCGTCCAGGATGGCTTTAAGGTTTTTCATTACTTGATCGGTTTCCATTGCAATAGAATCCATAATAAGCTTTCCTGAATCAGGGTCTAATGCAATTTGACCAGAGGTATATAGAGTGTTTCCTGATAATATAGCTTGGCTATATGGTCCGATAGGTGCAGGAGCTTTGGTGGTTGTAATTATTGTTTTCATATGTGTGTTTTAAGAAAATGAGTAACTATTACAATAGTTCAAGATACGAACTATAAATTACGATCAGGTTGTCTTCTTTTTTCGTATTTGATATCTCGTAGACTCGATGCTTTGATTCCAATAAAGAAATTCCAGGATTGTCTAGGCCCAAAAGGAATCCAATTAAAACTCATTCGCCAACTTTCCAAATCCCTTTGGAATCGAAGTGAGGTAAAGGTGAAACCAGGATCTTTTAGATCATAACCAGACGAAACACCAACCTTCCATCTCGGTGCTAGTTCTACATCTCCAGTAAACATAATGGAATGCGATGATATTTCATTTTGCCTGGCATTGTTGCTATAATTTACGGTATACGCCAAGCGAAGAGACCAGGGTATTTTGTAATTGTAATTTTTAAAATCACCTACTTCGGTATCCTGATCTTCTACATAGGATTGATTATCGTTAAAATTTGTATCTCCGAAGAGATCGTCTGTGCGCCCTCCATTTGCTAATACTTGATTGTCTAGTGGATCTGTTTCTTTTCGGTCTCGTTCAAAATCTTTGCTAGAAAAAGAATATCCAAAATTGGCACTGGCTCTGGTAAGTCTAAATAGGCTACCTCCATTGTTGATATTCCAAACATCTATCTTTCTATTGTTATTGTCCAATGCATAAGGATCTAGCTCAGCCCCAAAGTTAATATCTAACTTATTTTTTATTATAGGGAGATTACCTCGAACAGAAATAGGGCTTAACTTAAGTGAATCCCCAGCTAAATTATAAGCGGTGGAGAAGGTTAAGTTGTTTAATAATATGATTTTCTCTGCCTCTGTCGCTGTAGTATCTTTACTTTTCACCTTTGCTTCGAGGTTATTACTTATCGAAAAGCCAATACTGCTCGAAAACGTATTACTCGGAGCTCCAAAAAAACCACCTTGAAAACGAGAGTATTCTACCTCCTCTTCAGTTTCAATTTCTGGTGTTAAGGGGTCATCGTCAATAGGTCTGATATAGGTGTCATAATATTGATCAAATGCAGGGTTGATACTGTAACTGATCGAAGGTCGAATCGTATGCCGAATGGCTTGAATTTTTTTATCCTTATCAAAATTGAAGGTTCCATAAATGGTGGTTCCTAAACTAGTAGAAAAGTTGTAAGTTCTAAAAGCATCAAAACCGGTGATAGTATCTCTTTGGACCCCTCCAGCACCGTTATTGAGGTTTTCATCATAACTTTGTTCTACCGTTTCAAACACCCAATTTTCTTGAAAATTAGTGCCCATAGAGGCGCTGATATATTTAAAAATCTTAAAGTTGGTACTTATGGGTATGCTGTGTTGAATTCCCATTTGTGCATCTTCAAACATTCTACCTGTAAATAAATCATCATCCGTGGTTTGGATTCTGTTTTCAGCCCTAACATTATATTGCGTATTGATATTATGGATTAATCCTTTTTTGGTTCCCGTTTTTGGAGCAAATGGAAAAATCCTGGATACACTAGCATTCATATTAGGTAGGGATAGATTTACAGTACCTGTATTGGTGTTAGAGTTGTGTGTTGCTGCTAAATTTACATTTACTTGTGGATCTCCTGGAAAGGTCTTAGAATAGGAAATAGAAGAATTGATTTGGTTATTTAAGAAATTGGGGGTGTTCAACTGGTTTGTAGATTGTCTAAAGAAATTACTACTACCAAAGTTTACGGAAGCAGAAAACCTACTGGTTGGATTAGCTTTAGCATCCTGGCTGTGATTCCATTGAATATTATAAGTAGTGGTCCTGGAAAAATCAGGAAACCCCCGTTCACTATTCAAGTTATTTTCAAACCTGAAACGCAAATTTCCTCTATATCTATAGCGTAGGGCATAAGCGGATTCCATGGATAAAGTATAACTACCATTAGTATAATAATCTCCAAGTAGCGTTAGATCTACGTAATCACTAATGGCAAAATAATAACCACCATTCTGAAGAAAATATCCTCGTTGCCGTTCATCTCCATAACTTGGTATGATAAAACCTGAGGTTCTGTCTTCTGTAAATGGGAAATAACCAAAGGGTAACCCTAAAGGTGTCGGTACATCAGCGATGTACATATTTACCAATCCGGTTACGATTTTCTTCTTAGGAACAAACTTAATTCTACGCGCATAGAAATAATATTCCGGATCATCCACATTTTCGGAGGTGGTAAATTTTACATTCTGCATATAAATTACAGAGTCATTGACCCGTTTGGACACCTCGTTTTTTATCCTAAAACCACTTTGCTCCGTTCTTGAATTATAGATTAATGCTTTTTCGGTATCAAAGTTAAAACGTATGGAGTCTGGTTCTACAATATTAGCCCCTTGTTTAAAAACAGGAGCTTGGGAATAGGCGCCAACCGAATCTTTTATACCATAAGCATATACTTCATTTTTATTGTTGTCTAATATGATTAAACCTGCATTGAGTTGTATATCTCCATAAATGATTTGTGCATTGTCATGGAGATACATTTTATTTTCTCTTCTGCTTAATCGCATATAGTCCGTAGCACTGTAAACTACATTGTCAGTTAGGTATGAGGTTTCCGCAGGTATTGTATCTTTTTTGGTGGTATCTTGACTTTTTTCGGATAGTACGCGTTCTGCATTAATAGTTAAACTGTCTGCTGTTCTTGGAGTAGCTTTCTCTGTAGTATCTTGGACCACAGGGATTTGAACATCAGCTGTTTTATTAGTTTCCTGACCCACTATTTGTACCACAAAAAATAGTGAAAAACTTAGTGAATAAAGTATATTACGTACCGTTGTTTGCAATGGTTTAAATCCTATTTTTGTAAAACTATGGCTTAGTTTTTGAAGTGCCAAAATTACATATATTTTTAATGTAGTGATTGTAATTAGTAAAAAAATGCAGTTTAAATAAAAAACAACATTTTACGTCACTATTAAGAATACAATAAAACGCAATTCAGAATACATAACCATAGAACCTTATTTTTATTACATTAAATACGGTAAAGGATAAAGGATGTTTCAGATTTGTAATAAATTTTGCTAGTTTGATGAAAAAAAATTGGATAATACGATGTTGTTTAGTAGGGATTCTAGTCTTGTTGGTGGAACATACAACGGTTGCTCAAGATGATACCAAGTACGTTGTAGTCTTAGATGCCGGGCACGGAGGTCATGATCCAGGGAATAGAGGAAATGGCTATAAAGAGAAAGATATTGCCCTCAAAGTTGTTTTGGAAGTAGGTAAGATTTTAGAACAGGATAAACGTTTTAAAGTGGTTTACACTCGAAAAACGGATAAGTTTATTGAATTGCACGAGCGGGGCAGTATTGCAAATAAAGCTAAAGCGGATCTATTTGTTTCCATACATTGTAATTCCCATCGCTCCCAGGCTTTTGGAACAGAAACCTTTGTACTTGGATTACACGCTAATGATGAAAATTTTAGTGTGGCTAAAAATGAAAACTCGGTAATATTGTTAGAGGATAATTACCAAGAAAATTATGAAGGCTTTGACCCTAATTCTCCGGAGTCAATCATTGGTCTGACTTTGATGCAAGAGGAGTATTTGGATCAAAGTTTAACTTTAGCAAGCTTTGTGCAAAATAGATTTAAAAAGAATCTAAAGAAGAAAAATAGAGGTGTAAAACAAGCTGGGTTTGTAGTACTTCATCAAACGTATATGCCTAGTGTGTTAATTGAGCTCGGATTTTTAACCAATAAGGATGAAGGTAAATATCTAAATTCAACCACCGGTCAGTTAGAAATGGCCAAGTCAATTGCTACATCCGTTATCGATTACAAAGAAAGTTTGGATGCTATTTATTATGTGCCTAAAACACCCGAGCCCAAACCACCTAGTGTGGATATAGAAGGAGATGCGGTGTATAAGGGAGTAGTTTTTAAGGTTCAAATTGCAGCAGGGTCAACGGACATACCTCTTGAACCGTTCAATTTTAATGGACTGGATAAAATTTCAAAAATGCAGTCAGGGGATTTTTACAAGTATTTCTATGGATCTACCTCTAACTATACTATGATACAGGAACTTAAGGATTTTGCAATATCTAAAGGGTTTACCTCTAGTTTTATCGTAGCTTTTAAGAATAGCGAAAATATACCTTTGTCAGAAGCTTTAAAAAATCAAACTGATTCCAATAAATAAGGAATTTACTGTTAATTCATTGTTGATAGTACGGTCATAATCTAATTTTTATTCTAAATTTGTCATCAAAATAGAAAATGTTTTGAAATTTACGCGAGAGGTTAAAACAGGGTTGCTAGCTGTAGCAGCTATAGTATTATTTATTTTTGGATATTCTTTCTTAAAGGGGAAAAATCTTTTAGAAGATGACCGCACATTCTACGCTATTTATGAAAATGTTGAAGGTTTAATTCCTTCTTCTCCAGTTACGATTAATGGATTAACTGTTGGGCAGGTGATTTCAATCGACTTTGCGGATAATAAAGGAAACCTACTGGTTACCTTTAATGTGGATAAAGAATTTAAGTTTTCAAAGAATAGCTTAGCTCAAGTTTATGGAGGTGGTTTGATAGGAGGTAAATCCCTTGCTATTATTCCAGTCTATGAAGAAGGTCAGGAAGCTAAGGATCAGGATACCTTACCCGGTAAAGTAGAAGAAGGGCTTCTGGAATTGGTAAATGATCGTCTTACCCCATTACAAGAGAAGCTTGAAGCTGCTATTACTGATGCGGATACCATCTTTAAGACGTTAGGATCAACCAATAACCGAAAAAATGTGAATAAGATTTTCGAGGACTTGAGTGTTGCTGTAAACGATTTTAAAGGCATCTCCAATAAACTAAATAGAATATTAGCAAATAACGAAACCAACCTGAATAAAACATTTACAAATTTTAATGAAGTATCAGGCAAACTAAACCAGTTTGGAGATACTTTAGCTAAAGTAAATATCAATAAAATTAGTGAAGACCTTGGAGAGGTTCTAAAAAGCTTTAAACAAATCTCAACTAATCTAGAATCCGGTAAGGGAACCGCCGGTAAACTCTTAAAAGACGAGAAACTTTATGATAATTTATCTCAAACAAGTAAAGAACTAGAGCTGCTATTACAGGATATGAGGTTGAATCCTAAACGATATGTTCATTTTTCAGTGTTTGGAAAAAAGAATAAAGAATATCAGCCACCTAAAGAAGAAGATACAATTAACTAACTATACTCATGCAATACATACCAAATATACTATTTGTTATAGCCCTTGTATTAGGGATTGGATATTTTACTAAAAACGTAAGAAAATTAATCAGAAACATACGTCTGGGTAAAGATGTGGATAGATCTGATAATAAATCAGAGCGATTTAAGCATATGGCCAGGATTGCATTAGGACAATCCAAGATGGTAAAAAGACCAATTGCTGGATTTTTACACGTCATAGTTTATGTAGGTTTTATCATCATCAACATCGAAGTGTTAGAGATCATCATCGACGGTATTTTTGGAACACACAGGATTTTTGCATTTTTAGGAGGATTCTATGACTTCTTAATTGGTTCGTTTGAAATATTAGCGCTATTAGTATTAGTAAGTGTTATCGTATTTTGGGCTCGAAGAAATATTTTAAATATAGCTCGATTTAAATCCTTAAAAGGATGGCCAAAAAATGATGGTAATATTATTCTATATTTTGAGGTCGTATTAATGGGATTATTCCTTACGATGAATGCAGCAGATTTGCAGTTACAAGAACTAGGAGCGGACCATTATATAAAAGCAGGTGCCTATCCGGTGAGCCAGTTCATTACACCAATTTTTGATGGAATGTCACAAGGAACCGTGTTTATGATCGAAAGAGCAGCTTGGTGGTTACATATCTTAGGGATTTTAATTTTTCTAAACTACCTGTATTTCTCTAAGCATTTACATATATTATTGGCATTTCCTAATACCTATTATGCCAATCTTAAACCACAAGGACAGTTTGATAATTTAGAGGCCGTTACTAATGAGGTAAAGTTAATGATGGATCCAAGTGCTGACCCATTTGCTGCAGCTCCAGAGGGAGAAGAAGAGGCTGAACCAGAAAAATTTGGTGCATCTGATGTAGCAGATCTTAATTGGGTACAATTGTTAAATGCATATACTTGTACAGAATGCGGACGTTGTACTAGTGAATGTCCGGCAAACCAAACCGGAAAGAAATTATCCCCACGTAAGATCATGATGGATACCCGGGACCGTATGGAAGAAGTGGGTAAAAATATAGACAAGAACGGTAGCTTTGTTGATGATGGCAAGCAGTTGCTTAATGATTATATCACAGCAGAAGAATTATGGGCCTGTACCAGTTGTAATGCTTGTGTAGAAGCTTGTCCGGTAAGTATTAATCCACTTTCTATTATTATGGATATGAGACGCTATTTAGTAATGGAACAAAGTGCAGCGCCATCAGATTTAAATAATATGATGTCTAATGTAGAAAACAATGGTGCTCCTTGGCCATTTAACCAAATGGATCGATTGAACTGGAGCAAAGAATAGCAATCTACATCACTTTTATTAACCTTTAAACCAAAAAGAAATTTAGAACTTGAATACTATGAAGAAGGAAGAAGTAGAAAAATTATTACACGATAAGGTTGAAGCAGGAGAGCATATTAGTCCTGTTTTACCCGAAGGAATTAAAAATTATCTGATTGATATTGATGGAACGATTACTGAAGACGTTCCTAATGAAGAGCCAGAGCGAATGGAAACCTGTGAGCCTTTTCCTGATGCTTTAAATACTATCAATAATTGGTACGAAGAAGGACATATCATTTGTTTTTTTACGTCACGCACTGAAGATCACCGAGAAGTAACCGAAAACTGGTTACAAAAGCATGGGTTTAAGTATCATAGTATTTTAATGGGCAAGCCTAGGGGAGGGAATTATCATTGGATTGATAATCACTTAGTGAAAGCTACCCGATACTCCGGTAAGTTTACAGACCTAGTGGAGCGTGTAGTAACGATAGAAGTGTTTGATGATGGTAAACACGATTAAAATTTTTAGAAAACTAGATTTAATAATACAATAGTCTTATAATATGAGTGAAGCAATAAAAGTGCCTACTATGGCAGAATATATGGCTGAAGGTAAACAACCTGAAGTTTTATTTTGGGTTGGATGTGCAGGTAGTTTCGATGATAGAGCCAAAAAAATAACTAAAGCTTTCGTAAAACTGTTGCATAACGCTAATGTTGACTTTGCTGTTTTAGGTACTGAAGAAAGTTGTACAGGAGATCCTGCAAAGCGCGCAGGGAATGAGTTTTTATTTCAGATGCAGGCAGTAACTAATATTGAGGTGATGAATGCGTATGAGGTAAAGAAAGTGGTAACAGCTTGTCCACATTGCTTCAATACAATCAAAAATGAATACCCATCCTTAGGTGGTGACTACCAGGTAATGCATCACACGCAATTCCTTAAGTCGTTATTAGAGGAAGGCCGCTTAAAAGTAGAAGGCGGCAAGTTCAAAGGCAAAAGAATTACCTTTCACGATCCTTGCTATTTAGGCCGTGCCAATAATGTATATGAAGCCCCAAGAGATTTGTTGCGAAAGCTTGAAGCAGAATTGGTAGAGATGAAAAACTGCAAAAAGAAGGGACTTTGTTGTGGAGCAGGAGGAGCACAAATGTTCAAAGAACCAGAACCTGGTAATAAAGATGTCAATATCGAAAGAACCGAACAAGCCCTAGAAACTAAGCCAGATATTATTGCAGCAGGTTGTCCTTTTTGCAACACTATGATGACAGATGGCGTTAAGAATAAGGAAAAAGAAGACAGTATAGAGGTGTTAGATGTGGCAGAACTAATAGCCAATGCCAAAGATCTATAAACCGGTAGAACTGGAGTTTATAAAAAAAGAGTTGGTATGCGCTTCATATTAACTCTTTTTTTTCATCATACGTACTATTGTTTTTTACATTAGCAAAAAAATTGTCATGTTAGTAGCGTTTAATACTTTGCCGGATAATGCCAGAGTTTGGATTTATCAGGCAAATAGGTCTTTTACTGAAGACGAGATAGCAGAAATTAAGACAAAATTAGATGCATTTATCACCCAATGGACAGCACACGGGGCTGCACTAAGATCGGGGTATGATATTCGTTATAAGCGGTTTATAATTTTAGCTTTGGATCAACAACTCAATCAGGCAACTGGTTGTTCAATAGATGCCTCAGTACATTTTATTCAGCAATTAGAGAAAGAATACAACGTAGATTTGATGGATAAAATGAATGTTTCTTTTAAGCAAGGTGAGTTTGTAGCATATAAACCCCTTGTTGAATTCAAAAAAATGGCAAAAAACCGTTCGGTTTCCCCCAATACCATTGTTTTTAATAATTTAGTAACTAATCTGGCAGAGTATAAATCTAGCTGGGAGGTGCCTGCTAAAGAAAGTTGGCACAGTCGATTTTTAAAGTAATCTTTTGTGAAGTATAGTCCTAGGAAGTTAACCTTAATCCTTTTTTTAGTTGTTTCTGTAAGCGCGTTCTGTCAAGAGGCTAATCCGTTGGTGGTCAAAAATTTTAATGCGCAGAAAAAGTGGGTCGATAGCATCTATAATCAGATGTCCTTGGCAGAGAAGGTAGGTCAGCTATTTATGGTTGATGCCTATTCGTCTTGGAGCACCGCTGAACTTAACAAAATCAAGAAACAGATCAAAGAAAACCATATTGGAGGTATTATATTTTCTAAAGGAGGGCCTTATCGCCAGGCTAAAATCAATAATGAATTTCAAGAATTAGCGAAAGTTCCACTTTTGGTGGGTATGGATGCAGAGTGGGGGTTAGCAATGCGTTTAGACTCCACCTATGCTTTCCCTTGGAATATGACATTGGGAGCGATAAAAGATAATTGGCTGATCGAAAGAACTGGTAAGCAAATCGCTAAGCACTGTAAACGACTAGGAGTACATTTCAATTTTGCTCCGGTGGTGGATATCAATACCAACCCTAAAAACCCGATTATAGGAAATCGATCCTTTGGTGAGGACAAAGAAAATGTAACCCAAAAAGCATTGGCTTTTATGAAAGGGTTGCAATCCGAAGGCGTATTGGCTAACGCAAAACACTTTCCTGGTCACGGGGATACCGATAGCGATTCTCATAAAACCTTACCTACTGTGGACTTTGAGGCTGCCAGAATAGATAGTGTAGAGCTCTATCCGTATAAGAAGTTGATCAAAGAAGGTTTGTCTAGTGTTATGGTAGCACACCTTAATATCCCAAGTTTAGAGTCTAGATCTGGGTATCCTTCATCGATTTCAAAAAATATAGTGACAACTATTCTTAAGGATAGCTTGAACTTTAATGGGTTAATTTTTACTGATGCTCTTAATATGAAGGGAGCTTCTAATTTTAAAGAACCCGGGGATATTGATTTAGCGGCTTTTTTAGCGGGTAATGACGTATTACTCATTTCAGAAAATGTGCCCTTAGCTGCACAAAAAATTATGGAGGCGTACGAATCGGGTAAGATCACTGAGCAACGTTTAAGTCATTCCGTTAAAAAGATTTTATATGCAAAATATAAAGTGGGCCTGCATCAGTATAAACCGGTGGATTTAGCATATTTACATCAGGACTTGAATAGTATACAGGATGACGTGTTGCACGAAGAGCTTGTGGAGCATTCTTTGACCCTAATTAAAAATGATCGAGCAATTCTTCCGGTAAAAAATCTGGACCTAAAGAAAATAGCCTATGTAAGCCTTGGCGATGATGATGGACAACCATTTTTTGATCAGTTAAACTTGTATGCACAGGTAGATTGGATTAAAGGAGATAAACTGAGCGACATCTTAGAGCAATTAAAACAATACAATTATGTAATCATAGGGTATCATAAATCCAATAAAAGCCCTTGGGCAGCTTATGAATTTAAGGATAAAGAATTAGTATGGTTGTATGAAATAGCGCGCTTAAACCCAACAATACTTTCGGTATTTAGTAGGCCCTATGCAATGCTCGATCTAAAATCGACAACTAATTTTGAAGGGATACTAATGGCGTATCAAAATAGTGAAGTTGCTCAGCAAAAAGCGGCTCAATTATTATTTGGAGCTATTGAAGCAAAAGGAGAATTACCGGTTAGTTTGGGAGAAGAGTATCCAGTAGGATCAGGGTATGAAACACGATCCCTAAAAAGACTATCCTACGGATTACCAGAGCAGGTCGGTATCAACTCTTATAAGTTACAACAGGTCGATTCCATTGTCAATGTAGCTTTAGCAGAGGACATGACACCTGGCGTGCAACTTTTAATTGCTCGAAAAGGAAAGGTGATTTATCATAAAAATTATGGTTATCATACCTATAAAAAACAGCGAAAAGTAAAATTAACAGATATCTATGACTTAGCATCGTTGACTAAAATTTTAGCCACCCTTCCGTTGTTGATGGAGTTGAGAGATCAAGGTTTGGTGTCCTTAGACAGTAAAATAGGGGATATGCTACCTGATTTTAAAGGCTCTAATAAGGAAAATATCAATATTAAGGATATGTTGTCTCACTACGCAAGGCTTAAGGCATGGATACCTTTCTATTTACATACGTTAGATTCGGTAACCACTGCTCCAAGCCCGAAATATTATCGCAAAAAGAAATCAGAAGAGTTTAATATTGAAGTCACGGATCAATTGTATTTGAGATCGGATATGAGAGACTCTTTAATGTTACAGATTAAGGAGAGCGAGCTACGAGACCGTTTGAGTTATCGCTATAGTGATTTACCGTATTATTTATTGAAAGCTTATATTGAAAAGCATTACGAAAATAATTTAGACAATCTTACACAACAACACTTTTATAATCCATTAGGGGCAAGTAATATGGGATTTCTGCCCTTAAAAAAGTTTGATAAGGATCGAATTGTGCCTACAGAGGATGATCAAATATTTCGCAAGCAAGTAGTACATGGATATGTGCACGATCAAGGTGCAGCCATGTTTGGTGGTATAGGAGGCCATGCAGGGCTTTTTGCCAATGCCAATGATGTCGCCAAAATTATGCAGATGTATCTAAATAAGGGATACTACGGAGGTAAAAAGTACTTGAGTGGTAATACTTTGGATGAGTTCAATACCTGCTACTATTGTGATGATGATGTGCGAAGAGGAATAGGTTTTGACAAACCTCAATTAGGTGATGTAGGCCCAACTTGTGGTTGCATATCGATGACGAGTTTTGGTCACAGTGGATTTACGGGTACATTCACTTGGGCAGATCCTGAAGAGCAGTTGATCTATGTGTTTTTAAGTAATAGAACCTATCCGGATGCAGCCAATCGCAAATTAATTAGCAACGATATACGGTCGGAAATACAACGTGTGATTTATAAGGCTATAATACGTTAAATAGATAGATAAAGATGACTCCACAAAAGCTTTCTAACAATGGACTAAAGGTATCAGGTATTGTTGCGGGTTGTATGAACTGGGGTGAATGGGGTGCTCAACTATCGGTAAATAAAACGGCCCAGCTAATCGATAATTGTTTGGAAATTGGAGTTACTACTTTCGATCACGCTGATATCTATGGACATTATACAACCGAAGCGTTATTTGGTAAAGCGATTAAGAACAGATCATCACAGCGAACCGCAATGCAGCTCATCACCAAATGTGGCATACAATTGGTTACTCCAAATAGACCGGCACATCAATTAAAGTCATATAATACGAGTAAAGATCATATTTTGAAGTCCGTAGATCGGTCATTAACTAATTTGCAGACAGACTATATTGATCTTTTATTACTACATCGGCCATCACCATTAATGCGGCCCGAAGAAATTGCCGAAGCATTTACTGCGTTAAAGGATAGTGGTAAGGTGATACACTTTGGTGTTTCTAACTTTACAACTTCTCAATTTGAACTTTTAGACTCCTATGTTATGCTCTGCACTAACCAAATAGAAGTATCTCCGGTACAACTAGATCCATTTATTGATGGCACTTTAGATCAATGTATGCAAAAGGGTATAGCACCAATGGCATATTCTACACTTGCCGGTGGGCAATTTTTTAATAGTAAACCTTCGGAGCGAATTCAACGCATCAAAAAAGTGCTAAACGAATTAGCTAATACCTATAGTTTAGGTATGGATCAAATCCTATTAGCCTGGATCCTAAAACATCCATCAAATATCATCCCTGTGGTTGGTTCCACAAAAATGAATAGAATAAAGGATACCACTGAAGTAAGCCGTACGACACTGACGGATCAAGACTGGTTTAAAATATACGAGGCCTCTCTGGGTCATGAAGTAGCTTAAGATCGCTTATTTTTTATTTATTTTCTTTACCGTAATCCATTTTTGGAATACTTATTGTTAAAGTTTTAAGAACCATAGTAACAATTTTGGGGTTACTGACACATATAAGTGGATAGTGGCGCTAATGCTGCTAAAGTTTAAGTTTGTGTGTTACAAAAAATCGTATAGGTCGTGGAATATTTGGGGTAATGGACCGCGACCTGATTTTTTGTTATGATGCTTCAGGATAGTACGCTTCAAATTTTAAAAAATATCAATTTATAGAGTAACATTATAACCTTTCCAGACACATAAGAGTATAAGTATAGCACTAATGCCAAAATAACATCGCTAGACTTATGTATGTTAATAAAGCCACGGCAACAAGGATAGGGGTATCGGTGTGTCGTGGTTTTTTGTTTAGCATTTGTAGCAGATGGATAAACCGATAATGCGGTAAAACAATAATAACGATAGGGGTATTTTATAGTTTATTCTTATTAAATTACTAGTAAATCTTAATTTTAAGATAATTTTATGTATATTTATCCTGAACCTTAACGTAATGGCAATTTTTTAACCAAATAGTTGCACAATCGTAATGAGAAGATTTTCACACATCGTCACTAATTACCTCACTCAAAACTCCACCTTCCATGAATAGGTATAGGCTTACTATTGTGGGATCGGTACTGGCTATATCGATCTACCTAATCAACAATTTTCTAGAAATCAACATTTTTACTTACGTACTCAATTTTTTTGCAAGTCTCGAAAAATCGATCTTAGAATTGATTGTTTTACTTGGGATCGTTGTACTTTTTGTTAGTATTGATTATTACAGAAACAGCAGGGAATCACAGCTTGAAAAAGCAAAACGCAATATTTACAAAGCAATGCTTTGCTCAAGCCATCATATCTTAAATAGTTTTTTGTATCAAATGGATATCTTTAAAATCACAGCAGAACATACCCCAGGTTTTGATGCTAAAACGCTAGCTTTCTATGAAGATATCGTAGATGATACCTCAGACAAAATACAATCTTTGAGTAATTTAAAGTCTATCGATGAGTTTTCGATCAAGACCTCGGTGATGACAAAATGAATGGTGTTTTTATAGCGTTCGCTAACCATACCACTGTTATTCTTCGGTTTCATTAACCGTGTTATGATTGAAAAAACTGAACACAGAGCTTCCGTATTTACGGGAATGTGCATAGTTGATCCCAGCTTCGAGTGAAGTGTGCTTAGCGTGTTCAATAATTAATACACCATCGTCACTTAAAAGTTTATGTTCAAAAACCAAGGTTGCAATTCTTAAAAATTCTGCTTCACTAAAGTCATAAGGGGGGTCGGCAAAAATGATATCATACTTACCCGCTGCTTTTTCTAAATAGCTGTAGACATCACTTTTTATAGTTTCAATCGGTGCCTCTAGTTCTTTAGCTGTATTTTTAACAAAGCCCACACATCCATAATGTGCATCTACTGCAGTGATAGTTGTTGTGCCTCTTGAGGCAAACTCCAAACTGATACTACCAATACCACAAAATAGATCTAATACGGTTACCTCACTAAAGTAATATTGATTATTCAGGATATTGAAAAGCGCTTCTTTCGCCATATCTGTAGTAGGTCTAACGGGTAGCTTATTAGGCGCTTGTATTCTTTTTCCTTTATGTTTTCCGGATATAATACGCATGGTTTAGTTTTAACTGAGTAAGGTAAAGTATTTATGTTGCACAAAGTCAGATGCTGGCGCAAGTATAGTGGGTGCAGGGAGTAACCCGCCTAAGCTTACGTTACGGATATACGTATAGGCAATGGCATAATAGGGATCATCTTTTTCTATATTCCCAAGCAGTGTTAGCGTAAATTCTTCTGGATTAAACTGCAATTGTTCTGCTGTAAACAGTAGATAGTAAATAAAATCTTCTGTGGTTTCACAAGTAAAGCTATTCGCCAAGAGTAATTTATTTCGCTCCATTGCCACGAGATCAACACTCTTTTCGTGTAGATTGGCATAAATGGTTTTCTCAACTGTATTTTTGTGATACGACCCGATATGCTTTAAAAACACAGATTGTGCATGGTGGTAGGTAAAAGATCCAAAGCGTTCAAAAAAGAAGTTATTGATATTCGTATAAGGTACATACACGCAATTGACCTCCATTTGCTCTAAAGTATCTACAGCGACAAAGTCAGTTTCGAGCAGTTTTATGCTGTATTGCAAATAATCCTTGGCTTGGGTTTCATCAAATAGTGGGCTTGGAACTAAAGTATACAATTCATTTTGGTGTATTACTTCTACAGCTTCAAAATCAAAAGCTAAATCTGGATTTTGATCTAATTCCTTCTCCACCTTTTCCAGTAATTGGTCTGGTGATAATTGGATACCAAAGTTGTCGTGGTGATAGGCAACTATTTCACCATCTTTATTTTGGGTACAAAAAGAAAGTCCACTCAGGCTTACCTGAATGGACAATTTATGTAAGATTTTTGGTGCTGTATTATTGGTCGTTAGAACCATAAGATTTTGGCCAGTTACCTGATGTATTTACTTCTGTCATAGAGCCTACAGATAAATATTCTCCGTTTACTCCATCTACAGAAACTACTTCTTTCTCTTGAGCTAGGAGATCTTTATCCTGATCGAATAGTAATACGTCTTTAGAAACTCTAGCTTCAAAAACCGCGATACGTAAATCATTCTTTAAAATAAACCCAGCATTCATTTCAAATTTCTTGTCTACGCCTTTAACTGGGATCTCCATCATATTCTTGTAGCGGTCTGTACCTTTAAATAAGGAATCTTTTACCGAAGCGTATCCAAGGGTGTCGATAACCACTGTATCCTTTGGTTCGTCAATTTTTAAGATCTTATTGTAAGACATAAAACTTGAATCTCTTCTCTGGGTTAGCGTAAATTTTGCGGTATCAAGAAAGGCGATTAATTTTTGAGGATCTTTTTCAAAAGAACCTGTAACGGTACGGTGAGCCAATTGTGCCTGTCTGATATCTTTAAGGCTTTCGATTGCTTTAGCGTATCTAGCTTTTTTTACTTTATTAAATCGTACAGGGCCCATTACAGAATTAAATACAAGGTACCCTAAAAAAATGATAACAACCCAAAGAACTAATTGAACAACGATTCTCATTTTATATTTTAGCTTTTTTACATTAGTGTATACGCAAATCTACAATTTTTTTTGAATCGTAAAAGTTTATCACTAAAAAAGTGGCCTCTTAGATTCAATTAAAACGATAATGACTGGTAAAAAGAGTATAGAACCCTTATTTTTGAGGCACTATTATTAAAATGTTAAAGTCTATGAAGGAAACGGAATTTTATCAATTACTCAAAAAAGAATTTCCGTTTGAACCTACACTAAAGCAGGATTTGGTACTGCAGAAGTTATCTCATTTTTTATTATCGGATACTAAAGATACACTTTTTTTACTCAAAGGATATGCAGGTACAGGTAAAACAACCTTGATCGGTACCTTGGTGAACAACCTGAGGAAGGTGCAGTTGAAATCTATTTTATTAGCACCTACCGGTAGGGCTGCCAAAGTAATTAGTAGTTATGCTGGTCGGCACGCACAAACCATACATAAGAATATTTATTACCCTAAGAAGGATAAATCAGGTGGAGTAGCGTTTCAACTCAAGCAAAATAAAAATCGTAACACAATATTTATCGTTGATGAAGCTTCAATGATACCAGATGCACCAACAGAAAGCAAACTCTTTGAAAATGGGTCATTGTTAGATGATTTAATGATGTATGTCTATTCTGGTTATAACTGCAAATTATTATTTATCGGAGATACGGCACAGTTACCTCCGGTAAAACTAGAAGTTAGTCCGGCCTTAGACGCGGATAAGCTTGCATTAGGTTTTAATAAAACCGTAGATGAAATAGAGTTGGATGAAGTAGTGCGCCAGGCAGAAGATAGTGGTATATTGATGAATGCCACAGAATTAAGAGAGCTGTTAAATGATCAAATATATGATGATTTCAAATTCAATATTAGCTCTTTTACTGATGTTGTCCGTTTGGTGGATGGACACGAAATTATGGACGCAATTAACGACGCCTACCATACACAGGGTCACGAAGAGTCTGTTATTATATTGCGATCTAATAAGCGCGCCAATATTTATAATCAGCAAATACGATCTCGAATTCTTTTTCAAGAAGAAGAATTGTCTGCCGGTGACCATTTGATGGTCGTAAAGAATAATTATTTTTGGTTGGATAATAAGAGTGAAGCTGGCTTTATCGCCAATGGAGACATTATAAAGGTATTAGAGATCTTTGCAGTCAAAGAATTGTATGGTTTTAAATTTGCAGAAGTAAAAGTAGTCATGGTCGATTACCCAGATCAAAAACCTTTTGAAACGGTATTGCTTTTAGACACACTGACTTCGGAGACGCCTTCTTTAAGTTATGAAGAATCCAATAAGTTATATCAAGAGGTACAAAAGGATTATGCCTCCGAACGCTCAAATTATAAAAAGTTTTTAGGGGTAAAGAACAATAAATTCTTTAATGCGCTACAAGTAAAGTTTTCGTATGCCATAACCTGTCATAAATCTCAGGGGGGGCAATGGGATACCGTTTTTGTAGAACAGCCGTATTTACCAGATGGTATTTCTAGAGATTACCTACGATGGCTATACACAGCAATCACCAGAGCACGAAAGAAATTATACCTGATCGGGTTTAAAAATGATTTTTTTGTAGAAAACTAGTATATTTAACTATGCAAGAAATTGTTATTAGTATTTGTCTAGGTATAGGATTAGCTGCTTCTGCTGGATTTAGGGTGTTCTTACCATTACTAGCATTGAGTATAGCTGGCTATTACGATATCTTACCGTTAAATGATAGTTGGCAGTGGATTGGCTCCTCTTTAGCCATTTGGATATTTGCTATTGCCACACTTGTAGAGATATTAGCCTATTACATTCCTTGGTTTGATAATGCCTTGGATACGATTGCTATTCCTTTAGCCACTATTGCAGGAACCGCAATTATGGTATCTACGGTAACTGAATTGAATCCGGTGATCACCTGGGGCTTGGCAATTATTGCCGGTGGAGGAACAGCAGCAACTGTGAAAAGTGCCATGGGAGCTACCCGACTTTCTTCTACCGCAACTACTGGAGGTATTGCCAACAATTTAGTAGCTACAGCTGAAACAGGCATTGCAACTACCTTGTCATTAGTTTCGGTATTCTTGCCTTTACTAGCACTTTGCTTAGTTATCGTTTTATTTTTGGTACTAAGAAAAATTTATCGAAAACTGTTTAGCAGATCAATTAAAAAATCATCATAAAAAGCCTATTTTGCGGCACTAAAAATTGTAATACATCTTGAGTAGAAAAAAGCTTAGAACTATAGCCATGATTCCGGCACGATATGCCGCCTCTCGTTTTCCTGGTAAATTAATGCAGAACCTGGGCGGAAAATCGGTCATTGTAAGAACCTATGAAGCAGCCACTAATACAGGTTTGTTTGATGAAACATTTGTCGTAACCGATAGTGAGATCATCTATGATGAAATTGTAGCTCAAGGAGGTAAAGCCATAATGAGTGTTAAAGAACATTCTTGTGGCAGCGATCGAATTGCCGAGGCTGTGGAGCATATGGATATAGACATAGTGGTCAATGTACAGGGGGATGAACCGTTTACAGAGAAAGAAAGTCTCGAAAAAGTATTAGCAGTTTTTGAAGAAGAAGATGCGGATAGGATTGATTTGGCCAGTTTAATGACACCAATGAGTGATTGGGATGAGATTGTGAATCCTAATAGTGTTAAAGTTATTGTAGACAAGGATAATTATGCACTCTATTTTTCGCGCTCTCCCATACCTTTTCCTAGGGATAAAGAAATAAATCACGTATATTATAAGCATAAAGGAATTTATGCGTTTAGAAAACAAGCTATTTTAGATTTTTATCATTTACCGATGCGATCGTTAGAGGCCTCAGAAAAAATTGAGTGTATCCGATACTTGGAGTATGGTAAGAATATTAAAATGGTGGAAACGCACCACGAAGGTGTAGAAATCGATACCCCAGAAGATTTAGAAAAAGCAATTCGTTTAATTAACAAAGAAAATCTTTTGATACAAGAAGGAGCAGTTATCGAAACCAAAAAAACTACTACACAGCATAAGAATTTTCCTATGGTACCTAGAGTAGTATTTGGTGCAGGATCATTTGATCAAATCGATGAAATTATTGGAGGGCAGCGCAAAGAAACCGCACCATTTATCTATTTAATAGATAGTGTTTTTAAGACACAAAAGCAGCTTATTGAGGATCGATTGCCACTACAGCAGCAGGATACGGTAGTTTATGTGTCCACGGAAGAAGAGCCCAAAACAGCACAAGTAGATGCTATTGTAGCTCAAATAAAAAAGGAATATAAATTTGCACCCAGTGGAGTTATTGGTATTGGAGGTGGTTCAGTTTTGGACTTAGCTAAGGCTGTAGCGATTATGTTAAAAAATCCAGGCAGTGCTTCGGATTATCAAGGCTGGGATTTAGTGCCCAATAAAGCCTTGTACCACGTAGGTATTCCAACAATTTCTGGAACAGGGGCCGAAGTGTCAAGAACTACAGTATTGACCGGACCGGAACGCAAATTAGGAATCAATTCAGACTATACACCCTTTGACCAGGTGATATTGGATCCTCAACTCATCAAAGATGTACCTAAGGATCAGTGGTTTTATACGGGTATGGATTGTTATATTCATTGTATAGAGTCTTTAAATGGAACGTATTTAAACGCCTTTAGTCAAAGTTATGGTGAAAAGGCCTTGGATCTATGCAAAGAGATTTTCTTATCGGATACCTTACCAAAAGAAGAAGCTGATGCTAAATTGATGATGGCTTCGTGGCACGGAGGTATGAGTATTGCGTACAGTCAGGTTGGCGTAGCCCATGCGATGAGTTATGGATTAGCTTATGTTTTGGGTACTAAACACGGTATTGGAAACTGTATTGTTTTTGATAAGTTAGGGAAGTATTATCCTGAAGGCGTGCGTTTGTTTAAGGAAATGAAGGCCAAACACAACATTGAGCTGCCACAAGGATTATGTGCAAACCTAACCGATGAACAATTGAACACTATGATATCCGTAGCATTAAGTTTAGAACCGCTATGGGAAAATGCATTGGGTAAACAGTGGAGAGATAAGGTTAATGAGCAGGTGTTAAGAGAGTTATATTTGTCTCTTTAAACTAAAAAAAATATGATGTAATGAAATGGCTTTCCTCATTTATATTTCACAAGATTTTAGGGTGGAAGATTATAGGTCATTTTGATCCAGCAACCACCAAAAAGTGCGTAGTAATTGTAGTGCCTCATACCAGTTGGCACGATTTTACTATTGGGATTTTAATACGGCAGATTATTGATTTAAAAATAAGTTTTTTAGGAAAAAAGGAGCTTTTTAAATGGCCTTTTGGTTGGTATTTTAAAAAGGTAGGAGGAATCCCGTTGGATAGAACCCCTGGACAAAATAAAGTCGACGCTATTGCACAATTATTTGAGGATAAAGAGGTGCTACGTTTGGCACTTGCTCCTGAAGGGACTAGAAAAAAAGTTACAGAGTGGAAAACAGGATTTTATCATATTGCTAAGGCGGCACAAGTACCTATAGTGATGGTAGCCTTTGATTTTGGTAACAAATGTTGTAAAATCTCGGATCCATTTTATCCAACGGATGATCAAGAAGCTGATATGAAGTTTATGTATGCCTATTACAAAGGAGTGAAAGGTAAAGTACCAGCAAATAGTTTTGATCCTGATTTAGAATAAGAATTGACAATAAAAACAAAAACACCCGAGAGTCTTATTTTCGGGTGTTTTTGTTTATACTATTTTATGATTGTTATTCCTCTTCGTCCGAAGAACTTTCTTCCATGGTGTGATATACGTTTTGTACATCATCATCTTCTTCAATTTTTTCTAGTAACTTTTCAACATCGGCAGCTTCCTCTGGGGTTAATTTTTTGGTTACTTGTGGGATACGCTCAAATCCTGAAGAAAGTATTTCGATATTGCGCTCTTCTAATTCTTTTTGGATCGCACCAAAACTTTCAAAGGGCGCATATATTAATATACCATCATCATCAAGGAACACTTCTTCGGCACCAAAGTCAATAAACTCCAATTCTAGTTCTTCGGGATCGATACCTTCAGCATTGATCCTAAAATTGCATGTATGATCAAACATAAATTCTACAGAACCAGAGGTACCCAGGTTACCATCACATTTATTAAAATAAGAACGGATGTTTGCCACTGTTCGATTATTGTTATCCGTAGCGGTTTCTACTAAGATCGCTATACCGTGGGGTGCATAACCTTCAAAAAGAACTTCTTTATAATCACCCAGTGATTTATCGGAAGCTCTTTTTATAGCTCTTTCAATATTATCCTTCGGCATATTAACTGCCTTAGCATTTTGGATAACAGCTCTCAGTTTAGAATTAGAATCGGGATCTGGTCCTCCTTCTTTAACCGCCATAACGATATCTTTACCAATTCTGGTAAATGCTTTGGCCATCGCAGACCAACGTTTCATTTTTCTTGCTTTTCTAAATTCAAAAGCTCTTCCCATAATATAAAGCTTGATTTTTAATAAGTACAAACATAAAGAGAAACCCAATGAAGAACAAATGTTTTGTGCTTGGGTATAAAACTTCTCACTGCGTTAGGGATAGTAGTGAAAATCCCGGAGCAGCCTAAGGCTGTGATCGGCATTGTAGCGTATAGCCCGGCCAGGATCTCGATAATTATCGAGATCCTGGCAACGCCATAACTGTTTTAATCTCCTTCTATAATGTTATCAATGATGGCTGCCAATGCAAGATCCTTTTCTGTTACTCCATCAGCATCGTGTGTGGATAGCGTGATGTGTAATTTATTGTACACATTGGTCCAATCTGGGTGATGCTGTGCTGCCTCGGCTTCAAAAGCAATTCGACTCATTACGGAAAAGGCATCTTTAAAATCATTGAATTCAAAAGAGGTGTGTATGGCATTGTTTTCATAATGCCAACCACTATGATCTTTTAATTTATTTTGTATTTCGTCTTCCGATAATTTTTTCATCTGAGTTTTATTTTATTGTAGTTCTAATTCGTTTCGTAAATATTCGTCTTTGTTACTATTTTTTGTCCAATACGGACTTTTAATGCGTTTAAGCTTCGTTGCAGTAGAGGTCAAGGTTGTAGCATTATTACCAAAACCGCTAATGATAGTTTCTGTCCAACCCTCTATGGTGTGTGGAAATTGAGTGCTATAGGATATGGCTAGTGTTCTTTTTAATTCTGGATAATCTAAGGTGTATATGCTTACACTGTCTTTTCGGGTTATGGTAGCCGTTGCCTCATATGCTTTAATTTGTTTGTGTTTTAATCTAGTATAGGCCAGTGAAGGGATCACTTGTAGTGTGCCTTCTGGTAAACTATTTGGGGCTATTCTTATTTTGGTCCAAAGTTCATTTTCTAAAACGTTGGTATCCAGACTAAATTTTTGATCTGCCTCTCCCTCAAAGTAAGAATGCGAAGTAACTTCAAATTGATCTCTAGTATTGAGTTGGGCATAAACCTGCCCGCACCATTCCTGAATACTGCTAGACACTTTTATGGCGTGCTGATTGTTTTGTATGGGATAAAAGGTGCTTTGCATGATACTGTAAGGATAAATTCCGGTATTGAAGTTTTTTGTGGCATTGAGCTTCAAAACAGGTATCGTATTGCCAGATCTTTGGTTTGCTTTAACCTGTACTTTGGGTAAAAAATCTTCGGTAACAAAGATCAGCACTGCTTTACCTTCTCTAATTTCGCCATATCGTGCTTGTCTTAAATCATAGGAGGTGATTTCTGCTGCACCGCTATACCAATACTTCTTAAATGCCGATGTAGGTTGATATGTTTTTGCTTGTGAAGGGGATTCTTTAGTCTTTTCTACAACACTTACCTCTTGTGAATCCGTATTAGTATTTGATGTTGTATTAGAAGGGTTGCAACCTATGATGCTATTGATCAGAAAAATAGTCAAGACAACCGATGTAATTTGTTTCATAGCATAAAAAGTTTTTAGTAAAACAAGTGCCTTTGTTACTCCTGATGATATAGGTTGAGAACAAGGTACCTAATTTTCTTAGCTTTATAAACAAAGTACAATAAAGCTAGGAAGAAACCATAGCTCTTAACGTTTCATAAACAAGATGTGTTGGTAATCCTACCACGTTAAAATAACTACCTTTAATTTCGGTGATTCCGATGAGTCCTATCCACTCCTGAATTCCGTAGGCGCCAGCTTTATCCATAGGATGATAATTATTTACATAATAGTCAATTTCATCTTCACTGAGATTCTTAAAGGTTACATCGGTAGTATAATTAACAATCTTTTGGTCATTATGTGTGGTAAAGCACACAGAGGTAATTACCTGATGGGTATGACCAGATAACCGTTGGATCATCTCTTTTGCTTCTCGGTGCGATCCCGGTTTATTCATTGCTTTTTTCTGGAACCATACAATAGTATCACTGGTAATTACAATTTGGTTGGGTTGTATGTCCGAAAAAACCTCACTTTTTAATTTGGCCAGGTAATCCGTGATCGCTGCACCGTTTAAATGCTCAGGAAAAACTTCATCTACTTTTCGAACATCTACAGTAACTGGTATACCAAGGTCTCTAAAAAACTGTTGTCTCCTTGGAGATCCTGAGGCAAGAATAATTTCATAATCCGCAAAAAAATCCCTTGTCATAATTAAAGTATAATGAATTGAAAAAATAGGATGTTTAGCAAAGTGGTTAAAATGATCATTTTTACCAAAGCAGCCATAAAACGAAATGCTTTCACCTTCTCCGCATTAAAGCATTTAATGATCAGATAAATTAATGGAGCGACAACCGTAGCTAATACTAAAATAACCGCTGTACTATTGGCAAACAAATAGCTGTAGATGTAGTAAACAGCAGCCCCAATAGCAATAAGTGCGATAAGGGCAATGATCTTAAGACTTCTATCTTTACCAAGAGTGATGGGTATGGTTCTCATACCAAGATTATGGTCTCTGTCCAGGTGAACACAATCTTTACTAATTTCGTGAGCTAGAATCAGTAGAAAACCAAAAATAGCATAGTCTAAAATAATCGAAAAGGATACCATAATAGTTTGCTGGGTAGCAGGAATAATCATAGGAACCAATTCAAAAACACCTATACCTAAAACACCTAGCGCCCCTAAAAAGGCAATTGTGATATTTTTGACTACTATAATTTCCTTTAGATACACTGCGTACATATAAAATAGTACCGAAGCGATAATAAAGAAGGCAACAAACCCTGGTTTTTCTGCCAAATTGGATAGGTAAAAACCTAAGACAACCCCCAAGCTATTAAAAAGCAAAAACAAGCGAAAAGCTACCTTTTCGGAGATTTTAAATGGAGTGAGTTCTTTGTTATAGATCCTAATGATTAAAGTACCACTTGCCAATAACAGAACGGATGCTACAACCAACATGCTGAATCCAAGTCCATTATAAGCATAGGGTACTTGAAAAGGTACTAACATCCCGTATTTTATTACAAATTGAGCCAGGACCAATAGTAATAGGTTATCAATTCTGATTAATTTTAAAAAGGATATCATATAGGAAACTTATTTGCCGAACAAATGTACACATTAAATCAGTAAATTTTTGTATTAACATAAACCCGTGTAGGTGCCCAATTATGGTTTTAAAGCTAACAATCTAGGTTAATGAACGGTTAACGGTAAGTAATAAGTAGGGTTACAAGGCTTTTGTTCCTATTTTTGGTATATCAAAAAACGAACAGTTGTGTAATTATGACTAAGGTACTTGCCGCATTATGTAATAGGTATGAAAACAAATAGAATTAAATATTTAATCAGTATTTCCATCGTTTCCTTTATTGCATTATGTCTTATACAGGGGTATTTACTATACAATACCTATCAATTAAAGAAGCAGGTATTTGTCGATGATCTAAAAAGCAGCATAGATGCACTCAATGATGTTCCTGAAATACAACAGCTGAATGAAGCTTGGTACTTAAGCATCATCCAAAATCTTGCAACTTATAAAAATACTGTAAATACTAAAAAAGAAGTCGTCCAAGCCATAAAAACAAAAACAGATAGTATTAATGCACAATTCATAACTCTATTACAAGAAGTATTTGAAGAATCAGAAATTACCCACCGGATTAGTTATAAAAAAGAAATTCAGGATATTATTTTATATGATAATGAACTCCCTGTAGATACAGTCTATAGTGGTGCAAAAACAAATACTAATCTTTATCTGGGAAGCAATCAATCAAATAAAGAAAAAGTGTTGCTGAGTACCGGAAAATGGTTTTCCAAATATGACAAAAATGATGCAAAGGCATTGGGAATTGATGGAAGCCTTGATGTGGAAATAATAACTGGGGATTATGTGAGCCTTACGAATTGGGAAAAGGAAGTGCTACTTCAAATGATAGGCATATTTGCAATATCCATAGTATTATTGGTGTTTGTAGTGGGATTATTTTACATTTCTTTTAGCACCTTACTCCGCCAGAAGAAGATCGCAACAATGCGCAATGATTTTATCAATAATATTACGCACGAGTTGAAAACGCCGCTTGCTACGTTAAAAGTGGCCTCAAAAAGTTTGCATAACAAAGAGGTTCTTCATCATCAAGAAGCCCTAGAAAATACAATTGCAATTATCGATAGACAAAGCAATCGCTTGCATCGTATTGTAGACCAGGTATTACAAAAGACAATTGGTGCTGAAGAGCTAGAACTAAATTATGAAGAAGTAAGTCTTGTTCCTTTTATAACAACGATTATTGAAGATTTTAGCTTACTAAATGAAGCGAATAGTGTTACCATTGAATGGGTTGCCGAAGAACGAGAAATGAAGGTAAGCTTTGATGCTTTTTTGATGACCACAGTGTTGCTCAATATCCTAGAAAACGCGGTGAAATACGGAAAAGATGTGGTTAGAATTTCGGTGAATGTAATTGAAGATAAGCAAAACTATCACATATCGATTACAGATAATGGGCTTGGAATTTCACCAAAGGAACAAGAACGTATATTTGATAAGTTTTATCGCGTTCAAACAGGGAATATTCACCAGGTAAAAGGCCTGGGGCTCGGTTTATATTATGCCTGGCAAGTAATCAAAGCACATCAGGGCGAACTAGGAGTAACTAGTACATTAACAGAAGGAACAACATTTACCATCACTTTACCAAAACGATAATTATGAAGCATCAAGTTTTATTAGCAGAAGATGATTTTGATTTCGGAAGTATTTTAAAACAATATTTAGCGTTACATAATTTCGCAGTTACTTGGGCAAAGGATGGTGAGGAGGCATTTCAGCTATTTGCTGAAAACAGCTACACCATTTGTGTGTTGGATGTTATGATGCCCAAGATGGATGGCTTTACTCTTGCGGAAAAAATTATCGAACTTAACCCAGAGGTTCCCTTTATCTTTTTAACCGCAAAGAAGCTAAAAGAAGATAAAATAAGAGGGTTAAAACTTGGTGCGGATGATTATATCGTAAAACCATTTGAAGCGGATGTTTTAGTCCTCAAATTGCAAAATATAATCAAAAGAGCTACACAAACCACGCTCATCCACAACGAAGTGGATAAGTTGGCTATTGGATCGTTTGAGTTTGATATAAAAAACCAAGTATTACAGCGAGATGATGAAGTACAACGATTAACTGAAAAAGAAACAGCACTTATCCAATATTTGCTATCCTACAAAAATACAATGATACGTAGAGAAGTTTTGTTACAGCAGCTGTGGGGTAGCGATGATTTCTTTTCAGGTAGAAGTATGGATGTCTTTATCAGCAGGCTTCGTAAATATTTTAAGGCAGATCCAAAAATAAGTATCCAGAGCGTCAGAGGAGTCGGATTGACTTTTGCTATAGCAGAATGACGATTTCAATAAACGGATTTCTGAGCTACTCTTTTAGTTAAAACAATCATCAATCATTAAATCAATACATTATGAAATCAATCAAAACTATTTTAGTCGCTATCCTTTGTTGCTTAATGTTATATAATTGTCAAACAAATGATACCGATACACCTTTACAAAAGAATCAACTGATTTATTCGGTCCGCCCTATGGAAAGGGACGGTAAGCCTTTGTTGCACATCACTATGCGATTAAAAGCAGGTGACTCGGGCATTACACGAATGAATTATCAAAATAATGCCTGGGGAGAAGAAAGTCTCTTTGATGTACTACAAGATATGAAGGTGTTGACAAAAGATGCTGAAATAACGGTGCAACCCGATAGCAGTTATATTGAAATTAAACACCAACCGGGCTTGGAGGAACTAGAATTCTCTTATGCAGTAAAGCAGGACACCGAAGGTGAAATTAGCAATGCAGGGCGTTATAGGCCGATAATTAATAAAAAGTACTTTCACGTGTTTGCCCACAATTTGTTTATGGTGCCTGAGCGAATAGAGGATAAAGATACCTTATCGGTAACCATACAATGGTTAGATTTTCCTAATGATTTTGTGATTCACAATAGTTTTGGAACTGGACAGCGAGAGCAGCACCTAGAAAACCTGGCTATAGAGAAATTTCATATGGCAATTTTTGTAGGAGGTGATTTTAGAATTTATACAAAGAAAATTAAGGATAATGAGTTGGTTTTAGCGACCAGAGGAGCGTGGGTGCTTTTTGAAGATCAAAAGGTAATGGATGTATTAAAAAACACTGTGGAAGCGCAACGTAATTTTTGGGCGGATCACTCGCAACCCTATTTTACGGTCACTATGCTCCCTTTTCCGATGGAGCAAGGTAGTAGTTTTGGAGGTACTGGTTTAACGAATTCCTTTGCCACAACGGTTTCTAATAATACAGAAACTTCCATAGACCAACTAGCATATTTATTTAACCATGAGCTGATGCATAATTGGATTGGGGCTGCTATCAAAAATGAAAAAGAGGAAGCACAATATTGGTTTAGCGAAGGATTTACCGAATATCTTACCTATAAAAATATTGCTAAAAACTCCATTATGCAGAAGGATGAACGCTATTTTATAGATGAAATGAACACCCTTTTTAAGAACTTATATACTTCACCCGTTGCGGAGCAGCCAAATAGCGAGATTACTTACGAAAATTTTTGGTCAAATAAGGGATATGAAAAATTACCATATTACAGAGGAGCTGTGTTTGCTTTTCTATTGGACCTGAAAATTAAAAAGGAATCTGATAATGTATATAGTCTTAGTAATGTAATGAAAGATCTTTTAGCGGAAGCACGACAAGGGAAAAAGCTTAATGCTAGTTTGTTTATTACTACAGCCAATAAATACCTCAATGAGGATATGACTTCTTTTTTTACCAAGCACATTGAGGAAGGGCAGTTACCTAATTTAGCAAAAATGTTTACTGATTTTAACCTGCAATACAATACTGAAGCAAAAATTTATGATAAAGGGTTTGCGTATGAACGCGATACCAAAATTGTAACCAATATAAAAGAGAACTCACCCGTTAAGAAGGCAGGATTACAGCTTGGAGATCGCTTAAAAAGCTGGAATATGTTTACTGATGATTTAAGTAAACAATCAGAACTTACCATAGTCAGGGATGAAGAAGAGCATGTGATTGCTTATTATCCAGTTAGAGTGGAAAAAATACCACAACTGATCATAAATGAATATAATCTGCAACAGATTAAATTATAATTATCTGTGATGATAAGGTTCATTACGTAATATGGTAAAACCGCGATATAATTGTTCTACAAAAAACAGTCTGATCATTTGATGCGAAAACGTCATCAGGGATAAGGAAACTTTGGAGTTCGCCCTTTGGTATAGTTCATCACTAAAGCCATAGGGCCCTCCAATGATAAAAACCAATTGTTTAATACCACTATTCATATGTTTTTGTAGCAGATCAGCGAATTTTTCGGACGTAAATTGTTTACCTCGTTCATCCAATAACACTACGCCATCACTATGGGTAATTTTTGACAAAATTAATTTACCTTCTTTATCCTTTTGCTCAGCCTCTGATAGATTTTTGGTTTTTTTCAGATCAGGAATGACCTCTAAGTCAAATTTTATATAGTGAGCGAGCCGCTTGGTATATTGGTCGATGAGTAATTGTAAAGAGTTATCATCAGTTTTACCTATAGCTAAGAGTTTTATGTGCATAGCGCTTTTCTTTCTTGATCTTTCATATTTATTTAGATCATCTTTTTTTACTTTAGCAAAAATAACTATTCAATATGATAAGCAAAGCTCAGTTTGACCAAGAAATTGAAATGATCATCAAAAATGCGATAAGAGAGGATGTCGGTGATGGCGATCATAGCTCCTTAGCTTGTATACCAGAATCAGCCATCGGTAAAGCAAAGTTATTAGTTAAAGATGAAGGTATACTGGCTGGTGTTGAATTTGCAAAGAAAGTATTTGAATATGTTGATCCCACAATGCAAATGGAGATACTATTGGAGGATGGAACAGAAGTAACTCATGGCGATATCGCTTTTTATGTTTCGGGTAAATCCCAGTCTATACTAAAAGCAGAACGTTTGGTGCTTAATGCAATGCAACGCATGAGTGCTATCGCTACTAAAACAAAACATTTTGTAAACCTCTTAGAGGGTACAACCACTAAAGTGTTAGATACCCGGAAAACAACACCAGGTATCCGAGCGCTTGAAAAATGGGCGGTAAAGATAGGCGGTGGAGAAAATCATCGTTTTGCGCTATATGATATGATTATGCTTAAAGATAACCATATCGATTTTGCCGGAGGCATTACCAAAGCTATCGAAAAGACAACAGCTTATTTGAAAGAGAATGAACGCGATCTTAAGATTATTGTCGAAGCTAGAGATCTGGAGGAGATCCAAGAGATTCTAAAATCTGAGGGCGTATATCGCATCCTTATTGATAACTTTACTTATGAGGATACCAGAAAAGCCGTGGAGATGATTGGAAATAAGTGTTTAACAGAATCTAGTGGAGGTATAAATGAAAACACCATTCGAAAATATGCAGAGTGCGGTGTAGATTATATCAGCAGTGGGGCCTTAACACATTCTGTGTACAATCTAGACCTTAGTTTAAAAGCGGTGTAGATGGCTACAAACTTAGAAGAAAAATTAAATAAGATACCTGTAATTAAGTCAGTAGTAAAAATACTAAAGAAAGTAATTTTACCTGGTCTTGATGGCTTATCATTATACGACTTGCTAGAAATTTACTTCCTGGGAATCGTAAAAGGTACATTCTCAGCCAGAGCAAGTGCGATCTCTTGGAGCTTCTTTTTGTCGCTTTTTCCTTTTTTATTATTTCTTCTAAACTTGATTCCATACGTCCCTATAGAAGATTTTGATCTTAAATTTTATGAATTTATAAATGATGCTTTGCCCGATCAATCCAAAGCCTTTTTTGAAAGTGTATTCTCTGATATTGCTTCAAAGAAAAGAGGTACATTATTATCAACCGTATTCATTCTTTCTATTCTCTTAATGGCTAATGGTGTCAATGCTGTTTTTTCTGGATTTGAGTATTCGTATCACGTAACATTAAACCGAAACTTTTTTAGACAATATATTGTAGCCTTAGGAGTATCCTTAATTGTGGCATCTTTGTTGTTAATTACAGTTATAGGAACCTTATACTTTTCGTATTTGATAGATCGATTAAAAACCTATGGTTTGGTCAATGATGGTGTTTGGTGGTTAAACATAGGTCGATATGCTTTGTTTGTATTGATGATATTCAATATTGTAGCAACTTTGTTCTTTTTTGGTACGTCGGAAGGTAGGCAAAGTAAGTTTTTTTCACCGGGCGCGATAATGACTACCTTATTAATTATTGTCACTACCTATTTGTTTGGATTGTATATCGACAATTTTTCAAATTATAATGAATTATATGGGTCAATAGGAGCGATGTTAATTTTAATGCTATATATTTGGCTCAATGCAAATTTGTTACTTTTAGGGTTCGAACTTAATGCATCTTTAAATAAATTAAGAAAATTTTATTAATATAATTATCTATAAATATTTAAATTAAATCTTAAACTATGAAAAAACTCATTTTTTTAATTGCAATTACCATTGGAGTATCAACTCAAGCACAGGTACAAGTAGGGGACGCAGTACTCCCTAAAAAAGTAACTTTTAATGGAGAAGAATTGACAATTAATGGGGCAGGAATTAGAGAGAAATTCTTTTTTGATATTTATGCTGGTGGACTTTATCTTAAAAAGAAAAGCAAAAATGGAAATGAGATAGCAAGCCTAGATGAGACTATGGCTATTAAATTACACATCCTTTCAGGTATGATGTCAAGAAGTAAAATGGAAGGGGCACTGAGAGATGGGTTTGATAAATCAACAAATGGTAATACTAAAGCTATAGATAAGCGAATTAACAAATTTGTTGGATTCATCAATAATGAAATCGAAGTAGGTCAAATTTATGATATCGTATACGAAAAAGGAAAAGGAAGTGTAATCTATAAAGATGGCGAAGAAAAAGGATATGTCGAAGGATTAGACTTTAAAGAAGCATTGTTCAAAATTTGGTTAGGAGACAAGCCAGCTGATAAAAGCTTAAAAAGTGAAATGCTAAGCGCTTTTTAGGATAAAAGGCATTCTTTTTAGGATGAAATACCAAATTTTAACATTTTTATGACTCATTTACTATGCCTGCATAGTAAAAAGAATTATATTTGCGTCGAATTTTAAGATTGAAAATAATAAAATCATCCTATTAATAAATCCTTATCACATGATGAAAAAAATTACTTTATTCCTATTTTTAGTTGCAACCGTAGCATCACAGGCACAGATTCGTGTGGGCAGTAAAGCCATTCTGCCTTATGAGCAAAGTTACGGAGAGGCAGAACTTAAATTGAACGGTGCTGGTTTAAGAGAAATGCTATGGATTGATCTATATGCAGGTGGACTTTATTTACAAAATCAAACCAAGGATCCTAAAGAAGTTTTAGAAGCTGATGAAACGATGTCAATTAAATTAAATATTGTTTCTGGTTTCGTTACACAAAGTAAAATGATCAAAGCTGTAAAAGATGGTTTTGAAAAAGCAACTTTTGGTAATACTGCACCGCTACAAGATAGAATAAATAAATTTATTTCATTTTTCTCAGAGCCTATTGTAAGAAACGATATTTTTGATTTAGTATATATTAAAGATAAAGGTGTTGTGGCCTATAAAAATGAGAAAGAGTTAGGTGTAATCGAAGGTCTCGATTTTAAATATGCATTATTTAAAATCTGGTTGGGAGATGAACCTGCAAGTGAATCGTTAAAAGAAGGAATGTTAGGAATTCAGTAATTTCTATATCCAAAATATAGTAAAGCCATCCTAAAAGGGGTGGCTTTTTTTATGGTCTTTAGCGGTGAAATAAGTAATTTAACCCACTAAAAAAACGTTAAACCATTATCATATTTGTTGAATAATAATATTTTTAAAAGAAAGTAATTAAGTATGAAAAAGATACAGTTTATTCTAATTTTTAGTTGCCTTCAATTTTGTATAGGTTTAGGAAATGCACAACAATCAGTAATTGGTAAATGGAAAACTATTGATGACGATACAGGTGAAGCCAGATCTATTGTAGAAATTTATAAGCAGGGTAATAAGCTGTATGGCAAGGTAGAAAAGGTAATTCAAGAAGAAGATCAAAATAAGACTTGTATTAAGTGTGAAGGCGAAAATTATAATAAGCCAATTAAAGGATTAGTGATTTTAAAAGATCTCGAAAAGGATGGTCAGGAGTATGAAGACGGTACTATACTCGATCCAGAAAACGGTAAGGTATATCGATGTAAAATCTGGCTAGATGAGGATAATCCGGATGTGTTGAATGTTAGAGGGTACATTGCCTTTCTATATCGAACCCAGCAATGGCTTAGGATTTAAATTCTAAGAAGACGATAAAATTACCTTAAAGTATAAGCAAAAAACATGCTTTCATAGCTTTTGTTTTAATTGCAGCATATCTAATAAAGATTTCCTATGTCTTATTTTATTAATGTCATTCTTCCCATTCCCATAACTAAGGAATTTACCTATCAGGTAAATAAAGATGAAGCTGCATTTTTGCAAAAAGGAATGCGTGTTGCGGTACAGTTTGGAAAAACTAAAGTGTATGCTGCTTTAGTATCCAGTGTACATAACAATCCTCCAGAAGTATATGAGGCTAAAGAAATCGAACATATATTGGATGAAGCTCCTATCGTAACAGCGCATCAATTACAATTATGGCAATGGATGGCAGACTACTATATGTGTGCGGTAGGAGAGGTGATGCGTGCTGCATTGCCTAGTGCATTTTTATTAGAAAGCGAAACGATAGTAAAGCGGAATAATTTAGATGACGCCGATGAAGCGGATTTAAAGGATGATGAATTTTTAGTATTTGAGGCCTTACAACATCAAAGTTTATTACGGATAAATGAGATCATAGCTATAGTTGGTAAAAAAAGTGTTTTACCGCTGATTAAGCGATTGATTGATAAAGGAATTGTGACGGTAGAGGAAGAGATCTATGAACAATATAAACCCAAATTGATTCGGTATGTAAAAATACATCCAAACTATAAAGAGGAGATTGCCTTACGGAACTTGATTGATGAGATGAGTAGAGCGCCCAAGCAGAGAGAAGTACTACTACGACTATTCTCCTTACAAGCCAAATCAACTAAGCCAGTAACGGTAAAAGAACTGACCAAAGTAGCTAATACCACAACCAGTGTAATTAAATCTTTGATTGATAAAGAGGTATTAGAAGAATATCACCTGCAAAAAGATCGAGTGGAATATAGCGGTGAGCCTAACACTTCAATAAAGCAATTGAATAGTTACCAGCAACAAGCCTTTGATGAGATTAAGTCTCATTTTGAAAATGATAAAGTTACCTTATTGCACGGAGTTACTTCCTCTGGTAAAACTGAAATTTACGTTCGACTTATTAAAGAAGTCATAGAAGCTGGTAGACAAGTATTATATTTACTACCAGAAATTGCACTAACGACGCAATTAATAACAAGGTTACAATCCTATTTTGGTGACCAACTTAGCGTATATCATTCCAAGTATTCAGTTAATGAGCGGGTAGAGGTTTGGAACAACGTAAAAGAGGATAAAAATAAAGCTAGGGTAATTATTGGGGCAAGATCGGCCATCTTTTTACCTTTTGTTAATTTAGGTTTAGTAGTCATTGATGAAGAGCACGAAAGTTCTTATAAGCAATATGATCCCGCACCCAGGTACCACTCCAGGGATACTGCAATTGTTTTAGCAAATCAACATAAGGCTAAGGTATTATTAGGTTCTGCCACGCCTTCGGTAGAAACGTATCACAATAGTGTGCAAAACAAATTTGGGTTAGTTTCTTTAACCAGAAGACATGGAAATGTACTCATGCCAGATATCAACCTTATTGACATCAAGGAAAAATATCGCAAAAAACAAATGACGGGTCATTTTAGTGATACGTTACTCGGAGCTATTGAAGAAGTATTGAAGGAAGGAGAGCAGGTAATGCTTTTTCAAAATCGAAGAGGGTATTCTCCAGTAGTGGAGTGTACTACTTGTGGGCATTCGCCTCAATGCCCAAATTGTGATGTGAGCCTTACGTATCACAATTTTAAGAATCAACTACGTTGCCATTATTGTGGACATCATATTGCGATGCTTTTGCAATGTATGGCTTGTGGTAGTGCAGATTTATCTACTAAAGGATTTGGAACTGAGCAAATTGAAAAAGAACTGTTAGCTCTGTTTCCAGATCACTCCATTGGCCGGATGGATCAAGACACCACAAGAGGAAAACACGGTTATGAAAAGATTATTGACAAATTTGAACAACACCAAATAGATATTTTAATTGGTACACAAATGCTAGCCAAGGGGCTAGATTTTAGAAATGTTAGCTTGGTTGGAGTAATGAATGCTGATAACTTGCTTAATTTTCCTGATTTTAGAGCACACGAACGTAGTTTTCAGCTATTACAACAAGTGTCTGGGAGATCAGGTCGAACCCAAAAACGGGGAAAAGTATGGATACAAACCTATAACCCCTATCACCAGATATTACAACAGGTTACAACCTACGATTATGAAGGGATGTATAAGGATCAGATAGAGGAGCGACGACAATATAAATATCCTCCATTTTATCGGTTGATCAAAATCACAGGTCGACATAAAGATTACAATAAAACGATATTGGCTACAAACTGGGTGTTTACAGCATTAAAAAATTCATTTGGAGATCAAGTATTGGGACCAGAGTTTCCTCCTATACCTCGTATACGGAATCAATATAACAGAAATATATTACTTAAAATACCTCAAGGGCAATCCTTGCAAAAAACAAAAGCGGTAGTGAAGAAAATTGAAACTACTTTTTCTAGTATTAAAGATTTTTCAGGTGTCCGTTTAATAATTAATGTAGATTTTTACTAGAAAAGAAAAATCCTACGGCTAACCGTAGGATTTTTTTATAAGTATTAAAGTAATTTTTTATCCATTTAAGGCTTCAATTAAAGAATGTTTTTTATGTCTACTAAGTGGAATTTTCTCGTCAGCAATTTCTATATTTCTACTATTGTAACGTTCAACTTTATCTAAATTAATAATGTAAGACTTATGAATTCTTAGAAAACGATCACTAGGTAATTCTGCTTCAAAAGATTTCATAGTTGCCAGTACTACAATAGGATCACCATCTTCCATGATTAACTTAACATAGTCTCCTAATGCTTCTACATATTTAAGTTGCTTTAGATAAACTTTACGTTTTTTCAAATTACTTTTAACAAATATGTAATCATCATCTTCAACTGGCACCCCTTCTGCATTAAGACGCATCATGCTCATTGCCTTTTCAACAGCCGCATTAAATCTATCTTTTTTTAGAGGTTTTCTTAGGTAATCAACTGCATCGTAATCAAATGCTTTAAAAGCATATTTCGTTTTACCTGTAACAAAAATAATGTGAGGCTTATTTTCAAGATCATCCAACAAATCAAAACCGGTAAGTATTGGCATTTCTATGTCTAGAAATAAAAGATCAACAGGAGTATCAAGTAACCCATTCTTAGTTTCAATAGCGTTATTCCATTCTGCCACCAATTCTAAAGAAGGGTGCTCATCTATAAGCTTTACAATAGCTAATCGCTGAAGGCGGGAATCATCTACTACCGCACATTTTAATTGAAGTTCTTCCACTTGCTAAGGTTAATTTTCAAATACAATATTACATAATATATCTAACTTCCACAAGTATTTCGGGCTTTTTATCGACAAATATCGTGTTTCATCGAAGTGGAATTAGAGTTTGAAAATAAGAAAAATAATCTTACTTTTGCAGCCAATTTTAATTAAAACATAATTTTTTATGAATCAGTACGAAACTGTTTTCATCTTGAATCCCGTTTTATCTGATGAGCAGATAAAGGAAACAGTTAAGAAATACGAAGACATTCTTGTTTCTAACGGTGCCAAGATGATATCCAAAGAAGATTGGGGGCTAAAGAAGTTAGCTTATGCAATCCAACACAAAAAAAGTGGTTTTTATCACTTATTTGAATTCCAAGTACCAGGAGAAGCAATTAACGCTTTAGAGGTAGAGTTTAGAAGAGACGAAAGAGTAATGCGTTACCTAACTGTTAAGTTAGATAAACACGCAATTGCTTGGGCTGAGAAGAGAAGAAACAGAAACAAACAAAAAGCTTAATTATGTCATCTATAGAACAACAAGCAAAAGGAAAAAAAGACGGAGAAATCAGATATCTTACTCCTCTTAATATAGATACGACAAAAACTAAGAAATACTGTCGTTTTAAAAAGTCTGGTATTAAGTATGTGGATTATAAAGATCCAGATTTCTTAATGGCATTCGTTAATGAACAAGGAAAGTTACTACCACGTAGATTAACTGGTACTTCTTTAAAATATCAGCGTAAGGTAAGTGTTGCTGTAAAAAGAGCAAGACATTTAGCGTTAATGCCTTATGTTGGTGATTTATTAAAATAAAAAGGCATAACATAATGGAACTTATATTAAAGAAAGACGTTGAGAATCTAGGATTCACAGATGACATAGTAGAAGTGAAAAATGGTTATGGCCGTAACTATTTAATTCCTCAGGGATATGCTGTTTTAGCTACACCTTCTGCAAAAAAGGTATTAGCAGAAACACTTAAACAAAGAGCTTTTAAAGAGAAAAAAGCAATTGAGGATGCTGAGAAAATAGCGAAGAAAATTAATAACCTTGACCTTAAAATTACTGCAAAGGCTGGAGCTGGTGATAAATTGTTTGGATCAGTATCTAGTGCTGATGTATCAGATGAGCTTGCGAAAGAAGGTATTGAAGTAGAGAAAAAATACATCAATATTGCAGGTAATGTAATTAAGCGTTTAGGGCCATACGAAGCTGACATTCGTTTACACAGAGAGGTAATTGTTAACTTACCTTTTGAAGTAGTAGCAGCAGCACAATCGTAAGCTATACCATATTAGTAGTAAAAACGGCTAACCTTAGGTTAGTCGTTTTTTTTTGTTTTTGGATGTAGCACTATTACTGTAAAAAATTATCCTTTTTCTAAAACCTATTGTTTATAACGGTTTCAATACAAATTCACCAGTGAGCATTCCCATCCAACAGGTATAGGTCAATCGCGTATGTTCTTTAGGATAAAACTCAATAATATTCAAACCTTCCGAAAGTTCCTTTCGTAGTTTTAATGCGGGTATTTCTATTATCTTATTGCAGGGTGTCAGTTCAGTGACTTCTATTTGCCATCGGATTTTCTCCGTGGGTGTAAAATAAATTTTCTTCTTACTCCATCCTTTGGTATCAGCCTTCATCGAATACGTGCTCATCATTTGTTTTGGGATTGTGGCTACGGCATAATCGTTATTTTCCGTGGGTTGTAAAGGCATTAGATGATATCCACCTAAAGAAATCCCTTGTTGGATCATTACCACCCCATAGATTACAATAAGCAAGGCAATAACTCTATCTGACCAAACAGATTTTAACGCTTTAAAAAAGTTTAATAAAACTCCGTAACACAAAAATATGGGTAGTGTTCCTAAGCTAAATACGGTTAATGCTATAGCACCATAAATGGGGTCTCCCTTTGTAGCAGCAATGAGATATAATGCCTGCAAAGGGCCGCAAGAAATCATAAGACCATTTAGTAATCCAATATATTGAGGTTTTTCTAGATGTGTAGTTGGAAGCTTTTTACTTACCCATTGGAATATCTTTAATTTGTTACATAAACCAAATGATTTTGCGCCTAGATAGAGTAGAAAAATTCCGCCAATTATAGCAATGGTGCTTTTTGAACCGTTATTGAAGCTTACCAAGCTACCCAGTGCGCCAAATATAGCACCCATTAATGCATAGGAGGCCGTTTTGGTTATACTATAGGTCAGATGGGACCTGGTTAAAGAAATGTGGTTTCTAATACTGTATCGGACATAACCTGCCATCAACCCGCCACACATGGAAATACAATGCAATCCGGTTAAAAAACCCATCACCCAAATCATCCCTAATGTCTTCATTTCCATAGCTTGATTTTGATAATTTTTGAAGAAGTTTAGCGATACCAATACTATGGCGATTACAACTGCAAAGACAAAATAGTACAAGCCCTGTATCCGGTTTGTTTTTTTGTGCGTGCAGCTACAATTTGGTGAAGGTGAAGAACAGCTCATGTTTTTAGGTTTTAAAAGCGAAATAGATGATTACATCAGGCACCACCTGCAAGTAAACAAGGCGCCAATTAGGTATATGGCTACCTTGTTTACCTTGGTGTACGCTGTATTAATCGTATGCTTTTTATTTATAAAGTGATATACGACTATTCTAACACATCAAACTGGTAGTCAAGCGCTTTGGGCATCTTATCGGATCTACCGATGATATCTACATCAAATTCAGCATTGTTTATCTCATCTTCTGAGAAATGACTTAGGTCAAAAAAAGCCTTAACTTCTAAATGGTTTTGGCAGTTAGCACAGGAAGCAACATTCCATCTGCTAAGTATCGATTGCTTGCCTAGACTTATTTTCTTTCCATCAATGATGATATAGCCTACAACAACAAAGGAGCCACTAAATAACGAGCGATCAATACCAGATACCATTAGCTTCTTAGCAGACTTTGCTTCGGATTTTAATGCCATTGGAGCCCATTTTTGTTCCTCACTAAATGAACCGTTGCTATAGGTAATTCCAAGTTGCGTTTCACTATTGATACAATCTTTAGAGGTGTAATAAACCGTTTGACCACCATTTTGTTTTACAAAAGGTTTTAAAGGGGTTTCTAAAGTTAATGGCTGATTAGGATCCTGACCTGCAGCAGGTCCCTGACCATTGGGTAAAGTGTTTGGATCTGTACCTGCATAATTGGGTATGATTTCAATGGAATCCGTTTGGTTATTTTGTATTTGCCATAACCAAAACATACGATCTACATTGCAATGGTGGAAAAAGAAGATAGGATCTAATCCCGCAGTGTTATTTTCGCCCATATCACCGTTAGCGCCTTTGATCTGACCTGAGCTACCTTGGTTAGGAATATCAAATCCACCCACTGCTAAATGGATATGATTATGGGGAGACTCCAGCGGAGTAACAATACCTGAGTTTTTTTCGTTCCACGCAGCAGCAGAGGTGGTATTAGAAAAAGCGGTATAATTCGGAGCTTCTAAGCAAGACTTATACTCCCAATATACACCATCTTTTTGAGGGTTTGGATCTGTAGGGCTTACACCATCTCCTTTTAACCAGGCTTTTACATTGTCATTCAGTAGAACCGTGTTTTTAACTGGGTCTGGAAATTTAGCATTATGCGCTTCAGTGGCTTTTCTGGCTTCTTCTGTACCTACAAGCCCAGATAGAGGGTAACGAACAGTTGCATAGCCTGCAGGTTTGGTATAGCGTTGGTTGTCTCCAGTAACATCGTCGTTGACTTGTTTTTGAAGTACATATGACTTTAAGGGATTGGTAACTACGGTTCCGTCGCTAAATACAAATTGCTCGTCAGTAAGTACCCAAGGGATACCTTTTTCAATAGTTTCCTTCGTAGTTTCATCCCAATACGGCATAGTAACATCTGGGACAATGCTTTGCAAGGCTTGTTCGATACGCAAAACATAAACCCTATGCCAAGTGGGGAATAGTACATTACCGTGATTACAATAGCCACCCCAATAGTCAGGGTTTTTTGCGCCTTGACCTTCAAAAGGTTCCCCGTGATAACCGCCAATAACAAAGAAAGAATTTAAGTCATCTGCTGGCAAACTAGTAATGCCAATCCAAGCTTGAACTAGGTTTTCTAAAGGTTTTTTATTGCCGCTTTCGTGCATGTCTTGTAACTCACGAACAGAATATCGTGTTTTCACTTCACTGTGGCTTACAATGGGTTTAGAAATAGTGGTTTCAGTTTTAAGAGTACTCATAAGATGATTTTTTGTGAATTTATATTTAAAGATAAGCATATTTTAGGTGCTATAAACAGGTATTAGTACCTGATTTTGAGTGCATACCGATGTAAATAATGGAGGGTAGTTTGGTAGGATTAAATTTTACCAGAATTATAAATATCCTTAATTTTGCAGTCGTTTTGAAAAAACAAAAGCTGTGAAATACAAGAGACTATCCAAAGAACAATTAGAAGAATTACATCAAGAGTTTATCACTTTTTTAGCTACCCAATCTATTACGGCGGAAGAGTGGGAAGATATCAAGAAAAATAAACCACAAGTTGCTGAAGAAGAAATTGATGTGTTTAGTGATTTGGTATGGGACAGTGTGCTGAGTAAGGCAGAATATTTGGAGCATTTTTCGCCCAATCAAATGCACCTTTTTAAATTAGAAGAAGAGGGGATGAAACTCATCGCTATCAAAATTGATTATCCGGACATTGATATTACAACGAGAGAAGGGTATGAGTGGCTACGAAATAACCTGATGGATGAAAAAGTTCTTTTCTACAATTCTAAAAAGGAATATAGTAGTGACCCTAATGCTGATCGTTTTGATTTGATCCTTAAGGGCGCCAACATCACCAAAGGAGAATTGTTTACGTATTTTGAATCATTAATAGATTAGGAATCAACAAATTAATTATTATTCGTATCTAAGGGATTCAATAGGATCTTGCTTGGCTGCTTTTAATGCAGGATATAATCCTGAGATAATTGCAATTACAAAAGATATAGTTGCTGCTGAGACGATCGCTAGCCAGGGCGTGCTGAAGTCAAAGTTGGCTATTAATGTGATCAACCAGCCTATTAATACGCCTAAAATAATACCGATAAGACCACCCAGTTGACCAATGATTATCGTTTCCATAAAGAATTGACCAGCAATGGTGTATTTTTTGGCACCTAAAGCCTTGCGAACCCCAATCTCTCGGGTTCTTTCGGTAACCGAAACTAACATAATATTCATTAGGGCTATCGAGGAACCAAAGATCGTAATAATACTGATGATCCACGCTGCGATATATAAGTAAGAAGTAATATTTGCAATACGGTTAAGTAGGTCATCACTGCGTTCTATACCGAAATTATTGTCTTCAATTGGGTTCAAACCTCTAACATTTCTAAAGGTAATTATGGCTTCATCTTGTGCGGCTTCAAAAAGTTGTTTATCATTTACCTTTACGCTAATTCTATAATTGATATTAGGTAATGTAAATATGGATCGGGCCACTTGTAAGGGAACTAATACCCTCAAATCTTGATTGTTGCCAAAAGTTGCTCCTTTACTTTCTAATAAGCCAACTACTTTGAATTTAACTCCTCTAACACTTACCGTTTTACCAATGGGGTCGAGATCTTTAAATAAATTTTTCTTAAAATCTGAACCCAAAATACAAACCTTTGAATTGTTTTCAATATCAAAAAAGGTGAAGTTTCGTCCCTTTTCTAGCTCGGTCCCGGTATTATCCAAATAATGTTCATTGATACCTAAGACTGAAACTTCGGGATCTGTTTTTTCGTTCAGATATTTTACTTCAGCAGACTGTGTGCCTGTGAACGATACCGATACATTTGTTAGTGGATATTCGTATTTATCTGTAAATGCTCTTACGTTTCTGTAATTGATAATAGGATTAACTTTGTCAATCTCTCTACTGTTTCGGGTTGTAAATTCGTACTGTTGAATATTAAAAGTGTTGGCTCCCATAGAAGCAAAATCTCCGGATATAGTGTTTTCAAGTGCTCCGACTAAGGTTAAAATACCAACTAAGGCAGTTATCCCTATCGCTATAATTAAAATGGTAAGAATCGTTCGTAATACTTGACCTTTTATAGAGTCAAAAGCAATTCGGATATTCTCTCTAAACAGTGAAAACATAAATATAGATTAACCGGTTTTTTAATTAGACTAACAAATCCGTAGAAAGTTACTTAAAAATCAGTTTTTTTTTCGCTTCTCCAAAACTTCGGATTTTTATTTGTGTTAAAGCTTACGATTTTCGGATATTTGCAGCGATTTGAACAAAAGGGAAACTGATACAAAGGCTTCTTTGTGTAGTAAACTAATTTATAGCGATACCATGAAACCATCCATACCAAAAGGGACTAGAGATTTTTCACCTGTAGAGGTAGCAAAACGACAGTACATTATCAATACGATTCAATCTAAATTTGAACTTTTTGGTTTTCAGCCTATTGAAACTCCAAGTTTTGAAAATAGCGATACCCTAATGGGGAAATATGGAGAGGAAGGAGATCGATTGATTTTTAAAATATTAAATAGTGGTGACTTTTTAAAGAAAGTTGATGACACCACCTATAGTACTAAGGATAGTGTTCAAATAACCTCTAAAATTAGCGAAAAAGCATTGCGCTATGACCTAACGGTGCCTTTTGCCAGATATGTAGTACAACATCAAAATGAAATTGAATTCCCTTTCAAACGTTATCAAATTCAACCCGTATGGAGAGCAGATAGACCGCAAAAAGGCCGATTTAGAGAATTTTATCAATGTGATGCTGATGTAGTAGGTAGTGATTCATTATGGCAAGAAATTGAATTTATCAAGCTCTATGATGCGGTATTTAGCGCCTTGAATTTATCAGGAGTTACCGTGAAGATTAATAATCGAAAGATACTTTCTGGTATCGCTGAAGTCATTGGTGCAAGCGATAAGCTGATTGATTTTACCGTAGCACTAGATAAATTAGATAAGATCGGTGAAGATGGCGTTAAAAATGAAATGCTTGGCAAAGGAATTACCGAAGAAGCTATTGCTAAAATGCAACCATTATTTGATTTTAGCGGCGATACCAATGAAAAAATAGAAAAGCTCAAAGCCTTATTACACGCTTCAAACGAGGGCTTAAAAGGAGTGGAGGAGTTGCAGTTTATCATACAAATGGTCAATGAACTTTCATTAACTACGGTAGCTATTGATCTGGATGTTACCCTGGCACGAGGGCTTAATTACTATACCGGTGCTATTTTTGAGGTGGCAGCGCCACAAGAAGTCGCTATGGGATCCATTGGAGGAGGAGGAAGATATGATGATTTAACAGGTATTTTTGGACTTAAAAATATGAGTGGTGTAGGGATTAGCTTCGGTTTGGATAGAATTTATTTAGTATTGGAGGAACTTAATTTGTTTCCAGATACGGTAGCAGATACTACTAAAGTGTTGTTTATCAATTTTGGTGAAAAGGAATCCTTGTATTGTATGAAAGGCATATATCAATTACGTAATTCGGATATTGTAGCCGAGTTGTATCCCGATGCTGCTAAAATGAAAAAACAAATGACCTATGCCAACCGTAGAAATATACCCTACGTGGTTCTTGCAGGTACCAAAGAGATGAACGAAAACACGTTTACCGTAAAGACCATGGAAACTGGCGAACAACAAGAAATGAATATCGAACAACTGTCTAAATACTTGTCATAACGGCTAATTCTTTGTGATTTTGTAAAATAGACTTATAAAGGCGCTGACTTATTTTGTAGAATTATAATTCTAACTTATATTTGTCACTCGATAAATTACTTGTTTTTCAAAAGTGTTGAGTTATTAACTTTTAGTTCCCGACAAGTAATAAAGTTTGCAAGTATTGCATATCGCAAAATTTCCCAGCAAACGATTTATTGATTTTTCCACTGAAAGGATTGAAGTTCGCTTCAATCCTTTTTTTATTCCATATTTTTAAAACTTTGGTATTTAGAAGTTTTAGTTTAGGTTTGGAATTATTTTTTTAAATCAAAAAAAATCAGATAAGCAAGGGTACGTTGGACAGGTTAAACTTACCCTATAAAAAGAAATAGAATGATTAAAGCAATACTTGTTGAAGATGAATCGTATATACGTAAAGGATTGATTAACCTTATAGATAGTCTTGATAAGGAAATAACTGTGATAGGGGAGTGTGGTTCGGTTCAAGAGGCGGTTACAGTAGTCAGTGCTTGTAAACCCGATTTGGTGTTTTTGGACATTCATTTACCAGATGGCAATGCTTTTGACTTTTTAGCACAGACCAACGATTTGAATTTTAAAGTGATTTTCATTACTGCCTATGATCACTATGCGCTCAAAGCTTTAAAAGCAGGGGCTGTAGATTATATTTTAAAACCAGTCGATGTGGAAGAGTTAGAGACAGCCATTGATAAAATATCTAATGATGATGTAGGCTTACAGCAACAAAAAATAGCGGTTACTCAGAGTCATTTTAATCAGGAAAGACTGGTGATCGGTTTGCAGAATGAATACAAAGTGATTAATATTAATGAACTACAATATTGTAAATCAGATAAAGGATACACTACATTTTATCTAACCGATAATCGCAAAGTGTTAGCGTCTAAACCGTTAAAATTCTTTTTGGATAAGTTGCCAGCAGCAAAATTTGTCAGAACACATCAATCTTGTTTGGTAAATTTAGATTATGTGGATCGATATGATAAAAGTGGAGTGGTTATTTTAAAAAATAATGCCCAGATTCCTGTTTCTGTTCGTAAGAAGGAAGAATTTTTAGCCAAATTGATCTCCAACGGTCAATAAAATTCAAATTATAATATTCATTTCTTAACGAAAATATATTCGTAGCTAACGAATATGTATGCACAGTGTTGAAGAGTTGTCATTTCGGCTACTTTTACACCGGTTGTGCTGCTAAAATATTATGCTTTCCAGGAAGACTGGAAAAAAAATAATTTTCCAGTGAAACAATCCAAAAAAATAATAATGACAACTAAACACTAATTTACTATGAAAAATTTGATTTTAATGTTAATTGTAATCTTATCAGCGTCCTGCGGTTTCAATTCATCAGGAGATGTAAAAGATTTTACAGAAATACAAGAAGAGCTCAAAGATCAATTTGGAGAAAATGCCTATTACTCTCAGTTAGTTATATTTCATGATCCTAATATGGGGACTTATTTTAATGCTTCTGGTACGGATAAACCATCTTCTCTTACCTTAGAAGAATGGAACTGGATGCAAGGAAATTGGAAACAAACTTCAGAGATTACCTTAGAGATAAGTGGAGGCAAAGCAGAGGATTTTCTTTTTAGATTGGATAAGGATATAAGTCTACCTAAACTAGAAGAATTGATTGCAGCCTCTGTAAAAAAGTTAAAAGACGAAAAGAATATTGATGGGGTACTCCACATGGCAAGTATTTTTAATCCAGAAAATGGTAATAACAAGGAACTAAAGTATCAAATTACCTTGAAGCCCCAAACCGGTGGTACTTCATTTGATTTTACCTATGGGTTAGATGGAGGTTTAGAGGATTTTGATTACTAATTTGATAAAATACGAAATAACGATTTAGTCTCGGTGAAACCGTAATGCGAAGTAAAGCTTGTCTTAGTATAGATAAGCTTTTTTCATGGATATTTATGTACTCCAGAAAAGCGAATAAAAAAAGTCCAACAGAATACTGCTGGACTTATGTTGTAGCGAGAACGAGATTTGAACTCGTGACCTCCGGGTTATGAATCCGACGCTCTAACCAACTGAGCTACCTCGCCGTTTTTGATATTTACTAAGGGTTCTTGATTTCCTTTAGCGGGTGCAAATATAAAAACAAAATATATTGACGCAAACAAAAAGTAAAGAATTAATTTTTTTTTCATTCGCCTTTTAAAGTATGTAATTAATCTATATATTGGCTTATTAACAATAACAATATGTCAGACAAAATTAAATTTGAACTGGAGTTTGTGATTCAATCATCACCTCAGTTGCTTTATCAATATATTTCAACACCTTCAGGACTTTCAGAGTGGTTTGCAGATAATGTAAATTCTCGAGGGGAGTTGTTTACTTTTATTTGGGATGACTCTGAGGAGGAAGCTAAATTACTAAGTAAAAAAAGTGGAGAGCGGATCAAATTTAGATGGGTTGAGGATGAAGAAGAAGGTAATGATTACTTCTTTGAGATCCGTATTCAGGTGGATGAAATCACCAAAGACGTTTCTTTAATGATTTCGGATTTTTCTGAAGAGGACGAATTAGATGAAAATAAAATGTTATGGGAAAATTTAATAAGTAACCTAAAACACGTGCTTGGTTCTACCTAAAACATAATTTAATAGTATATTTGCACCCTTCTAATTCATGTAATTTCAAGGGTTTTTTTATGATTAATCTTAATGGAGAATTGTGTAAGGATGAACAGGCTTTAATTCATTTATCTAATCGGGGGTATGCATATGGAGATGCTGTTTTTGAAACCATAAGAGTAAATCAAGGCAAAATATTGTTTTGGGAAGATCATTACTTTAGACTTATGGCCTCCATGCGTATTTTAAGAATGCAAATCCCGATGGAATTTACGCCAGAGTTTTTAGAAGAGGAAATATGTACACTAGTTGATAAAAACCAACTACAGGATAAGGCAGCGCGAATAAAAATTACCGTAAGTAGACACGCTGAAGGTTTTTACACTCCTTTATCCAATGAGGTAGTGTATACCATTCAAGCTAGTGAAATCACTAATGGATTTTATACCATAGAGGAGAGCGATTACGAGGTCACTTTGTTTAAGGATCATTACGTTATGGCAGACTTATTGTCAACAGTAAAGAGCAATAACAAAGCAGTGAATGTCCTGGCTGGTATTTTTGCAAAAGAGAATGGGTTCCAGAATGCGTTGTTGCTCAACTCTAATAAAATGGTGATTGAGGCGATTAATGGAAATTTATTTTTGGTAAAAGATAATGTGATTAAAACACCTCCATTAGCTGATGGCTGTCTTAGAGGCATACTGCGAACTCAATTATTGAGAATTTTAGAAAAACTAGACGATTACGAGGTAAAAGAAGAATCCATCAGTCCATTTGAATTACAGAAGGCAGATGAGTTGTTTATTACGAATGTAATTACTGGTATACAACCGATATCAAAATATAAAAAGAAAGCGTACAGAACGATCGTAGCTAAGCGTCTACTGGGTACATTAAACGCTAGGGTAAGACTAACTTAATTGTAACTGGGATTTTCAGGAGCGTTGGACCAAAGCATATATTCTCCACCCAGCTCTAGCATTTTTTCCTTCCAAAAGGTATTATAGGATTTTACAAAAATGTTTTTCTTGTAACTATTCTCCACAATTACCCAAGAATTAGCTTGTAATTCCTGCTCTAGCTGTTCGGCATCCCAACCCGAGTACCCCAGAAAGAAACGAATTTCGGAGGGTGTAATTAATCCTTTTTTTATCAATTCAGAAACCACCGCAAAATCACCACCCCAATAAATACCTTCAGATATTTCAACGCTATCGGGAACTAGCTCCGGTACTTTATGAATAAAATAAAGATTATCCTGTTCTACAGGCCCTCCATTGTAAATCTCAAAATCAGTCTCAATTTCAGGAATAAGATCGGATAAATAATAATCCAATGGTTTGTTTAGAATAAAACCGATAGAGCCTTGTTCACTATGGTCCGCCAAAAGAACAACCGACCTATTAAAAGAAATATCTCCTATTATAGATGGTTCTGCTATCAATAAATGTCCTTTGGAGGGTTGAAGTGATATCATAAAGATAACATTTAGATAACTAAATCTAGTTATTTATTTCTAATTATCAAAGCACTGCTGGGCTTTTTAGCATTTAATAAACAAAAAAAAGCTCTCAAAAAATGAGAGCTTTTTTAATATTGTAAACTAAGTGATTAGTTAACTGCATCTTGTAAATCCGCACCAGCCTTAAACTTCACAACGTTCTTAGCTGCGATTTGGATAGTTTTTCCTGTTTGTGGATTTCTACCTTCTCTAGCAGCTCTTTTAGAAACTGACCAAGAACCGAAACCTACTAAAGAAACACGGTCTCCTTTTTTAAGAGTACCTTCTACATTTCCTAAGAAAGATTCTAAGGCTTTTTTAGCTGCTGCTTTAGTGATTCCAGCGTCAGCTGCCATTGCATCGATTAATTCTGTTTTGTTCATAATTATGTTTTTAAAATTAATTGTTGGTTAAACCAATCATTTGTTAAACGCTCTACAAATTTATACGGATTTATGATTCATGCAAGCTATAATGCAGCAAATGGGAGGTTTTGTTAATAACTATGCTGGATTGTTAATAAACAACCGTGAATTTTGTTAATTTTTTGGACAAATCTACTTAATCCTAATAGAATTGGTTGAAAACATACGGCTTTACTTGTGGTCTTTTTTAAGTATGAAGTCACTATTAATAGACTTTCGCGTCTTTATAAAAGGAGTAGCCATTGAGTAAGTCTGTAGCTTTTAGAGCTTTTTTACCTGGTAATTGTAGCTCTTCTATGCTTATAAATCCACCATCAATGGCAATTATTATTTTACCTTCTTCTGTTTTAAGTTTTCCAATTTCATAAGAGTGGGTTTCCTCAGTGTACGAAGATTTGTAAATTTTAAAAGTATACTCTTCACCATTGTTTTGTAAATAAGACCACGCGGTGGGGTATGGGCTAAGCCCTCTTATCAAATTTTGTATGGTCCTTGCATCTTTAGTCCAGTCAATCTTAGTATTATCCTTATTGAGTTTGTATGCGGTTTTAAAGCTTTCCTCTAACGGTTGGGATTGTAAGGATACGGTTTCTGATTCTATTTGTTGAAGCGTTTGGATGACCAAAGACGCTCCCCTGTTCATTAAAGTATCGTGCAGCGTGCCTGCTGTATCTTCTTCAGTAATCGCAACTTCTTCTTGAGCAATGATTTTTCCGGTATCGATTTTGTCATCAATAAAAAAAGTAGTGATTCCCGTTTTTTGTTCTCCGTTAATAATTGCCCAGTTAATTGGAGCTGCACCCCTATACTCAGGTAGTAATGAAGCATGCAGGTTAAATGTACCATACTTAGGCATATCCCACACTACTTTTGGTAACATCCTAAAAGCAACCACTACTTGAAGGTTAGCGTTTAATGAACGTAATTCTTCAATAAATTCTTCACTTTTCAGATTTGTGGGTTGTAATACTTTCAAGCCTTTAGCTACAGCAAATTCTTTTACAGCTGATGCCTTTAGCTTTCGACCGCGACCCGCAGGTCTATCCGGAGCAGTTATCACCCCAACAACGGTGTAATTATGCTCTAATATTGCCTTAAGGGTAGCTACCGCAAAATCCGGCGTACCCATATAAACGATTCTTAATTTATCTGTCATGCCCTATAATTTCGTATGTGTTGTCGTAGTTTATCTTTACTTTATTTTGCTGTATGAGCTTTTGAATTTCATTGAGTAATACTGATTCGTCAAAAGGTAAAGTTTCAACCAATTGCCTGGATGTTATGCGTTCTAATTTTAATAAGGAGAGAATTTCTTTTTGAACATCCTTATCACTGACTTGCTGTGCGTTTTTCTTTTTACAAACATTGCAAATCCCACAGGGTTCAGAAGTGCTTTCTCCAAAGTACTGCAATAATAATTGACTTTTACAGGTATCTTGATCTTCAATAAACTCAAGTATACTATGTACCTTGTTAATTTTGGATGCGTTTTGTGCTTTTAAAAAATGTTTAACCCTATTAATAGTTCGATCATCCTCTCTTGGTTGTAAAAAAAGTATTTCAGCATCTGATATTGTATAGTCAAAAACCACCAGTTCTTTTTTTTGTAACTGCTCAAGAACTTCTACAATGTCCTTTTCGGAAAATTTAGTTTTTTTAGCAATTAATGATAGATCAATGGTTAAACTGTCATCGAATATGCCACCATAGGTTCTTAAAATACCTTTAGTAATATATTCAATTTTTTGATTGGTTTCTACGAAATCCAGAATTTCTTTACTTGAAACGATAAATTGAAGATTGGTCTTTTTTTGATACTTCTGTGTAAAGCGGATGACCCCACATCGGTCCAAAAACTGCAATGCATTATAGGTTATTAAAGTATTTAGCGAATAGGTACCGCAAAATTTAATAAAGTTAAAGTTGTGTAGTGTTTGCTCACCTTCGCCATAGGAAATCTGAAAATAGCTGGTCAACTTGCGGTACACCATTTTTACATAATCCGTATCGGGTAATACCTTTATAAATTGATTTTTTACCCGAGCTATATCTTTATCCTGGTATAATAGTACATTGGTAGCACTTTCTCCATCACGTCCGGATCTACCTGCTTCTTGAAAATAACTCTCAATACTTTCTGGGATATCATAATGTATTACTACTCGTACATCGGGTTTGTCAATACCCATACCAAATGCAGTGGTAGCCACCATGACTCTAGTTGAATTATGTAACCAGGCTTTAAATCGTTTTGTTTTTTCTTTGTTGTCAACCCCTCCATGATAAAATTGAGCAGAAATACCGTGATCTTTTAAATGCTCAGCAAGAGCAACAGACGATTTTCTATTGCGTACATATATGATGGCACTACCCTGATGTTTTTGTAATACTTGAAGCAAGGCATAATTTTTATCACTCACTTTTATGGCGTTATAACTAAGGTTGGGCCTATAAAATGAGCTTTTGAATAGCTTTGGGTCGAATAAGTCAAGCTCAGTAATAATATCACTCACCACTTCTTTGGTAGCAGAAGCAGTTAACGCAATCATCGGTAGCGTTGGATTGATTTCTCTTAGTATGGTAATTTTTTTATAGGAAGGCCTAAAATCATTACCCCATTGCGAAATGCAATGTGCTTCGTCTACTGCAATAAAACTGATGTTCATTTGCTTTAATCGCTCCTGCACAATGTCTTGCTGTAATCGCTCTGGCGATAGGTACAAAAATTTATATCCCCCGTGAATGCAATTATCCAATTGCTGGTCTAACTCAGAAAAACTAATCCCACTGGTTAATGCAATAGCTTTAATTCCTTTACTTTTAAGGTTAGTAACCTGATCCTCCATCAAAGCTATGAGTGGTGATATGACAATGCAGATCCCTTCTTTAATTAATGCAGGTACCTGATAACAAATGGACTTACCACCACCTGTAGGTAATAAAGCAAAGGTGTCTTCTTTGTTTAATACACTTTGAATAATAGCTTCCTGCAAGGGTCTAAAACTTTGATAGCCCCAATATTGCTCTAATATTTTTGCAGCAAGATTGTTCATGGATTAGTTTAAAGATGGTTGAGTATAAATGAGACACGATTGTCTACAGTATCCAATGGAACAGTAAGACATTGGTATCCAAACCTGGTGTAAGTTTCTTCTAAATGTTTATGTATTTCCTGAGCCTGATCAAAACTTTCGAAGCGCTCTTCATCTACTTTGTATATCTCTTTCCAGGGTGGTAAAAGAAAAACCTTGTTATAAATGTATTCTTTACACGCCTTACTAAAGTGTGCTGCTATGGGTTGATTAAAAAAATCCATATACGCCAAAACATCAGGGATTCCTCGGTCGTAGAATAACAAGTCGTTGGTTTGATTGCTACCTTCTTTATATTGAGCTATACGACCGTTTAAAATTTTTTTATTAAAGGCTAGGGGGTCTTCAACAGATACAATAGGGTTAGAAGTTATCGCTGTAGTTTCTTTACTGTCTTTTGTAAAATCCCTTACAATTTCGTGAAAACAGAAATAATCTGATTTTTCCAATTGTAAGATAACAGAAGTCTTTCCGGTTCCTGGTGCTCCAGTAATAACAACACGTTGTTTGGTCAAGATATATAATTTTAATGCAAATTTCGGAATATTTATGCGATTATGAAAGTTTATTCAATCCCTTAAAGGTCTGTTAAATCTCTTACGATGATTTATTTTTTTAGTAATTTAAACAACGGTTTACATATTTACACTAAAAAAAATTCTCATGCCTGTTTATAATTTAAAAATTAACGGAACTGCACATTCGATAGAGGCAGATCCAGATACCCCATTACTTTGGGTACTCAGAGACCATCTCAATCTTGTTGGAACCAAATACGGTTGTGGTATAGGACAATGTGGAGCATGTACCGTTCATGTGGACGGTACTGCAACCCGGAGCTGTTTGCTCAAAGTTTCCATGGTAGAAGCTATGGAAATCACCACAATTGAAGGGTTGTCAGAGGACGGTTCTCATCCGGTTCAAATCGCCTGGAAAGAAATAGATGTTCCACAATGTGGTTACTGTCAGGCTGGACAAATAATGTCAGCTTCAGCATTTTTAAATACTAATGCAAACCCTTCTAAAGAAGATATCCGAGATGCTATGAGTGGTAATCTTTGTCGATGTGCTTCATATAATAGAATTGAAAAAGCAATTGAAACCGCGTCTTCTAAACTCAGTTAAATCCTATAAATCAAGATCATGAAATCATCAAATAACATACATTTAAGTAGAAGATCTTTTATCAAAACTTCGGCTTTAGCTGGAGGCGGAATGCTTATAGGGTTTAATTTATTTCAGGCGTGTAAACCAGAAGCAAAGCCCCCAGTAGACATATCGCAATTAAACTTTAATGACTTTAACGCTTTTATCAAGATAGCCGACAATGGTATGGTGACTATTTTTTCACCAAATCCAGAAATAGGGCAGGGGGTAAAAACTTCCATGCCTATGCTTATTGCAGAAGAATTAGATATAAGCTGGGATAATGTAAGGGTGGTACAAGGAGCTTTAGACACTGAAAATTATACAAGACAAGTAGCTGGTGGTAGCCAATCGATCCGATTAGGATGGGAGCCGTTACGACAAACAGGAGCCACGGCTAGACAAATGTTGATCAATGCTGCAGCACAACGCTGGAATGTAGATCCTAAAAATTGTACAACAGAGGCGGGAGTAGTAAAAGGACCCGATGGAGCCACCTTGGGGTACGGAGAACTGGTTAAGGATGCCGCAGTACTTGAGGTGCCTGAAGAAGTTACTTTAAAAAAGCCAGAAGACTTTACCATAATCGGTAAGGACATTGTAAACGTTGATGTAGATAAAATAGTTACCGGTAAGCCACTCTTTGGGTTGGATTACAAAGAAGATGGTATGTTAACCGCTGTGGTAATGAGAGCACCTTCTTTTGGGTTGAAACTCAAGGATTATGATGCTAGTGAATCGAAAAACGTTACTGGAGTTGTTGATATTATAGATGTTAAAAATCGTATAGCCGTGCTAGCAAAAGATACATGGACAGCGATGAAGGCTAGAGATTTAATAAAAGCAAACTGGGAGGAAGATACCGAAATTGAAAGCACAGCTATGCATGATAAAAAATTAATGGATTTACTGAATGGTAAAGACTTTAAAACCATGCGAGCTGACGGTAATGTAAAAAAAGCCTTTGCAGAGGCAGATCAGGTATTGGAGCGAGTTTATGAATCTCCTTTTCTACCGCACAACTGTATGGAACCTATGAATTTCTTTGCAGATGTACAGGATGAAAAAGTGCGACTTGTTGGCCCAATACAAACACCAGAGCGTACTGCACAACAAGTAGCTACCTTATTAGAACGCGATGTCAAAGATGTAAGTGTAGAGATGACCCGGATGGGAGGCGGTTTTGGTAGAAGGTTATACGGAGATTTCGCTCAAGAAGCAGCCTTAATTTCTAATATAGTTAAAAAACCCGTTAAGGTGGTGTATACTAGAGAAGATGATATGACCGCGGGCGTATATAGACCTGCCATAAAATATAAGATTTCGGCCTCCATTAAAGATGGTGAAATTACAGGGTATCACTTAAAAGAAGCTTCCATTAATTCTAATATGTATGGATTGATACCTAATTTCTTCCCGGCAGGCGCCATCGAAAATTATCAAGTGGATGTTGCCAAATACGACAGTAATATCACTACAGGTGCTTGGAGAGCGCCATATACCAACTTCCTTTCTTTTGCAGAGCAGAGTTTCTTTGACGAGTTAGCCGAAGTGTTAGGTAAAGATAATATAGCTCTTCGACTGGAGTTGCTAGAGAAAGTAAAAGGTACCACCGACGAAAGAATTCAGTATTCTCCAGAAAGATTGCAAAATGTAATCCGAGAAGCAGTTGCCAAATCAGGTTATGGTCAACCAAAGGAAGGTGTTTATCAGGGTTTTAGTTCGTACTATTGTCATAATACTCACGTAGCGGAAGTTGCTGATGTGGTGATGGAAAATGAAGTGCCTGTGGTTAAAAAAGTAACGTGTGTAGTAGACTGTGGAGTCGTAGTTAATCCGTTGGGAGCAAAAAATCAAATAGAGGGTGGCGTCCTTGATGGAATTGGCCACGCAATGTACGGTAATTTTACCTTTGAAAAAGGAACCCCCGTAGATAAAAACTTTAACACCTATCATTTGATCCGAATTAATGAAACACCACAGGTGGAAACTCATTTTATCAAAAATGACTATGCGCCTACCGGTTTAGGAGAACCTGCTTTACCACCTGCGGGAGCGGCAGTGGCGAATGCGATTAAAATAGCCACCGGTAAACGACTGTATAAACAACCATTTGTTAATGAATTAAAAGTTAAGGCTCCTTTAGGTTAATATGACGCACGAATTTAAAGAAATACTAACTCAGTATGCTATTGCAAAACAGCTGGGTAAAGCTACAGTGCTCGCTACTGTGGTGTATGTAGAAGGTTCTTCCTATCGTCGACCTGGAGTGCGTATGTTAATTCGTGAAGACGGCGTAATGACAGGAGCAGTAAGCGGTGGATGTGTAGAAAAAGAGGTTTTGCGTCAAGCTCAAGCTGTATTTACAAACAAAACCGCTAAAATGATGACCTATGATGGAAAATACCGGTTAGGTTGCGAGGGTGTTTTGTATATTTTAATTGAACCGTTGGATCTGTCTACAACCCATATTAATACCCTAAAAGAACTATTAGGTGAAAGAAAGACATTTGATATCACTTCCACATATTCAAAGTCTTTATTAACCGGAAACACTATAGGTTCTGTTGTTACTGTCAACGAATCTGAAAGTAATAAGGAAATTCCATTTTATCCAAATTATAAAAAAACAGTTACAGCGAGTAGTTTAGAAAACCATAAAGATAAAATGAACCCTTGTATGCGATTAGTCATTATAGGTACAGAACATGATTCGGTTTCACTTTGTAAATTAGCAAGTTTATCAGGTTGGGAAGTTGTAGTGGTCGGTGCTCCTTCGAGTCCTCAGAAATTAACCGATTTTACAGGTGCAACTGAATTTAAAAAGATCGCTACAGATAGTCCTGATTTTATGTTTATTGATGAAGACACGGTTGTAGTATTGATGACACATAATTTTGCTAAAGATGCATTATATCTTCAAGCATTAAGTCAATCTGCCATACCCTCGTATATTGGTTTGTTAGGACCTGCTCAACGAAGAGAAAAGTTATTAAATGCATTAATAGAATACAACCCAGAGACACCTTCAAAGTTTTTGGAGCGCATCCATGGCCCTGCCGGTTTGAATATTGGAGCAGAGACACCACAAGAAATAGCAATTTCTATTTTGTCTGAAATTTTGGCATTACATAGAAATCAAAACCCAATTTTTCTTCAAGATAAAAAAGGAGCTATACACGACCCAAAAGAAAGTATTGCCATCTCAAAAGCCTAAAGAGAAGTGTTAGCCCATCTAATATTAGCAGCAGGTTCTTCGAGCAGATTAGGCAGGGAAAAACAACTGTTGCCCTACGCTGGTGTGTCTTTAATAGAATTCGTTGTCAAAGAGTCTTTACAGTTAACGGATACAGAAACTTTTGTTGTTTTAGGTTATAATCGCGCGGTAATCGCTAATCAAATCTTGGATTATGATATACACATTATAACCAATGCAAATTGGCAAAAAGGCATGGGTTCTTCAATTTGTTGTGGTGTTGACTTTATAAACCAAAAGAAGACAGCTTATGAAGGAGTATTGATTTCTTTAGTGGATCAACCGTTATTAGATCATAAGTATTTAAATCATTTAATTGAACTCTATATTCAGAATGACCGTGACATGGTCGCAACGCGTTATCCAGAAACATTAGGGGTACCAGCTATTTTTTCAAAGAACTATTTTGAACAACTGTTAAAGCTAAAGGGTGCTGGTGGAGCAAAAAAACTACTCAACACCAATAAAATCATACCTAGTCTTGATCCTGGTTCTTTATTTTTTGATATTGATACTGAAGAAGACTACGAAAATCTGATGACTAGTAAAGGGTTATCTAAGAAGTAAAATGTATCTTTGTAGCTTTATACGGAGTTACAATTGCTATGAGTAAATCAGAAGATTTTTACAATAAATTAAAAGTACAACTAACTGAAACCGCTGACTGGCCATCTGCCTACTTGTATAAGTTTATTGTTCCTAGTGAAAAATCTAAAATTGATCAGATAGAATCTATTTTTGATAATTTAGGGGCAGTAATACAGACTAAAAAATCCAGTAAAGGGACCTACACTAGTGTTTCTATTAATGTACGAATGAAAAACCCTGATCAGGTCATTGCTAAATATAAAGAAATAGCAGAAAAAGTAGAAGGCGTCATATCATTGTAAAACAAACACCTTTAAAAGCAATAATTTTATTATTTTGCGACACAACAGTATAAGTATCGTAGAATACTTCACCTTATTATTATGAAAATAGATAGTTTAGAATACAATACCGAAAGAGAGAAGTTAATTATACCAGAGTATGGTCGTCATTTGCAAAAAATGGTCAATCACGCCATCTCTATTGAAGATAAAGAAGAGCGCAATAAAATCGCGAAATCTATTATCGATGTAATGGGTAATTTGCAACCCCACTTAAGAGACGTTCCTGAGTTTCAACATAAATTATGGGATCAATTGATGATCATGAGTGATTTTAAACTTGATGTGGATACCCCTGTTCCGGTGCTCACCAAAGAAAAGCTCGAAGAACGACCAGAGCCATTAGATTATCCGCAAAATCATCCTAAATATCGATTTTATGGTAATAATATTAAACGTATGATCGATGTAGCCAAGCAGTGGGAAGATGGGGATTTGAAAAATGCTTTGATTTTTACCATCGCTAATCATATGAAGAAATGCTATCTTAATTGGAATAAAGATACCGTAGAGGATGAGGCTATTTTCCAACATTTATTTGAGTTGAGTAAGGGTGCAATCAATCTTAAAGGAACTAGTGAAGACCTAACAGATTCTTCAGATCTGATGAAGGGTAAGAAAAAAAGGCACACCAACAAACGAAGTCATAGAAGTAGAAAAAAACGTAACTAAGCTTACGTACTTTCCATAGTATAGTCACAAATAAATTTTATAGAATCATACCGATTATATGAGTGTTTTTCAGATTGAAGGAGGTCATAAATTAAAAGGAGAAATCATTCCTCAAGGAGCTAAAAATGAAGCATTGCAAATCTTATGTGCTGTGCTAATGACGCCTGATAAGGTTACGATTTCTAATATTCCTGATATAAGAGATGTCAACAAACTAATAGAAATATTAGGCAACTTAGGGGTAAAAATTCAAAAACTAAGTAAAGGCAAATTTTCTTTTAAAAGTGATGCGCTTAATCTGGATTATTTAGAAAGTGAACAGTTTAAAAAAGAGGGGAGTGCCTTACGTGGTTCCATAATGATCGTTGGACCCTTATTAGGTAGATTCGGAAAGGGATATATTCCTAAGCCGGGAGGTGATAAGATAGGAAGACGAAGATTAGATACGCACTTTGAAGGTTTTATAAACCTAGGAGCAGAATTTAGATATAACAAAGAAGAACGTTTTTATGGTGTAGAGGCACCCGAAGGGCTCAAAGGAACGTATATGTTGTTAGATGAGGCTTCGGTTACGGGTACTGCCAACATCATTATGGCAGCAGCAAGGGCTGAGGGTAAAACCACCATATATAATGCCGCTTGCGAACCTTACATTCAGCAATTGTGTAAAATGTTGAATGCTATGGGAGCTAAAATTGAAGGAATTGGCTCAAATCTATTAACTATTGAAGGAGTTTCGGAGTTGCACGGATGTGAGCATACGGTATTGCCAGATATGATTGAAATAGGCTCTTGGATTGGTCTTGCGGCAATGACTAAAAGTGAATTGACTATCAAAAATGTAAGTTGGGATAATCTAGGCTTAATTCCGGATACTTTTAGAAAATTAGGGATTACTATCGAAAGGGTCAATGATGATATATTTATACCAGAGCACAAAGATGGCTATAAGGTCGAAAGTTTTATTGATGGATCATTAATGGCGATATCTGATGCACCTTGGCCAGGTTTTACGCCAGATTTGTTAAGTATCATTTTAGTAGTAGCCACTCAAGCCCAAGGCGAAGTAATGGTGCATCAAAAAATGTTTGAAAGCCGCTTGTTCTTTGTGGATAAACTTATAGATATGGGAGCAAAGATCATCTTATGTGATCCACACCGGGCAACCATCATTGGTCACGGGTTTAAATCACAGTTGAAAGCAACCACAATGACATCTCCAGATATTAGAGCGGGGATTTCACTATTGATAGCGGCATTAAGTGCAAAGGGGACTTCTACTATTCATAATATTGAGCAAATCGATCGAGGTTATGAAAATATAGATGAACGTCTGCGTGCAGTAGGTGCCAAGATCATTAGAATGGATTAGGGTTTAAAATACTTCTTTGCGTAGTTTTACTATGAAGCTTTTATATAAGGGATGGTAAAATAGAATGTCGAACCTATGTTTTCGGTACTTTCAACTCGTATTTTACCTTCTAGCATTTCTACATAGGCTTTAGCAATAGAAAGACCAATACCTGCGCCTTCTAAGGCATATCGATCCTTAATATCAGCTTGTACAAAACGCTTAAATATGGCTTTTTGCCTGTTTTTAGGAATTCCTATTCCAGTATCTTTTACAAAAAATTCAAGTTTATCTTTGTTTACCTTTTGATATCCAAAGGATATAGCACCCTCATTAGTGTATTTGATAGCATTTTTGATGAGGTTAGTGAGAATCGCTACTAGTTTTTCTTTGTCAGTTCGTATTACCGCATTTTCATTAGTTAAATCTAAATGGAATGATAGTTCCAGATTCTTTTTATCGGCCTCAGGTTTAAAAAATTGGTATAAATAGGTGATTTCCTCATTAATGGCAACATCCGATGGGGTGACAGTTACCTGACCGGATTCTATTTTGGAGATATCTATAATGTCTTTGATGATGTTAAGCATACGTTTACCGCTTTCTTCGATGAGGCTTAGGTATAAACTTTTTTCATCACCTGATAATTTAGGTTCTTTTAATAATTCCGCGAATCCCATGATGCCGTTCATTGGTGTTCTGATTTCGTGACTCATGTTGGCTAAAAAAGCAGATTTTAAACGATCACTTTCCTCTGCTTTATCTTTGAGGCGACTCAATTCTTCTTCATACAGTTTGATTTCCGTTATATCTGTTATGGTGCCTACGTAGCCAGAAATTCTGCCGTTTTCATCGTATTCGGGTATCGCCTGGCCTAGTACCCATTTGATACTTCCGTCTTTTTTGTTAATAAATCGGTACTCGGAATATGAGGCTTTCCGATCCTCGGTATCGTTTTCCCAACCTTTTTTTAGCCGCTGCCTGTCATCCGGGTGTACTGCCTTGAGCCATCCTTCTCCAAGCGCTTCTTCGTAACTCATTCCTGATATTTCACACCATCTTGGATTTACAAAAATAGTTTTACCATTAGGTTTGGTCATAAATATTCCAACAGGAGAAATATTAGTTAATGTTTTATACCGGCTTTGGGTTAACTGCGCTGCTTTCTCTGCTGCTATAAACTTTTGTTTATAGGTAAGCGCGTGGAAGGTGTCTTTAAACGTTAAGAACTTAGGTTTGTATTCTTCTTTATCAACATACTTTAGATACAAGCTAAATACTATACTGTAAAAAATTGCAGAAAATACTTTGGAATATAAGCCAGATTCTAAAAACGACCCTACGTTATCAAAGTACCAAAAAGTAGATAAAGCGAAAAATACGGCATCAAAAGTCAGAGCGATAAGCATTGTAAAACAAATCCGGATAAATAGATTGGTGGAGTATTTAGAGATGAATTCAAAGGTGAATATGATGAGTAATGAATCTAAAAATAAAGCCACTGTACCAATCATCAAAACCAGGGCGTTACCATCAAAGAAAACTGAGGAAAGATTAAAATTGTTAAATTGAAACGATTCCTCGATGTTAAATCGGAATGATAAAAGTAATACAGACATTACAATATTGGCTGTTATTAACGCATAGATGAGTCGCCTGGTAACGGTAGCGTCTTCTTTGATGTAAATCAGTAATATCGCAAATAAAGTAGCGGGAAACATCACGGAGGACCCCGGAGAGATCATTAGACCATCAGCAATCTCATAATATAAGGTGCTTGCTAATAAAGCTTGCATAAACTGAAAAAGCCCCATCGTGGCGAATAAAAGTCCTACGCCAAATGTTGCTCTCAACTGAAAAAGGAGTAATAATAAAAAAGATATGATTAATCCTTGAAAGCCAAATATTAAGATTTGATAAAAGTTGATTTGATCCATAGGCGTCCAACGCTTGCTTGGATATTAAATTAGTGGTTCTAGTATCTGTTATTAGGTAAAGCTACAAACAATAATGTTATTTTGTTAATCCTTTTGCTATAATTTTAGGATTTTATCGACCCTTAAAAGGCTGTTATATGATCGGGTTATTGTTGGATTTGACTAATTTTTAATTCAAAAATTTTGTAAAGCAATCGAGCTGCTAGCCTTGCTGTGGTATTATCGATATCATAAGTGGGGTTTAATTCTACGATATCACAAGCGACTAATTTTTCTGATTTTATGACATCCTCAATTACCTTTACAACAATATCTATCTGAAAACCTAATGGAGAAGGAGCACTTACTCCAGGCGCGATAGCCGATGAAAATCCATCTAGATCAATACTTAAATAAATAAGGTCTACAGTAGATGTTAATGCATCAACTAACCTGCTTACATTTTCATAGTTTTGAATAACGAATTCTTGATTATAAAGATACTTTACTCCAAATTTTTCCGCTGTAGAAAAGAGTTCTTTATGGTTGCTTTCTTTTTGAATCCCTAAACATAAATACTGGAAATTTTCTGGGTTTTCTGATGCGATTTGATAGAATGGAGTTCCAGAAGTTCCTTGCTCATCCATAGCTCTTAAATCAAAATGAGCATCCAAGTTGATGATTCCAATTTTCTTTTTAGGGAAAGCGTTTTTGAGTCCATTAAAGTGCGCGTAGGCTAAATCATGACCACCACCTAGTATTATATTAAAAATTTGATTTTCAGTTATTTCTTGTATTTTACCTGAAGTAAAAGTTTGAATTTTTTCAAGGTCCTTGTTATCGCAATAAATGTTACCAAAATCTAAGATGTCTAAGGAATCCGGAAAGTGATTGGCTAGTGGACTTATCATTTTTCGAATCATATCAGGTGCTGCCGCAGCTCCTGCGCGTCCTTTGTTGCGTTTAACACCTTCATCACAGCAGTATCCCAGTATGCTAAACACTGGTTTGTGTATTGATTTAGTAAGGTGTTGGTCTAAATCTACAAATTTAATCTTTTCGTGCAGGTAATGTATCTTATTGGACTGTCTACCAGTGTATAAGGATTGGTTAATTTTTTGATACATGATAAGGGTATTACTTTAATTTATCTATTATTGAATCCTTCACCTTATTGGGTAGGGTTACTTTAAGGTTAGGTGTTCGCTCCATTTCGCGCTTGATCGCAAAAAGAGCCTCTTCGTTTCTGGCCCAACTTCTCCGCGAGATACCGTTATTAACATCATAAAATAACATATTTTGTAATTTATGATCTGCTGCTTCGGAGCCATCTAAGACCAATCCAAAGCCTCCGTTAATAACTTCTCCCCAGCCCACACCACCTCCGTTATGGATGGATACCCAGGTAGCGCCTCTAAAACTATCACCGATCACATTGTGTATCGCCATATCAGCCGTAAACTTACTACCATCGTAGATATTACTGGTTTCTCTATAGGGGGAATCCGTACCACTTACGTCGTGATGATCTCTTCCAAGAATAATGGGAGCGCTAATGTGTCCTGTTTTTACCGCTTTATTAAACTCCTGAGCGATTTTTATCCTTCCTTCGGAGTCTGCATATAAAATACGTGCTTTAGAGCCTACAACGAGCTTATTTTGCTTTGCGTTGGCAATCCAGGTTATATTATCCTGCATTTGTTGTTGAATTTCCTTGGGTGCAGTGCTTTTAATCTGTTCCATCACTTCAAGCGCAATTTGATCTGTACGATCCAGGTCTTCTTCTTTACCTGAACTACAAACCCATCTAAAAGGACCAAATCCATAGTCAAAACACATCGGACCTAATATATCCTGCACGTAAGAAGGGTATTTAAAATCTATTTTATTATCTGCCATGATAGCTGCACCAGCTCTTGATGCTTCCAGTAAAAAGGCGTTACCATAATCAAAAAAGTAAGTACCTGATGCGGTATGTTTATTAATCGCATCGGCTTGTCTAATTAAGCTTTCTTTTACTTTTTGCCGGAATAACTCTGGCTGTGTAGCAAGCATTGTGTTTGCTTCGTAATAGCTTAGACCTACTGGATAATAACCACCTGACCACGGGTTGTGTAATGAAGTTTGATCGGAGCCAAGCGTTACTTTTATCTGTTCTTCGTAGAATATTTCCCAAACTTCTACAATATTTCCTTGATAGGCAATGGATACAATCTCTTTTTGAGCTATAGCTTGCCGGACCCGTGCTACCAATTGATCGATAGCTGTGCAAATTTCATCGACCCATCCTTGCTCGTGGCGTTTTTGAGCAGCTTTAGGATTTACTTCAGCACATACAGTAATGCAGCCTGCAATATTTCCTGCTTTTGGTTGTGCGCCACTCATCCCTCCAAGACCAGAAGTAAGAAATACTTTTCCTGCAGGAGTTTCTCCGGGATGTAATGTTTTTCTGAAAGCATTCATAACGGTTATAGTGGTACCGTGTACGATACCTTGAGGACCAATGTACATATAACTACCCGCAGTCATTTGCCCATATTGTGTAACGCCCAAGGCATTATATCGCTCCCAGTCATCCGGCTTGGAATAATTTGGAATCATCATTCCATTTGTAACGATAACCCTTGGCGCATCTGGGCTAGAAGGGAATAATCCCATAGGATGACCCGAATACATATGTAGGGTTTGCTGTTCCGTCATCGTTGCCAGATATTGCATCGTTATGAGGTATTGTGCCCAGTTTTGAAAAACGGCCCCATTACCTCCATAGGTAATTAGTTCATAAGGGTGTTGTGCGACAGCAGGATCAAGATTATTTTGAATCATAAGCATTATCGCTGCTGCCTGAGCGCAATTTGAGGGATAATCAGATATCGGCCGGGCGTACATTTCATAATCTGGCATAAAACGATACATATAGATACGCCCTAGAGTGTTTAGCTCCTCCAAAAATTCGGGGGCTAAATCCTCGTGCCAAGCTACCGGAAAATAGCGTAATGCATTTTTTACTGCAAGGAGCTTTTCGTCATCGGTTAGTATTTGTTTCCGTTTTGGGGCTCTACTAATACCTGGGTTTATTTCTTTTTTCTTAGGAAGGGTGTTAGGTATCCCTTGTATGATTTGTTCTGCGAACGTCATGGAATAATCTCGTTATAGGTTTATGTGTGTTTTTATCTTTATATCAAAGATTTTGATTTAGACTTTTTACCAGTTGTAGCACTAACTGCTTCTATACTTTGGCACCTGGCTTAGTGCTCGGTGAAAATCAATTCTCCATTTTTCCATACTTGCGCAGGAGTGAGTTTACCTTGATGATACCAAATTTCATTATTATCGTCAGTAGCAAACAAATTGATATCTGCCAACTTACCGCTGGCAATAGTACCGCGATCGGTTAAATCTAAAGCAGCTGCAGCTCTATAGGTAATACCTGCTAATAATTCGGCATTACTTAATTTTTGAAAGGTGCCCAAAATACTTGCTTGTGTTAATAGGTCTCCCATCGGCGCAGATCCAGGATTCCAATCACTAGCGATTGCCAAGGCACCGCCCTGATCTAAAATCTTTCTTGCAGGAGTGAAAGCGCATCCCAATCCTAAAGATGCACCTGGAAGGGCTACGGCTATGGTATTACTGGCGGCCAGGATAGCAATTTCGGTGTCTGTGCTTACCTCTAAATGGTCTGCACTAAGCGCGCCCATTTCTGCTGCAACTTGACTACCGCCCGTTGTAAATTGATCCGCGTGTACGGTTAAGTTGAATCCCATTTCAATAGCTTTGGAGTAGTAGGGAATAATATCTGCGGTTGAAAAAGCACTTTCTTCAATAAACGCATCAATCCGGTTGGTTAACTTCTCTTGTTTTAAGACCGGAAAAAGTTCTTTAGATATCCATTCTAAATATGCTGATTCAGATCCATTGAAATCTTTAGGGAGCATATGAGCCGCTAAACAGGTGCTAATAAGATCAGCTTCGATATTACGGTTGGCAAGTGCGATGGCTCGTAACATTTTCAATTCTTCTTCTATGGATAAACCATAACCACTTTTAACTTCTATAGTGGTGATACCATTTTTGATCATTTGATTTGCCCGTTTCATAGTGTTATGAAACAATTGTTCCAAAGAAGCTTCTCTGGTTTTGGTTACGGTGTCCCAGATACCTCCACCTGCTTTAGCAATTTCAAGATAGCTCTTCCCGGCATTACGCATCGCGTAATCTTTTGCTCTACTCCCTGCAAAGCATATATGGGTATGGCAATCGATGAATCCTGGTGTTGCCACATACTTTCCTTTTAATTCGATTAGTTGGGCTTTGAGACGTTGGGCTTTTTTTAAGAGTTCTCTATGTGAACCAACTGCGATAACTTTTTCATCTTGTAGTAGTATTCCAGCATCTTGAATAATTGGAAGTTCTTCATCCTTTAAGGCTCCTTTGACTGGAAGTCCTTCCATACTGATCAATTGCGTAATTGGACCGATCAATTTGTAACTATGTTCTTGACTCATTGGTCTACATTTTTAGCTTGCGTTAGGGATTGCGGCTTTGTTGGAGCTCACCCTAGTAATAGGGTAGCGACTGCCAAAAGCCCGACCCCGAATAGGGGTAACGCCCGTATTAATATACTTCAAATTCCTCAGAGTAACTTGTAAATAATGATACATTATGTTCTTTAGCCGCTTTTTCGGCTGTTTTTAATACGAGTCCGGCTTGTATTAGGGTAATTCCTTTATTGATATCATCTGCAAACACACGATCTTTATCCGCAAATGCAACTTGTTTGCGAACCAGTTGATGAATCTCATCGAGTACAGGTCCAGATTTTAAGGGTTTACGGAATTCAAAGGCCTGAGCTGCGGTTAATAATTCGATTGCCAAGATTTTTTCGAGATTATTTAGGACACGTAGTGCTTTTCTACCACCTATAGAACCCATACTTACGTGATCTTCTTGGCCTAATGAGGTTGGTATACTATCCGCACTAGAGGGGAAGCATAATCCTTTATTTTCGCTGGCCAGGGCAGCTGTGGTGTATTGTAGGATCATATATCCTGAATTGATACCGGTGTCTTTCATCAGTAATTTGGGAACTCCTGGTGAGTTACCCTCTAAGGCCAAATATATTCTACGATCTGAGATGTTACCCAATTCTGAAGCAGCTAAGCAAGCATAATCAATAGCCATGGCTAAGGGTTGCCCGTGAAAACTACCACCACTTATCGTTAGTTGGTCATTGATAATAATCGGGTTGTCGGTGACAGCATTAAGCTCAACTTCTAAAAGTTCTTTGAGATGAAGCCAGGCATTTCTGGATGCCCCGTGCACCTGTGGTATACAACGCAGGGAGTAGGGGTCCTGTACACGATCGCAATCGATGTGATCTTCCATTATCTCAGAACCTTGAAGCATTGCTTGTACTCTGGCAGCTACGTGTATATTTCCCTTGTAGGGTCTTAGTTGGTGTAATTCCTTATAGAAAGGCTTCACTGAACCTTGCAAGCCTTCTATCATCATAGCTCCGATGATATCTGCCTGCGAAAGACATTGTTGTAATTTTTCAACTACTTTGACGCCGTGGGCTGCTATAAACTGAGTTCCATTGATTAGTGCTAAGCCTTCTTTAGGACCTAAATCTAAAGGCGTTAAGTTGTGTGCTTGCAATACTTCCTTAGCGGGAAGTGTTTTATTGTTATAAACTACTTCGCCTAGTCCCAATAATGGAAGAAATAAATGCGATAATGGCGCTAAGTCTCCTGAAGCACCTACTGAGCCTTGGCTAGGTACTACAGGGATTACATCAGTATCAATATGCCATAGAATTCGATCAACTGTAGCTTCTGCGATACCAGAAAATCCTTTACACAGGGATTGTAATTTTAAAATTAACATCAGTTTGGCTATTTCGGTAGCTATGGGCTCTCCAACACCAACACTATGACTTTGTAATATATTACTTTGTAATATGTTGGTCTCCTGTTTGGATATTTTGGTAGTACATAATGGACCAAAACCTGTATTGATTCCATATACAGGTTCTCCTTTATCTACAATAGAAGCTACATGTGCAGCGCTTTGCCTTATTTTATCTCTAGTTTCCTCAGTTATGGTTGCTTGTAATGTACCTCTTGCAATTTGTAGCGCTTTGCCACTGGTTAGGTAGTCTTGTCCAAAAGAGAAAATAGCCGATGTTGTTGACATTTGATGGGTGTTTTTTTGAGCAAACTAAAATACTACGTATATTTAATAATTAGAAATACCAATTTTGTCAATTATTAATAACTATGGGTTATCAGTTAGAATTACGTCATTTTACTTATTTTTTGGCTGTTGCCGAAGAACTACATTTTAGAAAGGCTGCAGAACGACTTTACATTTCTCAACCGGGATTGAGTAGACAAATACGGCAAATGGAAGAGATCATTGGGGCCTCACTTTTTATTCGGAATAAAAGAAATGTGGCACTGACCACCGCGGGAGCCTATCTAAAAAAGGAATTAGAGTTTGTAATGAATCATATAGATTTTACACTAAAGCAAACCAAATTACTGGATGCTGGTGGAGAAGGGGAGATTAGAGTGGGTTTTTTGGGTTCGGCCATGCAATCGGTTATTCCAACCTTATTGATCAAAGTGGACAAAGAGTATCCAAGTATTCAGTTTAGTTTAGAAGAGCTTTCTAACAATTTGCAGGTTGAAGCCATACAAAAGGATCAATTGGATCTGGGCTTTGTGCGATTAGCCAGAGTGCCAGATGGTATGGAAATGAAATCTGTATTTACGGATACGTTTTCTATTGCGCTACCGATTGATCATCATTTGAATCAAGAAAATTTTAAAAGTATTGAGCAAGTAGCAAAAGAGAATTTTATACTCTTTTCTTCAGACTATAGCTCTTTATACTACGATAAAATCATGAGCATTTGTGAAGACAAAGGATTTACTCCTAGGGTTACCCATAAATCAGTGCATGCCCAGACCATATTTAAACTAGTAGAAAGTGGTTTAGGAGTGGCGATAGTACCAACCTCATTACAACATGGATTTAATCTAGGTGTCAAATTCTTAGAGGTGCCAAATATTCCACAGCGTGCAATTTTATCTGCTATTTGGAAAAAAGACAATCGTAATCCTGCGCTTGAGCATATTTTACGATTTATTTAGTTTGGCATGTTGTAAAAAAACTGTTCTTCTACGATTTTTCCATTGTCTACTTTGTAAACGGCAAGCTCTTCAATTTGCATCCTTCCTTCTTTTTTAAAAGTGCAATCCATTTTCATTTTACAGGAAAAGTAATTGTTAGCTACTACTGGATCTGATATATGGCTGCTATGAAATTCTTCTACCTCTTTGAACCAATTTTCGCTCTTTTTAATGACTTCATCTTTACCGGTAATAACTTCATTTGGTGTTCCGGGAATTTCTTTACTTACAATATGGTCAGCATAGAGTTCTTGAATAGCTTGCATGTTTTCGCCAAGACGGCAAAGTTCTACCAATCGATTTGCAGTTTGTTGAGTATCCATTTTTGGTTTTTTTAAAAGTTGTTACTTATAAAAATACAAAAAAGATATTTTTTTTACCTCAAGAAACTGCTTCTTTGTAGGTTTCTAGGCAACGTTCTCTTGCTTCTTTATGATCCACCATTTTATCAGGATATTCATCGGTCCCAAATTCTTCAACCCATTCCTTGATATATGCCTTGTTTTTGTCAAACTTATCGATTTGTGTGGTGGGATTAAAGATTCTGAAGTAGGGTGCAGCATCTACACCGCTACCTGCTGCCCATTGCCAATTACCGACATTGCTAGCCATTTCATAATCTAAAAGCTTTTGGGCAAAGTAAGCCTCACCCCATCGCCAGTCAATAAGCAAGTGCTTACATAAAAAACTAGCCACAAGCATACGGACTCTGTTATGCATGTAACCAGTTTTGTTAAGTTGTCGCATCCCGGCATCTACCAGAGGATATCCTGTGGTACCGTTTTTCCACTTTTCGAATTCTTCTTCACTGTTGCGCCATTTGATATTGTCATACTTGGCTCTGAAAGCATTGTCTATGGTTTTGGGATAGTGATATAGGATTTGCATAAAAAATTCTCGCCAGATCAATTCTGACCAGAAGGTTTCATTTTTTTCTGCAATAGCCTTTTTAACCATTTTTCGAACGCTTACGGTACCGAAGCGGAGATGCGGACCTAAACGAGAGGTGCCTTCTTTAGCGGGATAGTTGCGCGTATCTTCGTAGTTTTGTATCAGTGTGGGGGTTACCGTATAATCGGGGACCTCAATACTTGACTTCTTAAACCCCATATCACTTAAGCTCAAATTCGGTAATCGGGTGTTTTGCAACAGGTTATCCAGATATTGAGAGGTGTAATGTATGGTTAGTTTAGATTCGTCAAAATGCTCCATCCATTTGTTCTTGTAGGGGGTATATACCACATAGGGATCTCCATCATTTTTAACCACTTCATCCTTTTCAAAAATAACCTGATCTTTATAGGTGAGAAATTCAATGTCATTTTCTTTTAAGAGTCCTTGAATTTCCCCATCTCGGTCTTTGGCATAAGGCTCATAATCTCTATTGGTAAACACCTTTTTTATGGTATGCTCCTTAATTAGATTTTTAAATATGGCCATTGGTTCACCGTAGTACACTGCAACAGAACTGTGGTGTTCATCCTGTAAAGTGCTTCTCATGCGTTGCACATTTTGATAGATAAAACTTACCCTTGCATCATCTTCGGGTAATTCATCTAGAATGTTTTTATCAAAAATGAATATGGGCATTACAGGATTATCACCTTTTAATGCTGCTAAAAAACCAATATTATCGTCTAATCTGAGGTCTCTTCTAAACCAAAAAATAGAAACTGCTTGTGCCATATAAAAATTAAACCTTTCTTTAGATTATTCAATAATTTTTAGTTGATGTTTAAGGTCGACATACCTCCATCAACACCAAGAATTTGACCCGTAATCCAGCTGCTTTCATCGCTTAGTAAAAATTTGGCAACATTGGCAATATCTTCTGCTTCTCCAACTCTTTTGAGTGGGTGTCTTTCGTCCATTTTTTCTTTTTTCTTATCGTTACCCAATAATCGCTCTGCAAGCGGGGTGTCTGTTAAAGATGGAGCAATTACATTAACTCTAAATTGTGGAGCGTATTCTGCAGCTAGTGCTTTAGCAAATCCTTCAATCGCACCTTTAGCCGCAGCTATACTGGTATGAAAAGGCATCCCTACCTTAACGGCAACGGTACTAAAGAATACTAAACTAGCTTGTTTTGAATTTTTGAGCTTAGGTAGTAGATCGTGCACAATTTTAATTAAAAACATAAAATTGATATTCATATCCTCCTCAAATGCTTTTGGGCTTAACATTTTAAAGGGTTTAAGATTAATACTCCCCGGACAGTAGACAAAGCCATCTATTGTATCTGGAAGATCTGTAGTGTCAATCTCATCTGTTGATGCATCATAATTAATATGCGTTACATCTATGTTTCCTAAGTTTTCAGAAGTTCGTGAAGCGATATAAATATTATGTTCTTTATATAGTTTCATCGCTATTTCAAATCCAATTCCGTGGCTTCCGCCTATTAATAATATATTTTTTTTCACGTTGTAAAAATTAATTAAGTATATCCTGTTTTAAATTGATGTTTTGTTGTTTTGGTTCTTGATACTCTCCAAACATTTGGATAAGTGCTTTTTTGCGATACTCAAATATTTCATTGAGTTTTGGCTTTACCAAAATGGGGTGTGCCAATTGCCCAATTATTCCAAAAGGAATTTTGTAGTCAATGATATCTTCCATTTCTACACCTCCCGGTATTTCTTTGATGAAGTGTTTATGATGCCAAAGTGCATATGGACCGAACCGTTGTTCGTCAACAAAATACTCTTTGTCTTTGACGTGTGTAATTTCGGTTACCCATTTGTTTTTGATACCGGCAATCGGAGTAACAATATATTGTATTAGTTGTCCAGGGAACATGGGACGATCGGCTCCAGATAGAATTTGGAATCCCATATAATCTGGAGTGATGGTTTTGAGATTTTTGGGATCAGACAAAAAATTCCAAGCCTCTTCTAGGGTTATAGGTAATTTTTGTTTGGCTTGTAATTGGTATATTTTCATATGCTTTTTACTTCATTACTTAGCTCACCAAGGCGAAGCTAAAATTCTAATTGAAGTAAAAATACAATTGATTTGTTTAACTATTTAATATGTTTTGTTAAACAAAAAATAAAATTTTGATTAAAAGTAGTGGTTTGCCCAGGATTCGGCATCATCTAAAGAGTCAAAGAATACAAAAGACTTATCGTAGAGCTTTTGCTCCTGACTAGCCACAGTTTTTTCTTCTTCAAAGGGAGAAACTACCGCTAACCCTTTCATATTTTCTAAAAGGCCCTTTTTATATACCTGAGCATCTATCTTATGTCTGTTTTTTCTATAACTGATCATCAAAAATTCTCTGTCTTGATAATTTTGCTCTAGTATTTCTTTTATAATCAGTGCTTTAGATAGGTCTAGATCAACACCTTCCTGGATCACAACAATTACATAATTGGTGTGCATAGCTAATTCACAGAAATCATTAGAAAATGTTTTCATAGGGTTGGGTTTTAAGCAGGTCTATACAAATATATGTTAAAGAAATCTAAAAATTAATTTTTAAGTACAAGATTTTCAAAATTTAACAATCTGTACAGCAATTATCTGCCTTAACCAATTTACAGCTTAGAACCGCCAAGAGTGCTCCTAATATAGGTGCAATAAAGTATAGCCATTGATGTTCCCAATTACCAGAAACTAATGCTGGGCCTAATGATCTTGCAGGGTTCATAGAAGCTTTGGTAACCGGACCGGCAAACATAGCCTCTAACAATACGACTCCACCGATAGCAATACCTGCCATAGTACCTATTTCTTTTGAGCCGGTGGACACGTTGATAATCACCACCATTAAAAAATAGGTAAGCAGTAGTTCCAAAACAAAGGCCTTTAATGGGGGGATGGAAGGAATGGTACCTCCTAATGTTTCGTTTGTTGGGAATAAAAATAGTACTATAGCACTTGCTGCTATTGCACCGCCTGATTGTGCAAGCACATATTTAGGAACATCCTGCCAGGGAAATTTTTTGGCGTAAGCAAAAGCTATGGTTACCGCTGGATTAAAATGTGCCCCAGATATTTCACCAAAAGCATAGATCATTGCCATGACAATAAGCCCCCAGGTTATGGCAACACCTACATGGGTTATTGTACCTTCACTAAAATCATTAATTACCATTGCGCCCGTTCCACAAAATACTAAGCTAAACGTTCCAATAAATTCCGAAATATACCTTCTCATTGCATTATGTTCTGGCAGCAAAGATATCAAACCTATTTTTAAGTTTTTGTTAACTCTTAATGTAACCCTATTCCTTATTTTCGTTACACATTATTCTAAAATTCATAATCCAAATTCACTACAATGAAAAAGATAGGTTTATTTTTTACCATGGTATTAGGTACTATGGTAACCGTAGCACAAGTGACTGTTCCACAACCAAGTCCTAGTGCTAAGATTGATCAAACTATTGGTTTAACAGAGGTAACTGTAGAGTATTCTCGCCCAAGTAAAAAAGGAAGAACTATCTACGGAAATTTGGTGCCGTATGATAAAGTATGGAGAACAGGAGCAAACAAAAATACTCAAATTACATTTGGCGATGATGTCAAAGTAGGTGGTAAAGAATTGAAAAAAGGAAGTTATGCGATCTTTACTAAACCGGGTAAAGACAGTTGGGAAATTATGTTTTATACCGATACCAACAATTGGGGAACACCTCAAAAATGGGAGGAAAGCAAAGTAGCTGCTAAGATATCTGCAAAGCCAAATCAACTGCCTATGGAGGTAGAAACGTTCACTATTATGTTCAATGATTTCACTATGGACTCAGCAATGATGTATTTGGTTTGGTCTAACATAGAGGTGCCCGTAAAAATAGAAGTGCCTTCTAAAGAAAAGGCCATGAAGAGCATTGAGGTAGTAATGGCAGGTCCTTCTGATGGAGATCACTATCAGGCTGCAGTATTCTATAAAGAAGTTGGAGAGTATGATAAGGCAAAAGAGCATATTGAAAAAGCAATTGCATTAAGAAAGAATCCTGCTTTTTGGTACCACAGACAACAATCTTTAATTTATGCTGCAAAAGGCAATAAAGATGAGGCTATTAAGGCGGCTAAAACCTCTTTAGCCCTGGCGGAAAAGGCTGGAAATGCAGACTACGTAAAGATGAATAAAGATTCACTTGCTGAGTGGGGAGCAAAATAAACGCTTTTCACTAGTACAAAATATTAAAAGCGCTCGTTAAGAGCGCTTTTTTTATGAGTTTTTGTAACACATAGTTCTTGTTTTGGGTTTGAGTTCATCTTGCGTACTGCTAACCCTTTTTAGGCTTTTGACGTATAGTTCAAATCAATACACTGGCGTACCTCGTCAAGTATGCTAATTAATTCCAGGCTTCTTTCAAAGGTCATTATGTTGCTTTCCATACCTCCTTTGCGAAGCATTTCAGAAACGTGTTGAGCTTCATAATTGTATCCATTAGTAGTGTAGTCAAATGTTTTAGTGATGGTATTGTTTTCAGTTATAATGGATACATCGGTTGGTTCGTGAAAACGACTATTAATTATAATTTTTCCTTTTTCGAATGCTATAATAGCTTCAGTGGTAGTTTGTTTCGTAATTGAAGCATATAGCGAAGCTTTTTGATTGGAGGCATAGGTAAATAGCATAGTACATTCTTCATCTACACCGGTAGGTCCAAAAACAGCATTTGCCTTAATATGATCAGGAGCACCTAGGAGTGTTAATGCAGCAAATATGGGATATATACCAACATCTAAAATGCTTCCTCCACCTAATGCTTTATTAAACAATCTTCCATTAGGATCAAAAGTCGCTTTAAATCCAAAGTCAGCAGTTAGGCTTTTTACTTCGCCCAGGGTTTTATCTTTTACAAGTTGCAGTACATATTGGTAATGTGGTAAGAAATAAGTCCAAAGCGCCTCCATTAAAAACACCTGATTTTCTGAGGCGGTAGAGATCATTTCTTTTACCTGTTCCGTATGCATTGCGAATGGTTTTTCGCACAAAACAGCTTTTTTATGCTTTAGACATAGCAAGGCATGTTCTTTATGGAAAACGTGTGGCGTTGCGATATAAATCACGTCTATTTTAGGGTCAGCTGCTAAGTCTTGGTAGTCATTATAATATGTTGTGGCGCTGTATGTTTTTGCAAATTGACTAGCGTTTTCAGTAGTTCTACTGGCTACGGCGTGCAAGGTTGTGTTAGGTACGTGTTTAAGATCAGCTGCAAATTTATGTGCTATTTTACCACAACCTAAGATCCCCCAATTAATTATTTTACTGTTTTTCAATGGTATAGTTGATGTTTTTATGTTGATTTGAGAATGATATTCAGATTGTATTTTTTCAAATCGACAATTATTTAATACTTATTTTAAGAATTTCAGATTTTTTAAACTAGTATTATATTTATTTTATTTTTTTATTAAAAGTAAGGTATTGAATTGCAGTTGGTTATTAGTTTTTTTAACTTTAAAAGACTTCACTAAAAACTTAACTGATATGAAAACATTAACCTTAAAAATGCAAACCAACACACCATTATGCAATTTACGTTTAAATAGGATAGAAGAGGAAATTCAACTTATCGTAAAAAAACTTAGAAACTATCACTACGAGCCGTGTACGCAATCCATGTATAAACAATATGCAGAGTTGGAAAATTTTCGTGAAAAATTAAGTCGATCCATTGGCAAAGCCAGAGATCTCATACATATGGATACCGTTTCCAAAGCTGAAATGACGAAAACCACTAATGATATTATTCAACTATACAATAATTTTATTGATAGTTCATCAGCCTATTTTGATAATGCAGAGTTACATCATCAAAAATAAATGCCTAATTTTTCTTGCTAAAAGCCTGTAGCAGTATTGCCAACATCATTACTAATGCACAACCAAACAAATTTAACCATAAATAAGGCATCCAATCGTACCACCATCCGATGATAACAATGATTTGAGTAATGATCGCTGCTATAAAGGTGGCATTACTTTTTACATACTTTATAAAAAAGGCCAATAGAAAAATTCCTAGTACATTGCCATAAAAGATGGAACCAATAATGTTTACTAGTTGAATAAGGTTGTCAAAAAGATCAGCAATACAAGCTACTAGGATGGCGATGACACCCCATAAGAACGTAAATCCTTTAGAGACATTTACAAAATGGCTATCTGTTTTTGGAACACTTACATTTCTTTTATAAAGATCCATGGCTGTCGTAGAAGCAAGGGCATTCAATTCTGAAGCTGTTGAGGACATGGCAGCACTTAAGATTACTGCAAGTAGTAAACCGATTAATCCCTTGGGTAACTTATCTAATATAAAATGAATAAAAACATAATCTTTATCATTGGTTTCGATAGTCTCGTCAGCTTTTTCGATAAGAGTTTTCGCTTTTTCTCTCAATGCTACCTCTTGCGTATTCAGTTCTTTTATCGTATTGCCAATTGCTGGATTATTTGCTTCGATATTGATGATATCAGATTGCGCTAAAATAAAGTCCTTCTTTTTGTTTTGAACACTTTTAAGTTCTTCGTCCAAGGTGGCATACTCATCAGCATATTGTGAATTTTCAACCGCTAATTGCGCTGCTGGATTAAAGTTAAGTGGTGTGTTGTTAAATTGATAGAACACAAATACCATTACCCCAGTAAGCAATATAAAAAATTGCATAGGTACCTTAAGCAAGCCATTGAAGATTAACCCTAACTGGCTTTCTTTTACCGATCTTCCAGATAAGTATCGTTGTACCTGACTTTGATCGGTTCCAAAATAGGATAAGGCTAAAAATGTACCGCCTATAATGCCACTCCAAAAAGTATATCTATTATTAAAATCAAATGAGAAATCAAGGATTTCCATTTTACCACTAGCGCCAGCAATAGCTAATGCTTTTGAAAAAGTGATATCGTCAGGAAGGTAACTGACAATTAGGAAAAATGCGATAAACATCCCTGTAAAGATAATCGCCATTTGTTGTTTTTGTGTTACACTAACCGCTTTGGTACCACCGGTAACGGTGTAAATAATGACCAATACTCCAATTATAATGTTTAAGGTATTTAGGTCCCAACCCAAAACAGCAGATAATATAATGGCTGGTGCAAATATGGTTATCCCTGCCGCTAATCCGCGCTGTACTAAAAAAAGTAGAGCAGTCAGCGTTCTTGTTTTTAAATCAAAGCGACTTTCTAAGAATTCGTATGCGGTATATACTTTTAATCTATGGTAAATCGGAATGAACACTAAGCAAATGATAACCATAGCTATAGGCAATCCAAAATAAAATTGTACGAAACCCATACCACTATGAAAGGCTTGTCCGGGTGTAGATAAAAAGGTTATCGCACTGGCCTGAGTAGCCATAACGGATAATCCAATGGTCCACCATTGCGCTTCACTACCTCCCTTTATGTATTCTTGTACATTTTTACTTCCTTTTGTTTTCCAGGCACCGTATAATACAATAAATAATAGGGTGCTAAATAAAACGATCCAATCTATGGGTTGCATATTAAAAAAGGATTAGAGTGTTAGGTGTTAAGAAAACATGTTAGAAATAAAGTAAAACAGTAGAATATAGATTGCGTTAGCAACCAAAACCAGTGTATATAGTTTTTTCCATTCGTATTTTTCAGGTTGTTCCATGGTTTATTTTCCTAAGGATAGTAAATTAGCAAATAGGCGATAGGCTCCGGAAACCCCAGCAGGAAACTCTCTAAAAAAGCTAAGTCCTGTATAAACGTAATACCCTTCACCGTATTTAGCTACTAACAAAGCTCCATTCTTTGGTGTTTCTCCTTTATCATTAGCGGTCAGTATGGCTTGATAGTCATCAGACCACTCTCCAGGAAAATACAAACCTCGCTCTTGTACCCATCCTTCAAAATCAGCTTGTGATAATTTATTAGGTGTATTGAGTACAGGATGATCTGGTACCAAAAATGTAATTGCTGCATTTTCATCGGTAACACGATCTCTTGATAAGGTTAGGGGATAAGGCCCTAAGGTATCCACTTTTAATCTGCGATTGGTATTATACTGTACAATGAGATTCCCACCATTTTTCACATACGAAAGTAAAATTGGCTGTTTGAATTTTAATGCATCCACCGTATTATAGGCTCGTATCCCCATAACAACTGCATCAAAATTTTGTAAGTTTTTTTCCGAAATAGTTTCGGGGTCAATCAATGTTACCTGATATCCTATTTGTGCTAAGCTTTCCGGTACCACATCACCAGCTCCGGCAATATATCCGATGTTTTCTCCTTTTTTGGTAATATCTAGTTTAACTACTTTACTTTCTGCAGGGAGAAATACCGTTTGAAATGGAATATGATCATAATCGATGGTGATCATTTCATCACTGAATTCCTTATTATTTACCATGGCCACTGGCTTAATGTAGCCTTCACTTTGTTGCTTTGGTGCATAGAGCGTAAAATTAATTGTCTTTTCTTCTCCCTTTTGAGCCAATTCAAAAGCTACAGATTGAGGACTTACTTGCCATCCTTGTGGTATGTTAAGTTTTAAGGTGCCTTCAACATTATCTTTACCAGCCTTAACGGTCACTGGAATGGTTTTATATGCTCCATTGGCATAAATAATTACCTTGTCCTTTATGCCTACCGCTACTTGAGGTATAATTTCAAGTGGGCGATAGACTTCTCCCTTTACCGGATCGGTGGTTTTGTACACCACATCTTTAGAGAAAGTGATAGGTGTACCTGCAATATTAACCGTAAAATTAGCTTTTACCTGGTGTTCCGTTTCCGGTTTACCAATCAGGTTTGGGTCTGCAACTTTATACATCCCTAAACTTCCTTTTTCTTTGAGCCAATAAGCATTAGTGTAAGGAATAGTTGCCGCTACCTTCCCTTTTAGGGTTTGATTTATTTTTTGATTGTTTTGTAATGGTTCAGCCTTAGAATAGGTAATATCAATTCCTTCGATAGTGAAAGATTGTAAGGTTATATCGGCATCACTTCGGTTTATGGCTTCAAAAGTAACTTCAACTTCGCTTCCTTTTGTAGCTAAGGGTGAACTGGAAACCGCCTCAAGATATAATCCTGCTGCTGCTGTAATAATATCTTGGATCTCATTAAGCTTTATCGTTCTCCAGTGTTCGTCTTTAAGCGATTTGATTAGCTTGTAGGCTTCTATAAGTTGCGGAATAGATTTAGAAGGATTTTTAAAGTCATAGTTTTGTTGTACTTCCGTTAGAATTTTACCAATTTTTTCTCCTCCTTCAACACGACTCCAAGTAGTATTTACCCCTTCGAATACATCAGACTTATCTTTAGGTAAGTTTCCTTTGATCAGCTCAATATATTCGGTAGAAGAACCTCTAGAGCCTGTGCTTCCAAATCCTTGGGATTTATGCTGACTTCTACTTAGCGAGGCAATTTCAGTATTAGAAAGTCCAAGTGTAGGATAGTATGTCCCAATGTCAAAAGCTAATAAATTTGATTTGTCAGCCTTTTCAAAGTTTTCTCTGCCTCCATAAAACCACCAAGAGGTATTAAAGAATAACCGTTTTGGCTGCCAAGGATCAACCTCTTTTAATTGTGATGGATATGCTGATTTATCGTTGGCTTTATCAAAAGCTTCGACGCTTAGTATAGCAGAGGAGGTATGGTGACCGTGTGTAGAACCAGGAGTTCTGTGATCAAAACGATTGATAATTACATCTGGTCTGAATTGTCTAATTGCCCAAACTACATCTGCTAATACTTCTTCTTTATTCCATATGGCTAAGGTTTCATCAGGATGCTTAGAATACCCAAAATCATTGGCTCTGGTAAATAATTGGTTGCCGCCATCAATTTTTCTTGCCGCCAACAATTCTTGTGTTCGAATTACTCCCAGAAGTTCTCTAATTTCCGGACCAATCAAATTTTGGCCCCCATCGCCTCGAGTTAGCGATAAGTACGCTGTTCTGGCTTTTGCCTCATTGGCCATATAGGAAATAAGTCTGGTGTTTTCATCGTCTGGGTGTGCAGCGATGTACAATACAGAACCTAAAAAGTTAAGTTTTTTAATGGATTGATAAATCTCAGCGGAATTGGGTTTTTTGGGCTTTTGGGCTTTTACGGATAGGTTAAAAAGCATAAAGCTAGCCAACAATACTATTCTATACATCATATTAAAGACTGTACTATTTAATGGAATTCCATCAAATATAAAAAGTTATTACAGCACGCTTTTTTGTTTAAGGATACTTTAACAGCCATAAAAAGGGTTTACTTTTTTCTTTCTACCAATTCTAGTTGATCTAAGGAAACATTAGTTGTAAATATACCATAGTTAACAATAGCCTTGCCTTTTTCAATACTATCAATGGTTCCGACTGATTTGCCATCCTCCATACGTACACGGTCTCCTGTTTTTAGAGTTACTTTGGGTTTTTTCTTTTCAATTTCTTGGGCTACTTTCTTTTCTTCTTTCTTTTTCTCTCGTATTACTTCAACCTTTTTTTCAACTTCTTTAGCGACTCTTTTTTCTTTTGCTTTTTTAGCTTTCTGCTGTTTTGCGGTTTGCTTAACTCGCTTGGAGTTTTCTACTTCTACTATTTTAAGAAACTCTCCAATAAGTTCCCTTTTTCTTTTAGTATTGAAATATTTTTCACTGATTTCATCGATCTTTTGACCTAAGTAAATCATTCTTTGGTTACTATCGTATAGTTCCTGATAGCTCTCCAACTTGTGTTGTACTTTTTGGTTTATTTTTTCGAGCTTTTCTTTTTGTTCTTCTGCTTTTTGCTCTTTAGTTTTTAGTGTCGAGGTTGTTTTTTGCAGTTTAGATCTTTCTTTCTGTAGGTTAGCAATACTTTTATCAAAACGTATTTTACCGCGTTCTACTTTCTTCTTGGCTTTATTAATCAAGCTATAGGGTATGCCGTTTTTTTGCGCTACCTCAAAGGTGAATGAACTTCCTGCTTCTCCAAGAAATAACTTAAAAAGAGGTTCTAAAGATCTGGAGTCAAAAAGCATGTTAGCATTGGTCATATTGGGGAGTTCGTTAGCTAACATTTTTAAGTTGGCGTAGTGGGTAGTTATGATACCAAAGGATTCTCTATCGTAGAACACCTCTAAGAAGGCCTCAGCAAGTGCACCTCCAAGTTCTGGGTCACTACCGGTTCCAAATTCATCAATAAGGAATAAGGTTTTATCATTACATTTTTTTAAAAAGTAATTCATATTCTTTAAACGATAACTATAGGTACTCAAATGATTTTCGATCGATTGATTATCTCCGATATCTGTGAGTATTACATCAAACAGGCACATCCTACTATACTCGTGTACAGGTATTAGCATTCCGCTTTGAAGCATTACTTGTAATAGTCCTACAGTTTTTAGCGTGATACTTTTACCCCCAGCATTCGGTCCAGAAATTACTATGATGCGATTATTTAGGGTGAGTTCAATACTTTGTGGATAAGTTTTCTCGCCTTTTTTATAATTGGTTATATAGAGTAGTGGATGGTATGCGTCTTTAAGATAAAGTTCTCGTTCTTGGGTTATTTTAGGAAGGACAGCGTTTAGTTGTTTAGCATATTTTGTCTTAGCTGCTACGATGTCAATATGACTTAAAAATTCTTGGTATTGCTTTAATAATGGTGTATAGGGTTGTAAACTGAGGGTTAGTTGTTTAAGAATCTTGACAACTTCTTCACGTTCGTCATATTGCAGGTTATTTAATTCGCGATTATACTGCACGGTGGCTTCGGGCTCAATGTAAACAATACTTCCGGTTTTGGAATTACCTAAGATTGCTCCCTTTACTTTTTTACGATACATCGCTTTTACTGCCAGCACACGTCGGTTATCGACTACACTTTCTTTAATTTCATCTAAGTACCCAAAACTATTATAGCGAGACAAGTCTTTACCAAAGCTACCATTTAATTTACCTTGAACTGTGCTGATTTCTTTGCGTAATTTTTGGAGGAGAGGTGAGGCATCATTTTTTACTTCGCCAAACTTATCAATAATTCTTTCTATGGCCTGTATGATATGATTAGTTAGCTCTACTTCAGAAGCTGTGTTGTTTAATGTTGGATACAACTCTTCATATTTTTTAAAAAAACGGATGAGCTCATTTGAAGTAGCGCTTAGGGTGCTTATTTTTTTAAAGGCAGAGGTTTCTAAGAAGGTGTTTTCTATTTGGAGTAGTTTAATTTCTTTATCAATGCTATCGTAACCGTGATTCGGTATTTTCGCTTCATGCAGATCAGAGGATTTATATTCGTTTACTTCGTGTAACGCAGTAATCAATTCGTCCTCATTGCGGAATGGTTTAATTTCCAAAGCTCCTGTCTGACCGTGTTCGGTGTTACAAAATTCAGCAATTTGAGCTAAAACGGTTTTAAATTCGAGATCGTCTAAAGTTTTTTTAGAAATTTTGATCATTCTTTGTTTTGGACTTTTATTGATTTATATTTCCTCTTTTAATTTAAAAAGGAAACAAAAATACGTAATTACCTACTTTTTTAATATCGCTATGGATGTAAATATTGACCCCAGCTGGAAAGCATATCTAGAAAATGAGTTTACTAAACCTTATTTTAAAAAATTAGTTGCTTTTGTTGAGAATGAATATCAAACTCACCAATGTTATCCAGAAGCGTCAGACATATTCGCTGCATTTGATTATTGCACTTTTGATAATGTTAAGGTAGTTATTATCGGTCAAGACCCGTATCACGGACCGGGACAGGCCAATGGTTTGTGTTTTTCGGTCAATGAGGGTATTTCACTACCACCTTCCTTGCAGAATATTTTTAAAGAAATTGAGTCTGATTTAAATGAAAGTATCTCTAAATCCGGTAACCTTCAACGTTGGGCAGAACAGGGAGTCTTACTACTTAATGCGACCTTGACGGTTAAGGCTAATCAAGCTGGTTCTCATCAAAAACAAGGCTGGGAACAGTTTACTGATACTATTATTTCCTTACTATCTGAGCAAAAAGAAGGATTGGTTTTTATGCTTTGGGGAGGATTTGCAAAAAAGAAGGGTAAAAAAATTGACCGAAATAAGCACTTAGTGCTAGAGAGTGGGCATCCCTCTCCCTTAAGTGCTAATAGAGGCTATTGGTTTGGACATAGGCATTTTAGTAGGGCTAATACATATTTAACCCAACTGGGAAAAGATAGTATAAAATGGTAAGTGCTTAAGCAGCTTCAGCAATTTTAGCAGATTTATTTTTTGCTACTACTGATTTACTAACTTTACTGGTTTTGGCTTTGCTATTTTTACTATCTACGGATTGCATACTAAATTTTAGTAAAATAAAATTAAATGCAATAAGACCTCCAAGTATTAAAAGAAACGTAAGCATATTGATTAAGGTTTTAATTTTTTCGCTATTTCATCAGTTTTTTAAAATGCGATCGTTATTAACAGCTTTTCTTTTATGTGGGGTATGGCAACAAAGATATTAAAAAATAATTGTTAATAACTACTGTATTACCACATACTTTAGCTTTTTATTCAATCGTTAAATTTAATTCTCTTTCAAATTATATTTCTAATTCTTTACTAGGTTTTGTTGCTGATCTCATATTAATTTAGAGAAATTAGTCATTAAAGTTTAATGAATTTAGAAACGCTATTTCCTTTTTTGATAAAATAATAACCAGCGGATAAATTACTAACATCAATGGTTACCTCATTTCCAGAATACACTTTGTGTCCTAATGGAGTGTAAATATCTATTTTTAGGTGGTCAAGGTCTTCATTTTCGTATTCGCATAGCGTAATTAAGTCGTTAACAGGATTTGGATAAAAGCAGTTACTAGTAGTTGTTTGTTCAAACTCTTCTACAGAAAGGGTATCGTCTGTGATGCCGGTTTTAGAATAATTAGTAACTACTTCCCAGATCATGGTTTGTAGATATCTAGCTAAGGCTTCTGAAGGTACATCACGATTCGTTTCGTTTTCAAGAAATAAGTCATTAGGCAGACCAACAGGACTTTCATTATAAATGCACGCATAATGGATCATCGCGACTGCATAAGCACCTAGATCATTGACGTGTATAGTGTCTTCAAAAAATTCATCAAAGGTGGTAATACCTGGTACTACACCAGCTTGTACATCGTCATAGAGACGTGCCATCATTCTATGTCCTGGTATAATGTAAACTGGCGTGGCGCCGACAGGTCTATTGTTATTAGCATGGTCCATCATTTCTTCCCAAAGGAGCTCATATTCGTCCAGCATTGTTCTAAAAGGGCCATCTCGATCATCTATATTAGTCCAGGTAGTCCAGAGTAGGGTTGGTGTCCCGTTACCTGCATTACCATTTTCCCAGGCGTTGTTAACATAGGTGGATAGATATTCTTTTGCCGGGGTGATTTGTGGTGGATTGGAGCTATCAACGGGTAGCGGTACCCCTTCGGTAATGACAAGCAACTCCCAATCAGCGATATCATATCTTGCGGAAGGGTTTAAGGTGTGTTCATTATCCCATCTCCAAAACATAGGTGATCCTGGTATGGTAGCTGTCCCTACATTGTCATAATTGCCCCCAAGAATATCATAGATCAAAAAACGATATTGACCTGGCCAGGGATGGAACAAAGGATCCGTTAAACTGTGACCACTATGTATTTGTCTTACTTCTAATGGGTATGCCTCTTTAGGCGGTAAATTTTGTCCATATAGTAGTTGAAACGTACTAATTACCGTAAAATATACCAAGAGATGTAGCTTCATTTGTTCCAAGTTTTAAGCTTCTATTTAGGATTTAACTGCCTTTCTATATCTAGAACGCTTTTGATACTTGGAACCCTACCCCTAAATTGACTTTTTTAAAGTAATATTCTACTTTTATCTACTTTGGTATTGATGATATTTAAGTCAAGTAATTTTTGCTGTACCTCTTCTAAAGTATGTTCATCTAATTGAGATTGACTCCACTCTGTTATTTTCAGCCATTCTTTGACATCTATTAGTTTTTGATCGTATTTAGATGCTATGATTTTATCAATATCTGGTATCCTTTTAAATGTATCCGTAATTTCATTAATAATAGATAGAACAGTTTTAATATGGTTCATATTATTAGCAATAAACTCTTGGTGAGCAGCGATAACAAAACAAGGCCATGGAGTAGGGCAGTCGCCCAACCTTCTAAATACCCCTTTATCCACCAAAGGTTTTGTGGTAAAATGCTCCCACATAAAATAATCAGCTTGTCCAATTGTTAAAGCATCGATTGCTCCTTGAAGATGGTGTACTACCTGAAAATCTAAAGCATTGGTATCCCATCCTTCGTTTTCTGCTTGGACATAGGCCATAAGATGAGACCCAGATCCGTAACGACTGATGGCTGCGGTAGTTCCTTGTAGCTCTTTTATGTGTTGATATGTTGATTTTGCCGCTACATGTATTCCCCAAATTAACGGGGACGTCACATAGGTTTGCAAAATTTTAGAAGGATTACCAGCTGTGATATCTTTTACAATTCCCTCAGTCAATATGATAGCCATGTCCAATTCCTTATTTCTTAATGCCTGGCACATGGCTCCGGTACCTTCAGGGATATCCCTCCAAATGAGGTTGATATCCTTTTTTTTGAACAAATTATCCTCGATTGCATTGTGCCAAGGCAGATTGAAATGCTCTGGAACTCCTCCGATTTTAATGTTTTTCATAAAAAATTGCTTTTTGATGTGTATTTCATCGATAAAATATGAATTTTAACGATGAGTTATGAATTTTTTTATTATATTTGAACAGTTCTCTGAATAAGAAACTACATTTGAAAAATAATATAGCCCAATTTAAACACAATCTTTGCTATGAAAAAGAATTTTTTTAAGAACAGACAAGCATTAGTAAAAGTTGCAAAATTAAAAGACAATACCTTAGAGAATGGAATTGTTGTTTTTATTGCAATTCTACTGATCACCAATTTATTTTTAAGCCTTAAAGTATTATTTGGTTAGTAGCTGATGCACTTTATGTGTTGTTTTTAAAAAGGTTCTAATTTCTTTTTGGGACCTTATTTTTTTGTCCTCATTTTTCCTTCTAACGTACCTATTTAATCCCATATCGTCGTGCAGCCTGGCCTTAACATTATCTGCTAACTGTAGGTCAAGGATAGTATTGAGCTCTTCTTTTAAATCCTGATTATAGATAGGGGTAAGCACTTCAATTCTTTTGTCCAAATTACGTACCATCCAATCAGCACTTCCAATAAAGGTTTTAATTTTACCACCATTAGCAAAACTATAGATTCTTCCGTGTTCTAGATAACGGTCAACGATACTTATTGCTTTAATATTCTTGCTATGTATAGGATCATTAGGTACTAAACAACAAAACCCTCTAACGACTAACTTAATAGTAACGCCAGCCTTGCTAGCTTCATATAATTTACTAATAATTTCCGGGTCTTCTAAACTATTTAATTTGGCTTTGATAAATGCTATGCGTCCATTACCAGCGTTTTCTATTTCTCGGTCAATTAACGTATTAAATTGCAAGCGCGTGGTATAGGGAGAAACCGTCAAATGTTTTAAGGATGGTTGATTTGTGGATCCTGATAGAATGTCAAATACCAGTTGAAGTTCCTTGGTGACCCTTTCATCTTTAGTAAATAATCCGTGATCGCAATATATTTTTGCGGTTTTAGCATTAAAATTTCCTGTACCTATATACCCATAGGATACTTCTTTATTATTTTCTATTCGATGTACAAGAAGTATTTTGGAATGTACTTTTATTTTTGGATAACTGTAATGAACTTCTGCGCCTTTGTTAGCTAATATTTCTCCCCATTTTAGATTGTTTTTTTCATCAAAGCGAGCTTTTACTTCTACAAATACCGTAACTTTCTTACCATTTGCTAAGGCTGTTAATAGCGCAGAAGTTAGTGCGGACTCTTCGGCGATACGGTAGAGAGAAATCTTGATTTCTGTCGTATGCCTATCCGTAGCCGCCAATGCAATAAAATCCTGTACGTGGTCAAAGGACATATAAGGAAAATGCAAGAGTTGATCTCTTTTACTAATGAGCTGAAATAGGTCTTGTGGTTTCGTAAAATTGTTGTGAATAATTGGTTGCTCTTTAGAAAAATGAAGGGTTTGGTTATCAGTAGGATCTGGAAATGAAAAAAAATCACTAAAATTATGATATTGACCTCCAGGAACCATGTCGATCTTACCTAGTCCAAAAAGCTTTCTTATTTTTTTAACTAAATTTTCGGGCATGCTAGCATCATACAACAATCGTGTGGGCTGCCCGGTGATCCTTTTGCTTAAGGATTCCTTAATTTGATCTGCCAGCTCTCCTTTAAATTCATCTTCAATGTAGAGTTGTGCATCTCTGGAGAGTTTTATTTGATAACACATTTTAACTTCGACGTCATTGAATACCTGTTGGATGTTATATTGGATAAGGTCATCTATAAATGCAATATAATGTTTGCCATGATGTGTCGGAAATTGTATAAACCGACCCAAATGATCAACCGGTATGTTTACAATTCCTACCTTATCGTTTTGATCAAAAATTACTACAAAGTAGAGTTTATTGTTTTGTAAAAAAGGTGTTGCTTCTTGACTTAAATCTATTATGTTTACTGTCAGATAGGGTAAAATACTATCATTAAAATACGCCTTAGCAAATGCTTTTTGGGGATCTGTAAACTTTTTTTCGGAAAGAATATAAATTCCGTTTGATGCCAGTTCGGGAATAATTTTGGTATTGAAAATAACACCAAATTCGTGAAGTTGTTTTTTTACAATTTTGACAATCTTTTTTACTTCTTTAGAAGGTTTTAAAGCTAGTTTTTTTCGGATTTTCTTGTCTACAGACTTTATCTGTCTTAACCTAGCCACCCGCACTCTAAAAAATTCATCTAGGTTTGAAGAATATATTGCTAAGAACCTAAGTCTTTCAAACAAAGGATTTTTAGTGTCTTCGGCCTCCTGAAGAACTCTTTTGTTAAAACTGAGCCAATTGATATCTCTATTGAGTAATGGGATCTGTTTATTGCGCATAGTACAAATTAAATGATCGCAATATCGATGGTGTTTAAATTATCGTTAAATCTAGTGAGGATAACTCGCAATTTTTTCGAGACAAAAACGGATGAGACGATCTACCGCTTCTTTAGGATCCGTACTAAATTTGCCCAATGGTCGGTTAGCTAACACTACATTCATAGAAATTGCCTTATGACCAAGTAGTTTGGCTAATCCATAGATGCCAGCAGTTTCCATTTCTAAGTTAGTAATCAACTTATCTTTGTACGAATAAGCTTCTATTTTATGATTTAAATTAGTGTCTTTAAGTGGTGCTCGCAAAACTCTACCTTGCGGACCATAAAAACCTGCGTTAGTCATCGTAATTCCTTTGTGAACATTTTTATCCACAAAGTGAGCGCCTAAGTTCTCATCCCAATGTACAGCATAAGGTGCTTTTGCAGCGTCCCATGTTAGATATTTACCCAAATCTGAAGCTAACTTTAGATCCTGTATGTCATCGCTTTGATAAAAATGAAGCAAATTGTCAAACCCTATTCCTATTTCAGAAGCGATAAAACTATCTACTGCTATATGTTTTTGAATAGCACCTGTAGTTCCAATTCTGATGATATTGAGAGCAGTTGCTTCTTTTTTGATCGTTCTTTGGGTAAAATCAATATTTACCAAGGCATCTAATTCGTTGAGTACAATATCTATATTATCCGTTCCAATTCCTGTAGAAATTACGGTCAATCTTTCACCTTGATAATATCCTGTTTGTGTAAAAAATTCTCGCTTTCGGATCGTGAATTCTATTTCATCGAAATACGAAGTGACTTGACTTACTCGATCTGGATCACCAACCGTTATTACAGTGTTTGCAATATGTTCTGGTAAAAGATTAAGATGATATATGCTGCCATCTTTATTCAGAATTAATTCAGATTCTGCTATTCTCATACTATAACTTTAATAATTTATGACTTTCATAATCATATAAGTAGTCATACTTTTTAACCCCTCCATAGTACCATTCCAACTTTTGGGTGTTATAAAAATTCTTTTTTTCTGCCACTGCAAGCTTACCTCGTTCAGATAATAATAAACGTTCTTTGGTTTGGTTTAAAAATTGAAAAAGTCGAGCAATAACTCTTTTCATTTGCATATCCCCGTAACCATAATAGCCTTGATATTCCAGGGCATAGCCCAATAATTGTTTTGTATTGAGTATTTGATGCTGCTGAATCATTTTAAGGATATTGTGTTCCAGCACATTTAAACCGGTAAGCATATTGGGGAAACGTTGTAAGTGTGCTCTGAGGCAAATACTCATGTATTCAAAAGAGGTGTTTTTTTTGATTTGCCCTACAAAACGCTGGGGATCACTCTCGCAATAAATAGTCCATAAATAATCTGCAAATTCTAAATCGTCTGTGGAGAGTTCTGTTCTATTTATAAAATGTTGCCGGAGTTGAGTTTTATTTAGTTCTGATAAACCCAGAACTTCATTCTTCACTCTACCGGAGCAAACCAGTGAAAATTTTGGCGCTTGGATGTTATTTCTAAGTAAAAAACTAATAGCAGCAATCATATTAATATGGCAGAACAGATCATACTCAAACCATAATATTATTTCATCATATTGGCTATTTGGTTTATAGGAATGTAACTCGCTACTAAATTTTTGACGATAATCATCTTTAGAAATACGGTAGTATCTCTGTAAAAAATTTGCGCGCTTTTGTAAAGACGCTTCGGATTCTAATACGGTATGAGTGGGCCCTTCACAGAGTATTTCTCTCCAAATCTTGGTTTGACCTTCTACGAAATTAAAAGCTTCTAAATTAGCTTTTAGGCTATCCCCGTTAAGAATATGTAATGTGTGATGCCCCAATTAAAATGTTTTGATACCGTTATTATTTATCCACCTACTCTTTTAACCTTAAACCCTTTGTCTTTAAGAATTTCCATAATTTCTTGGCGGTAGTCTCCTTGAATAATTATGGTTTCGTTTTTAAAACTACCACCAACACCTAATGTTGTTTTAATTTCTTTTGCTAGTTTTTTGAAGTCTCCATCTGCCCCTGTATAGCCATCGAGTATAGTAACAGGTTTACCTTTTCTCTTTTCATATTTGCATAAAATAGGATCGTCTTGCATCCATATTTTATCAGTATCAGGTGTCTTTTCTTCTTCTTTAAATTCGTGCTCAGGAAATAAATTCTTTAGTTGATCCTTTAAGTCCATTTTATTTACTTTTAATTAAGCCGATCTCAACGAGTCGTTGATGTAAAAACTCACCAGCTGTAATATCTTCGTATTGTTTAGGATTGTCTTCTGTAATACATTCTTCAAGACAATTCAGTTTCATGTCACTTCTTGGGTGCATAAAAAATGGAATGGAATATCTTGGTTTACTCCATTCTTCTTTAGGAGGGTTAATAACACGGTGAATGGTCGATCTTAGTTTGTTGTTTGTATGCCGCTCTAACATATCACCAACGTTTATGACCAACTCATCTTCTTGGGGTATTGCATCAATCCATTCTCCATCTTTGCGCTGTACTTGCAAGCCACCTGTAGAGGCTCCCATTAGCAGGGTAATTAAATTAATATCACCGTGAGCACCGGCTCTAACAGCTCCTTTTGGTTCTTCTTGTATAGGTGGGTAATGTATCGGTCTCAAAATACTATTGCCGTTGCTTGCCCAATGATCAAAATAATGCTCATCCAATCCAATATACAAAGCCAAAGCTCTAAGTACATAGATTCCGGTTTTTTCTAACATTTTATAGGCCTGCATACCCGTTTTGTTAAAATGCTCCAGTTCTTCAACCTGTACATTTTCAGGATATTCTTCAGAAAGGTTAGCGTCAGCATCAGGTTCTTGACCAAAGTGCCAAAACTCTTTTAAATCGCCTTCTTTTTTGCCCTTAGCGTGTTCTTTACCAAATGCGGTATATCCTCTCTGTCCACCGAGACCTTCAATTTCATATTTCTTCTTCACAGCTACCGGAAGATCGAAAAAAGCTTTTACCTCTTTATATAAATTATCTACTAACTGATCATCTAGGAAATGATTTTTGAGTGCAACAAAACCAATATCTTCATAAGCCTTACCGATTTCATTCACAAACTTTTGTTTTCTATTAGGATCATCTGATAAAAAATCCGCAAGATCAACACTAGGTATATTATTCATTAATTCAGTATTAAAATTATGTGTACTACTAGGTTTTTACTAATAAACCTGAAAATGCAAAATTACGCATTTATAAAGGATGGCGGTAATTTGTTATTAAATTTAATTATTCTTAATAAAACAACTCTAAAATTATTAAGTATGTAATAAAATTGAGAATTGAACTTTATATCTCTTCTAATTTATAGTACATTTACGTAAATAACAAACCCAATATGAACTTAATTCCTCAACCACACACTAAAATTACATACGATACATCAAAGCATACTTCAGAGACTTTACTTTCATTGTATAGATCGCTGTTAATGCCAAGGCTAATTGAAGAAAAGATGTTGACCTTACTGCGCCAGGGTAAGATATCCAAGTGGTTTAGCGGTATTGGCCAAGAAGCTATTGCAGTTGGGGTTACCGCTGTTTTGCAATCCCAGGAGTACATTTTGCCGATGCACCGCAACTTAGGTGTTTTTACTACACGTAATGTACCACTACACCGTTTATTTAGTCAGTGGCAAGGAAAGGCTAATGGATTTACAAAGGGTAGAGACCGTTCTTTTCATTTCGGTTCACAAGAATATAAAATCGTTGGAATGATTTCGCACTTAGGGCCTCAATTAGGAGTGGCTTGTGGAATTGCGCTTGGTAATAAGTTACGTGATAAAAAAGAGGTAGTGGTCGTTTTTACTGGAGAGGGCGGCACTAGTGAAGGCGATTTTCATGAAGCGTTGAATCTTGCTTCTGTATGGAAGTTACCGGTACTATTTTGTATAGAAAATAATGGATATGGATTGTCTACACCCGTTGATGAGCAATATGCTTGTGAGCATTTAGCGGATAGAGCTGCCGGTTATGGAATGAAGTCTCAAATTGTAGATGGTAATAATATTCTTGAAGTACACGACATCATAGAGGAGTTATGTGCTGAAGTACGTGAGCATTCAACACCCGTATTAGTAGAATTTAAAACCTTTAGAATGCGAGGACACGAAGAAGCTAGTGGAACCAAATATGTGTCAGATGCATTAATGAAACAGTGGGCAGAGAAAGATCCTATAGAAAATTTTAAAGCTTTTTTAAATCAAGAAGGAGTACTTTCGGAAGAAGAGGATAAAAAAATACACGAAACCCTTAAAAGTATCATTGACGAGCAGTGGCAACAAGCCAATGAAGCGCCTACGATCACACCTGATCTAGAAACTGAATTGGAGGATGTCTACCATAAGCATCTATACAGTAAAATTTATCCTTCATCTGCTACGAGCGAAAAAAGGCTTATCGATGCAATTTCAGATGGTTTAAAACAGTCTATGCAACGCCACGAAAACCTCGTAATTATGGGTCAGGATATTGCAGAATACGGTGGTGTTTTTAAGATTACAGAAGGGTTTGTGGATGAATTTGGAAAAGAACGAGTTCGAAATACACCCATTTGTGAATCAGCAGTAATCGCTGCGGCCTATGGGCTATCTGTAAATAACTTTAAGGCTGTGATGGAAATGCAGTTTGCAGATTTTGTGTCCTCTGGTTTTAACCCTATTGTTAATTTATTGGCCAAGTCGAACTATCGCTGGGGTCAAAAAGCGGATGTGGTTATACGTATGCCTTGTGGAGCAGGGGTAGGAGCAGGACCTTTTCATAGCCAAACTAATGAGGCCTGGTTCACCAAAACACCTGGATTAAAAGTGGTATATCCTGCGTTTCCGGCAGATGCTAAGGGGTTATTAGCTGCAGCAATTGATGACCCAAATCCTGTTTTGTTTTTTGAACATAAGGCATTATACCGAAGCATACGCGAGGAAGTTCCTGATGATATATACACCATACCTTTAGGTGAGGCTAAGGTATTAAGAAGTGGTACGGATATAACAATATTAACTTATGGAGCAGCTGTACACTGGGCGTTGGAGGAATTAGATCAACAACCAGATATCGCTGCCGATTTGGTGGACTTACGTTGTTTAAAGCCATTAGATTTGGATACGATTATAACTTCCGTTAAAAAAACAGGTAAGGTTATCATTTTACAAGAGGATACCTTGTTTAATAGTATGGCCTCTGAACTTTCAGCGATACTACACGAAAACTGCTTTGAGTTTTTGGATGCGGCTATCGTTCGGGTAGGCAGTATCGAAACGCCAATTCCTTTTAATTCAGAATTGGAGCGGCAATATCTTGCCAAAAGTCAATTTAAGGAGGCGTTATTGAATTTACATAGCTATTAGATGGTCAATATGAATAATTTAGAAGTATTTATGCATAAATTCTAAAATACAATAAATTCACTTTTGCCAGTTCTGTAGTTATATGTTAATTTCGTGCCGGTACTCTTCACTAGTTATAAGGTGTAAAGAAGAGTTAAATACGATATCGATGAATAAATCAGAACTGGAGCTGCTTGGCTCTTCTAAAATCCTTGTTACCGGTGCTGCCGGATTTATAGGTGCTAACCTATGTGAAACTCTTATTGCTACTGGGGCTCAGGTAGTGGGGATGGATAATTTTGCAACAGGTCACCAAAAGAACTTGCAAGAAGTATTGTCCAAAGATAATTTTGAGTTTATAGAAGGCGATATCAGAAATCTTGATGATTGTCATAAGGCGTGTATGGAGGTGGATTTTGTATTACATCAAGCTGCGCTTGGCTCTGTACCGAGATCGATTAATGACCCTATTACAAGTAATGATGTTAATGTTGGAGGCTTTTTAAACATGTTGGTTGCGGCCAGGGATGCAGGTGTGAAACGTTTTATCTATGCCGCAAGCTCCTCAACTTATGGAGATTCTAAAGCCTTACCCAAAGTAGAAGAAAACATAGGAAAACCTTTATCTCCCTATGCTATCACAAAGTATGTCAACGAATTATATGCAGATAATTTTAAAAAGACTTATGATCTTGACACCATCGGATTACGATACTTTAATGTGTTTGGGCGAAAGCAAGATCCTAATGGAGCATATGCGGCTGTAATTCCTAAATTTGTAATGCAGTTAATGCAACATCTGTCTCCAGTAATTAACGGAGATGGTACCTATTCTAGAGACTTTACTTACATTGATAATGTAGTACATATGAATCTTAGGGCTATTGTTACAGCAAATCAAGAGGCTTTAAATCAAGTATATAATACGGCATATGGCGATAGAACAGATCTAAATGAACTGGTGTCTTTATTAAAAGAATATTTGTCAGAATTTGATCCTCAAATTAGGGATATCGTGGTAAAACATGGTCCTGAAAGAAAAGGAGATATTCCGCATTCTTTAGCTGCTGTGGATAAAGCTAAAAAACTACTGGGTTATAACCCCCAGTTTGATATTAAGGCGGGATTAAAAGAGGCCGTACAGTGGTACTGGAATAACCTGCAGCAGAATAATTAGAAATATAACGTTATGGAGAAAATTAGTATTGCGGTAATTGGTTTAGGTTATGTTGGCTTACCGTTGGCACGGTTATTTGCAACAAAATATACTACTGTTGGACTTGATATCAATACGGAAAGAATCAAGGAGCTTAAAGCAGGGAAAGATAGTACCTTAGAAGTTGAAGATGAGTTATTAGCTGCTGTTTTAAAAGATGATAATACCGAAAATGTAGGTTTGTATTGTACCGCATCGATTGAGGATATTGCAAATTGCAACTATTATGTAATTACAGTACCAACCCCGGTTGATAAAAATAATCGGCCCGATTTAACACCGCTGTATAAATCGAGTGAAACTGTGGGCAAGGTATTAAAAAAGGGAGATATTGTAATTTATGAGTCTACTGTTTATCCTGGAGTTACAGAAGAAGAATGTGTTCCTGTTCTTGAAAAATTAAGTGGATTAAAGTTTAATCAAGACTTTTTTGCGGGTTATTCGCCAGAGCGAATTAATCCAGGTGATAAAGAACATACCGTGGATAAAATATTGAAAGTAACTTCTGGTTCCACACCAGAGATTGGTAAAAAAGTAGACGATTTGTATGCTTCAGTGATTACTGCAGGTACTCACCTTGCACCGACTATCAAGACAGCAGAAGCAGCCAAAGTTATTGAAAATGCACAACGAGATATCAATATTGCTTTTGTAAATGAGTTAGCAAAGATCTTCAACCTTATGGATATTGACACCCACGCGGTCTTAGCAGCAGCGGCAACGAAGTGGAACTTTCTACCTTTTAAGCCAGGATTAGTAGGAGGCCATTGTATAGGGGTAGATCCTTATTATTTAGCTCAGCGAGCTCAAGAGTTTGGTTATCATCCTGAGATCATACTAGCCGGACGAAGGTTAAACGATAGTATGGGACAATATGTGGCATCGGAAGTGATCAAACTAATGGTTAATCATGATATTCGTATTAAAAATGCAAAAGTATTGGTATTAGGAATCACATTCAAAGAAAACTGTCCTGATGTACGTAATACCAGAGCTGTAGATGTGATCCGTAATATGAGCGATTTTGGCACAGATGTAACGGTTTATGATCCTTGGGCAAATCCAGAAGAGGTTCAAAAGGAATATAATTTAAAAGTCCAAAATGAATTACCAACTGAAAAATACGATGCTATAATACTCACCGTAGCGCATAAAGAATATTTGAATATTGCTTTATCTAGTTTGCTTAATGACAATGGAGTACTTTATGATGTAAAAGGAGTGCTTAAAGAAAAAGTACACGGGAGGTTATAGCATATCAGTTTTCAGGCTTAATAGGAGCCGAAGAGCTGAATATCATAAGATTTTATGTTTAGCATAAAAAACTACCTGATCATAATAACCAGGTAGTCTTAAAGGTGTATATATTAATATTTTATCGTTCCGTAATATCTCCTGAACCACTTACTAATTTTTCAGTAGTTTCAGGATTGCCTTTATAAAAAATATCTCCAGAACCGGATATAATTGCTTTCAAAAATCGGGTAGCATATACTTCAATATCGCCAGAGCCTGAGATAACGGTATCTGCATTAGAAGCCTTTAGTTCAAAAGCTTCGATATCTCCTGAGCCAGATAAGTTAGCATTGAAATCAGTACAAGAACCTTTTAAAACGATTTCTCCGCTTCCAGAAAGATTACCTTCAACCGATTCGGCTTCAATTTGAAGATTGAGCTCTCCTGATCCTGATAAAGAGCCTTCGAAGTGCTTAGCTTTTATAACATCTTTACTGATCACTTCTCCTGATCCAGATAAAGTAACTTCATTTAGGGTAGAAAAAGGGACAATGATTTTTAAGGATTTTCCTTTTGTACTTTTAAGATATCGTCCTTTTTCCACATATATTTTAAGTTGATCGTTATCTACTTTGGTTACAATATTTTCAAGTAAGTTGCTTTCACCTTTTAAAGTTATGGTGCCTTCACTACCGGCTACTAGTTCAACATCTAGTGCACCTTTCACTTTAATTCTATCGTAGGTGTTCACCGTTCTGGTTATGGTAACTTCATCACCATTACCTTTTACTTTTTCACCACCCCACCATTGGGCTTGTATGGTAGTAGACATTGTTACTGCTAGGAGCAACATTAACTTTGTTAGTTTCATATTTTATTGTTTTAAAAGAAAGTTTAGTTTTTGTGTAATTTAACGCCTCCATAACTGGATGAAATTATGATAGAATTTCCGCTATTTTCTGTCCCATAATACCCTTTATACTCTTTAGAGGTGCCCTTAGTGTCCTTGTGCTTCACTGTAAAATCACTATCGACATTAATGCCTCCATAGGATGCTTTAAGATTAAAATCAAAATTAAAATCAGGCGCTACATTAAGCTCTACACCAGAGTAGTCTGCATCTATGATTACTTCTTTTACAGACGGCTGTAGTTTATGAACAATGATGGAACCATAATCTGTATTAAGAACTAACTTATCTGATACTGTATTGATTTTTATATCTACATAATCACCAACCCCATTAATACTACCAGTGTTTCCTAATTTTAATCCGCCATAATCACAGTTATAATTAAGTTCTTTTACATTATCTAATTTGGATTGTGTATAATCTGCTACAAGGTTAATGTACTCAGAAGAACCTACTTCGTAGTCCGAGTAATCCGCATTGATATTCCCTTTTTTCATCACCTTAATAGAGCTATTATTGGTATAGTCAATATTAATATCATTAGTATCACTAAGAAGTTCGCCAATGATTAGTTGACCATAATCACAATTGATTTTAGAGCTTCCCTTTATTTTATCTAAGGTGATACTGCCATAATTATTATTTAGATCAATAGCATTGGTTACAGGAACTTTCACTTTATAATTGATTTTCATAGAAAGATTTCTGCTGGATCCTCCGGTAATTTTATCCCACCAGGATTTTTTGTTTTGATCAAAAACTGTAATAGCACTTACCATTTGGGTAGAACTTTTAAATTCTACATCTATGCTTTCCAGTTTTTCTATCACTTCTTCCTCATCATTACCACTTACCTTAATGGTAACTTCGATTACAATTTTATTCTGATCCCAAGAGGTTATATCTAAGTTTCCATAATCATTTTTAATTTTAAGTAAGGCATCGCTATTAACTGAGAATTCCTTTTTCAATGATTTTTCCTTATTGTACTTACCCTTAAGATCGTTAGGGTGTGCAAAACTCAATAAAGGAATGAGCAATGCTAAGAACAGTTTATAGTATATAGTTTTCATTTTCTGATTGTTTTAAAGTTTTGATTGTATTGATTTTTGCTAAGACGTCTTCTAATAATTGTGCTCTTTTTTGAAAGTTTTTGATCATTGCACTGATTACTCTAGGATCCTGACCACTTTCAATTAAGTCGATTTTAAGTTGTTGATAATCGGATTCTAATTTTTCAATTTGGAGTAACACATCATTGACCATTTTTTGATTTTCAGGAGATGCATTTTCCTGTATTTCCTCCATCTTGTTGGCTATAGTGGTTACAAAAAAGCTTTGCGTTTGCTCCATCTCTGGCGAGATGCTAGCTAAATCGATTGCTGTTTTTGTAGTCATTACACCCGATGTTGAAATGATACCCAATAGAATAGCAATACTTGCTGCGATAGCTAACGGTTTGTACCATTGGATACGTTTTTTGTTTAAGGATACTACCTTAGTTTCATTTTGCCGTTGAAGCTTTTCCATAAAGCGATCTCTATGGTTTACTGAAGGCTCGTATATATCTGTTTGCTGATGCATTTTCTCAAATACTATTTTAATTATATCCTTTTTCATGCGACTTCTAATTTTTTTCTCAAACTTTGTTTAGCTCTTGAAAGTAGTGTTCGACAATTAGCATATGATATGCCCATAATCTGACCAATTTCTTCATAATCAAACCCTTCGATATAATGTAGCGATAAGGCTGTACTATAACTGTCTTTTAACTCTTTTAAGGTTTCCAGTACTGTTGATACTTTATCGATAACCAATTCCTGATTTTCAGGTTCCTCTTCGGTTAACCGATAATCTACCGTTTCCAAAGTAACCTCATAATAGTTAGCGCGTTTTTTAAGGGCCGAAAGACTTGCGTTGATGACAATTTTTTTCAACCAAGCGCCAAACATTTTATTGTCCTCTAAGGAGGGTAATTTTAGAAATGCGGTTAAAAACGATTCTTGCATTATATCTTCGGCTTCTGCAGAGTCTTTTAATATCCGAAAGGCAGTATTGTACATTGCTTTATAATACCTATCGTAAGTCTCCATCTGAGCCTGTTCGTCTTTATTTCGACATTTTTCGATTAACTCCTCTGTATTTAAATGGGTTAGTGCCAAGAAATAATCATTTACGTTTACCTTAAAGATAGCTCTGTTTTCAATTTGTTACACTTTTTGAATACTTTTTCTTTTATGGCATAACAATTGTCCTAATCAGGAAGGAAAATAGCTCCTGGTGTTAATAAATAAAAGACATTAAGGAGTTTAGTGAAAAAGTAATTTATAATAAGAAAGTTCATTTTGAAATATTAATGACAAAATGACTTCAACATATATCTATGAGTAAAGCAAAATTTACAACACTTGACAGTTTGTCACTGCAGTCTATTGATGAAGATGCGGAATTAATACCGTTGATGACTCCTGAGGATGAGGAAGAGATTAACAATGAAAACCTACCGGAGGTGTTACCCATTTTACCTTTGCGTAATACGGTGCTTTTCCCCGGAGTAGTGATTCCTATCACTGCTGGTAGGGATAAGTCAATACAACTTTTGAATGATGCTAACAATGGTTCAAAAACGATAGGCGTTGTCTCTCAAAAGAAAGAAGAGGTAGAAAATCCATCCATTAAAGATATTAATAAAATTGGTGTGGTTGCTCGTATTTTGAGAGTACTCAAAATGCCAGATGGGAATACTACAGTTATTTTGCAGGGAAAGAAACGATTCAATGTAGCTGAAGTAGTTACAGAGGATCCTTATTTGAGTGCAAAAATTAATGAGGTTCCAGAGACCAGACCAGATAAGGATAGTGAAGAATTTGGTGCTATTATTGAATCCATCAAAGATTTGGCCCTGGATATTATCAATAAAAGTCCAAATATTCCCTCAGAGGCTTCTTTTGCTATCAAAAATATTGAGAGCAATTCATTTTTAATAAACTTTGTGTCTTCGAACTTAAATTTACCTGTAGAAGAAAAACAAAAGTTGTTAGAGATGAGCAACTTAAAGGATAGGGCATTGGCTACGCTGAAATTTATGAACGTGGAGCACCAAAAACTTGAATTGAAAAATGTGATTCAAAGCAAGGTGCAAAGTGATATGAGCCAACAGCAGCGCGAATACTTTTTACATCAACAAATGAAAACCATCCAGGAGGAACTTGGAGGCGTTTCTCATGAGGATGAAGTAGAGGAGATGCGCAAACGTGCCAAAAGCAAAAATTGGGATGAAAAGGTAGGGAAGCATTTTGACAAAGAATTGGCTAAAATGCAACGTATGAATCCTCAAGTTGCTGAATACTCCATTCAACGGAATTATCTAGATCTATTTTTAGATTTACCTTGGAACAAGTTCAGTGAAGATTTATTTGATCTTAAAAGAGCTAAAAAGATATTAGATCGAGATCATTATGGATTGGATGATGTAAAAGATAGGATCATTGAGTACCTAGCGGTTTTGAAGTTAAGAAATGATATGAAATCGCCTATTCTATGTCTTTACGGTCCTCCAGGTGTGGGTAAAACTTCTTTAGGAAAATCTGTAGCTGAGGCCTTAGGTAGAGAATATGTAAGGATATCTTTAGGTGGCTTAAGGGATGAAGCAGAGATCAGAGGGCACAGAAAAACCTATATAGGGGCGATGCCTGGTAGAATAATTCAAAGCTTAAAAAAGGCGGGTACCAGTAATCCGGTTTTTGTATTGGATGAAATTGATAAGCTTGCCATGGGTAATCAAGGAGATCCATCCTCGGCCTTATTGGAAGTTTTAGATCCTGAGCAAAACTCCGAATTTCATGATAATTTCTTAGAAATGGGGTATGACCTTTCTAAGGTTATGTTTATTGCGACTTCGAACAGTCTAAATACGATACAGCCAGCGTTGCGCGATCGTATGGAAATTATAAACGTTACAGGGTACACTATCGAAGAAAAAGTGGAGATTGCCAAGCGACACCTTTTACCTAAACAATTAAAAGAACACGGGTTAGATGCTACGCATTTGAAAATAGGGAAGGCGCAATTAGAAAAAATAATCGAAGGTTATACGCGTGAGTCTGGTGTGCGTGGTCTCGAAAAACAAATCGCTAAAGTAGTACGCTATGCTGCAAAAAATATTGCGATGGAGGAGGAATACAATATTAAAATAACCAATGAGGATATTATTGAAATATTGGGTTCACCAAAGCTAGAACGCGATAAGTATGAAAATAATGATGTTGCAGGAGTAGTTACTGGTTTAGCCTGGACGAGTGTTGGGGGAGATATTCTTTTTATAGAATCTATACTATCTAAAGGAAAAGGAAACCTTACCATTACTGGTAATTTAGGAAAGGTAATGAAAGAATCAGCAACCATCGCAATGGAGTACATAAAATCGAATGCTAACGAATTGGGTATAAATCCAGATATATTTGAAAAATATAACGTACATATCCACGTACCTGAAGGTGCTACACCAAAGGATGGGCCGAGTGCTGGAATAACGATGTTAACCTCTTTAGTTTCGCTATTTACCCAGCGAAAGGTTAAAAAGAGCATTGCTATGACAGGAGAGATCACATTGCGAGGCAAAGTATTGCCTGTTGGAGGTATTAAAGAAAAAATATTGGCTGCTAAAAGAGCACGTATTAAAGAGATTTTACTTTGCGAAGACAACAAACGAGATATTAATGAAATTAAGCCAGAGTATCTTAAAGGTTTGACATTTCATTATGTTAAAGAGATGAGCGAGGTATTGGACATAGCCTTAACAAATGCTAAGGTAAAAAATGCTAAGAAACTATAAGAGTTGTATTTACAGTCAGATATAAAATGCGGAAAGCCGATCTATTTAGATCGGCTTTCTCTTTGATTTAGGTTTCAAAATTAGCAAGAAAAACAAAATCAATCTTCAATATTTTCTCTTAATATAATTTTATACTTATTTAAATTTTTTAAAACTGCTTCACTTCCTTTTACCACAGCTTCTAATGGATTATCACCTAAGCAAACCGGTAAGTCTGTAGACTTTGATAAGCGATCATCAAGTGCCTTTAGTAAGGATCCTCCACCAGTAAGATAAATCCCAGATTGGTAGATATCAGCGGCTATTTCAGGAGGTGTTTCTGACAGGATGTCAAGTACACTTTTTTCAATCTGAGTTAATGATTTATCCAAGCTTTTGGCAATATCATTATCAGACACTTTAATTTCCTTTGGTAAGCCTGTTTGTAATTCTCGTCCTTGTATGGTTGTATAGCGTGGTTTTATTTTTGGAGCAGTCATAGCAGATCCAATAGTGGTTTTTAAGTGCTCGGCTGTAGACTCTCCGATGACCAGATTGTATTGTTCTCGGATATAATTGATAATATCATTGGTAAATAAATTACCTGCGACTTTTAGTGATTTGCCTCTTATTATAGCACCATAGGATACTACTGCAATTTCAGTAGTGCCTCCTCCAATATCAACAATCAAATGACCTTTGGGTTGCAATATATCTAAACCGCCACCTATAGCGGCAGCAATAGGTTCTGGGATTAAGTATACTTTTTTGGCTTTTAATCGTTTTGCAGATTCTTTTACTGCTCTGCGTTCTACTGAGGTACTCTCACAGGGAACAGCGATAATCATATGGTAAGAAGTAGATTTAAATATAGCGCCTTTGGGTATGGCGTGAATAAAAGTAGACAGCATTTTTTCTGCGGCATCAAAATTGGCAATCACCCCATCTTTACAAGGTGAAACGATTTTACTGTTTTTAGAAACCTTACCGCGCATTGCCAAAGCTTCTCTTCCACAGGCAAGTATTTTACCGGATAGTCTATGGATAGCGACAATAGAAGGGTGGTTGATAGCAATTTTTCCGTTATGAGTGATCAGCGTATTTGAAGTTCCTAAATCAATAGCGATCTTATCTTCATAAAAGTTCAAAAGACTCATAGTGGTTAGCGTTTAAGTTCGTTATAGATTTGGGTTCTGAGTCTACCTCAGAAAATTGGCATATAGCTATAACTCCAAAAAGTAAGTATTATTGTTCAGTATTCTTTTTTTTGTTAGAACTATCAAATTACAGCCAGATTATTATATTTTTGCTTCGATGAACAGAAAGCTCACGATACTTTTCCTTTTTGTAATTAGTCTTCAATCGTTATCCGCTCAGATCGGAGGGCGATACACGTACCAGTTTTTAAATTTAGTATCTTCTCCAAGACAAGCCGCATTAGGTGGTAAATATGTTACGGGGTACAATATGGATCCTACCTCTGCCTTATTAAACCCGGCAACAATTAATTTGGATATGCATAATCAACTCGCCGTAAATTATGTAAACTACATTGCTGATGTAAATTATGGTTCTGTAGCTTATGCCAGAGCTTTTGGAGAAAAGAAGAGAATGTTTCATATCGGCGTAACCTATATTAATTATGGTAAATTCAACGGATTTGATGAGTTTGGGAACGAAACAGCTTCTTTTGGAGCCGGAGAGGTGGCCATTTCGTTTGGATACGCTCAGCAGATAAAAGCATCTAGATTTCACGTAGGAGCTGGGGTAAAAGTGATCTCGTCAAAGCTTGAAGAATATACCTCCCTGGGAGGAGCTGTTGATATTGGGGTTATTTATCATTATCCAGAAGAAAAACTGGACGCGGGCTTGACCATACGAAATCTAGGCACCCAATTTACTACTTATGCAGGTACCCGAGAACAACTGCCCTTAGCTATTGATCTAGGAGTGGCAAAAACATTAACCGGTGTTCCTATTCGCTGGAATGTTACCTTAGAAAACTTACAGATATGGGATGTAGCGTTTAGCAACCCAGCGAGAGATGTTACAGATCTCGAAGGTAATGTAGAAGAAGATGACCCTAGTTTTATAAACAATGCACTCCGACACGTGGTATTGGGTGTTGAATTTTTTCCGGAGTCTGGCTTTAATGTTCGCGTAGGTTATAATTTCAGAAGGTCAGAAGAGTTGCGTATTGTAGATCAACGATCTTTTGCAGGGCTGAGCGGTGGTTTTTCGCTAAAAATGGGAAAGTTTAGATTTGCATATTCGTATGCGAGATATAATGCAGCTGCTTCTTCGAGTACCTTTGGACTAAATATAAACTTACAGTAATGAGCACTAACACTATAATAATTGCTATTGATGGCTATTCTTCCACAGGAAAAAGCACTGTAGCAAAGCAGTTGGCCAAAGAATTAGGATACGTCTATGTAGATACAGGTGCCATGTATCGGGCAGTAACCTTATATGCTATGGAAAATGATTTTGTATCAGTTAGTGATTTTAATAAAGAGGCACTTATTGCTGCCTTGCCTGAGATAGAGGTGCGTTTTGAGGTCAATCCGATGACTGGTCTTGGAGAAATTATTTTAAATGGTACCAATCGCGAACAAGAGATTCGAGGGTTAAATGTAGCAAGGCATGTGAGTACAATTGCTGCTGTTCCAGAAGTTCGTAAAAAACTGGTGGAGCTTCAGCAAAAGATGGGCGAGCGCAAAGGTATTGTAATGGATGGTAGAGATATAGGCACCGTAGTTTTTCCTGAAGCTGAATTAAAATTATTTATGACCGCTACTGCTAAGGATAGGGCAGAACGCAGGTATAAAGAACTTATAGAACGCGGAGAGGAGGTAACCTACGAGGATGTACTCAAAAATGTGGTCAATAGAGATCATTTGGATAGTACAAGAAAAGATTCTCCCTTACGCCAAGCCGATGACGCTATCGTAATTGACAATTCTAACCTAACACTTAAGGAGCAATTTGATAAAATATTAGCAATAGCACAGGATCACTTAAAGTAACCTGACCATCAATAATCACTGCGGCACTACACCAGTTATAGCACTAATAAGTAAAAGAGTAGTTCGAATTACTGATTACCAGATAATACTGTATTTTTCAATTTTAAGCGATCTAAATCTCGAACTTCATAGTATTTAAAGTCTTCTTTGATATATTCGATAAGTTCAGCATATTTACCTTCACTTCGTAATACCAAAACTCGATTCAATCGCAATACGTGATCTGTAAGCATTTTATGCTGAGGGATAGTAGGGTCGTTGATATCGTAAAAAGGCTTATTGGTAAGAATTTCGTATGGTCTTCCGTCTTGTAACACAATTTGATTTTTGTGTTCGTACAGCACTTTATCCTCAGATAAAATTTGACTGTAAGATAGTGTGCTGGTACACACCAAAATAATAAGTAGTAGTTTATTCATAATGCAAGATTTATGGGCGTAAAGCACAAATCTACGGTAAAACCATATATAATCATTATTTATTAGATATAATGCAATAATAATCGATAAAAAGCGTTAATCTTTTTATTTTGATTAGAAAAAACCTTGATTTTAAATCTATTATAACTCTTATAAATAATAAAAGTCACGATTTTCGTGACTTTTACAAGTATAATAATATGTAAGAAAAATTTTATAAATTAGGTATGATCAGCTCTTGATCTGGGTGAATTAAATCTGGATTTTTAAGCTTATCCGTATTGGCCTCAAAAATGGCTTTGTATTTCATAGGGTCTCCGTAATAATGCTTTGCAATCTTACTGAGAGATTCACCTTTTTGAACTGTATGTCTATGATATACCGAAGTATCTTCTACCTTGATATCAGCCTTGATATCGGCTGGATTTTCTCCTCCAATTTCTTTTATTTTGTCCCAAAGGATATTTTTTTCATACTGCGTCTGAGCAGTACCTTTAATTTTTAGCACGCCATTTTCTTCTTGAACATCTCCGTTTTTGATTTTAAGTTCCTCTCCTAAATTCAATACGTCTTGATATTTTGATTTTACCATAACTAAGTTGATTTAAAGTATGAATACTATGTTTTACTCAAATATAAACAATTTACTTATGGATACGATGGAATTGAAAGATAAAAAATAAGCTTTCATTATGATCCATTTTTAATTTTTCTATATTCGATTCCTAAAGCAAGCCAAGTGATGTTTAGAAAGCGTTTCTATTATGTAATCAAGTTTCAATACCTGGGGTTTCGATACCACGGTTGGCAAAGACAGCCCAATGTCATTACGCTACAAAAGATGGTGGAACGGACGATTAAATTTGTTTTGGAGCACAACAATTTTAAAATTTTAGCGGCCAGCAGAACGGATGCTAAGGTGTCTGCCAATGAAGCGTATTTTGAACTCTTTGTAGATCACGAGCCCATTGAAATGGATCCTTTTTTTGAGCTATTAAATCAAAACCTACCCCAGGATATACGAGCGTTAGCGATTGAAGAAGTAGATGAAAAATTTAACATCATCAATGCTCCGAAACTGAAGGAGTATATGTATCTATTTTGTGTAGGAGAAAAGTTTCATCCCTTTGCAGCTCCCTTTATGTACAACATCATTGAACCTATTGATCTGGAAAGTATGAAAGAAGCTGCTTTGTTGTTTGAGGGAAAACACGATTTTAAATCTTATTGTCATCGCCCCACCCCAACTACCCAAACTGAAGGGGAAATAGTATATTGTAGGATAGAAAAAAATGAAATTTATACCGCTAATTTTTTTCCTGAAGAAAGCTATGTGTTGCGCGTCAAGGGTGCAGGTTTTAAGCGCAATCAAATACGATTGATGATGGGAGTATTACTGGATGTTGGCAAAGGAAGAAAAACTATTAATTTTGTAAAAAAAACCTTACGCCCTGATCTGCACTATTATAAATTAGAGCATATCGTACCTGGGTCTGGATTAATTTTGAATCAAATAACGATGTCATAATATGAAGATCGTATCAGTCAATAGAGGAGAGGCAGTCCCAGTACAATGGCGAGGAAAAACGATCCAAACTGGGATTTATAAATACCCAGTGGCTAGCATTAGTGTGGGCGAAACAGATGTGCTGCACGATGCCGTAGTAGATCGCAGATATCATGGAGGCGTGGATAAGGCATGTTACTTGTATGGGGAGGACCATTATGCCTATTGGAAAGAAAAGTATCCTGTTTTAGATTGGAAGTATGGGATGTTTGGTGAAAACGTAACTGTGCAGGGTTTTGATGAAAGCGAAATCCGTATTGGAGATATCTATCAAATGGGAACTAGCCTTGTTCAAATTACCAGACCCAGGCAACCTTGTTTCAAATTAGGTATACGATTTGGAACGCAAAAAGTATTGAAAGAATTTATTCAATCGCTAAGGACTGGGGTCTATGTACGTGTTTTGGAAAATGGAGGAGTGAAAGCCGGAGATGAATTTACTTTGGTAAAGCGAAATGAAGAAGGTGTTAGTATTAAAGAGCTGGTTCAGCTACTTTTTCATAATAAAGAAGGCGCGTTTGATGCTATATTAGCTAAAGCCATAGCTGATCCCTTGGTAACCGAAGCAGATAAAGCGGAGATTGCTAAATAAACCACGCTGTTAAACTGTCAATTTTTTTAATAGTGCAATTTGCCCTAGATGATAATAGGTGTGATTAATAATACCTGCTATATTTCTATAGTTTGTTCCGTATTTGGCATCCGCAAATGCTTCCAATAACTGATCATCACTTAATTGTTCAGTCAAGTCAGAAAACTTTTGAGTGTTATTCCATAACCGGTCTTGTAGGTCCTGCCATTGGGCTTCAGAAGTAATGGGTAGCATATCGAAACTAAACTTATCCTTTATGTCTAAGGGTCCTCCTTGCAACACTTTAACCAAGCCTTCTATATAATAATTGATATGATAGGTCAAAAGCGCTATAGTATTGATGCCTTTAAGTTGTTGAGTCGCTTGTTGCCAGTTTACCTCTCTTAATTGATCTTTGAGATTGTTACACACCCAATTGCCCTGGAGTAGTACTTCTTTTATTGCATCAGCTAATGCTTTGGAAATGGCCATATCAAAAGAGTTTTAATAAAATATTCACTAAGGTAATTAATCCAATGGTTAAGATGAGCAGCAAAGAGATTTTTCTAAATTTTTCTTGTGGAATTAGCTTTAAAACCTTTTTACCGATATACGTACCTACTAAACCTATCAGAAATAAAAAGGGAACGTAGATTAAATCGTGCTGATGGATATACCCATTTTCGTAATACACAAAGGTTCGGGTAAAATCTATTAAGAAATCTATAAAGGCCGAGGTGGCAATAAATACATTCTTTTCTAAATTAAAGGCCGCCATGGTCAATCCTCTAATGGTGCCTCCGGTTCCGAGGAGGCCAGCGGAGAACCCAGATAATACCCCACCGGTAATGGCGTTTTTGGTATTCGGTAGGATGATCAGGCTTGTTCTGAGGAGAAACAAAAGACTGAGTGCTACCAAAAACACGCCTAATACGATCTCCAAAACGCTAGAGTCTAAAATTTTGGTTAAGAATCCGCCTATGACCACAAAGATTACGGAAGGTACACCAATGGTTAGCAAAAGCTTTTTGTCTAACCCTTTTTTGAATAGAAAGATTTTACTGATGTTACTAGACAGGTGAAATAGCGCAGTTAACCCTAAAACCGATTCAAAATCAAAATAGAAGTTAGCGATCGGTACAAAAAACACCGAGGAACCAAACCCACCAATAGTTCCGATGACTTCTGCCAGGAGTGCTAAAAGTAGAAATAGGGTGCTGATTTTATTCATATTACCTAGATAATTGGATTAGTGAACTACATTTCTGTAGTGTAATAAAGTCCAGGTGTTTCTATAGAAAACTAAGGTAATAAGAATATTCAATTATAACTTGTTTAGTGAATCTTGATATATAGCACGATCAAACTTGTAATTTTTGTTTAATGAATTCAATGTTTTCCATGGTCAATGGTTTTTCGAAATAAGCAATAACACAGGAATATTTTTCTGCTTTTTTTCTGTCTTCAGGACGGGAGGAAGAGGTTAAAATTGCTACTTTAACACCATTACATAATTCTTTTGCTTCACGTTCATCTAAAAATTCCCAACCATCCATCACAGGCATATTTAGATCCAAAAAAATAAAATCCGGACAATATTTTTCTATGAGTGCATATGCCTCTTTACCGTTTAAGGCCTCATCCACTTTTAAAATACCAGCTTTTCTCAGCATAATTTTAGCAAGAAAATTAGAAGTTTCATTGTCTTCTACTAATAATACCTTACTCATGATTTAAATTTTTAACATTATACGAAATTCTGTTCCCTTATCAGGTATGCTATGTACAAAGATTTCTCCATCATTGGCTTCTACAATGGATTTAACAATGTACATTCCAACGCCCTTACCATCTACGTGGGTATGTAGACGTTTAAAAAGCCCAAAAACTTTTTCTTCATACTTTTCAGAATTGAAACCTAAGCCGTTATCTTTTACCGATAGACATAGCTGTCCGTTTTCTCGGGTGGTTTTAATTGTAATCAGGAGGGGCCGTTCAGGATCACGATACTTCAGGGCATTGGTCAGTAAATTTTGTAAAATACTTTTTAAATGTATGTAAGAAAAAGTAAACTGTTCAATAGCTTCAAAATCTTCTTCAATACTCGCATTTGCAGCTTTAATCTGTTCTGCAATACTTTTTTTTACTTCATCAAAAACTTCTTTAATATTAAGGGTTTCTTTCTTGTTTTTAAGGGTTGATTTAAAATTAAGTACATCATTTAGCGTATAAATGGTATTATGTAGACGATTAATATTTTTCTTTAAGCGTTCAAAAATTTCTAAGTCCTGTTCATCTTTTACCTCAGTCAGTTGGAGCATTTCTGACAGAACTGATATATTGGTGATGGGTGCTTTTAAATCATGTGCTGCCACGTACGAAAAATCTTTAAGCTCTTTGTTTTTGGCTTCTAACTGTTTTGCGTGGCTTTTTACCTTAGCTATCTGTTGTTCCAAGGCTTGGTTATACTCTTGTAATTGTTGTGCGGCAATTTTACGTTCGGTAATATCCTCAATAAAAACGTGGATAAGGGGTTTATTCCCCACAAGGTATTTACGAGGAGTAGCTTTGGCATAAAAAAAAGATCCATCTTTTCGTTTAAACTTTGTTTCAATGCTTAATTGCTCTTTGTTTTTCATTTTCTGCAATATCACATTTGAGTGATTTATCTCATCTTCAGTATGGAGTTCGAATACACTTTTTTCTAAAAATTCTTCTTCAGAAAAACCAAATGCGGAAACCGCACTATCATTAACATTTAAGATATTCATCTGTAAGTCGTGGACAATCGTAGGAATAATCGAATAGTTAAAAATTTGTTTATAAATATCCCCATCGAGGTCGATATGCTGATAGTCACTCCAATCCTTAGGTATCTCAGCGTTTGTAGTTGTGTTATTTTTATTTTTTGTAGCCATATCTGTAAAAAGTATTTACCAGCGTAAAGCTCTATCAAATGAAATAAGCACCAATAAATTATAGTATAGTAATGTATGAAAAAATAATGAGAACTACAGCGGCTATAACCGTAAAACTTAAGGGTGATCGCCGCTAATCTACAGGCTTAGTTGATAAGTTTTGTTATAAGAAGGGGAGGCAATGTTTTTATTGTAATTGCGATCTGATGCTATTGTAAATTCTTAGTTTCCTGACTATCATAATGAAAGTCAGTAGGTTGGTGTTTGGTGTAGTAGAAATATTCTTAACAGGACCAAGGTTTGGCTTAGGTACTTTTTATATATGCTAATAACAAAATAAATAGTGGATGTCCATAAGTCAATAATATTAAAATTAAGATTACACTTCCTAATATAGCATTTATAAGGTCAATACCGCATAACCCAAAAAGACGCCAAATAGGATGGGGATCGGTGACAATACCCTAACCCATAGGGGTTTTAGGATATCGGCTGATTTCAAGGCATATTGATGATGCATTTTGCGTGGCACAGTATAAAGTACCAGGGATGTGGCTAACATAAACCACCCCAATACTTGAAATACGATAGGATATTTAGCGATTTCAGCACTGATGATCAATGCTCCAGCAGGTAGCATACGTATGGTAATTTCGGCATAGTTGATAAATGCTGTGCTAGCAGCTTTTCTTAAATAATATCTTGCTTTTGATGGGTTTACCAGCATTAAGATACCAACGCTAATCAAAAACAAACCAAAAAGGATGACACAATACTGAGCAATGATTTTCATATCTAAATAAGTATCTATACACCAGGAAAAGTTACATTAGTTTTGGCTAAAATGGATTTTGGAAAATTGACATCAAATTTCAGTAACATAAGCTAAACCCAAAAAAGACGAACTAAAAGAACCCAGGATTTAATCTTTTAAGACTTCGACTCATCTCAAATACAAGGAAACCAGGCTAAGCTAGCTTTCAATTTACTATGGATTCAACAGCCACAATAAATTTTTACAAGAGTATTCATATCCGTTTCTTTTATTTCGTAATAACATCCAGCTCCCTCATCCGCAGGGCGATAAATGGTTTTTTCTGAATTCCAGCTATGTTTAATATCCATTCCGGTACTTTGGAACATGGCTTCGATCCATTGTATTAAGCTTTCTTTATTTGTTCGAGGTAGGGTCAGGGTAATTGTTTTGCCACCTGCTTCTTTACACTGTGCTTCGGTATAGGTAATACCATTTTCAAATTCTTGGGTAAAGGCACAAATCATGTTTTCACTATAATCGTACATTTTTACATCCGTTTTATCGGATGATACTTTATAATTGTTCAGCAAATAGGTATACAAAACGTCTTGCTGGTAGTTGGATTGTTCTTGCTGTGCTTTGAGTTTCGTAATATTTGGCTGTTCCAACTCAAAGTTTTGCGCAAGCACTCCTACCGGAATTACAACTAACATGCATAGGTGTATTATTGATTTCATATCGTACTACTTTTGTGTTCCGTGATTCAAAATACTAAAAAAGTAGCAGTATCCGTCTCAGTACGATCAACAATAAAAAAATCGCTAAAACAGAATTCAATGCTTTAGCGATTTTAACTACATAATTAGAACAAAACTATCTACATAGTTTTAGTTGAGCTTAGTTAATAATTCTTCGGCTACTTTCTCAGAACTAGCTGGATTTTGACCGGTGATCAGTAAGCCATCGGTTACTACGTGTGGATTCCAATCTTCCGCTTTGCTGTAGACACCGCCATTTTCTTTGAGCATCTCTTCGACTAAGAAGGGAACAACATCTGTTAGTTGTACTGCTTCCTCTTCGGTATTAGAGAACCCTGTAACCTTTTTATCTTTTACCAGCGGAGCGCCATCTTTGCTTTTCACCTCTTTAAAAATCGCCGGTGCATGGCAAACGGCCGCCACGGGTTTATCGTTATTATAAAAACTTTCAATCAAGGAAATAGAGTTCTTATTGGTGGCCAAATCCCATAAGGGTCCGTGACCTCCTGGATAAAAAACAGCATCATAATCGGACTGATCCACCTCTTGTAATTTTTTAGTATTGGCTAATTTTTGTTGGGTCTCCGTATCCTTATCAAATCGTTTAGTGGCTTCAGTCTGAAAATCTGGCTGCTCACTTTTAGGATCTATTGGCGGTTGACCTCCCTTAGGTGATGCTAGCGTAATTTCAACTCCCTTATCCTTTAAGGTATAATAGGGTGCAGCAAATTCTTCTACCCAAAATCCTGTTTTTTCTCCTGTATTTCCTAATTCCTCGTGACTAGTTAGTACAAATAATACTTTTTTCATCGATTTATTTTTTGTGTTATTACTAAACCTAATAGATATCAGGTGTGTTATGGTACGTTATACAACTGTATAAGGTAGTAAAATCTACACGCCTCTTTAGGTAAAGTGTTGTTAATCTTTTCCTATAGATACCGTAAAATTAAAGGGAAAGTGTTGGATAAAAATTGATCTATGATAAGAAACTATTCTGCTGTCAATTGACGCCGTATTCTACTTAAGCTTTCGGTAGTGATTCCTAAGTACGATGCGATATGATAGTTTTTTACGCTTTGTTCAATGTTAGGGTAGGTGTGTATAAAATCTAAATAGCGTTCTTTGGCGGTTTTGGATAAATTGGCCAGTATTCGTTTTTGAAAAGAGGAGAAAGCACGTTCTAATTTTACCCTGAAAAAGGATTCTAATTGCGGAATCGCTTCAAACATAGACTCCATATTTTTTCGGGATAATCCATAAACAGTGGTATCCTGAAGGCTTTCAATATGCATAATTGCATTTTCTTCTTTAAAAAAAGCGGTATAATCACTGATCCACCAGTCTTTAATCGCAAACTGTAACGTATGTTCTTTACCAGATTCATCAATGAAATAAGTGCGTAAGCAACCATCGATCACATAATATTGTGTATGAACCGGGTCATTGGCTGATAAAAGGGTAGTACCTTTAGGTATGTACATTTCTTCCAAAATACTATCCAAAAAAGTAAGATGCGCTGAATTGAGTGCTGCTCCGTGAAATATTTGACTGATTAATGTAGCGGTATTCACTTCTGTTTTTGATTATATACGTTGTCAACTATGGGTTCATTTACTTAAAGTATCCAAAGAAAATGAAATCCTGGTAAAAGCACTCTTTTTTAAGTGTTTTTTAGGACGCTAAAAACAAGATTGGTTTTTCTAGAAGTTTTTAAGAGCTTCAGGGTTTTGAATACAAAACAAATCTTACACGGTTAAAAATGGAGGGTAAAACCTGAAACTATTAACTATAAACGACAAACTATCAATCATCAACTCAACTGATATAATTCCAGATATTTTTATGCTTGCCTAATTGAGTATACGTATATCGAACGATGGCGTGTTGTTCTTTCTCTAAAGCAGGATCTTCTTTTAAAATTTGCAAGGCATAATAGCGGGCTGTTTTGAGAATTTCATTGTCTTTAACCACGTCTGCAATCTTAAGATTTAATACCCCACTTTGCTGTGTACCCATAATATCCCCTGGGCCACGTAGCTTAAGGTCAACCTCTGCAATTTCAAAACCATCATTAGTAGCAACCATAGTCTGTAAACGGGTTTTACTATCTTCTGATAATTTATGACCGGTCATTAGGATGCAATAACTTTGTTCTGCTCCACGACCGACACGGCCGCGCAACTGATGCAGCTGTGATAGTCCAAAACGTTCTGCACTTTCGATAATCATTACACTGGCATTGGGTACATTAACCCCAACTTCGATAACGGTAGTGGCTACCATGATCTGAGTTTGTCCTTTGACAAAGCGTTCCATCTCATAATCCTTATCAGCGGGTTTCATTTGACCGTGAACAATAGATATTTGATAATCCGGTGGCGGAAAATAACGTGCAATACTCTCGTAACCATCCATCAGGTCTTTATAATCCATAGCTTCGGATTCCTGAATGAGTGGATAAACGATATAGATCTGTCTGCCTTTTTTGATTTCATCAGCAATGAATTTAAACACCTTTAAGCGATTACTGTCATAGCGATGTACGGTTTTGATACTTTTTCTACCTGGCGGTAATTCATCAATAACCGAAATATCTAAATCCCCATACACACTCATGGCTAAGGTTCTTGGTATAGGCGTTGCGGTCATCACCAAAATATGTGGGGGATAGGTATTTTTATGCCACAGTTTGGCCCGCTGGGCCACTCCAAAACGATGTTGCTCGTCAATGATGGCTAATCCTAAATTATGGAATTGTACCTTGTCTTCAAGCAATGCGTGAGTCCCCACCAGGATATGAAGGCTGCCTTGCTCCAATTCCTCGTGGATTTGCCTGCGTTCTTTGGTGGTAGTGCTGCCCATTAAGAGCTTTACGTTAATGTCCAGATCTTGGACCAGCTCCTGTATCCCTTGGAAATGTTGAGTCGCTAAGATTGCCGTTGGTGCCATAATACAGGCTTGAAAACCGTTATCAATAGCCAATAACATGGCCATTAACCCAACAATGGTTTTACCAGAGCCTACGTCCCCCTGCAAGAGTCGATTCATTTGTGCACTGGTGCCTAAATCATTTCGGATTTCTTTGATCACTCTTTTTTGTGCATTGGTGAGTTCAAAGGGTAGGTGATGACTATAAAAGTTATTGAAGTAGCTTCCTACTTCTGTAAATGGAAAGCCTTTTATTTTTTGTTTGCGCACTAACTTTTTGATCAGTAGTTGCAATTGAATATAAAAAAGCTCTTCAAACTTTAAGCGATATTGCGCCTTGGCGAGCAATTCCTGATTTTTAGGAAAATGTACGTTAAACATTGCTTCACTTTTAGAGATCAAATGCAAATCACTGAGAATACCTACGGGTAGTGTTTCCATAAATTTCACCTGAGTCTCTGTAAATAAGGCTTCCATCATTTTACTAATCACACGATTGGTCACTCCTTTGTTAGAGAGTTTTTCGGTAGAGGGATATACCGGTTGCATCGTAATCCGCAGAGACTGTTGATGTGTGCTAAGCAGTTCCATCTCGGGATGGGGCATACTGTAACCGTTGTAGTATTTGGTTTTCCCAAAAATGACATAAGGCGTGTTTAGTTTCAGGTTTTCTCTAATCCATTTATGACCTCTAAACCACACTAATTCCATTTGACCAGTATCATCAACGAAAGTAGCTACCAGGCGTTTTCCTCTTTTTTGTTCTACGGTTTTGAGATGGACAATTTTACCAACAATTTGAACCTCTGCACTGGTAGGTCTCAGCTCATAAATTTTGTAATATCTGGTCTTATCGATATACCGGTTTGGAAAGAGGTTAATCAGGTCCTGAAACGTATGAATACCTAACTCGGTCCGTAGCAATTGCGCTCTGCTAGGGCCAACACCTTTAAGATAATCAATAGGCGTTTGTAGGATATTAGGTTTCATTAAGGCGAAGATACTATTATTAATAATTTGGGTCAATCTGTAGGGTGTTTAAACTTTGGTTTTGGTTAGTAGTTGGCAGTTATTAGTTTGTAGTTCTTAGCCTTTAGATCTTAGTTCATGGATGTCAGGTCGAGTGGGCTGCGAAGCAGGTTGTATCGAGACCTTCTTTGAAGTTGGTAATTGATAGTTGGTGGTTCTTAGTTTGTAGTTCTTAGTTGGCAGTATGTGAGTCTTTGAGTCTTTGAGTCCGTGAGTCTGTGAGTTGGCTAGTTGATGAGTTTAATTTTGTTTCAACATTAGGTACTTAATACTCAATACTTCATGCTTCGTACTTCGTAGTTCTTATTTCTTAGTTGGCAGTATGTGAGTCTTTGATTTTGAAGTTTTTCCTTTGCGATTCTTATTTTTCAAAAAGGGGATTCTCTTTACCTTTTGTCACATTGCCATTAGATTTTCGTTACTTTGGCAGAAGAATTGATGAAACATTGGTATGCGATTATTGACTTTATGTATGGCTGTATTTTGCAGTCTTTTTGTTGGGCGTAAAACATATGCTCAAAAAGAACAACCAGCCCTAGATTTTATAACAGCTAAAGTTAAGGTACAACCAGACTTTGATACTAAAAGTATAACCGGTACCGTTCAGTATACCTTTGATGTTAAAGAAGCGACAGCTACGTTTTTTATAGATGCACAGCGAATGACGATAGCACAAGTATTACTCGATGCTGCTGTGGTTCCTTTTACGTATCAAGATAACAAGATCACTATTACTGAGCCATTAGCAGCGAACACTTCTCATACTATTGCTATTAGCTACAAGGCTTCGCCTAAAAAAGCACTGTATTTTGTGCCAGATTATATGGGTAGGGATCAAATCTGGACCCAGGGTCAGGGTAAATACAGCTCTAACTGGTTACCTAGCTTTGATGATATGAATGAAAAAGTTGAATTTGACCTTTCTGTGGTGTACAAAAAAGGATACGAAGTAATTGCTAATGGAGCCCTAAAAGAAACAAAGGTTTTAAACGATTCGCTACAGCAGTGGAATTATGATATGACGCATCCAATGAGTAGCTATTTGGTAGCTATGGCGATTGGTATCTATGATAAGGTAGAAGAGACTTCCAAAAATGGAATTCCATTAGTAAACTATATCTATCCCGAGGATTCTCTCGATTATAAATTTACCTATAAACATAACAAAGAGATTTTTGATTTTCTTGTAGATGAGATCGGTGTGGCATTTCCCTGGCAGAACTACAAACAAGTCCCAGTGAAAGATTTTTTGTATGCCGGGATGGAAAACACCACGGCTACTATTTTTTCAGATGCTTTTGTAGTGGATAGTATCGCCTACAAGGATCGCAATTATATCAATGTCAATGCACACGAATTGGCGCATCAGTGGTTTGGCGATTTAGTCACCGAAACCGAAGGTACGCACCATTGGTTGCAAGAAGGCTTCGCTACATATTATGCGTTATTGGCGGAGCGAAAGATTTTTGGAGAAGACTATTTTTTGTATAAGTTATATGAAAGTGCAGAGCAATTAACAGCCTTGTCCCAATCGCCGCAGGCTACTTCACTATTGGACCCAAAGGCAAATTCATTGACCTTTTACCAACGAGGAGCTTGGACGCTTTTTGCGTTACAAAAATTGATCGGAAAAGCGAATTTTAAAATCACCATTCATAATTACTTACAACAACATCAGTTTGACAATGTAAGCACTGCTGATTTCTTTGAGATTGCTACTGAAGTAAGTGGGGTAGAGCTTACAAATTTTAAACAGCAATGGTTGGAGAATGTCAGTTTTCCTTCTCAGCAGGCCTTAGCTATATTAACCGAGTATGATTTTATCAAAAAGTATCTGGCGCTTGCTGGTGAACGCACACAGCCTTTAGCCGGTAAATGGGGGGCTTTAGTGAAGGCTTTAGAATTTCCTGTTAATAACTATTTAGGTCAGGAGGCAGTATATCAATTGGCTGGGGATACGTCACAAGAGGCTATTGCGATTTATGATAAAGCCTTTGAAACCAATAATATATTTGTACGACAGGCTATAGCAAGTTCGATGAGTACAATTCCTATAGCTCTTAAGGAGCAATATGAAACCCTGCTCCAAGATCCGTCCTATGCCACTATAGAACCGGCCTTGTATCATTTATGGGCCAACTTTGCTGCAGATAGGGCGAAGTACTTAGAAGAGACCAGCTCGATTACTGGGTTTAGTGATAATAATGTTAGAATATTATGGTTGGTGTTGGCGCTTAGCACGCCAGAGTATAATCAAGCAAAACATTCACAATATTTTAAAGAACTAACGGCATACACCAGTCCAGATCACCATTTTAGTACACGACAAAATGCGTTTTCGTACTTGGAAAGTATGAACGCCTTTAATGACCAGGCACTATTACATTTGGTCAATGGCGCTACTCATTACAATTGGCGATTTAGAGATGCTTGCCGAAAAATTTTAGACGATTTATTAAAAAAAGAGACATTTAAAAAGAAATACGTAGATTTAAAGGAAAAATTATCCCAATCTGAACTGGAATACTTAAGAAGAAAAATGGAACTTTAAATTATGCGTGCACTTGTAATCTCAGGAGGCGGTAGTAAGGGCGCCTATGCCGGAGGAGTGGCTCAATACCTGATACAGGAACAAGGTCGAAAGTACGACCTGTTTTTGGGTACGTCAACCGGAAGCCTATTGATCCCTCAATTGGCCATTGGTAATATCAAACGGATGTATGATATCTATACCAATGTTAATCAACATACTATTTTTAATGTCAATCCCTTTAGAGTTCGTAAAAAAGGAAACCGGGAGTATGTTTCTATAAATTTTATGGCATCGCTTATTCAATTTATGAAGAAGAAGCGCACCTTTGGTGAAAGCAAGAACTTAAGAAGAGCGATTCGTAGAAATTTTACGGAGTCGGAGTTTAGGCTGGCCCGAAAAAAAGTAAAGGATATCGTCGTAACCGTGTCTAACCTTACCAAAAGCCAAACGGAATACAAATCCATCCACGAGTTCTCCTATGAAGATTTTTGTGATTGGATCTGGATCTCTTGCAATTACGTGCCCTTTATGAGTTTGGTGACCAAAAACGAATGCGAATATGCCGATGGCGGTTTTGGTTGCATGGTTCCGATACGAGAGGCGATTAAACGTGGGGCTACCGAAGTAGACGCGATCATCTTAGAGTCCGAAAATATGGAGCATAATAAAGTATTGGGTAAAAATCCCTTTTCCTTGATGGTCAATTTATTTGGTTTTATGTTAGACCAAGTAGAGCATCACGATACGGTGGTAGGTAAATTGGCAGCCATTAATAAAGATGTGCCACTGAATCTGTATTATACACCATCAAAACTTACAGAAAACTCCTTGATATTCGACAAACAATTGATGGGTAACTGGTGGCGACAGGGGTACGAATATGCTGCCGCAAAAGCCAAACAAGCACAAGAAAACGAGTTGAAGGATATTGATATGGCCGGGTAGCTGTTTGTGTACAACGGCTGTATTGCCATCAAATTTCAACATAACCAGAACAACTGGTGATACCCTAAATAGTTTTATTTACCTTGCGCTCTATTTTTTTTGGGTATCAGCGCCAATATGCCGTGCTAATACACTTTTAAAGGCAATATAATACTTAGCAATAGAATACGTTCTACAGTAGCTAAAACTAGCAACCATAACATCAACATAAGTAATGAGAGTACACGCATTAACGGTATTATTTTTCTTTTTTACACTTGCAGCGGTAAGTCAAGAACAAAAAGACCTTTTCTTAGAAACTGCTTACGGAGTGGATATGGAATTGATTTTTGTAGAAGGGGGTAGTTTCGAAATGGGTAGTCCTGAGGAAGATCCCTACCATCAATATTTTCATCAAAGATTTAATTCGTGTAGAGAACGACTAACCAAAAAAAATGTTTCAGATTTTTATATTGCAAAATTTGAGTTGACCTATGATCAGTATATGAAAATTACTGATGCGTATGTAGATCAACATATTCCATACAGACTAATGGATACTGTAGCAGGGCAACCTGCGGGCTATCTGTCCTGGTGGGATGCAGTTCGGTTTTGTAATCGTTTAAGTGATCTGGCGGGGTACAAGCCTTACTACATAGATGATGGTGATGGTGGATTGCTAATAGACAACTCCACTAAAGGATACCGTTTACCTACTGAAGCAGAATGGGAGTACGCGGCTAAGGGGGGAGTACATAATAAACCCGATAAAGCCTATGATATAGATGCCATGTCCTGGTACAAAAATACTGGGGGTAAGGTTTCTGTAGTTGGACAAAAAGCACCAAATGCGTTGGGATTGTATGATATGACCGGTAATGTATGGGAGTGGGTCCAGGATCAATTTGGTCCTGGTGGGTATTATTATGGAGCTTACTATATGGTTAAAGGTGGGTGCTATCAGTCTGATGCTGCCTTTTGTAGACCGGCTGCTAAAACCGGTTTTTTACCCAAATTAAGAGATATGCCTCTAGGGGTTAGAGTAGTTAAGCATATTCCTATTCAATAGTTGTATCATGGAAACTCATACATTACATCGTAACATATTAAAGCGAATCAGCTTACTACTATGGGTACTAATCCTCATCAGTGCTTGTAATAGCGAAGAGTTCTCAGCAGAAAAAACCATTCAGACTAAGGATGTAGCGGTTACCTTAAGTTATCATTATGATATAAATGCTACCCTGGATATTGTAGCCTTACCTCACGTACCTATTATGCTTCCTGGGCGTAAAAAAACTAAAAAGCTCTATGTAGCAGTACATATAGCGGGGCGAGAAGATTTTGTGGTGGAGCATATTACAGCAGCGGATCTCATCGAAGATCCGGATCGATTACAAAAATTAGCAGCGACCACCGAGGTATTAGTTTCACCCAACACGGATAAATTAATTTACAAACGAAAACGAAAAGCTGGGGATACCATCATCGGTGTATCCTATATGGATCAGAAGTATCCCTTCATAGACCCTTATTTTGATCAGGAAATTACAAGTGCTGAGCCTGCCTGGGATCAGATCAAATCAATTGAAGTGTTAGCAAAGGATTTTATTGGTAATGATGCTGAGGGTTCGCTGTTTTATGGATATACACAGCCTGAATTTGTTTTTTGGACCACCCTTAGAAAACTTACGCCCGAAAACACATATGACTGGATGGTATTGCAAGAGTTTTTTAGAAAAGAATACAATATGGAGCATATCCAATATAGATGTAAGGATTGGGAGCAACGCAGTGAACGTTGGAAACAGTCAGTGCGCCGAGGTATAGCTCAGCACTATACCACCTATCCTAGCTCCAATGATTATAATTTATTCTTTTACAAAGGCGCTGTTATAGAAACCATTATAGAAGACTCCAAGGATGAAACGATCGCAAAAGACTATTTTCAATTTCTTTTAGCTAATTTTGAGAAAGGTATAGTAGGTACTGCGAATGACAGATTAAAAGACGACGCTATTTTTAGAAAAAAGTATAGGGATACTCTTGTATCCAGATGCGAAATTGTATTACAAAGCAAAGAACCACAACATGTAATAAGCGTTTTAGACGTGGCCAATACCTTAAATGATACCGTGCTACTAAAAAAAGCAAACCTCCGACGAAAAGAATTAGATCTCTAAATCAAAACAGTAACCTAATTAAAAACCATAGATGCCCAAACCAATGAAATATTTACCCGTTGAAAACATAACCTATCATACCGACTTAAATTCAAACGAAGTTCTACATAGGCTAGAGGGCATAATTGAATCCTTTAATAGGAATACGAAGACAGAATTTTATAGCCATAGTAATCCTAAATATTATATAGGAACCATTGATGATACCTCATTCAGCATTAACCGAATAGTAAAGTTTAAAAATCCATTTTTGCCAAGAATTATAGGAACTATTCAACCGAGTTTAAATAAGACTCAGGTCACTATCAAAATGAAGTTGCACGGAGGTATCTTATTATACGTTATATTTCACTGTGGTGCATTTGGTCTGGTTTTTCTAGCTGTTTTTGCCGCCTCGATACTCAATGGAAAATATAATCCAAACATGATACATCCGCTAAGCTTTTTCTTGATAGGCTATGGATTGACTATGGCAGGATTTAAGTATGAAAGCATAAAATCTAAGAAATACTTTGCCAAACTTTTGGAGGCAGAATATACTAACTCAATAGATTCGTAAAACAACCTAATAACTACTAATTTTTTATTTTAAATCTTATGAAGATACTTCCCATTATCCTTAGTTTACTTACTGCTCAATGCATAATCGGCCAAGAGGAACTCATCGATGCGATAGAAACTATTAACAACCAAAAAGATGTAGAAAGCGGCAAGGTGCTTTGTACCGAAGCCTACTGGACTGCAGAAAAAGATGGAGGACAGCGTAGTTTCAAACAATTTGCAAAAATGCCTGCTGAGTTAGAATTAAAGTTAGTAGACAAAAATGTAAAAGAAAATCGTGCGGTGTTAACGGTTGATCTGATATTCAATAACGAAGCGGTGGGTAAAATATACCTGTATACCATTAAAAACGACGATCAGTGGTTGCTAGATGGCATCAATGAATCGAAGCACATGATCGCTTATTTTATGGAAAGCAAATGCTCCGGTCACTTTGATCCTACGATGATTGCTGCGAATGCAGACTTGCAGCAAATAGGGGAGACGATGCTAACCCATATTACAGATACGGATGCATTAACCACCTATATGCAAGAGGTGTTTACCGAGGATTCAGATTTTGATTCTGTAGTAGAACAATTGACGGATACAAGTTATGACAAAACGGTGGTCACTAGCGCAGGCTATGACGAAGATTTTGGTAAAGGGTATGTGTTTTTTACGCAATATAAAGAAGGACAATCCTATGATAGTACGATCACTCTTTACGTAAGCCGAACCGGTATGGGCACCTGTAAGGTGTATGATTATAATTTCGCTAGCCCTAGTGCGAATTCATTTTTGAGATAAACTGCAGGTAAAACATCCTAAGGTTCCAATTGCTGTCTCTGGATAGCCAGACAAGCTATGTCGAGCTTAGTTGACTTGACAGAAGAATTAAGAATTAAGAAGTACTAGGTATTAAGTATAAAGTAAGTTGAAACAAAATCAAACTCAACAACTAGCCAACTCACAAACTCACAAACTCACAAACTCACAAACTCACAAACTCACAAACTCACAAACTCACAAACTCACAAACTCACAAACTCACAAACTCACAAACTCACA
>NZ_SGXE01000006.1:0-8794 GCF_004216895.1 Aquimarina brevivitae | reverse complement strand
AAACTCAAAGACTCAAAGACTCATATTCATGAACCACGAACTAAGAACTAAGAACTAAGAACTACGAACTACCAACTAAGTCTCGTTACCCCTTGCTCCGCAGCCCACTCGACCTGACAACGCGTTTTTATATTTGAAGTGTATTTGTCACAACTTGTCCCGATTACTCGGGATCGAGTGATTTTGAATGCAATGAAAAATGGTTTCGAGATGTATTCTGAAGCACGTATAAGTTCCTAAATCCACGAATGTCACATCGAGTGATTTTGAATGCAATGAAAAATTGTATCGAGATGTATTTTGAAGTACTTATTAGTTTCTAAATCTACTCTAAAATGGGTCTCGATACAACGTCCAGCGTTACCAGCTGTCCGCCACTCGACCAGACAATGCGTTTTTTATTTGAAGTGTATATGTCACAACTTGTCCCGATTACTCCGGATCGAGTGATTTTGAATGCAATGAAAAATGGTTTCGAGATGTATTTTGAAGTACTTATAAGTTTCTAAATCTACTCTAAAAAGGGTCTCGATACAACCTACTCCGTAGCCCACTCAACCAGACTACGATTTTTTAGCTGCTTTTAAGGATTTTAACGTATTGATTATAAGTAAAGTAAATAACACAAAACCAATTACTACGGTAAAACCGTAGACGACTTATCATTTTATTTTATAGTTTTATGCCACTACGTTGCCCCACAACACTTAAGTCGTCATCTTTGTATAATAATACTGTATGGTATCCATAGCAGTAAGACACTAGCTTTTGTTATCCATAATAGGGTAGGGTGATAGCCTTGCGCTTGCTGAATTGATTTTAAGTAGCTAGTGAGTTTTTAATAAGCTTGGTTTGTGGTTTTCCACAAGGGAAAGGTATATGAAACTGGTATTTTTATATCATAATAGTTAGTGAAGAAATTATATTGAGTATAACTGATTCTCTTTATTTCATTGTTTATCAAAAGCTTGAAATAGTGTTTAACATTGAATTAATTAATACAAAAAAAATAAGAATATGTCGTGGTATTATTGGGTGATTTTATGTGTAATCGGAATTATTGTAATAGCATATTTAAGTTATGTAGCAAAAGAAAAAAGGTTATTGAAAAAATATAATGATCCAGTTTTGGTAGAACGTTTAATGAAAGGTGAAATATGGCAAGGTCAAACGAGAAGGGAATTGTTAGATTCCCAAGGGAAGCCTTCCGATGTGAGCGAACAAGTTCTAAAAACTAAAGTCAAACGAATTTACAAATTTCATAAAACTGCAAAAAATCGATACGATTTAAAAGTCACAGTAGAAAATGGAATTGTTGTAGGTTGGGATAAAAAATAAAATAAACTCGATGCAGCTAGTTTCTTTTAGGGAAATTAACGGGAGCACATAAGATATAAAATAAAAGGTAACTATTGCTACAATATCTAGAAGTTATAAATACCTTAATTAATGATAAAAGTGAACTAAAGTTATACTGGGTAATTATGATGTACCACATTAAAATAACAAAATGGAAAAAATATTCTTAAAAAACTATAAAGGCTTCAGACATCAGATAATTAGTTTAGAACAGGTTAATTTTCTTGTAGGAGAGAATAGTACAGGAAAGACATCTTTTCTTAAGGTTGTAAATCTATTGTCGAGCGCTGAATTTTGGTATGACTATGAGTTTAATAATAATGAAGTTGAGTTAGGTTATTTTGAAGAAATAATTAATAAACAAACTGAAGATAAATTCTTTCAGCTTGGTATAGAAAAGAAAAACGAAAACAATGAAAATGACGAATTCAGAATATTGTTTGAATTTCACGAACTAAATTCTATTCCAATATTAAAATTGATGAAAGTTAATATTGCTAATTTTGATGTTTTAATAAATTTCTCACCAAAACAAATCAGGTATAGAATAAAACAAGAAAATAGAGTTGAATACGAAAAATGGGTCAATGACTTTGATTACCCTAATACATACAAAGTTCTTTCAAGACCATTTAGACGTGGAATTTTACCAGTTTACTACATAACTCATCTTATAGGAAGTGAAATTTTAAAAGGAAATAATTTACAGAAATTTAGGCCATCGTTTAATAATGAAATGCTTTATTCAAACTATAAATGGTTAGCTCCTATTAGAGCAAAAGCAAAAAGAACTTATGAATCATATAAAATAAAATTTTCACCAGAAGGCGAACATATTCCTTCTATACTTAGACAAATTCTTTCAGGCAAGAATAGTAAGGATAAAGCAAAAATTATTAGTGCCTTAGAACAATTTGGTAAGGACAGCAATTTATTTAATAAAATCGAAGTTCGCGAATTAGGAAAGAAAAATAGTTCACCTTTCGAAATTATTATAAAATACGAAGATTTGGAAATTAAACTCCCTAATGTAGGTTATGGTGTTTCTCAATCGTTACCACTAATTATAGAAATTTTATCCTCTAAAAACACTTGTTTTTCAATACAACAACCTGAAGTTCATTTACACCCCAAAGCACAATCAGCATTTGGTAGTTTTTTATTTAATGCTGTTAAAATTGATAATAATAAATTTATAATTGAAACACATAGTGATTTTACAATTAATCGATTAAGATATAAATTACATAATTCAAAAAAAGATATAGAATTTAATTCGAAAGTTTTGTTTTTTGAACGAGGAAGTGAAGGAAACACAATTACAAATATAAATATAAATAAAGATGGCTCTTATTCAGAAAAAGTTCCTTCGACCTATAGAGACTTTTTCATTGATGAGGAACTTAAATTATTAGAAATATAATTTAAGTTATGGCAATAATTATAGACGCAAATTGCGTAGCAAATGTATTTTCAAAGAAGTCTGCAAAACACAGAGATTTTAAACCTGTATTAAATTGGATTTTACTTGGTAAAGGTCTTATGATTTATGGAGGTTCACAATACAAAAAAGAATTAACTAAAACGTCTAAATACTTACCTATTATAAGACTATTAAAAGATGTTGGTAAAGCAATTGAGGGCGATACTATAGATATCGATGAATATCAAGTTGTTGTTGAAGACCTAAAAGATGATATTGACTTTGACGATACACATCTACCGGCGATTGTTGTTGTTACTAAATGCAGAATAATTTGTTCGGAAGATTGTCGCTCAATACCTTTTGTTCAAGATAGTAAATATTATCCCAAAGGATTTAAGACACCAGTTTATTACACTTCAATTAAAAATAAAAAATTATTGACAGACAAGTATGTCGATGACAGCTTAAAACCTCTATGTAAATTGAATAAATTTAATAGTGAAAGAATCGCAAAACTTCTTAAATAATATGACATAAAAAGGTATATAACACATAGCGCAAGTAATTTCCCCCTGATACCGTGAGCGACTAATTCGTACCAATAGCATCTATCAATATCTTTTACTGGCGAAATCGAGGATTTGACGCAATCAATCCTTGCTTATGTTATTTAGCTTATAAAAACAGAATTTAATAAAAAGCACTATGAAACTAGAACAGATTTTAGACAAACTCGGATCCATAGAAAAGAACTCATTTATTAAAATAATTGATACTATCATATCCAATCACCCTAAGCACCATAAAGAGATTGACAAGATATTAAGTACGTCTGATAAAGGTTTAAAATCTGTTGATAATCAAAACATAGCAAGAATCTTTTCACTTACTACAGATGAATTCCAGGAGCACGTAAAAAGTGAGTTTCAAGAAATTACTTCGCAATTAGATATTTTGATCGACATTATCATTCGCGATGGAAACTGTATCATGAAACAAGATTGGTTTTCCAGACTTTACGAGAAGGAAATCAAACATATCAAATCAAGGATTAAAGGGCTTAATGCAGATTTTGAAAATGATAAATCTGAACTCAGCGCCAGTAGAAAACGAGATTATAGAGTTTATAAAGCTTGTTTAAAAACAGCCTATCAAAACGATCTGGATAATAACAGAGATGCTAAAATCACCTCAGATGAATTGTCCATAATGCTTACACTATCCAGACAACTAGGTCTTTCTCAAGAAGAGGTAAAGCTGATCAATTATTCCATTGTTCCCATAAAGAAGATGGATATACAAGAGGTTATAAAAGGGCTAAAGAGCATAGGAGTTATCTTTTATTCTAATAAAGAAAACACCATTTATGTAGCGGATGAGATGGTACGATTGTTACGTAAGGTAAGAGAAAAGGAAGTGGCAGAAAAATTTTATCGCAGAACACTAAAAATCTTGAGAGAGCCTGTTATTAATCATATTGCCAGAGAGCATAATATCGATCGAAAATTATCGCACGCTCAAAAAATTGAAGAAATCATTAAAGAGGGAGTTTCTTTTACCAACCTACTATCTGAAACCATCTATAAAAACGAAAACACCTTAACAGAAAAGAAAAAAACGCTGAATGAACTCTGTGAAAAGGGTTTGAACATTCCTAACCTCAAAGGAGGTACGCTTGAAGATAAGATTAGTAGTTTGATTACACATTTTGAAAATATTGAACGCGACGAGAAGGTAGGTATTTCATTGGATGGTTTTGATAAACTATTGACGGAATTAAACCAATCGCTACCTAAATTGAATCAGCAGATTAAAGATCAGTTTGAACTGCAGGATGAATTTGTATTAAAAGCGGATTACCTGTTAGATTATAACATTAAGCCAAGAGATATTTTAGATTTAATAGTAAAAAAAGATCTGTCTAAATTTATTAAGGATAATGGTATCAAAGAAAGAGGAGATGATATTCTTAATATACTGGAGCACTATAAAGATGTTGAAAATTTATACTTAGAAAATTATGAAAATGTAGCCTTTAGAAACCTCAATGCACTTAAAGAAAATGGTATTACGGTTAAAGAAAGTGAGTTAGGTTTAAAATTTGAAGAATTGACAAAAACAATTTTTTCAGGATTAGGATTGCATGTGGATGATGAGCTTAAGAATAAGTTGAATACCAAGAAGGATATGATGGATATTCTTATAAACCTTGGTAACGATGAAATAATTATTGTAGAATGCAAAACAAGTAAGGAAAGAGGGTATAATAAGTTTAGTTCAGTGTCCAGGCAATTAAAATCGTATCAAAATGTAGCGCTTAAAAATAATTTACGGATTGTCAAAATCTTACTTGTAGCGCCTGAGTTTAGTGATGATTTTGTTACGGACTGTGAAATGGATACGGAAATGAATTTATCTTTGATAACGGCTTCTACTTTATTAAAAATTTATGAGGCATTTAAAACTTCAAAACATTCCGAATTTCCACATGTATTATTTAGGGATATCGTGATCAATGAAGAACGAATTTTAAAGGCGTTGAGGAAGTAAACAAATCCTGTTACCGTACCAAATCAAAAACTCAACGCAGTCAATCTTTTTCGCGTGGTACATAAAGTTTCTTTTTCAGCAGAAGCTGCTAAAGTATTTAAAAACAATACCTTCTAAAATAGATTATTATGAGCATAAAACAATCTACAATACTGATACTGCTGATGGCGTTCATCAGTTTAGGGATGACAAAAGAAATCGATATTAGCGATACCAAGATTGAAAGTAGTGTATACGTTTGTGGGGCTAGTAAAATATATCATCGAAGCAAATCACATGTAGCCCTAGGCAGATGCAAATCTGGCATTAAAAAGATGACGGAAACCAAAGCAAAAGATTTAGGTAAACGCGTTTGTAGGTGTAGAAGCTAGTTCAGAACCTGTCTTGATGAATAGTTAACTTCCGCTAGCGCGAGCGTCTCGCTCGTACCTGCTACCCGCTCCGCAAAATTTGACTACGTCGAATCCTCGGTTTCCTGAATTTGCGCTACAATAAACCTCTAGCAAGAGGTGTCTATGCTGAACTAGGTTTTTAAAAGTACATTATTGAAATATATGTACTTTTACACATATATAATTATTGTCGGCTATTAAAAACAGAATCTTGAAAAAAATTATTATAGGTTTATTGATCGTAGTTTCATCGCTATTAATTCAGGGATGTGCTTCATTCCCAAAAAACAGATCTAACCCATATATTCTTAATGAAAAAAGATTGAATGTATTAAATGGAGTCTATAAAGCGATTCATTCAGAAGCTGATACCATTGGTAAGATACATTGGTCATATATTAGTTTTTTTAATGAAATAGATAGAAAAATATTCAATCCATCTATAAAATTAGATACATTAAAGAAGTATACATTTGAACTTGAGGTTTTAAACACTAAAAGAATTAAAATTTGTTATTTAGAAAATGACGATAAAATTGGAGAGGAGGTAATTAAAGGAAAAGTTAAGAATGACGGATATTTTTATCTTAAAAATAAGAATGTGAAATTTTTTGGAATTCCTTATTTGGCTGGAGCTCTACATATAAATAAAACTCGACTAAGCAAAGCTGATAATGGGGATCTGGTTTTTGATTTAGTACATCATCGATCAGGTGCAGTTTTACTAATAATGTTTCTCGGTGGATCAAATTGGAACTACAGAAATATATATGAGAGAATAAATTAATATAGCATTTTGTATATACCCGCCCTGCTACCCCGCTAGCGCGAGCGTCTCGCTCGTGTTTAAACAAACTATTGGGTATAGATACCCTATATTCCATACAAAGCTGTACTTTTACATATACATGTGTTAGCTAGTATTGTACCTAACCATGAATTACAACAATAGAACCTTTAAACCTGTGGCTAACACGGAGAATGGAGAAACCACAGCAGACACCGTTTTCTACTACAAACAAGAGGGCGAGATTCTAACAGCAACCTATAGTGGCGGTAACATCAAAAAGGGACACCTCATAGGTTTGGTAGGCGATAACGGCAACATTGAAATGCGGTACCACCAGGTAAATAATAAAGGGCAACTCATGACAGGTATCTGTTTTTCAAAACCTGAAATTTTACCCAATGGAAAAATTAGACTGCATGAATTTTGGGAGTGGACCTCTGGGGATCAATCAAAGGGAACATCCATACTGGAGGAGTTTTAGAACTTCATACCCAATACGTTTTAGCTAATTTGATTAAAGACTAATATAATTAAGGATAATAAATAAAATCCCTTTTTTACCTCAAAAAGTAAATTAGAAAACAATAGAAGTAAACATATAATTAGATAGCTGCCACATATGAATGGAAACGATTTTATAACATTTTTTGAAAATGATTTAAATCAAGTCATCGCTGAATTAGAGTTGTATCAGAAGGAAGAAAATATTTGGCGAGTGGAACAAAACATTGCGAATTCAGCAGGGAATTTATGCCTGCACCTCATAGGCAATTTACATACGTTTATAGGTAAGGAAATAGGAAAAACTAACTATGTTAGGAATAGAGCACTTGAATTTTCTCAAAAAGATGTTTCCAGAACTACGTTGATCATTAGTATTAAAGACACCATAGCAATGGTAAAAACATCACTACATGCTATCACCGAGGAAGACTTAAAAAAGGATTATCCTATAATGAAGTTTTCTAAAGTAGAATCGATTGAATATTTACTAGTACATTTAATAAAACATTTAGCATATCACCTGGGACAAATTAATTATCACAGACGGCTAATAGAGGTGTAAAATTATCGAGATGCGCCGTACAAAGAAACACTAAATTCATCACATCTCTAATTGGTAGCGAATTGACACATTGGATATACAAAAAATATCCGTATACTGAACTTTGTAAAACGTTAACGTATTAGATTGTCATGCCAGTAATGAAGAAGCATACATTAGATCCCAGGAAGTTGATGGTTGTTATAGCTATAGCGCTTATTGCAATAAGCATACTTTTGGTCTGGAATACAAAAAATAATACTCAGCTATCACGGAACGGTGTGGAAACCACAGCTGTAATTTCTAATCTTAAACGAGATTACAGGCGCGTTAATGAAATGGCGGATATCTGGATTGATACTTATATCATCGAGTATCAATTTACAGTAGATACGGATACTATTCTAGGAGTATCACTACTTAGAGCAGAGGAACTTGATGTATATTTTAAGGATCTCCCTGAGTTAAGGGATAAGGTAAATATACGTTATGACTCAACCAATGTATATCACAGTCAGTTAGTAAGGCGAATTGAATTATGATTTATAAGTTGAAGACAATAAACTAATTTTACATTAAAGAATAAATTGCTAAATTCACCAGATGATGAATAGCCCAGGCTATTTTACCACACGAATCAAGCACTACATGACATTACTACTACATCACTTTAAAACAAGTACCGTTCTTATATTTGTATTAACTTTTGCTCACCCTACTGTTTTTGGTCAGATCAATTCGGAGCATAAAATTGATTACCAGTTTTTATCTAATAAGCGTGTTGAACCTAACCCCCCGATCTCCCTGAGTTAAGGGATAAGGTAAATATACGTTATGACTCAACCAATGTATATCACAGTCAGTTAGTAAGGCGAATTGAATTATGATTTATAAGTTGAAGACAATAAACTAATTTTACATTAAAGAATAAATTGCTAAATTCACCAGATGATGAATAGCCCAGGCTATTTTACCACACGAATCAAGCACTACATGACATTACTACTACATCACTTTAAAACAAGTACCGTTCTTATATTTGTATTAACTTTTGCTCACCCTACTGTTTTTGGTCAGATCAATTCGGAGCATAAAATTGATTACCAGTTTTTATCTAATAAGCGTGTTGAACCTAACCCCCCGATTTCCATGTTAAAACCAAATAAAAAACAGTTAAAATTATATATGATTTAGGCAGCAGCTTTTTGATAAGGCTGCTGCCTTTTTATAAC
>NZ_SGXE01000005.1:94939-183776 GCF_004216895.1 Aquimarina brevivitae | reverse complement strand
CGTTAGCGCCAATGGTACTACAATCGTGGGAGAGTAGGTCGCCGCCTTCCTTTGAAAACCCTTCACTAATCAGTGAAGGGTTTTTTGTTTGTATATCATATGGGAAAATACTGACAGGTGCACCCAAAGTGATGTATTAATTCTTCCTGTTTTTCTTAAATATGTTATATTCCAATCAATAATGCAAAGTTTGATAATCGATGAATAAAGTTGCAAAATTTAGTTTACTAGGGATACTATTTGTGCTTTTAGCTGTATATATACATTTTAAATACTTTAGTGTGTCTGAAGGTCAAAAAGCTCCTGATTTCAAGGCTACATTGGTGGATGGTACGCAATTTCAATTGTCAGATCTTAAAGGGAATTATGTGTTATTGGATTTCTGGGGTTCTTGGTGCGGTCCTTGTATCAAAGAGCTACCAAAACTTGTTCAATTAGCAAATCAAGAAATAGATGATTTACGTATTGTTACGGTAGCACTAGAGAAAGATCCCCAAAATTGGCAGAAGGTGGAGCAAAGATTTGTGTTCAATTGGAAAAATCAAATTGTAGAAACCGCGCCTATTGTTCTTTCCTCTCCTATTGCTAGGAAATATGGAGTAACCGAAATCCCATCCCTATTTCTAATAGATCCTGATGGAATTTTAGTAGGGGAATTTACAATTGAGGAGCTCCAAGCTTATGATTTTTCAAACTAATCTCCAGTCAAAATATTTTGGTAAATGAATGGTATATTAGGAAGCTTTGGATACGTTATGTTCTCTTAAATGGAATTCTAATTTTTTGAAAAACTCCTCGTTCTTGTAAGGTTTATGTAAAAAGTCACTGAATCCTGAGGAAGGATCTAATATCTCCTTTATCGTTCCGTGACTATCAGACGCCGTTAATGCAACAATAGGTACTCCCTTATTGAATTCTCTAATCTTTAGAGTCGCTTCCATTCCACCCATATTCGGCATATTTAAGTCCATTAAAATAAGATCATAATCATTATTTGATGCCATATCAATAGCGATTAGACCATCACTTGCGATTTCGGATTTGTAACCTCTGGACTTTAGGATATTTTTGGTTACTACCTGGTTGATCTTATTATCTTCAACAATTAATATAGTATAATCTGAGGTTTCAGTTAATGGTATAGCAGATGTGGATTCTTCAATATCGGCAGTTTCAGTTGCTTGATGGTCTATTTTGAAACTTAGAGTGAAATAGAAAGTAGATCCTTTTCCAGGTGTACTTTCAATATTGATTTCGCCGCCGTGTAGTTCTACTAAATTCTTTACAATATGTAAGCCTAAACCGGTACCTGTTCCGTGATCATTTTTTTCAGCTTGAGAAAACTTTTCAAATATAAGCTTCTGTTTTTCTTCTGGAATTCCTCTTCCTTCGTCTTTGATCTCAAATCGTATTGCTACAGTATCCTTCTTAATAACTGGATTTATAAAGTTTAACCAAATATTACCGTTTTTAGTAAACTTATTAGCATTACCAATTAGATTTATAAAAATTTGAGAAAGTCTAATGGAATCACCGATAAGATTGGTAGGGATGTCTGGATCAATATTTAAATTAAGGGTGTTGCCATTTTCTTCTGCTTGATATTGAAAAGAATCTTTAATATTATAAGCAAGTGTCTTTAAATTAAGACTGGATTCATCAAGTTTTATTTCGTAAGACTCCATCTTAGAAACTTGTAAAACGTCATTAATTAAATTAAGAAGGTGGTTGGCAGAAAATTTCATAAGCTTAATAAATTTTTGATTTTCTTCATCTTTTATACGATCCTGTAGGATAGTGGATAATCCAATAACCCCGTAGAGCGGTGTTCGTAGTTCGTGACTAACAGTAGAGATGAACTTGGTCTTAACAGCGGCTAATTTATCAGATTCTTTCTTGGCACGCTTCAGTTCTTTATTACGCACTGCTAACGATTCACTTAATACTTTTGTCTTTTTATGGTTGTAAATAAAGAAGCAAAAGAATATAAGACACAATACCAAAAGAGATAAGGTAAGAATCGAAATGTTTTTGGATTGTTCCGCCTTTTGGGTTTCTATCGTTTTCTTCTCTTCAACTACGGTTAATTGCTGCTTAAATTGATCAGCTTGCGATTTTTCTAATTCAAATGCGGTTTGCTGATGTTTGGTGTATTTAGATAAAATAGTATAGGCAAGATCCTTTCGACCTATGGTAATAAGAAGCTCTTCATATTTTTTATAAATTTCCATTGCTTGGCGATACCATTCATTAGTTTCGGCAATATCAGCTGCTTTTTCATAATAATGTATACCTACATCATATTTGCCTTTTTTTGCAAAATAGTCTCCAAAGCTAGCGTAGGTTCTGGATAAACTTGAAGCTAATTTAGGTTTGTCAGAAAAATGTTTCTCACATCTTTTTAGTAGTGTATAGGCCTTGTTGTATTTTTTGATTTGAATATAAATATTAGCCAGGTTTAACTCAATACTATGCTTTAGATCAGGGTCTAAATCCGTGTAGCTTTCGTAGATTACCTTAATTTTTTGTAGTGCTCTACCAGGCTTATCATAACCTTCTAAATAGATGACAGCAATGTTGTTATTGATATCTATTCTTAGATCTGGATAACCTTTAATTTCCTTTAAAAATAACTCAGCAATCTTAAAGTTTTCTATGGCTTTTTTATAGTCTTTAGCCAAATAGTGAATTTTACCGAGAACGTTGTAGGATAAAGCTTTTAAATAAAACTCTTGAGAAGTATGAAATTTCCCCGCAATATCAATTATAGTTTCAATGGTTCGGATGGAATTTACCCTGCCCATAGAGCTTATACGATTCTCCGTCTTTTTTACAGTAGTCTCGAGCTCTTTATAGGTTAGGTTTTCATATTCCTGACCTATAGTAGCAAAAGGAAGCAAGCTTAAAAGTGAAATAATGAGATACTTTTTAACTTTGTTGTACTGCATATACGAATATCGATTTTGGGGTTTTCAAATATATGTAAAAAAAATTAAAAAAACGCCAAAAAACACATTATAATAGTTAAAAAACGTTTTTTACAGTTTTTGTTGTTAAAAATTGTAAGTTTAAACTTACAATTAGTGTGTTTAATTATGTCAATATGTAAATTATCAATGTAAAGCATCAGTACTAAGGTTACTTTTAATTTTAAACTATCCTGAAGTTTATGCACAGGATATTTAAAATAAAAGCATTAAAAAAGGGTACAGAAAATTTCTGCACCCTTGTTATCATACTCTATTATTGTAACGTTTAATCTCTAAGAATACTTCTAGAAATTACAATTTTTTGAATTTCACTAGTTCCTTCATAGATCTGAGTGATTTTAGCATCTCTCATTAAACGTTCCACGTGATATTCTTTTACATATCCGTTACCTCCGTGTACTTGTACTGCTTCGATAGCAGTTTCCATAGCTACTTCAGAAGCATATAGCTTGGCCATAGCACCAGATAAATCATAATCATCTCCATTATCTTTATCCACTGCAGATTTGTAAACTAACATTCTGGCAGCTTCAATCTTGGTATGCATATCCGCAAGTTTAAAAGCAATCGCCTGGTGATTCATAATTTCCGTACCAAAGGCTTTTCTAACTTTAGAATATTCTTTGGCAAGCTCGTAAGCACCAGCAGCTATTCCTAGCGCCTGTGCAGCAATACCAATACGACCACCAGCTAAGGTTTTCATAGCAAACTTAAATCCAAAGCCATCTTCACCGATACGGTTTTCTTTAGGTACTTTAACATCATTAAAGATCAAGGAATGCGTATCACTTCCTCTAATACCTAGTTTGTCTTCTTTAGGCCCGATTTCAAAACCATCCCATGTTTTCTCAACGATGAATGCGTTTATTCCTCTGTGTCCTTTTTCTTTATCTGTTTGAGCAATTACTAAATAGTAGTCAGAGGTACCTCCGTTTGTAATCCAGTTTTTGGTTCCATTTAGTAGATAATGATCTCCCTTATCTATTGCAGTGGTACGTTGAGAGGTAGCATCACTTCCTGCTTCTGGCTCAGACAAGCAAAAAGCACCAATAGATTCTCCGGTTGTAAGTTTAGTAAGGTATTTCTCTTTCTGCTCAGGAGTTCCATAGGTGTCAAGCCCCCAGCAAACCAATGAATTGTTAACCGAAACAATAACCGATGCAGATGCATCAATTTTCGAAAGCTCTTCCATTACCAGTACATAGGATAGTGTATCCATTCCACCACCGCCATATTCTGGCGATGCCATCATACCTAAAAACCCTAACTCTCCCATTTTTTTTACCTGCTCAGCAGGGAATTCTTGTTTAGAATCCCGCTCTATTACTCCGGATAGTAATTCAGCTTTAGCAAAATCACGTGCCGCATCGCGGATCATTAGTTGTTCTTCTGTTAATTTAAAATCCATATTATAAGAAAATTTACTGTGCGTGCATAATACACAATTTCTACTTTTTGATGAAAATAAAAAGGTATAATTCCTTTTTTTTTATTAATCTCACAAATATACTCTATAAAATGATTGATTAGCTGTTTTTTTTGTTTTTTGCAAATACGATTTTCACAATTTATTTTATTTCTGAATAAGGAGCTACTGAGGGAAGTATTTGGAGTGTAAAAATGGTTTATAATTATACCATAATTTTAAATTCATTTAAGATTTAGAGGAATATAGTTTTATATATTTGTGAAATGCCGATAAATCATTTATTCAATTTATTGTTAATCTAAATTATATGACACAGCTTTGACCTCCACAAGGAGGATTTTTAATTAAGATTGAAGAGAAACTAAAGTTATCATTTAGATAGTAATTACAGTAAATTGAACAACCACAATGAAAGAATTATTAAAGAAATACGAAGATAAAGCACCAGAGATAGTATTCAATTGGAAAGATTCAGAGACGGACGCCGAAGGCTGGACAGTTATTAACTCCTTACGGGGAGGGGCTGCAGGTGGAGGTACACGTATGCGTCAAGGATTGGATATGAATGAGGTGTTATCTTTGGCAAAAACGATGGAGGTCAAGTTCACCGTTTCGGGTCCAGCTATAGGCGGGGCAAAATCCGGAATAAACTTTGACCCCAATGACCCTAGAAAAAAAGATGTGCTGAAACGATGGTATAAAGCAGTTTCGCCTCTATTAAAAAGCTATTACGGTACCGGGGGAGATTTGAATGTTGATGAAATACACGAGGTAATCCCTATTACAGAAGAGTGTGGTGTTTGGCATCCACAGGAAGGGGTTTTTAACGGTCATTTTCAACCTACTGAAGCTGATAAAATTAATAGAATAGGGCAGTTAAGACAAGGTGTGATAAAAGTTTTGGAAAACACCACCTTTTCACCCGATGTTTCCCGAAAGTACACGGTAGCGGATATGATCACTGGATATGGGGTCGCTGAAGCTGTACGTCACTATTATGACATTTATGGCGGAAATGTAAAAGGAAAAAAAGCAGTTGTTCAGGGGTTTGGTAATGTTGGCTCCGCTGCGGCCTATTATTTGGCTGAAATGGGTGCAAAAGTTGTTGGGATTATTGACCACGCAGGTGGGTTAATAAACGAAAATGGATTTACTTTTGAAGAAATAAAATCATTATACCTAACGAAGCAAGGTAATAAATTATACCACGAGTCTTTGATTCCCTTTCATGAAATGAATGAAAAGATCTGGTCGATTCAAACCGATATATTTGCTCCTTGTGCAGCATCGCGGTTAATTACCAAGGATCAAATTTCAAAAATGATCGCTGCGGGATTAGAAGTGGTATCTTGTGGAGCGAATGTGCCTTTTGCGGATAAGGAGATCTTTTTTGGTCCAATTATGGAGTTTACAGATGAAAAGATAAGTCTGATACCTGACTTTGTTTCTAATTGTGGAATGGCAAGAGTTTTTGCCTATTTTATGGAAAGAAAAGTACAAATGACGGATGAAGCTATATTTTTGGACACCTCTGATCGTATTAAAAAGGCGATGGAAGCCATCCATGATAAAAATAGAGAAAAAGTAAATATCAGTAAAACTGCGTTTGAAATTGCGCTTACTCAACTGGTTTAATAGTAAATGAATAAATAGAAGCAATTATGTTTAAATATTTTTTAGGAAACAGCCCAAGATGGTTTAAATTCTTAATGATTGGATTTCTAATTTTTAATGTTTTTTCCTTTTATATTTTAGGTAAAACCATTACTGCTTGGTTGTTTATCGGGGAATTTATCTTTACCCTGGCGATGGCTTTAAAGTGCTACCCACTGCAATCAGGAGGATTACTTGCTATTGAAATTTTAGCACTTAATTTGACCACGCCACATAATGCCTATCACGAGGTGGATCAAAATCTAGAGGTAGTTTTGCTTTTAGTATTTATGGTTGCGGGTATTTATTTTATGAAACCCCTATTGATGTATATCTTCAGTAAAGTGTTTACTAAGATACGGTCGAAGATGGTATTGTCATTGCTCTTTGTTTTCTTATCAGCAATCTTATCAGCCTTCTTAGATGCCTTGACGGTAACTGCAGTACTGATTAGTGTTGCCGTTGGGTTTTATGGAGTGTATCATAAAATTCATTCTGGATCAGGGGATTATGATGACAGTGGAGTGTTAGATCGCAAAGAATTAAGCGGTGAAACCTTGGAGCAATTTCGTAGTTTCTTAAGAAGTCTAGTGATGCATGGAGTAGTGGGTACAGCTCTAGGAGGAGTGTGTACGTTAGTGGGTGAACCTCAAAATTTACTTATTGGAGAGCGAATGGGATGGGATTTTATTCAGTTCTTCTTAGAAATGATGCATGTTTCATTACCCGTGTTAGGTGCAGGTTTGCTGACCACGATTTTATTAGAAAAAACAGGGTGGTTTGGCTTTGGTGATAAGTTGCCGGATGTTGCACGAAGAATAATAGAGAATTATACTAAAGAAGAAGATGCTAACCGATCCGAAAAATCAAAATTTGGATTAATTGTTCAGGGTGTATCTGCACTACTACTAATTGTTGGATTGGCCTTGCATCTTGCTCCGGTTGGATTCATTGGTTTAGCTTTAATTATTGTACAAACTGCATTTATGGGGATCACCGAAGAACATCAGCTAGGTAAAGCTTTTGAAGAAGCGCTTCCCTTTACAGGCTTATTGGTGGTCTTTTTTGTAGTAGTAGCAATGATCCACGACCAACATCTTTTTACACCAATTATTGATTGGGCATTGACCTTAAACCCACAAGATCAACCGGCTATGTTTTATATGGCAAATGGGTTACTCTCAATGATCAGTGATAATGTATTTGTTGCTACGGTATATATTGGAGAGGTAGCACAGGCGTTTGATAACGGGCAAATTACCAGAGAACAGTTCGAAAAATTAGCTGTAGCTATAAATACTGGGACAAATTTACCGAGTGTTGCAACACCTAATGGTCAGGCAGCGTTCTTATTTTTGTTAACCTCTTCTTTAGCGCCATTAATTGGGTTGTCATATATGAAAATGGTTAAAATGGCTTTTCCTTATACCATTGTTTTAGGAGGAGTAGGATTGTTAGGAATCATTTACTTTTTATAAAATCCTAAATCTAAATATACTTAACCCCAAATAGTAACGTTAGTATACTAACCTTAAATTAACTTAAACTTATGAAGCATTTATCGTTGCTGATATCATTGATGCAATCTACTAGTGATGTAGATCAGGAGACTGAAAAGACACTTTCATTAATGGACTTATTACTTAGTGGTGGTCCTGCAGGTGTCATTATTATAGCTATTCTTTTTGTACTCCTTTTTGTAGCTGTTTATATTTATTTTGAAAGACTTTTTGCTATTAAAGCAGCCTCTAAATATGATGTGAATTTTATGCATCAAATTAGAGATAATGTAGCCGGTGGAAAACTAGAATCTGCAAAAATACTTTGTGCACAAACGGATAATCCAGTAGCTCGTTTGACAGAAAAAGGAATTTCCAGAATTGGTCACCCTCTTGAAGATATCAACAAAGCTATTGAAAATGCTGGCCGATTAGAGGTTTATAAACTCGAAAAAAATGTGAGTATACTTGCAACCGTGGCAGGTGCTGCTCCTATGATAGGGTTTCTTGGAACAGTAATTGGTATGATTTTAGCATTCCATGATCTGTCAACAAGTGAAGGTAATGCAGATATGGGATCATTAGCTGAGGGGATTTATACCGCAATGACCACAACTGTGGCAGGTTTGGTCGTAGGTATTGTTGCTTACATCGGTTATAACCATTTGGTGGTAAGAACGGATAAAGTTATCCATACTATGGAGGCTAATGCAGTAGATTTCTTAGACTTACTTAACGAACCTGCATAATATGAATTTAAGAGGAAGAAATAAGGTGAGTCCAGAGTTTAGTATGAGTTCGATGACAGATATTGTATTTCTGTTATTAGTATTCTTTTTACTTACTTCTCCGACCATTACACCAGAAGCTTTGGATTTAATTTTACCTAAAGCCAAAGGTAAAAGCTCCAGTACTCAAAATATATCTGTAAGCATTACCAATAAGTTGCAGTATTATATTGATGAAGAACGTGTAAGCCAAAGTAGTTTAGAAAGTACGTTACGCGCTAAGCTATCCGGTAAAAATGAGCCGACGATTATACTAAGGGCTGAGGAAGGTGTGCCTATCGAAAAAGCAGTAAGTGTGATGGATATCGCCAATAGAAATAAATATAAAGTCATATTGGCCGTTAGACCAGAGTAAATATGTTCAATTTAGATACAAAATATAAACGGAAATCATTCGTGTTAACGACCATTATACACGCGGTCATTGTTTTGTTATTACTGTATCTAGGAGTTACCTATTTGGATCCTCCGCCAGAAAGGGGGATCGCAGTTAATTTTGGTAACAGTATAACAGGTTCTGGTACCATACAGCCTAATGAGTTAGTGAAGACTACTCCAAAACAAACAACTCCAGAGGAGACACCCTCTGAGCCTCAAGAAAGTAGTGAGGTTGCTGAGTTAGAAGAAGAGTTAGTCACTCAAGATAATGAAGAGGCTCCGGTCATTGATAAAAAACCAAACAAAGAACCTGTTGAAAAAACAGAAAAACCTGAAAAGCAAAAGGAGGCTACTGAAACCAAAAAAGAGGTAACACCTACTGATAAGAAGGTAGAAGAAAAAAAGCCAGACCCTAAACCAGATAAATCCACTTTGGATATCTTGGACAGTTTTGCCAATGGACCAGAAACTGATGGAAATGCTAAAAAGGGTGGGGAAGGCAATGATACGAGCAGTGGTGATAAAGGAAATCCAGATGGTGATCCCTATGCTACTAGCTATTATGGACAACCGGGACCCGGTGGTTCAGGCGGTGTAGGTTATGGATTAAATGGACGCGGCAGACCCACGAATTCTAAGGTGGTGCAGGAATGCAATGAATCGGGTAGAGTAGTAGTAAAAATAGTCGTTGATAGGTCTGGGAAAGTAATTCAAGCAACTCCTGGAGTCAAAGGAACGACGAATAATGCGAGTTGTCTGCTAGACCCTGCTAAACGGACAGCACTTACCTTTAGATGGAAACCAGACCCGAATGCTCCTGAACGGCAAATTGGTTTTGTGGAAGTCACTTTCGGTCTTGGAGAGTAAATGAATTATCATACCTATTGTTGATCTTTAATGGTTTTAGTTAATGCGTAATTTTCTTCTTGATTGTAAAGAAATTTCGACATAATATAGCGTGTACAATGTATTATTAAATTATAAATATTTCTCCAATCAACTATCAAGATACTTTAGACTGGATGTTTGCGCAGTTGCCTATGTACCAAAGGCAGGGAGCAACGGCGTATAAGGCTGATCTGTCCAACACTCAGCTGTTGGCTAATTATTTGAATAATCCTGAAAATAAGTTTAAGTCTATTCACGTAGCTGGAACTAATGGTAAAGGTTCTACCAGCCATATGCTAGCCTCTGTTTTACAAGAACAAGGGTATAAGACCGGGTTATACACTTCTCCTCATCTTAAAGATTTTCGAGAACGGATCAAAATCAATGGAGAGATGATCGCGGAATCAGAGGTGATTGCCTTTATCGAAGATCATCAACAATTTTTTGAAAGTAACCGTCTTTCTTTTTTTGAAATGACCGTGGGAATGGCTTTTGACTATTTTGCAAAACAAAAAGTGGATATCGCCGTCATAGAAGTGGGCATGGGCGGACGGTTAGACTCTACGAATATTGTAATACCAGAAGTTTCAGTAATTACTAATATTGGGATGGATCATACTGCTTTTTTAGGTAATACTTTGGCTAAGATTGCTGGAGAAAAAGCCGGAATTATAAAACCAAGCATTCCTGTAGTTATTGGCAAAGCAGTAGCCGAAACAAAACCCGTTTTTGTAACTAAAGCTCAGGAAAACCAAAGCCCCATTTATTATGCAGAAAACTATACCGGGTCGTTATATGAAACTGATCTGAGAGGTAACTATCAAACAGAAAATAAACGAACTGTTTTGCAGACCATTAAGATCCTTAAAAACTTGGGTTGGAAAATTGACGAAACAGCCGTTAAGATGGGTTTAAAGAATGTGATAAAGAACACTGGTTTATTAGGCAGATGGCAGCAACTTCAGGATAATCCTAGGGTAATTTGTGATACAGCGCACAATAAAGACGGATTACAATATGTAATTGCTCAGTTAAAAGAAGTGCCCTATGATATCCTTCACATCGTTTTGGGCGTGGTTCAGGATAAGGATTTGGATGCAATATTGCCATTATTTCCTACGGATGCTATTTATTATTTTGCCAAACCTGATCTACCTAGAGGGCTTGCCGCTGAGGATTTAGAAAAAAACGCAAAAAATTTTGGGCTAAAAGGACACCGGTTTAGCAGTGTCAAAGAAGCGTACCAAGCTGCTAAAGAAGCTGCTACGACAAGGGATTTAGTCTTTGTGGGTGGTAGTACTTTTGTAGTAGCAGAAATAATTTAATTTTTATTTAAAAAACTTTTGGTAGAGAATAAAACTGTGCTATATTTGCATCCGCAATCAGGAAGAATGATTGTTAACTAAACAAGGGCAATTAGCTCAGTTGGTTCAGAGCACCTCGTTTACACCGAGGGGGTCGGGGGTTCGAATCCCTCATTGCCCACTAAAAAATCCACTCTCTTTAGAGTGGATTTTTTTATTCTTATACCTTAAAAGTTTGCTTTTTCTTCACGTAGCATCTCTCCGTTTATATTTGGTTTTTGTTTGTTATTTTAAGTTCGTATTCCTTTATCTAATTAATTAGTGGATTGAATTAATCTGTATCTTTACTTAACAATTTTAAGTAGATAGTACTTATAATTGTGAATATATAAAAGCTATAATAGGAATCGTATGTCATCATTTAAAAGTAAGCTTGGTATTTGTGTAGTAATAGGAATACTGCAAGCAGACCTGTTTTCTCAAAAAAAAATTGCTGCCGACAAGATTACTAGTCTTGTAAAAGAATTTAAGCAAGATATAAGAGGGCCATATCAGAGTATTCGATGGTTTTGTGATAATGGTACGATACGAATGCCAAAAGATCCCTGTCCTGATTCCATTGGTGGCATTCAACATGCTACGTATAAAGATAAGGTGTTGGCATTGGCTGAACAGAATCACATATTTCTAGGCCAGATACTGGCGTATACGGATAAAAATGATTTTTGGGATCAAAAGAATCAACAATCAAGACTTAAACAATATCAATTGGGTAAGTATTTGATGAATATTGATGAGGGTTGGATCAATCAAAAAGGGCAGTACTATAGAGGCGCGATACAAATAGAGGATGAAGAGGAGTGGGGTGTAAAATTTTATGAATGGGTATTGAGCAAAGACGACTATTTGCAAAAGAATTATTTTTTACTTCTTCAATCCCTTAAGGATATTCCGCATAAAGGAGATGATAACCTGTCTAAGTTAATGCGAACGCAATCTAAGGTGATATCTGATCAATATGCACCTTTTATGGATTTGCGTGTTAAAATCCATAGCAATCCAGAACCTACGGATATTACTAGTGTTATCGAATTTAAAACCAAAAAGGAAGCTTCCTTATCACCGTCTATCAAACAGAAGCTTGATGAACTCATCGCAACGCTAAAGAAATTTCATCAGCCTGTGGATAGTAAACAGTTAAAGAGTTTGGTTGATAAGTTACCTGAATCTTCTTTAGTTAAAAAGGAGCTCCTTACATTTATTGGGTTCTATCAAAATGAATCCGCTGCACCTAAAATAGCTCCAAAATTAGCTTCATCTTTGTTAGCGATCAGAAATGGAATTGTAGCACATAAAAGCTCTAAATCCAGATTAGTGTTACTGGATATCGCACTGCAATTAGAAGATATGCTATTTAAAAAAGCTTCAGAATGGAATCCCAACTCTTTAGAAGAACTTTTGGAGAAAAACTATGTGCTAGCAAAATCAACTGCAGGAATTGGACTGATTGAGCGTTGGGAGTGGGATGCCGTTGAACCTTTATTGCAAGTAGCAAAAAAAGAAACTATAACCTTAGGGGAGCTTTATAGTAAACTACAAAATACCAGAGGTGTAGTAGAGTGGAGCACGGCCATGGTAAAGGCAACCTATGGATCTGTAGTAAACACCTATATGTCTTTTGAACCACTCGCTGCAACATTTATTGATGACAGGATCAGAGGTACTATAGCACTTCAATTAGGGAAGAGTGTTGGGGACTTGGGTAAGTTTATTACACAGGAATCAAAATTAAGTAATAAGGTGTTAAATCTTGAAAATCAAAGTACAATCAGAGGATTGAATCCTGGATATGCATTTGGAACATTACAAGTAGTTGAGAACTACCAAGAGGAATTTGAAGTAGCTAAAGACAAGATTTACATTTTTGATAGTGCACCATCTGATTTAAAACCTGTGGCAGGTATCGCTACAGTTTCTGAAGGTAATTTGGTGTCTCACGTGCAGTTATTAGCGCGAAATCTAGGAATCCCTAATGCTACTTTATCCAAAGAGAATCTACAGGATTTAAAACTCAGCCAAGGTGACAAGGTCTTTTATGCAGTTTCGTACAAAGGTAGTGTCATTATGAAAAAAGAAGGGGAAATGAATGATACAGAAAAAGCCCTTTTTGAGGTAAAGGAAAGAAATCAAGAAAGAATAGCCGTACCAATTCAGGAACTCAAGCTAAAGCAAAACACGATATTAAATTTACGAGATGTTAATAAAAGTGCTTCTGGTAAAACCTGTGGTCCAAAAGCTGCTAATTTAGGAGAGCTGAAGTCATTATTTCCTGATAAGGTTGTAGAAGGATTTGTAATTCCTTTTGGGATATTTAAAGAGCATATGTTACAGCCCATGCCTGGCACAACAGGTAGCTATTGGGATTTCTTGAATGCAATGTTCCGAAAGGCTAATGAAAAAAAGGAAAGTGGTAGTGCCGAAGCAGAAATTGAGAACTATTTGTTGGAGCAATTGAGCATCCTAAGAGAAGCGATTAAAGTGATGCCATTAAAAGCTGAGTTTAAAGCCGATCTTACTTCGTCCTTTCAAAATATTTTAGGGAAACCTATTGGCGAAGTGCCAGTATTTCTTCGTAGCGATACCAATATGGAAGATCTTCAAGATTTTACCGGGGCAGGGCTTAACTTAACGCTATTTAATGTATTAGAACAACAAAAAATTGAACAGGGAATTAAAGATGTTTGGGCTTCACCCTATACTGAAAGAAGTTTTAAATGGAGGCAACAATTTTTGGTAAACCCAGAAAACGTGTATCCTTCTATTCTTGTCATTCCCTCTGTAGATGTAAATTGTTCTGGAGTAGTGATCACTAAAGGATTAAGCACGGGTGACACTAAAGAACTAACTATCGCTTTTAGCAAAGGAGCTGGAGGTGCGGTGGATGGACAGGCTGCAGAATCTTATCTCTTGGGTGCAGAAGGAAAGACAGTTTTGATTGCACCAGCAAGAGAACAGTATTATAAAACTTTGCCTGCTACTGGGGGTACCGGTATAGCAACCGCAAGTTTTGATGCGCCTATATTAAATGAAGCAAAAAGAGAACAAATTAGGCAAATTGCGCGTAGCATTATTAATACGATGAAAGAAAAAGAAGCCGAGGAGCAAATGACCTATGATATTGAACTCGGATTTAAGGATGATCAATTGTATTTATTTCAAATCAGACCCTTTGTTGAAAATAAACGAGCGTTGAAGTCTGAATATTTGGAATCGATCACCCCAACTATTGACATAAACAAAGAAATACCATTAGCTAAAAATTTATAAGATGAAGAAACTGGTTATTTATAGTCTGATGGTGATTCTATTCACCTCATTTTCCACAGAGCATCATTATCCGATTGATGGCTATACACATAGCGGAATAAAGCGATTAAAAAGATTACAATTGGCCAAAGAAGGCAAATTACCTGATCCAGGATTACCTCCGGGAGCCTACAAGTCCATTAATGATATTAGGCTGCATTTACGTGCTGAAGCCAGGGACAGTGTTAGCAAAATTCTTACTGTAGATAAAGAGTTACAACAAAGGATTAATACACTGTTACCTAAACTACATAAAAGTTATTCTATAACTATCTTGGATATCACTAATCCTCAACATACAAGGTATGCCCAGCAAAATGAAACCGCAGGTTATCAACCCGGTAGCGTGGGTAAGCTGGCGGTAATAACTGCTTTATTTGAGCAATTGAAAACGATTTACCCTAAATCCTGGGAAAAACGCGTGGCACTATTGAAAAATAAAAAGGTAAAGGGTGGCAATTGGGTGTTAACCGATGAGCATACAATACCAGTTTTTGATACGGTTTCCAATACATTGGTTAAAAGGCAAGCTGTAGCTTCCGATGTGTTTTCGTTGTTTGAGTGGGCGGATCATACCCTATCTGTAAGTAATAATGGCGCAGCCAGTGTAGTATGGCGAGAGGCGTTGTTAATGGCTGCTTTTAAAGATAAGTATCCAGAGTTAACCCAGGAACAAGCAGATGCGTATTTTAAAAATACGCCAAAAAAAGATATTACAGACTTAGCAATTGCTGTGGTAAATGAACCGCTTAGAACTTTAGGTATCTCACAGGATGAGTGGCGTTTGGGGAGCTTTTTTACACGAGGGGCAAATACTTATGTTGGTGACAAAGGCGGGAGTATTGGTACACCATTAGGCTTAATGAAATGGATGCTTCAGTTAGAACAGGGCAAGGTGATAGACCAACAATCTAGTTTGGAAATCAAGCGATTGATGTATATGACTGACCGAAGAATACGCTATGCACAGGCACCAGAATTAAAAGAGGCGGCGGTCTATTTTAAATCGGGCAGTTTATATAAATGTGATAAAACCAAAGACGCAGCCTGTGGTAAATACAAAGGTAATGTCTATAATTATATGAATTCGGTGGCTATTATAGAGCATAAGGACGGAACTACCTATATGGTATGCTTAATGAGTAATGTACTGAGTAAGAATTCCGCCAGTGAGCATTTGGCCCTGGCAAGTAGAATCGATAAAATTATACGAACACCATAGTGAATACTCACGAACCAGGAGTTTTACATACGGGGTTATGATTATTCTATGCCCTTAATATTTTTTCATAAACCTCTTGACTTCGGGATTGGATAATACTGTTCGTATCCTCAGTTAGGGGTTGTATTAGGGGTAAAAATTGCTTGTCCTTAGTGTGTTCAATGAGGTATAAAATTGCCAATTTTAATTTGACATCTTTTCGTTGTAGTAAGAGCTTGTAACACTCAAGTTCGCTTAGCGTTTTAATATCGAGTAGCTTTACTTTGTCCGTGTAGCTTGCGTTGACAATAGAGGCCTCAGTAATGGGGATCAGTTCTTTTTTAAGTTGGGTGTTAAGTATATTATCCAAAAATTCAATAGCATGAATCCGCTGTTCTTCTTTGCCCTTTAACAATGCCTCTAGGATGGAATCAATCTCATCTGGTGGATATTTCATTCCCAAATACTTGAAAATGCGTTTCAATTGTCTGTCCAGCCTATTTTCTAATAGACTGATCAATCCTAAACGCGCTAAATTTTCTTCTTTACTTTGTGTCTGCGTTGCTTTCTTTTTGTAATCAATAACGATCTGCGTATGTATTGAGGCTAATGTGTTTTGGTACAATTCGCATTCGTCAAGTATTTTAGAGATCAGTAGCTTGTCTTTAATAGCAATAGTGGTATTTTTCCATTTAAAACGTTGAAGCGCATCCATAGCTTCTATTTTAATTTCGTGCTCTGTATTATCAATCAATGTAAATAACGACTTGACTACTTTTTTAGTCCCAAATTTTTCAATTACCGAAGGTATTATTCTGGCGCTATCCAGCGGAATAGTTTTATGAACCACTTTTGCTACCAGTACATCAATTATTTTTTCACCATAGTTATATAGTGCCTCTTGTGCGATTTTTTTGGTTTGCTTCTTCGATAAGTTAGCTATAATAGTATCGATAAATCTAGGATCTAAAGTTTTAGAAGCAGCAAACAGCGCTTTGTTGAGGATTTCGTAATCAGAGTGATGGATGTAATTTTCAATAAAATGATAAAATGGAGCTAAATTGGCGTTGCCTACAGCTTCTAAAAGCGTTAAGATTTTATGCTTTTTAAAGATTTCATTGGTTTCCTCATCTAAAGAAGTAATAAGGGTAGTAATCTTTTTTTCAATATTAAAAAACTGCTGTAATTTTGGATGGTTTCTGACTTCTAGGGATAGTCCTAAAAGGCAGGCATTAGCTATGGTATGATCTTCACTATTAAGATAGGTATTGAACAATTCGATCTTATCGCCTTGATGAAATTTGATGAGGTATCTAAATGCATTTGTGGTTACCTTTTGATCGGGATCATAGATTAAGGTCTCCACATTGTTGTAGCTATTTTTACTGCTTAAGAAGTACAGGTTTTCAATAGCCAGAGCCCTTATCTGTGGAGATAGGTGCCCTAGTAGAAAAATAAGTTCCTCAAAAAAACGATCGTCTTTAACCTCTAAAATTTTCTTAAGCATAAAAATAATTTGGGCATCCGAGCCTTGTATTAGTACTTTTTTTACGGAATCAACAATAGAGGTGATTGGGATATCAGTTTTGTTTTTTTGTGGTTTATCATCGTGAGAGATGAATAACCGCTTAAAGGCGTTTAAGTATTCTTTTTTTAGTTGCAGTATACCATAAATCCAAACCAAGGATAATAGTACGATCACTATACTAATATAGACTTCATTTAGTTCCAATCCATTGATCAAAAAAATCAGTGACAGTCCGGCAAGACCTGTAGCGAAGCTATCCACTACTACATCAATGAAAGTCTTTGTTTTCTTTTTAATCTCTATAGGAACAGGAATGGCTAATAACTCAGTTGCTGCTTTATTAATCGATTGCTTTAAACTACCGTCCACTACTTTGATAAAGACGATTACCCAGAGTTGTGGAAATAACAAAAAAACCGTAGATCCCAATAATATGCCTACAGGCAACCAAAGCAGTGATTTACCTACCCCGAATTTTCCCACGATTCTTTTGGTTAAAAACAATTGAACTAAAAGGGAAAGAATACTAAGCGTAGAAAACCAGAATCCAAAGAAAGAAGCCAGCATTTCGGGATCTTCAATCGTTCTTGATGCATAATCGCTATACTGAAAATCTACCAGCTTTGCGATTAAAACGCTTATCCCGGTAACGATAGCTATTTGAGATAAAAGCTTTGATTTTCTAATAATTTGAAAGGGATTATCGTGTGTTGTTTCTGTCCTTTTGGATAAAAGAAAGGCATTGTTTTTATGCACTTCGTGCTTCCAAATATATTTTAAAATAGGAAGAGTAGGAAGTAATAGGAATGCAGCTACAAATAATAAATCTTCGGTGGCGATATAACGGGTAAGGATGGAGGTTACATACCCGCCAAAAATACCACCGGCAATCGCACCAGAGCCGATGTACCCAAAAATTCGTTTCGCTTCTCTGATATTGTACACCAAATTGGCAAGTACCCAAAATTGAGATGCGACCAATAATCCAAATATAGCGATCCATACATACGGAATGTACAGCAACGCACCTTTTGCGATACCTGTTTTAAAGCTGATTCCAAAAATAATGAGTAACGCTATAGAACCATATAAGGTGATTTCTATGATTTTATCTAAGGCATTTTTATTCAGGGAAAGGGTATAAAAATATGAGCCAATCATTGCTGCAATAGCCGTAAGCACATAGCCTAAAGGCAGTGCATCAGATCCTAATTCTGATAAAAACAGGGAACTGATAGAAGGTTTAATGATTAGTAAAGCTGAAATTACTAAAAATAGACTGAGCTGAAGAAGAACGGTCTTTTTAAACTCTTCTTCCTTTATATCAAACAGAAATTGAATCTTGTCCCTTACAAATCGTGCGCTTTTCAACCTCATATAGTGTTGGATGAATGGTTGTGTGTTTTAGGTTAGCTTAATTACTTAATTAATGTTTAGGATCTTTTCTATTGGTTTAACCAGGTCTCTAATAATACGTTCGCCATTACTATCATCGACTAGTGCGACTAAAATATACTTTCTGTCGGCATTACCCCATACAAGCATAGAATCAGAGTGATACGTTTTCCAGGTACCAGATTTTCTAAAAATTTTTGCCTTAGGTGCAATTTGGTCCATAACACTTACGAATTTATGATGTAGTGAGGGATCTTTCATAATATCCAACATCTGTTTTGAACGTTTTTCATTAACGAGTTTGCCTTGGAACAGCAAATAATAAAAACGACAGACTTGCGTAACGGTAGCCGCGTGACTTAAATTTTTTAAGGGTTCTCGATGTGTTGGTCCCCCAGCAGCATACCGCTTGCCTACCCACAGACCTCCTCCTGTTTCTTCGTCATACAGGTTGTACTTGTCACTAGTGAGTACTCTTTCTATTCTTCGATACCCAATCCGATCAATCATCCTTGTGGTGGCTTGATTGTTCGATTTGCTGATCATTAAATACATATCAGATTTCACCTCAGGGGTTTCTTTTAATTCTCCTTTGTCGATAGCATCTATAGCAGCTAATAAAACTGCAATCTTGGGTAAACTCGCGGCATACATCATTTCGTTACCATTAACCCTAGCAAATTTTATGTTGTTGATATCCGAAAGGTCTACCAGCCCGACGGCCATTTTCTTTTTTTTGGCCAATGAATTCCAACCAGGATTGTTACTGATTACTTTTTCCAGTTTTTTTTGTAGCTCTACATGTAATAAACTTCGTAGTGGTGCATTGCCATTATCTACTTTTACAGGTAATTCTTGTCCTATCCCTTGGTAAAGGACGGTTATAAAAAGGATTACCATATGAAGTACTCTTATTTTTTTCATGTATAGATGCTTATCTTAGTAGGACTTAAGCTCTTTAGCTTACTAATGTGTTGTAGTGTCACTGTATTTTATTCGTTATTATGGGTTTATTTCTAGTTTTTTGAAAGCGCAATACCATACAAATCAGTTAGAAATTGTTGTACATATTAGTTTCAAATTTTAAACTAATATACATAATAAAACACCACAAAAACATTGCAAATTACGAATAGAATTTTATGATGTAGAATATAATAAATGACGACTATTTAACAGTGATTTTTTATTTAAACATCTGTAAAACAAATTTTTAGAGCTTATGGGTAACCAAAATCTATTGATGTTGATTGAATACCGTGCTTTTATCGGCTTATTAAGATTTGTTTTGGTTGTAATTAGTATAAATTAACAATCTGTTTTGTTAAATTTATAAAGCAAGTTTTTTCCTGATTCCCGAGAATGACCTTTTCGATCAAAATTTAGGCAAGTCAACAATACATTCTAGATAATTTGTTGTATCCCTGGAATTAAAAAACGCATTTAAGCTTGGATTACGGATGATCGACTGTAATCCTTTTTTTATGGTATAAGGATTAAGATAGCTTTCAATTGAGTTAAAAAAAATGGGCTTTGTTTTTTATTTTAAGGTATTGTTGAATTTTAAAACTATACTATTATGAATACTGACCAATTAAAAGGTAAATGGAATCAAATAAAAGGTGATTTCAAGCAAAAATATGCAGATGTTACCGATAATGATATTGCCTATGCTGAGGGTAAATTTGATGAAATGTTAGGTAAAATCCAGGAAAAAACTGGAAAAACAGTAGAAGAGATAAAAGAAGAAATCAGCAATTGGTAAAACCAAAATTTCTTGAAACAAAACGATAAACCCATCACTATTGATTGGGTTTATTTTTTACCTTTATATTTCCATACGAACTTTTAATTGATGCTATGTTTGATATTTTAGCAAGTGCTGACGCTTGGGTAGCACTACTTACCTTAACTTTTTTAGAAATTATATTGGGGATTGATAATATTGTGTTCATCTCTATTGCAGCCAGTAAATTACCAGATCATCAACAAAAAAAAGCAACAAATTGGGGGTTGCTTCTTGCAATGGTGCAGCGTATAGGCTTATTAATCGGGGTATCTTACCTAATTGCACTTAGTGAGCCTTTTTGGCATATCAACACCGGGTGGTTAAAAATGGGATTGAGCTGGCAGAGCGTGATCTTGTTTTTTGGTGGGTTGTTCTTATTGTACAAGAGTACATCAGAAATTCACGAAAAAGTGGAGATGCCTCATCATGATGAAAAACAAATAAGGAAGAAGAAAATCACAACGCTTTCCAAAGCGATTGTGCAAATTTTGATTATTGATTTTATTTTTTCTGTAGATTCAATCTTAACAGCAGTAGGAATGACAAATGGAATAGGGGAAACAGCAAATGACGCGTTGATTTTAATGATTATAGCGGTAGTCATTTCGATTTTGATCATGTTGCTATTTGCCAATAAGATTAGGAAGTTTATTAATGAACACCCTTCAATGCAGCTGTTAGCTTTATCGTTTTTGATATTAATCGGGTTTATGTTAATTACGGAATCAGCACATTTATCGCACACCGTTATTTTTGATCAAGAAATTGGAGCTATACCTAAGGGGTATTTGTATTTTGCTATTGCGTTTTCTTTGTTAACGGAGTTTCTTAATATGAGATTAAGAAAAAATACAAAAAAATAAAAATTGTAAGGCAAAGTCTTTTAGTGTATTCAAAGAAGTAGTATTTTCGTTTTTTACAATGGAGTGTTAGCTCAGTTGGTTCAGAGCACTACCTTGACAGGGTAGGGGTCATTGGTTCGAATCCAATACACTTCACTAGACCGTATCGTTATTTTCTATTTTAACACAGGATTTCATTTAAAAACGCTATTTTGGGTATTATTAACCTACAAGTCCCAATAGCGTCTTTTGCAAGTACTATTATCATTCATAAGTATGCAACCGAAGGATCCAGCATCCTACACCTGGCTAGCAATCTTGCTTACTGTAGCCATAGTTGGTATTTGTGTGTATTATGTAGGTAAATATTTGGAGACCTTGTATGTTAAAGCCTATCAAAAACCTTTTTTTGTACACTTCTATTTTCCGATACGGAAATTACCTAAAAGACTAAAACCTTACTTGATCAAAAATGACCTGTACAAAGTACTTAAAGCAAAAGAAAAAAAATATTTTGAGCATCGTGTTGCCAAACTGATCCAAGAAACAACATTTGTCGGTAGAGATGGCTTAGCCATTACGGATGAGATGATCATGGAAGTATGTACAGCGATTATTCAATTAACCTTTGGGATGCGGCACTATTTACTGCATCACGTCAATACGGTGATTTTATATCCTTCTACCTATTTTTCCATATTAAATCAAACGGAACACAAAGGAGAGTTCAATCCCAGGTCAAAGGCTTTGGTTTTTTCGTGGAAACATTTTAAGAGCAACCCTGCATCCATAGAGGAAGGTGTCAATCTTGGGTTTCACGAAATAACACATGCCATTCATTACAATTCCATAAAGAGCAATAGCATAAGTGCCGAAATATTTTATGACACCTTTTTGGAATTAGAACAACATCTGGGCTCTGTGGAATTACGGAATAAAATTATCGAAACAGGATTATTACGCTCCTATGCCTATACCGATAAATTTGAGTTTATCGCCGTATTGGTTGAGGTGTTTATGGAGTCCCCAAAAGCACTCAAGGCGCATTTTCCGGGTATTTATGAATATGTAAGACGGATGCTTAATTTTAGATATTATGACGAGTTTTTAGACGCATAACCAATCGATATGTTATATTTACCACAATAAATTATTTTTTAAGATGGAAGAAATTCAACAATTTTTACCAGTAAGTACACTTGCTGAAGAAAAAAGAGTAGCTTTTTATAAAAAGACCTATACGCACCTGGCAATGGCCGTGCTAGCTTTTATCATTGTAGAATGGCTATTTTTTCAACTAGAGCCCGTGATGAAGTTAGCGCTATCAATGACACAGGGTTGGACGTGGCTATTGATGTTAGGTGGTTTTATGTTGGTCACCAATTACGCTGAGCGTATGGCGATTAAAAGTCACGATCGTAACAAACAATACCTGGCCTTATTATTATATGTAGTTGCCGAAGCGTTTATTTTTATCCCCTTAATTTTTATCGCTATGGTTATTGCCGAGCAGGGGGGAGCAGACCTATTGAGTCAGGCAGCGATATTAACACTTTCATTATTCACTGGTTTATCAGCAATTGCTTTGCTGACTAAGAAGGATTTTTCTTTTCTAAGATCTATCCTTACCATAGGGTTTTTTATAGCCATGGGATTAATTGTTGCCGGTACGCTTTTTGGATTCAACCTGGGGCTTTGGTTTAGTGTGGGGATGGTGGTATTAGCCTCTGGTTCGATCTTATACCAAACCTCTAATATGGTACATAAATACTCAGAAGATCAATATGTAGCCGCTTCATTAGGCTTATTTGCCTCATTAATGCTACTGTTTTGGTATATCTTAAGTATTTTATCTAGATTAAGTGGTGACTAGTATAGTACATTTTTCAGTATATAAAAAGCCGGGTTAGCCCGGCTTTTTCTTTTGGTAATAACTGCTATTTAGGAAAGTGTGCATACCATTTTGTTTTATTAGCTGTTAATGAGTTGCTTACTGCTAGGGTGTAAAAAATAGTTGAAACTATAAGTTGTTAAGGAGAACCCTCGTCTTGTTTTTTTCGTAAGTAGAGTATCATACTAAAAAAACACAATTATGAAAAAGTTCAATTTTTTATCTATTACTGTAATCGTTATGTTATTTAGTGCCGTGACTTTGTCTGCACAAGAAGACAAAATGGAGAAAGGCACCAAAATGGTTGGGGGTGCTGCGATGTATCCTAGCAAAACTATTGTTGCCAATGCGGTAAACTCAAAAGACCACACTACACTAGTAGCTGCGGTGCAGGCGGCGGAGTTGGTAGAAACGCTACAAAGCGAAGGGCCTTTTACGGTTTTTGCACCGACAAATATGGCCTTTGAAAAGCTACCCGAAGGTACCGTAGCCACACTGTTACAACCAGAAAACAAAGCCAAACTACAAGCGGTATTGACCTATCATGTGCTATCCGGTAAGTTTAGTGCTAAAGCTATCCTAAAGGCGATTAAAAAAGGTGGTGGAAAGGCTGAATTTACTACCGTACAGGGAGGAACCTTAACCGCTATGCTGGATGGGGATGCTGTGAAAATTAAAGATGCATCTGGCAATGTTTCAACGGTAACCATAGCGGATGTAAATCAATCTAATGGGGTGATCCATGTGGTAGATACCGTGGTATTACCAGGCATGTAATGGTTATTTATTTGAATTAGTCAAGGTTAAAAAATCGGTTGTACACCAACAGCCGATTTTTTTGTTTTATAAGCTATAAGCTGGTATATGAAGTTCTGAAGTAAGTAAATTGAAGGTTCGGCGAAATCAAACTAAGCGGAGCGGGGTAAAAAGTTATTCCTCATAGTCAGGAGACTTTTCGGAGGAGGTGTTTTAGATTTAGTCAAACCACTTATGCTGACAATGTCTACATTGTTTTGCCTTTGGGGTTCTTGCCAATTTTTGACAATTGGGGCAATAATTTAGAAAAATTTCATCTTTATGTTCCTTGACTATTCGTTGCGCTGTGTTCAATAAGAATTCGGTTTCTCCATTTTTTAATAATTCTAGGGCTTCCTTGTCAGTTGTTATCCAACCTTTTCGTTTATAAATTTTATAACGAGGCGAACTTTGAGATTCTCCATTTAGTTTGAATAATGAATTAAGATGACGGCTCGCAATATTTTCCTTTTCGTTGAAAAATTTATGATAGTAGTTTACAATATATTTTGCTATTTCTAGATCCACTTTTATAAAGCTTGTAGGTGTTATAGGAATATAGGCTAAAAGCTTCTTTAACTACACATTTGTATCACAAATCTAATCGTTTTATTCTTGTTTTTCCAAACTGATAAGTGTTCGAATTCCATTAACCATTATCATAGATGCCCTTCCAGTTTCGATAAAGTATTTTAATTCAGTACCATTTGCAAGTTCGATAACACCTAATGTTAACGGTTTATCTTGATATCCTTTAAAATCGCCATATCCTTTATCTATGGCATTGATTAAACTACCGGAAAATCCTAATCCATTTTGATTTGTTATTAATTTTTGAGTAGTTAAGATACTGTAGTTGTCAGAATCGATAATAGTAGAACATATGATCAATTCATTTTCTGTTAAGTTTAGATTTAGTCCAGAATACAAAAAGTCAGCATTCGATTCATAGAGTTTTGTCCACTTAAAATTATCATGCGGCTTTATAGTACTTCGTTTAATAGACGCAATTGAAATATTATGTTTGGATTTGTCGCTTTTTCTCAAGTTTCTTTTATTTTATTGTCTAGGTCACTTAAAAAAGTTAAACACTTTAAATGCGCTCCGCAAAGTCTCAGCTCTATCAATTCTCTCGACTTTTGAGGATGTCTTATCAGTTCTGAGTAGTTAACTATTGTATTTCATTCCATATAATCTCATAATTAGAAAATTGCTTTTTGAACAAGCGTTTTATGTTTGCTAATGAAGATGGATCCAAATTTTTATACTCAATTTCAATTCCGATGAGATGGTCACTTAGGCATCTGCCTTTAAAAATAATTTCCTGTTCGGATGTAGTTGAATTTAGGATAATTTTTTCACCGTGTTCGCTACCATAATTCATAAGGTTAACTCGGTTCAATACTTTTTGAATTTTGAGTTTAATTAATTTCTCCGTTGAAAGTTGAATACTGTTCGGATCAATTTTTATGGGCTCTCCAATTTCAAAGTCTAGACCTGTCATCACTTTTTGTACTTCAAAATAATACTCTTTAGACCAAGTATAGTTTCTATCATATGTCATAAACTTATAAAATAGAATAAGTCCCAATAGCGTTAGGACTGGAAGCAGCATCCATTTGTGTTTTATAGATCTATTCAACATAGTGAATGAATTGTCTTTGATATTAGCCTTAATAACCTTGGTTTTTAAAGCTTCCTATTATGAATACAAATCTAAATGTTTTTATTAGTCAAATCATTTTTCATAATCAAAGTTGGATAAAGTACCAGGTGGTGGTGGAATATTATTATATGCTGTTGGAGTTAATGTGTAAATTTCAATTTGTTTGATGCTGTATTTAGATAGGAAAGGACTTAATGCATTTACTAATAAATCATTGAAATCTTTGTCGTATTTCCCCTTGTCCAAGGAAGAAAAATAGTTATAAGAAATTCCGTTTTCCGTTTTTAGGTGTAATGTGTCTTTGTCTAGCGAGAAAAAGACAATCTTTTCTGAAGTTCGGTGCAAAAATATCGCTGTAATTGAGTCCTTTATTTGTGCAATTGAATCCAATAGCGATTTGTTGAAATCATATGCTCTTTTTGTATTCGTAGCTTTGGTAAATTTAGAGTTCTTGTCTGAGAAAGTTAGGTGAGTATTATTGAATTTAATGATCTCATTTTTTTGGTAATTTTTAAAACCATTATGAGCTATATAGGATATCCCAATTATTACAATTAGTAAAACGAAGTATTTTATGTTATATCTGTTTTTCAAATATTTTTAAGTAACGAAATGATGAACAGGACTTAGATACTATAATTATATCACAAAACTAAACGTTTTTTAATCAATATTAAGGTTTACTCGACAATTCTTGGCGCTGCAAAGCCTACGCAATCATAAAATCAGGAAATTAAGCATTCGACGAACTCAAAATTTGCAGATTGGGGATTTATTCTACAAATTTGGGAGATTAAGTGGAGCTGATTAAGTGTTGGTATAAAAGTGAGTGGGATGGTTGTGAGGTACTAAACTTTATTTTTTTGAAGTTTTTTCTTCTTGTACTTCCGTCCGTACCACAATAATACTCCGCTAACTGGTAAAGTTGCAATCAGTAGGCTTACTAAAAATGCAATAAATTTTCCTGCAATTCCGCCGATAGCTCCTATATGTATATCATAATTCATGCGAAGAATTTTATCGGCTACTTTTGCATTTTCATATTTTCCGTAAATACTTGGCGTTTCTATTTCTTTTAATGTGTTTTGGTCAAAAAACCGAAAGTCAGAGTCGTAATAAAGCCCTTTGCTATTGGAAACTTCTACGTAAATACTTTCTTCTTTGCTTTTTGGATAGTGCAATTCAAATCCTTCTGCTTCTGGATGTTCTGTTGATAATTTAACTATCAAATAGTCCATAGGGATTGTTTCGCTATATAGGAGTTTTGCACTTTGATTTTTAGGTATCATAAAACGCATTTCTTTTTCGCCACCTGTTGATTGATAGACTACGTATTTTAACCAGTTGTAAGATAGCATAGCGCCTGTAAACCCAATAATTAATGCGAAAGAACAAATATAGAAACCTACTATGGTATGCAGGTCGAAGTTTTTTCGTTTACAACGTGTAGTTTTATTCCAATCAAATTTCAAGCGTTGTTTTAAATTTTTACGCTTTTTAGGCAACCATAAAAAGAAACCAGAGATGATAATCAAAAGAAAAATTAATATGGATACTCCGACAACTTGCTCGCCAATCGCTTTTGGCAACCAAAGGCGCATATGTCCTTTTAGTATAAATGCAAAAAATCCTGAAAGATGGTCGTCTACTTGAATGACTTCTCCAGAATATGGATTTAGAAAAACACTTTGGTAAAATTCAGGTTCTGCATCATAAAAAATAACTTCGATTGCATCATTGGCTTTTTTATAAACTGTTCCGTGGACTGTATGATTAGGAATCACCTCTTTAGCCAATTCTTTTGCTTTTGTAGGTGTCAAAATAGCTTCATTTTGCGGAGCTACTTTTTTATAATCACCATAAAGGCTTTCAATTTCATCCCTAAAAGCCCAACAGCAACCGGTTATCGCAACAATAAATACCACTAGTCCTGTGGTAAGGCCTAAAATTTTGTGAAGCTGAAATATGAATTTTTTGAATGTCATTACTAAAAAAATATTAAAAAGAACAACGCTTTACAGCGTTGCTCTTTTTCACTGGTGGCTAATTAAAATTGATATGAAATATTTGCCAATAATGCTCTTGGCATTTGTGGGTTTATGGTTGTCCAACCTGTATAATACTCTTTATTGAAGGCATTGTTTACTTTTAACCCTATTCTGTATTTGTCCGCTTGATAAAAAACTGAAGCATTGGCTATGGTATAACTTGGGAGAACAAATTCTCCGGTAGATTCATAATTTATTGCAAAGCGTTCACTTGCACCATTAAAACCTAAACCCATCCCAAAACCATCTAAAGCACCCTCCTGAAATTCATAATTTGCCCAAAAATTATATAAGGTTTCGGGTCCAGCTTCCAAAGGCCTACGGTTTAAAATTTCAGTATTATCAGATTCGGTTGTTTCGCTGTCGTTGTTGCTAAACCCAGCTCTAATATTTAAACCTTGTATTGGATTTGCGTTGATTTCAATTTCAAATCCTTTGCTTACCACTTCTCCTCCTTGAATGTTATTGAAAGGAGAGGATGGATCAGTTATCACCCGATCTTTTACTTTAATATCATAATAACTTATGGTAGCATTTAAACGATTATTAAAAAGGTTGGCTTTAAGACCAAACTCTATTTGATTTGCTTGTTCCGGGTCAAAGGTTTGTAAGGTTTGTGGTCCGGCATCAGGATTGCCAACTAGTTGTGGTGCAACATTAGTAAAACCATTTTGGAAATTTGCAAAAATGGATAACTGATCTTTAATGGGTTGAAATATCAAACCAAATTTTGGTGATAAGGTTGTTTGGTCAAAATCATCATTAGGATTTGCCAAATCACCTTCGTTATCAAAATGGTCTAAACGCAAACCAACCATTGCAGAAAACTTATCTGTAATATCAATTAAATCTGAGGCATACAAGCTATAAATATGAAATTTTGATTTTATATTACTTACGTCTTGAGATTCTAAAACTGCATCAACGCCTGAGGTTGAAAGTGGAAATGAAGTGTCTTCAATTTCAGGGGTAAATGGATTATCACCATTTGAGCCTCCATTAGGTGTTACATTGCCATAAAAAGCAAAACCAGTATTATTATTTGTTTCGGTTGCATTGAAATAATCCAAACCGATAACTATTCTATTTCTTAAAGATGCGAGATTAAAATCACCAATAAAGTTTTGTTGAATGTCGGTTGTTTGTGTATTAGCATTTTGTTTGCTGATAAATCTTGAATAGGTGTCACCTTCTAAAATGCCTAAGTCAAAGAGATAAGAATAATATCCTTTTGTAGAGGTTGAGCTTTTTGAAAGCAACGTTTGAGATTGCCAGGTGTCTGATAATTTGTAATCCATTTCAATTCTGTAATTCTGCGTTGGATTTTCCAAGGTTAAATCGTTGCTCGTAAATGACAGCTTATTATTGTAGCCTAATTCTTCAAGGTTAGAGGATGCAGTTGGCGCACTTCTATTTAAGAATAAGAATGTTGGATTAGTCTGCTCGGATTGTGTAATTTCTCCGTAAAATGAAAATGAAAGCCTGTTGTTAACTTTGTAAGAAAGCGATGGTGCAACGAAAAATGATCTTCTAAAACCAGCATCTTGAAAACTCTGTTCTGAAGTGTATGCTGTATTTACTCTGAAATATAAATTATCGTCCTTACTCAGAGCCGAATTGAAATCTCCAACAATTTGGTTAAGTCCATAGGTTCCTGACGTGAATGATAATTCACCACCTGTGCCAATATAAGGTTTTTTGGTAACCACATTTATAAGGCCACCATAAGAACTTACTGCGTTTCCAAATAAGGTGGCGGAAGGTCCTTTAAGAACCTCGATACGCTCAATATTTGCCGGATTTATTGTTCCATTGGTAAGTCCAGGAAGTCCATTGACCAGTTGTGGCTGTACCGAAAAACCACGTAGCGCATAATATCCTGCACCATCGCCACCACGACCAGTCGAAGCCCATAAACGCTCGACTCCGGTTGCATTTTTTAGGGCATCGTCAAAATTTGTTACGACTTGCGATTGTAAAAGTTCGTTTGTAATGGTGCTGTAAACCTGTGTGTTCTCGATATCTTTTAATGGAAGTTTGGCTACGTATGCTGTTTTCTTTCTAGAAAATTTATTGCGACGTTCTCCTTGGACAATTACTTCGTTCAATATTTCATTTCCCTCAACAAGTACTATCGTTCCTAATTTTGTGGTTTGATTTTTGGAAATAGTGATTGACACTTCTTTTGTTCTATATCCTAAATGAGAAATAGAAAGTGTGTGATTTCCGTTTTCTGAAGTAGAAATTTCAAAGTGACCCTTTTTGTTAGTTTGTGTTCCTTTTGTGGTGTTTACTAAGGAGATGTTTACTCCAAAAAGTGGTTTTTTATTGTTGTCTGTAACCGTGCCTGTAACCTTCGCGTTTTGGGAGAATGCTAAAGTAGTTAGCAAAAAAAAGATAGGTATAGATACTAAATTCTTCATTGTTTTTATTTAGACTTAATTTAAATAGTGAATTTTGGCAAAAATATTCATGAGTTTTGGATTCACCAAATTATTTATAATAAATCTAAATAAGAATTTTTAACCGATTGATTCTATGTTCTTACTAGCATTTAGTTTTTGGTTTAACGTCTAAAAGAAGTGGTGTAAAACAATGTTATCGCAGTAATTTTTTTCTTCTTACTATATCTAGAACCAAATTTTCTTAACATACCTCAGAGGGAGACATGCCAAAAAGGTTATCTTTCTGAGGATTTTGTTCTTCAGAATTTAATTTGTTTTATGGCGTAGACCCTTGGAAAAAATGAAACCTATACTTTTTACAAATCTATACGTTTCTTGAGCAATATAAAGTTATACTTGGCAATCGTTCTTCATGCAAAACTAGTAACTCACTAAAGTCAGAAAGTTGAAGGTTCGATGAAGTCTAGCTTTGAGAAGCGGGGGGGGGTAAGGTTGGGTCGATAACGAACTGGATTATCATCCTTGTATTTTTTTAATGCTCTTTTGTATAGGTTTCTAATAAATTGTTTAGAGAGGCTAGATAATCTTTCAGTGCTTTTTGATTTACATTTTTTTCGGTGCTGTATTGAAAGTCACTGGGCATTTCTTCCAAGTATTTTATCAATTCCGGAAATTCTTCTTGAATCTTTTTAGTGGTTAAAAGGATTTGTTTAGTAAGATTATCTTGGTAGTCTATTTCTTTAAGATACGAATTATATTCTTAAATGTGTTATACAATTAGATATTAAGTTTGTATAATGGACTAGACGATGTAATCATAGGTTTTTAAAGAATGTTTGTATATCGTACCTCATACAGGTGAACAAGGAAATAAAGTACCTATGTCTTTCACTCTAAATAAGTATCACAAATCTAATCGTTTTTTAATGAATAGTAAGTTACAGTCGGTAATCCTTGGCTTTGCAAAGCGCGTAATACAATAAAATCAGAAAGTTGAAGATTCGATAAGGATAAAAATTTGGAGTGGAGGTATGTTAACTATCCCTCAAAGTCGGGAGACTTTGCGGAGCGGGGTGCAGCAGCAGTAATTACTACTTAACGTTATTGGGTGCGTTGTTGATATTAAGTTGCTCGAATTCGTTATCTTTTTTCCATATAAAAATCAGGCTTGTTATTAAATTAAAAATAACTAATAAAACTGTCCACATTGTTTTTTTGTCTTTCTCCACATTTTTATAAGTCCAAAGTCGGTAAATCAGATAGCTGATTTGTATTAAAATAATTCCGTTTACAATAGGCGCTTGATGCTCAAATCGGATCACATTATTTGTGATCCATTTGAAAAAATCATCACTCCAGAAAGTCAACATATAAACAATTCCGAGAATTGATGGGATAGACAGTAAAATTTTAGTCAGTTTTGTCATTTACTATTAATTCTTAAGGAGTTTCTTTTTTGAAGGTTTCAAGTTTTTGAGATGTTCTATATACATTTCTTGTTCCAAGTACTAAAGTTTTATCTAAAGTCTGTAAATCAAAAATTTGACGAAGTCAAAATTGTGGTGTCGGGAATACTATTTTTTCCAAATACCGAATTCAGTCCGGATTGTGTTTAAAATCTCGCACATATAGATGAGTTCGTCAATATCTGGGTAATACTTAAAATATCCATCAGGATTGGCAAATTCAAATTCGTTTGCCTTATTCGAATTTTTGACCTGAACTTTATATCCCTCTCCATCCATAATCGCAACTCTTTTATTGGTTAATTGGTATTCCTCAATTTCTTTACATCGAAACATGCTTTTTATTTTTTCAACATTCCCGCGAGTTACTAATTTCCATCGTATTTCGTTTAAACTTGGCAGGTCTAAAATATGACTCCTATTCAGGCTTTGAAAAACAAATTCCATGTCATTTATTGATTTCAGTTTTTGTTTTTTCGTTCGTACTTCATCTGTTTCATCAACTTTTGCGTAATGCTCATAAAATTCTGCGGTCCAGTGATCTGATTCATTTTGGTACATTCTAAAAAGAGAGGAATAATTACTTATTCCACCACCTTGATAAATTCTAACTTCATTTTGGTATGTTAGTGAGTCAGCTAGATAAAGATCAGAATTAATTTCAGAAAGATTTTGAGCAAATAAATTAATACTTAATAGTGGGATTAATAAAAATATTGTGTTTTTCATCGATTGCATTAGTTTACTCGAAACTATGATTATTAAGTCAATTATGTAGTGAAGAATGAGTAAGTAATTCATTTGAGTTAGTTAACTATTCTTTTTTATAGTAAAGTACAATGTACTGTTTAAAAGCTTAGAAATTATTGAGATTCGATGAAGACAAACGTTGCAGATCGAGACTTAAATTGGCAATAGTTTTTTTAATCCATAGAATTAGGGTCAAAACCATACATAAATTGACTCAGTTGTCCATTCGAACTTTCTAGTCCGACAATGGCCATTAACTCTTCAAAATATAAACAAACTCTTTCTCTGTCTTCGGTATCCAATTCCATATATACGTCCGCAAACCTTGAAAGTCCGATTTTAATTTTCTCTTGGTATTTTTTATCAGTTGGATTTTCAGATTCTGCGACACTTTTAAAGTCAGATGCAACACGGTTGATTTTCTGGGTAAAAATTGGTCGCATTTTCTCATCAGCAACTCCAGGATAATAATTTTCAGCATAGAACTTTTTCTTTGCGATAAACTCCGCAAATTTTTCATTCGCATTTTCAGGTGTTTTCATTTCAGTTGCATTTTGTCCGCAAGCAGATAATAAGAATAGAACTGATATTTTAATGTATTTCGTCATTTCTCAAATTGGTTCCGACAATCAAATAAGGGATTAATATCTTTACAGTTACCACAAATCTAAACGTTTTTAAATCAAAACAAAGTTGTACTTGTGAAACCATAGTTAAGCAAAGCTTATGGCACCAGGAAGTAAAGAAATTGAACAATCGAAGAGGTTAAAGGTTGGTGAGCAGCATAAATTTATTCTGTCTGATTTCAGTAATTATTCACATTTTCTCCTACCGTGATAAACATTAATACAGCCAAATTTATCTCGTATATCAATATAGTCAATGACCTCAAAAGATTTAATGTCAATAGTGTCCAAAATTCTTTCTCCGTCTTGGTTGTAGTAAATGTTTCGATCATAGTAATAGACATATTTGCTATCAGATGAAATCCCTGCACTACCTTTATAAATTTTTAGATTTTCATATTCTTGTGTAGGTACTTTTGCGCTCTTGATATAGTAGTTACACCCATCAGTTGTCCATCTTTCCCAAGCCTTTTCTGAATGATCATTATACACGAATTTAAAATTCTTAACAGAACAAACATTTAGCGATTCGGTTGTGTAAAAGATATTTTGAAAATCTTTTGAATAGTACGAATCAATAATTTCGAATTCTTTAGACGTTGATTTTTCAATTGGTTTGCCATAATAGTATGCTTGGATATTATCAATTGAATAACCATTCTTGAGGAGTTTGAATGAGTCTGGGTTAGCTCCTTCGATTTTTTCTCCTTTATAAAATACATAATGCTCGTCCTTACCATATAGATTATCTTTCAATTCACGGAAAGAGTTTATGTCTGCATCTTCTACTTCAAACTCACTATTACCCCTAGCTTCGTTCCAATTTAAGTAATATACCCCGTCTTCTCTTACTTCGTAGCCTCTCGAGCAACTAAATAGAGAAAAAATTAATATTAATTTTATTATAATAGTTTGGCTTTTCATCTTTTAAATTATAAATAATAAGTCTTTAATATGCTATAAGAGTTGCAAATCTTATCGTTTTTTAATGATTAGTTTACAGTCGGCAACCCTTGGATTTGCAAAGCTCTTAACACACTGAAGTTAGAAAGTTGAAGATTCTAAGAAGACAAACTTTGCGGAGCAGGGGTGACGATAGTTATTTTTTCAATTGTCTATTTTTAAAGACTGCAAAAACAAATACAATTAAAACATGGGTCAATAAGCAAATAGCTAACCTGAATAGAAATCCTAAACCATATTCATCGTGATCCCAAATTGATTTTCCACATACTAGGAGCCCAACATAAGCTATTACTAGAATACCGTTTATGATGAAAAAATTATTGAATTTATCCCAACCTAAAAGCAGATAAATACTTACAATCCAAATTATAATTGGGATAAAAATGATTATTAATATTTCCATGTTAGACAGTCTTATTTATCTTAGCAATATATGAGAAAACATTTCTTAATTCGCTTTCTTTTGTAGTTCAAAAATTTCAAGCAAAGAGCATAAACTTTCAGCTTCCCAAGTATATTTTGAAAAGTCTCGATTATATCTATGTAGTAGTTTTTCAATATTTGGTTGAGTTGTTAATCCTTTGATTTCTTTCTCCAATACAAGAATAAACTCATTCAAATCATTGACAGAATTTTTCCAATCTCCCCAATCATTTGCTGCTTCAAGAATTTTATTCGCAATCTTTTTGTCAGTTTCATTTTTAAATCGATTTTCTTCGATCAAGTCAAATAATTTATCGAAAGTAAGTAAAGGAATTTCATTCATATGTATCGGAGTAGGTTTCTGATTTTCGTTTTTTCAACTATAGTCAAAAACAAAATAATTGATATTTGCCTTTGTATTTACCACAAATCTAAACGTTTTTTAATCAATGTGGAGTTAGACTCGCAGATCCCTACTTATTTAATGCTCTTAACACACTAAAGTCACCAAATCGAAGATTCTAGGAAGACAAACTTGCTGAACAACGTTATTCTTCAAATTCAGGAGACTTTGCAGAGCGCGGGAGAGTTTTTTTTATAATCACGTTTAAGCGTTCTGTTCCGCTTGCTGTTCTTTGCCTGTTATATCCTGCAAAATCGTCTTGGCATGTACCCTGGAGTTTTCGATAAACCAAATGTGGGTATCCATACCACCACAAATTACCCCAGCCAGGTATAGGTTCTCTACATTGGTTTCCATACTTGCTTCATCGTATTGCGGATATCGCTTGGCATCATCTGAGAGCTGAACCCCAATTTTTTCTAAAAAGCTAAAGTTAGGTTTGTAGCCTGTTAAGGCCAGTACATAATCATTGTCTAATCGCATCATTTCTCCATTGGTATTGATCTCAATGTGTTTAGCGGTGATGGCGGTAACCTCGGTGTTATAGTAGGCTTTGATACTGCCTTCTTTGATGCGGTTTTCAATATCGGGTTTTACCCAGTATTTAACCCGTTTGCCGATTTCTGGGCCGCGTACCAGTAAAGTAACTTCAGCGCCTTTGCGATAGCATTCCAGCGCGGCATCTACAGCACTATTGCTAGCGCCAATAACAGCCAGTTTCTGCTTTGCATAAAAATGCGGATTATCGTAATAGTGGGATACTTTAGGTAAATCTTCTCCTGGTACGTCTATCGTATTAGGGATGTCATAAAATCCCGTGGCAATGATCACATAGCGCCCCTGATACGTATCCTTGGAGGATTGTACGGTAAAGGTATCGCCTTCTTTGTGAATGCGTTCTACCTTTTCAAACAAGTTAATGTTGAGGTCATTGCTGGTTACAATTCTGCGATAATACTCTAGCGCTTCGTCTCGTTTAGGCTTAGCTTCTTTACTGATAAAAGGGATGTCATCAATCTCTAACTTCTCAGAAGAAGAAAAGAACTGCATGTTTACCGGATAATTGAATAGCGAATTGACGATTGGTCCTTTTTCTAAAATAACATAGGATATATTATTTTTTTGTGCTTCTAATCCGCACGCAATACCAATGGGTCCTCCTCCTACAATGATCAGGTCTACTTGCATATTAGGCTACGATACTTTTGAGGTCTTTAATGGTCTCGGTAGGGTTTTCGCTTTTAAAGACAAAGCTACCGGCTACCAATACGTCAGCACCGGCGTCTACCAATTGTTTGGCGTTTTTACTGGTCACTCCTCCGTCGATTTCGATTAAGGTTTTGGCGCCTTTGCGATTGATAATTTCTTTAAGCTGTTGTACCTTGTTATACGTATTTTCGATAAACGATTGCCCTCCAAAGCCAGGGTTAACACTCATGAGGCATACCAAATCGATATCATTTATGGTGTCTTCTAACAGGCTTACATTGGTATGTGGGTTGATGGCTACTCCTGCTTGCATACCTTCGGCTTTAATGGCCTGTAGCGTTCTGTGCAGGTGTGTACAGGCTTCATAATGTACGGTAAGAATATTACTGCCTAAATCGGCAAAGGTTTTGATATAGCGATCTGGATCTACGATCATCAAATGAACATCAATGGTTTTTTTAGCGTGTTTTACAATATCTCGTAATACGGGCATACCAAACGAAATGTTGGGTACAAAAACACCATCCATGATATCTATATGAAACCAGTCGGCTTCACTAGCGTTTATCATTTCAATATCTCGTTGAAGATTGGCAAAATCAGCGGCCAGCACTGATGGGGCAATACGTTTTGGAGTCATAACTTTTGTATTTGCACAAAATTATAATCTTTATTTAATTTTCAATAATGATTAGGGTTAAAAGACCACTAATATTTTCCGATAAACTTCTGTGCGATATAGGCGATGCTACCAAAACTCTGGGGGTTGTTCAATTTTTCTTTTTCTAAAAAAGAATCGAGCTTTTCTCGATCTTTTTTGGTTGAGATAACGGTAAAGGAACATTCATAATCGTCAAAAGAGCTGTTATAAATGGGTTTATTGAGTATGGTAATAATATCGTAATGCCGGGTGTCTTGTTGGATGCGTTCAAATAGCGAATGAATGGTGGTTGTTTCGCCTTCAATGATTTGAAAAAAATTACCTTCAGCATGAATCAATACGCCGGTGATCCCTAATTTTTTGTTGGTATTGGTCACAAAGCTAAACAGCTGCTGTAACTCTTTTTGAGTCAAGAAGGGATTTACGGTACTGACGTAACAGATCACTGTTTTCATAAGGTTGGTTTTAAGAGATTACTTTCCTTAGACTACAGATTAGGGTAAGGTGTTAGGTGATAACACTTTATAAAAATACGGAATTTTGGGCAGAGATTAGGGTTTAGGTCAAAATAGTTCATGAAAAAACCTCCGGTAATCAGCCGGAGGTTATTCATCAATCAAAAAACGAACAGTTATGTTATGAAACTGTTTGTAGTCGCAATTTAGGAAATATTATCCTAAATATGTCTTTAATATTTTACTTCTAGACGTATGTTTTAATCTTCTAATTGCTTTTTCTTTAATCTGGCGTACACGCTCACGTGTTAGATCAAAGGTTTCGCCAATTTCTTCAAGCGTCATTGGGTGTTGATCTCCTAGTCCAAAATATAGACGGATTACATCAGCCTCTCTTGGTGTTAAGGTTTCTAATGCTCTTTCGATCTCCGTTCTTAACGACTCGTGTAATAGTGTTCTGTCTGGATTTGGAGATTCTCCTGAGTTCAATACATCATATAGGTTAGAATCTTCACCTTCTACTAATGGTGCATCCATACTTACGTGACGCCCAGAGTTTTTCATCGACTCTTTTACGTCATTGATGGTCATATCCAATTCATTAGCAATTTCTTCAGCACTTGGCGGACGCTCGTGTGACTGCTCTAAGAATGCAAATGTCTTATTGATCTTATTGATCGATCCAATTTTGTTCAATGGTAAACGTACAATACGCGATTGCTCAGCCAATGCTTGTAAGATCGATTGTCTAATCCACCATACGGCATAGGATATAAATTTAAAACCTCTGGTTTCATCAAAACGTTTTGCGGCTTTAATTAGACCTAAATTTCCTTCATTAATAAGATCAGGTAAAGTTAATCCCTGATTTTGATATTGTTTGGCTACAGACACCACAAATCGTAGGTTCGCTTTCGTCAATTTTTCAAGCGCACGCTCGTCTCCTGCCTTTATTCGCTGTGCTAATTCTACCTCTTCATCTGCGGTAATTAAATCTACTTTACCGATTTCTTGCAAATACTTGTCCAGCGATGCAGTTTCACGATTCGTTACCTGCTTCGTAATTTTAAGTTGTCTCATCTATTGTCTCCTCGAAATTTAATACGTGTATACTAGGGCCTTTATTCATTATACGTATGCAAACCAAAAAATGTTACAAAAACATCAAATTATTTTTATTTTTTTTCATTTTTCAGGAAAAACAGCTTTAAGCTGTTTATTTTGAAGAGGTTATATGGGATAAAAAAAGCCCTGATCAACAGGGCTTTTGTATGGATGTAGAAAAGAATTACTTTTCTCTTTTGTCATTATTTGATCTTGGTTTTCGATCTCCACGAGGTTTATCACCTTTAGCGTTATCACCTTCAGGACGCGGTGGTCTTTGCAATAAGGCTTTTCTTGATACCTTTTCTTTTCTGGTTTTAGGATCAATACCAAAGTATTTAACGTCGATAACGTCACCAATATTTACTACATCTGTAACATTATTCGTGCGTTCCCAAGCCAACTCAGAAATGTGTAACAATACTTCATTACCTGGAGCATCTACATATTCTACTACAGCACCAAAGTCTAATACTTTGATCACTTTTACTTCGTATATGCTACCTACTTGTGGTTTAAAGGTAATGGCATCAATCTTAGCTAATACCTTATCAATTCCTTCTTGACTAGTACCTAAGATTTCTACATTACCTTCTTCTGTAACCGGATCCTCATTAATAACAATGGTAGTTCCGGTTTCTTTTTGTAGTTCCTGGATCACTTTACCACCAGGTCCAATCAATGCACCAATAAACTCTCCTGGGATCGTTCTGGTCACCATTTTTGGAGCGTGTGGTTTTACATCTGGGTTTGGTGTAGCAATAGTGTCAGTAAGTTTTTCTAGGATATGTAAACGTCCATCAGCAGCTTGCTTCAAGGCATTTACTAATATTTCATAGGAAAGACCTTTTACTTTGATATCCATCTGACAAGCAGTAATACCATCTGCCGTACCGGTTACCTTAAAGTCCATATCCCCTAAGTGATCTTCGTCTCCTAAGATATCTGATAACACTGCATATTTACCAGTTTCGCCGTCAGAAATTAATCCCATAGCAATACCCGAAACTGGTTTTTTCAATTGTACACCGGCATCCATTAGGGCCATGGTACCAGAACATACTGTAGCCATAGAAGAAGAACCGTTAGATTCTAATACCTCGGATACAACACGTACGGTATATGGACAATCCGCTGGGATCATTCCTTTTAGTGCCCGCTGTGCTAAGTTACCGTGTCCAATTTCTCTACGTGATGTACCACGAATCGGTCGTGCTTCTCCAGTAGAGAAAGGAGGGAAATTATAATGTAAATAAAATGTTTCTTCACCTTCATAAGATGGCATGTCTATTTGGTTGGCCTCTCTTGAGGTTCCTAGAGTTACCGTAGCCAGGGCTTGTGTTTCCCCTCGGGTAAAGATAGACGATCCGTGGGTAGAAGGTAGGTAATCTACCTCACACCATATCGGTCTGATTTCTGTAGTTTTTCGACCATCTAAACGTAGTCCTTCATTAAGGGTTAAGTCTCGTACCGCAGCTTTTTCGGCTTTAGCATAGTACTTTCCTATTAAATCTCCGAAATCTTCTATTTCTTCTTCAGAAAAACTAGCGATTATTTCTTCTTTGATTTCAGAAAAGGCTAAACCTCTTTCTTTTTTAGAAGATCCTGCTTTAGCCACAGCATATACTTTATCATATGCCATTTCGTGAATTTTCTTAGCCAATTCTTCATCTTCTCTTTCTGGCTCATACTCACGCGTTTCTTTCTTTCCGAAAGCTTCCGCTAATTTGATTTGCGCTTCACACTGTACTTTTATCGCTTCGTGTGCAAATTTGATGGCTTCTACCATTTCTTCTTCAGAAATTTCGTCCATCTCACCTTCAACCATCATTACCGAATCCGCAGAGGCTCCGATAACCATATCGATGTCAGATTCTTCTAACTGTGCTCGGGTAGGGTTGATGATAAATTTACCATCGATTCGACCTACTCTAACTTCTGATATCGCACACTCAAAAGGAAAATCTGATAATTGTATTGCTGCAGAAGCAGCTAAACCAGCCATTGCATCAGGCATCACATCTTCGTCATGAGACATCAATTGAATCATTACCTGTGTTTCTGCGTGGTAATCTTTTGGAAATAATGGGCGAAGTACGCGGTCTACTAAACGCATTGTAAGGATTTCTCCATCACTTGGTCTTGCTTCGCGTTTAAAAAATCCACCAGGATAACGACCTGATGCTGCAAATTTTTCACGGTAATCTACCGTTAAAGGAAGAAAATCCACATCACTTTGTTTGTAGTTAGATACTACAGTACATAGCAACATACATTTTCCTGATTGTACAACCACAGACCCGTGAGCTTGTTTCGCTAACTTACCTGTTTCTAATGTAATTTCTCTTCCATCACCGAGATCGATGACTTCTTTATAAACTTTTGGAATCATAATTTTGATTGTTCCGTCTGTATTAAGACTTATTAAACATTGGTAATCGTCTTTCTCGGACGCTCGAGGTTGTGTTGTTGTGGTTTAACCAATGAAAAACTAAGGCATTATTTTAAATCAAATATAGACATTTTAAAATTGTCTATAAACAAAAAAGAGGCGCGCAGGCCTCTTTTTATTACTTTCTTAATCCTAATTCTTTTACAATCGCACGATATCTCATAATATCTTTCTTCTTTAGGTAGTCTAGTAAGTTTCTACGTTTACCTACTAAGCTTACTAATGAACGCTCTGTATTATAATCCTTACGGTTGTTTTTTAAATGCTCCGTAAGGTGCGATATTCTGTAGGTGAATAAAGCGATTTGTCCTTCAGCAGAACCGGTATCGTTTTTACCTTTACCGTGCTTTTCAAAAATTTCTTCTTTCTTCTCTTTTGTTAAATACATTCCAATATTATTTAAATGATTTTTATGTATGGATAACGCTTTGCTATCAGCCTGCAAATATAGGCTTTTTTAACTTAGAACATATAGATTTTTTAAAAAAATCAATTCCTAATTAAACCTTTTTAAAATGCTGATGTCTAAGAGGGTGTAACGTTAAAACTTTATAGTATGAATACCAACATTTTTAAAATTTTCGGATTAGTAGTATCATTTTTATTTGTCATTGCCTGTACTAATGAGGAGGCTACAGAACAGTTAGATGAAAGTACGTTTATCACAGAGGAAGCTGAATTGTCAGCCAAGGTCGATAACGCCACCGAAGTAATCAGTGATACTTTTTTGCAGGTGTTTGAAAACGAAGAAGCTCCTGTGAGAATTCCAGGGCATCGATTTTTGCCAGATTGTGCAACAGTAACAGTTTCCATGACCAACACTACTAAGAACGTAACCGTAGATTTCGGTTCAGAGGGATGTGTTCTTGATAATGGAAACGTATTGAAAGGGAAACTTATCATGGCGTATGCCATAGATACTGAAGCTCGTACCTTAGTGATCGAGTATAGTTTGGAAAATTTCTATGTTAATGAAACTCAATTCGAAGGATCACGATCTGTAACGCGTCAAAAAGAAAATGAAAATGGTAATCCACAATATGCGATGGCTATGGATTTGACAATCACCTTTGCGGATGGTACAACCGCTACCAGATCAGGTACTAAGACCAGAGAATGGATTGAAGGTTCGTTTAATGGTAACTGGGGAGATAATGTATTTTTAATCAATGGATCCTGGTCTACTACCTTCAGAAATGGAAATACCCATAGTACTACTATTGTAACTCCATTACGAAGAGAAGCAAGTTGTCGTTTTATCGTTAGTGGTGCTGTTGAATTAGTGCGATCCAGATTTACTGGGACATTGGATTATGGCGATGGTGCTTGTGATAACCTGGCTACTTTTGAGAATGGAGCAGGGGATATCAGAGAGATAAGATTGTAAATAACGAATCAGATATCAAAAAAAGCACCCATTTTTTGGGTGCTTTTTTTATTTAGTTACTAGACAGTGGTCTATTTAATATTAAATCTAAATATAAATTCACTTTTTGCTTTAAGTTTTGTCTTGGGGTTATAAAGTCTAAGAAACCGTGTTCTAGTAGAAATTCGGCGGTTTGGAAACCATCGGGTAACTCCTTACCAGTAGTATCACGTACGACTCGTGGTCCGGCGAAACCGATTAAAGCGCCAGGTTCAGCAATATTAATATCTCCAAGCATCGCAAAGGAAGCTGTTGTACCTCCGGTAGTTGGATCTGTACAAAGGGATATATAAGGGATTTTAGCATCGGCTAATCGTGCTAGCTTAGCAGAAGTTTTAGCCAATTGCATTAACGATAAAGCGGCTTCCATCATTCTTGCTCCACCAGACTTAGAAATTACCATTAAAGGTATTTTATGTTCGTAAGCGTAATCTGCAGCGCGAGCTATTTTTTCGCCTACAACACTACCCATAGAACCACCGATAAAGGCAAAATCCATACAGGCAATCACCAATTCATTGCCGTTTGATTTACCAACAGCAGTTCTTACTGCATCTTTGAGGTTGGTTTTATCCTGAGCGTCTTTTAAGCGATCCGTATATTTCTTTTTGTCTTCGAATTTAAGCGGGTCTTTTGAGGTAAGGTTTTTATCTAACTCTTTGTACTTATTGTCATCAAAAAGGATTTCAAAATACTCCTTACTTCCGATTCTTACGTGATATCCATCTTCTGGACTAACATAGAAGTTTTTTTCTAGTTGTTCTGCGTCTACAATTTTACCGGTTGGGGATTTGTACCACAGTCCTTTAGGAACATCTTTTTTATCTTCTGTAGCGGTTTGTATACCTTTTTGTGTTCTCTTAAACCAAGCCATATAGTTAATATTAAAAAGGCTAAAGCGTATTCATTGCTTTAGCCTGGTTTTTCTGTATTTATAACGTATTTACATTATTAAGGTCTTCAAAGGCCTTTTTTAGTCTTTCTTTAAAGGTAATCTCACCTTTGCGCAACCACACTCTAGGGTCGTAGTATTTTTTGTTAGGTTCTTCTGCTCCGTTAGGGTTACCAATTTGGGTTTTAAGATAGTCGATATTCTCCGTCATATAATCTCTAATTCCCTCATTAAACGCAAACTGAAGATCTGTATCGATATTCATTTTGATAACTCCATATCCAATAGCTTCTCTGATTTCTTCTAAAGAAGATCCGCTACCTCCGTGAAATACAAAATCGATATGATTTTCTTCCACACCATACTTTTTACTTACGTACTCTTGTGAGTTCTTCAGGATTTTAGGTGTCAATTTTACGTTACCCGGTTTGTATACCCCGTGTACGTTACCAAAAGCGGCTGCAACCGTGAATTTATCACTTACTTTACTCAGCTCTTCATAAGCATAAGCCACCTCTTCAGGCTGGGTGTATAATTTAGAGTCATCCACATCAGTATTATCGACACCGTCTTCTTCACCACCGGTGATTCCTAATTCTATTTCCAAGGTCATGCCCATTTTACTCATACGCTCTAAGTATTTTTTGCAGATCTCAATGTTTTCCTCAATAGGTTCTTCAGAAAGATCTATCATATGCGAGCTGTAAAGCGGTTTTCCGGTTTCTTTATAAAATGCTTCACCAGCATCTAATAAGCCATCGATCCAAGGTAATAGTTTTTTAGCACAATGATCTGTGTGCAAAATTACAGGTACTCCATAGGCTTCAGCTAAGGTATGGATATGACGTGCCCCAGCAACACCGCCTGCTATGGCTGCTTTTTGGTTTTCATTAGATAATCCTTTACCCGCATTGAATTGGGCACCTCCATTTGAAAACTGAATAATTACAGGTGAATTGACTTCTGCAGCAGTTTCAAGCACAGCATTTATAGAACTTGATCCGATTACATTTACTGCCGGAAGCGCAAAAGAATTAGCTTTGGCATATTTGAAAATTTCTTGTACTTCATCTCCTGTTGCTACCCCTGGTTTGATGTTGTGATTCATCTTTTTGGTTTTTATGGTTATATAAACATTGCTTAGTTACAATAAAGCAAATGAATTAAGATTTTCTTTATTTTAAAAATAAATAAGACTTAAAACATTATAAAGTTTTGGTTAACAAGCTTACAAAAATAGTAAATTTAAAGCGAATCAAATTTATATTCATTTGAAAATGAAGCTTGGTCTTCTATGTGATTGAAAATGAAATATTAGAAAGGATAGTTGATTCCAAAATTATACACTGCCTCTGAGAAATTATAGCCTTTAAACCATCTTTGATCCTCATCGTTTGCAGGATTAAAGGTTTTAAAAGCAACATCGAGTCGGATGACAAAGAAGTCAAAGTCATAACGCACACCAAAACCCGTACCCACTGCTATCTCTTGTAAGTCTTTGACGCCAGAAAATACGGCTTCTTCTTCTTCCACATTATCCAGTACATTCCAGATATTGCCGGCATCAATAAATAAGGCTCCTTTCAAAGCACCTAAGATATCAAATCGATACTCTGTATTAAAGGCTAATTTTAAATTTGCTTCGTTAAATTCATTTCTACCCTGGGTGCTTCCAGGTCCAAGATCATAGGCTAACCAAGCTCTGTTGTCATTGGGACCGCCGGCAAAGAAACTTCGAGCAAATGGGATACTATTAGCGTTGCCATAAGGAATCGCAATACCTCCGAAGGAGCGAAATGCAATAATATTCTTGCTGCCAATTTCCCAATGTTTGATGTAATCCAGTTCTAATTTAGCGTATTGAGAAAATTCTACGCCAAAAACTTCAAATCTATCATTGGAGTTTTTCTTTAATCCAATGGTATTGGAAATTGTACTCAGTACGTTACCCGCCAATTCTATCTTACCACGGAATCGCGAAAAATTTTCATCGTATAAATTTTCGCGGTTGTTTTTGATATAGGTATAACTTGTTGCAAATATCAAGTTGTCTTCGGTTAATCGGTTTTTACGCTCATTAATATTTCGAATATCTCTGAGCTGTAGTGGAGTCAATTCTGAATTTGGATTACTCCCTAAGGACTGTTCAATAAATCCGTTGGCTCCTCCTGGGATACTGAGGTCTCCACTTTCCTGGTCTAGCAGAGGAGAGGAAGGGTCTAATACTTCATTTGCAATACTATTTAATTGGTTGAAGGAGTTTCTATAAATTCTAAAATAGTTCCCTGTATTTAAATTACGCACATATTGTACATTTAATAGGTCAAATTGATTGGTTTTGAATTTATTAGGTTTCCATATATAGTTAAATATACCTGAAGCATTTTGTTTGTCTAATCCAATATTTTGTTGTGAGTTTATACCAAAAATAAGATTAGTAGTGGGCGTCATATATTTGGGAATGATCCTATTGGTATTAAAAGGAAATACGATTTTAGGAAAGGTAAGCCTAAGATCGGCACCGATCTCTGAGATATTAAAAAAACGTTCTTCACTCTCTGCAGCATCTTGAGAAGAACCGATACTTCCCCGACCAGAGATTTCTAATATTTCTGCTCCTCTAAATACATTTCGGATTAAAAATGAGCCACCAAATCCGATCCCTATATCTTGAATGGTAGATGTAGACACATCAAATTCGAAATTGGTGCTATATTTTTTTCTTGGGGTAAGTAGGATGTTAGCGATTAAGCTTTTACCCGAGGCATCGGTAGTGTCAATTTCGTATTCAATGTTAGGGTATTTAAAAGCCCTAAGGTTACTAATTTGGTTGTAAGTTCTTGTTCGGTCAATGTCCCTAAAGATTTGGCCAGGAGAGATCAATACCGAATTCGTTATCGCTTTTCGGGTATATCGCATTTCATCGAAGGCGTATATTTCGTACCCTCTATAAAGTAAGGTGTCTTTTGCTACTTTATCTCGATTTTGAAATGAATAATCTGTAAATATCTTTACTTTACTGATATTATGCACCTTAAAAGGGGCTGAAGTAGTTTGCCCATTTTGCTCTATTTGACGGTCATTGATAATAAGGTTCATATTCACCTTATGATCCGTATTTACTGTATCGGCGTCAAATTTGATATACTCTTTTTCGAAGTGATAAATACCTGAATTTCTAAATAGCCCAGTAAGGCGATCGCGCTCCGCTTCAATATCAAGTGTTTTGTATTGTTTTCCTTTTACTATCAAAGAGTTTTTTTGATGTATAGCGTATAGAGAATCTAAGGGAGTGGATTGAATTTTTGTTTTAAGTGAATCTATAAAATAGGGTAGCCGTGGCGTAACATAATAGTTTGTTATCGATTTTTTATGTTTTAAGGTATCGATGCTGTAGTTCGCACTTACATTAAACCAACCATTATTCCAATAATACGCATTTAAGCGATTCACTGATTTTTTAATCCTGGATTCTTGCTGAATTGCTGGTGCTTCCCCAGTTTTTTTTATCCATTCATTGATGCCGTCCAACCCGGTAGCTAATCGGTTTACTTGTTTTTTTGAGAAAAAGTTGACCATTCTTTTTTTTCGCTTTGGCTTTTTGTTTAACCAGGCGTAGAATGATGAATCTTTATCCTTTGAAGCTAAGTTATAAATATGAAGTCGTATGGGGATTCCAAGAACTCTAGCATTAGGTTGTTGGTATAGTTGATTGTATAGCTTTGGATTTTTGGTTTTAGAACTATCTACAAAGATCTGATTTTCTTTAAGTAGTAACTCATCCTCCCCAACTCTCTTTACGGTATTACAAGCGCTAAAAAAAATTGTAGATACCGCAATTAATAATATTTTTGTGCAAAGTTGTTTCAATCCCTATACATTATGGGTTCAAAAATACATTATTTGTATGGTTAGCAAAAACCAAAAGAAATTAATAAATTCTTTACATCAAAAAAAGTACCGAAAGCAACATCACTTATTTATTGCAGAAGGGATCAAAGTAATCAATGAGTTTATTGATGCGGGTTTTGTGCTTCATAGGTTATTTACCACGGAAGATCACTTATTTTCGGTAGACAACACCCAGTGTTATGAGGTGACTGAAGCCGAATTGAAACAACTGAGTCAATTAAAGACACCTCAGAAAGCTTTAGCTCTTTTTGAAATTCCTAAAGAGAAAGATGAAAATTATAATGGACTTGTCTTAGCGTTAGATGATGTGAGTGATCCGGGAAACTTAGGAACCATTATAAGATTATGTGATTGGTTTGGTGTTACAGAGCTTATTTGCTCCAAGCAAACTGTTGATTGTTATAATCCTAAAGTGGTTCAGGCTACAATGGGATCCTTGTCCAGAGTAAATATACGGTACTTAGATTTGAAGCAATTCCTAGAAGAACAGCAGCATAGTCACACCATTTATGGTACTTTTATGGACGGCGATCCAATTTATACGGCAAGCAAATCTTGTGTAAAGAGTATTATTGTTATGGGCAATGAAGCTAATGGGATTTCTCCAACAATTGAACAACTGGTAACTCACAAAATTGCGATCCCCAGATTTGGGCAATTGCAATTAACTGAAAGCCTTAATGTGGCAACGGCAACCTCGATCGTACTCAATGAATTTAGAAGGGCTGACTTTACTACTGAAACGTAAAGTTGATGAATACCCCTCTTGTCGCCATTTTATCGATTCCACCAGTCCAGGGACTATTGGGATCATTATCTCTTACTAATTCGTCAGTCATCGCAAAAATACCTCTAATAGAAGGCGTAAATTTAAAATAGTACAGATAAAAATCTACACCAAAACCAATTTCATAATAGGAAGTACTTGTGGTCATTCTAAACTCTCCAGCAAAATTGTCATCAGGATTTTCTTCGTTACTTGATAAATTGAATGAGGTGGATACTCCCCCGACAATAAAGGGTTTAAAATTATTGAGCCGTTTTGTAGATATTTTTAGCAACAGAGGTAGGTGGACATACGTTGATCGCACTTCTCTAAAAGTCTCAGATTGATCTATGAAATCGGGTCCAGAAAACGTTAAATCGCGTTGGGTAAAGGTAACCATCGGTTCAAGTCTTAGGTCTAGATAATCATTAATGCGCATATTGCCTAGCAGCCCTACGCTAAATCCTACAGATGTATTTACCTGTACATCCTGGTCGAGATAAGGTTCTTGTCCTTCAGGTTCATTATTGTAGTCAAAATTAAAATCATAACTATTGAACCCCAGGATATACCCCCAGCTGAATCGAGGTTTATCAAAATTTTGAAGGTTTTGAACACGTTCTTTAGAAAAGAGTTGTGCATTGGTCTGTTGCAGACCAAGAGTTATAAGGATTAGTAGAAAAACTTTTTTTATCACTTCTATTAATTTTATCTAGATCAGTTTGCTATATCTATTGTTTTGTAGCTTTATATATCGTGGCCACTCCAAATGTTTGAGGTTTATCCTCTACATTGATAAACCCAATTTCTTTTAAAATATTGTTGAAGGCTTCTCCATATGGAAACGCTGCAGCACTTTCACTAAGGTAAGCATATGCAGATTTATCTTTTGAAAAAAGCTTTCCGATTAGGGGTAAAATTCTTTTGGAGTATAAATTATAGCCTTGTTTATAAGGTGTTTTTGTGGGTATAGAGGTTTCTAATACCACAAAAACGCCACCTGGCTTTAATACTCGAAAAATTTCGGAAAGACCAGTTTCCAGATTTTCAAAATTTCTTACCCCAAAGGCAACCGTAATGGCATCAAAATAGTTGTCATCATAAGGGAGATTTTCACTATCCCCAGTGACCATTTTTATTCTATTTGATAAGCCCTTATCCGTTATTTTGTGTTTACCTACCTCCAACATACCGGTAGAGATGTCTAATCCAATAATCTCCGTAGCTCCCGTTTTGGCCATACTAATAGCCAAATCTCCTGTTCCGGTAGCTACATCCAAAATCTTTTCAGGATTAATGCTGTCTACAATCTTTACTACCTTTTTTCTCCATTTAATGTCTATCCCAAAAGAGATCACTCTATTAAGCCCATCATAGTTCTTAGAGATAGTGTCGAACATCTCAGTTACTTGTTCTTTTTTAGAACGCTCATTGTCTTTATAAGGGGTTATTTTCTTAGACATGCTCTTTGGAATTTTACGCAAATATACATTTTTGATCAGGATAGAAATAATTCAAATCTAGATAAGTATATAAAAAACGGATTTTACTAGTTATTGAATTTACATTATCTTTGTAGTTCTTTATGTCCAAAAGGGAAATTTATTATACATAGGATTACTTTGGATTTGATTTAGAATACATGGAAAACAATAGGAATAACAAATGAAAATCATAATAGCCGGAGCTGGTGAAGTGGGGTTTCATTTGGCTAAGTTACTTTCTTTTGAATCACAGGATATAACCTTAATAGATACGGATAAAGAATGCTTGAATTACGCAGATACACATTTGGATATTCGTGTAATTCGAGGTGATTCGACCTCTATTTCGATTTTAAAAGATGCCCGAGTAGAAAATACAGATATGGTAATCGGAGTAACCTCTAGCGAGACTACGAATATTGCGGTATGTGTGCTCGCTAAACAATTAGGAGCTAAACGAACAATCGCCAGAATTTCGAATACAGAATTTATTGAAAACAAGGAAACTGTACGATTCGATGAGTTAGGGATCGATGAGTTGATTTCACCAGAGGCCCTAGCCTCAAATGAAATTGAATTATTGCTGAACCAGGCTGCGTTTCATGACAGTTACCAGTTTGACGATGGTTTATTGACCATGGTTGGAACAACATTGTCGGATGAAGCGCTCTTTGTCGGTAAGTCCGTTATTGAAGCAGCTAAGATATTCCCCGAATTACATTTTATGCCGATCGCTATTCAGCGTGCCGGTACACAATATACCATAATACCAAGAGGTGATACCACTTTCAAAGAAGGAGATCAGGTCTATTTTGTTACCACAAAAGGTGGGGTAGAAGAGCTATTAAAATTAACCGGTAAGGTAAAAGCTCAGATTAAACGCGTAATGATTCTTGGAGGAAGCAAAATTGGTTTTAAAACTTCTTGTGATCTTTGTGACCATAAGTTTAAAGTAAAATTGATCGAAAAAGATAAGGATAAAGCATTTGATTTGGCTGATAACCTGCCTAATGCAATGATTATTAATGGAGATGGTAGAAATGTGGAGCTGTTGGAAGAAGAGGGGATCAATGATATGGACGCGTTTATTGCGGTGACAGGTAATTCTGAAACCAATATCATGTCTTGTTTGGTTGCTAAATCTAAAGGTGTTAAAAAGACGATAGCTTTAGTAGAAAATATGGATTATTTTCAGCTTTCACATTCTATTGGGATTGATACACTGATTAATAAAAAATTACTTGCTGCTAATAATATATTTAGATTTGTTAGAAAGGGAGAGGTTGTGGCGATGACCAAATTAAACAATATGAATGCCGAATTATTGGAATTTATAGTTAAACCAAACTCTGAAGTAAGTGAAAATTTAATAAAAGACCTTGATTTTCCTAGATCCGCAATCATCGCTGGTGTGATCCGGGATGGAGAGGGGATGATACCTTTAGGTAACTTTTTTATTAAAGCAGGGGACCGTGTTGTGGTTTGCTGTTTGCCCAAATCTATCAAAAAAATTGAACGATTGTTCCTGTAAATGACCAGACTTAACTACAAAATTATATCTCATATCATGGGCCTCCTTTTACTATGTAATGGAGGGTTTATGCTTATAGCCACAATAGTAAGTTTTGCGTATCAGGATGGAGTTACGCTAGATATTATGATGGCTTCACTCGCTACCATGTTTATAGGTATAATTTTGATGTATATTACCAGAGAACACCAAAAAGAAATTAATAAGCGAGAGGGGTATATCGTAGTAACCTTTGGATGGATATTTATGTCACTAAGTGGTACACTACCTTATATCTTTTCGGAATCCATACCAACTTTTACGGATGCCTTTTTTGAAACCATGTCGGGGTATACGACCACTGGCTCTTCAATTTTAACAGATATTGAGATTATCCCCAAAGGCGTGTTATTTTGGCGGAGTTTAACACATTGGATTGGTGGTATGGGTATTATTGTGCTCGCGGTGGCTATCTTACCGCTATTAGGAATAGGAGGGATGCAATTATTTGCAGCAGAAGCACCGGGTCCAAATGCGGATAAACTACACCCACGAATTACCGATACAGCTAAACGTTTATGGTTGATCTATATTGGGTATACAGCAGCAGAGACAGTTTTGTTACAATTAGCAGGAATGAGCTTTTTTGATGCGATTAATCACGCCCTAAGTACTTTATCCACAGGTGGGTTTTCAACAAAAAATGCAAGTTTGGCACATTGGAATGATAATCCAATAATCCAATACATTGTTATACTTTTTATGTTTTTAGCTGGAATGAATTTTGTTCTCAGTTATTTCGGGTTTAAAGGAAAAGTACAAAAGATCATCAAGGATGAAGAGTTTAAGCTCTATGCTACATTTACCATTTTATTTACGATAATTGCTACCCTGATCATATTTTTTCAGGCAGATGTATCAGCCTCTTCTATCGACCATCCTATGGTTTGGGGACCTTTTGAGAGTGCGTTTCGACATGCGCTTTTTCAGGTATTGGCTGTAGTAACTACTACAGGATTTGTATCTGCGGACTTTACGATGTGGACTCCATTTTTAACCGTTTTCTTTTTTGGTCTAATGTTTCTAGGAGGATCTGCGGGTTCGACCTCAGGGGGAATGAAAGTAGTACGACATTTGATTACTATTCGTAATGGAATCTTAGAATTTAAAAGGACTTTACATCCAAGAGCAGTCTTGCCTGTACGCTATAATAAGAAAGCCATACCTAAGGAAATCGTATTTAACATACTAGCATTTTTTGTGCTGTATATGTTAGCTTTTATTATTGGGTCTGTCTTTTTGGGAGTTCTAGGATTAGATTTTGAGACGGCTATTGGTGGTGCGGCATCTTCTTTAGGTAATGTAGGTCCGGCATTTGGTAGTCTGAGTCCTGTAAATAATTTTGCCCTATTGCCAGATTTAGGAAAATGGTGGTGTTGTTTTTTGATGCTTATCGGGCGATTGGAGTTATTTACCGTTTTGATATTACTAACGCCTTTCTTTTGGCGTAGTCAATAATTACTCTATAAAAATCAGTTTACTGTAAAATACAAAAAAACAAAAGAGGTTTGCTGATGAAGCAAACCTCTTTTGTAATAAGAAATAGTATCGTTATATAATTACGAAACCGCTTCTTTTATTCTTCGTAAAGCTTCTTGTATGTCCTTAGCGCTTGCTGCATACGATATACGGATGCAATTAGGGTCTCCAAAAGCGTCTCCCGTAACTGTAGCTACGTTTGCTTTTTCTAATAAATACATCGAAAAGTCGGTTGCATTTTTAATCGTTGTTCCTTGTAAGGTTTTACCGAAATAGTAAGAAATATTAGGAAAAACATAAAAGGCACCTTCGGGTTCGTTGCATTTGAATCCAGGGATGTCCGATAATAAATCAAGTATTAATTTTCTTCGTGTTTTAAATTGATCTACCATGTATCCTATTTTAGATACAGGAGCTTCTAAAGCCGTAATCACAGCGCGCTGTGCAATACAATTAGCACCACTGGTTACCTGACCTTGAATTTTGTTGCATGCTCTGGCTATGGCAACAGGAGCGCCTATGTATCCAATTCGCCATCCGGTCATCGCAAAAGCTTTTGCTACACCATTAACCGTTACCGTTCTATCGTACATATCTTCAAATTGCGCCATAGAAGCGTGTTTTCCTGCATAGTTGATGTGTTCATATATCTCATCGCTTACTACGATAATTTCTGGGTATTTTTGTAGCACATCTGCAAGAGCTCTTAGTTCTTCTTTACTATAAATGGATCCACTAGGGTTACAAGGAGAGCTATACCATATCATTTTGGTTTTTGGTGTAATAGCCGCCTCTAATTGCTCTGGTGTCATTTTAAAGTCAGTGGCTAATGAAGTTTGTACTTCTACAGGAACACCACCTGCCAATTTAACGATGTCGCTATAGCTAACCCAGTAGGGGCAGGGAAGAATTACTTCATCCCCCGGATTAATATACACCTGAGCGATATTATAAAGCGATTGTTTTGCTCCCGTTGAAACTACAATCTGTTGTCTGTCGTAGCTGAGGTTATTATCACGTTTAAATTTTGTAATTATCGCATCTTTAAGCTCCACATACCCGTCTACCGGAGTATACGAGTTATAATTGTCATTGATGGCCTGTATAGCTGCTTCTTTAATAAAGTCTGGCGTATTAAAATCAGGTTCTCCTAGACTTAATCCAATAATATCTTTTCCTTCCGCTCGTAGTTCTCTTGCTTTAGCTGCCATAGCTAAAGTCGCAGAAGCCTCGAGCTTATTAACTCTATCTGATAGCTGTGCGCTCATCTGTTGCTTTCTGTTTTTTTATTGTGATAATTAATGTGAACTGTACTACTACTGTAATGAAGGTTTCATCCCCATCTGTTTAAGATGTTTAAAGTGAGCCATGATAGCCTTTCGGGTAGTTTTGTATTCGTTGTAAGGAAGATTGAATTCCTTTGCAGTCTGTTTTACGATTTTAGAAATCTTGGTATAATGAACATGACTAATATTAGGGAAAATATGATGTTCCACTTGATGATTTAATCCGCCAGTAAACCAATTGACTATTCTATTTTTTGTAGAAAAATTAACGGTAGTGAATAATTGGTGAATTGCCCAACTGTTTTTCATGTTTCCAGTTTGATCCGGTATCGGCATATCTGCCTCTTCAACCATATGTGCCAATTGAAAAACAATGCTTAAAATAAGACCAGCTACATAATGCATAACAAAAAAGCCAATAAGGATTTTCCACCACGCGATCGACATGATCAACATCGGTATAACTATCCACATAACGACGTAAATCAATTTAGTAATTACCACAGTGCTCCATTGTTTAACTGGACTAGGAAGTTTACCGTAAGATAACTTTCGAGCTAAATAGTTTTTAGTCTGTTTAAAATCTGTAGTTAGCGCCCAATTGAATGTAAGCAAACCATATAAAAAGACCGAGTAATAATGTTGAAATTTATGAAAACGTCTCCATTTGGCGTGTTTAGTAAATCGAATTACGCGTCCGGCATCCATATCTTCATCATGTCCGTGGATATTCGTATAGGTGTGGTGTAAAACATTATGTTGTACCTGCCAATTGTATACATTACCAGCAAGGATGTACATACTGCTTCCCATTATTTTGTTGAGCCATTTTTTTGAAGAGTAAGAGCCGTGATTTGCGTCGTGCATTACATTCATACCTACACCAGCCATACCTATACCCATAACTACCGTTAGTAGCAGCATCCACCATTGAGAAATATCCAATGTAAGAATTAGGAAATAAGGGGTAAGAAATAAGGAAAACATTACAATAGTTTTCAGGTGTAATTTCCAATTACCGGTTCTTTTAATATTATTTTCTTTAAAATATTCATTAACTCTTTTGTTTAAAGTTCTAAAGAACTTTGCAGAATCACCTCTGCTAAAACGTATATTTGTATTCATAATAGTAAGCGTTTATGATCAAACGTATAGATCATACTTATATTGGGTAAAGTTAGGCATTTAAATTTTTTTTACCTTCTTAAACGGTGTCAAATTATAACCTTTATTTTTGCAGCAAAATCATAATTGATGAAATTGATTGAAAAATACTTCCCGGACCTTACGGAACTTCAACTATCCCAGTTCTCTCAGTTGGGTACTTTATACCGAGATTGGAATGCTAAAATTAATGTGGTTTCTCGCAAGGATATTGATTCTTTATATGAGCGCCATATTTTGCATTCTCTGGGCATAGCCAAGGTTCAGGGGTTTACTCCGGGGAGTAAAGTGTTGGATGTAGGGACAGGAGGTGGTTTTCCTGGTGTACCCTTGGCCATTTTATTTCCTGAAACGGATTTTTACCTGATCGATGTTATTCAAAAGAAAATTAAAGTAGTTAACGAAGTAGTTGCTGCTTTGGAACTTCAAAACGTAAAGGCTGAACAACGTAGAGCAGGTACCTTTGAGGATCGATTTGATTTTATCGTAAGTCGTGCCGTGACGAATATGCCGGATTTTGTGAAATGGGTTAAGAAAAATGTGACTAAAAAGTCAACTCATAACTTGTCCAATGGAATTTTGTATTTAAAAGGCGGAGATTTAACTGAGGAATTAGCATTGTTTCCAAAAGCAACTCAGTATGAATTGTCTGATTATTTTGAGGAAGAATTTTTTGAAACTAAAAAGGTTGTCCACTTACCGCTGAAGTATAAATTATAGGCAACATCTTTATTTGAAAATTAAGTCGACGTCTATTGGGTTTTTGTATTACGAGAGTTGTTCGAGCATGTTATTAAAACATTTATGATGTAAAGTCGGATTCTTTATATTGAAGCGGGAGAGAAATTTTTACAAAGGCTCCTTTTTTATTGTTATTTCCATTCTCCATTATGCCATCGTGTATGTTTATGATTTGATTTGCCAAATATAGTCCTAGCCCTGGATCATCGTCAATGTGGTTTTTATTATTAAAGGTTACATTGTCATTGATGGTAAAGTCTTTGGCAAAGCCCACTCCTTCGTCCTTTATTTTAATCATTAAATAAGATGTATCGTTTTCTACCAGGACTGCTATCGTGCCCTTTTCGGGTGAAAACTTTATGGCATTATGAAGAATGTGATAAAGCGATTTGCTTATATATTTAGAATCTACAGTTATGGCCTCAACAGTGGTGTCAAAGTGTGTTTTAAAATCGACTTGTTTTTCATTTTTTTCAAAGTCAATTTTACGTACTACCTCATTAATAAGCTCTTTTACTTTTACTTGTTCAAAGTTTAATATATCCTTTTGATACACATTGATGAGGCTTATGTCGAGCGCTTTCTTGGAAAAATCATCCAATCGCCTCGTGGATTGATCCAGTATATCAAGTAAGGATGCAGCCTCTTCTGACAATAGAGAATCCTTTAGGAGGCTTAAACTTCCGATAATACCATTTAGCGGTGTTCGTATTTCGTGGCTAATGATTTTCAAAAATTGAGATTTAGACTTATCGAGTTCAATTAGCTTTTTATTTGCGATTTCCAATTCTCTAGTGCGCGCTATAACTTTTTCTTCAAGCGATTTATTTGCTTCATCCAATTGCGCTTTGCTTTGCTTTAATTCATTTAGGGTATCTTGAAGTTTTGCCAATGTGTTTTCTAAATCTGTTTTAGAGGTTTCCAGCTCTTGCTGGTACGTTTTTATCTCGGATATATCTCTAAGCAGGGCAAATATTTGACGCTGTCCTTGTATCTTCATAGTACACATAGAAACCAAAACAGGCAACGTTCTATGGTTTAAAAGGATTTGGGTTTCAAAAGATGAAGTGAGTATGGTCGGTTCTTCTTTTTTATTCCTATTTTTAATTTTAAACGGGTTCTTAGTGTCATTTTCACTTTTGGTGGTATAACCAAAGTAGGATTGTCCTAAAAGTTCTTTTTTTGATTTTTTATCCAATAAGTGCACGGCTACCTCATTGCAATCTTTAATTAATCCTTTGTCGTCATCATCTATTACCAAAAGAGCATCGGGTAATGAAGCAAAAAGCGCTTTGTATTGCGTCTTACTTTGCTTCAATTCTTCCATTGCTGTAATGATATCTTCATTTTGTTGGGCAATGATTTGTTTTTGCTGTTGTGTTACTCGATAACGGTTATATACAAATCCAAGGAAAATTAATGTTAACGCTAATAGGCCATATAGCGCTATCTGTAAAATTTTAGACTTCTCTAACTGCGCATCACGTATTTGAATGGAGGTGTCTTTGATCAATTTTTCTTTTTCAAAAGCAAGGCTATCCGCTAATGCTTTTTTTTCATATGCAGACTTGTACTCTTGTCTAATGACTTCTCGTTGATTTTTATCGCTGTCAATACTGTCTTTATTAGCCTGGTAAAGCTCTAACATTTTCAGTGCTTTTTCAGGTCTTCCGATAGCTCTATAACTTTGATATAAAGCATAGGCAGCTTCCTTAGTTTCTACAATATTAGTTATTTGTTGTGCTTGGTTAAGTGCTCGTTCGCTATACATTATGGCTTTACTGTAATCACCAAGACTATTGTAATTTTCGCCAATATCTTTTAAAATCTTAGTTATTTTTCCTTTTTCACCAATCTCTTTCATTTGCGCAAGACTCTGCTCATAATACTCTTTAGCCTTTTCATAATCAGCTTGATCATGATAGACATTTCCGATATTGTTTAGTGCGGTTGCAGTTCCTTCCTTTTCTCCAATTTCTTTACTTAATGTTAAACTCCGAAACAGATAATCAAAAGCTTTTTTATAATTATTCAGCTCCTTGTAAAGAAGTCCAATATTATTCAATGAGGCGATAATACCTTTTTTATCCCCCATTTTTTCCTTGATGATTAAGCTTTGTTTGTGGTACTCAAGAGCATTTTTATAATCTCCCTGATTTACATAAATAAGAGCGATATTATTCAATGTACTGGACATTGCTCTATAATCTCCTATTTCTTCAACCAAAGAGAGACCGCGTCTGTAATAGTCAATAGCATTAACATAATTACCTTGCTCAAAATAATTAACGCCCATATTGATAAAGCTATAGGCCATTCCTTTTTTATTACCAACTTCTTTTTTAAGTGCCAAACTACGGTTATGGTAATCTAGTGCCTTATCATATTCACCACGTTTATAATAGATAACGCCTATGTTATTTAATGAAGCAGAAATTCCTTTTTTATCATTAAGTTGTTCTCTTATGGATAGACTTTTATTGTAATACCTTAATGCTTTGTCAAAGTCTCCCTGGTCTTTAAAATTATTTCCAATTCCATTAAGTGTGTTCGCTATCCCTGTTTGGTTTTCTATTTTCTCATGAAGTTGTAAGGATCGTAAATAGTATTCGTTGGCTAAATCATATTTACCTTGATACATCAAAGATATGCCTTGAGTATTACTAGCTTCTGCCATTTGACCCAAGAGACCTTTACTTTTTGCAAAATCATATTGTTGTTGGGCAAAATAAAAAGCACTATCGGGTTGAGAATAGAGATAGCTCTCTTTGATCATGTAGTCTATAGCATTAAGGCGAATTGTGTCTTGACGGGATGGATTGTACCAAATACGTTTTAGGGAATCAATATTGACCTGACCATAGCTAAGCAGACAATTACAAAAATAAATTACAAGATATGTAATTATGTTTTTCATTAACCAATTAGGATTTACACGAAAATTATCTCCCTTTTTTACTACAAGATGGGTAAAACAGCTTATCCAGTACAGTTTTAAACAATCCGGCTTAATTTATTCTTAGCTATGAGGTTCGCTTATATTTTAGCTGAGATTATTTAAAAAATAAAAAACTCTAATCCTTAATGTGCTAAATAAACTTCATCTCCATAGCATTGCAGAATATCTACCATTAACTATCAGTAAATAAATTAGAAGGTAATTTTTTTCTCACTTTATCAAATATAGTCATTTTAAGAGACTTTGTGTTGATAAAGATAGTAGACCGCTGAGTCGTATAAAAGGATGTATATATTTTTGGAAGGTTTACTGTTCTTAAACGTTATCAATTGATTATTTGATTTTTATAATATCTTAATGATAATTTTTAGAGTGAAGTTAGCCAATGAACATTGAATTGGTATTGATGAAATTAAAGCACTAGTAGTATTGAAGCATAAAAAAAGCCCTTTTAAAAAGGGCTTTTTTACTTGGATTGTTTTAGATCTACTCTCCTAAAAAAGGGTAGCGGTAGTCAACCGGGGAAACAAAGGTTTCTTTGATTAATCTTGGTGATACCCATCTTAAAAGGTTTAAATAGGACCCTGCTTTATCATTAGTACCGGATGCTCTAGCCCCTCCAAAAGGTTGCTGACCTACAACTGCACCGGTAGGTTTATCATTGATATAGAAGTTACCCGCACTATTTTGCAAAGCTTGAGTCGCTTCTTCTGCGGCATAGCGATCACCAGAAAAAACAGCCCCTGTTAATCCATACTCGCTAGTAGTGTCAACCAACTCCAGTGTTTCTTTCCACTTTGCGTCATCATAAAGGTAAATTGTAATTACCGGACCAAAAAGTTCAGTACACATAGTAGTGTATTTTGGGTTGTCTGTAAGGATAACAGTTGGTTCTATAAAATACCCTTTAGATTTATCATAGCCTCCACCTGCTACAATTTCTGCATCCTTATCTGCTTTTGCCTGATCAATATATTTGGCTAATTTATCAAAAGATCCTTCGTGGATGACTGCCGTAATAAAATTACTCATATCCTCTGGAGAACCCATTTTGAAGGATTTTAAATCTTCTTTCACAAACTTTTCGATTTCTTTCCAAAGACTTTTAGGGATGTAAGCTCTAGATGCAGCACTACATTTTTGTCCCTGGAACTCAAAAGCACCTCTTGATATGGCCGTAGCTACTTGTTTAGGGTTAGAGGTAGGATGTGCAATGATAAAATCTTTTCCACCGGTCTCTCCCACAATTCTTGGGTAGGTCTTATAGGTATGGATATTAGCACCAATTTTTGCCCAAATGTCTTTGAAAACGTTTGTGCTTCCTGTAAAATGTATTCCGGCAAAATCAGGACTTGCCAAAATGGTGTCCGTAATCATTACAGGATCTCCGTAGACTACATTTATTACTCCATCAGGTACACCTGCTTCTTTAAAAACATCTACGATTACTTTAGCCGAATAAATTTGGCTATCACTAGGTTTCCAAACAGCTACGTTACCCATTAATGCTGCGCTGGCAGGTAAATTTCCTGCAATGGCAGTAAAATTAAAAGGAGTAATAGCATATACGAATCCTTCCAATGGTCTGTACTCTACACGATTCCAAGCATCAGAAGTAGAATAAGGTTGGTCTTCGTAGATCTGTGCCATATACTCTACATTGAAACGTAAGAAATCTACTAATTCACATGCAGAGTCAATTTCTGCTTGATAGATATTTTTAGATTGCGCTAGCATCGTAGCAGCATTGATTTTTGATCGGTATGGCCCGGCAATAAGCTCCGCAGCTTTCAAAAATACTGCTGCTCTATGCTCCCAGGATAAGTTTGCCCATTTTTTTCGGGCTTCTAGCGCTGTATCAATTGCTTGTTGCACATGTTTTTGTTCTGCTTTATGGTATGTTCCTAGAATATGTTGGTGTTCGTGTGGTGGTGACATCGTAGCGGTATCACCGGTCTTAATTTCTTCACCATTAATATATAGAGGGATGTCTACTGTAGAATTATAAAGTTCTTTATAAGCTGCTAACACCTCTTCGCGTTCAGGAGTACCTGGCGCATATGTTTTTACAGGTTCGTTAATTGCTGTAGGAACTTGAAAAAAACCTTTTCCCATAATCTGTTTAAAATTTTAAAAATTAATATGTTATGTATGTAAACCTTTGCAGGTGAACAAATATAGAAAATTAATAAGGGAACCAATAGGGATTAACAATTCGATTTAAAGTGAATATTTTTTTGTAAGTTCCATCCCTTTTGAACGACCGATATGCGATGTGTACAGTTACGTTAATACCAACGAATCATCAGGATTTTATTTTAACATCTAATAGGGATGAAGCTCCTGTTAGACAAACTATTCCTCCTCGGATTTATGACGAAGATGGAGTGAAAATGCTTTATCCCAAAGACGCTCTTGCAGGAGGGACATGGATTGGTATAAGTGAGCACGATTCTTTAATTTGTTTACTTAACGGAGGTTTTGTAAATCATAGGAGAAAGCCTGGCTACAAAAAAAGTAGAGGTATTGTAGTAAAAGATCTTTTAAAGAAGCCAGATTTACATTTAGGTCTACAATCTTATGATTTTACGGGCATTGAACCATTTACTATTATTGCAGTAAGTTGGAAGAGTGCACTTTCTTTCTATGAACTGGTATGGGATGGGAGTAAAGCTCATTTTAAAAAACTAGATGCATCGACAACTCATATCTGGTCTTCATCAAGTTTGTATGACCAACAGATGAAAGCTCAAAGAAAAACCTGGTTTGAACAGTTTTTAAATAAGAATCAAGTCTCTAATACTTCGCTTTTGCAATTTCATAAAACTGCTGGAGTAGGGGATAAGCACATTGATCTGATCATGAATAGAGGGTTTGTAGCGACCACAAGTATAACTCAAATTAAAAAATCTGGAGAGCAAGTGTCAATGAATTATGAAGATTTACAAACAAATACGAGTTCTACGAGCTTATTTACTTCTGTTGTTTCATAAATGATGATATGGATGCTATGAACTATACAGGAAAGATAATACCCTTGGCTTTTCCGGATACCTTTGTACGTCATTCTACAGAGAAATCATTAAAAATACTCCCTTATCTGGGTATTGGAACTAAAGACTATGTAAAAGCAGGCCACGCAGCATTAGTATTGATTGCCAATAAAACGGGTAAAGCGGAGTATTACGATTTTGGAAGGTATATAACTCCCTACGGATACGGCAGGCTAAGGAGTGAATTGACAGATGCCGAATTGCAAATTCCTATTAAGGCCGAAATAGATAGAACAGGTGATTTAGTGAATACAGAAGAATTATTGGTATGGTTACAACAGAACCCGGATAAAACTCACGGAACTGGCAGGATGCTAGCTTCGGTTTGTAATTGTATAGACTATGAATCTGCTAAAAAGTATTTGAATGACCTACAGCAACAAGGAAGTATTCCTTACAAGGCTTTTGGCTTGTCAGGTAGTAATTGCTCTAGGATGGTAACTGAAACGCTTTTGAATAGTACTGACCATCAAAAAATTGTAAAAGGGCTAAGGAAGATAAAAAAGTTTACGCCTAGCACCCTAGGAAATGTTGAAAAAGCCGCGATTGATTCTCCAATTTATGAGATAGATAAGGGTCAGCTTAGAGTTTACGAAGGTTCTGTATTGCGGGAGAATTTAACGAACTATTTTTATCGATACCGTGATAATAATTCAGTAACAAGCACATTTAATTTTCCTACACATTGGCATTATTTAGAGGGAATTGGGAGTGGTGCTTATTTTGAACTTCAAAAAACGGATCAACCTGATCAATATGTTATGTGCAGATATAATGATTATGGTAGGTTGGATTTCAAAGGTATTTTTGTCAACTTAACGCAATTTGATATTTCAAATCCATATAGTTTTGTTTATGACTCCAATTGCCATTATTTTCATATAATGCAGAAGGGTGAAAAGATAAGGTTTAACCGTGTTAAAACCTTAATTTAGTGCAAAAGGAGCATTGAGTTTAAAAGATGGGATGAGAACTTTGAATTTCCTTGTGGAAGTAAAGTTGATCATATAATAATATCCTTTCATTGCACCAAATGGAGACGTTAAGAGGCATCCACTATTGTAAGTGTGAGTTTCTCCAGGCTTAAGTACGGGTTTTTTACCAATGACACCATCACCTTCTACTGTTTCAAGCTCATTTAATGCATCTTGTATTTCCCAAAACCTAGACGTTAGTTGTACCGCATCTTTACTTTGGTTTTCAATAGTTACACGATATCCAAATGCAAAATGCACCCTATAATTTTTGTAGAACGTACCCTCAAAGGTGGTGTCCACCGAAATTTTAATGCCTTTTGTAATTTGTTCAACCATGACTAAAACAATAATATAGAGCTGACTAGTGTAACAACAACCCCGATACCAGCTAATATAAAAAATAATAGGTTTAGAATCAGAAATTTAACAATAGTTTTAAATCGCCCTTGCCCATAAAATTTGCGCAATGCTTTATAAAGATAAAACAAAAATAAGAGTGCTGTAATTCCCGTAACTGCTTCAATATGTAATATTTCGTCAACCAACAGGGCAATGCCAAAGAGAATAAAAAATATAGTTTGAGTATGGAATGTAAATACCAGGTGCTCCATATAAGTGAAAGACCTTCTTATATACAACAACCAAATAGCCAAAGCTAGGAGCGGTAAGAAAAAGAAGATGATAAACGGGAGTTTGTTGAAAATGAATTCAACTAAATCTGTGGGATCGTCGGATAGTTTTTCTGCTTTAACACCTCGCTTATAAAGATACTTGGTAAACCAAGTTTTCTTATGATTTAGACTATCTAACGCTTCATCGGGCAATCTGATGCCAGTATCTTCATGAAAATTTTGATACATCGTAAATCTATTGATAAACGAAGAAAATGATGACATCGTATCGAGTTCGGCTTCTGTATATAAGGTGCGTTCGTCTTGCTGAATACTATCGTTTTGAGTTAGTAGGGAATCAATATTTATATTTCGTTCGGACTCAATTCTTTCTAATCGTTCTGGGTCAATTTCTTTAATTTTTTTAAGTGTTTCTTCAGCGACCTTATCATTATTTCTTGAGCCAACTCGGCTAGACATCCCTTCAAAATCTAAAAAGAAGCCATACAAAATGAAAAATATAATCGAAACACTTAAATAAAATCTGAAAGGATTAGCATATTTGGCCCGCTGTCCCTGGATATAATCTTTTGATATTTTACCTGGCTTAAACAGTAAAGCAACTATAGTGTGTCTAAGTCGAGAATCGTATGAAAAAATACTGGCAAAAAATTCATTAAATAGATCTTTTAAAGTAAGGCGTTTTGTAGTATTCGCTTGACCACAATTATGACAATACTTATCGAGTAAATCTAATGGTACTCCACAGTTTAAACACTCATTTCCTCTATACTTCTTAAGAAAACGTCCTTTTTCGTTCATTGTTAATTGCTCCTTGTTTGGTTAGGGTTGTTTTAAGATAAAAATAATAAAGTTAAATGGTATTTAAGCGGTTAATCTTTAATTAGTAATATTTGCCGAATTTGCGATTCCTATCCCGATTACCCTGTCGTAGCGTGTCGCTGGGGCGCGATAGTACGTTATAATGGTGTACTCGTTTTCTGTTTCATCAAAATTACCACTGATAAACCCTTGGTCTATTGACCCATCTGGCCTTTGAAGTACATATCTATAATTATAAAATCCTTGTTTAAAAAGACGAGTTAAAAAATATTTGCCAGACTTTTTGTCGTAGGTCAATTTGGTAGAGTCATCTAAGGTATAATTGTTAAAGTTACCGTAGATGTGTATTGTGCCATCACCAATATTCTCATAACACTCTAGTGCAAAATGCATCCAAACGTAATCAGCTTCTACATTACTATTGTCAGCTCTTAGATTACGGACTACAAAATTACCATTGATGTCTGGGTTATAGGTATATCTCCGATTTGCCCTTACGATATCAGTAAGTAAGTAATGATGGTAAATTTCTTGTAAATCTACACTCTGTATTCCTGCTGTAGCCGATCGTATTTCTTTATTGTCAAAAAACAGAAATTCATTTCCGCCATAAAAGCTCGACTCTTGATCGTATTTGTAAATTAAAGTGTTGGTTATTGTATACTGCGGTTTCAATCCGGTGATGGCAGTATTTATATCATTGTTTTGAATGATCATTGTTTCTACTGTTCTTTCAGGATCTCTGAGGATTAAATTAGGCGAGGATACTTCAAATTGAACAGACTGTTTTGTATTGATAAAGTTGAGGTCCCTGCTTCTTTTTACTACTGCTCTTGTGGTAGTGATGTTTTCATAAACAATAAATTTACGCGAAAAAACAGCTTCATTATAACTGTCATAGACAGTGATCATATAATTACCACTTACCTTTAATGCTCTCGAATCTTGATTAGGGATGGTTAGGGTGTAATGGCTATACATTTGTAAGGTGTTGAATGAATTTTCATATTGATAGATGCGTACATCATCAAAACCATCTAGAAATTCATTTTTATATAACATCGATGGTGTCCAATCAAAATTGTAGTGTGATATTTTGTAATAATAATCTTTTTCGTTACCATGTATGTCATCAAAGGTAAGGGTTAAAGGTTTTCCTAATGCAATAATCGGCGTGCCCGAAAATTCGCTATCGCCAACAAACTGTATGGTTTTGATGTAATCCGGTGGCGGAATCTCTTCGGCTACCTCTTTAGCAAATAGAAGGGTAGTACAGCATAGTGCTAGTAAGAATAGCCCAGGGAATTTTGTGTTCATAGTATTAAAATATGGGTAAATATACACAAAATACGTGCCTTATCTAAGTCAGAATGATTTAAGCAAGTTATTTATTTAGAATGATTATAAATAAAATTCTTCACTAAAAAGCTGCTTTCACATCGAATTTTTAATTAGTAAATTTGCACGATTTTTTTAGTTAATTAATTAGACAATCAATATGTCAAAAGACATTCGAATTAAAAGAGGCTTAGACATTAAGCTGGTGGGTGAAGCTGAGAAAAAGACTTCTACTGCTACAAAAAGTAATGTTTACGCAATTAGGCCTGATGACTTTCACGGTATCATACCTAGAGTTATTGCAAAAGAAGGCGCAGAGGTAAAAGCCGGACAACCACTCTTTCATTCCAAAGCTAATGAGAAATTAGTAGTTCCTTCACCAGTTAGTGGTGAGGTTGTGGAAATAGTTAGAGGAGCCAAACGAAAAATTTTGTTGATTAAGATCCTAGCGGATAAAGAACAACAATATCACGACTTTGGCACTAAGGAAGTTGCTTCGTTAGAGCGAGATGAATTAAAGAATCATCTTTTGGCATCAGGATGCTGGCCTTTTATCAAACAACGGCCATACGATATTGTAGCGCAACCAGATACTACGCCAAAAGCTATTTTTATTTCTGGTTATGCAACTGCTCCACTGGCGGCAGATTTGGATTATGTATTGGCAGGCAAGGAAAAGGAGTTGCAAACAGCTATTGATGCGTTGGCAAAGCTTACAGATGGAGCTGTACATGTTTCTGTTGGTAAAAAGAGCAATTCGCCATTAGCATCATTAAATAACATTACCTTACATACGGTGTCAGGACCACATCCTGCGGGTAATGTAAGTGCACAGATTGCTAAAATCGATCCAATCAATAAAGGAGAGACGGTATGGGTTGTAAACCCACAAGAACTTATCATTATTGGAGAGTTATTATTAACGGGTAAATTCAATGCTGAGCGTACCGTGGCTTTAGCGGGTTCTTGTGTAAAAAATCCACAATATTACACTTCCAAAATCGGAGCGCAAGTATCATCCATCGTTTATGATTCAGGATTAAAAGATAATGATGTAAGGGTTATAAGCGGAGATGTTCTAACTGGTTTAGATGTTAAACCTGATGGTCATTTAGGATACTACCATAATACGATTTCTGTTATTCCTGAAGGAGATGATTATGAATTCTTTGGTTGGAATAAACCTGTGTTTAATAAGATATCTTCTTCCAGGGCTTTAACCTTCTCTTGGTTATTTCCTAATAAGAAATATGATCTGGATACCAATACGAATGGGGAGCATAGAGCCTTTGTAGTAACTGGTAATTATGAAGAAGTATTTCCTTTTGAGATTTATCCATTGCAATTATTAAAAGCTTGCCTGGTACAAGACCTCGATGCTATGGAACAATTAGGAATGTATGAAATTGCCCCAGAGGACTTTGCGCTTACGGAATTTGTATGTGTTTCTAAACAACCTCATCAAAAGATTATTAGAGACGGATTAGACTTAATGATTAAAGAAATTGGTTAATGCTATGGGAATAAAGAAAAAATTACATGAATTAAAGCTGAAGTATAAAGACAAAAAGATGGCCCCTGCATTTAATGCATTCCATACGTTTTTATATACGCCAAATGAAGTTACCCATTCTGGAGCTCATATTAGAGCGGTGGATGATTTGAAAAGAACAATGAATACGGTGATTATATCTTTAATACCGTGTTTAATTTTCGGGATATTTAATGCAGGGTATCAGCATTATGCTGCAATCAATGGTTTTCCTGAGGATTTTTCATTGTTTAGAGACTTTATCAACTGGCAAAATTTTCAGTTAGGAGCTATTACGGTTTTACCACTAGTAATTGTGTCTTACGTAGTAGGTTTAACGGTTGAGTTTATTTTTGCAGTGATCAAAGGACACGAAGTTGAGGAAGGTTATCTGGTAACCGGAATGTTAGTACCTTTAATCGTCCCTATTGATATTCCATTATGGATGTTATCTGTGGCGGTTGTTTTTGGTGTTGTTATTGGTAAAGAGGTTTTTGGAGGTACAGGAATGAATATTCTTAATCCAGCATTGACAATTAGAGCCTTTTTATTCTTTGCCTATCCTACTTGGATGTCTGGAGATAAAGTATGGGTGCACGAAGCAGTGGAAAGAGCTGGGACACCTGATGCGATTTCTGGGGAAACCATTTTAGGAGGTTTAGCGCAAAACAAAGATATTTTAGTACAGACTGCAGCTAAGGGTCAAGAGGTAGCTTACACATTCTCAGAAGCGTTTTATGGTTTTATTCCTGGTTCTGTAGGAGAAACCTCTAAGCTGCTCATTCTTATTGGAGCTGCATTTTTGATTTTTACAAAGATTGCTAGTTGGAGAATTATTTTGAGTGGTTTTGCTGGAGCAGCTGTAATGGGATTGATCTTTAATGGAATTGTAGATGCAGGATGGATTGAAGAAACCAGCAAGTTTTATGGATTGATGAGTACTCCGTTTTGGCAGCATTTAATTATTGGTAGTATAGCCTTTGGTGTAGTGTTTATGGCTACGGATCCCGTATCTGGCTCACAAACTAATAAAGGAAAATGGATCTACGGATTTTTAATTGGATTTATCTCTATTATGATTAGAGTTTTCAATCCTGCTTATCCAGAGGGTGTTTTCTTAGCGATTCTGTTAATGAACGTGTTTGCACCAACCATAGATCATTACGTTGTTCAAGCCAATGTAAAGAAAAGAATGAAACGTTTAAAGGTTAAAACTGCTTAAGAGATGGCTTTAAATACAGATAAAAATAGTTATACAATAATATTCTCCGTTTTGATGGTAGCAGTGGTAGGTTCTTTATTAGCCTTTACTGCTAAAACTTTAGAAAAGAATATTAAAGCGAATAAAAGAACAGAAAAGCAACAAAATATTTTGTTTGCTATGGGAGTAACCGATCAGGATGACCCTAATGAGTTCGTTCCTGCTGAGAAGGCGGATGAATTATTCAATCAATATGTAGGCGAGAATCAGTATATTGTTATGGGCAGTACAGCTGAGAAAACCACTAAAGCATTTGAGATTGACGTAAAGAAAGAGAACGATAAAATAAAGAATGATCCTACGTATGAGCGAAAAATGCCATTATTTGTAGGTGAAAAGGAAGGAAAAAAATATTACATCGTTCCGATGCGAGGAAATGGATTATGGGATGCCATCTGGGGATATATTTCACTTGGATCTGATTTTAAATACATTTCAGGAGCATTTTTTGACCATAAAGGTGAAACACCAGGTTTAGGAGCTAATATTACCGAAGCTTACTTTGAACAAGACTTTATAGGAGAAAGCATTTTAGATGAAAATGGTAACTATGTTGGTGTTGAGGTAAAAAAAGGTAATGCTGACCCAAAAAACGAACGTAAAGAAGATAATGCCGTAGATGCTTTAGCTGGGGCAACCATTACAGGTAATGGTGTTACAGCGATGGTGAAGAAAGGTATTAAAATGTATATGCCCTATTTTGAATCTATAAAATAATACGCTATGGCAGAAGTACAAGAAAAAGTAGAAGAAAAAGTAAAAGAGCCTAGAGAGCCTTTATTTTCTAAGAAAAACAGAAAACTGATCACGGATCCGTTAACGGATAATAACCCAATTACCATTCAGGTTTTAGGAATTTGCTCAGCACTTGCAATTACAGCACAATTAAAGCCTTCTATTGTGATGGCAATATCGGTTGTATTTGTATTAGGAGTAGGTAACGTGGTTATCTCTTTAATGCGAAATATAATTCCTTCTAAGATTAGAATTATCGTACAATTGGTAGTGGTAGCAGCCTTAGTGATTATTGTAGATCAGGTGTTAAAAGCATTCGCATACGAACTAAGTAAGCAGCTGTCGGTATTCATTGGTTTGATTATTACCAACTGTATTATTATGGGACGTTTTGAGGCGTTCGCTTTAGGAAACGGTCCTTGGAAATCATTTTTGGACGGTATAGGTAATGCTGCAGGATATGGTGTTATTTTGATCATCGTAGCATTCTTTAGAGAACTTTTAGGTTCAGGAACGTTATTTGGAGCAAAGGTGTTAGGAGATCCAATTGAAAAAACGGGATTATACGCCTATGGATATGAAAATAATGGTTTTATGGTATTAGCCCCAATGGCGTTAATTACTGTAGGTATTATTATCTGGATCCAAAGAAGTAGAAACAAAGAATTAATTGAAGATAACTAATCGGTTAAATCCAAATTGATCTTTAACGTGAGTTAAGGATGATCAAATAAAGAAATTATGGGATATATTGAATTATTATTAAAATCGATCTTCATAGATAATATGGTATTTGCATTCTTCTTAGGAATGTGCTCTTATCTAGCTGTATCGAAGAAGGTATCTACCGCGGTTGGTTTAGGAGCTGCCGTGATATTCGTATTAGCGATTACGGTGCCAATTAACTTTTTGTTGGATAAGTATGTGTTACAAGAAGGCGCATTATACTGGTTAGGAGAAGGATATGAAGATTACAACTTAAGTTTCCTAACCTTTATTCTTTTTATCGCCACTATCGCTACCATGGTACAATTGGTAGAGATTGTTGTAGAAAAATTCTCTCCATCGTTATATAACTCTTTAGGTATTTTCCTTCCATTAATCGCTGTAAACTGTGCAATTCTTGGAGGTTCGTTATTTATGCAACAAAAAGAGTTTGCTAACATAGCTGAAGCGGGTGTGTATGGAATCGGTTCTGGAATAGGATGGTTTTTAGCTATTCTTGCCATTGCAGCTATTCGCGAAAAAATTAGATATTCTGCCGTGCCAGCACCACTACGTGGACTTGGTATTACTTTTATCCTTACCGGTCTTATGGCTATAGGATTTATGAGTTTTGGAGGTATGCTAACAGGAGGTGATGAAGAAGAGAAAAAAGAACAGCAAAGCGTACAGGTAGAAGTTAAAGAAAAAGCTACTAAAGAAGTAGCAGAAAATACTAACGTTTCAATACTTAAATAATATGATATTTTTAGCATCAACTATTGGTACCGTTATCATAACGATAGTAGCATTTTTGGCGTTAACGCTTGTTTTAGTAGGTATTTTATTATTTGCTAAAGATAAATTGCTACCATCTGGTCCGGTTAAGATAACGATCAATGGAGAAAAAGAAATAGAAGTACCTTCTGGTGGATCCTTATTATCTACTTTAGGTAGCCAAAAGATATTCTTACCATCTGCTTGTGGTGGAGGGGGAACTTGTATTCAGTGCGAGTGCCACGTATTAGAAGGTGGTGGTGAAGCACTTCCTACCGAAACACCACATTTTTCTAGAAAGGAATTACAGCACGGTGCACGATTAGCGTGTCAGGTAAAAGTAAAGCAGGACATGAACATTGAGATACCAGAAGAGGTCTTTGGTATCAAAAAATGGGAAGCTGAGGTTGTTCGTAATTACAACGTAGCTTCGTTTATTAAAGAATTTGTGGTACGTATCCCAGAAGATATGAATTACAAAGCCGGGGGATATATTCAGATTGAAATTCCACCGTGTGAGATAAAATATTCTGATATTGATATCACAGCGCACCCAGAGGAACACGAAACTCCTGATAAGTTTCAAATGGAGTGGGACAAGTTTAATCTTTGGCCACTAGTAATGAAAAATACAGAAACTGTGGAAAGAGCGTACTCTATGGCCTCTTACCCAGCAGAAGGAAGAGATATTATGCTTAATGTACGTATTGCTACGCCGCCGTGGGATCGTAACAAAAATGGATGGATGGATGTAAATCCGGGGATAGCTTCTTCTTATATTTTTGCACAAAAGCCAGGTGATAAAGTAACGATCTCAGGACCTTATGGTGAATTCTTTATCAATGAATCTGATGCAGAGATGTTATACGTAGGTGGTGGAGCTGGTATGGCACCAATGCGATCGCATTTATATCATCTTTTCAAGACCTTAAAAACAGGTCGTAAAGTTACCTATTGGTATGGTGGACGTTCTAAAAGAGAATTGTTTTATTTAGATCATTTCCAACAATTAGAGAAAGATTTCGATAATTTTAATTTTTATATAGCATTATCTGAACCCTTAGAAGAAGATAACTGGAAGGTAAAGAAAGACCTTGATGATAAAGAAGGAGACGGTTTTGTAGGATTTGTTCATAATTGTGTGATAGATAATTATTTGAGCAAACACGATGCTCCTGAGGATATAGAACTATATTTCTGTGGACCACCATTAATGAACAAAGCAGTTCAGAAAATGGGAGAGGATTTTGGAATCCCAGATGAGAATATACGATTTGACGATTTTGGAGGGTAATCTAAGATTGATTCAAAAAAAGAATAAAGACCGATACAAAACACGTATCGGTCTTTTGTTTGTATTATATCCTGTATAAAATACCAAAGAAAAAACGATCTAAACTTAGGGATACTCTAAGTCCGTTCTTTTTAGAAGTTAAAATTTCATTATTGTTCAAGTTTTCTGTTTTTGATTTAGAAGTGCTGTAAGCTATATTTCCAATGGTCGAGGATATGGCAAATTTTTTGCTTAAAAATAAGTTGATTCCTGGTCTCAAACTAAAAACGATATCCTCGCTATTTTCCTTATAGTTTGAACTAAGGATGTTATCATTGAAGTATAGCTTTTTTCCATAAAACTTATAAAAACTTGTTGCTATCTCTGTGAAAAAGGATAACTTATGTGTTGGATTTACATAGTATTTACCTGTAAGCCCTATGGTAAAACCATCTCCTTTTCTTTTATACTCACGATTGTTACCTTCGTACTTGGAATAAAAAATAACCTGTTCTTAGCCCAAGGGCTATATTTTTGTTAATGAAGTAACTAACTTCTGGATTCAAGGATAAGTCATTGGATTTATTTTCATACTGGTTTAATTCACCATCATTAAGATATTCTGAATTAGCATTGCTAGTATGATAATTAATCGATCCTGAAATAATAAAATCCCCTTTCTGAAAACCGAATGCTTCATCTTCTTGTGCATATAACACAACGATTGTGCAAAATAGAGTAAGTGTAAAAATAAATTTTTTCATACGTTTTAATTTTTAAAATTAATACGTTCTAATACCAGTATTTGGTGGAAGGGAAAGTCAGCGAAACACTCTTGTTTGTAAATGAAATCACAAATTCATTATTTAGGCATGTTTTTTGGCATCTTCTGCAACAACGGTTTCGTTGCAACGTATTTGTTTAAATTGCCTTTATGAAAAGTCGCATTGTTGTTTTAGGATTGTTGATTGTGTTAGGGTGTAAAAGAAAAGGTTCTGATACTAATTATGCACAGGTAGGTACCCGGGAGCAGGTGTTAATAGAGACACCATCCTTACTAAATCCAGCGGGGAATACGATTATGACCCGTGTACTTCCACCGTCAGGTTACCACAGAGTGCAGCCTTCGGATTCTTCGTTTCAGCAGTATCTGCAGCACTACCCATTAAAAAACTTTGGAGCTAAAATATATACCTATAAAAATGAACTTTTTGCAGCACAAGATTGGCATGTCGGTGTTTTAGAAATTGATGTACCACCGAATGGATTACAGCAATGTGCCGATGCTTTGATACGTATTCGAGCTGAATATCTGTGGAATGAAGGTAGAAAGGATGAAATTGGTTTTGAGTTCACATCAGGTCATTATTGTAAATGGTTAGATTATGCTTCGGGTTTTCGTCCAAAAATCTCTGGCAATAAGGTAAGTTTTCATAAAACAAAGCCAGTAGACCATTCTAAACGCAATTTCTATCGGTATCTCAATTTAGTATATACGTACGCAGGTACACTTTCTTTATACAATGAACTCGAAAAAATTGAGCTAGTTGATCTCAAAATAGGGGATATGTTAGTTGACCCCGGTACTCCTGGACATATTAATATGATCGTAGATCAGGCTAAAGATTCAACAGGAAATTACTTATATGTTATGGCACAAGGCTATACTCCTGCGCAGAGCGTGTGTTTGCTTAAAAACACTTCCAATAAAGAAATGTCTCCCTGGTATTCCTTTTCAGAACAGCAGTCGGTCATAACTCCTAGCTATTATTTTGATAAACCTGTGTTTATACGGTTTAAATAATTTCATAAATAATATCTTTGTACTATGACAAGGATACTTAACAAACAGGAACTACATAACCTTGCGATGAATATAGTAGGGGAGGAATTAGAAAAAAAAGGCTTTGAATTTATTGCCATTAATAGCCAGATCGGTAAGCATCCTCAGTTTGTTTGTATTGATAAAAGTAACCAGCGTTATTTTGTGTTGGTCAAAGCTGTTGGATATCCCGATAACCCTAATAATTATGATGTCATCTGGATGGAAAGTTTTAAAAAACATGCTGCACAACATAATGCCAAGATTTTTTATGCAGGTGTTGGTTTACGAAATGCTGAAGATCCTAACAAACCCATACTATTTAATCAAGAATATGTATTAGAATATGCAGGGCTACAAACGATAACGCTCTCTCTTAACTAACTATAACCAATGAAGAAAATAAGTTTTCTACTAAGTATTTTATGTATTACGCTGAGTTGTCAAAATAAACAAAAAGATGACACCTTTCAATTAAATTACACCAAAGGAGAAGCTTTTGGTACGGGATATACCATTCAATTCGTAGCCAAAGAAAAACTTGATTTAAAAGCCTCATACGATAGTATAGTCGATGTAATTAACAACTCGATGTCTACGTACATTAATACATCGGATATATCAAAAATAAATAAAGGAGATACTACAGTAGTGGTCGACACTCATTTTAAGAAGGTTTTTGAGGCATCAAAACGAATTCATAAGCAAACCAAAGGAGCTTTTGATCCTACTATCGGCGTTTTGGTAAATGCTTGGGATTTTGGCCCTGAAGGGAAAATAGTTGCTTTAGACAGTACAAGAATAACTGAATTATTGAATACAGTTGGTTTAGATAAGGTGATCCTAGCAGAGAATAAGATCTTTAAAGAAGATCCAAAAACGTTTTTGGATTTTAATGCCTTGGCTAAGGGATATGCAGTGGATGTTATGGCTAATTTTTTAGAAAATAAAGGCTATGAACATTTCTTAGTTGAAATTGGTGGCGAAATACGTGTTAAAGGTAAAAACGAAGTAAAAGACAAACCATGGAAGATAGGAGTGGAGGATCCTAATTTTGATGGTTCTCAATCGTACAGTAAAGTCATCTCTTTAACAGATAATGCCATGGCCACTTCCGGTAGTTATCGCAAATTTAAGCAAGATGAAGAAGGGAATAGATATGCCCATATTATTAATACCAAAACAGGTTATCCTCATAAATCTAATTTACTTAGTGTATCCGTAATTACGGCTACTTGTATGGAGGCTGATGCCTATGCTACTGCATTGATGACTATGGGGCTAAAGGATGCCAAAGACTTCTTATTACTTCATCCTGAACTTAAGGTATACCTTATTTATGAAGATGATAATCAGGAGCTTCAAACCGAATCATTTAATGGGTTTCCGGAAAATTAGATAGGCTTATAACAAACAGGAATAATTTCGCCTTGTGCTAAAGCGTATTTGGACACTTCTTCAGGACTTAAGGTAGCTGTATAGTCTACTTCTTCTACTTGAAACCCAATGGAACGCAATTTGTTGAAGTAATCTCTACCGTATACTCTTACGTGATCATATTGACCAAATATCTCGGTACGTTTTTTGGGATCGGTAATCGAATCATCTTCAAAAGTCGTAGCTCTGGATAAATCTTGAGGGATTTGTAGTATGGCCATTCCACCTGGTTTTAGTATCCGGTACAGCTCGCGCATAGCGGCAGTATCATCCGGTATGTGCTCCAATACATGATTACATAAAATAATGTCAAAGCTGTTTTCTTTGAAAGGCAAATCACAAATATCTGCTTTTATATCAGCTAAGGGAGAGTTTAGGTCTGTGGTGGTATAGTCTAAATGTTTTAATTTTTTAAATCGCTTAAAAAATGCCTGTTCAGGAGCAAAGTGCAATACTTTCGCTGGCTTGGAAAAAAAACTAGTTTCCTTTTTAAGATATAACCAAAGTAGCCGGTGCCTTTCTAATGAAAAGGTAGATGGAGATAATACATTGTCACGTTGCTTAACATAACCGTAGGGTAAAAACTTTGAAAAACTTTTACCATCAATAGGATCTGTAAATTTTGACCCTTTAAGGAATAAGGGTAGTAAGGGTTTAATTACATAGCTAGCACTTATCAATAGCGGTCTAGGAACTTTATTCAGAAAAAATTTTATGAGGCGCTTCATTCGTAAGTTTATACTAAAAGCGGTTTTTGTCTAAATTGATCTTCTTCATCAGATTCGATACCCAAAGCTTTATGCACATATTTGAAGGTAGACAGTATTTCAGGTTTTCCGTCTACTAAGGCAACATCGTGTTCAAAATGCGCACTTGGCTTGCCATCTGCGGTTACTATAGTCCAACCGTCTTTTAGTTGTTTCACCCTATGGGTTCCTAGGTTAATCATAGGTTCAATTGCAACAGTCATACCTTCGATAAATTTTTTACCACGACCTCTTTTGCCATAGTTAGGCATTTCTGGGTCTTCGTGTAGTTTTTTACCTAAACCGTGACCTACGAGTTCTCTTACTACGCCATATCCCTCAGCTTCCGTATATTGCTGAATAGCGTATCCTACGTCTCCAACTCGGTTTCCTATTTTAAACTGCTCTATACCCTTATATAATGATTCTTTTGTGATTCTTAGTAGCTTTTCTACTTCTGGACTTACTTCTCCAATGGTAAAAGTGTAGGCGTGATCTCCATAAAAATCATTAAGAATAGCGCCACAATCCACTGCCACGATATCGCCTTCTTCTAAAGGTTTGTCTGTGGGTAGTCCGTGAACAACGGCCTCATTGACACTGGTCAGTAAGGTAGAAGGGCAACCGTATAAGCCTAAAAAACCTGGGATAGCTCCGTTATCTCGTATAAACTCCTCAGCAAGTTTGTCTAACTGAAGTGTGGTAACTCCAGGTTTTAACTCTCCTGCGATCATGCCTAATGTTTTAGAAACAATTAAGGCACTCTCTCTCATTAATTCAATCTCTTCTCTGGTTTTAACTATGATCATAAGTAGAATGGCTCTAATTTACAAGACGGCAAATTTACAAAGAATTACTAAACTATATACTTTTATTAATCTTCGTATGAATGTTTGTAATCTTTACCCGATAAAATAGCGAGCATGTCTTTTTCTAAGCTTTCTCTTGCATATTCAACATACCGTCCAATTTCTTCACCATTTTTATAAAAGATGAATGTAGGAACACGTTGAATATCATATCCTTTTTCAAGGCCATCAGGTGTTGTTTTAGTACGATCAACTGTTACAAGATCTAATTTGGTATAATCGAAATCCGCCTGGTCTAATATTTTATAGAAGGTTGGGGTTTCTCGTTTACTGTCTCCACACCAGGTACCCATAAAAGCTTTAATTTTCACATCACCCAGTAAAGGTTTAAGATTGTTTACCACTTCTTCCTCTGGATTATACTCATCATAATTAGGTGTAAACCAAGTTGTAAAGGGTTCTTGGAGAAACGCTTCTCTATTTTGATTACCAACAAGCATATCAGGTTTTTCACTGGTTGAAGTACTTTTTTTAGTAGGCGTGGTTTTATTCGCTTCAGGGGCGGTTGCTGTAGATGTACTTCCACACGCTATTAAGCTTGCGAATATAATGCAAATACCAATTTTTTTCATTTGAGTTTACCGTGTTATAATTTTAATAATGATTGTTGCGTCATGGCTTCTGGGGCTTCAATTCCCATAAGTTCTAAAATTGTTGGGGCAATGTCACCTAGCACCCCATCTGTTATTCGTATAGGTTCGTTGTCTATGATTATAAAGGGAACAGGGTTCGTTGTATGCGCAGTATTTGGTGTTCCATCTGGGTTAATCATCGTTTCGCAATTACCGTGATCTGCAATGAGTAGTGTCGTATACCCATTTTCAAGACCTGTAGTGATGACATCTTTTACACACGCATCAACAGCTTCACAGGCTTTGATAGCTGCTTCCATTACCCCAGTATGACCAACCATATCTCCGTTGGCAAAATTAAGGCAAATAAAATCCACATCACCTTTTTGCAATTCAGGAAGCAATGCATCTCTAAGCTCATAAGCGCTCATTTCGGGTTTAAGGTCATATGTTGCTACCTTCGGTGAGTTTCTTAGGATTCGATGTTCGCCTTTAAAAGGTTCTTCCTGGCCACCTGAAAAAAAGAAAGTAACGTGTGGGTATTTTTCAGTTTCTGCTATTCGGATTTGAGTTTTTCCGGCTTTAGATAAGACTTCCCCTAAAGTCTCTGTGATATTTTCTTTATCGTAGATCACATGGATCCCCTTAAAGGTTTCATCATAATTGGTCATAGTTACATAATGCAAGTCCAATTTATGGGTGTTGTATTCGTGCATGTCCCATTGTGATAACATTTCAGTAAGTTCTCTTCCCCGATCAGTTCTGAAGTTAAAAAACAGTACAACGTCTCCATCTTTAATGGTAGCCACTGGTGATTTGCCATCTTCAGTAATCAATATTGGTTTTATGAATTCATCGGTTATACCGTTTTCATAACTTTTCTCAATGGCTTGTACAGCATTGGAGGTGGTTGCTCCATCTCCATTGACGATTAGGTCATAGGCTAGTTTCACTCGTTCCCAACGTTTATCTCTATCCATGGCGTAATACCTGCCTATGATCGAAGCCAATTTACCAGTTGATAGCTCCATATGCTGTTGTAGATCTTGGATATGTTTTTTACCAGATTTAGGGTCTACATCTCTACCGTCAGTAAATGCGTGTACGAATACGTTTTTTAAGTCAAAAGCGTTCGCTGTATCTAATAAGCCTTTAAGGTGATTGATGTGCGAGTGTACCCCGCCATCACTTACCAAACCTAATAAATGAACATCCTTATTGTTATTTTTAGCATATTCAAAAGCCTCAATTAGTACTTTTTCCTCTTTCAAGAGGTTTTTTTCAACCGCTAAATTAATTTTAGCCAAATCTTGATATACGATTCGGCCTGCACCTAGGTTCATATGGCCTACTTCACTATTTCCCATTTGTCCTTCGGGTAGCCCTACATTTAGCCCATCAGTTCTTAAAGTCGCGTGGGGATATTTTGTATATAAATTATCAATGAAAGTAGTGTTTGCCTGATCTATCGCAGAGACTTTGGGATCGGGTGACATACCCCAACCATCAAGAATCATTAAAATAACTTTTTTGTTCATGTGGTTTTTAGCTTACAGTTTTTGGTTGGTTACTTAATTTTAATGCAAAATACGATTTCGGTAGGGGTAGAACAAATAGTTTCGATAAAATAGCTACCTTTTGCGAAGGTGATCAATAAGTTAATAACGAGGTCTAAACTTGGTCTAATTTGCTGTATACATTTTAATCGCTTCTTTAATTTTTTCTATTCTGTTCTCGGGATCCGGATGGGTGCTCTGAAATTCTGGAGTTCGGTTGGGACCGGCTGCTTGCTTAAGTACCTGCATAACTTCAATCATTTCATAAGGATTATAGCCAGCGTTGATCATAAATAAAACTCCAAGCTTATCACTTTCAAGTTCATCCTCACGGCCATTACCCAAAAGTATGTTTTGACCAATTGAACTGACTAAGTTACCAGCATCTGCTCTCACGGAGGCTCCCGTGGCAACTGTACTCCAAAACTCGTGTTCTGCAATGCGCTCTGCGGAATGACGCCCCAGTACGTGACCTATTTCGTGACCTAAAACCCCGGCGATTTGATCTTCGTTGGTAAGTTTGGAGTGTAGCGCATAGGTGATAAAAATCTGTCCTCCTGGTAATGCAAAGGCATTTATTGTATTAGCATCTGCTAGTAAATGAAAATCATATTGGTACGGGCTTTCTCTGGCCATACTGTTGTTTACCAGTTTTTTTCCTATCATATCAATATAATTTTGCAACTTTTGATCCGGATGTAATCCGCCGTGTTGTTCCATCATAGTAGGAGCACTTTGTAAGCCAATGGCAATTTCTTGTTCGCTGGTCATATCGATATTCTGTACGCGATCTGTATAGGGGTTATGGGTTTTATTGGTGCATTTTTTAAAGAATGCAAAAGCGATGATAGCCACACCAATTAGTATCCGTAATTTTAAGCCACTTCTTTTCATCAGTTATTTAGTAGAGCAACTAATTTACATTTTTTTATTTTTAGTTAAGCTTTAGTTATTGGTGAAAAAAAGTCCAAACGGGGAGAAACCGATTGGACTTTACGTAAACTCATTATTTAAATTTAATACTTTAGGTATTTACGCCATTTAGCGATAAAACAGTTGTGTGTAGTAAATATAGCCATTAGCGTCTTTAACTGCTGCGATACCGGTGTGCGTATAATTACCTTCTATGTTTCGTTTGTGTCCGGGACTGCTTAGCCATCCATTGACTACGCCTTCGGCCGTGCCGTATCTACTGGCAACATTTTCAGCCCATCCAGTTGCATTCAGCTGGTCTTGTAATACCTGTGCTCGCTGATCAAAATTATCGTGACTTATAGCTTGTTGGTTGATCATATATTGCGAATGGGATATTGCCAATTCAACGGCAGTGGTATTGGATTGCAGAGGAGTAAGTCCTATACTGTTTCTGTGTTCATTAATTAAATCTAATATTTCTACCGTAATCGCAGTTTCATTAACAACTTGTTGATTCATTAATGATGTGTTATTATCATCTTCGTTGCAAGAGGAGAGCAAAAAAAATTGTATACCGAACAGAAAAAGTTTAAGTGAATAGTTCATATCATATATTTTGGGTTCTATAGATAACTATCTTTTGACTGTATTTAGTATGTGGCTATGTGGTTTTAATTAAAAATGGATTAATGTCTAAAATGTTTTCTGCGATATACTGGTTGATAAACTCCTGGTCAAAATGATTACTACCCACTAGATTTATTTTTTGTAGTTCTTTGGCGACATCGATTTTTTGAAACGCCTGTAGCATAGGTATTGCTAGTGGGGCATAGGAAAAATGCCAGGGTTCGTACTTAAAACCTTTACGGTTAGGAGCATCGGTGTACACTAAATGAAAGCCATAGGAGGCGCCATTGTTTTTCATCCATACCTTTAAGTCATTATATGGACCATTCTTTTCAAAATGTTTTGCCAGTAATGGGTCTTTTGGTAAGGGTTTGGATCCATCTACAATATCTAAATCTGTACCCCAATGGTGTCTTGAGGTACCGGGTATGGTTGAGTATTCAATAATTTTATAGATACTCTCTTTAGGCGATAAGCCCTGACCCGTAAATCGATTGTATTTTCGTGTCCAGATCCTGTTTTGATGTTGGTAATCTCTATAGCTTGATATTACTTTGATACGTATTCCACTTTTTTGAGCATCTGATTTCATCGTTTTAAACGCTTCATAAGCTTCTTTGTGCAATTTAAAAGTATCACCAATTATTTTATTGGATCCTCTTCCTGTCAATTCAGCTAAGCTGAATTCCTGGGATGCTGTAAAAGGGGTAAAGGGAAATAGTGAAGCTCCTATTAGTCCTAGCGTATTTAGCGTAATAAAATCTTTTCGATTCATAACATTTTGATTAACTGACAAGAATTGTCTGTTGAATAAAAAGACAATTGCAAGTATCAAATACTACACATTTATCCATACAACATGCACATAAATAATATCAATTTTAAAATAGTAATGTAAAAATATACAAGTATGCTGCAAGTCACGTCTTAACAACTCAGTGGCAGTGCAGTGTTACGATATTTATCTGACTAACAATAGGAAGACAAATAACGGGATGCCAAGATAGCTCACGCTACCTATTCAATAAGACGAAAGCTCTATAACTATAACGATAATATTCTACCAATAAAGAAAAAAATTATTTTATCTGGCGATAATATGTAATCACAGAAATAAAATAACTAGTCCCTATTCAATAATACCATCTACGATGCCGTAGGCAATTGATTCTTCGGCGTCCATCCAATAGTCCCGGTTAAAATCTTTCATGACTTTTTCAAAATCCTGGCCACAATTTTCTGCGAGTATTTTAGCGCTAAGTTCTTTGGTTTTTAAAATTTCGGTAGCTTGGATTTCGATATTAGAAGCCTGACCTCTTGCGCCACCGCTAGGCTGGTGAATCATTACTTTGGCATGCGGTTGAATGAATCTTTTTCCTTTTTCGCCCACGCTAAGCAGAATAGAGCCCATAGAAGCGGCAAGGCCAGTGCATATGGTAGAAACTGGACTTTTTATAGTTTTAATGGTATCATACATAGAAAATCCAGAAGTTACGTATCCGCCAGGACTGTTAATATATAATTTGATTTCTTCGTGATTAAGCATATCAAGATACATTAAGCGGTCTACAACGTGCTTTGCAGTTTTGTCGTCTACTTGTCCCCAAAGAAAGATACTTCGCTCTTCTAAAAATTTTTTATCTATCAAATCTTGTACTTTACCTGCTTTATCTTTCATACTTATCTTTTAAATTATGTTAAAGGTTTTAGGAATTTGTTGTAAAGGCATAAAAGTATCGATTATTTATCAAAATTTTGGTTAAAAAAATATGTTAAAAAATGTTAAATTAAAAGTTAAAGAAAAGTTAATAGGTTTTTAAACTGCTTTTTACAGCCCAGTAAAACCCAGTAAATTAGGATGAAATGCAAATAAAATCGATAAAATGCAATTATTGTCTTATGCGTGCATAGTAAAATACGGTTTAACCTTACATATGCAAGGTTGTTTATGTGTAATTTAGTACCAGAATAATGATCGAAACCCCACTTTTATTATTCTATCTTAATAAAGAAACGTTCATTAACATAGTAGCATAAATAAGTAATTCTCACTTTACTTCTCATATTTCACCCAAAGCTTAAGTAGCTATTCTTAAATGAATATATACAACGCTAATTGACATTTTAACTACCAAGTGTAGGTGTTGACAATTTTACATCAAATGTTAAAGTAAATAAACAAGAACAAACCTAATCAATATGAGAACTATATTTTTACTTTTATCCGTTTTACTTTTATCTTCTTGCGTAGCAGAGGATGATTATCAGCCTTTATCGATCGAACCCGTTTTTAGCGATAAGTTGGATGTTGAACTGACTATAGATATAGTGTATATTAAAAATCCAAACAGCAATGATGTGGCGGGCAAATTCAACGAACAGAGTTTGATTGCTGATCTTAATGGAAAATATTTTCATAGACATCAAATTGGATTTACTTTAGGTAATGTATCTGTATTGGAAAATGAGGAGTTATCTGATTTTACGGATAATAGAGACGAGGAGCAAGAAACGTTCTTAAACGAAACCGAAACCTTATATACTCCGGGTCGTATTACGGTATTTGTTATAAAAAGAGCGAATATATATGGTATTGCGGGTATGGGATACGGTCAACGTGTATTAATTACTGACGAACATGTATTTGAAAGTACTACAGCACACGAAATAGGGCACACTTTAGGATTAGGTCATACTATGGAAGAGGGTAACTTGATGTGCACCATAAAGCCACACTTACGAAAAAGCTTTACCACCAATCAGGTACACGTAATGAAACAAAAAATTAAAAGTATTAATAAATTAAATGATTAATTCTCTTGTGTTTAGTTATCGGTTTATGTAAAGATATCCGGAGCGGTCTTTTTCCCCTTTAAGTTTTAAAACATAGAAATAAGTACCTACAGGTAACATTTCACCCTTAGCGACTGTTGCTCTACCATCGGATATACCAATAAATGCCTCGGAAGTTCCCTGTACTTCGTGATAGTTCTCTCTGCTATATACAAGTACTCCCCAGCGGTTATATATGGAAAGCTCATTTTCTGGGTATCTTGCTAAACCTTGAATAGTAAAAGAGTCATTAAGACCATCTCCATTAGGAGATACTGCAGTAAAAATTTCTAAATCTGCATCCAAGATATTATCAGAAGTTCCAAACGTAATTACCGTATAATTATCAGGTACAAAAATATCAGAAGTAATTTCACCATTATTTAAATCACCAGAAAAAGATGTATTTCCTAAATTAACCCATTGTCTTAAATTATCATCCCAACCAACGACTCTTAAATCTTCTAAATCATCAACTAAAGTTGGTATGTTACTATTATCATCCCATGTTAAGGTAACATTAATTGCTGAAGATCCATTTACATCCCAAAATTCAAACTGACTTACACCAAATAATAAGGCACCAAAACGTGAGGTGTCAAAACTAGTAGAAAAATGAGTAGGTCTATTAGGATCTTCAAAGAAGTAAGCAGCTTTAACCGGTGTAAATGCTGATTCAATTCCAATTTTTACGGGACGTAATCTAAAGTCGTCTCCAACAGGGAATGTAAAATCTAATACTCCTGTATATGTAGCGTAACCATCTACGAATTTATCATCATCACTACCCAAATGTGGTGTGTCTTCTATATAATGAAGATCAATATCATGATTTTGTCTTGGAGTTATCACACGACCTCTTCCAAATTCTTTAAAATTTGTAATTCCAACTCCTACTTCTAAATATAGGTCATTTTCTACGTGAACCGCTAAATCGTGGAAGTTTGGCTCATTAGTACCGGATATAGTTAATCTATCTTGGCTATATAGTCCTGCAAAACCGACATTTTGATCAAGTGTGCCATCGTTTATAATGTCAGCGTGGAATCCTACTTGGGCATTGTCGTGTAATTGTATATTTCCGAAATTGTGAAATGCTTGCTGTGCAATCACAGCAAAAGGGAATACAAATAAAAAAAGGGGTAATAATTTCTTCATACGTTTTGGGGCTTAACTACGGCTTAACCGTAATTCTCTGAGGGTAAATGTATTAAATAAAAAGCTATTACAATTATAAATGCTATTAAACTTTCTGACTTTTCTATAAAGAGAATCTATGCATCGTTGAAATACACAAATTCAGTCGAATTCTTATCTTTTTTCTTACGTTTAAGGCTGTAAAAATATCACTATTTTAGATTTTATTAACGCTATTAACATAATTTTAAGAGTTAAAATTTATTGATTTTACCGATTTTAGGGACTGATTGTAAGTTGTTTAGCGCACTCATTTGCTTTTACCAACAATTGTTGTAGGGAATACTACAAATAATAACATAAAAAAGCTGGTGAGTTCAGTCACCAGCTTTTTTTAACTTTCGTATCTAATCCTTTACTATAATTAGTTCTCGGGTCGTACTCTATACGTTATTTTTCTATTGGTAATCACTGTAGCAGCCCCGATAGCGTGGGTATTAGCAAATTCTGAGGTAGAATTAGCTATAGTTGCCGTTGCAGTCACCGTATCTCCTACAGAAAGCGTAGAAGGAGGTATGGTAATACTAAAATTAAAGCGATTCGTATTGTCTGTGTTTCCATCCGCATCATTATAGTTAGAAACGGTATTGTCGGTGTCATCTGTACTACCCTCAACCACAGTACCTAAGAAGATTTGTCCTTCGCCGTAATCTTGGGTTAGCCCTAATTGATTGTCTCCTACAGTTGCGGTACCCTGACTAATATCGGTTAAAAAGATTTCTATGGTAGCACCAGGTCTTGACCAACCTGTAAGTTTTAAGGTGTTACCGGAAACAGTGACAGCTTCAAATACAGGGAAATTCAATCTGCCATTAGGTCCATTGTCTCCATCTCCGGTATCGTTCAACGTCACTCCATCATTAGCTAAATCAATTCCAAGGGCAGCTGTGGTAGTTCCATTACCATAAATGGAGTTTTGGGATAGCAGGTTACCACTTTTATTATTTCCTTCTAAAACTATACCTGCTCCAGCATTAGCATATATGATGTTGTTTGTTATAGCAGTGTTATTTTCTGTTAATCGTATGCCGCTTAGTGCAGAACATCCTCCATTGGTATTAGCTCCTGATCCCGTAATGGAGTTTTCATCAATCGTTACATAACCTACTTCATCAAATATACCAGTAGCTTCTGAATTTTCAATAAGGTTTTGCTGAATAACGATACCAGATCCATTCGATAGATATACATTATACTCACAAGCTCTATATCCGTTATTGATAAAATGATTATTTTGTATGGTCGTACTGGTGCCACCGTCAACAATAACTCCATAGTCCGAGTTAGAGGCAATGTAATTGCTATCTATGGTAATACTACCGTCGGTCACTTCGATTCCTTGATCGATATAGGTGGTGGATGGAACGGCTCCTACATTACCTGTAGCATCAACACCTATTAAATTTTCTATGATAAGATTATTTGTACCATCATTTTGCTGTATACCAGTGCGATTAGCGGCATATAATGCAATACCTCTAATAACAGTATTGGATCCTTCTAACTGCAGCACATCCCCACGTTCACCAAATAGTTGAATTTCTGGTAAATTATAGGAGGGTAAGGTTGTTCCGCCAACCCCTACACTTGATCCGCCTTGGCCAATCGTACCGCTATTCGTATCGCCGCTATAGGCGGTTTGGGTTCTTCCGTCGATATGGGTACCGTCAGCAGTGATTACAGAAAGTTCATCTCCGTTAGGTTGATTGATGGCTAAATAGCCACTTGCGTTATAATTAGGATCCGTAGTTCTTCCAAGAGGGTCACTACTGGTTGGGATCATAAAGATAGATACGTCTTCACCTGCGGCAGGGTCAAAAATACTATTCGCTTCAATATCCAGACCGGTTTGGTCTAAGTTGTTGGCATTGACGATAAATTGCTCTAAAGACCCTTGACCAGATGCGTTAGTGTTTACGATAGTATTGAAGTTAAATCCGAAGTCAATACCTACTGCACCATCATTGGTTATCGTAATGGGAGATACGCTTTGCGCTCCAGTAAAGGTTCCAGTGCCCACGTCTGCCGCGGATGGCGTAGCACCACCAACTTCATCAGTTATTGCGGTTACACTTCCCCCAACATATGCTGCTCTAAAGGTTTGTACTCCTATACAATTGGAGCACGAAGCACCACCACCACGGGTAGATGTTACGGTTCCATTCACCACTCGAACATTGTAATCTCCATTAGGCATACCTCCGAATAAATATTGACCTGCTGTATCGGTAGTTGTTGTTTCTATAAGAGTATTGGTATTATCATATAATTCTACGGTCACTCCGGCTATAGGAATTCCTGCAGAAGTAGAAAGGTCTCTTCCGGATCCACCTGGATAATTAATATCTTCAAAAACGGTACCTGTAATTAAATTTCCGGGAACTTTAAGTAAAACAGAATTAAGGATCACTAAATCTTGACCTACCCCAACATTAGTGGTTAAGGAGTTGTCTCCTGTACTGATAAAAGGAGCTACATCATAGGTGTCAAAATCTAAACCGTATACATTGCTATTATTTATCGTCGGAGTAGCGGTGTTATTAAAAATGGTAGAGTTAAAGGGATTGATAGTCGATGAACCATCGTTGTTTCCATCCCCAGCTAAGGAAAAAGTTCCTGAACCGGTGGTAACGGTTAGTGATTCACTATTATTCAATCCTTCATCACCCTCCCAGGAGAGTACAGAAGTTTTCGCTCCGGCTGCACCAATAGCAAAAAAGCCATCTAAGGTATAGGAAGTAGTAACTCCCGATGAAGCAGTACCTGCCTGTGGGTCAAATCCTTGATACATACGGATACTAGCGGCGGGTAGGGAAGGATCCGAGTAAAAAATCATCAAACTCCATCCGCCTAAAACCGTAGAGGTGGTACAATAATCATTGATGTTATTGGTATTATCAATGTTTAGATCACTAAAGTCAAAAACATTGGAAGTAGGATCTGATATTGCATTTATAATATCTGTTACATCGCTACCCATACCAAAAAAAGTCAATCCTCCACCAACGGTAACCGTCGCTTCATTTATCCAGTTTGCAACCACACTTTGTCCTTCAAAGGTTACTGCATTATCTGGGTTTGCACCAGAATGTGACCATAATAAATAGGCTTTTTCTATGGTAGCCGTATTGGGAATGGCGGCAGTTAGACTAGCGGATGAAGTAGTCGTAATCGCACACGGATTGGTGGAACTAGTTCTTAATGTTCCTCCTGCGGTGGTATAATCTATATAACCATTGAACTGTTCAAAAAGCGTTAAAGGCTCGTTTACCGGAATCGGGGTATCACCAGGGTCATCATTAATAGTAACAATTCCTTGGTTATCAGCTATAGTTGTGCTACTTCCCGATAGGTTCGAAAGATTTACAAAAAAGGTTTCATCACTTTCTAAAAAGGTGTCATTTATAATTGGAATCGTTATAGTTCTTGTTTCTGAGGGTGTACCAGTAAAATTAAGTGTTCCGTTAGTGGTGGTGTAATCGGCCGCTGCGAAAGCTGTATTGTCTGCTGTCGTAAAATCTACGCTAAATGGAGTTGTAGATACTCCGTTGTAAGTTACGGTTAGATTGGCACTTCCGTCACTTTCATTAACCGAAATATCATTAATGGTTATAATCGAATTGTTACAAGAAATAGCAGCTTCCCATCCCGAACCAGTAACCGATCCATCTGAAGCAAACTGAAAGGTTAAACATCCTGATGGGTCACTAGAAATAATTCGACCAGGAATATTTCCATTATCATAGCGATCTATTAATGTTGAAGTGTCGTTACCTTGATAAATGGATAGCCCATCATAAAAAGTCTCTACATCAAAAGACGTAAAGTTAAGGTCTATATAGGTTCCTGGAGTATCCGGACAAATGGTATACGTAATGGATTCGTTGTTTTGATAATTACCAGATTCAAAACCCGTATCCAGGAATGCTCCTCCACAGGTGGTAGCCGTGACCCCATCATTAATCACATAATCAGTTGTCGCAGAAAAAGTGATATTATCTAAGTACACTGTTTCTGGGTTATTCCAAGTACCAGATCCTGTTACAATCTGTATACTTGAATTTGTTGATATGTATTCTGGGCTTAATATATAGCTTATAGAGCCAGTACCAGCACCTGTGGATGCTATTGTTTCATAACTACTGGTATTATTGTTCCAAAGTTGTATGTCCAAGATTTCATCCCCATTTGTTCTTGCATAATCTAAAGTTAACACTACATAATTATACGCAGAAAGATTGAGTCCCCTGCTAATGGAACGATCATTTAAACCTCTAAAGCGCAGCCAATTCTGATCAATTCTAATATTACCTCCATTTGGGTTTGTAGTTTCATTAATTTCTACCCAATTGGAAGAAAAAGTTTGAGTTCCGTTATTATTACTATAAGAAACCGTATTGAAATTATCTCTAAAAGTGTCCTGGCTATACCCACTCATAGCGCAAAGCGCTATGAGTAGCATAGTACCCAGAATATGTTTTGTGTTTTTTATCATATCGCCCAATTTATCTAACTACAAATACTACATTAATAAGTGAATTGTAATCCGCTGGAGTGGCGATGATATCATAGGTCATAACTCCACTGGCATCAATACTTACGTTAGCAAATACAGTTGGATCATAATAGGTTACATAATAATACAATTCATTGGCTGCATAAGTGGGTATCGCTCCTGGAGCACCTGCACTAGATGCGGACGTTGCTGCATTAGCTAATGAGAATTGATTTAGATATTCGTTATACAAATTGACTGACCTGTTCGTACCCGTTGTCGACGCATCAATAGCTATGGATGGCGGATAGAAAATTCTTGCCGCTTTAGAGGTGATAGGAGCAACAGCTTCTAAGGCTTGTTGAACGTTCGTTTCTACCACACTGTCTCCATCAACATCAAGGGTAATCGTATCATTTTCGTCAATCACAGTATCTCCATTGGTATCTGTACTACCAGTAACCAAAACTTCTGAGGTGTTTTGTTCGTCGGTGTTATCCAGATAAGCTGATAAATCTACCGTAAGCGGAGCAACTGCATCGTTTTCTAAGGATATAGATAACTGATTAGTTGTGTTGTCTAAAGCAAACTGGTCTACGGTCTGATCATCTGTATTGTC
>NZ_SGXE01000005.1:0-94842 GCF_004216895.1 Aquimarina brevivitae | reverse complement strand
TGCAGATAAGTCTACGCTAAGCGGAGCAACTGCATCGTTTTCTAAGGATATAGATAACTGATTAGTTGTATTGTCAAAGGCAAACTGGTCTACGGTCTGATCATCTGTATTGTCTAAGAATGCAGATAGGTCAACTGTTACCGGGTCACCATCTTGTATAGCGATAGTGAGTATATTACTAGCATCTACAGTTGCGCTAGTAAGGTTTTGATCGTCGGTATCATCTAAGAATGCAGATAGGTCTACAGTTACTGGATCACCGTTTTCGATAGCTATAGTTAATATATTGCTAGCATCGATAGTTGCGCTAGTAAGGTTCTGGTCATCAGTACCTGTTCCGTCCTGTAGTGCAGATAAGTCTACGCTAAGCGGAGCAACTGCATCGTTTTCTAAGGATATAGATAACTGATTAGTTGTATTGTCAAAGGCAAACTGGTCTACGGTTTGGTTATCGGTTCCTACAAAAGTGATAGGGCCCGAGGTGGTATTCCCATTGTCAAAAGTGTAGGTGCCATCACCGTTATTAGTCAACTGGGCTTTATTGATGGTGACAACCACATTGTCCTCGTTGGTGTAACTAAAAGAACCATCATTATTATCTACGACAAAAGTTAAGGTTTCGTTAGTGTTACCGGAGCCACAAAGCGATTGCCAAGCAGTGCCATCATATTGAAATACACAGTTTTGCTCTGTGTTGTATGCCATAGCTCCAGCTAGTGGAGTTATTGCATTCATCTGTGTATTCGTAACTCGAGTTAATACAAATACTTTATCCGCACTTTGCAGCTCTAACAAAGAAGCAGCGTCAATACTATTGGGATCGTCACCAATCTTTACTTGCGCAAAGGCGTGAGATATTCCTAATAATAAAAATACAAGTAGAGTAATTTTTATTTTCATAAGCAGGTTATTATTTTAGGGCAACAATATATTTTAAATTTCTATATCTCTTATAATAAAAAACTTACCAAAGAAACTAATTTTTGGTAAATTGTTAACAAATGTACTAAATATAATCGATAAAACACTCTTTTACTGCGATAAAAAACTGTTTTTCTTGTTTTTAGACTACGGTTTTTCCGTAAAAAAGCATTTATTTTTTTAGGTCTTTTAATTTTGTAATTCAATTAAATGATTTATTTTTGTCCTCCTACCACAAAAGCGGGAGTAGCTCAGTTGGTAGAGCGTCAGCCTTCCAAGCTGAATGTCGCCGGTTCGAACCCGGTCTCCCGCTCTACAAAAACTTATCGGTGCCGATGGGTTTTTTTGTTTCTAGAAATTTTATTTCAATGCATATACCGGGTGAGAAGCCTGTACCGAGCGTAGTCGAGGTGAACCCGGTCTCCCGCTCAATAAAAGCTCATCTATACTGATGGGTTTTTTTGTTTCTAGAAATTTTATTTCAATGCATATACCGGGTGAGAAGCCTGTACCGAGCATAGTCGAGGTGAACCCGGTTTCCCACTCAATAAAAGCTCATCTATACTGATGGGTTTTTTTGTTTCTAGAAATTTTATTTCAATGCATATACCGGGTGAGAAGCCTGTACCGAGCGCAGTCGAGGTGAAACCTTTCTTCCGCTCAGTAACAGTTCATCACAACTGGTGGACTTATTATTTTCTAATTACTTTAACACTTTTACCTTTAGTATTTATCCATATGTACGATAAATATTAAATATTGGTTTTTAAGAAAGATCAAAATATCGATAACCCTGTAAGTGTTGTAAGCCGTTCCAACGCATACATTCCCAGTTCCGAGTTACCTCTAGGATTCAATGGTGGACTCCATACAGCTACCGTATATTGACCCGGATGTACCGCAACAATGCCGCCACCAACACCACTCTTACCTGGCAGGCCTACTCTAAAGCTAAATTCACCAGCTTCATCATAAAAACCACAGGTTTGCATAATGGCATTAATTCTTTTTGTTTTTCTTGAAGTAATGAGTTGTTCTTCAGAATTAAAAAAGCTACCCGAGTTGGCATATATTTCAAAGGCTTTAGAGAGTTCAGCACAGCTCATGGCTATAGCGCATTGGTAGACATATAGATCTAAAACCTCTTCAATGTCATTTTCAATATTTCCAAAAGACTTCATCAGGTTTATCAGCGCTGCATTTCTATAAATATGCTCTAGCTCCGAATCAAATACATTTTGGTCAATGGTAATGCTTTTGTCCTTAGCTAGTTTTCTTACAAAGGCTAAGAACTCTTTTTTAGGATGTTTCAATTTTGAGATTAAAATATCTGAGATCACCAAAGCTCCAGCATTGATGAAAGGATTTCTTGGAATACCCTCTTCATGTTCAAGCTGAAATAAGGAGTTAAATGGATCGCCTGAGGGTTCTACATCCACACGGTCAAAAAGTTCATCGCCCATTAGCGTCATCGCAAGGGTCAAAGAAAACACCTTGGAAATACTTTGAATCGAAAAGCGTTCGTCACTATCGCCAAAGCTATGCGTTCCATTTGACATACAATTGATATGCATGCCAAATTTATTAGGAGGAACTTTGGCAAGCTCTGGAATATAGGTTGCCACTGTCCCAGTAGAGGCTAAGGATTGAATTTCGTTTTTTATGGTTTGGAGTATTAAATGATAATCCATAATTAATTCAAATCTGAGAGTGAACTATTCGGTGAAATCTCATAGGGCTCTTTATGTTTAGTAAATACTCTAGCAGTTAATTCTCCTTCTAATATAATCGAGTTGTTTTTTAAACGTAGCCAGCTTCCTTCTCGTAGTCCAACGACAGGCTGAGGATTTAAGGTATGAAATTCTTTTATTCTTGTTGCCCTAGTTTCGCCTTTGTGTTTAGAGTTGGGATTGGGATCCAGGTAGTGGGGATTGATATTAAACGGTAGAATACCTAGCGTTTTAAAGCTGGGAGGATATACGATAGGCATATCGTTAGTGGTTTGCATTGTTAGTCCACATATATTGCTACCAGCACTTGTACCTAGATAAGGTTTGCCCTGGTTAATAGCTTCCGCCAAAACTTGCATGGTATGAGTGCGATAGAGTTGATCTACTAAAAGAAAAGTGTTACCGCCACCTGTGTAGATTCCTTCCGTTTGCTGCAATGCTTTTTCTGGCGATTCAAAAGTGTGCGAGCCGATCACCTTTTTACCTATTTTTTTAAAAATACGTTGCATACGTTGGGTATACTCATCGTGTGAAATACCGCCAGGTCTAGCATAAGGTATAAAAAGAACTTGCTTGCAATCCATATACAATTCACTTATGGTGTCCAAGAGGTATGTTAACGATTCTTGACCGTAAAGTGTAGAGGTACTGGCAATTACACAGTTTTTCATTTTGGTGGGAATTAGGATTCTTAAGAATTTGTATTTTGGTGTAAAGTTAGTTTAACGTTTTCTTATAAAGAAATCTTTATGGAGCATTAAAAATTATAGTATATTAATCTTAAAAAAAATGGGCAAACATTTACTAATATTTATTTTTTCATTACTAATCACTTTTAGCTACGGTCAGATCACAACTCGTGTGCCAGTAAATGGTGTAGTTAAGGCTGCATTAGACGAAGATGTAGAGGGTATTGTTGTTTACAATAGAGCTACTAATAAAGGAACGATAACCAATCGAAAGGGAGAGTTTAAGATAGTAGCGGGTATAGGGGACCGAATTGAAGTAGTAGCTATGCAGTTTCAAAAATTTTCCGTTTTGGTAGATCAAGGGATTATTGACTCCAAGCGGTTATCTATTATATTAAATGAAACGGTAAATACCTTAGAAGAAGTAATTGTCCGACCCTACGACTTATCTGGTAATGTTAAAGTAGATGTGAAAAAGGTAAAAATAGCTGGTAGTAGTGGATTGAATGAAGTGATCAATGAAACCAGAGGTAGAATTAATGATGCTAACTATGATTTTAAACCCGATTCTCAATCTCCTGTTGAGAATACAGTCTTTTTGGAAGATCGAATGATTAATGGTTTGAACTTTGTGAACCTTTTCAAATTAGCCTTCAGTAAACGAAAAGATAATGAGGATAAAAAACTAAAAGATCTAGACGTTAAAATGCGCAATGTATATACCAATGAATTTTTTAGCGACGTTCTGCTTTTAGAAGAAAAAGAGATTAATGACTTTATATTTTATGTAGAAGAAAGAGGCTTGGATGCTTCTTTTTTCAACGAAGGCAGGGAGCTAGATCTGTTAGAGTTTTTAGTTTATCAAAGTAAACAATATAGAAGCCAGCAGCAATAAGTTGTAATAGTTGTATTGAATAACAGTCTTTGCACATAGTTAATAGCAAGAATATTTATTTCAATGCAAAAAATCTTAATCACTGTTGCCGCCTTAATGATTACTACGTGCTGTACAGCTCAATCAGATTTTTTTGAGGGATTAATCATAGCGGATTCTTTGCAAGGATATGCAATTAATATCGTGAATTATACTAAAAAAGTTGGGGTAACCAATAATGATGAAGGACGATTTAAAATTGTTGCCGGTATCAGTGATACTATTGTGTTTTCCTCAGTTCAATATGAGGTAAAGACTTTGGTGGTCAACGCAAATCATTTAAATCATAGCCAAGAAATTTTGTTAGATCCCATAGTAGAGCAATTACCTGTTGTGAATATTAGTTCTACGACCTTATCAGGTGTTATTGCAAATGATGTTAAGATTGTTGAAATTAAACCTTTTGTAAATAATAGGACCCTAGGGCTTCCCTTTCGAGATATAGAACAACCCACACCCGAAGAACGAAGACTCTATACTGCAGCTTCATCTAACGGTGCATTATCGGTCGATTTTATTATCAATACAATATCTGGTAAAATTAAAAAGCTCAAAAAACATAAGGCGATAAGCCGCTATGAAAAAACAATAGAAAAGGGTAGGACTTCATTTGCCACACAATTTTTTATTGAAGAGTTAGGGATTCCCGAGGAACTGATCGCTGATTTTATTTATTACAGTTCAGAAGATCAAGAGTTTGAAAAATTACTGCAGCCTGCTGCCACTTTAGATTTACTTCTTTTTTTTGAAGAAAAAGCCTTGGCATATAAAAAACATAAACAATTATAATTCAGATTATAAATAATTGGAATAGTTTTGGATGCTTGTAAATAAAAGATCGTTACGAATATGAAAAAATTAGGATGGGGAGGTTCTTTAATAGTATTAGTTACCTTATTTACCTCTTTTACTGTACTCCATAAGTTTTATGTAAGTGTTACACAGATAGAGTATGATGCTGAGGAAGAATCTTTGCAGATTATTAGTAGAATTTTTATTGATGATATCGAAGATTTGATCCAGGTAAGATATGATGAATCCATTGTGTTGAGTCCCGTTAAGGAGTCAGAAAAAGTGAATGCTTATGTAGAAAACTATTTTAGTCAAAAATTTGAACTTCAAGTTAATGGAACACCGGTGGACTATACTTTTTTAGGAAAGGAGTATAAAGAAGACATGATGATTTGTTATCTGGAAGTGAAAAATATCAAAGCGTTGCATTCTATTACAGTAAAAAACTTGATTTTAACCGACCTGTTTGAAGAGCAAAAGAATATCGTTCATTTGAAAAAAGGAGAACAACGCAAAAGCTTGATGTTAGAAAGTGGAAACGGCTCTGGGATGTTAAAGTTTAGTGAATAAACCACGTAAACTTTAAAAAAAAATTATTTTGCAAGTTATTATAAATAACACATTATCACAGTACAAATGAAGAAAATAGTTATAGCGTTTTCCATGTCGTTTTTGTTATTCGGAGTTACCGGATATGCACAACAGCAAGAAGGTGCTAAATCAGAAAGAGAGTTAGGTCATACCAATGAGAACAAGTTTAAGCAGATGTATGATGAGTTTGCTACACCTAATATGTTTAGAACCGGATCTGGTGCGCCGGGACCGGCCTATTATCAGCAGCAGGCTGACTATAAAATGGATATTGAGCTTGATGATGAGAATAAAAAGATCTACGGTAAAGAAACCATTACGTATACCAATAATTCACCTGATGTTTTAGAGTTTTTATGGGTTCAATTAGATCAAAACGTGAGAGCCAAGGACTCTAAATCACCATTGATAGAGCCATCAGGCGTAGATATCGCTGCACAGCCTTCTCAGTTTGTTTCAAAATATTTAGCAGAACCCTTTGATGGTGGTTTTAATATTACGGCGGTTAAGGATGAAGCTGGTAGTGCTCTGCCACATACGATCAATAGAACGATGATGCGTGTTGAGATGCCTAAACCATTGCAGCCGGGTAATAAGTTTGTTTTTTCAATTGATTGGTGGTATAACATTAATGATCATGTTAATGGAAGAGGAAGATCAGGATATGAAGAGTTCGAAGATGGTAACAGAGCATATGTAATTGCTCAGTTTTATCCAAGAATGGCAGTTTATAATGATGTTGAAGGATGGCAAAATCATCAATTTTGGGGTAGAGGCGAGTTCGCCCTTCCTTTTGGTAATTTTGACGTAAATATTACGGTGCCTGCAGATCATATCCTTGATGCAACTGGTATGCTAGTGAACCGTAAGGATGTGTTTACCAAAGATATGATGAAGCGTTATGAAAAAGCTAAAAAATCATATGACGAGCCTGTGGTAATCGTAACCCAGAAAGAAGCGGAAGCAAAAGAAAAATCTTTTGCAAAGGATAAAAAGACCTGGAGTTTTAAAGCAGAAATGGTTAGAGATTTCGGTTTTGCTACGTCTAGAAGGTTTATCTGGGATATGATGGCAGTTAAAGTTGGTGGTAAGGATGTGATGGCAGTTTCTATGTATCCTAAAGAAGGAAATCCGTTATGGGAGGATTGGTCAACAAAAGTAGTAGCGAGTACATTAAAGTCGTACAGCAGAATGACCTTTGATTATCCATACCACAAGGCCATATCAGTACACGCCAAAAATCAAGGGATGGAATATCCAATGATCTGTTGGAATTATGGTCGTCCTAATGAGGATGGTACATACAGTGATAGAGTAAAGTATGGAATGATGAGTGTAATTATACACGAGGTAGGTCATAACTTTTTTCCAATGATTGTAAACAGTGATGAACGCCAATGGACTTGGATGGACGAAGGTTTAAATACCTTTGTGCAATATGTTGCAGAGCAAGATTTTGGAGAGTGGTATCCAGATGCTATTGCTCCCTTAAAGAAATATCCATCTCGTAGAGGACCTGCGGATAAAATTGTCCCTTATATGAGCGGAAATCAAGAATTTTTGTCTCCTATTATGACACAATCCAATAACATACATCAGTTTGGAGCAAATGCCTATGCTAAACCTGCTACAGGATTGAATATCCTTCGCGAAACCGTTATGGGTCGAGAATTATTTGACTACTCTTTTAGAACCTACTCACAGCGATGGATGTTTAAGCATCCTACACCCGAAGATTTCTTTAGAACCATGGAAGATGCATCTGCAGTTGATCTCGACTGGTTTTGGAGAGGATGGTTCTACACAACAGATTATACAGATATGGGAGTTACGGATGTAACGAAGTATGTTGTTTCTAAAGAGCCTAACCAAAGAGCTAAGGACTTTGCCGCGGCAAGAGGGGCTTCAATTGAGGATTTTGGGCCATTAGTATTTATGGTGGAAGAAGGCAGTGAGGAATATACAGAAATGAAGAAAAAGGGCAGTATCATTGAAGATACTAAAACCTTAAAAGAGTATTTAATGGATAATTTTTCAATTCAGGAAGCAAAAGAAATGAAAAATCCAAAATACTTCTATGAGGTTACTTTCGAAAAACCAGGAGGGCTAGTAATGCCATTGATTGTTGAGTATACCTATGAAGATGGATCTACAGAAACAGTTACTTATCCAGCAGAGATTTGGAGAAAAAATGATGATGAAGTTAAAAGAGCTATCCCAACGGATAAGGCGATTACCAAGATCACGGTAGATCCAAATCAAGAAACAGCAGATATTGATACTTCTAATAATAGCTGGCCTAAGCGCAAAAAACTTGGTGAATTTGATAAATTCAAGGACAAGATAAAAGGCGAATAAGAAAGCCTGTTACAATAAATTTTTTAAAACCATCCTAATAAAATTAGGATGGTTTTTGTTTTTGGATTCGTTATATTTGTACCCGAATGATAACACTACCTTTATTTATAAGCGGAACCGAAATCGCCTTTATCGTATTCATATTGGTGATGGTTTTTGGTGCAGACAAAATTCCTGAAATCGCCAGGGGATTAGGAAAAGGTATGCGTATTGTCAAGGATGCTACAAATGACATCAAATCCGAGATAACCAAAAGCGCCGAAAAAACAGGGATCGATTCCAAAATGACAGACTCATTAACCTCTGATATCAAAAAAGAAATTGATAAAGTAAAAGAGGATATAGATGACGCTACAGGTTCTATCAAGCGCAAGTTTTAAGTTTATTTTTCTATACTTCACTATGTCTACATAGGATATCACTACACAAATCCTATAAGATTACATTTTTCTCAAAAAATATCTGCATTTTTTATAGAATTTCTATACGCCCTGTAAATCCTATTGGTTTACAAGGATTTTACTTGTTTTTTTGTCTTATGCAAGCATAGTTTCTTCTTTTTAACTGTGAATATGATAAAATTAGCTTGTATATTTTGCGTAATTTTTAATATATTAGCAATGTAATTGTATAAAGCTTAAAAACGAAGCTTTATTGAGGATTTGACAACTCCTTGTAAATACACACACAAACTCTTAATTTATACTAAAATGAAAAAAGTTGCTTTCCTGTTATTGGGACTACTAGTGATTTACTCCTGTTCCAAAGAAAACCCCGATGAAATTGTAGATGGTAATGCTGAGATCTTAGATGCGCAAAAATTACTTTCTGTGAAAGAAGTAAATCAGTTTATTGAAAATGAACTAAAAACAACTGGAGATGTAAATTGGACAGAAGCTCCGGCGAATGTGCTTTGGTCTGCTACTGTACACGGTGGTGAAGTACTAAGTATTGGATATGGTGAAGAAGGGCAAAGTTTTGCCGTACAAAAATCCGCTGAGTTACTTAATGCCAAAGAAAATATCTTTTCTATAATCGCTACCTTAGAAAATACCAAAAAGCAAGATATGGTCGTATCTGATGATGATATCTTAAATGTTATTGATACACGAGTTACCAGTCTTGAAACTATAGAGACGCTACAAAAAACGGAAAAGGTTCGTTATTTAGAACCAATAGGTTATAATCTTTACTTAGAACCTGTAGCGGAAAAAAGTAAACTAGGTTGTGATCAAAATGGTGCTAACGTTAATAGTAACGATTACCGCGTAATTAGCCCTAACTCCTGGTTGCCTTGGAATTTTGATATCCATAAAATCACAGAAGCTTGGAACTATAGTACAGGTGCAGGTATCACAGTTGGTTTAATTGATACGGGATTATCTACAGGTCAAAACCTATTAGGTAGTTCATTTAACGATGGTTTCTCCTCAGGTAGATCTGTACAACGTTTTGGTACTTATATAGACTCTCCTTGGTGGTGGTCTAATAATGTAGACGGTCCAAATGATCGATGTGGTCACGGTACTTCTATGGCGGCAGCTATTGCTGCACCAAGAAATAATGATTTTATGCCAGTAGGTGTAGCGTATAACTGTAATTTAGTATCGTATCGCGGTACTGCTGATGTGGTGCTTAATGACTATCATGAGCGCAAGGGTGTAAGTAATGCTTTAAAAGCGCTTGGTAATAGAGGTGATGTTAAAGTTATTTCTATGTCTATTGGTTATCCTTGGTCCATTGGTAATGTCAAAGACGCTGTTCGTTATGCGTATAGCAGAGGAAAGATGCTAATTGCAGCAGGTGGTACTTCAACCTCATTTACCAATTGGTACGGAGTTATTTTTCCAGCAAGTATGAGTGAAACTGTAGCCGTTACCGGTATTAAGGATAATGGATATAACCGTTGTGATATTTGTCATGATGGTAACAAAATCGACTTCACGATTGTAATGCAACGTGCAGGAAATTCAAGTAGAAATGTACCAGTGTTAGGATTTAATGGAGGACAAAGAGATTATGTAAGTGGATCTTCAGTAGCAACAGCAATGACTGCTGGCATTGCTGCTTTAGTTTGGTCTAGAAATCCTAATATGTCAAGGAATCAGGTTTTAGAAAAATTGAAAAGATCTGGAGAATTTTATCCTAACCGAAGTAGTAAGTTTGGTTATGGTAATATTAATGCACTCAAAGCAGTTCAATAAAACAATATAGCTTTAAAATTGTAGTTAAAGTGTAAAAAGAGATGAGGTGTAGTACTTCATCTCTTTTTTACTTTACCCTACTGATCGTTAGGCCATCTCTGATAGGTAATAGTACAGTTTCTATTCTATTATCTTCTACCAACAATTGATTATACCTTAAAAGCGCTTTTGTGGAGAGATCATCTTCTTTTACGGTCTCAATGATTTTACCACTCCATAGTACATTATCCGACAAAATAATACCTCCAGTATTCATTTTATCAATAATTAGTTCAAAATAATTGGGGTAATTCGGTTTGTCAGCATCAATAAAAACCAGGTCAAAATTTCGATCTAGGGTAGGTATAATCTCTATAGCATCCCCTATATGTTGCACGATGCGATCTGCATATGCAGAACGGTCAAAATATTTTCGTTGAAAACTTTCAAGCTCTTCATTACAATCAATAGTATGCAATTGCCCGGTTGTTGTTAAGCCTTCTGCAAGGCATAGGGCAGAGTAGCCCGTATAAGTTCCTATTTCTAAGATAGATTTGGGTTGAATCAGTTTGGATATCATACTCAACACACGACCTTGATAGGCGCCACTTAGCATACGAGGTTGTAAGATTTTTTGATAAGTTTCTCTAGTAAGCTGTTGCAATAATTCTGGTTCTTTTGCTGAGTGCTGCACAATGTATTGATCCAATTCTTCAGGTAAAAAATGCATGAATGTATCTTTTGTGCAAAGCTAAAAAAACTTTACTGCTTATCTGTATCGGAGAATAGATTGTAATCTTTATTTTTGAAAAAAATCAAGGTTATGAAATTTGAGAATACCCTCAATTTTGCACAGCAGTTAGATCAAGAGGACCCATTAAGAGAATACCGAAATCAATTCATTTTTCCCAAAGTAAACGGGAAAGAGGTTATTTATTTTACTGGAAATTCTTTAGGACTTCAACCCAAAAATGCAGCTAGCTATGTGGATGAAATAATGAAAGACTGGGCAGAATTGGCAGTAGAGGGGCATTTTTATGCCGATAAACCTTGGTGGGACTATCACGAGCGACTAGCCGCTCCACTGGCTAAGATTGTAGGCGCTAAACCCTCGGAGGTTACAGTGATGAATACTTTGACGGTTAACCTGCATTTATTGATGGTTTCTTTTTATAGACCTGAAGGTAAGCGGTTTAAAATTATTTGCGAAGAAAAAGCATTTCCTAGTGATCAATATATGATTAAAAGTCAAGTTCGTTTTCACGGATATGATCCTGCGGAAGCCATAGTCGAACTCAAAAAGCGAGATGGTGAGCATCATTTCAGACAAGAAGATATTTTACAAACAATCGCTGAAGTAGGTGAGGAGTGTGCATTGATTTTAATAGGAGGGGTAAATTACTATAGCGGACAGGTTTTTGATATGAAAACGATAACTCAAGCGGGTCATGATATCGGTGCTTTTGTGGGGTGGGACCTGGCTCATGCTGCGGGTAATATCGCATTAGAATTACACGATTGGGATGTAGATTTTGCAGCCTGGTGCAGTTATAAATACATGAATTCAGGACCCGGAAATGCTTCGGGTTGCTTTATTAATGAACGATTTCATGGGGTCAAAGACATTCCAAGGTTTGAAGGTTGGTGGGGTACGAATAAAGACGATCGATTTTTGATGAAGCCAGAATTTGAACCTATGCCGGATGCAGATGCTTGGCAATTAAGTAATGCTCCAATTTTAGCCCTGGCACCTTATTTGGCATCCTTACAATTCTTTGATGAAGTAGGTATGCCAGCGCTTATAGAAAAGCGAAATCAAATTGTGGCCTATCTAGAGTTTGTTCTACAAGAAATTGATAAAGAAGTGGAAAGTACCTTCGAGGTTATAACACCTGCATCACAAGAAGAAAGAGGTACACAATTATCCGTGTTTTTGCACGGTGAAGGGCGACAGTTATTTGATTATCTGATGAAACAAGGAGTCATCACAGACTGGCGTGAGCCAAATGTAATTAGACTGGCACCAGCACCGTTTTATTGTTCGTATGAGGACATGTATACCTTTGGTCAAATCTTAAAACAAGGTATTTTGCAAAAGAATAAGTAAAGGGTGTCCCCTTTTTCTACAAATTTAGATGGTAATAGCAACCAAAAGCGTTCAATAACTTACTCTTTACTTATTTCCACATCCGTAAAGTATAGTTTTGTATCAGCATCTTTTACAGTATGCATGGTAGGCAATTTTAACCCATTATAGGATTTGTAGTCTTCAAAGGTGGTGATCATACTGGGTTTATCTTGATTTTTTGCCCTGTACACCCATTCTTTTATTTTGAAATCTCCTTCAAAATAGAAATCGTAAGCATCTCCCGGAGTATATCCTCCATCATTATCATATACTATGGTGAGTTTTTGCATTTTTTTCTGGCTTATGGGCGCAGTTTCAGATACACTAACTTCAGCTTTGTAATTGTTCTGATCCCATACTAATTGCAAGGGTGCAAACAACCAATACTTGTCGTTGATAAAGCCCCTATCCTTAGCTATAGCCGTGCTATCCATATCGTTTCGATTGTAGGTATAGGTAGAAGTGGTTTCTGTACTATCAACGGTAATTGCAGTTACGCTGTTTTTTTTAGGGTACCACTTCCAGCTTCTCTCAAAATGAGTGGAATCTCTATCTACGTTAAAAGTGAAGGCTACTTCGATTACATCTTTCCAATCAGCATATCCGTGGGCATTTGCAATAGCCTCAGGGGTGGACACCATATCCTCTTTTCTATCTATAATTTCAGGATTTCTAATTTCTTTAGTTTCTTCTGTGTCGTATTTTTTCTTTTTGGGTTCAGAATTACACGATACAAGTACACCAAGGACTCCTAAAAGAATAAGCTTTTTCATAAACTAGTTTTACCCAAAAATATGGAAAATACTTCACTCAAAACATCAATTAAGGCTGAAAAATTGACAGTTATAAACGCCTTTGTTTAACTTTTTTGATTTGGTATTTTTTTTGACTATTTTAAAATACTATTAATTTTTAAAGTAATGTTGTTATGAGTAAACCCATCAAATTAAGATTAGTAGAAGTAAAGAATGAGAAGTATTTTTTAAAGTACCCTAATTTGTCAGTTCCCATAGCGATGAATGAACAATTGTTTACCAAATTCCTTAACAGTGACGAATATTTTATAGAAGGTGTACCTCACCATAAGTTATTTAAAACGAAACAAAAACGTACAACAGTAAATGTCTAATAAATAAAGCTTCCTAAGGGAGCTTTTTTTGACTTAAATATTCTCAAATTTCACTTTGTACGGCTTTGGGTTCTTGACTTAAAGAAGCATTCTGTTTTAAGTTTGCTTGCCGCATAGTCGGAAGTTTTTGTAATTTCAATTTTTAATTTGATAGAATTCAGATACAAACAGAGGGTACAGTATGAATTAATAATTTGGACCAGTTACCTCGATATAGCTCAGCACTTCAATCGCAAAGGCGACTAGTTCCGAAAAGTATTGTTTGCAACACTTCTCTTATAAAGTTACACGAATATTTATTGATACACCTCAGATATATATTCTCAGTTTTACACTGCTCTTTCTCTAAGTACATTTATACCGTAAAACCACATAATTGAGCTATAATTCATTTTAGTCAACCATCTACGAATTATTGGTTTTGGGGAAAGTATTTCGTTGGACTAAAAAGATGAAAGGTTCAATTTTAATGTATTAATTAAAAAAAAAAATGAATTTTAAGTACACAAAAACAGGATTAATTGTATTACTAACCACTTTAGTATTTTTGAGCTGTTCTAATGATGATGAATCAGTGCCTACTCCAGCTTTAACTCCTTTAGACAATGAGAACTTATTAGCTTATTACACTTTTGAAGGCTCCTTAGCTGATGTTTCTACTAGTCAAGTCGATGGAAATGCTACAACCCCTACTTATGTTACCGATAGAAATGGTAATCCATTAGAGGCTTATAGCATCACGGGACAAGCAGAGCAACGTTTTACAACAGAAGACTTTCCGCTAGGCGCTGGCTCCTTTTCAACTAGCTTCTGGTTATTCATTGACGGAGATGCCGTTGCAGATGATGTTGTTGGTAAAGCACGTTATATTTTTGGAACACGAGAGATATGTAATCTATCCAACTTCTTTAATTTTCAGTATGTAGATAAAACTACTATCGATCCAACACTTAATACTTTTATATTAGAAATTAGACAAGCAGATGGAGGTAATGCTAATATATCAACCACAGGAATTGAAAAAGATACCTGGATCCACGTGGTAAGTATTGCAAATAATGAGGCCAAAACGACACAACTATATTTTGACGGTGTTTTGAAGGAAGAAGTGGACTGGCAATCTGTGAGTATGGATTTAGATATTTCTAATACTGCTCCTTTAGAAATAGGAGGAAATGTTTGTGTAGGTAATAATGGAGCAGATGTTCTTACTTCTTTTATTGATGACTTAGCTATTTTTTCAGCAGTTTTAACTTCTCAAGAAATTTCAGATTTTGCTAGTGATTCATTACTAGCTGATTAAAGTAACGCTCAAGATTGGTAAGTAATTGTAAAGCGCATCATAGTTTAATGAGAAAGTCATTTGTGTCATTTATACAAGTGATTTGGTAAAGTATTGAAAAATACATAAGAATGGATTACATGTCAATAGACATACTACTTAGCGATCTTAGAACAATCAAGAGTATTAATAATTTTTAAATATTTAGTTATGAACAAATCATTATTAGAATTAGGTAAAGCACTTAGCCGAGCAGAACAAAAACAAATTAAGGGTGGTGTAGATTTGACCTCTGTTTGTATTGAAGAAGAAACAGGTGGTAAATGCTGTCATTATGTATATACACATGTAACAGATGAAGATACTGGCATAGATAATTGGGTAAAGGAAAAAGTTTGTGTTGGAGGTTTGAATTAATCAAATGGGGCTATAAAAAGCTTTTTAGTAAAGAACATAAAACTAAAAAAGCTCGGGAGTCACTTCCGAGCTTTTTATTATTCCACACTACTCTTAAATTAGTTTTAAACTACTTTGAGGATACTCTGTCTAGCTTACCACCCTAGATAATAGTCAGGGTCTAACCAATTTGGCCAATCTAGATGAAAATGTTTCTGTAGCATTTTTTCTGCTTCACAGAATGCACCTTCTACCCAACCTTGTTGATCCGAATAGGCTTCTCCACAAATATGTATCCGTTCCGTATCCACAGGTTGCCGCATATATTGCATTACCTTACCGACATCATACCCTGACTTCCAGGCGTGATAACCAGCACCAAAAGGCTCATCTGTCCAATCTTTAAACCAGGTTACATAAGGATCGGGTATCGTAACCGTATCTCCGTGAACTTCTCTCAATTGATTCATCAATTCATCAACCATTAATTTTGTAGCCTGTACATCATTGAGTTCCTTCAGCTCATCCAGAGAGGCATGCTTGTTATTTTTAACCTCAAACAATACCGTGTCATCTGATAATGCTTTCCAAAAGGTTTCATTATTCATATCGCCATAGCTTCCCAATAACATCGAATTATCATTTTCTGGATCTGTTCCAAAATAATAACATTGTCGCATCGGTAAATCGGTAATCGAGTGACCAGAGTCAATACCCAATTCTTTCCACCACGGCTTTTCAAAACCCATTAATATCTTATAAGCTGGTTCTTTGATGACAGCTTTAATATGATGTTGAATGGTTCCATTTTCGTTTCGATCAAAAAAGAAGTTATCTTGATCTAATAGCTCCAGCGATGCACGTGGCATACCTAGTACAATACTGTTGGCAAATACGCTCCATTTGGTGTTGGATGGAATGTTGAGCATGGTCAATTCGTAAGTATATCCGTTATTTTGGGTGTTTTTAGCAAAGGTAAGCAACTTATTCTCTGACCAAATAGTAGCGCCCTTACACTCCATATATTGATTCGCTAATGCATAAGCAATGCTATCATAACCTTCTTGTATGGTTTTGTATTTAATATCCCCAGAGGAAAAATCTCCTACCATATATGGAAATGCTTCTGCTGCATTCCAATTAATTGTATTGGAATAGTAGCCCCCCGCATTGGCTAAAAATAAATACCCTTCTTGTGACACTTGATCCTTGATCAAATTCCAGAATCCTAGATCATTTACTTTTCTGCCGTGATACGGTGAGTCTGGAAAGGTGTAGGTTAGTGTTGGCTTTATAGCATCCCAATCTCTGCTTGTTAACTCAAAGGTATATTCATACTTGCTAGGTCCTTTTTTAATTTTGTCTTTATACTTATCAGCAATAGAGGGATCAGCCATAAGAACATCGTAGATGATTTTATTGAATAACTGGTCAGCACTATAGCCGAGATCTGCTTCATTAAGATAGTAACGTGTTGTTAATTTTTCTCCTTTTTTTTGTTTTTCCTGCCAGGCGTTTTGTTTAAAATGCTCTTTTCTAAGATACATTAGTAGTTTGGAATTGTCTCCCATAGGAAAATCTATTGGAGTCATTTTATCCTTTAATATAGGGGTTCTTTTGCTTACATCTTTTTCCTTTAGCGGGTACCCTTCAATAAGTGTGGTAACGATCTCCTGAGAGGTTAGGTAGCGCATACCGCCCAATTCTCCATAGAAATTCATTCCTGGCATAATTACGGATTCCAGTCGTCCACCAAGCTTTGAGTTCAAATCAAAAACTTGTACCTGGTTTCCAGCATATGTACCTGTTGAGGTTAATCGAAACGCTGTATATAGTCCTGATGTTCCTGCTCCAATAACGGCTACTTCAGTAGTAAGATTAGGTGACATACCGTTGTTTAATGGTGTTTTTTTGTTCATATTTAAAAAAAATAATGTTGTTTAAAGTGATTTAAAATAAGTTTCTCCCATTTTAAAAGGACTGATGTCAAAATCAGTATGTCCATCGAGAGCCAGGTCAGCTAAAATTTTACCCATATAGGGAGTAAATTTTGCAGCCCAGCCTGTTGCATAAATCACGATGTCTTTATGATGCGGTACATAATCAGGAGCAAAATCGATAATAAGTTCTTTTTTAGGAATGTTACTCAACGCTACCATGCAGGTGCTTGTGTAAAAAGGTTCTGGATCCAATCCAGTCATATGGTTCTTAACCCAATCAGCTGTATATCCCAATTCTTGTGGGTTGGGTATGGGGCTACGGTCATTTGGATTATCCAATGGTTTGATCACAAAATCAGGAGCTACACGTATATATTCTGGGTGATCCCAGTCTACTCCAGGAAAGCCATAAAACTGATTGCCATTAGCGCCCAAGGCATTTTGAAAAACAAACCAGGTAGGATACTGAATCTTGGGATCTGTTTTTTTATAATACGATGAAGCCATATTCCAGTAGGTAGCTTCTATAGAGAAGTTAAGTAAGTTGATGACGCTATTGATATAGGGACCAGGCACCACAATAATTTTTTTACCGGTGTTTACTCCTTTTGGAGTGGTAACTTCAAAACCATTTCCTTTTTGCTCAATCTTTATTACTGGGGCTTGCTCTTGAAGCGTTACATAACCTTTTTTCAGGTTTTGATCGTATAACGTTTCGATAGTACCTTTAAAATTAATACTAGCTCCATCCGCCTGAAAAAGGCCTTGGTAGGAAGAAGGTAAATTTTTGAAATGATATTGTTCCTCAATTTCTTTAGCAGTTAGCGATGTATAAGGTACGTTAAGCGCTTTAAGTGATTTTTCAGCTTCGGCTATATTTCCTTCGGTAGATTGAACGCTGGGATCTCCAAACCATAGGGTACCTACCTTGTCGAGCAGGGTTTGTTTGGTGTGTTGTTGTAGTTCATCCCAAAAAGGTTGGGCATCTAATGCCATCTGAACCATATATTCATCTGGGTAGGGAATCCGATATTGTCTAGAAATTCCGGCAGAACTACCTAATTGATTCAGAAAGGTAAATTGTTCTACCACTAGTGTTTTGGCTTTTCTTTTTCCCAGTTGATAGGCAGCAGCTTGCCCCATTGCGCCACCGCCAATAACGATGACATCATAGTGTTGATGCTCTTTTTCCATGTGTGAGTTAGGTTTTAAAAGTTTACACTTCGGATTATATGTACAAGAATTTGTATAATTGTGTATTCGCGAAATGTTTCTAGTTAAAGATACACATTATCAAAACGATAGTAAACAGGTAAAACCCCTTGGTTTTTTAACTCGGTTAGCTCATCAAACAGCTTGGATGCAATGATATTAAATTACACTTGGCAAAGCATCAATTTGTCCATTAAATGTATTTTTTCGAGCCAAATGATACAATGCTGCGGTTGTGTCATTGAATTCCAATTGATCTTTGAGTTCAGGGATATTTTTTTTCAAAAACTGAATAAACTCTTTAGTAGATTTACTGCGGTTTGCAGCGCGTCTTATTATTTTTAAATAGTAACTTTTAGGGAGTTGCAAATTGGAAAACTGGGAGAGAAATAATAGTGATTCATCAGTAGTCTTTGCTTTTTTAATCTCCTTAGCAAAACTTATCGTTTCTTGTTGTGTCAAATTCAAATTGAAAGCAGCAAAATCATTGGTATAGACTACCTCTTCTTTGGTATCATTAAGGTATACGGTACCCAATTGGTCTTCATAAAGTACCTGAGCATTATTTATACTAGCGAAAAAAAGCGCTATTGCGGTTAGGATTATTGTTTTCATAGTGGTATGTGTTTTTAATTATACCCTATGCATAGGTTGGTTAAGATTGTTTTTTTAGAAGTGGGCCTTATAGTATACTTATCTTATTTGGGTTTTCAATAGTTCGTATTTAATTTAAGTATTACAATGGTCGAAATACTTGACTTCTCCTTACATTTCGGTTTAATTTTCTGCTAAATATTCGTGCACAAATTTGATCGCCATCGCCCCTTCGCCAACGGCAGAGGCGACACGATTCATTGCCCCAGCTCTTACATCTCCTGATGCAAAAATTCCAGGACTACAGGTTTCTAATAAAAAAGGGGAGCGTTCTTTTTTCCAAACTTTTTTAAAGTCTTCGTACTTTGTTAGGTCTCTACCTGTTTCAATAAATCCTTTTTCATTTTTTATGATATCCATAGCAATCCAATCGGTGTAAGGTTTCGCTCCTATAAAGATAAATAATGCATCGGCAGGCACCTTTTTAGACGTGGAGTTCTTGTTATCGGTAAGCGTAAGGTGAGTTAGCCGTTCTTTTTCGCCAATAGCTTCAGAAATGACGGTATTACCTATTATTTCTATGTTTTGTATGGACTTAATTTGATCAATAAGATAACTAGACATACTGCTGGTCAAATCTGGTTTTCTGATGATAATATGTACATTTTGAGCAAATTTTGATAGGTATACAGCAGATTGTCCTGCTGAATTTCCTCCACCTACAATATAGACTTGCTTATTTTTACAAGCTTGCGCTTCTGTCATCGAAGATCCATAGTAAATTCCGGCACCGGTAAACTGTTCTACACCTGTTGCATTTAATTTACGGTAATTAACACCAGTGGTGATCACTACGCTTTTGGTACTAATGCAATTACCATTACTCAACTCAATACTTTTGTAGCCATTTTTTTCAGTTATGGCAGTTACTTCTTGAGGAGACAGAAACTCTATCCCAAATCGTTTAGCCTGTGTTATAGCGCGATGCGTAAGTTCTTGACCACTAAGACCATTAGGAAATCCGAGGTAGTTTTCTATTCGAGAGCTCGTTCCTGCTTGTCCACCAGGGGCATGTTTTTCGATAAGTAATGTCTTTAAACCTTCGGAACCACCGTACACTGCCGCTGCTAATCCCGAAGGACCTGCGCCAATTATGACTACATCGTATAAATTGTCTTTAGGCGTAGCATTGAGTCCAAGTGCTTCAGCAAGCTCAATGATTTCCGGATTTTTGTAGCATTTGCCATCCTTAAATGAAACTACAGGTAAATCAGTAGTGGATATTTCGTGAAGCTTCATAATTTCTTTTGCTTCTTCACTGGTTTCAACATCAAGCCATTTAAAAGGAAATAGGTTTGCAGCTAAAAAATCTTTGATGTCATGAGATTTTGGAGAATATTGATAACCAATCACTCTGATACCATCAAACTCTGGTTTATAACTTAGTTGCCAAGAGGCTAATAGATCGTCTAGTACCGGATATAGTTTTTCTTCAGGTGGATTCCAGGGTTTGTGCAAATAATAATCGAGTTGTACATCATTAATTGCTTTTATAGCCGCATCGGTATCGGAATATGCAGTGAGCAGTACTTTTTTAGCTTCTGGATAATAAGGCTTAACTTTTTCTAGAAAAGTGACTCCAAGCATTTCTGGCATCCGTTGATCAATTAAAAAAAGCGCGATGACTTCATTTTTCTTTTTGAGTTCCACTGCAGCTTCCAGACCATCCTCTGGATTATTAGTGGACATTACTCTATACTGTTCTCTATATTTTGATTTTAAATCTCTAGTGACAGCTTTGAGCACTTGTGGGTCATCATCTACCAGAAATAATATGGGTTTTTTCATCAGTACTTAGCTTTTAATCTTATTTATTTTTGATTCTTAATTGGGTAAACAAATCGTAAAAATTGTTTCGCCAGGTTCAGAGGTTACGTTAATAGTTCCTTGATGTTGTTTGATAATTCTATGCACCACTTCAAGTCCCATCCCGGTACCTTCGCCTATGGCTTTGGTAGTAAAGAACGGATCAAATATTTTTGAAATATTTTCTTCGGCAATCCCAGGACCATCATCAATAATTTGTATCATAATATGACTATTTTCCTTAGCTGTCTTAATTTCTAGCGTACCATTCTTAGCCATCGCATCTATAGCATTATCTATTAAATTTGTCCACACTTGATTAATTTCTGAAACAAAGATTTCTACTGCAGGTAAGTCTTCTTCAAAATTTTCAACGACCGTGATATTTTTTTGTTTTAGCTTATGATTAAGCATAGTTAAAGTGCTTTTTATTCCTTTATGGACATCTTCTTTTGTTTTTTCTGGAGCACGGTCCATATGCGTATAACTTTTTATGGACTGAATTAAGGCTGTAATTCTATTAGAAGCTTCTTCTATTTCGCCAACCATTTTCTCGGTGGTCAATACGTTTTCAATCCATTCAATAGTTTGAGGAAAATGTGCCGTGTTGCCAGCATTGTAAATTTCTTCCATTTTATCGATGTCCATACAAAAATCGAGTAATGTTTCGGTGAGTTCATACGCATTATCAACACCGTGGTCTTCTAACCATTCTTCTAGCTCATCTTCTTTCTCATTGCGCTCCATCAATTTCATGTTGTTTTCAGGTTTGTTATTGATGTTAGCAAAAAGAATATCGTTTATGGTGTTTATAGTGTCTTCAGAAGCTTGTATGGAAATGATCTTTTTAAACTTTTCTGGAACGTGGGATAAATGTTGTTTTAGTGCCTTTGCACTTCGTAGCATAGCAGAAGCAGGGTTGTTAAGTTCATGAGCCAGCCCTGCGGATAATTTACCAAGCGCCATCATTTTTTCTGCTTGTACATTCGATTTGGTAAACTCTCGTACTCTGGTGGTCATATGATGTACAAATACTTCGGTAAGCTCATAGTGCTCAGCAATCATTTCTTTAAAATAACTTTTATGAAGCATTAATGCCTTGGTATCTTCAATGACTTCTCCAAAACCGAGGGCTGAACTTAATCGCGAAAATGGAAGAACACCGGATATATCTTGATTTTCAAGAATATCTATGGTTTTATAATGACCATTCTGTTCAATTTTAATTTCAATTTTACCCTGTAGTATTAAAATAAGGTCCTCAATAGCGTCTCCTTTTTTAAAAAGGAAATCTCCTTTTTTCTTCTTTGCAAGTTTAGCATTGGTAATGAACCATTGCAGTTGCGCTATTGGAACTGAAGCGAATGCCGATATGGATTGTAATTGATCAGTAGCAACTTCCATAAGTGATCAAGGTGTTTTTTTGTGTGAAAATTGATGAAGAGAACACCATTCTTATTGAAAGTATAGCATTGTCTATTTGTAACTACTAAAAATAATCAATTAATAATCCTCTTGCAATATGTAGAAATAGTTATGATATAAAGTGGTAATGTTTTTAGGGTTTGTCAGTATAAATGGAGGTCACCTTTTGATCTGGTCTTGGATAATCATAGCGATCCAATATACTAGGTAAAGCATACCCATCTAATCCCACGATACTTACGGTGTTTGATTTGTCTAAATGTATCCATCCATCAGATTCAATAGCTTCCTCGTTTAGGTATAGGTGTTCAATAGCACCAATAATTAGTATGGTGTCATTTTCTTTGATATGATATTCATTAACATACGTACAACCGATTTTAATATGGCTTTGTTTTACGTAAGGTGCATGAAAATCATCTAAATATTCTTCTGTAAGATCGGTTTTGTCAAATTCTGAAATGTCCACATCATATTTGGCTGCGGTATGGTGAGCATCTTCAATGATCGCAGCATTAATTTGGTTGATGGTAAAACTATTGGTGTCTTTTATGTTTTGATACGTGTTTCTGGGTACGGTGGTAGGTCTGAGAATAAAACCAAGCATTGGTGGATTACTACCAATGTGTACCACAGAGTTGAATACAGCAACATTAGTAGTGCCTTGAGTTCCTTTGGTAGCGATAAGGTTTGCTGTTTTATAACCAGCACAGCTATTAATTAAATTGGCTCGATACCTTTTAGGAAGCGCTAACAAGGAATCTAAAGAAAAATGCTTCATAATAAATTTATTAAATACTATTTTGTTGCCACTGCTTCTTTTTATCCAATCGCTTAAGCAAGTATTCTATCTTGCTTAACAATCTATCTTCACTTGTTTTAATATTTTGTAATATTTGTCTCTTTTTTCGTTTCATTCTAGTAAATCTAGTATTCGTCCATCGAATATGGTAGCAGCAATGGACGAATACGATTAATATGTGTACTAATTTTTATTACGACTGACTTGCAGCCATCTGCTGTTCTTTGTAGGTTGGATAATCGGTATACCCTTTAGCTCCTGGTACATAAAACAAGTCTTCATTCCAGTCTGCAATAGGTGCATTCAACGCAAATCGCTCTGGTAAATCTGGGTTGGATATAAACGGCTTTCCAAAAGCGACCAGGTCTGCATTTTCTTTTTCAATGACTTCATTACCGCTTTCCTGATCAAAACCGTTATTGATCATTAATGTTCCGTTGTATCGTGGACGGTATCGTAGTGCGATATCTGTGACTAAAAAATCTACCTCACTCACGTCGGTAAAAGGTTCTGATAAATGCAAATACGCTAAATCGTAATCATTTAGTTTTTCTACGATGTAATCAAAGGTAGGGATGGTTTCTTCTGTTGCTTCAATACCAAAAGATCCGTGAAGCGATGGATTAAGACGCACTCCAATTCGATTTTGTGGCCAAATTTTGGCTATTTCGTCTAGTGTTTCAAAGAAAAAACGAACTCTGTTGAGTATGCTTCCACCATATTCGTCTGTACGGGTGTTTGCATTTTTGTTAAAAAATTGATGGAATAAATAGCCGTTAGAGGAGTGAATTTCAACACCATCAAAATTGGCTTTTTTGGCATTTTCAGCCGCTTTTTTAAATTCAGCAATAGTTTCTTTTATTTCCTCAATAGACATTTCTTTGGGCGTCACAGTATCTTCAAAACCATCTGGTGTATAGGCTTGTGCATTAGGATTTACTGCACTGGGCGCCAAAGGCTTTTCTCCATTATGAAATTTTGGGTGCGACATCCGTCCGCAATGCCAAAGTTGAATAAAAATTTTACCTCCTTCATCGTGCACGGCTTGGGTTACTTTTTTCCATCCTTCAACCTGAGCATCAGAATGAATGCCAGGTGTGTTGATATAACCTACGGCACGCTCTGAAACTTGAGATCCTTCAGTTATGATTAGACCAGCTCCTGCACGTTGTTTGTAATATTCCTGGTGTAAGGCCGTGGGTTTATTTTCTTCGTTATCTGCACGATTTCTGGTCATAGGTGCCATAACTACTCGGTTTTTAAGTTGTAAGTCACCCATAGTGTATGCTTGTAAAAGCGGTTGATTTGTTTGCATGTTTTTTATTTTAAATCTAAAAGAACTATTTTTCAAACCTTGTTAAAGGACTGATAAATGAAAGCGTATAATCGTTATTTTAATGTTAACCGCGATACCTGGAATAAGAAGGTAGCTGTGCATAAGGAAAGTGAATTTTATTTCGTTGAAGATTTTAAAAAAGGGAAGACTTCACTGAATATATTTGAATTAGAAGCTTTGGGAGACGTACGAAACAAGTCCTTATTACACTTGCAATGTCATTTTGGGCAAGATACACTGAGTTGGAGTAGACTAGGAGCGCGATGCACGGGTGTAGATATTTCAGATCAAGGGATTGCATTAGCACAACAACTAAATGCAGAGCTAAAGCTGGATGCACGTTTTATATGTTGCAATGTGTTGGATACATCAGACTTTGTAGATGAAAAATTTGATATTGTTTTTACAAGCTATGGAGTTATTGGTTGGTTACCTGATTTACAACCTTGGGCGAATATAATTGCAGAGCGCCTTAAACCGGGCGGTTTTTTCTATATCGTAGAGTTTCATCCAATCGTTTGGATGTTCGATTACCTGGAAAAAAAGCCTGTTTTGAAATATGGATATCAACAAAAGGAAGTGATTTACGAAGAATATACAGGTACCTATGCGGATACACAATCTACTATGGTTAGCAAGGAATACGGATGGAATCACGGACTAGGAGAGGTGATCACTGCTATAACTTCAGCTGGGCTGCATATAGAATACCTGAATGAAATAGATGCATCACCCTATAAGGTTTTTCCGGATATGCTAGAAAATGATGAAGGACTTTTCGAAATTCGAGATAAATTGTACCCTTTACTTTTTGAAATAAAGGCAACCAAAATATAATTGGGTAATAATTCTTACATTTGCTGAAGGTTTTAATGTCTGCTATATAGTGTTTGTATATCTTCCATACATTAAAACTCGGATGAACTTACATCCTTGAGTAAATGGAAGATCTTGATTACATACATTTTATGCAAACAAAAAATATTGCCATAGTTGGAAGCGGATTAGTTGGTTCTTTATTAGCCATTTATTTGAGAGCAAGAGGGCATCAGGTTACTGTTTTTGATCGAAGACCAGATATACGGACTGTAGAATTTAGCGGTCGATCTATTAATTTAGCCATGTCAGTGAGAGGGTGGAATGCGCTTGATAAGGTTGGTATTGGAGATTCGATAAGAGAATTGGCAATCCCAATGCATAAGAGAACGATTCATTTAGTTGATCAAGAGCCCTATAATCAACCTTACGGCAAAGAGGGTGAAGCAATCTACTCTATTCCAAGAGGGATACTGAACCGTAAGATGATCGATCTGGCGGAAGAACGTGGAGCTATATTTAAATTCAATGAAAAAGTTTGGGATATCAATTTGCCCGAAGCTAAAATATTTACCGGTGAAACCGAAAAAGGGGAGTGGCAAGAGTATCAATATGATCTGATATTTGGATGTGATGGAGCTTTTTCGAGAGTACGACACAAGATGCAGCGCAGAAGTAGATTTGATTACTCTCAGCATTTTTTGGACACTGGATATAAGGAATTAAAAATACCGGCGAATGCGGATGGTACGCATAAAATTGATAAAAATTCTTTGCACATATGGCCTAGAGGAGAGTTTATGCTTATTGCACTTCCTAATTTAGACGGTACCTTTACCTGTACCTTATTTATGCCACATGAAGGTGAAAATTCATTTGAAAACCTAAAAACCGACGAGGAGATTTTAGCGTTTTGGAATACAAATTTTCCGAGCACCAAGGAATTAATGCCAACATTATTGGAAGACTTTAACCGAAATCCTACGAGTGCCTTGGTAACGATTAAGTGTTATCCCTGGACCTACTGGAATAAAGTGGCCTTGATAGGCGATTCAGCTCATGCGATTGTTCCTTTTTATGGACAGGGGATGAATGCTGGTTTTGAGGATATTGCAGTGCTCGATGATATCATCGAACGCTTCAATAATGAAGATTGGCAAACCATTTTTGAAACTTTCCAGGAATCCCGCAAACCAAATGCTGATGCGATAGCAGAATTGTCTTATCGCAATTTTATGGAAATGAGTAGTAAAACTGCTGATCCTAATTTCATACTTAGAAAAAAGATAGAAAAGAAGATCACAGATAAATATCCAAATAAATGGGTGCCTTTATACTCTAGAGTAACCTTTAGCCATAGACCTTATGCAGAAGCCTTAAAAATGGGAGAAGAGCAGGCGGCTATTATGGATGAGGTTTTGACAATGGATAATATTGAAGAGTTATGGAACTCTCCAGAAGTCGAAGATTTTATTCTTACCTCTTTAGAAAAAAAGGAATTGATTCCGCAAAAATCTTAACCAATCAATCGCTTCAACCACTTAAACTTAAAATCGGTATAAGGCGAATGCTTTAAATTAAGCTCAATCCAGAAGGATTTTTGGAGCACGCTTTTATAGTGTGTAAACGCGTCAAATCCATATTTGCCGTGATAGTTACCAATGCCGCTATTACCAACTCCTCCAAAAGGCATAGAAGTTTCAATAATATGCATTAGTGAATCATTTACTGCTCCGCCTCCAAATGAGATTTCAGCCATAATTTTATTTCTAATTTTTGAACTCTTTGTATACACATATAAAGAAAGGGGCTTTGGCCTTGACTTTATCTGTTCAATAGCTTGATTAATGTCGGTAAAGGTAAGTACAGGAAGTATGGGACCAAAGATTTCATCATTCATAATCGTGTCTTCCCAAGAGACTTCGCTAAGGATGGTGGGCTCTATAGTTTTAGTTTCTTCATTGCTTTTACCTCCATAATAGATGTGGTCCGCATCGATAAGGCTGTGTAATCGATCAAAATTCTTCCTGTTAATGATCTCGGTGTAGTTTTCGTTGGCAACATCATAATTAGCCTCTTCAATTCGTGCGACCACTGCTTTTAAAAAGTTGCCCTTTATTGATTCCTGTACCACAACATAATCTGGAGCAATACAGGTCTGACCTGCATTTAAAAATTTTGCCCAGACTAAGCGTTTAGCAGTCATATCTATATCCACATCTTCGGTAATGATTGCTGGGCTTTTGCCACCTAGTTCTAGTGTTACGGGAGTAAGATTTTTTGCGGCTGCTTGATAAACAATTTTGCCAACAGGGACACTACCAGTAAAAAATATTTTGTCAAAATTGAGTTTTAGTAATGCCGTAGTTTCCTCAACACCGCCTTCAATAACTTTAAAAAAATGGGGATCAAAGTTTTCATTGATCATTTTTTTCATCGCTGCTGAGGTATTGGAGGGGAGTTCGCTCGGTTTTAAAATAACCGTACAGCCCGCAGCTATAGCCGCTATGGCAGGAGCTAAGGATAACTGATACGGATAATTCCAAGCGCCAATAATTAGGGATACGCCTAAGGGCTCAGGTATGATATACGATTTTGCCGGCAAATTGGCCAGGCTTACCGAAGCTTTTCTCTTTTGAGACCATTTTTTAACCTTTTTGAGTGCGAGGTCTATTTCTTTATAGAGTAGCGAGAATTCGGTTAAATACGTTTCTTTTCGTGATTTTTTAAAATCTTTATAAATCGCTTCGTACAAAAGTTCTTCATGTTGTTGAAGGACTTGTTTGAGTCGCTTGAGTTCTTGTATCCTAAAAGGAATCCCTTTTGTTACATTAGATTTAAAAAATTTTTGTTGAAAAGCAAAGCAATCTTGATAATCCATACGTATCCTATCATATTTGAGGATAAGTTACGCTTTTTGTTTTTCAAGTTCAAGTTGTTTTTGCATTTGCTTCACCGTAAGTGTACTTCCATCGTGACTCCATCCCGGTGGGCCAAAAATATACATAAACTTGTGGTACCAGTTTTTGGACTTTTTGGTATCCTCCCAGATATCTTTATACTCGTGTGTTAAAATCACCCAGGGGTTGTAGGAATTAGGCGCATGGGTAACCCCATATTCTACGGGTATATCATCATCCAATTCTTTCCAGGTACCAAATATTTTATCAAAGATGTTTAGAAATCCACCGTGATTTTTATCCATGTATTCGATATTTTTTGCGTGGTGTACCTGATGCATGGTGTGCGTATTCATAAATTTTTCGATGAATCCTAATTTGGGCACATAGACGGAATGTAATTGGAATTGCCACAAGGCTTCAATACCCAAACAAACGACAACCATCTCTGGTGGAAAACCGATCGCGGGCAACCACATATAAAATAGGGGTTTATAAAGGAGGGTGAACCATCCATTTCTTACTGCAGTTCCTAGGTTAAAGTTATCCGAAGAGTGATGCACTATATGTGCAGCCCATAAGGCCCGCACCATGTGATTTTGTCTATGGAACCAATAATAGGTGAAGTCATCCGCTAATTGGCAAAGTATCCATACATACCAGGCATATCCAAAGGATTTCCAACCCATAATATTTTGCCGAACACCATCAACCATCGGATTAAATAGGTCGTAAACATATTCAAAAACTATTATAGTTACAGCAACTTTGATTAGTGGTCCCAAGATGGCAGAACCTACACCCATAAATAAGCTTGCACCAAGGTCTTTCCAATTGTAGAGGTCTTTAAAACCACTTGTTTTACTGTAGGTAAGTTCGACTAATATGAGTCCTAAAAATAGTGGTACTCCATATACCAAGGGGTTCGTAAAATCCATTTTTCTTTTTTCTTCTTTCTTTTTTCTTTTTCTTCTAATCGCTTAGAGGCGGAGAATATAACGATAATAATCAGGACTTATTTAATGATAGTAGCGTTATTATCATTAAACAACCTTTTTTAACTATTGTTTAGAGTTCTTAAAATAAATGAAAAGAAATTATTTTGCAAAAATTTGTGACATATCTTTAAACGTCTTAAACTCTAGCGCATTGCCACAAGGGTCATAAAAAAACATAGTGCCTTGTTCTCCTGGCTGACCTTTAAACCGAATGTAAGGTTCAATATTGAATACTACATTTTTTTGCTTTAGCCTTTTTGCTAATGCTTCCCATTGCTCCCATTGCAATACAACGCCAAAATGAGGAACTGGGACATCCTTACCATCGACTGGATTAGAATGTGCTTTGGTTTCATCCTTTGGTTTATAGTGGATAACCAGTTGATGACCATAAAAATTAAAGTCAACCCAATGCTCGCTACTTCTGCCTTCTTCAAGTTCTAAAACCTCACCATAAAACTTTCTGGCTTTGGCTACATCATCAACAGGTATGGCTAAATGAAAAGGAGATAACTTATTCATAATAATAGTTTTTGTAAAATGGGGATTTAATTACGTTTTTTTCCCGTTCTTTTGGGGCGATTACTTTTAAATTGCTTTTGTGCATTTTTTTTGGGTGTAGTAGGTAAAGATGCTTCTTCAGTTTTACTACTTTGCCCTGTACTTTGATTAATAATAAGTAATTCTTTTTCGGTGAGGTTTCTATATTTACCTACCGGTATATCCAGTAGGATATTCATAATCCGTATTCTTTTTAGTTTTACCACATTATACCCCAAATATTCACACATTCTTCGAATTTGGCGGTTTAGTCCTTGGGTCAATACGATTCTGAAATCAAAAGTGCTGATTTTTTCCACTTCGCACTTGCGTGTCACTGTATCTAAAATGGGTATACCGTTGCCCATTTTATCAATAAAATCGGGGTTAATGGGTTTATCAACAGTTACCACGTATTCTTTTTCGTGATTATTACGGGCACGCAAAATTTTGTTTACAATATCCCCGTCACTTGTTAATAGAATTAATCCTTCACTTGGTTTATCGAGACGTCCAATAGGAAATATACGTTTAGGATAATTGATATAATCAACGATGTTATTCTTTTCTTTAGAGGAAGTGGTGCAAACAATACCAATAGGTTTGTTAAACGCCAGATACACATGGTCTTCTTTAGGCTCGGTTACCGGCTTTCCATCCACCTTAATAATGTCATTTTGGGTAACTTTGGTACCCATCTCAGGCACTTCGCCATTGACAGTTACTCTGCCCTGGTCAATCAGTTTATCAGCTTCGCGTCGACTACAATAACCAACTTCGCTGAGGTATTTATTTAGTCTTTTTACTTCAGTATTCTCCACATGCAAAGGTGATTATAATATTTATTTTTTCAAAAAATCGAGGATCATATCATCGACTTCATCAAAAAATAGGGAATGTCCAAAATTTTCAGTGAGTACTAATTTAGAATTCTCCCAGTTTTGATGGATTTTTTGTGTCCCTTGATGGGGAGTGATGTCATCAAATTTATCATGTATGAGTAGTGCAGGGGTGCTGATTTCTTTGGCAAAAGTGGGCATCGAAAATTCTTCAAAATGATATCCGAATTGTTCTTTAAAAAAACTGTTGAGGCGTTGTAAAAACTTATCAGAAAAGCGAAGCATCTGCTGATAGTTTGCCATGATCTCGGATAATTCAGCCGGTGGAGCTAGGATTACTTTTTTTTCTATTTCCGGATTTTTATATAAAAAGGAATTAAAAATGCTTGCCATTCCACCTACAGAATGCGCAATAGTATAGTTGGGACGATAGAGTTGAATTATTTTTTGAAGTGCTTCAGCATATAAAGGCACATTAAGAATTTTGCCAGAAGAATTTCCGTGTGCAGGCGCGTCAAAAGCGATAACTGTATAATTTTGTTGTTGTAGTTTTTCAACTAAGGCTTTCCAGCGGTGCGAATTACTTTCCCAACCGTGAATAAGCAAAATCGTTTCTCTATTACCGGGCCAACGATAGGTTTGAACGAACACTTCTTTGACGGGAATTACTTCGTCTTCTGCATCTTCTAAAAAATAACTTTGCTCTAAAGTAACACGTCCTTTTTGTGGGGTGCTAAACAGTAAAAAAGCTTTGTAGATTGCTTTTTTTGGTGCTATTAAAAACTGTGCAGATAGTTTTTTACCTAAAAGTATGGGAGCATATTTTTTTAAGGTTTGACGCATATATCTTATTGATTTTCGCGATTTACCTTATCTATACTAAAGGCAGGTTTACAAATGGCGAGGTATTCGCAAGGGGCATCAAACGGATTCGCATATTGAACTCGTACACCTTTATTTACTTTAATCGACTGACCTGCTTCTAAAATTATAGTTTCATTGCCTATTTTAAATTGTTTTTTACCCTTGATTATATAGGTGTATTCATCAAATTCAGGGGTTTGAAAGGGTTCACTCCATCCAGGGGGAGCAACCATATGTGCAATACTTATTTCTTGATTACCATCAGATGCTAACCCAAAATGTTCTTCAATGAGTTTACCATCATCAGTGGGTACGACAAATGGCTTTTTTTGTATATGATATGTAGAGCTCATAATATTGAGGAGATTAGCAATTACTAGTTCCGTTATAGATGTCTTTTTTTACCAGGAAACCCAAAAATGTTTCACTTTAGCAGAATCGGGAATGTTCTGAGCTTCGATTTTTTGATCGGTATTACCACGGTATAAGAGCGGTAGTTCTTTTTTATCAATCGTAAAGTAAGCATTAAGACTATCTACAAATACTACTGCAGAGCTTAAAGTATTTTCTATCTTAGAAATAGGATAGTTGTCTTTGATATCCTTGAAATAAGAATCTGAAGATATTCCTGATGCGGTCTGATATCTTTTATCGATGATCTGAACACTTTCTATGGTAGCATCCGGATTTTCTCCCTCTATGGGCTCCATAATTAGAAGTTTTTCTCCTTTTTTATCATAGATCGTAATTTCCTTAGAAGAAGATAAATATCTGCTTCCTTTTTCAGCTTTTACCATAGAATCATTTTTAAAAATGGAGTCTAGCTGTTTAACCGTAGTAGTTTTTTTGAGCATTCCTACCTGTGTTGAAGATATTTCAAATTTTGGATCGATTTTATCGTCATCACAGCTTGTTAGCAGACTTAGAGCTACTAAGAATATGCATATTTTTTTCATCATTACATTATTTTTTGCTTCCTAAAATTTTATTTAATATTCCCAACGCCCCTCGAATAAAGGTAGCGCTGGTTAGTACTTTTACAATAGCTTTTTCTGTAGTGCTTGTACCTCGAGATCTAGATCTCGAACTTGAAGATGTATTGAGTTTTTCACGTTCTTTCTTCGCTGCTTCTTTCGCCTCTTCAGCTTCTGCTTTTTCTATTTTCGCATTAAGTAGTTCATAGGCGCTTTCTCTATCAATAGCCTCGTTATATTTTTTGGCAAGTTTGGATTTACCTAAGAGTTCTTTTAATTCATCATCGGTTAGAATATCCATTCGGCTCATTGGCGCACGCAACATAGTAGCTGCCAAAGGTGTGGGGCGTCCTTTTTCGTCCAGTGCTGTTACCAATGCTTCTCCAATACCTAAAGAGGTTAATATTTCTTTGGTATCATAATACTCAGAAATAGGATAGTTCTCTGCCGTTAGCTTGATCGCTTTCCGATCTTTAGCCGTAAATGCCCTTAGTGCGTGCTGTACCTTTAACCCTAACTGGCTTAGTACTCCGTCTGGTACATCAGTAGGATTTTGAGTTACGAAATATAACCCTATTCCTTTAGACCGAATAAGTTTGACAATACTTTCTATTTGGTCTATTAATGCCGACGAGGCTTCATCAAAAATGAGATGCGCTTCATCCAGAAAAATAATTAATTCCGGTCTTTCACTATCACCTTGTTCCGGAAAGGTGGAATAAATTTCTGCGAGCAGGCTCAGCATAAAGGTTGAAAATAGCTTAGGTCTGTCCTGTATATCCGTTAGGCGTACAATGTTGATAATACCTCTTCCATCTTCATCAATGCGACATAAATCTTCCACATCAAAGGAACGTTCTCCGAAGAAAAGATCAGCACCTTGTTGTTCCAGGGTAACAATTTTTCTTAAAATAGCTCCGGTGGAAGCTGTAGAAATTCTTCCGTAATCTTTTTCTAATTCCTCTTTACCTTCTTGCGTAGCATATTGTAAAACCTTTTTTAAATCATTAAGATCTAAAAGGGGAAGTTTATTATCATCACAATATTTAAAAAGTATAGCAATAATACCTGCTTGTGTTTCTGAAACATCAAGTATTCGGGATAGCAGTACAGGACCAAACTCACTGATTGTAGCACGTAATCGTACCCCCTCTTGTTCTGATAGGGTGAGTATTTCTACCGGAAAGCTTTTGGCGGTAAAAGGAATATTGATCTTTTGATGTCTTTCGTCAATTTTTGGGTGACCGGGGCTTGCTGCGGCAATACCGCTGAGGTCTCCTTTGATGTCCATCAATAGAACAGGGATGCCTTTTTCGCTTAAATTTTCCGCAATAACCTGCAAGGTTTTGGTCTTACCAGTCCCAGTAGCCCCTGCAATCAAACCATGACGATTTAATGTTTTTAAGGGGATTTTTATCTGTGCGTCACCAATTACCTCTTCATTATATATAGCCGCACCTAAAGTGATATAATCTCCCTTGGTAGTATATCCATCGTTGATATGCTGACTAAAAGTGGTTGAGTCACTCATATGATATCCAATTTTTGATAAAAATAAGGAATCTTAACAATTCTATAGAATCCTTTATGACTTTGTTTTTTGTAATTTACAGACGAGAGATTATTAATCACTACAAAAAAACTCAATATGCGTTGGATATCCATTTTCACTATAAGTTTATGTCTATTTTTCTTGCCATCTTGTAAGCAAGAATTTAAAGAAACCCGAAAGCAAGTATTATTTCATAAAACTCACGAACCCAAAAAGGTGAATGCGCCATTTTCTGATATCGTACAGGTAGGAGATCTTTATTTTCTGTCTGGGCAAGTCGGTATGGATCATAAAACCAGAACTTTGGTGGAAGGGGGTATACAGGCAGAGACCCGTCAATGTCTCGAAAATATCAAAGCGGTTTTAGCACAACATCAATTATCCTTGGATGATGTGGTAAAATGCACGGTTATACTAGCAAACATAGAAGATTTTAAAGCGTTTAATGAAGTATATGTTTCCTACTTTCCTAATAAACCAGCACGGACTACTTTTGCTGCTAAAGGATTGGCAGTAGGAGCCAAAATAGAGATCGAATGTATAGCCGCTAAGTAATAGTGTTTGGATTGTCCAGTATTTAGATTATTAGTTACCTTTGCAGCCTTATGGAAAAAAGTATTAATGACTTAGTGGCAGCGGGTAAAATGCTTCCGTTGATGGAAGAGTTTTATACCATTCAGGGAGAAGGATACCATAAAGGTACAGCAGCCTACTTTATACGAGTGGGCGGATGCGATGTTGGTTGTCATTGGTGTGATGTAAAGGAAAGTTGGAACGCAGATGTGCATCCACCCACGGATGTTGATAAAATCATAGAAAGTGCTAGCGTCTTTAGTGATACCATTGTAGTAACCGGAGGTGAGCCCTTGACTTGGGATATGACCTATTTGACCAATGGGCTAAAACGAAAAGGTATGAAAACCCATATCGAAACCTCGGGTGCATATAAATTGACTGGTCAATGGGATTGGATATGTTTATCCCCCAAAAAAATGAAACCACCCACTGAAGAGGTATATCAAAAAGCAGATGAGTTAAAATGTATTGTTTATAATAAGAGTGATTTTGCTTTTGCAGAACATCAAGCGTCTAAGGTTGGAAAGGATTGTCTGTTGTATTTACAACCCGAATGGAGCAAGCGCGATAAAATAATTCCTTTGATTGTCGATTATGTGATGGAAAACCCAAAATGGAAAGTGTCTCTGCAAACCCATAAATATTTGAATATTCCATAATTTTTTATCCAAGTTTTTCCCAATTTGACGTTTTTTAATGATTTCAAAAATACGTGAAACGGTAAGTTACTGTTTTGCCGTAAATTCAAAAAAGGGAATCCCACGAAAAAAAACCATTAAAAGAGAGAAATTTCTTACTTAATATTTTATTATAAAGAACATCTTTTGATTTTACTGGTAAAACGTGGAATACATCGAAAAAACAGCTTAAAAACAAAAATTGATTTTTCTTTTAGAAAGGTTGTAGTTATCTTCATATCAGTATTTTAAAAGAAAAATTATGGGGCAATTTTACACTATTTTTTCTGCAAACTTGAAGCTTTTAATGGGTTTTCTGAAAGAGTTACCAGGAGCTTCTAGATATGCATTACGAAGATAATTTTCACACAAATCATTTAATTTTCGTAGACTTACTATAAAAGTAGAACTTAGGTTAAGACCATCCACGAAAGTGGATGGTTTTTTTTCTCCAAACTTATCAAAACAAGATTATAGGTTAAGATTTAAAACATGCTGTTACTTTGCTATTGACTAATAGAATAGTTAGCACGTAATATGATGTAGGATTGATTTATCTTTTTATCAATTAAAGTGTATAAAAAGCAGGGAACAAGGTGATTAATTTACTCTTTTAGGGGAAATAACCCCTAAATTTTGACATAAAACCGTAAGGAATTTCGTTGAATTTAACAAATGATTAAGTTAAAAAATGTTTTATACCGATAGTATATGGTCTTGATCTATTTTATGATTTTAGGTGTGTTAATTTTTTAATTTTAAAAGAATAACTGTTTAAATTTGTGTAACAACTTAAAAGAGAAGGAGATATGAAGCTATTTTACGGAATTATTACGATTAATATTAAAGCTTTAAAAAGTTTTTTAAAGCAATTGCCCGCAGCGTGTAGCAATGCTATACATAGGTAGATGTTTTGAACTGACCTAGGGAAATATCCCTTATAATTAGTTCATTAAGGTAATATTAACGCTTTTGGTCGGTTATAATAGGATTACAGCTAAATAATTGTAAATCAGTTGTTTTATGGTGCGTAATTACCTAAATTAAAGTATAAATTAAAAAAAAAGGATATGGGGCTATTTTACACAAAGTTTAGATTAACATTTCGAATTGTTATGGAGTTCTTAAGAGAATTACCAGGTGCATCAAGCCATGCAATTCATAGATAAAAGGTTTAACCAATTAAAAATAAAAAAAGAAGATCTAATTAGATCTTCTTTTTTTATTGATGGCTGTTCTTTAAATCTTTATTTATAGAAAGGCACTTCTACTCTCGTTGTATCCCAGCCCATCACCAAATGGTAACCTTTATCCACCGGCTTAAATGCGATAGAAAATACTTCTAACGCTTTATCATCATTAGTTGCTGGCACTTTGATACGAGCCACGTCCTTACTTTCATCATACTGATAAGCACCCCATTGATCCAACTCTGAGTTCAATATAACGGTCCATTCTTTTTCTCCTGGAATAGTAAATAAGGAATAGGTACCTGCTTTAACAGTCTGATCTCCCAGTTTCATGTCTTTAAATAGTTTAATTTCTGTAGCTTCATCAGCTCCAGTGCGCCATACTTTTCCATAAGGAACTAGTTTTCCAAAAAGTTCTCTATCCTTTTTCTGAGGTCTGCTGTAAATTACCTTTATATCGGGAGCCGCATTTCTTTCGGCTCGTGCATAAGCAATATCAGTTGGACTTTTTTGAAGTCCGGCAAATTTTTGAGCCTGTGTAGTGAATAACCCTCCAAAAATAAAAGTTAGTATTAAAATTGTGTGTTTCATAAAAATATGTTTTTTAGAATTTATATAAAAAAGACGTTTTTTCCTAAGTGAACTTACACCATAATACCTCGTCATTACTATAAAATTCTGTTAAATCTAGGAACTTACGATTTATCACATTTTACTTGGATTTGAAAAGCTTTTGCTTTCATTTTTGTATAAAAAACAATTTTATTGTTTTCGATCGAATCAATAATTAATTTACGGTTTACATATTGTAATAATATTATCATATTTGGGTTATAGTTAATAATAAAACAAGAAGATTATGTGTGGAATTGTATGTGCTTTTGACTTAAAGCAAAGTGCTGAAGCGTTGAGGCCTCAATTATTGGAAATGTCTAAAAAGGTAAGGCATAGAGGTCCAGATTGGAGTGGAATATATGCGGATGAAAAAGCAATCCTGGCTCATGAGCGATTAGCAATTGTTGATCCAGCTTCAGGAAAACAACCTTTATTTAGTGAAGATAAAAAACTGGTGTTAGCCGCGAATGGCGAAATATATAATCACAGAGCTATTAGAAAAACAATTGGTGATACTTACAATTTCTTAACAGAATCGGATTGTGAAGTTATCTTAGCTTTATATAGAGCGAAAGGAAGCGATTTTATAGATGAATTGAATGGTATTTTTGGATTTGCCTTATATGATGCTGAAAATGATGCCTATTTAATAGCCAGAGATCATATGGGTATTATTCCCTTATATATGGGCTGGGATCAAAATGGAACATTTTATGTTGCGTCAGAGTTAAAAGCATTAGAGGGGTATTGTACTAAAATTGAACTTTTTCCTCCTGGTCACTACTTGTACAGTAAAGAGGGCGAGCTTAAAAAATGGTATGTCCGCGATTGGCAAGAGTATGATGCCGTACAAGAAAATGAAACTAGCATTGCAGCCTTGAGAGAAGCATTAGAAGCTGCTGTGCACAGGCAATTAATGTCTGATGTACCTTACGGTGTCTTATTATCGGGTGGATTAGATTCATCGGTGACCTCTGCAATTGCTAAAAAATATGCAGAAAAAAGAATTGAATCCGATGATACTACTGCTGCCTGGTGGCCTCAATTACACTCTTTTTCTGTAGGGCTAGAAGGGTCTCCTGATTTAGCCGCAGCTAAAAAAGTAGCAGATCACATTGGAACTGTTCATCACGAAATTAAATTCACTATCCAAGAAGGTTTAGATGCTATTAAGGATGTGATTTATAACCTGGAGACTTATGATATTACAACAATACGCGCTTCTACACCTATGTATTTGATGGCACGAGTGATTAAATCCATGGGTGTAAAGATGGTGCTATCCGGAGAGGGTGCTGATGAATTGTTTGGCGGATATCTTTATTTTCATAAAGCGCCGAGTGCTAAGGATTTTCACGAGGAAACCGTTCGTAAATTAGATAAATTACATATGTATGACTGTTTGCGAGCTAACAAATCTTTAGCAGCCTGGGGTATAGAAGGTAGGGTTCCGTTTTTGGATAAAGAATTTATGGATGTTGCTATGCGTATCAATCCGCAAGACAAAATGATTAATGGAGAGCGTATGGAGAAGTGGGTGATCCGCAAAGCATTTGAGTCATACTTGCCAGAAAGCGTGGCTTGGCGTCAAAAGGAGCAATTTTCGGATGGTGTTGGCTATAGTTGGATTGATACCTTAAAAGAGGTCGTTGAAAAAGAAGTTACGGATGAACAAATGGCGAACGCCCATTTTAGGTTCCCGATTCAGACACCTCAAAACAAAGAAGAGTTTTATTATCGTTCTATTTTTGAAAGTCATTTTCCTAGTGATGCTGCAGCCTTGAGCGTACCACAAGAAGCATCTGTTGCCTGTAGTACTAAAATAGCATTAGAGTGGGATGAAGCTTTTAAAAACATGAATGATCCAAGCGGTAGAGCAGTAGCCAATGTGCATACCGATGCTTATCAAAAAAAACAGGAATTGGTCGTATGAAGAGTTGCAACAAGAGCTTAGTTGCAAGTTGAGTTAATTGAGTTGAACACCTTTAGGCCACTAAAGGTGTTCTTTGCGTTGAAATACACCTAAAACAAAACGATTAGAGCACTTATTTATAGCGTCCGCATTTTGTTAGATTTATCTTAAATTCAATTTAAGCTGTTTTTTAGCCTTTTTAAGCCGTTATTTTTAAAATACAGTAGTCAATCTTAATTAATTGTTGATAACTCTTTAAATCATCTTTAATAAATTACTTTTAAGAGTTAACTGTTTTTTTATCTTTGTTCGTTGACCAAAATTATAGAAAAATAAAGCTGGTTTTATGAGCGAAGAAAATAAGAAAAAGGGATACTCCGCAGATAGTATTCAGGCATTAGAGGGAATGGAGCATGTACGTATGCGTCCATCCATGTATATTGGAGATGTAGGTGTACGAGGTTTGCATCATCTGGTATATGAAGTAGTAGATAACTCTATTGATGAAGCCTTAGCGGGTTATTGTGATACTATAGGGGTTATTATTAATGAGGATAACTCTATTACCGTAAAGGATAATGGTCGAGGTATTCCTGTAGAATTACACAAAAAAGAAGGCGTCTCTGCTCTAGAAGTGGTAATGACCAAAATCGGAGCAGGTGGTAAGTTTGATAAAGATTCTTATAAAGTATCTGGTGGATTACACGGGGTAGGGGTATCTTGTGTAAATGCATTATCAGAGCACTTACACGCCAAAGTTTACAGAGATGGTAAAGTTTGGGAACAAGAATATGAGCGTGGAAAAACCCTATATCCTGTGAAGTCAACTGGTGACTCTGATGACAGAGGTACTTTAGTTACTTTTAAGCCAGATACCACTATATTTCAACAAACTACAGAGTATAACTATGATACTTTAGCAAGCCGTATGCGAGAGCTTGCTTATCTAAATAAAGGAATTCGGATTACGTTGACTGACATGCGTCATAAGGACGATGATGGAAATGTAGTTTCAGAAGAGTTCCATTCTGAAGAAGGATTGAAGGAATTTGTTAAGTTTTTAGACTCAAGTCGAAATCCGATCATCAGTGCTGTAATTTCTATGGAAGGAGAAAAGAATGATATTCCTGTTGAGGTGGCAATGGTGTATAACGACTCTTATGCGGAGAATTTACATTCCTACGTAAACAATATAAATACGCACGAAGGAGGAACCCATTTATCCGGTTTTAGAAGAGGGTTAACCACTACATTAAAAAAGTATGCAGATGCTTCTGGAATGTTGGATAAATTAAAGTTCGAGATTTCTGGAGATGATTTTAGAGAAGGATTGACTGCGATTGTTTCTGTTAAAGTTGCTGAACCACAATTCGAAGGGCAAACCAAAACAAAATTAGGTAACCGAGAGGTAACGTCTGCAGTTTCTCAGGCAGTTTCTGAGATGTTAGAGAATTACCTGGAGGAAAATCCTTCGGACGCAAAAACGATTGTAGAGAAAGTTATTTTGGCGGCACAGGCCAGACACGCAGCTAAGAAAGCACGTGAGATGGTACAGCGAAAAACTGTGATGAGTATCGGAGGACTTCCTGGAAAGCTTTCGGATTGCTCTGAGCAGGATCCAGCAATGTGCGAAGTATTCTTAGTAGAGGGTGACTCTGCAGGGGGTACTGCAAAACAAGGAAGAGATCGTAATTTTCAGGCTATACTACCATTAAGAGGTAAAATTCTTAACGTAGAAAAAGCAATGAATCACAAGGTTTTTGAAAATGAAGAAATTCGAAACATTTTTACAGCCCTCGGGGTAACCATTGGTACGGAAGAGGATAGTAAGGCGTTGAATATTTCTAAGTTGAGATATCATAAGGTAATTATAATGTGTGATGCCGACGTGGATGGTAGCCACATTTCGACCCTAATATTGACGTTCTTCTTCCGATATATGAAGGAACTAATTGAAAATGGACACGTGTATATTGCAGCACCACCATTATACCTGGTAAAAAAGGGTAATAAAAAAGAATATGCGTGGAATGATAAACAGCGGGATGCATTAGTGCGTGAATATGGCGAAAACTCAAAGATTCAACGATATAAAGGTCTTGGAGAGATGAATGCAGAGCAGTTATGGGATACCACTATGAATCCTGAATTTAGAACCTTAAGACAAGTAAACATAGATAATCTAACGGAAGCAGATCGTATTTTCTCTATGTTGATGGGAGATGAAGTTCCGCCACGTAGAGAATTCATCGAAAAAAATGCAGTCTATGCAAATATTGATGTGTAAACCACATCTTGGATCATATTTTACAAAAAAATCCGTTAACTAATTGTTAATGGATTTTTTTTATCTTGCAACGCCTTATAAACCCAAAATCTATGAAGAAGCTTTTGTTGCTATGGATGGTACTAGTGTGTACGATTACTTTTGGTCAAAATGATATTGATCAAATATTAGAAATTGGTATTGAAAACGCTCAGCGATTTAGTCAGGATTATTTTGACGCTCCAGGGGAATCGTTAATCAACAATATGTCTAATGGATGGTATAATACCGCAAAGGTTAAAAAGCTGTGGGATTTTGAAGTTGGTTTTGTAGGTAATCTTTCTTTTGTTAGAGAAGAAAAGAAAAATTTTATACTTGATGTAAACGACTACCAGGACTTATCCTTCAGTAGTGGAGTAACGCGTGTCTATGTCAATAATGGTTTTGGGATGAATACAGAGGGAATTTCTGTGATTATTAATGAAGGGCAGGCTTCACAGACCGAAGTAGTTTTACCAGATGGTTTTAGTGGACAAGAGATTAATTCCGTTCCCGGAGGGTTTATACAAGCCTCTATAGGACTGATCCATAGTACAGAGATAAAACTTCGCTTTTTTCCTAAATATGAAATCAGAGAAAATACTAAAGTACAGATATACGGGGTTGCTTTTCAGCACGAAATTACAGATTGGTTTTTTCCAACAAAACGATGGCCAGTACGTATCGCCTCATTATTAGGGTATACTAATGTTAAAGGGTTTTATGATCTTACTACGGCTAGTGGAGTACCAGGCAGTGAGCAAGAGATTACCTTAAATTCTAATTCTTGGTTATTAGCTTCGATTGTTTCTACAAAAATGAAAACCCTAAATTTCTATGGAGGTATAGGTTATTATTTTGGTTCTAATGAAGCTAATTTATTGGGAACGTACCAAATTCAAAATGGACCATTTGCTTCTACTGTGGTTACAGATCCAATTCGTGTAACGGGTAAAGCTAAGGGATTAAAAGCCAATATTGGTGCCCGTGTGGCTTATGGTGTCTTCAAGGCAAACCTGGATTACTCCCTTCAAAACTACAAGAATTTAAGTTTAGGTCTCCAAATCGGATGGTAAACTCCGTCTGTTGTAGTTTAAAAAATAATTAAACCTGTAATTTATCAAGGGTTATACTGCATTAATTTGTATTTTCGCGAAACAAATTAAGTTTAATTTCAAACAAACAGATATACAATGAAAGTTACAGTAGTAGGGGCAGGTGCAGTAGGCGCAAGTTGTGCTGAATACATCGCTATAAAAAATTTCGCTTCAGAAGTAGTATTGTTAGACATCAAGGAAGGATATGCAGAAGGAAAAGCAATGGATCTTATGCAAACCGCTTCTTTAAATGGTTTTGATACAAAAATTACAGGAACTACTAACGATTATGCTAAAACTGCAGGAAGTGATATTGCTGTAATTACATCGGGTATTCCAAGAAAACCGGGTATGACCAGAGAGGAATTGATTGGAATTAATGCAGGTATCGTTAAAACGGTTTCGGCTAATTTAATTGAACACTCTCCAAATGCTATCATTATTGTGGTTAGTAATCCGATGGATACAATGACGTATTTAGTGCATAAAACCACAGATTTACCTAAAAATAGAATTATTGGTATGGGTGGTGCTTTAGATAGCGCACGTTTTAAATACAGATTAGCAGAAGCTTTAGAAGCGCCTATATCTGATGTAGATGGTATGGTTATCGGTGGACATAGTGATACAGGTATGGTGCCATTGACTAGGCTAGCGACTCGTAATAGTGTACCTGTTTCTGAATTCATTTCAGAAGAGCGTTTAGAGCAAGTTGCTGCCGACACTAAAGTAGGCGGTGCTACCTTAACTAAATTACTAGGTACTTCTGCGTGGTACGCACCTGGAGCAGCGGTTTCTGGATTAGTTCAGGCTATCGCTTGTGATCAAAAGAAAATATTCCCTTGTTCAGTATTACTTGAAGGTGAATTTGGATTAAATGATATCTGCATCGGAGCACCGGTAGTATTAGGACGTAACGGTATCGAAAAAATAGTAGAGATTGACTTAAGTGATGCTGAAAAGAATAAGTTGACAGAAAGTGCTGAAGGCGTTAGAAAAACTAACGGGCTTTTAGAATTTTAATACAGCAATTGAATTATATTCTATTTTAGGCCATCTATTCAGATGGCCTAAGTTTTATAAGACCATTACCTACTATTTATGAGAATTTCAATATCATTATGTTCTGCAGTTATTTCGTTGTTCCTGGTTAACTGTAATTTGCAGCCTAAGCCAGATAAATTTATATCACTTAAGCTAGCCATAGTAAAGCCTGAAGAAGCTGAGCAGAAAAAAACAGCTATTATCGAACTAAAATCAAGATGCGATAAAATAGGCATTGATTGCCGGGTATATGAAGATAAAAATAACCTTTTGGCAGTGGAATTGAAAACTAATATTGGAGTTGATAGCGCCAAAAAATTATTGTTAAGCACTGTGGATTTAGGTTTTTATGAGGTGTATCATTTAGATGAGATGATGCCTTATTTTATAGAACTAAACACCTTAGTTTCTGAATTAGAGGACAAAGAAAATGTATTCTTTGAAAAAGTTGTTAGTCAGGGCTATGTTGGTGGACCTCAATTGTTGACTTTCTCTGTAAAAGATACAACTGCTATTTCAAACTACCTTAGCTATAAAGAGGTATACCCTAAGCTACCTGTTTCTAAAAAAGATTTGTTATTTGCTTGGGGATTATCAAAAAGTAAATCAGAAGAATTAGCATTGTATGCTTTAAAAAAGGATAAAAAAAGAAGAGGTTCCATTATTTCTGGGAAAAGGATTAAAAGGGCTTTTCAAAGCTATAATTCTTTAGATCAGCCTGTGATTTCTATTGAAATGGATGAAAAAGGAGCATTAGAGTGGAAGGAGTTAACCACAAAAGTTTTTAGAGATCATTCGCAAATTGCTATTGTAATAAATGGAACTGTATATTCAGCACCTGGAGTAAGCAGTCCAATTGAAGGAGGTAGATCCGAGGTTTCAGGTCAGTTTACCGTACAAGAGGCTAAGGATTTAGCTTTTTTAATCGAATCGGGTAATATACCAACATTAAAAGTGTTAACTGAAGAAGTTAATAAATTGAATTAATCACTGAAATGCTTAGTATATTAGATTGGAGCTGTTAACCTTTAGATTATTGTCTGATAAAAATGCGCAGGGCTAGTTTATTGTAAATATCCAACAATCATTTCTTCCAACAATCCAGAAGAAGAAGGAGGACCAAACTTTATGAGCGTAGTACCTTCTTTGTTGATAAGTATAAATCTTGGAATTGACCAACCGACTACTTCTTTGCCATTTTCCTCAAATACTTCTGAAATATAGGTAATAATTTCACTATCCATCGGCACTATAAAATGATTGTTTTTTGATTTTTTCTTTTTTAAATAGGTTTTCCATTTCTCTTTATCCTGATCTAATGAGATGTAGAAAACATCCAGTTGATCGCTAAATTTTGTAGCTATTTCCTCAACATAAGGAGATTCTTTAATACAAGGTTGGCACCATGTAGCCCAAAGATCAATTAAGGTTACCTTATTAAGTTTGTCTTTAAGCACTACTTCTTTGTTTTCTTCTAAGCTATATGCATTAGGTAATGGAAATTTTTCTTGGGCAAGACCGCTTACTGCAACTAAGTAAACGATAACAATGAATTTTTTCATAGGATTGAATTTAAGCCTGTTAAAATAGTGATTGATATACTATTAAAAAATAAAAAAAGAAGCTAATTTCTATTTAGATAATGTTTTTGCATTAGGTTTTAATCTTTTATATTTGCCGCATGTCTAAAAAATGGTGTATATGGACTTTCCTTACAGCGCTTGTTTTGCTCATCGCAATTCAAGAGCGTGTTGACGCACCAAATCAAGAGATTATCCTTCATTTTCAAAGCGGTGATACCAATACTAATGAGGTTGCCGTTACTTTAGCTGCCGTAAAAGAACAACTGGCTCTGGTGGGTATTGAACCTGTTGCTGTAGTAAAGGATGAGGCAAACGGTATTGTTAGAATCCAATATTACAGTAGCCAAAAGGTTGAAGTCGTTAAGAATATTTTTTCGGGTAAAGACCCAATAGCTCTTCAGCATTTGGTGTATGACGCCAATGACAAGAATAACAATCCAATTCCTCAAGATCAAAAAGATGTACATGATTTAAGTATCAGCGTTCTTGAGATTCAACCTGTTTCGGGATTAGGAAATTTAGAATTTAACTGTATTCAGGTACCGGAAATTAAGTTTAGAACAGAAGGAAATCTGCATACTTATCTGTGGGCACTATCCGGAAATATTTCGCTTCCTAGACCAACAGTGTTGCAGGAAACCAAGATCAAGATCAATACTACTTTTGTAGTAAACATACACGAACGAACATACAGTATTCCTCAGGTCCGAGCGGGCCCCTTAGCATAGACTATTTTTATACTACAACTTAGTGCGAATTGAAAGTTACTTAAGATAGCTTCATAATTGAGACGCACTACACAACAAGAACACAACAAATTATTAATAATCTAACCGCCGGTGTATGTTATTTGCAACTACATATGCGGGCTTAATTAAATTTAAAAAATGCAAAACAAAGGTATCGTTAGGATATTTGCGATTTTATTTGGTTTGGTATGTATATACCAGTTATCGTATACGTATATAACCTATTCAGTAGAAAGCGAAGCTGAAGCTTATGCTGTGCAGCAAATTCCAGAAAGTGTAGAGAATTACTCTAAATTAAGAGAAACTGCAGAAAAAGAATATTTAGACTCTATCGGTAAAGATCCCATCTTTGCGGGAATTACTTATAATGACGCAAAAACTAAAGAACTTCAAAAAGGTCTTGACCTTAAGGGGGGGATCAATGTTATCCTACAAATATCAGTAAAAGATGTATTGAAAGGATTAGCTAATGACTCTAAAGATCCAGCATTTAATCAGGCGTTACAAGCGACTGATGAGGTGCAAAAGAACAGTCAAAATACCTATATTGATGATTTCTTTACTGAGTTTGAAAAAATACCAGATGCTAAATTAGCGTCTCCGGATATTTTTGCGAATAAAAACTTAAGTGATGATATCACTTATAATATGTCTAATGACGAGGTAAAACCAGTATTACGTAGAAAGATAGATGAGTCAATTGAATCTGCTTTTGAAGTTTTACGTAAACGTATTGATAAGTTTGGGGTTACGCAACCAAACATCCAACGTTTAGGAGAGTCTGGTCGTATCTTAGTGGAATTACCAGGAGCTAAGGATGTAGATCGAATTAAAAAACTATTGCAAAGTACAGCTCAGTTGGAGTTTTGGGATGTATATAAAATGGAAGAGGTTTTTCCTTTCCTTTTTGCTGCTAATAATTACCTAAAAGAGCAGGCAGATAATGTAAAGAACGAGGTTGCAGAGGAGCAACAAGATGCTGAAGTTGTAGCTGATTCTGCTGAGGTTGATTCTACAACAGTAGATTCTACAAAAACAGACGAGGATCAAGCGATTGAAGATTTATTAGCAGATGCAGAGGATTCAACTGATGTGGAAGCACAAGTGAATCCTTTATTTGATCTTATCGCTGGTCAAGGTGGACAAGGTGGTCCAGTAGTAGTTACTGTAGCAATAAAAGATACGGCTCAATTTGGTTCTTATTTAAGAGATCCGAAAGTAAGAGCTTTATTACCGGCAGATCAAAAATACTTAAGATTTGCTTGGGGTATGCAGGCCAAAGGGTCAGAATTTGTAGATCTGTATGCCTTAAAAGGCAATAGAGATAATCAGCCCGAATTAAGTGGTGGTGTTATTACTGATGCCCGACAAGATTTTAACCAAATTGGTAAAGTTAGTGTTTCCATGCAGATGGATGGAAAAGGAGCGAAGAAGTGGGAAGAAATGACAGGTAGAGCCTTTAAACAAGGTAGTCAAATAGCAATTGTACTGGATAACATTGTATACTCTGCACCTGGTGTTACTACTGGTGCGATTAGTGGTGGAAGAAGTGAAATTACAGGAAACTTTACCGTAGAAGAAGGTAAGGATTTAGCAAACGTGTTACGTGCTGGTAAATTACCTGCTTCTGCTGATATTATTCAGAGTGAAGTTGTAGGTCCGTCGCTTGGACAAGAGGCTATTGATAGTGGTATTATGTCTTTTGCTATCGCTTTAGGACTAATTCTAATTTGGATGGTATTTTACTACGGAAAAGCAGGTGCCTTTGCCGATGTAGCCCTAGTAGTCAATATATTATTTATCTTTGGAATGTTAGCAGGATTACCCGGTGCAGTACTAACTTTACCTGGTATAGCAGGTATTGTATTAACCATCGGTATGTCGGTGGATGCTAACGTGCTTATCTTTGAAAGAATTCGCGAAGAATTAGCTCGTGGTAAGTCGCAAGCAGATTCTATCAAAGATGGATTTAGCAATGCCTTATCCTCAATTTTAGATGCTAATATCACCACTGGTCTTACCGGTCTAATCCTATTAGCATTTGGTACAGGACCTATTAAAGGATTTGCTACGACCTTATTAATTGGTATCCTTACCTCTTTATTTACAGCGATATTCATTACAAGATTATTTATCGATGGGTATGGTAAAAACGGTAAGGAATTAGCGTTCTCTACAGGCGTAACCAAAAACCTATTTAAAAATGTAAATATCAATTTCTTAGGAAAAAGAAAGATTGCTTACGTATTCTCCGGAATTCTGATCGTAATTGGTCTTGGATCATTGTTTACGCAAGGATTGGATCAAGGAGTTGATTTTGTAGGGGGTAGAACCTATACAGTAAGATTTGATAAGGATGTAGTTCCTACAGCAGTTGAAAAGGATCTAGTGGCTGCTTTTGGTAGTGCTGAAGCTAAAACGTTAGGTGCTAACAATCAGTTAAAGATTACTACAAAATATAAGATTGAAGAATCTGGAGAGCAGATTGATGCTGAAATAGCAAATATGTTATTTACGGCACTTCAACCACATTTACCTGGTGATCTAAGCTATGAGGAGTTCGCTATTGGCGAGGATGATAAAACCGTTGGTATTATGTCATCTATGAAAGTAGGACCAACGATTGCTGATGATATTAAAAAGGCAGCATTTTGGTCTGTACTAGGGTCGCTGATCGTAGTATTCCTTTATATCTTATTTAGATTTAGAAGATGGCAATTCAGTTTAGGAGCAGTAACTGCAGTATTCCACGATGTATTGGTTGTACTGGGGATATTCTCATTAACCTACAAATTTATGCCATTCAATATGGAGATCGATCAGGCATTTATTGCAGCCATATTAACAGTAATTGGTTACTCGCTGAATGATACTGTGGTTGTATTCGATAGAATTAGAGAATTCTTTAAGGAGCATAGTAGCTGGCCGTTGGCAGACCAGGTTAATGGTGCATTAAATAGTACGCTAAGCCGTACGTTGAACACCTCATTAACTACCTTATTAGTACTTATTGCAATCTTTATATTTGCAGTACCACTAAGAGGATTTATGTTTTCGTTGATCATAGGTGTAGTTGTGGGTACTTACTCATCATTATTTATTGCTACTCCAATTATGACAGATACGGTAAGTAAAATTGGATTAAAAGAAAAGAAAAAAGCAGATGCCTAAGCATCGGTTTTTAGAACACTAAAAAAAACGTCCTGAACTATTCAGGACGTTTTTTGTTATGCTAAATTATAGTCGTTATTTTATTTTTTTAAAGGCTACGGAATCTCCTTTTTGAAGGTTCCATTGCTCTGACAACCCAGCATTAACTTCTAGCACATATCTCGCTGGTCCTTCGGACAACAACGATTTTTCGTTCATCGGTGCTGCGTTTTTCTGTATGCTTACTACTTTATGATCTGAATTGAGGAATATCAAATCCAATGCGATTTGTGTGTTTTTCATATAAAATGACCTTGGCGCATCTTCTTCAAAAACAAACAACATTCCACGATTGGGTTCCATGGTTTTACGATACATCAGTCCGGTCTGTATTTCATATTCATTATCCGCAATCTCTATTTCTAGTTGTGTAATTTTGGTAGTACTACTGTCGTTAACTCTAAAGAGAGTAGCTTCGCCTTCTTTAGTAAAATTTACTTCTTGGGTGAGATTTTTATCGGATTTTGAATCGTTTTTGCACGCATAGAAAAAAAGTGATAAGCCTAAGAGTACAATAGGGGTTTTTATGGTATGCATAGCTTTTGGGGTTAAATAGTACTGCAAACTATTAGTGTTATTGAATATGGTCTAATGGTCTAAAAATGAATACTAGTGGATACTAAGTAATCTCATTTTCTAACTTAAATGTACGTTTTTCTTCGCTAATTTTTTATGATAAAGATCAAAAACAGTTACTAAATTTATGTAATTGATAAAAAATAAGGGTGAATTTTATGGTTTTACTAAGTATTGTTCAGTTTGCTAGATGAAAATGCCCTCCCTTAGCGACTTTGTTTAGCTAAGAGAAGGCAATTACTTTAATTCGCTGACCAATCAATTTTTCTGGAGATCATCATAACAGTTCCGAGAATGATAAATAGTCCGATGCTCCCCACTAGTAAGGCATAATTTTCTAGTTGAATAATCACAAATATGAACCCGTACAAAGCCGTTAGCGAGGCTGCTACAAATAGCGGAAACTTCAAGCCTTTTAAAACAGCTTTACTGTAGATACTTATTAATGTAATTACCGATAATCCTGCAATTAAATAGGCAATACGAAAAGAACTGTGTTCTGATATAGAAATCAACAAGGTATAAAACATAGTTAAAGCTAGTCCAATCATTAAATATTGAAACGGGTGAATAGTTACCTTGCTGATACTTTGGATTAAAAAGAAAACTAAAAATGTCAAGGCAATAACCAGGTAGCCATATTTAGCAGCACGCTCGCTCTTTTGGTATTCATCTACCGGAATGAGTAAAGTAACTCCAAAAGCAGAGGATTCAATATCTGGAAGTGTTCCAAAAAATACCTGTTCGAAGTCTCGATTTATTTCTAAAACTTTCCAGTTGGCTTTAAATCCTTCTGAAGTAATTTGTTTGGTTTTTGTTTCAGGTAAGAAGTTACCATCAAAACTAGGCGTAGCCCAATCCGATTGCATACGTACTTTGGTTTCTTTTCCTACTGGGATAAAGCGAAGAGATTCACTACCATTCACAGTAAAATGTAGCTTAAAATCAATTGGGCCTTTCACAGCGAGGCTATCTTCCTTTAAAAATTGCGTCTCTAAGGTGCTTAATGAGCTGTTCTTTGCGTAGCGGGAGCGAAGCGGATAGGATTGATCCTTCAGTACAATATCCAAATTACTTTTTATTCCCTTTAGATTAGAAGATCGCAGTAGGATAGTTGCCTTATTCCATAAGATGTCATTCGGTTTTATACCTTGATTTTCAAAATTTGGACTTTCAAAGTTTCCGGTAAAGTCAATATCAGAAGTGTATACAACGGATTTGTAGATTCCCCGGCTCAATAATTCGGATTCAACATTCGTTGTAATGGACAATTCATTGGGAAAGAAATAAGCATATGCTGTTTCCACAATATTTTCTTCGGTATAAGATTTTGTCTTTTCGTCCCAAAGTTTAGCATTACGATGCGTTTGATACGGAACTTTGAGCACAGGTCCATAGAGCAATACTTCGTTACCCCATTTTGAATTGATTTCTTTAACCACTTCTTCTTGTCTAAATGATCTTTCGCGTATTAAACTTTCAATAAAAGATAGCGGTATCAACATAACAAGAATAAGAATGCCAATCATTGCCATACGGATGGTTAATGAGGTTTTGATCCATTGTCCAAATGATTTTTTTTGTGGAGGTGTGTTCATAGTATTATATTTTAGATTGAATTTTTGATGGTGTAGTATATTTTGGAAATAAATAATATAGTGTGATTAAAAAAGTTCCGAAAGCAAAAGTGTATAGGTAAGCTTGAAAATTATTTAGAGGGTGACTTACAATATATATAAGGTCTGTTAATAGCTCAAAAGGGTTATTTAGTATATCCCAGCTATTCCAGCGTAGTACTCTTCCTAAATAAATTCCAAATCCAGATAGATATAAGGAAAATATAATAATAAGGTGACTCAATAATCTAGAGGTTCTTTTGCACAAGCTTTGATGTACTAGTTGTATGGATCGAATACCAATCAATAAACCGTTCATTGCAAAAGTTGAGATTAATAGTGTGTCGTACCAGACTATGGTGGAGAGCTGATGTGTTAGGTGTTTAAAATCTGTTAGGATATAGGGGGCGTTAGGAAGAAAAAGTAACCAGCAGCCAAATACCAAATAAAAAGCTAAAGACCTTAGCTGAAAACGATTCAGGATATAAGAAAAGATATAAGGAATACAAGCTAAGAATAGGTTCCATATTAAAAATGTTAGAAAAAGAGAGTCTGTTTTTAATATACGGAGTGTAAGTAGCAATAGGCTAAAAAAAACTGCAGCAGTAAATCCTAATGTAAATTGAAGGTCTAGTTTGTTAGTAGTCATAGTACGGGATTTTTAATGATGATATGTATATAGCCTATAGCAATAGGAATATTGATGAGAAAGAGGAGTAGTGTTCTAAGATTCTCCTTATAATTCTGTAAATTGGTGATGGTATTTACCAGGATATGTATTAGCGTTATTGCATTTACAGCTAAAGCAATCAGGACATATAACAAGCCGCCAATCAATATGGCTTCAGCTCCAGTAGTTAGATAAAGTAGCAGTAGGGTAGAGCCTAGGATAAAGCTACTAGCTGCTACGGTTAGTGCTTTTTTATTGATTTCAAGTTGTATCTTCATAAGGATTGAATTAAAAAGGTAGATTGTAGTTTAGTAATATTGATGTTTAGCAATTTTTTATAGGGTAGATGATAGAACGGTAGGGCTTTTTTTCCTTTTTGATAGGCTTGTCTAAAGAATTTCCATTGTACAGGATAAAAGAAGGTGCCGATGAATAGTGTTCCTATCATAAAAAGGCTTCTTTTACCATTGCCTAATAGATAATACTGCATCGCAATTTCTTCTTTGACTGTAATACCAATATTGGTGAGCACGTGGAATACATCGTGATCTTCCAATTGCGGTTGGGACTCAAAATTATGTTGTAGTAAAAATGATCCCAGATGAAAACCCAGGCTCGTTTTGGGGTATTGCAGCAACTGTGCAATTGAAATGTCCCAGGGGGTTTTATGTTTACATAAGCGTTGATAGGGCATTTTGCCTAGCTCATATAGGGATTCAATTATAAATACTCTTATCATATAAAGTACTTTGAAATTCAAAGTAAATAGTTAAAAAAATTATTGTTTTAATAGTTTTTCGATGGCGTCTACGTGTTTTTGAAAGGCTTCACGGCCTTTTTTAGTAGCGCTATATCGTGTGTTTGGCTTACGTCCTATAAAGGATTTTTCCACCAAAATATAATCGTCTTTTTCTAAGGCTTTGGCGTGACTGGCCAGGTTACCGTCAGTTACGCCAAGCAATTCTTTTAAGGTTTTAAAATCAGCAAAGTCATTAACCATCAAGACCGACATAATACCCAGTCGGATCCTATGATCAAAAGCTTTATTGATATTGCTGATTATGTTTTTCATCTGTTCTATTGAAAAATCCTTGCAATGTTACTAAAATTTAAAAGTAACACTACTGCTCTTTAAAATAAATTAAACTACCATAAATAATGTGCATCACTCCAAATCCTGCTACCCAAAACCAAAAACCATAGCCAGGTAGCATAGCACAGATAAGTCCTAAGACAATTTCTATATACCCTAAATACTGCACGTTACCTATAGTATAACGCGAGGCGTTGACCAGTGCTAATCCATAAAAAATGAGCATCAATGAGCCTGTAAGCCCATAATGATTACTCGTTATTTTAATGAGAATATAAATTCCACCAGTAACCAGTGGAACTAAAAATGCGCCAATAAGTCTGCGCGAAGTAGCGTTCCAGAGAACTTCATGGTTCTTTTTAGCTTTGCGTGCACTTAACCATATGGCAGTTATGATACTCAGCAATGCCACTACGCCTAAATCGATGAGAACCCATCGAAAGGTAACTCCATCGAGTATCAAATAGTCTTTTCCGCTTATGCTTACTACATAATACGCTATTGCGGCTCCGATCAGGGCATAAAATCCGGCTAAAATACCAGATAACCCACTAAGAGAGAAAAACCGAGAGGATTTGTTCATCATATTTTTGATCTCGGAGATATCTTTTAAATAATCTTCTGTGCTCATATAAAAGTACTTTGAAAAACAAAGTAAGTTTAAATATTTTAAATATACAATAGTGATCGTAAAAAACTTAATTTTTATTTTTGAATAATGAACCCAGCTGAGGAGTACATATTAAGACAACCCGAACCTTATAAAAGCATGGTATTACAACTTCAGGTGGTGATTGAAAATGTATTACCTGAGGTGGAGCTGTTGTATAAATACAAAATCCCATTTTATTATATAGGGGGTAAACCATTTTGCTATCTCAACGTTACCAAAGGATATGTGGATGTGGGTTTTTGGAGTTCGGCGCATTTAACAAAGCATCAGGAGCATATGTACACCAAGGGTAGAAAAGTAATGAAGTCCTTGCGGTATTATACACCTGAAGCTATCCAAGAAGAGATTTTGATTGACGTACTACAAGAAGCTTATGCGGTTAGAGGGAAGGGGTTTTGGAAACCGCTTGATTAGTTGGTTTTAGCTACTATTTTTATTAGACTAATAATTACGTTAAGTGCAAAGAATACTTGCGCAATCAAAATGACTAGTGTAAGTATTAATGAACCCAAGGCTAGTCCACTAGGGAATATATATTCGTTTATTACGCTATGGTTAAATAAACCAAGTAATAATATTAAAACACTTCCAATCCAAGTGATATAGATATGAATAAGGATTAATGCCTGAAGTAGGTTGATTTTTAATACTTTAAAAATCCAATATAAAACACCCAATATTCCAAAAAATAGCGAAATCATTTTAGCGATATGCCAATAAGAAATCACATAATAGGTATCGTGAATATTGAGATCAAGCGTATTGTTACCAAACCAATATCCGAAAAGTAAGATTAATGGCACGGGAAGAAGGAAAATGAGATATGGGTATTTGATGACCTTTTTCATAACGTAAATGTAATCTATGTGTATTGAAGAAGCTATGTGATTTTAGAAAAGTTAATGTATTCTATTCTTTCAAATATTATGTGTCCTTCCTTTCAGCTTTCTTCTATTAAAATCACTTACTCTTGTCTGATCCTGTTTGTTTATGACAGCATAGATAAATACGGGTACTAGTAGAAAACCACCAACAATATAGATGACATAGTGACCTTTACTTGCGCTAAATATAGGACTAACAAAAAGAAAGGCAAGTGGTGTACCGATTAAAAATACCAAACCAGCAATGAGTTGTGCGAACTTAGAAGGTTTCGCATAAAACTCATCAGCAGTAAATGTTGATTGATGGTCACATTTTTTACAATTTAGGAGCTTTTGATCTCCTTCTTGCATGGCAAATTCTACTCTGGTGTAGGCGTTTGTTTTGTAACTTATTTCCTGAGCACAATGACTACATTTTACGAATACTTTCATTTGCCTTTTTTATAAGTTAATATTATTAATTACTTAAGGTCATTTCCATTTACTTTTTTATATTGAGATGTACAGCTGCCTCTTGAGTACCGTGATATGACTTGCCAAATTGTATGTCTAAATCATATTTGATATTGTAAAGATCAAGAATTTTATCGATTCTTTCTTTTTTGGATTTAGCTACTCTTAATTCCTGTAAATAAGAATTTAATGTGCCGAATCCCATAACAAAAGGCCCAAGAGACACACCCATAATTATAATAGGAACTGCAGATACTACTCGATTCCCCAACGCATATTTTCCCAGAAGAAATGCACTTGTAATAATGGCAATACCTACAAATACCATAACTACAAAATAGGCAATAGTCAAAGCTTTCTTTCTTTTTAATTGGTCGTACGTAATATTAATATCTTTTAATTGAGTTTCAAACTTGTCATTCAATTCTATTTTTGAGCAAGTCTTATTGAATTCCGGTTTTCTATCTGTAAGTGCACAAGTAGTACCTATTTTTAAATCAAATTGTTGATGATCGCATAATTCGCAATGGCTGGCTAAGTGGGGCATATGATTATGGTTAAGATGTACTAAGATGTAATAGTATTGTATTTTTTAATTTTTCTAATGCATACAACCCATATAGATCATACTTGATTTTATGTAGGCGTCTGGTATATGGGTTTGAACGTGATTTAATAATTTTTTCAAATCTTTATCAAAGTTTTGGGTGCTGGCAACCATAACAATATAATAACCTTTACTAAAGTTTTTATATCCATCGGACCATTCAATACTTACATAAATGCCATCATCATATCTGCCTCTTGGTATATAACAAGGGTATTCCCATCCATCACCTTCGCAGATTGATGCGGCCCAAGTCAGGCCTAACGTTTTATCATAAGCCTGTAACTCCCTTAAATCTAATTTAAGCGCTAATTTTTTAGATATGTCGTTAGCGTGATGAAAGGCTGCCTCGTAATTTTTAGTGGCGTATGTAATTAAAAAATACTTTTTAACCTCAGGATTAAAAGTTTCTGATTGTGCCTTTATGGATGCGTTACCCCATAAAAAAATACATAAAGCGGCGATTATTTTTTGCATAAAAGTTTTGGGGCTTATTGTAAAAGGTAAAATCAACTCCCTAACTCATTCACCACCTTGCGGATGGCCACCAAATTACTTAAGAGTTTTTCTAATTGATCCAGGTGTAACATATTGGCGCCGTCACTCTTGGCATTAGCTGGATCAAAATGAGTCTCCATAAATAAGCCATCTACTCCTGTTACAATACCCGCACGCGCAATTGTTTCGATCATATCTGGTCGACCTCCCGTTACTCCGCTAGACTGATTGGGTTGTTGTAGGGAGTGGGTAACATCCAATACCGTAGTTCCAAATTCTTTCATCGTAGGGATACCTCTAAAATCTACAATCATATCCTGGTAGCCAAACATGGTACCACGATCGGTGATCATCGCCTTGTCGTTACCACTGTCTTTTACCTTTTGTACGGCGTGCTTCATCGACTCCGGACTCATAAACTGTCCTTTCTTAAGGTTTACCGTTTTACCAGTCTCTGCCGCGGCAACGACTAAATCTGTTTGGCGTACTAAAAACGCAGGAATTTGTAAGATATCTACATATTCTGCCGCCATAGCAGCATCTTCATTTTCGTGTATGTCGGTGACGGTAGGAATACTAAACGTCTCTCCAACTTTGCGCAGAATTTGTAGTGCTTTTTCATCTCCAATACCCGTAAAACTATCGATACGGCTACGGTTAGCTTTTTTAAAGGAACCTTTAAAGACATAAGGAATCGCCAATTTATCAGTGATCTTAACTACTTGTTCTGCGATACGTAGTGCCATGTCTTCGCCCTCGATAGCACAGGGACCCGCCAATAAGAAAAAGTTATTGGCATCTAAATGTTTAAGGTTGGGGATATGTTGTAATTGCATCTTCTCTGTATTTAGTGATGCAAAGATAGTAGATTGTTTTTTTATACCATTAAAAACATTTGAGGGGCTAATTCCGCGTGAGGGATTGCAGTGGATATCTCGCTGGCTAGCCAGCGGAATAGTAGCGTAAAGCCCGACCCCAAGACAATGGGGGCACGCCCTGAAAATAAAAGCGAAACCATTAGGCAGGCTGACTACTTTTTTTATATTACAATTATTAGGATAGTAGTGTACAACCTGTAAAAATAAAACGTACCTTTGCACGCTTAAAAATGAGGCTATTATGACAGCTATAAAGAATATTGCAATTATTGCTCACGTAGACCACGGTAAAACTACGTTGGTTGATAAGATTATGTATCATTGTCAACTATTTAGAGAGAATGAGAATACCGGGGATTTGATCCTGGATAATAATGATTTGGAGCGTGAGCGAGGCATTACGATTACTTCTAAAAACGTTTCGGTTACCTACAAGGGAACCAAAATTAATATTATTGATACTCCTGGTCACGCCGATTTTGGTGGTGAGGTAGAGCGCGTATTGAATATGGCGGATGGTGTATTGTTGTTGGTGGATGCTTTTGAAGGCCCTATGCCACAGACCCGATTTGTACTACAAAAAGCGATTGACCTTGGTTTAAAACCATGTGTGGTTGTCAATAAAGTAGATAAGGAAAACTGTACGCCAGATGAGGTACACGAAAAAGTGTTTGACCTAATGTTTGAATTAGGGGCAGAAGAGTGGCAGTTAGATTTTCCTACCGTATATGGTTCTGCAAAGAACAATTGGATGAGTGAGGATTGGAAAAAACCATCTGACTCTATAGAACCCTTATTAGATATGGTGATCGAACATATTCCTTCTCCTAAGATCGAAGAGGGTACTACCCAAATGTTGATTACATCGTTAGACTTTTCTTCGTTTACAGGTCGTATTGCGATTGGTAGATTACAACGTGGTGGGCTTAAAGAAGGTCAGCAGGTTTCATTGGTAAAAAGAGATGGAACGATTAAAAAATCAAGAATTAAGGAAGTTCATGTTTTTGAGGGTTTAGGTCGTAGAAAGGTAGATGAAGTGCAGGCGGGTGATATCTGTGCTTTAGTTGGGCTTGAAGGTTTTGAGATTGGTGACACTGTTGCGGATTTTGAGAATCCTGAAGCCTTACAAACCATTGCTATCGATGAACCAACGATGAGTATGTTGTTTACCATTAATGATTCTCCATTTTTTGGAAAGGACGGTAAGTTTGTTACTTCTCGTCATATCAAAGAACGCTTGGAAAAAGAATTGGAAAAGAACTTAGCGCTACGCGTGCACAGTACCGATAGTGCAGATCGTTTTATGGTATACGGTCGTGGGGTATTACACTTATCCGTGTTGATTGAAACCATGCGTAGAGAAGGTTATGAATTACAGATTGGTCAACCACAGGTAATCATTAAAGAAATTGATGGTGTAAAATGCGAGCCAATTGAGGAGTTAACTATTGACTTACCGGAGCACGTATCTGGTAAGGCTGTTGAAATGGTAACGATGCGAAAAGGTGAAATGCTAAGTATGGAAGCGAAAGGAGATCGTATGGTATGCGAATTTTTAATTCCATCTCGTGGAATTATTGGATTACGTAATCAATTGTTAACCGCTACCGCTGGTGAAGCAATTATGGCGCACCGTTTTAAAGAATACCAACCGTTAAAAGGCGATATTCCTGGACGTATTAATGGTTCTTTAGTTTCTATGGAAAAGGGAACTGCGATTCCTTATTCTATTGATAAGTTACAAGAACGCGGAAAGTTTTTTATCGATCCGGGAGAAGATATTTACGAAGGTCAGGTAATTGGAGAGAACTCCAGAGGTGATGATATGGTAGTTAATGTTACTAAAACTAAAAAGTTAAGTAACGTAAGATCCGCTGGTGCGGATGATAAGGCAAAAATCGTTCCTGCAATAAAGTTTTCTTTGGAAGAAGCTCTAGAATATATCCAAAAAGATGAATATGTAGAGGTAACTCCTAATCACTTACGATTACGTAAGATTTTACTTACAGAAGTAGAGCGTAAGCGAAATAAAGCGATTTAATGTAAAGGTAATCGCTTGATTTAAAATTAAAAATCCCGGCTTTTGGCCGGGATTTTTTTCGATATTTTGGGGTAAAATTGGGGTAAAAATAATTTTGAAGGGCTAACTCTTTAATTATTTAACTATTTGAAAACAAATATGATACAAATATAAGCTCCTAAGTTGAACTTCACTTGTATAATCCTTTAAAATATCGGTAAAAAACAATAATTATCGACAAAAAACACTTTTTTGATGAATTTTAGTGAAAATTTAATAGTGGAGGGTATAGGATACTTGGCTTCTTTTTTGGTGCTGTTATCTTTTTTAATGCGTAATATCCGTAAGCTAAGAATGATCAATTCTTTAGGATGTATTACGTTTGTAATTTACGGGGTTTTACTTAATTGGTCTTGGCCAATTATCGTGACTAATGTGGCGATTACTTTTATAAACGCCTATTATTTATTTGTCAAAAAACAATATTAGTGGCTTCTCCCAATAATATTTACTATTTTTCCTTGATAAAGCAATAGTTTGAAGTTGTATTCTGTCCAAAAATATACTCCAGCGCATTATGAACAATGGAACAGTTTTGTAGCTGATGCCAAAAATGGAACCTTTTTATTCCATAGAGATTTTATGGAATATCACTCCGATCGATTTGAAGATCACTCCTTATTATTTTTTCATAAAGAGCAATTACGGGCAGTTTTGCCTGCTAATCGAGTAGGGGATACGCTTTATTCTCACCAGGGATTGACCTATGGTGGATTGGTATTGCACGATTGTGGAGGTAAAACCGTTCGAGATATCTTTCAGCAGTTGTGTACATATCTTAAAGGTAAAGGTTTTAAAAAATTAGAGGTTAAAGCTATTCCGCTGTTTTATCATCAACAACCGGCTAATGAGTTATATTTTGAAATTATTGATAAGGGTGGTCAACTATTTCGAAGAGATCTCAATCTGGCTATAGATTATCGCAATGAGCTGAAAATTCATAAAAGTAAAGTAAAGCATTTTAGAAAACGACAGGAGTTAGGATTTACAGTTTTGGAAACACCAGATGTAACCCCATTTTGGAATGAGGTACTTATTCCCAGACTTCAGGAAAAACATCAGGTACATCCTGTACATACTGTAGCTGAAATGAATTGTTTGCGTTCAAAATTTCCTAAGAATATCAAACAATACGAGATTTGGTTGGATGACAAGCTATTGGCAGGCATCACCACTTTTGAAACCGATACCGTTGTCAAATCACAATATGGAGCAACCACAGCTTTGGGAGAAAAGCATAGAGCCTTAGATTATTTATTCATCACCTTAATTGAAAAATACAAGGATTTAGGGTATCGTTACTTTGATATGGGCACAGTAACGGAAGGCAATATGGGATTACTAAAACAAAAGGAGGAATTAGGCTGCGCTATTTATACTCAAGATTTTTATGAACTCAAAGTTTAATACTTATTAACGGAATGCCAGCAGTCAAGATATTGTGCTGCGACTTTTTTATAATCGTGGTGTTGTTCCACAAACGCTCTCGCGTTTTCTCCTATTTTTTGTGCCCGCTCAGGTTGTAGAATTAGCGCTTCAAGCTGGTTAGCAATAGCATCTACATCGGGCTGTGTTGGGATCACCACTTGTTCTTTAAGATTGTAGTGCTGTTGAAAAGCATCGCCCGCGCCTGTAAAAACCACCTTGCCCATAGCCATAGCCTCTAAGGCATTAAACCCTTGATCGTGTGCAAATACTTGATCGAGTACAATATGGGCTTTTTGGAGCTGCGCAATGTATTCCTGGTAGGGCAGGCTTTCGGTGGTTATGATTTCTATTTTATGGTTGTATTTAGCTTTGATAATCGCCAAGGCTTTTTCAAAATAGTTATTTCCCTTTTTGTAATAATTGACCTTGTTAATGCCGTGAAAAATTAAAATCCTATCATCAATTTGTATGGGTTGATAACTAATCTTATCAATATTTATAGGATAAGGAATCATGGGTAATACCTTGGGGTGCTTTGCATAGGCAAGTTGGTATTCTACACTCGCAGGGATAACTCCAAGGATGTGTTCAAACATTAAGGAATGTGCATTTTTTTGAGCTTGTGTGACATACCTAAGGGTATGTTGATACCTTTTAATAAGCTTTTTGTTTTGTAAATAAGGGGTCATGGTACTGTAAGGCAATACATCAGTCATTAAAAAATTGATGAATACATAATCGTCAGAACAGCTGACTAAAAAAGCTTTTTGGTTATGTTGTAAGAGATAGCGAAGTATGTTTTTTTCTACCTTAAGTGAGATATTCAAGGGGGTTTCATTAATGAATTGAACGATATCAAATCCCGAAAGTTGTTTTTTTATTTGATTAAACCTAAGGTAAGTTTCTAACGATGCTATATCGAAGCGCGAAAGTTTATGAATAACTTTTCTGAGTATACTTAGGATACCATTACCTTTTAAAACCTTAGCGTCTATATTAAAATCTACAGGAAAATTTTTGAAAGAATCGCCGTGGCCCACAATAGTGACTTCGCAATTATGGTGCAAAAGACCTTCTTTTAATGAATTATGAAACCGGCTATATTCGCCTACTAAAAGTACTTTCATGCGCTAGTTAACGATCTTTTTTAATAAACTATGACTATTTTAGGTAATGCTGCTATATATGTATTAAAAAAAATATCTTTGCCGTAAAGGTATTTTATTAATAGGGAATAACAAATTAGTATTGAGTACCTTCTGTTGGATAACCTTGTTATGTCAAATCACGATCGATATATTCCTTTTTTAGATTTAAAGGAAATTAATAAAACATATGAAGCACAACTTGCTGCTGTCTTAGCCAATGTTGCGCAGTCAGGCACCTACATCAATGGTCCTAGAGTAGCTCATTTTGAATCTGCCTTTGCTTCTTATTGTGGCGTTACGCATTGCGTTGGAGTTGGGAATGGCCATGATGCCCTATTACTTATATTAAAAGGATATATTGCACTAGGAAGGTTACGTAAAGGGGATAAGGTCATCGTTGCAGCCAATACGTTTATTGCCACAATTTTGGCGGTTCTGAATGCAGACTTGATTCCGGTTTTCGTGGAACCTGAAGAAAAAACATTTAATTTAAACGCTGCTGCTATTGCTTCGAAACTAACAACAGAAGTACGTGCTATTTTGGTAACGCATCTATATGGTCAATTAGCCCCAATGGAAGAAATTAGGGAACTGGCCGAAACGCACGATGTTTTGGTAATAGCTGATGCCGCTCAGGCACACGGAGCAATGAAACATGCTAAAAAAGCAGGCAACCTTTCTAATGCCGCGGCTTTTAGTTTTTATCCTACCAAAAATCTAGGTTGCTTGGGTGATGGAGGTGCAGTAACCACTAATGATACTAAATTAGCGTCTATAGTTCGTCAACTGGGAAACTATGGTTCAGTTACCAAATACAATACCGAACTTTTGGGGGTCAATTCTAGATTAGATGAAATCCAGGCTGCAATTTTGATTGAAAAATTGAAATATCTGGATGAAGAAAATGAGCGCCGAAGAACAATTGCAAAACGATATCTTTATGAGATTACCAATCCAAAACTACAATTGCCCTATTGGGATGGTTCTGCTAATCACGTCTTTCACCTTTTTGTAGTAAGAACTGCAAATCGAGCAGCGTTGTTGAAACACCTGGATAGTAATGGAATAGGACACGGGCTTCATTATCCCAAACCTCCTCATCAGCAAAAAGGGCTAGAAGCTTATAAGGATCTTGAACTACCACTGACGGAACGTATGCATAATGAAGTGGTAAGTATTCCTTTGCACCCTTGCTTAGAGGATACTGAGGTTGATCGAATTATTACTATTTTGAATTCATTTTAGGTGAAAATTCCACTAAAACAAATACGACGTAATATGTTGCTTAAAGTTGGGGCCTTTAACTCAGTTGCTGTATTAATAAGGGCTGTGGCGGGAATTTTAAATGCTAAAATTATTGCTATTTTTTTGGGCGCTGAGGGTATGGCGTTGATGGGTAATCTGAAAAATTTTATGAACTCATTGCAATCCTTAAGTGCATTGGGATTGTATAATGGTCTGGTTAAATATGTCGCTGAACACGAAAAACGAAGTGAAGCGTTATCCAAAATCATGGTAACCAGTTTGATTATCGTACTATTAATAGCATTTCTGCTTGCTCCAATCCTATATTTTGGTGCCAATTATTGGAATAAGTTAGTGTTTGGCGGCTTAACTGAATATGATTTAATTTTTGAAGTACTGGCAGTAGCGACACCATTATATGCGCTGAACATAGTGGCTACAGCCATTATTAATGGCTACAGGAAATATAAAATTTATTTGAGTATAAATATCATCGTTAGTATCCTGAGCCTTGGTGTTATGCTGTTTTTAGTTGTACATTACAAATTAAAAGGTGCCTTTTTTGCGGTGCTTCTAACTCCTATACTTTCATTTTTGTTTACCGGATTTATACTTATTTTCAAATTGAAAATAGTGAGATTCTTTCATTGGGGGAGTTTTTCTTTTCAGTTTTTAAAGAAGCTAGGTGGCTATTCCTATATGGCATTATTATCGGCAATTTTTGTGCCGCTATTAATGATAGCTATTCGAAATTATATCATTACGGTAGATGGGGTAAAGCAAGCCGGGTATTATGAAGCTATGCTGCGTATCAGTGGAAACTATATGGCATTTTTAACGTCACTTATCACATTATATCTACTACCCAAACTAGCAGTGGTTACCAAAGCGATGGATTTTAGAAGACATATTTTTGGTTTTTATAAAATTATCATTCCTATTTTTATCGGTGCATTTATTTTGATATATCTGTTACGACATCATCTGGTAAGACTACTTTTTTCAAAAGATTTTTTGGCAATGTTACCGTTGTTTAAGTGGTTTATAGTAGGGGATTTGTTAAGGATATTTGCTATGGTATTAGCCACACAATTTGTAGCAAAGCGCATGCTTTGGTATTATACAGTAACGGAATTAGGCTCTATTCTAAGTTTATACATATTAAGTGTTTATTTTATCGCAGATCAAGGTTTTGTTGGAGCTTCAATAGCTCATTTTTGTAATTATGCAATGTATTTAATTCTTATAATTTTTCTTTTACGTAAAGAGCTCTTCACCTCAAAAGCATATTACAATGAAGGAGCATAAAAAAGTTTCGGTAGCCATTATTGTTGCATCCCTGGGTATTGGTGGAGCAGAACGTTCTAGTGCCATTTTATCAGAAATGCTCGTGGATCATGGTTATTCGGTAACTATTATTAGCGAGTTCGATACGGTAGCTTATAGTTATAAAGGAGAATTGCTTTTTCTTAAAGGGAAAACAAAATGGTATTGGAATAAAATAACACGCTTATTTCGCTTACGAAAACTAATAAAGGCAGGAGATTATAACTATATCATAGAAACCCGAAGTCGTAAGAGTTCGCTAAAACAAGTGTTTATGAATACGCTGGTTTTTAATGGTGCTCGTACCATTTTTATGATTCATAATTATAATTTTAGGCTATACTTTCCTAAATACAAATGGCTTACGCGATTTTTGTATCAAAACGCGTATCAACTTGTCGGTGTTTCTAAGGCTATTGTAGAAAAATTCAGCACTACCTATGGTTTGGATAATTGTCAATGTATATATAATGCACACGATCTTGCTCAGTATGAAAGGCTCAGTAATGCAGTAGATAATATTCCTGATGTTCCGTATATTATTTCATATGGTAGAATTGTAGATGAATCCAAGGATTATTCTTTCTTATTACAAAGTTATGCCAAGTCAGATTTGAAAGCTTTAGGGGTATCACTTTTGATAGTAGGGGATGGGCCAGATAAAGAACGACTTAAACAAAATGTCAAGGAGCTAGAGCTTGAGAATTGGATTCTATTTAAGCCCTTTGCGGCGAACCCGTTTGCTTTGGTAAAACATGCTCTTTTTACCACACTGACCAGTAACTATGAAGGTTTTCCAATGGTGCTAGTAGAATCAATGGCTGTTGGAACACCCATAGTTTCTGTAGATTGCAATTCTGGTCCAGCAGAGCTTATTCAAACCGGTAGAAATGGCATTTTAGTAAAAAATAAAACACACCAGGAGTTTGCATCTGCGATGAATAAAATGATTTTAGATAAAGATTTTTATTATACTTGCAAAGAGGGGACAAAACAAAGCATAAAGATATTTTCGAAAGAGCGTATCATAGAATATTGGAAAAATATATTGGTTAGGTATTAAGATGCTAAATTCAAGAGTAGAAGATTGTAAAATTATTGAAATTCCAAAGGTGATCAACCCTGAAGGGAATATTGGAATCTTAGAAAATGGTTTTTTGCCATTCGAGACGAAAAGGGTTTATTATTTATATGATGTACCCAGTGATGCTGTAAGAGGCGGTCATGCGCATAAGGAGTTATACCAGTTTTTAATCCCGGTTAGCGGAAGCTTTGATGTAATGCTGCATGACGGAATTCAGCAAAAAAGGGTGTTTTTAAACAAACCAGACAAAGGATTGTTAATTGTTCCTGGGATATGGAGAGAATTAGAGAATTTTGCTTCAGGTTCGGTGTGTTTGGTATTAGCATCAAATAATTATAAGGAATCTGATTATATACGCGATTTTGATCAGTTTTTAAAACTTCAGTAATTAAGAGTTGCTTTTCAGTTGTAAATAATGATAAAGCTTATAAAGATCAAAAATTAATAAGTTAGGATTTTTGGAGCATAAGCGGTCAGCCATCACAGTATTATACTTCGAAATAAAATATAACAACGGTTTGGCAAGAAATAAGGTGCTAATAAGATTGCTTTTTTGTTGTATTGGGCGATAATTTTTAGGGATGAATCCCTTTGTTTCCAATTCATAGGTAGTTCGTAGGCCACGCTTTGTTTTTACCAGGTAATCCCTGTTTTTTTCGAGTCCTAAATGCTCTGTAGGATTTTCAATATGCAGTATAGCAACTTTGTGTTCTTTCAATAAGTAGGTAAAAAGAATATCCATACCGTATCGGTCTAAATCCATTATAGTAAAAATGGTTATGGCAGTTTCTTTATGAATAAAAAAATGTTGCGAAATAATCGAGGCATAAGGTTGTTTGATGCGTTCTACTAACGATTTCGCTTCTCTTCGTTTTCCGTAATTCCATCGTAAACTGTATTCACTCTCGGGTGGGTCCTTAGCATAAACAATACCTCCAAAGATCAGGTCGTATTTATGGGAATTGACGGATAAAAATTTGGAAATGAAATTAGGGTAAACAGGTAGTACATCTGCGTCTAAAAATAAAAGACATTCGAATTGAGCTTGCTTGGCAAGCTTAAGACGAGTAGCAACTCTACCAAGATTACTATTATTTTCTAGATAGATATGATGCTTTGCTCTGGATTTATTTTGGGCTTTTAGCCTTTCATCTGTGGAACAATCGTCAAGAATTATAATTTCAGTAGTAACGTCTAATCCAACAAGCTCTTGTTCTAGCTTCTCCAGCAATTGTGATATGTCATAATTATAAACCGGGATAAGGATTGATACCATAGTAAATAATTTTACCCCTTTCGCTGCACCACCTCAAATACTTTATTGCCGTCGCACTTAAGGGTTTTAGAAGGATATTTTAATAGTAAAGCGTAATCGTGGGTGGCCATCAAGATGGTATTTCCGTTTTTATTGATGTCTTGTAACACTTCCATAACTTCTACGGAGGTTTGTGGATCTAGATTTCCTGTAGGTTCATCAGCCAGAATCAGTTCTGGGTCATTAAGTAATGCTCTGGCTATGGCAATTCGCTGTTGCTCGCCACCGGATAATTGATACGGATATTTAAAGTCTTTGGTTTTCATACCAACTTTATCCAGTACATCATCAATTTTACTTTGCATTGCTTTTTCATCCTTCCAGCCAGTTGCTTTTAAAACAAACAACAAATTACCCTTAACGGTACGATCATTAAGTAATTTAAAATCTTGGAAAACGATACCTAACTTTCGTCTTAATTCCGGTATTTGTTTTTCCTTAAGTGTTCTCAAATCAAAATCTACAATGCTTCCTGTTCCCTCTACCAAAGGGATATCTCCATACAGGGTCTTCATAAAACTACTTTTCCCTGTACCTGTTTTTCCAATAAGGTAAACAAAGTCACCCTTATTTACTTCTACATTTACATTTGAAAGTATGAGGTTTTCTCTTTGATATATAGCAGCGTCCTTTAATTGAAGCACAGGAGTTGACATAAGTTGTAATTTTTTAGTAAAAGTAAAAAGTTTTCAGCGTTAAACTAAGATAAGCACTATTTTTTGGAATTGTTTTTGTTATAAAAAAGAGTAAAACTAAAAATATTTCCAAGAATGGATACAATTAAGAGCTTAGATATAATTATCGCCCAAATGATTCGTTATGCTAAGTAAGATTAGCCTATCTTTAACACAAAATTCATTCGCGGGAAACGATATTTACTTTTTACTTATAATTTGTATATAAAATGAACAGATTCATCTTTTTGATTCTATTTGTAATAGGTATACTTAGTATACCCTCAACCCTTTTTGCTCAACAATCTGCAATCTATACTAACGACTTAGTAACCTATAATAAAGCCTTAGAGTTGTATAATAACAAACAGTTCTTGGCAGCGCAACGACTTTTTGATTTTGTAAGAGATGAGGTTTCAGATGAAAATATCAAAGCAGACTGTAGTTACTATATCGCTAATTGTGCAGTGTGGTTAAATCAAAAGAATGCAGATCAATTGATGGAAGATTTTGTAACCCAATATCCTACGAGTATCAAAAAAAATGCAGCTTACCTGGATGTAGCAAATTATTATTTTGATAATGGAAATTATGCATTTGCCAGAAAATGGTACGATAGAGTAGACCAGTCGCGTTTAAGTAGGGCGGAGCAAGAAAAGTACAATTTCAACAACGGGTATGCATACTTCAAAATCCAGCGTTTTAATGAAGCACGCAAATATTTAAATAGAGTTCAAAATTCAGCGCAGTACGGTTCACAGTCTAAATATTATTTAGGTTTTATTGCTTATGAAGGTGATGACTATCAAGAAGCTACAAAACTATTTGATGAAGTTCGGGATCTAAAGGAATACGATAAAAACTTATCTTATTTTCAAAGTGATATGAGTTTTAAGTCGGGTAATTTCCAGGAGGCGATTGATGAAGGCCTCAAGCAATTGCCCACAGCAAAACCTACTGAAAAATCAGAATTGAATAAGATCATAGGCGAAAGCTACTTTAACTTACAAGAATATGATAAGGCTATACCTTATCTACAGGCGTATCAAGGAAGAAAAGGGAAATGGAATAATACTGATTACTATCAATTAGGATATGCCTATTATAAACAAAGCGATTATCAGAGCGCCATTGCTGAGTTTAATAAAATTATATCGGGTAATAACGCGGTAGCCCAGAATGCCTATTATCATTTGGCTGAATCGTATTTAGAAACGGGTAAAAAACAGGAAGCACTTAATGCGTTTAAAAATGCGTCAGAGATGGATTTTGATCCAAAAATTAAGAAAGATGCTTTTTATAATTATGCTAAATTGAGTTATGATATCGGAAACTCGTACGAAAGTACACCCACGGTATTACTGGCATTTTTAGATCAATACCCAGATTCGGTTTATGTAGAAGAAATTAATGAATTATTAATAAGTTCTTACATCACTTCCAAGAATTATAAGGAAGCCATGACCTTGTTAGAGACAAGTCGCAATTTTGAGAATAAAATAATTTTTCAAAAAGTAGCTTTTTATAGGGGGATCGAGTTATTCAATAAAGGGGAATATACAGCCGCCAAGAAGCATTTTGACCTGTCGCTATCACAACCAAGAGACCAAGGTTATGTAGCAAAAGCAACCTACTGGAAAGCAGAAAGTGATTACCTACTGCAAAACTTCAAGGAAGCACTAATCGGTTATAAAGAGTTCGAAGGGCTTTTAGAAGCAGAAACAACCGAAGTATTTGATAATTTGTATTACAATATCGGCTACACCTATTTTAAAATCAAACAATACGAACAAGCGGCGGAGGCCTTTTCTAAATTTGCAAAACAGTCGTCTATTCCAAAAGAAAAACTAGCAGATACCTATCTGCGTATTGGAGATAGTTATTTTGTGTCAAGTAAATATTGGCCGGCAATGGAAGCCTATAATAGTGCGATTAAATTGGACGGGAAGGATGCTGATTACGCCCACTATCAAAAAGCGATAAGTTATGGTTTTGTAGATAGAAACGAACAAAAAATCAAGGATTTAGAATTATTCCTAAAGCTTTATGAGCGATCAGTCTACAAAGATGAAGCACTCTATCAATTAGGAAACACCTATGTCGCTGTTAACAAAATTGCGGATGCTATTGCAGCATATAATAAGATTATTACTACCATGCCCAATAGTATTTATGTACCTAAAGCTTTGTTGAAACAAGGGCTGATTTATTATAATGGAAATGATGGGGCTCGCGCTTTATCCAAATTCAAAAAAGTGGTAGCTGATTATCCAGGCACGCCAGAGTCCATACAAGCAGTAAGTACAGCTAGATTGATTTATGTAGATTTAGGAAAAACAAACGAATACGCTAGCTGGGTAAAAGGGTTATCCTTTATAGATATTAGTAATGAAGACTTGGATAATACTGCCTATGAAGCTGCCGAAAAGCAATATTTAGACGGAAGTGATAATGCTGTGCAGGCATTAGAAGCCTATCTAGAGCAGTTTCCTAATGGTATTCATCAACTTAAAAGTCATTTTTATCTGGCGCAATTGTTGGTTATGAATGGACAAAAAATGCAGAGTATACCCCATTATAAAGCCGTAATAGCCTATGAAAACACGGAGTATACTGAAGAGTCATTGGCTAAATTAGCTCAGATTTATCTTCAGGATAAAAAGTACGAAGAAGCCATACCAATTTTGGAACGTTTAGAGCAAATGGCTGATCAACCAGAAAATATAGTTTTTGCTCAATCTAATTTGATGAAGTCTTACTATAGCTTGGTTAATTATACTAAAACTCTAGCGTATGCCCAAAAAGTATTGGCTAACCCAAAAGTACAGGAGGATGTTAAAGCAGATGCCAAATTGTTTTTAGCAAGAGCAGCAATGCAAACTGCAGATGAAGCTACAGCTGAAAAAGCGTATGCTGAAGTAAGAAAAATAGCTAGTGGAGAAATAGCAGCTGAGGCACTGTATTACGAGGCCTATTTTAAACATGTAAAAAAAGAGTACAAAAGCTCTAATGCTTCCATCCAAGAATTGGCCAAGAATTATTCGGGCTATAAGCTATATGGAGCAAAAGGATTGGTGCTTATGGCGAAAAACTTTTATCAACTTGGTGATGCGTATCAAGCTACGTATATCTTAGAAAGTGTCATTAAAAACTTTACTGCCTATCCAGATGTTATGGCTGAAGCCAAAAAAGAATTGCAACAGATTAAAAGCGAAGAGGCAAAAACAAATTCATCAATCCAAACAGAGCAATAAAAGTGTTATATAATAGTAATTGTTTTATGCAAAAAAAATGTAAACAAGCGGTGTGGCTTGTCTGTATATTTTTAACTAGTCATAGTGTACTAGCACAAGATAAGGATCAGGAGGACAAAAATATTGGAACCGAAAAGGTGATGATCGTTAAAGCGTATACACCAACCATACAAGATGCCTCTAAGATTAAAACGAATCCCAAAATTGAAGACTCTATAACACAACAGAAAAAAGCGGTACAATACAGTATTTTTTCGGTTCCGGTAGCGTCTACTTTTACTCCGGCAAAAGGTAGAGCAGCGAGCATTGATCGCCCTAAAAAAGCAACCATTTATGATAATTATGCTACCTTAGGTTTTGGTAATTACACCTCAGTTTTAGGTGAGTTTTATAGTAATTTTGAACTTAATCGAACAGATAATGCAGGAGTATTTTTGCATCATAATTCCTCTCAAGGGGGGATTGATGATGTAGCGTTGGAAAATAAATTTTATCAAACGTACTTAGATTTAAATTATACCTCTAGAGCGCGGAAGTATACGTATGGAATTGGGGTGAATGTTTCTCATCAGCTTTTTAATTGGTATGGTTTACCAGAAGAGCCAGAGCTTACAGCTGAACAAATAGCTGCAATTGATCCCGAACAAAGTTATTTCGGAGCGGGATTAACGGCTAAGGTTAAATTTGATGATGCGATTTTTAAAGAAGGCGAAATCAGCTACAACTATTTTGGAGATGCGTATAATTCAATACAACATCATGCGGTTGTTTCTCCTACCTTACATCTTGAGATTGGAGAGGAATTGATAACGACCAACATCATTGTAGATTATCTATCTGGTAGTTTTGAAAGAGATTTAAATCAGTCTTTACAGATTCCAAATGAATATGGTTTTTTAAATCTAGGTGTAAACCCCAATGTGTCTATTTTACGGGATAATCTTAGGTTAAACCTTGGAGCTTCTATTTACTTTAGTTTGGATACCGAAAATAGTGAGTCTGATGTGTTCATTTATCCAAATGTAACGGCATCCTATCAATTACTGGATGATATGGTAATCGCCTATGCAGGTATTGAAGGAGAACTGAAACAAAATACTTATGAACAAGCAGTTGAAGAAAATCCTTTTGTGTCGCCTACCTTGTTTATAGCGCCTACAAATAAACAATATGATGCATACTTGGGGCTGAAGGGAAAGATCAGCGACCTCGTAAATTATAAAGTAAAAGCAAGCTATACTGCTGAAGAGGGAAAACCTCTCTTTGTCAATAACCGCCCTGAAGTGATTCAGCTTCAGGATTTTGATTATGGAAATTCGTATTCGTATCGCTACGATACTGTAGAGCGTTTAGGGGTTTATGGAGAATTAAATTTTGAAATTAATAAAACCTTTACCCTTGGCATCAATGGTACCTATGCCAGTTACACCACGGATAACGAAGCGGAAGCCTGGAATTTACCCGAGGTAACAGCTACTCTTATGCTGAATTATCAAATTGATGATAATTGGTCGGTTGGCGCTCAGACATTTTATGTAGGAGAACGTATGGATATTGATTCTACAGAAGCACCTACGCCTTCAAATCCTGATCCTTCCATAACCTTAGATAGTTATATGGATGCCAATATATCGGTTAGGTATCGATTTAGCGATCAACTATCGGTATTTGTAAAAGGAAACAATTTGCTCGGTAACAACTATGAACGTTGGGTGAATTTTCCGGTACAAGGGATACAGGTGCTTGGTGGACTAACGTATAAGTTTAATTACTAACTACGCTATATCTCGATTTTTTGAACTGATTTAAGTTACTGTTTTACAGTTGTTTATTTGGTATAGTTATTGCTCAGTAATATCGTAAAAAAAGAAATGAAGCAATTGTTCTTATGGGTTGTTTTTTTGATGGTTTGCAGTGGCATAGCTCAAGAAAATTTTAAGATTTATTATCAGGAAACGGCTGACGGTTTTTTAGTAGTAGCTGATAATAAGGAATACGCACCGGTCTCTGCCGAATTAAATCTCAAAATCGCCAATCTAACGAGTTCTCAGGGAGATAAAAAAATATTTGTGATTCCTGCCCAATCTAAGGCTTATCCTATCACAGAATTAACCGTAATAGACCGAAAGAAACCTATAAAATTTGGCTTTGCCACAACGTATAATTTTGGAGATCATGAGCTTAAAACCTATGATCAGGATTATGCGTATAATTTACCTTTTGGTACAGGAGAAACCTTTTGGTTGACACAGGGGTATAATGGCTCCATTTCGCACGCCAATGAGTATGCTTTGGATTTTAAAATGCCAATAGGAACAAAAATTTATGCAGCCCGAGAGGGTATTGTTGTTGATGTAGAAGAAAGCTTTTCAAAGCGTTGTACCGATCAATCCTGTGCAAAATATAATAACTACATTACAATTTATCATCCTGATGGTACTTTTGCAGAATACACCCATATCAAAAAAGGTGGGGCTAAAGTTGAGGTAGGGGATGCAATCAGTAAAGGACAATTTATTGGATATAGCGGTGATGTCGGTTGGGCAACAGGCCCTCATTTGCATTTCATAGTATATACCCAACAAATAAAAAGTATGAAGACTATTCCTACCAAATTTCGTATAGGAGAAGGTAAGGAAGCGGTTCAACTACAGGAAAAAGAACAATACACAAGGGCGTATTGATGCGTTATTCTACATTAGGTAATTGGTAACTTTTATAAGCGCCCACTAGTCCTAGTAGCGATAAAACTAAAATGATACCTTCTGTACTGATTGTAGAAGCTAAGGCACCAATGCTTCCGGTTACTAATAAAATAAATCCGATAAGGGTATTGCTTACCGCAACATAATCGGTTCGTTTATTGCCCCCTGCCATATCTACGATATAGGTTTTTCTACCTAAACGTACACCACTGTGTGCTATACCTAAAATAAAAAATGCAATTGGGTAGGTCCATACCAGAGTTTTGAGAGTGGGTATCCAGGTTACAATGATAAAAACTAAAATACCTAATATAGCCGTAACCAATGCTGCTTTACTCATCACATCCTTACTGGAGCGATCCGCCATTTTCCCCCATATGGGAGCACTAATTATCGAAGCAATCCCGTTAGAAATTATAAATAACCCTAGTATATAGGATTCTGTACCGGTGTGTTGCTGTGCTAAGACTACGTAATATGGAGCAGTAAGTGCCGAGCAGAGCAATAAGGATCGCGAAATCACAAAATTTCGGAATTGCGTGTCGGTTTTGATTAATTTTAATTTTGAAATTGCTTCAGTAAAACCATTAGCTCCTCCATCCGTTTCACCTTTTCTTTCAAATATAAAACTATAGATGAGTGCAGCTATGATCCATAAGGAAGCTGCAAAAAATAGGATATAGCTATAAAAGCTTATCGTGGACTCTTCTTCGGATTTAAATAGTAAATACAAACCAGCCACTAATACCAATACACCCGAGACCGAAACGGTATAGCCTTTTAATGTTCCGCGTCGTGTTTTAGGGATGGTTTTGCCCAACACATCTTTAGAGGCCACAGAGCATAATCCTCTGGATAGACTGAAAACAACGAGTAGTCCAACAATCAACCATCCTGCTAACGTACCCGAATAATTTAAAGCGGTAAAGCCCATTCCTACCAATGCAATGGCTTGCAAAATTGATCCAATTACCCAAATCCATTTTCGAACGGGTAATTTTCTGATGTAATTGGCAATAAGGATTTGTGGTAACATTGAACCCGACTCCCTAATCGGTACTATGAAACTAATTAAAAATACTGGGGCGTTGATATAATTCATAATCCAAGCCAATACAGTTTTAGGATTACTTAGCGTATCCCCTAATTTAGTTAGGGTATTGCTGAAGAGTATTACAAAATAGTTTTTAGGGGTATACTGACAGGCACTATCAGGAATATCTTTACAAATTCGCGCATCCTCTTCATTATTCACTAAGTCGTATAATTTTTCTAAACTTAATTTGGTTTTCGTACTCATGGAGAAAGATTGTGTTAGGTGTGCCTAAATTAAAGATACTCGCTCATATTGGTTTCAAAACCATCAATGCTTTTTTTGTTTTTTTCTTGCCAATAGGCTTTAATCTTATCGTCACCTTTTTTCGTTGCCCAGGATTTTAATTGAGTGCGTTCTTCTTTAAAATCCATGAAGGGTACTGCAAAGCCACAGGAGGTTTGTACTTTTTCAATCTTCATTTCGATAATTTGTCTGGATCCAGGTATATCAGGAAAAAGCGCTATGTTAGTATCAAAACCACGTTCTCCGTGATGAAAAATTTTAGCCTGTCCATACAATCTTAAAATAAGGGGTTTACCCTCAAAAGCACAAAAAAGAATAGTCATTCTCGAATTTTGTAGCAAATGTGCTGCGGTTTCATTACCACTTCCGGTAAGATTGAGCCACACAATTTTGTTAGCATCGATCACCCTAAACGTATCCATACCCTTTGGAGATATATTGACGCTACCTGTAGTAGCAGCTGTTCCGACAAAAAAGATTTTTTGAGCCTTTATAAATTCAGTATGCTGCGGTGTCAAGGCTTCAAATTGTTTTCCCATTAGTCTACGATGATTTTAGGGTTTAAGGAAGTCAAATAATCTGCAAATGACTGGTTTGAAGATGGAGAAATATAAAGTTGGTCAAATTTTTGGTAATGAATGATGATCCCTTTTCGTGCCATCGCTGGCCTGAAACCCACCCAAAGCGTTTTATGAAGCGTTATTTTGTTAATATCCTCAATATTGATGGTTCCTCTAATGGGTCCACAGATATATTTCAATTTATCGTTGGTGATGATATATCGGGTATCCAAATAGGACCAAATTAAAAATATCAGTACTACAATCACTAAGGTCGAGGTAAAAATATCCGCGGCTTCAAATGTTTCCATTTCTATAACCGCAATGGTAAAGATATAAACAAGAAATATAACCACAGCAAGTAGTATCAATGAAAATAGTGGATCTCTTCGGGTTTTAAAAGTCATGGGTTAAAAATTTCATTGTGTGACTAGTGCTGTTAAAAATACAAATAACTATAGAAGAAAATGTATAAAAAAGATAGAAGTTTAAGGGTGAATTACTATAAATCCCTATTTTTTCTACGGTTAAAGTATTGATTATTAGTTTTTTGTTTAGAAAATGTTAAACCTTTTAAGAGCCATAGGAATTAACAATAACTTTAAGAAAAAACGTATGAAATGTCATTTACTAGTCCGTAAAAATTTTGTCATCTTCTTACTTATTGTTTGCAGTTATGGTAACCTTGTTGCGCAAGGCGATGGGGTATCCACCGAAGAATTAGCCAAACAGTTAGCTAATCCTGTTGCCAGTTTGATAAGTTTACCATTTCAAAACAATTTTGACTTTTCAGTGGGGCCTAACGAGGGATTCCGATATAATCTTAATGTTCAGCCCGTAATACCTTTTAGTATTGGTAAAGACTGGAACTTAATAAGCAGAACTATTGTTCCGTTTATTGACCAAAAGGATGTTGTGTTTGACGGAAGTTCCAACTCGGGCTTAGGTGATATTACCCAAAGTCTCTTCTTTTCGCCAAAAGAAGCCACTTCTTCTGGACTTGTTTGGGGAGTAGGCCCTGTGTTGCTTCTACCAACGGCAACAGAAGATGCTTTTAAAAGTAATACGTGGGCTGCTGGGCCAAATGCTGTAATTTTAAAGATATCAGGCCCTTATACTTTTGGAGGTTTAGTCAATCATCTCTGGTCCTATGCTGGGGATGGTGAAGAGCTTAGTGTTAGTTTTATGCAACCTTTCTTTACCTATGCCACACCTAATGGTGCTTCCTATACGATAGCATCGGAAAATACCCAAAGTTGGGAAAATGAAATATTTGGTGGGGTCGTAGGGTTTTATTATGCTAAAGTTACCAAGTTTGGCAAGCAATTAGTACAACTGGGAGGAGGACCCAAAGTATATTACGGTAATAATACGTTTAACCCTGATTTTGGTTTTCGCTTTAATCTAGTGTTGTTGTTTCCTAAACGACCGAAGGTTGAGAACGAAGCACAATAACCAGTATGTAATAATTGATTGCTGATCCCTTACCAGGAGATTAAGTATCAAAGTTTATCGTTTCGTCAGTAAAAGGAGCTACAGGCTTTTAAATTATGTTTCATATCAGATTACTAAAATAGTAGATGAAAGTAAATACTAGTATAGTAAAAATTATAGGCTGCATTATACTGTTCAGTACGCAACCAATCTTAGCCCAAGAAGAAGAAGAAAGAATCGATGTAGCATCACATAGGCATAAACTCGGTATATACACAGGGTATTCCTGGATACCAGAAGGAAGAGACCCTGAAACGAATAAGAAAGAGTTTATTGTCGCTCCTTCTTTTGGGATCGCATATGAATACTGGTTTACTAAGCGATGGGCTATTGGAACCTATAACAATATTGAAATCATAAATATAGAGGTAGAGAAAAGCGATAATGTGTTTATAGAACGTGAAAATGTATTGGTAATATCCTTGGGGTTAGCCTATCAGGTAGTGCCAAAATTGTCTGTGTCCATAGGAGGCGGCATAGAGTCTGATGAAAATGAAACCTTGGGGGTAGTCAGGATAGGAAGTGAATTTATAGTATTAGAACATAGGGATTGGGAACTCTCTGTTGCACTTGATTACTTACATAAAGAGATTTATGATGTCGGTGGTGTAGGTTTTGTACTGAGCAAAAAATTTTAATTTAACATACTAACTTATGAAATATCCAATAGGCATACTACTTAGTTTATCATTGTTGATGCTATCTTGTGGAGGGCTGAATACTAAAATGACAGGCTCCTGGACTAATACCGAATTGTTGAATACTAATCAATACGGTAGTGTTTTTATTGAGGTTATGGGACCAAGTCCACAAATCAAAAATAAGCTCGAAAGTAATCTGGCGGCAGAGGCTAGACAGAGAGGTCTTAAATCTATTGAAGGTAATAAGGTCTTTAAAAGTTCTTTTTTTACTTCAGAAACCCCATCCAAAGAACAAGTATTAGAGAAGATTCGGTCAACGGGTATGGAAACCATTTTTACGGTATATCTAAAAGATAAAGAAACCGTAACTCGATATGTTCCTGGAACTACAACATATGCTCCTGCAGGGTTTGGGTATTATAGAAATTACTATGGTTACTATACTAATTTTTATCAGGTAGCCCAACAACCAGGATATTATCAAAATACCAATGTATATTATGTAGAGAGCAATTTATATGATGTAAAAAATGAGGAACTTCTTTGGTCTGCTCAATCCAAAACCTATAACCCTCAGAGTGCAGAAAATTTTGTAGAGGGATATACACAAGCCGTAATCAATCAATTGTTAAAGGATGGAGTTTTACAAAAAGATAAAGTCGATAAGTAGAGCATTATGAATCACTGGCTTTGTGTGTTATTTTTCTTTACTGCTACGCTTGCCCATTTTGGTCAAACGGATAGCTTATCCTTAAAAAATGGAGATCATTTAATAGGAGAAATAAAAAAGATGGAAAATGGAATCCTAACGTTTGAAACCTCGTATAGTGATGATGATTTTACAATTCTTTGGGTAGATGTTGTTGCTATAAGTAGTAATCAGATGTATCTCATCACCTTAAGCAATGGAGATCGGTGTAACAGTGAATTAAAATCACACGATAAACAAGGGATAGTGAATGTATATAGTAATGGGCAATTTAGAGAAGTAAGTATAAAAGATATTGTATATGTCAAACCGGTAAAATCTAGCTTTATTTCCAGATTAGATGCTTCACTGTCATTTGGATTAAATTTTACGAAAAGTAAAAACTTAAAACAGCTTACCTTACGAAGTAAATTAGGCTATTCAGCTAATTTTTGGCAATTGACAGGTGCCTATGACTATGTAAGAAGTAGTCAAGAAAATATACAAGAAATAGAAAGGATTGATGCTCACATGCAGTTTACTTACTTTCTTCAAAAAGACATTTTTGCCTTATTTAGGTCAGATATATTATCTAATGACGAACAAAAGTTGGCATTACGGGTCAACAATAGATTAGGAGCAGGTAAATATTTCATCCATTCTAATCAATTATATTTTGGTGCAGGAGGAGGCTTAGCCTACAATAATGAAGAATTTTCTGGTTCGACTCAAGAAAGCAGGAGTAGTTTAGAGGCATTTTGTACCGTAGCCTTAGATCTTTTTGATATTAGAGATTTTGAATTGGTGACCAATTTTACTGCATTTCCGAGTATAACAGAAAGTGGACGTTGGCGGTTTGATTACAAATTGGATTTAAAATATGATTTGCCACTGGAGTTTTTTATCAAGATAGGGGTGACTTATAATTATGATAACCAACCTGTAGAAGGAGCTTCAGAAAATGATTATATCCTACAAACCACTTTTGGTTGGGAACTTTAATTAACCCAAAAACTAATCTTATGATACGTAAAAGTTATACATTATTCATTTTTCATATTTTGGTAGTAGTACGTTTTGTTGGGTATGGACAGGATACCCATTACTGGTCTCAGCAATATGGAACCCGGACCGCATTACTATCTGGCGCTATTTTAGGAGGGGTAAATGACAATACCATTATCTATTATAATCCAGGGGGTTTAGGCTTTATTGAAAACTCAAATATTTCTGTGAATGCAAACGCATATCGGGTGGAGAATATCAAAATCGCTAATGCATTGGGAGAAGAGTCTGATTTTAAAAGCTCTAATTTAGGATCCATACCTTTGCTAGCAGGTGGAATGATCAATATAAAGGATAAAAAATGGAAATTGGGTTATGGTTTTATGGCTCCTGTGAACTTCAGCTTTAAAGGTATTGCCAGAGTTGACGGCGATTTTGATATCATAAGTGAAGCCGAAAGTCCTGGGGCTGAAGAATTGGTAGGAGAAAGTAGTGTCTCTACAGAACTAAATGAAGTGTCTATGGCCTTAGGATTAGGAAGGATGATTTCTGAGAAGCTCTCCATAGGGATTACTAATCTCTTTACCGTAAGATCTCATACGTATAATAGGGGATATGCAGCTTTTGTCTTTTTAAATGATGGGTCACAGACTTTAATAGGTGGTAATTTTACCCAAAATGCAGAATATTATAATGTTCGCTATGCTGTGAAAATCGGTGTAGCCTATAGATTAGAACGATGGAGTGGAGGTGTAACACTAACGACGCCTTCTATAAATTTGTTTGGGGTTGGCAGTGTGGCATCGAGTATCAATGCCCGAAATATACGATTTGATCCAGCTGGAGATCGACTCAGCGGTGTAGCAACTGACCGGCAGGCTGAATTAAAAACAACTTTTAAATCACCTTTATCTTTCAGTGCAGGGATTAATTATAACGATGGAACTTCTTTTATTGGCCTTTCTGTTCAATATTATGCGGCTATTGATCCTTATGATATGGTAAGCGTTAGTCCTAATACTTTTGTTAGACCGGCAGAATTAGCACCAGAACTAGGTAGTGATCAATTTTTGAATATGCGAGCTGGTGCAAAATCAGTATTCAATATAGCTTTAGGGTATGAGTATAGGATAAAAGAGTCACTCTCCGTGGTAGGAAGTATTAGAACTGATCAGTCTTTTTTTGATGACTCCTTGAATGATACTTCAGGTATTAAGACTACTATCAGCTCCTGGGATCTCTATCATTTTTCTGCAGGTACAACTTTTACCTATAAAAATAGTGATCTTACATTAGGTTTATTATTTAGTACGGGACGTAAAGGTAATTATGAACAAGTGGGTAACTTGAGTAACCCCAATGAAAACAACTTACTACAAGGTGCCACAAGTATCACCAATGCCAATTATAATTCCGTTGGATTATTGTTAGGATATACGTTTAACTTTAAAAAGATTTAAATGCCTATTGATTTTTAGGTACCGATCGCACGCATCGAAATCCTACGTGTTGCATACCAGAGTCTGGACTAAGTCGCATTCTTCGAGCATTTCTATAACCAGAACACCAACTATCATTACATAAAAATGAACCACCACGAACCACTTTGTTTGTCGCTTGTTGTTGATACACCTCAGTAGTTTTGGTAGGACCTTTTGGATTATACGATAGCTGAGTGTTTTGGCTAATATGTTTATAATAATCAGCGCCATACCAATCTAGGGTCCATTCCCACACATTACCTGCAATATCATATAAGCCATAGGCGTTAGGTGGAAAAGATCCAACCGGAGCTGTACCGATATATCCATCTTGTCCGGTATTAGTATACGGAAAGTTACCTTGCAAAAAATTACCATAGGCTGTTACGTCACTTACCAAACTATCACCCCAGGGATACATAGTATTGGCTGCTCCAGCTCGCATGGCATATTCATACTCTGCTTCTGTTGGTAGTCTTTTGTTAGCCCACTTGGCGTATGCCATGGCATCGTACCAGGATATTTGAGTCACCGGCATATTGAGAATAACATCTAATGGAATTGCTACTCCACTAGGATTTTTCCAATTGGCACCTGCTTTAAAATACCACCAATTTGATAAATCATCTTTAGGAGTATTTTCAGGAACATATTGAAAAACCAGCGCACCTGCTCTAAGTAGACTGTCGTGTGGTTTAGGAGTACCTGAAGGGACTTGTTTTTTTAATTCCTCCCAATTGATGTCTTGTTCAGCAACGGTTTTATACCCTGTTTCCTTGACAAATTCTAAGAATTGCCCAACTGTAACCTCGTGTTCATCCATATAGAAGTTATCTACCTGTACGGTGTGTTTTGGAAATTCGTCGGGTTGAGGTAAGCCGGTTCTAGGCATTTGCTCTGCGTATTCAGGTATATCACCTCCCATTTCAAAAACTCCACCTTCAATAAATACCATTTCCGTAGTATCTTGTAATTTGTTTATGTTAGGGGTTATGGCGGCTATGTTTTTTAGAAATTTATTTTCAAGATAGACTTTACCTAGTAATGAATCTGATGGGACGTAGCAGTAGAGCGTGGTATTTTTTTGTAATGGATCACTACTCGTTGGTTTGTTTTTACAGCTTAAAATGGTCAAAACACTTAAAGGAAATAGTACTAAAATCGGAAATAAAATTTTGTTCATTATAGAGTTCTTCAGGTATAGTTTTTAGTGTAAAGGGTTTAGCAAAGTGATTTTTTACTGCATAAACAAGGGTAGTTAAAGCTATTTTACCAAATATAGTGAAGTATAATAAACCTTAAATACCCTTATTTTTAGAATAAAATGAGACAGCGATGATGAGCTATTGCCTAGCTTTGGATCTTAAAATAGCTTCAATTGCCTTATTTATATCCAAAGAAGCCGATGCTTGTCTTGGAGGATATTCTTTAAAAGTGGCTAAATGATCATTCAATAACCCAATTGCAGGCTGCATTACCCATGATTTTTCCATTATCAATTCAAACCCCTGTATGTCATCATAGTGTTCAAAAGGATCTTTTCTGAGGTTGAATAGCTGTGGCATGGTATGCGGAACCATATCATCAAAATAACGTTCTTTGGTTGCAAAATGCATTTTCCAGGGACCCACGCGCATTGCAGTTAAGCCTGCCTCGTAGTAATAAAAGAAGTGATTACGTGCAGATTTATCCGTTTTGCCCATCCAGTAATCCAAATTGTTGAAGCCATCAATATATACTTTGTAGGTCATATCACCAGCCTTTTTACCTTTTTTCAGCTCGTCTTTGATCGAGGTGTTACCCACGGCAGCCATAATGGTAGGTAATACGTCTTCATGAGCTGAGATTCCATTTCGTATTAAACCTGCTGGTATTTTACCTGGCCAACGCACTAAAAATGGCGATCGTAATCCCCCTTCATAAGTTGTCATTTTTTCGCCCCTAAACATAGTAACTCCTGCGTGCGGAAAAGTACTTTGTTCAGGGCCATTATCAGTAGTATAAATGACAATAGTATTTTTGTCCATACCAAGTTCTTTAAGGTAATCGAGCAATTCTCCTACGTGACCATCATGCTCCATAAAACCAGAACCAAATAAATCCATATCCGTACTTATGGGAGTAGCCAGATTTCTTGAAGCTTCTTTTAGGTGCGTATATACGTGCATTCTACTTGTGGCGTGCCAGATGAAAAAGGGTTTGTTAGCATCCTTTGCCCGCTTCATAAAGTCCTTACTCAGCGCAACCAGTTCATCATCGAAGGTCTCCATTCGTTTGGAAGTTAAGGGACCAATATCAGTCACTTTTTGTTTTCCGATCACTCCAAACCTTGGGTCTACCGTATCATCATAGGTGTCAGTAGCATACGATTTTATGATTCCTCGTGGACCGTATTTTTCAGCAAATTCTTTGCTTTTTGGGTAATCTGCTTGTTCTGGTTCTTCAGAAACGTTAAGATGATACAAATTACCAAAAAATTCATCAAAACCGTGTACAGTAGGCAAATGTTCGTTTCGATCCCCCAAATGATTCTTACCATATTGTGCAGTCATATAGCCTAGAGGCTTTAATAACTCCGCGATGGTAGGATCCTCTTTTTTTAACCCAAGAGGGTTACCCGGCTGACCAACAGTGGTTAGACCTGTTCTTACTGGTTTTTGACCTGTAATGAATGCAGCTCTACCGGCCGTGCAGCTGGGTTGTGAGTAATGATCGGTAAAAATCACTCCTTCTTTAGCAATTCGGTCGATATTTGGAGTAGGGTACTGTAACCCCAGTGAATAGCAGCTCAGCGCATTAGGCGCTACATCATCAACCATTATTACCAAAATGTTTGGTTTGTCGGATTGAGCAACTGAAAAAAAACTAACGAGTACTAAGACTAAAAATAATTTGTGCTTCATTGTAATTTAGTTTATGAATTAAAATTTACTGTATTCCTAATTTCAATTTTTTTCCAAACTAAATCTTGACGTGTATAAAGCTAAGGTGTTTTATATTTTAAAAGTATTGAATACCTAATTACCAGGTGCGTAAACGTAGTTAAACAATAAGTAGCCTTGCGTGCACATCATTGTATACAAAACACTTGATGATATTCTACCTCTAGTCCCTTACTAGAATTGTAGTACATCTGGTTTTAAATTTTACTACTAAACTTACTTGGTAATCCTTTCCTAATCACTTTAAATTTAAGAAAAAAAACGCTAGAATTTCAGTAAGCTTAAATCTTAGCTTAAAATTAGCATTTGTACAAAGTGTGGTGATCTTTCGAAATTCTTGTCCTTTTTACAAAGCGAAAAAGATTACATTTTGTAAGGTATTATTAGAAAAAAGTCAATTTGTTTTCTCAGAAGTGGAGGGGTTATAGCGAGACAGGGGTAATTATTTTTCTTTCCTTAAAATACTGTCCATTTTTTTACCTTTTGCCAATTCATCTACTAGCTTATCCAAATAGCGTACTTTTTGAGTTAATGGATTTTCAATTTCTTCTACTCGATATCCACAAATTACACCTTTAATTAGTGTTGCATTGGGGTGTAAAGTCGCTTGATCAAAAAATGTTTCAAAGGTTGCTTTACTATCGATAAGTTCTTGCAACTTAGTTTCATTAAAGCCCGTTAACCATTCTATGACCTGGATTAGCTCTTCTTTCGTCTTTCCTTTCTTTTCTACTTTGGCTATATAATGCGGATAAACCGAGGCAAAGGACATTTTGGCAATGCGTTCATCATGTGCTGCTGTGCTTTTCATACGCTACGATTTGATAGTAAGATACTATTTTTTTTTCATTGTATTGTACACCGTGGGCAGTATAAAAAACTAATTTTTTAGCAATTAAGGCTTTGATTAATAGTTGTTTGTGTTCTTTTGTTTTTACATTTGGTTGACAAATTCAAGAAACACTTCTTTATGCTTTTCTAAATCTAAATCTGGAGAAACGGATACACGAGCGATGTAATCCTTATCTTTTTCTTTGGTTGTCCCCTGCGTACTCGTGGCAGGAATTGTCCAGTAACACCCTTTGAGTTGCCCGTAACTCACACAATATTTACTATCCTTTGGAATTTGCGTAATCATCATATCAATCAGCTTTTGATTCAACGCTCTTTTGTGGGCTTCTTTTTCTTCAGCGGTAGCACCTTTAGTAGGTAAATCCAGCGAAAAAACGGAAGGTGTAAATCCTTGAGCGGCTAATGTTTCGGATACGAAGTTTATTTTGGCCTCAGGTAATTTTTCTTGAATGAAGGTAACAAATTCGCGTGTGTTTACATAGGCCTCTTTTATTCTTTGATTCATCGAAGGTAATTGAGCAGCCAGTATTTGTAGCTGAAGATCCGTAGCACCATTGTCGCATAATCGTAAATGGGTTTCAATTTTTTGCAATAAAGGAGCTGCTAACGTATTGGCTACACAATAACCAGCAGTACATTTTCCTCCACTAGGAAATTTGGAACCACTAACGTAGGCGATAGCTTTAACGTCTGAAAGTATTTCGCCTTCACCTAAAAAATGAACGTTTGGGCAAAAGGTTTGATCCAAGATAAAAACCGGAGCTATGGCTACTGAACCACTAGGAGTATGTCGCTTTTTTTCAAGAGCTTCCTTCAGCTTTATTAGATTAGGAACTTCAACTCTTGGATTTGTTGGTATTTCTGCAATGATATAAGGTACCGCATCTTGTTTGGCGACTTCTTCCAGCACTTTATCTACACTTTGCACCATATCGTTATCGCGGTCAACCGGTAAATCCAATACCTCAGCATTAGCGATACTAGCTGCGACCCGACGAGCTTGATCATTTGTACCTCCATAACAATTCGGGGGAACGAGAAACTTAATAGGTTTGCCTTTGTGTTTTTCTAGGGCTTCATCTACCAAACCCATCATTATGGCATACTGAATTGATAATCCGCTCGATCCTAGTTGTGCTTGGGTATTGGTACCAGTTATTTTTTTGATTTCTTCAATAACCTTATTCTTAGTATTTGCTGACTTCGTATCAAATGTTGGACGATCAGAAGGATCCACGACAAGTGTTCGGAGCACTGTAAAGCAATCCGCTGGTGTCATCGCAATGCTTTCTCGTCTTCGTACATGTTGAATTTCACTGATGTAGCTTTCGGGTTCACCACTTTTTACAATAATGATGCTACCGAGATTAGGCTGCATATCGATAAAAAAATCTACCGTTGCAGGAATGGTATAACTCCCTATTTTCTCTTGATGAGAGAGAAACACTGTACTATGTGCTAATTTTGGTATGTCTTCCATGCGATTTACCGCTACTAGTTCAAAATCATAGCCATACACTTCTTGTAGTAGTGTTGCATCTATAAGTTCTGGTAATTCACCTTGAAAAAAAACTGTTGTTTTCTGACCTTCCAAGGCATTTTTGCGGAGTACCGCCAAAAGAGGCATGGTCTGAGAAGAGAAACTGATTACCTGGTTTGAAGCTACGTCGTTTAATTGGCCCAGAACCCATTCCAATACGGAGGATAAAGGATGCCCTAATCGAATATAGTCATAGGCAGTAGGTAAATTGCTTAGTGCCGTTTCAGAAACTTTGTTAGCTGAATAAAGACTTTCTAACGCTGTAATGAATTCTGTTTTGGCCAACTTCTCATTATATATATCAAGTCTGTGGGTGGTCAATTCTACCCAGTCTTTAGGCATATTATGTAAAACTTCTTTAAGGAAATAAAGCAATTTTGTAGTATCCATGTAGTGTTTCTTTTGATCGGCGAGAAATATACATTAATTAGCTTTTTTTAAAAAACGTATTAACTAACATTTACCAGGCATTTTTAAAGCTTTTTTTATTTTGTGTAATTTGAGATGACATATAGGTTACCACACAGACAGTTAAGCTAGAAAAGTAATGCTGGATTATGGATTATCAGATCCTGAAAGAATAATGACTTGTGCTAGTATTGATTCGCTAGTTCGCTAAATAGTTGATGAAGGCCTCTTTGAAAGCTTCAAAATCTTGCGCTGCATTGTTACCATATAGCGGAATACTGATCGTGGTTTCAAGACGACCCTCTCTACCGCTCATAAATTCTCTCCATAGGGTGTTGGATAAAATGGAGTTTTTTTTACGAGCAATAACAGTTGCGTTTATACCTATACTTGCTGTAACTCTGGTTTTATAATCATAGGTAAGCGTACAATCCAGTATAGAGAACATGCCATAGGAGTTTGAGGTGGTTGTTGTATTTGGTGCTGTCTTTGTGTTTTTTTGGTCGGTGTCAAATAGCATAAGGTACTGTTCAGCAGATGTAGTATTGGTATCCGCCCAATTGGTTATTCTTTTATTGGCCCAGGTGCAATCAAATTCAAAATAATACACCTCTTCGGTTTCTGTATAAGCAGCTGTTTTACTTTTGCTTTTCTGCTGATGTGCTGTACAGACGGTTTCTTTTACCTGGTATACACAAAACCCTATGCGGTGTGCAGCGGCTTGTAAATTTTGCCATTTTTCCTCATTTTTTTGTAAAGACTGGGTATATGCAGGTAAGCAGCAAAGTAAAACAATGCTATAGGTTACTAACTGTTTTAGCTGTTTTATTTGAAGACCTCTATTTGATGTTACAATCATGGGTACTAGTGTTTTTGAACTTATGGTGATACTAATTTCATCATAGTATATCCTCCAAGTTTTTGATTGGAGTAAATTAATGCAATGCGTAAACATTAAGACTTCATACTTTGCAAAATACATTTTTCGGGTAAATAATTTAGATTTTAGTTTTGCTTAGTCAGTTCATCTTTCATAAAAGGACTAGTAAATGCTATCCAATCTGTTGTAGGTAAAGATTTACCATCAATATTCATAGGGGTAAATCTCACTTTGTAGGTTGCTGTTGGTGTAAATGTAAAGGCACCTGAGCACATATCATGACCTACATGTAGTTTTTCAAACCAAGGGGTGATATAATATAACGATGTGGTAGTAGCGCCTACTTCTTTGACTTCTGTTTTATACCAAATCTCAGCCTTGGGTTTATTGGTAATTGCAAAACTAGCATATGCCTCGGGTCCACAACCATACTGAAAGACTTCTGTTTTTTCAAAGGCTATTGATAATGAATTCGTTAAGGGATCTACGTGATGTTGATCACTTGTTGTCCAATACACTTTTTCTTCCTTGTTATCGTAATACTTTATCATTTCTATGGTTTCCGCTTCCGTTTGATTTTCATACGTTAAGAAATAAGTGGTGTTAGGCTCTAATGAAGAAGTGGTATAGAATATGGCTTGCGTTAGTTGAAACTGTCCTTTAAACATTTCTTGAAGGCGTAATTGGATTCTATCACCGGTCTCACTTACTAGATAAACTTTTCTGTTCTCAAAGCTGTTTACCGTTTTTTGACTTTCGGCATAGCCTTGAATGATAAACATCGGATTAAGACTGATTTCTTTTTGTGTAGGATAAAATTGCATGCCACTTTCTGTACACTCTGCTACAGCCCAATTAATACAACCTATAACGAGGAGGAGGAAGGTGATTTTTTGCATCAGTTTTGTTTTTTTAAGGTATATCAAATAGTATACCGATACTACAAAATTTTCGTATTAATTGATTAAATCGATTACGAAATCACTATAGTAATAATTGTAGCTGGCACGCACACTATAACAATTAAGCTATGTACGGGTTAACCAGGATATAGTAAAAAACTAGTCTTTGGTATTGATGGGAAAGGTAAGTCCAAAACTAAGTGCCGCAACACCTTGTTTAACCGTAGGCTGATAATACAAAGCAACGCCCACATCAACATCATGGTTTCTTCCTAGCTCTAGTCCTAATGAAAAGGGGATATGAGGTATAATACCACCCTTTTCAATATCGTGGTAAAAGGTTAGTGTTTCAAATTCACCAATGGAAGTTCCGATTCCTAATTCAAGATAAGGTGCTACCCAAGGGATAGGAGCTCTAACACGTGCTTTTCCGCCTAATAGTACAGCTTTAGATTCAGCTTTTTCGTCGGTTGGATTTCCATTCACATCTTCTCCATCGGAGCTCGTTGAAATAAATCCTAAATAAGGCCTTAACTCAAACCAAGAAGCAGCTTTTAATACTAATTCTCCCTGAGCAAAAAAACCAGAATTTACAATTTCATCGCTACTTCTATACGGTGCAGTGCTACCAAAACCTATTTGCCCCTGGATCGCAGTTTCTTTGATAAACTGGGCTTCTATAGAATTTGAAGCTAATAAAAACAAAAAAAGTATTCCTTTGATGAGTTTGTTGTTCATGGCTTTTTAGGGTAATAAATAAGTGAAATGATGTGTGTGATTAATTAAAAAAAAATTGTGTTACTGGTCGGCGAAGATATAATCTTTAATTTTTTTGAACCTCACGGAAAAGGGTGAGAACTTAATTTATTCTTTTTTAGCGAGCATTTTTGAGGAAGTTTACGAAAGCGTTTCCCTTTTTATGAAGAATGATTAGCCCAAATAATATCTTGACGGAGTGTCTAACTTTCATTTTTAGCGCAACTTGGACGATTCCAGGTTGCCCTCTATTTTATTTGATCGTTAGGTAAGGGGCGCTTTCAAAAAAAGTAGTTCTATAATTTCTAAGAGAAGCCTACTTAGTCAAGCTATTATTTTTAAAAATGAATTAGTACAAGATGTTTTACTTTTTTATTCTTTTCCAGAAACGAACCTTCAATTAGTCCTACAAGTAAGCCTAAGCTTGAGTCAAATATATTTCCATAAACTATTCCTGATTGTAAATCTAAGATTGGTCCAAAGGTAATACCAAGTCCAGTTCCGAATGCTAGCCAAAGACCAGTTAGAAGTGTTTGATAATATTAAGCTGATACGAATCCAAATGCTTGGGTTAATAGGTTTTTTAACTTCTTAAAACGTTTATTTGCTTGTTGTTCTATGAGCATATTTGTAAAGTTTTCACCGATTCTATTTCGTTTCTCTATTTATTCGCTTTCGGAATTATGTTTTCTTTCTATTTTTGTGTTTAGGTTTAAAATATGCGCTCACATTTTTTTATACCCTACGTTTTCAGTTTCACTTTTCAATTTTTGAATTTTTTATTGCCGAATCTAGGGTTCTTGCCTAGCTCATCATAGATTTTTATTGTGTCTATAACGCTTGCTTCATTTTATGAAATAAAGGATAAAGTATTCGCAAAATCTAAAAGGATATAGGTCTATAAATTCTTAATTACTGCTTAAACAATCTGTAATGAACATAAAGAAAACGCTAAATAATGCTTTATAGGTTAAGTGTCGAAAGATAGGGTTTAAAAGCAGTGGGTAGTGAATAGCCTATCTATTCATAATCAGGTATATTCTTTCCTAGAATTAAATTTCTATGCGCTGTCCAAATGCCATCTTTCTTTTGGAGTGTTACGATTCCTGACCCACCTCTGTTTTTGTGGGATTGTTTCTTTTCCTCGGTTAGCTTGGGGTCACTTTCAAAAAAATAGCTGTCTAAATAATAGGGAATAGTACCCGGTTCTTTAACATATACGTGGATGTGTTCAGGTTCATTTACTTTAGGGTAGGGAGCTGGTCGGAAGGTATAAAACGAAAACTTTCCATCTTTACCAGTTTTCAACCAAGTTCGATACTGACCGTGAGTTTTTTCCCAGCCGAAAGGATCTTCTCCAGCTTGATAAATTCCGTTACGATCGGTTTGATATAAGTAGAGTATCACATTTTCTGCTGGCGTTTTACCATCTTTTTGAAATACAGTTCCCGATAGTTTAATTTTGGGGTCATTCTTTTCAAAACCTATTATGGTGTCCGTTGATTTGAGTGTGCTATTTAGTTTGGTAAAGTCCATCACCGCCTGACAATCCTGGCAGGGTCCGCCAACGTTTCTTTCTGTCCTGTTGTTGGATTGTCCACTGCAAGAAATTGTAACTATACTCAAAAGTAATATTCCCCAATATGTTCTCATTGTTGTTTGTTTTAAATGGTGTATTAAGTTATGGTGTTTGAGCAGTAGCGTTTACGAAACACATTCGTTTCGGTTAGAAAGATAGCAAAATCCGTTGAATTCCGTTTGTGCTCTGAATCTTCGGGACAGCTGCAATGAACTATAGCCGGTGTTGTGTACTGTGCTTTTTATTCATCGTTATGGCTTGCCACAAAATGATGATTCCAGTTAATAATATTATCAAACCACCTATTAGAAAAGCCATTCCATATCCTTTAGCAAATAATCCGCAAAAGTAATTCAAGTATCTGTTTATAATTCCAGATGAGTAAATTCCAGATGAGTAAATTCCAAATGTCAGAATTAGAACTACTATTGAGTTGATAATTCCAAATTTATACTTCCAATTTACCAATCCAACTGCTATAACTCCGATTATTAAACTGGCTAAAGTCCAATAAGCTTGGTCGGCGAAAAATTGTCCAATCCGCACTTCAGTCAGACTGTCAAATTTTTCCCAATCCTCATTCATCAATGCATCGAATTGTTTTCCATTATATGCCACGTACAATCGGTCAATTCCGCTAATGATAAAAATAAGAGCAAAACATTCTAATAAAATCAGTTTAAGGTTAAATTTCTTTATCATTTTTGGCATTGTACACAACGTTTAATATATGTGTCGTAGCAGGGCAAAATGTTACCTTATTTTTTGATTTTTCTGCGCATTGTTTGCTAACTTTCACTTTCTGCAAGAATTGCGCCTTACCAAATATACAAGAACCATTCGATTAATCACTTAGCTGCTATGATCACATATATGTTGTTGTGGCCAGTTTATTTATTTAATCTCGTGATCATAATCATAATATTCCAGAGAGAGAATAAGTCACTTCCTTTTTTCGTAATAAAAATCGTTTCTTTCCCGTCAAATTCAGTAACTAATAATTCGCGTTCGTTGCGTTTTTTAATTTTTTTGAGTTTAGTTTCACCAGCTTCTGCTTTTTCGAAATATTCTTTCCGATTTTTAGAGTCCACATCTTCAATTGAATCTAATTTTACAGAGTTGAGTTTTGTTCCATCATACCCAATAATTCTTTTTGTTCCTAATGCTGTCCAATTATTCTTTGAATCCGTAAATAGTAAGATTATTTTTCCGCTATCTTTTTCGTCAAAATGATTTAGGTATTTCATTTTAACTTCGTCAGTCAAGTTCTCAAATAAAAAGGTGTTTTTATTCGGTAGATTATGTTGAGAAGCTCTCCACTTAATTCTATCTTCTATAAATTCGACTGTTTTTCGCATTCAGTTTAATTGGCTACAACGTTTATGTATAAGATTAGTGGCGTGTTTAAGTACTAAAGCTAGCAAATACAACACAGATAGAATATTCCGCAGGAATGTTCGTAAGTAGGCTAGAACTAGCAATAAATTATATACGGTGTTAGCAACTGTATTTATATTATTTCGTTCATTATTTTAAAAATCTTTTTCGAGTTATCCGCCTTCTTGTTGTCACATTTCTCAAAGTTATGATTTATAATAAACTTATTTGTCTTATTCCCGTTTGTAAATTCAACAAGATAAACATCTGCACAACCCAAAAAAGGTTCACAATATTTTTCGCTATCTTCAGTTTCAATAAATTCAGAGTCGGAGATTATTGATTTTAATTCGCTGATAATTCTTTTTTCGCTAATTTTTTTCGAGAAATTTAGTTTAGACAATTGGTTTTCTTTTTCATACTCAAAATCCTCAATTAAGTATGAGTGAAATGTCAGTTCAGAATTACTTTTATTAAATTCTAACATTTGCTCAAAAACAGCTCCACCTCCTGGAAATCTCCAAATTCTTAATGTTTCAGATTTTAATTCAGAAATAGGTTTTCGATTCAGTTTCTTTAAAGGATATTCAATCTCATTATCAAGATGTTTCTTAAAATTCCATTCTTCGTTTTCTTCTTTAACCTTTTCTTTCAATTCAGACCTTTCATTTATTTCACTTTTTTTCTTTTCAGAAATGCTGTTACATCCGAAAATCATTAAAATTAATAAAACTGAAATTAGTCTGTTCATATTGTTGCAAACGTTCTGTGTATAGCTTGTTGCGGGATTTTCCGAAGGAAACATTCCGATAAGTCACTAAGGCAGTAAAATTGCAATGAATTCCGATTAGGAATTCAGCCGCAATGAGCTATACACTTTGTTACCACATGTTTTTAAATTCTAATTTTACCTTGATCATAAATTTCAAATTCGAAAATATCATCAGGTTTAAATCCATAAACTTTTTGAAGAACCTCGAGAACTATTCTGTTAGCCTTTTCTAAATTATTTCCGAAGTTCACTGCAAAACACGGAATTCCATCCCATTCATAATTTATGAATTCACTTGCTATTTTTAATTCCCTGAAACTATTTAATTCGTCTATTTGGTTGTCAAAAGTTAGATTTAATGAAAAATTAAATTCATTTTTAGGAGTACTTGTTTGTTGTATTAAAGCTCCGTGAACAATTTGTATTATCACAGAATTATCTTTTGCCAAATTAATTAAATAGGCATGATTATCTTTTTCAAATCGGTCAGCGACTAATTTCAAAGTATTTCTTAAGCCACTATCCAGTTTTTCCGTTTGGGATTTAACTCCAAAATTAATACCCAAAGCAGCCAAAACTGCTAATAAAATTCTCTTCATTCTTTTTTTATAATATGTGGTAACGTTTAGCTATGCCTAGTGCGGAAGCAGAAAATCACTGGTTTTCTGAGCTAGCACTTAGCCAAAGTTTATGTTTTGTTTTTATCTTTTCTAAAATACTTAATTTAAATCTTTGGTGACAAACCAAATAGGCAAGAGCCATAAGAGTTAACCTAAACTCCGCATTATCGCATAGGTGTTGTTACCCAAGGTTTTTTATCATTTCGTTTATTCTTTTTTCCGCATCCTTTTTGGTTATTCCGTAATAATAGTCTCTAACAAATGGATGGTCAAAATCTTGATGAGGAAAAATTTCAGGCCTACTATTTCCTGTTCTTGTCATTACGTCGCAAGGAATCGAAATTGTTTCACCATATTGTGGGATGTTGCTGCATAACCAACCAAAATAGCCAGTTTTGTGATTCGGATTATTGTAATTTTCTTTATAGTCTAAATAACTTTTTTCGCTTAATGATACCCAAAGTCCATATTCCAAAGTTTCACAAGCGTCTTTTACTTTTTGAGTAAGTGTTACTCTTATAAATCGGTCAATTTGGTCTTTGTAATGAATTTCGCAAAAATCAGTATCCAATTTTCCGATTTTAGACTTTTCATCATCAGAAAGGTTATGATAATTAGCTGGCGAACTGAAAGCTAACGCAGGCCATTCAGAATGGACTTTTCCACATTCAGTACAATTAAATACACCTTCTGTTTTTATTCTGCTAAACAACACCGTTTCATTTCTTTTGAAAGGTGATTGTGCTATAATTCCTTCCCAATTTTTATCTATTTCAGGGAACTTATTTAGCAATTCCGTCATAAATTTTCTCCAACCTATAAAATCCTCTGTTGCAATTGCTATTTTATTTTCCGCCTCAATATTTAGGCAAATTTCGTCAATCGTAAGCCTATCAAATTTGAAACCAGTTAGCTTGTCAATTTCATTCCATTCGAATTGAGATATTTCGCCATTATAATTAATGAGAAATCCGTTTTCGGTCAAATCAACCGTTTCGATTCGTTCTTTCTTTTTCCATTTTTTCCAAAACATTGCTGTTGGTTTTTCAAATGTTGGGTAATGTTTAATATATGTGTCGTAGCAGCACAAAATGTTACCTTGCTTTTTGATTTTTCTGCGCAGTGATTGCTAACTTTTCTCTCGAGCAAGCATTGCGCCTTACCAAAAATACAACAACCAATCGATTGATCACTTTGCTGCTATGAGCACATATATTTTGTTATCGACTTTTTTCTTTACAGGATTTTACTATTTTAATTCCGCTAATCGTATCATTTGATATGGTAAAGCTTGACTTATATTCTCCCAGTTCTGCATATAAAGTACTTCCTTTTTTATAATGAAAACTAGTTCCTATAAAATCTAGCAATTTACTTTTTTCAGTTCCAATTGCTATACTATCCCATACTTTTATATCATCTGTTTTTAATTCAAGAATAGATAATGATTCGTTCTTTGAGTTAAATTTCCAGCTTTCAGGTTTGTCCGTTGTATATACTGTTAACATTCCTATCATCCGATACTTTTGGTCTTTATTTATTAAATGGTAAAAACCATAAAACCCTTCTTTTTCTTGCTTACATAAAGATTCAAGATCAGAATGCGGAACAACTCCAGAGGTAGTCGTTAAGAATTCTAAACTTTTAGTTTCCGTTAAATTTATTAGGTCAGCAAATACTCTTATTGGTATTTCAGGATTATTTTTTTCAATAGAGTTTGCTTCCAAAGTTTCTATTTTGTTTTCAATTTTAATAGATTCCTTTTCCGTTTCTTTTTTACAGAAAACAAGTAAAAAACTCAATAAGACTAATATTAAATATCTTTTCATTCGAATTGTCGATAACGGTCTCGGCTATGATTTCGTTGTGGAATCGTCCGCAGGACTATTCCGCCGAAATCCAGACGTTTGATTTATAAATTAAGCTTTGTTTTAACTTTATGCCACAATGAATTATAGCATCTATGTAAAAGCAGCTTATCGTGTATCTTTAAGATGTACTAAAAATTAAAAGATATGAAAACACAACAAACTGCTACTGCTAAGTTATT
>NZ_SGXE01000004.1:201840-201961 GCF_004216895.1 Aquimarina brevivitae | reverse complement strand
GTTATAAAAAGGCAGCAGCCTTATCAAAAAGCTGCTGCCTAAATCATATATAATTTTAACTGTTTTTTATTTGGTTTTAACATGGAAATCGGGGGTTACATAACGGTAGTAATTAGCATCA
>NZ_SGXE01000004.1:25030-201746 GCF_004216895.1 Aquimarina brevivitae | reverse complement strand
GCATCATATACGTATGGATTTTGGATATCGGTTAAAAACAGTTCGTGAAGAAAAAGCAATGAAGCGGGAAGAAGTTGCCAAAAAGATTGGTACATCGGGGGTTACATAACGGTAGTAATTAGCATCATATACGTATGGATTTTGGATATCGGTTAAAAACAGTTCGTGAAGAAAAAGCAATGAAGCGGGAAGAAGTTGCCAAAAAGATTGGTACATCTGCTGCGATTATTGGACGCTATGAGCGTAACGAAAGAACTCCATCTATTGATATTGCCAAAAATATTGCCGAAGCTCTTGAAGTAAGTTTAGATTATTTGGTTGGCGATACTACCGTTTTACTAAAGGATAAAAAAATGCTCTACCGCATTGAGTTACTACAAAAAATAAATCCTGACTATAAAGACAGGATTTTATATATGCTTGATGTGATGCTTAAAGATGCGCAGAATAATACGCTACAGGATAAGTTGGCTTAGACTTTATTCTTCTACCCAAGGATATCCAAAAATATTTTCTTTCAATCTTCCTATTAAAGAGGTTGCTCTTTTTGGTGGTAATGGTATTTTGTTTTTTATTTTAATCGGTAGTCCTATTTCATTATCATAAGCTAAATAAACTAAATCAGGTCCAAGCCCCTTATATAAAGAGTATTTGTATTTTATGTTATTATAAAGCCTTTTATTATCATAATCTTTTCTACTATATTTAGTATTCATTAAATCAATAAAAGAGATATAATCAACATCTAAAGAAGAAAAAAATTCAATAGAACACGAATAATAAACTCTAAATATATCGATAATCAGATTTATAGACTGAGTGCGGTCTAATTCAAAAAAACCTGCAAAAGCAAAATTATCATTACTCTTTTTATAAAGTAATTCAATTTTTCCGTTGTCTTTAATTTTTTCATAAATATAACGATGCTTCTCTTCTATATCGTTCTCATAAAACATATCATAACGACCAAAAGAAAAATAAAGCTTCTGGAAGTCATTTTCTATTAATAAAGTAAGTACTTCTTCTAAATCATTCTTCTTAAATTCATCATAATACTCTATTTTATAAAACTCTAACTTATTAATTGAATTAGAGACCTTAATTGCAGGTGAAATAATCAAATTTTAAAATTTTATTAGAGGTGTTGCACTATGCTCTACAGCCTTAAACCATTGTCTATTTGACAAACCATTTCTAAGTGCTGAATGATAATGTAATACTTGCCTGTTTCCTAAACTATACACACGATGTATATCCAATCTAAAATGCCAAGTTGATGTTTTTAATCTGGAACTATTTTGAATAGCAAATAATGTTACACCTCTCGCACTTGGATTAGCATATAATGCTTGAAAACGCCCGCCAAAAGCAGAAAAACCGTAACCTGATGCTAGCTTACCTGCCCCTCTTAATAATGCCGCTTCTCCTAAAGCACCTGTAAACTGTCCTCCATAATAAGCATATTCTGCATTTCCAAAATCAGTCTCATATAACCAATTTGCTGTTTGTACATTACTAGCTATTTGTTCACTATTAACTAAAACTCCTTTTCCTGGCAAAACAGATAATGAAGCTGGTGGCATTATTTGCCCTTTCTTTATTTGTTCCCAACGAGCAGAACCGTAATCTTTTATTCCTTGCCAATATAAGCCACCACTAAACGGAACTTCTCCAGAACCACCAAAAGTAGTAGATATGCTACTTAAATATTCACTTGAAGCACTATCAGTTCCAACCCAAGTAAGATTACTTGCCGAATCTGCTGAACTTCCTGCGTGCCATTCTAATTCGTTTGTGTCGCTATTAAAATACCAGTCTTCTGCTTTTGCTCCATCTGGGTCAACTTGATTTACCCAGTTATTTCCCATAGACATATATGGGGATGGATATTGTTTAGCTGGGTCTGGTGCCATCCAACGATTTATCCTTGGGTCATACAATCTTAACTCGAACGCAACCTTTCCAGTTTCCTCATCAAGCTCTTGTCCTTGGTAATTATAGCGGTAATCTCCAACGACATTTCTATTAGGCATAGCCATCCCGCCAGGATAATAATCTGCTGCTGCTAATAGAGCTGTGTTATCATTTCTGGCTATTACCGCTCGTACATTACCTAAGTGATCTGTTAACTCGTATACAAAAGTGTCATCTGCCTTACGCACTCCTAATCTACCAGCACCATACACAGTGTTTTCTACTAAACTGGTAGTGCTGCCTGTTTTACGGTAAATTGCCATCGCTGTACCTGAGGCATCACGTACATAAAAGTCGGTATAATTTAAACTACCTGTGGTAAGGTTATAGGATTCTTTCTTTACTCTATGGTTTTTATCATTGTAAAAGAACTTCACCGCAGGCTGGTTATTTTGCTGTACTTCGGTCACCAATCCACTGGCATTGTAAATATAGCTAATATTTTCGTCATTATTCCTTGTCAATTGACCAATCTCATTATATATATAATTGTTAGCAGGCTGAGTACTTATGTCATCTACACCTGGTATATCGCCGGCGCTATCAATTACTTGTTTTAATTGATTAGGCTTAGCAGTATCATATACATAACGCAATTGGTCCATGGCGTTAGCCCCATTTTCCGTTTGTTTATTACGATTGAGCGTCTGGATATTTCCATTACGGTCATAGGTGATGCCACTGGTATTATAGTCGCCAGTAGGAATTTGGCTCTCATCCAAATAACCCATTGTAGTTGTCCAATAGGAAGATGATACTTTTGCCGACCAGGAAAGCCAATTTCTATGGTTGTAACCAAAGTAATAGGTGTCTTTTGTATCCTGATCGATAAAATTAGCAGTGTTATAGGTCATAGCCTTAATATTACCGGTGTAGGAATCAACTCCATTTGTGACCTTAAAAATACTATTATCTCTTTTGTAATCACCATTGTAATAGTCCAGAGAGAGTCCAAAAACATCATCTGCATCACCACCCGGATCAAAATTTTCATTTAAGCTTGGGTGATTTATAGATTTTAATAATCCCTGATAATTGTAGACATAGTCAATACCTTGTAGGTTATTGGCTAGATTAAGCCGTGTTAATTGACCTTCTTCGTTATAATTGTATTGAGCATGTTCTACATAGCTGGATGAACCTGATTTAGTCTCAGCCTTGATCAGTCGATGTATTTCATCATAGGTATAGCGGTGCTCATAGTATTCAGAGGGTTGATTTTTTTGATATACTACATTGGTTACGTTATTATATAAATCATAGGTGTAATCTATGGTTTTAATACCCAGACCGTCTATTTTCTGAACGATCCATAAAACTTTGCCATCATAATCATAGCTGTACCAGGTTGTAGTATTATTATTCGATGTTTTAGATACCGCGCCCATTACAAAAGTTTGCTGATAAAGATTGCTATCGATACCCGCAGCCGTAAGTTCTGTTGCTAATTGAGGATCACTATAATCATATGTTGTAAATGTTTGATCTGTACAATTAGTTTTTGTAAAAGTACCATCTGGGTTTAGTGTGGTAAAACTTCCGCTACACTCTCCACTTTCTATTGGTCTATCTAATGGTCCGTAATCTGTGTATGAAAATCGGTTTTGGGATGCCTGTAGCGTATTTTGCGAAAAACGAATCAGATCATCACTTCTGTATTTAAAGTTCGATGTACCTTCATCTACACTGGTAGAGCTCAACAACTGTCCTTTAATATTGTAATTATAAGTGGTTTCCTGACTGTGTTGCTGTAGGCCCGTAATTTGAGATATATTATCAGAAACACCAATAGGTGGTATGGTTTTGGTAAGTTTGCCAGCTTTGTCATAGTAATTTAAGGACCAGGTGTGATAATTTACTTTATAACGTACAAAAGCGGGACCAGGATCGGAAGAAGATAGAACTCGGTTGCCATATTCTAACTTAAAGTTTTGATATGAAGGGGTTTGACCAGTAGATGAATATACAATCATTTGATTGTTTACTATCTTTAAACGATAGGGTGTTGTAGTAGTCACACCGGTGGAATAATCCGTGGTGGTAAAATATCCCAGCTCTAAATTATCAATCGTTATTGCACTAGTAGGAATGGTATGGCTAGGGCCAAGTTTTAAATAGGTTGAAGCATTGTTACCAGTCCAAAGCCAATTAACATATAAATTGTTATAATTATCAACCGTAATTGTGGATTGAGAATACGCTGTTGGTATGCCTGATGAATATAGAAATGCGTGATCAGAGAATGATTCATCATTAAAGACTACATATTTATCATTACCTGCATTCATGTAATCTTCTAAAGGACCGGTAAGTGTCTTGATTGTACCGTTCTGATCAAGGTATAAGTCGGTTACAGGACTCCCTTTTGATATTCTATAGACATTACCTCCTTGCATGTTTCTTCTTTGCACCGATTTATTTGTTCTGAGGTCGGTTATAATGGCATCATTAGCGTTAATTAGCTCTATGTCTAACCCTGTATACCCTTCAGGTAGATGAATGTCCAGATATCCACTTTCGTTAAAGGAATACACAACTTCCATTTCGTTTTGATGCTCTCCGTTTACTCTACCGCTTAGGGCAGTAGCTAAAACCTGGCCATTGTGATCTGTATATACTACAGATTCTTTACCGTCTGCATCTTGTACAACAGTTTTTTTAACATTTAACTTAAGTTGGTTAGACCCATCTTTATTCCAGTAGTTTTTGCCAAAAAGGTAATACATTTCCTGCGCGGCTGGCAGCTCATGTGCGTATCCATTGATCCACTCATCTTCTGCATTTTTGTTGCCCCCAATCGATTTTAGGGGTTGGTTAAGTTTGTTGGGGTCATATACGGTGCGAGTCATCGGATATTCCACTATATCATGGTAGGGATCTGGATGATTTGGTCCGTAATACTTACCCAGATCAGAATTGGGATCAACTTTTGCTAATGCGTCGAGATCAGTATTATAATCATTAATACTATATGAGTTACCATTTTCATTACGTGTAAAGTTTGTTCTATATAATAAACAATCACTATTACTATCCGGCACTGGCATGGTGGAAACTGCAGGTCTTCCACCTTCGTCATAAAAGATTTCATTAACCCAAACTTTATTAGTTAATATATCCCTGGATTGAGTTTGGATGTTTTTTCCCATAACATCGAAATAAGAAACACCTTCTCCTACTAACTTACCAGTAATATCATAAGTACGGCTGTACGAATAATTCTGATCGTTGCTCACTATATCACAGGTTAAATTGCGATCAATATATAGATGTGCTCCAGGTAAAATAGTGGCATTAGTTATTCGTATTGAAGAAGAAGCAACAACAGTTTCCTGAATATTGCCAGTTAGTTCCATATCTGATTGCGCATAGCTAATTATACTTATCAGTGATAGGAATATGGATATGATTATTTTTTTCATTTCTTAATATTGTTTAAGATAAATTAGAAGTGCTAAGTTTTTTAATTACCGTTGGCATAGTTTAACCTGTGTTCATTGATTTTTTTGAAACCACCTGTTAAACCTGGTCTATTACCCACCTCTTGCCATACTTCTGTTAATTGACCTACAGCGTTATAAAAGTACCTTGTGGCAAAACCTGAATTATTGATAATTTCCGTTAGATGATCTTTATCATCATAAACAAAACACTTTATACCTGATTTTACGGCCGGATGCATTCTAAAATCATCAATGTATCCGGTACCAGAAATTGTTACGTTTTGGCCTGAAGTCAAATCCAGATAGAAATTATTTAGCTTCCAGTTACCTGCTTTAATGGTTTCGTCAGGGTTATTATTATTTACTGTAAACTCCGCAGAGCCATAAGACCAAAATGAAATTTTATATTTACCTGTTTCATAATCATTTGTTTTTAATGCATTCCAACTTCCACTAAATGAAAAACTATTTTTTCCTGTATGAGATTGGATACCTGTTCTACCGATTGCTTGATTCATTTCGCCTGATAATCCATCATTTTGGTAATCATAATCTTCAAAACTGGCATAATAGAAATTCTTATATTCTGTATTACTTGTGGCAATAACTTTGGAGTTGTCATAATTATACTTTGTAGCGACGTAATCCCCATTTTTATCTTCAGACTCTAAAATAGCAGAGTACTTATTGTATCTTTTAATAGTATTTGTTTTTAACCAACCACTATTAGTAGGAGGTTCCTGATTATACCACCAGTTAAAAGATGTAGCACCTACAGGATCAGCTATAGTACCATCACTATTTAATCCTGTACCAGAGCCAATCCAACTATAATTTTTATGTTTTCTCCACACACTGTTAGGAGCATTAGTCTCATTACCCTTGTAATCCCTATAAATCCATTGATCATACCAGGTTTGTATGCTAGTCGCTAAAAGATCATAAGTGCCAGTTTGCTCATTTTCGATATAGGAATAAGAAGCAACTGTTTGATCTAACATATTTGCGTTTTGCGGATTTACTTTTTTACTGCCCATAGTTGGATATTTTTCCCTAGCCGGCACTACAGTGCTTTTTAGGGTAGGGTTTTGATTAACTGTAACGTATTGCGTAAGTGCAGTGCCTGTATACGGATCTAGATCTTCGAATAATTCTGTAGTTATGCTAGAGCCAGCCTTTACCTCTTTTTTCTCTAAAACGACAGGATAGTGATTCACGGTTGTAGACCATAAATCAGCATTTTTTGTACTGTTATTATTGCTGCTAATTGATTTATAAAGTTGAAAGGATTCAGAGGGAACAAAACCAGAGTTTTTATCTAAGGTTTTATAGGTATTTAATTCTTCATATGTCCTTTTACCCTTTGAAGATTTATGTACGACTGACTTTAATAAACCTGCATAGGACTGAAAATCATCAATATCAGTATGAACTGCATATATCGAGTTGTAATTTAATCTGTTTTCAAAATTTTGTACATTTTTATTTTTGTTAATCCGAGTACATCCGTTATCCTCAATACATCCTTCATCTCTATGGGTATAATACTTGTAGATAGACGTCATTTGTACTTCATCCTTAGCGTTCATTTTAGTAACAGTAACTTCAGGATACATAACAATTGGGCTAGCTAAAAAGAATTGATCTCTTACTTGCATATCGTATACTGGTTCATAAGGAATGTCTCCTTTTTGATAGGTATAGGTGGTTTTCCAGGTATTAATATTGTCTGTTAAAGCTATTTCACTAACTCTAATACCAGCAGAAGTTTTTGAGTTAAAGGATCTGAATGATGCGGCTTCCCTTTCATAATTTGAACAAGAACTTGGGGGTTGTTGGTAGTATGAATCAAAGGTATAGCCTTGCGAAATGTCTGCATCAAAAGAGGCTTCTCTCGTACCATCAGTGTTTGTTTTTACATTGGTAACCGTAGCTAAACCAATAAAATTAGCATCTTCTATATAGGCACATTCACCATCGTTGCAGACGGTACTTATGTAGCTTTGCCCACATCTAACCCTATCAAGGGTATAGGTCATTTTAACAACATCTCCCACCTGAAAATTATAACTACCTATATAAGCTTTAACATAGAGATTATTCGCGCTAGAACTATAAAAATAGGGTCGTATATCTAACCAATCTCCAGAGTCGTCCGTGGCACTCAAAGATTCGTATTCATCGGTTTCATATTGTATATTTATGCTTGAGCCTAGAGGTAATTTTATGCTACTTAAACTCCAGGCAGCTGGATTATCTTGATTGTATCCCCAAACGTTGTGAATATCGTGACTCCATTGCGGGTTATTATCATACACAAATTCATATGGCGGCACAATATCAGCTCCTCCTTCACCATGAGTATATATTTTTTTTAATGCTAGTTTCCCATTAGCATCGGTGTTAGGTGAATTAGGGGCCAAGCTATAGTCATAGTCCATATCTATTACGCTAATTGCATTGTCAATAAGATTTTGATTTATGTTTTGATCATAATTGTCTAAAATATTGTCTTGTTGATTAAGATTAAGTATGTGATTCTTATTCGAGATAGGATCGTAGAATGTAAAAGAACTTTCTGCAGCTAAAGTTTGTTGATTTTGTTTAGACACAGTGGCAGCATCTTCATTTTTTAATAATACTATTTGATCCAGTAATAACTGTTTTTGTACTGGCATTGTACTATCATACCCTGCATTTTTATCGATATAGGTTACCGGAATCCCTTTAGCATCTAGTTTTAAGTCCTTAATAAACAAAGCGGTGTGTGTATTAGTATTAACCTTGTCCAAATAATAAACATCTTTGATACCCCACATGTAGGAGTAAGAAGAGTTATCGTGTTCTATACTTAAATCCGCAGGATTGCGCCAAACCATACCATCTGACCATTTTCCATAATCAAAGTTGACCCAATATCCATAATCTCCTTGATCTACCTTTTGATTGCTGTTATAATCAAAATAATCCGGACCAGTAACTCCTGTTAGCAACCAGTGTGTAGCATATGCTGGTTTAGTGGATTCACTGTACTTGCTACGAGGGTTGTCTTTATTATGGTTGTTCCTTACTTTAGTTAAGTGGTTATATACAGGGAGCATATAATGATACGATATACCATCGGTTGAGGTAACTACAAAACCTGCAATAGAGGTGCTTTGTACACTTTCAGGTTTAGTAAATCCATCTGGCATCCTTAAATTGGGATTAGCTTCGACTTCATCAAATGTATAATATTGGATAGATTTTCCTGATTTTTCATCTCCACTTACAATTTCTGAGGGGTTGACAATAAAATTTTCCAACGAATTTGGATTTAAATTATCACTAAATATTACCGGATTGATTTGTGCCCGGTGATTGATTGATGATCTAAATGCAAATTCTGTTTTTTGAAACCTGTTAACTTGATCGTTCAAGCTATAATACCTCAATTCAGATTCAATAATATCTGAAGAATCATAAGGGGCAAGATTAGAATTACCCATAAGGTGTGGAGTCATATTCCCATAAATGCCTTGCCCTGTGACAGCATAATTGTCATATTCTGTTGCAGTTATATGATTGACATTATCCTCAAAATTATCTAGTTTTCTATAATATTCAAACCCGTTTTCTTCCGGATTTTCAATACAACGGTTATAATTACTTGTTACATAAACTGGATACAAATCTTGTCTGTCCTGTTCTGTGCAAGGAGTTAAACGACAATAATTTTCAACATCATTCCAAGCTTGTAATTCTGCATAGTTTTGGCAATAAGAAGATATTAGATTATCGAGATTAGCTGAAGGCTTATAAAGACTTCCTGTGGAAACCTGATTTTTGGATTCGTCGAGATAAACTCTAACCTTTTCATATGTATAGCTAGCCACAATTAATGGGATAGTATATCCACTTTGATCAATTGTTAGATCATCATTCTTTACTGACGAAGTGAAAGATTTAAAACCTGAACCAATTGAATATTTAGAATTTCCTATTTTAGTTGAAATACTAGCGCCTAATGAATAAGAAAATGTGCCTTGAGTTGTCAAACCTACACTTCCATAATAGTTTAATCCACCTTTACTACCTGAATAGCTAAGATTTCCATAGCCTGCTAAACCAGATTTATTATTGTAACTTAAACCTATTGAACTATTAAATCCATTAATGTTAGATCTTAGGCCAGCATTTAAGGAGAAAGAGTCTTCCATTGGGTTTAAGTTAGTACCGATGCTAAATGGACCTTTTCCATAACTGATACCAACACCGTCAGTACCTATTGTAACGTTTATATTTCCTACACCAGCAGATATAGAACCTCCAAAGCCTCGCAAATTACCCCAAGAGGCACCCAAACCTATCGTAACTCCTTTAAGAGGAATTGTAACGTTTATTGTATGTTGTCTGTAAGTTTCTCCTTCATTCCAGTAATAATCAAAGGTATTGACTTCTTTCCAGTCGTCTGGCAAGCGATTAACACTTCTGTTAATAGCACCTGGATTTAAAGACCAACCGAGTCCCACCCAAGAGGATTCCTGATCTGTTGAAATACCTGCGTGATAGGCAAGTGCTAATGGATAGCCGCCATTACTTCCAGGAATATTAACTAAAGGCATGGTGTATGTTAAATCACCTGTACTTAAATTGACCATATCCGTAGCATCTACGGGTTCAAAAGCGGCTGCTTCTGGTGCGTTAGGCCCATTGTTATTTGCCCATAGCTGATTATAGGGGACTAACGTATTTAAAAAGGTCAACACAAAGAACATTGCAATTGCTCTATGAGAAGTTTTAGGTCGGGTGACCAATGACTGATGACCATTAACGGATGACCGGCCCTTCGACTGCACTTCGACAAGCTCAGTGTGACATCTCAGGGTGACATGACGGGAGTCAGGTGACCGGTGACCGGTGATGTATGACTGATGGCCGGTGATGGCTGTTATTAATTTTTTGAGATAGGATATGCCTTTCATAGTGCTATTAAAAAAGTTAGTGTTCCTCATACTTATTTTTTGTTTTGTTGGGTGACCGGAGACGGATGACTGATGACCGGTGTCTGATGACGGGGGTCTGAGGTCTGGTGACTGTTGACAGATGTTTGATGACGGGGGTCTGAGGTCTGGTGACTGTTGACAGATGCTTGATGACCGATGTCCGGAGTCTGATGTATTATTGGATATATTGGATTTTCGTTTCATTAGGTACTAAGCGCTATTTCTTAGTGGTTCTCGATACATCCTGAAACTTGTTTCAGGATACTCGAACTGACTATTTGTTAAAATTCAATTTTGGTTCGTTACTAAATATTTTTGCAGGGATCTTAAATTTTACCTCTCCGGTATAAAAACCAAGGTCCTCTATACTAAGTGTCATAAACTCACTATTTGTTACTTCATTCTTTCTGGGATATACGATCAAAATCGTGGTTGCTCCACTCATACCATACATCCTGGGATATATAAAGTCTGCCATAGGGATGGTATCTTTTTGAGCGGTGTACAGATGCACTTTTTGATCCATACTAAAGGCTAATTGGTTAACCATAGCGCCAAATCGCTGTTTATCTGCCGCTACATTGCTCAATAGTTCCTGGTTGTTCTTGGACATTGATAGATTGAAATACAAATATTTGCTGTACTTAGCTCTTAGGCTATCAACTTTAACTTGACTTTTATCGGCTCCAAGCTCCTGATGGACTAAAAGGTCGGTGGGTTTGTATACCAGAGAAAAGTCTACTCCATTAATTGTTTTTTGATGGAGGTATTCGTTTTCGGGATCGTTCAGGTACTCCCACATGGCTTCTGTGCTATCAAAGGTTTGGGTAGTGCAGGAGGAGGTAAGCAGTATTCCTATGCTGGCCAAAAGCAAAACTTTTGTAGCTGTGTTAAGCCTTAGAGTTACATATGCCATAAAATGTTTATATGCTGTCAATATTATTTTTGTTTTTAATCGTTCTCGATACATTCCGAATGAAATTCGGAACACTCGAACTGACAATTTTAATTGCTAACTTCTGACCTCAGTCACCCGTCATCTGACTTTATTTCCCTTCAAATTCTGCATTGAGTTGTGTCAGCACCTCTTCGGTGAGATCTGCACCTTTTTCTCCATACATAATCGTTCCGTTACCGGTAGCGCCAAAGATGACTTTATAGCCTTTCTTTTTGCCATATTCTTTGACAAAATCATTGATGTCGTTGATTACCGTTTGGGTCACTTTTTTATCTTCTTCTACCAATTGCTTCTGAACCGCTTGTTGGTAATTGTTAATTTGTTGCTGTTTATTAGAAAGCAATTGCTGCTTTAGCTCTAATTCTTTTTTAGAAAGCTCGCTACGTTCTTTTTCATAGGCTTTCAACTCATTTTGCCAGTCAGCCAGTAAACTGTCAACATTGGCTTTCATGGTTTTGGCTTTTTCGTCGAATTCAGCTTTTACAATTTTTGTTCTCTTATATCCATCTAATAATTTATTGACATCTACGTATACCAGGTCTGATGAAGACTGCAGGTAGAAAAATGAAAATATGGATGCCGCTAAGGCTAGTATTGAAATGGGTAAAGCTAATTTGTTCATAGTTGTAGTTTTGGTCTGATGTCCGATGACGGGTGACGGATGTCAGAGGTTTATTGTTTGGTTATAAGTTTTTCTAATTTTGCTAAGCGTTCTTCTAGCTCTTTATTTTTATTACGTTGCGCGTTTAGTTCTTTTTCCTGTGCAATGGTATAGAGTGTTAGCTCCTCAATCTTTTCTAAAAGTTTCATATTCATCACCCCTAATTCTACGCCATTGGTTTCTAGCTCTTTGGCAGATGGGATATTTGGTAAGTGCCCTTTTTCGGTAATGTGTTGCTGTACTTCTTCAATAGTCAACAAATCATATTCTTTGGTAAATACATAATCTGGTGCAGGTACGGATAAGTCGATTTTTACCTCTTCTGCGTGGATATTACCTTTTACCGTGAGTTTAGCGTCTGGGTTGGTGGTACCGATGCCTAGATAACCATTTGTTTTGAGATACATATGGTTTTTATCAAATCCACCAGTAGCAGAAAAAATAAGACCACCTCTAGTAGGATGCTTTATAGCAGCATTGGTATGACCTGCTCTATGGAATGATAGTACAACATCACCAGCGTCTCTATTTTGTAGTTCTAATGTATGTTTACCTGGTTGCCAATGTGCTCCGCTAGTTATCTCTCCAATGTCACCGTCAATACTTGTCGTTCCCTTAACATGTAATTTTTCTTCAGGAGCATTTGTGCCTAAACCTATAAATTCATTGGCAGTATTTATAGTCATAGTGTTCCAATTACTCCCTCCGATATTTGGGTTTTTTACTCCTATACCAAAAATATTCTCTCCAAAGTTTTCAGAAAAACCAATATTTACTCCAACGAGGTTACCATCCTGCCTCATTTCAATTAGGGGGTTATCAGATTCATTATTATTGTCTTCATCTGCTTCGATGCGTAGTATTGCATCGCCAGAATTTGCTGCACTCACCTCTAATTTAGCTTCGGGGGACATTGTCCCAATACCAACGTTACCATTAGCCTCAATGACCATTTTATCACTGGTTGAATTTTCTGTAATCGTTCTAAATCGTACAATTTCTCCACTTTTAGATCCAATATGTAAAGTACCACTCCCATAAATCTCATTGGAGTCCATGATCAAAGAGGAACTACCGGTATCTGAAATGGTGAAAAAGCTATTTTGAGGTTTCCAGTTACCACCTAGGGTACCACTTTCTTTGACTTCTAATCTTGCACTAGGCGCATTGGTTCCAATCCCTATATTACCATCAGGATTTAAATTCAACACTGAGTTGGCACCGTACGAAAAATTAAATGGTTCATTATCCGGAAGGTATAATCCATTACCGAAACTGCTAACACTGAGAAATAATTTCTTATTACCAGATACTAACCCTAATAAAGAAGATCCAGTAGTAGGGCTTACTAATTCTAATACCGAAGCGTCGGAGCCATACGTACCCTGTACAGCATTTGCTCCTATGCTTACTAAGTCCTTATTAGCATAGATCATATTGCCGTTGGTGGTCCATTCTTGCGCAAAGGAAGATAAAACGGAAAGGAAAAATAGGGCTAGAAATAAAGGCTTTTTCATAATTGATTTTTTTGGGTCTTTTAAAGAGTTATTGCTCCTACTGGTGATCACCAAATTTTATTTTGATTTTAATAGCGTGTTTAACTTTTGTTCTAATTCTTTAATTTTTTCCTCTTGTTGCTCCAATTTCTCAATCTTTTTTTGCTGCTCAATAGTATATAACGTCAGTTCCTCAATCTTTTCTAAAAGTTTCATATTCATCACCCCTAATTCCACGCCATTGGCTTCCATTTCCTTTGCTGATGGGATATTAGGGAGGTGTCCTTTTTCGGTAATGTGTTGCTGTACTTCTTCGATAGTCAACAAATCATATTCTTTGGTAAATACATAATCTGGTGCAGGTACGGATAAGTCGATTTTTACCTCTTCTGCGTGGATATTACCTTTTACCGTGAGTTTAGCGTCTGGGTTGGTGGTACCGATGCCTAGTGCACCATCGATATGTTGATTACCAACGCTATGGACTACCTTTGCCCAGGTACCCACACCATCTTTATTGGTGCTTCTAAAATACATTTTAGGAGCTGTAGCGTGGTTTTTGATAATTAATTGTCCATTATACCTGTAGTCGGGGTTATTAGAGCCGTGGTTCATATTGATACCCCAAAACCATTGATTGGATTCGGGTACATTGGCCCCATCAAAGCTTTGATAAAAACCGCTTTGCCAAAGGTTATTCCAATCTGTTGCATCATTAGGATCATCTACAAGTAATTTTCTACTTCTTGTAGTTCCTAGGACATCTAGTTTTTCACTGGGGTTATTGGTTCCGATTCCTACGTTAGTATTATTAGCGACTAAGGTGTTGTTATACAATTGAAATTCGGGTCTCCCTGAATTGGATCTCGATAATTTTAATACCGCTTCTTCGGTATCGCTATTATCAGAAGCAGTTATATCTAAGTCGATTCCATCCCCACGGTCATAAGTATTAAAGCGCCATCTGAATTTATCTTTATAGTTTGCAGATAGAATAAGATTATTTGAGCTTGAATTAGCACCATAAATATCTAATTTAGCTTCGGGGGACATTGTCCCAATACCAACGTTACCATTAGCCTCAATGACCATTTTATCACTGGTTGAGTTTTCTGTAATCGTTCTAAAACGTACAATTTCTCCACTTTTAGATCCAATATGTAAAGTACCACTCCCATAAATCTCATTGGAGTCCATGATTAAAGAGGAACTACCGGTATCTGAAATTTTCAAAAAGCTACCAGAAGGATTCCAATTGCCGCCAATTGTGCCCGCACTTACTATGTCCAATTTGGCTTGAGGGCTATCAGTACCAATACCTACTTTGCCATTAGAAGTCATAGACATAATATTGCTCCAAGTACCACTGTTATGTCTTCCTTGAAAGTTTAGTAAGGTTTGTCCTCCAGGATCGGAATTGATTATTCTATGACCAAATCCTGAACCGTAACTTGAGCTATACCAGAGAATAGACTTGCTGATGCCAAAATTTGCATTAAGATTATCAAAGGAAGTGTCTTGCCCAAAAACTGAGATTGAGACGAACACCATTAATAATGAGAAGTATTTTTTCATTCAGATAATTATTTTGATTTTAACAGCGTGTTTAGTTTTTGTTCCAATTCTTTAATTTTTTCTTCTTGTTGCTCCAGTTTCTCAATCTTTTTTTGCTGTTCTGCTATTTTTTGCTCTTGGGCAATGGTGTACAACGTCAGTTCCTCAATCTTTTCTAAAAGTTTCATATTCATCACCCCTAGTTCCACGCCATTAGTTTCTAGCTCTTGGGCTGAAGGGACATTTGGTAAATGACCTTTTTCGGTAATGTGTTGTTGTACTTCTTCGATAGTTAATAGATCGTAGTCTTTGGTAAATACATAGTCCGGTGCTGGTACGGAAAGGTCTATTTTTACCTCTTCGGCGTGGATGTTTCCTTTTACGGTGAGTTTGGCGTCTGGGTTGGTGGTGCCGATGCCTAAATAACCATTTGTTTTGAGATACATATGGTTTTGATCAAACCCACCAGTCGCTGAAAAAATAAGACCACCTGTAGTAGGATGTTTTATAGCAGCATTGGTATGCCCTGCTCTGTGGAATGATAGCACAACATCCCCAGCATCCCTATTTTGTAACTCCAAGGTATGCTTGCCCTGTTGCCAATGTCCTCCTGTAGTTATTTCTCCAATGTCACCATCTATACTAGCAGTCCCCTTTAAGTGTAAGTTTTCTTCAGGGGTAACGGTTCCAATTCCTATAAACCCATTGGTGTTAATGGTCATATGAGTATTAGAAATACCTGAACCAAAATTCATTTTATTAACTGACCAAAGTCTAAAATCAGAATTATTTTTTTCTAAAGCACCTATCCCAGTTACTACAAATTTAGAACTACTACGCACATTACCAATGACCTCAAGTTTATCATTTGGTGAAGTAGTACCAATACCTACGTTACCCATATTTTTAAGTGTCATAATACTCGTTGCACCTACTGTACCGCCTTGAGAAAAATGAAGGTCATTGTTTAACCCGTGGTTGATATGAAAAATAGAGTTACCATTATTCGGTACAAATGATATGGAGGATTGATTATCTCTGTTCATCCAAATCCGTAGATTGTTAGATGAACGTACTTCTAATTTAGCTGCAGGGTTAGAAGTACCAATCCCTACGTGTCCATTGGTTTTTATTTTAAGCAAAGACTCGTTAAAATCATTTTTTCCAAAATCAAAACCGTATCCGTCGCTAATCCTAAATCCAAAGGTATTTTCTTCAGTATTGTTTCCTCCGTGCTTTAATGTAAAGTAATCTCCTATTCCGCTAACATATCGTGATTCAATGAGTGGTCTATTCCACGTTCCATCCTGAATTTTAAATATAAAATCCGTGGTGATTTCATCTACTCTTCCCGTAGAAGTGTTATTGCTTACTTGACCAAAAGTAGGGGTTAAGATTAAAAGCGTTAGTAGTGTTAAAAATTGTTTCATTTGAGATGGAAATTGTAACTGATTATTTATTATTAATAGTTTTAGTATTATGTGTCGCGACATCAAATAACGTTACCCCGATTTTTAAAATTTAACATAGGGTTCTTGCCTTTATGTACATATAAAGTTGATTTTGAAGCTGTTTTTGTTACAAGAAACAGGGAAGTTTTACTTGCGTATTTCATCATTCCGGGGCGAATTAAGAAAGGCGCAAAAATAAAACAGCGAGGGTAAAACCGCAACTATTTAGCGGGTTTGTTAAGGAAATATTAAAAAAAATCGATAAGTAGCCAATTATAATAGATGTATGGTAGGTTTTTGTCTGTTTTTAGAGTAAGCTTAGGTAAAAGTCTTACGCTTTAATTAACGCGTTGCACTAACAGCTTGCATTGCAAGTAAGTAACTCGGGTGCGATAGTTTTTTTGTTTTTCAAAATGTGCGTGGATGATATTACCAAAACTGTATTGTTGCTCTAAGGCGTAAATTACATTTCGCAAGGATTTGTAATCGCCCTCTAAGGTAAACTGATAGGTAGTAGTCACTTTGTTGGTCTCAGTATCCGTAAGGATATGGGGGGTGTCAAAATTTACCACCATAACCGATGTCGCTTCTGATACCTCCTGCAGTGTTTTGAGCAAATTATTTTGGATAGAGCTGCCGGCTACCTTGTTTTTGGCCAAAATCGCATCGAGCTGCTTTTCTTTTTTAGCTAAAGCAGCCAATTGTGCTGGCGCTGATTGATGGATTTTTTTTTGCTGTTGTAACTCATTGATATGAGTACTCAACGCTATGGTTTTGGAAAAACCAAATATATAGGCAATTCCCCATAGTAGTAGTAGCCCTGCAACTAGTAGTATATTTTTATTCTTCTGGGTCATCTTTTATCCTTATCTCAATGGCAAAGGAAGCCTTGTTCGTACTATTTTCGCTATATTCTTTGGTGATGAGCTGATCCACAAAAGCTAATTGTTCGATTTGATGAAGCCAGCTGGTAAATGATTCTTTATCGATGGTACTACCTGAAATTTCGATAGTATTGTTTTGCACCGTTATCGACTTATCCGGTCGGATGGTTCTTAACAGCGGTTGGTAGTTAAAGGAGTTTAACTGAATCGTAGTTGGTAATCGTTTGATCACCTGATCCGTGTACCAGGAACTCTTGGAGTATCCGGTATTTAAAATACTGGTTACAATGGCTTCTTTTTTGGCTACGGCTTCTTGTTGCTGTTTACTGCTTTTGGTTTGCGATGTGATTACCTGTAATTCTTCTTGTAACGCCTGGGATTTTTTGTACTTGGCATTGAACATTAAAAAATTGATGGTGAGCGCCAGTAGTAATGCCCCAAGTCCGAATTGTAATGCTTTTTTAAAAAAGTTTTTTTCTTTGGTTTCTTTTGCTAGCGCCTGATTTTTTTCAATAAGGTTGCCACTAAATTCAATCTGTTGGGTGAGACCGTTGAGCAAGGTAGCAAAGGGTAGGGCGTAGGTAGCATCTAAGTACATTCCTTGCAATCTATAAATTTTCTCAGCCTTGAGTTCCTGAGGTTGTAGGGTGACTAGTTCTTCATTGTCGAATAATGCAATTTTGTTATAGGATGCAACTGTTGTTTCATTAAGATGCTTTCCTAACACAGCTAACTGCAACGCACCGAGATGAACTGCCGTTACGGCAACCCCAAACTCCGCAAAATGGGCAATGAGTTCATTGACATAGCTTTTGCGGCAAACGGCAACAAAGGCATTATCCGCAGTACGAAGCACCTGAACATAAAAATCTTCGGTATTTAAATTAGGGTAGGTTTGTGCAACACTATCCTGATCATCGTCATTAGAGGTAACGGATTTAGAAAGGATATTATCGTCATCTATGATCAATTCGATTTCTTGTCCCTTTAAGTGCTTAGCAGCGATATCCTTTGCCTCAAAAATAAAGGTATCGGTGATATCAACCTCGTCTTTTTTCAACTGAATTTGCACGCCAATACCTATAGGTGTTCCTTCCGGACGGCGGGTATAGGCCACAGCGGTATACTTTTTCTTTAGTATGTTGTTAAGAAAGGGTATTTTCATACATGTTGGTTGAATAGCATTTCGCTAAATTCTTAATAGAATACTGTGGGTTTGATTATTACGTTCAGCCTTCTTTTGGTATCCTCGCGTACGCGTTTGCTAAAAAACCATTTGATGATCGGTATTCTTGCTAAGAAAGGGACACCGGATCCGGAGTCGTTTTTTATTTTCTGTTCGATGCCGCCCAGAATTGCTACATCATTAGCCTGCATCCGCATAATAGATGAAAATCGTCTACTGTTGATATCTGGGGGAGCGCCTTCTGCTATACGCTCGCCACTAAAGTTTGATTGGATAACCTGTATATCCAGAGTAATTTGTCCATCACCTGCTACAAAGGGTTTAAATTCCAAGGCTAGCTCAGCATCAATTGGCTGGTAATTAACGATCTCAGAAGTTTGTGGATTTTGAGAGCCAAATATGTTTTGACTGACTACCTCGTAATAGGTCGTTTGTCCACTTGACAAATAGGCTTTATGGCCATTTAAGGTACTGAGCTTTGGTGTGGATAATATTTTTACATTCCCATTAGCTTCCATGGCTTTGATATCTAAATAGAAATTGGGCACTACATTTCCAATATTTAAAGATCCAAATCCATCAAACCCACCAATGATGCGGTTAACGGTTTCTGCACCTAATCTAATATTTGAATCAGGGAAAGATACGCCCTCTGTCTTAGATGGCTCGCTACCAATTCCGAATTCTACTCCAGTTTCCAAAGTAGCAGTTCTGTTTACCTCTAAGATCATTACCTCAATAAGAATCAGAGGCACGGGTTTATCGATATACGAGATGAATTTTTTGAATTTTTCTACTCGGGCTCCAGGTCCACTGACTACAAAACTATTAAGCTCGGTATCTATTTTTATATCTAATCCGGCAATCACATCTGCAGGAAAAATATCCGATATCGACCCTACTGAGGTATCTGCAGTATTGGAGCTTCTGGTATTTTGAGTAAATCTGGAATTGGTATTAGTGGTGTTTCTGCTATTGGTTAATCCACTGGTTTGGTTAATTCCGTTGGTTGGTCCATTACCAAAGAAATTAGTGCCGCCTGAGTTGAAATTTTGCCCTCCAAAACTATTGCCATAAGAGGTGGAAGGATTAGCGTCTCCTAACATTGCTATGGAACGGTGCATCATTTGTACGAGTTCAATTTTTTTGACCGTTAATTGGTCTTCCGTACCAAAATAATATACGTTGTTCTCTTTTTTGAAAGTAAAAGCATTGCTTACTGCACTTGTGGGCACTCCAGGTTGAGTGGTATTTCTAGAATTTTGTGGGGAATTTGTAGGGCTTGATGCAGTACTATTACTTTCAAACATTTTTATCAATAGGTCATCAAAACTGATGGCTTCTGCTTTAACGGTTACTGTACCCGCATTTTCTAAGGGAGAAGCTGTAAACACATCCAAATCCAGATCCTCTGTAAGGTTTTCAATGACTTCACTGATTTGGGTGTTTTTAAAGTCGACCGTAATGACTCGGTTTATCGTGTCGATTACCTTGTAATAAAAATCAGATCGGTTTCTTCGGATACGTGTATTGGCAGTACCTTCCGTCATACCAGGAAATGAACTGAACTCATAAAATCCATCCCTGGTTTTTGTATAATCCAGATTATTTGCCTCTGCTAATTTCTTCATCGCAATATCAAAAGGAACCTTACTAATAAATAGGGTTAGCGATTTGTTGCTTAATTCTGGGCTGAATAAGAGATTTTTCCCGGATGTTTCCGTGATTTTCCGAAATACTTTGGGTAGAGGATCGTTGCGTAAGTCTGTAGAAAGTAACTCCGCTGTTAGATCATATTCAACTTGTATATCTTTTTCAACTGGATCGGGTGTCGGTGGCGTGTAGCGTTTTATACTTATGATATTACCAGTAGTCTCTAGAGCTAATTGATGTTCCTTGGCTAAAAACACTAAAAGTTCCTTAATCGTTACATCATTAAAGTTGTTAATGAAGTTGATGGAATTCAACTCGTTGGCAACATTTAAATTAATTTGATGCAATTGTGCTACCGCTCTTAGAAAATTAGTTAGAGAGGTGTTCGAGATTTTTACATTCAGCTTTTCTCCCAATTGTGGAATATCCACGATCAAGGATTCGAGCTTGTTTTCTATGTTAGCTATCCTAGTGGCTTCCTTATTAGGGTCGTATTGACCTTCTTGACCGTAAGCTCCGATTCCAAGAAGTAGTAGGGTTAGCAGTATAAGTGTTATTTTTTTCATATATCGTTGTATCATTGGTAGGGTTAATCCCGGGCTAATAAGGGGTATACTTCCTCTGCAGAGGTAATTCCTTGTTTGACTAACCTTATGGCATTTGCCTTTAGTGTTTTTATATTATGCGTTGCTATATAGGCATCAATTTCAAGCTCATTATGGCGTATAGCTGTTTCTAGTGCATTAGTGATCGGTACCAGCTCATATATTGCTTTTCTGCCGAGATAACCGGTATGGTAACATTGGTTGCAGCCTTTTGCTTTATAATGGGTTTTTAAATCTTCGGGTATCTCAAAATTTAAAGGAAAATCATCTGGTAGCGCTGGAGCCTCGGATTTACACTGCGGACATAACTTTCTTACTAATCGTTGTGCAATGCTCATGGTAAGCGTACTAGCGATCAGGAAGGGCGGTACATTCATATCAATCAGACGAGAAATTGTGGCCCAGGCAGAATTAGTGTGTATCGTTGAAAGCACCAAATGACCTGTTAGTGCTGCTTTAATCGCCATATTTGCAGTTTTATCATCGCGTATCTCACCGACCATGATTATGTCTGGGTCCTGCCTTAAAAAAGCACGTAATGCAGCAGGAAAATCAAATTCAATATCTTCTCTTAGTTGAACCTGGTTGATGCCTTCTAAGGTATATTCAATAGGGTCTTCTATGGTTAAAATATTCGAAGTTTCTTTATTGAGTTCCTTTAGTGTAGCATAGAGCGTTGTGGTCTTACCTGATCCTGTAGGTCCCGATATTAAAATAATACCCTGAGGTTTTTTAACTGCTTCTTTATATAGTTGAAGTTCTTGATCTGTAAACCCCAAATCGGTTAGGGTTACATCTTGAGTGTCTCGGTTTAATAATCGCAATACTATTTTTTCGCCATATAGGGTAGGCATCGTAGAGACCCGGATGTCGAACTCTTCATTCTTTAATTTAAAGGTAATTCTACCGTCTTGTGCCAATCGTTTTTGCGAAATATCAAGTCCTGATTGGATTTTAATTTGATTTACTAATTGAGGGTATTCTTTTTTTGATACCGTATATTGTTCTTTTAATTTTCCATCTAACCTAAATCTAACCCTACAAAAGTTATCATAAGGTTCCATATGAATATCACTACTTCCAAAATCTTTGGCAGTAGTAATTAATTTTTGCAAAAAGTTAGCTTCGTAGTTTAATTTTTCCTGATTTGCAGCTGTCTTCCGATAATTATAAGTAAGATAAGAATCTATATTTTCTTTTGTATCCAGCTCTAATACAATCTTTTTGTTTAGTACTATAGTCAATTCCTTGACCAAGGGTTCTTTTTCTTCTGCATCTGTTTTAAATACAATAGTATCTCCTTCTTGCCTAATAGGCACAATCCTGTAATGAAACGCCTGGTTTGAACTTACCAACTGTTTAAGATTTACTGCTATGTCGTAGTTCATATTACTCATTAGATCATATATAGATTACCAGTTTTAGTTAACCAGCTCATTGTATATACACCGGTCAAAAACAAGGCCATGTACCCAGCAAGGGGTACCGTATTATGTTTGGCTTTTTTACGAAAAATTAACCAAACAAGCATACTAAAGAATAATGCGAAACAAAAGATAATAATAAAGGTAATTGTTGGAAAAGCTACTGCAAGTGCCACAAAAAATAAGACATCCCCTAAACCAAATACTTCTTTGAAAAAAGATTTTTTAACTATAATTCGATTATATAGAAACAGTATGGTTAGTATGCTAAGTACTAATATACTATTTAATAATGTAGATGTATAGAAGTAGAAATCCATCGTATGGGTATAATGAAGAATTCCTGATCCGATGATAATAATAGGAAATAAAAACCAGTAGACTGCTCGGTATTGAATATCTTGATAAACAATACAAAGCAAGCTTATTACTACAACGGTATGTAGTATGTTGTCCATTTAGTCCTTGGTGATTTGTTTTGGTGATCCATTCTCATCAATTTCCCATACATTAAAGACGCCGTCGCCATCAAAGTCTACTACAGCAGTCGCTCGTACTTTAAAATTGGATAATCCAGCTTCTATAATTTCATAACTATAATTGGCAGAACCACCATCTTTAACAGTAGTGGGAGCTTCGTAGTTTATGTCATTAAAATCTAAACTGTATTTTGAATTTAAATAGCGATATTGGGTTTGCATATTGCTAATCGTTTTGAGCTGTATTTTAGCCTCTTGCGCTTTAGTTTGTGCGATCAATGGCAAAAAATTAGGTAAGGCAATTAATAATAATATTCCAATTATCGCCAAAACAAGTAACATTTCCTGAAGGTTAAATGCCTTAAGTTTTACTATCTTATTATTCATAACTCTTTGATATTTTGGGATAAGGGTAGAGTGCAAAAATATACTTTTTTAGAAAACTGACTAAAATAAATCTATTTTTAACCATTAAAATTCTGAATACCTATCGATTGCAAAAACAGCAGATGATCTTGAATAAAAAAAGCGGCAAAGTTCATTTGCCGCTTTCTCACCCTAATCAATAAATAATATAGCAATTAGCTATACTGCTTTTAAATTCGTTGTAGTACTTACACTTTTATTCAGAAATGGAAGTGCAAGTACGTTTGTCTTTTATTACGATTGCCACTGTGGGAGCGTTGTTGTGCTACCAATGAAGTGACTAGTAAATCGTCAATTCTTATAGATGAATGGTTATTGCATCACTAAGTAGTCATTCAGTGATTTCTTAAGTGCAAAGTTTGGTGCAACAGTATTCTCTGGATCGGTGAATAAATCATCGTAGGCAACAAAGCCTTCTGTAAATCTATTGAATTTTAAAACTTCCATGGTACTATCAAATGGTTTGAACTGTACCTTGACACCTTCTCCGTGAATATTGTAGAAACTATGATCCATATTGAAAGATTGCTCTATAACAGCTAAAGAAGTATAAGAGTCATCAAATTCAATCACATCGGAGAAACCAGATATCTTACATTTGTGTAAATATAGTCTTCCTTTATTCTTAGCTGAGATTGCAGGGGAAGTATGTTCGTAATTACGTTTGTCTGCTAAGTTTACAAAAATCGCATCTGAGAATACTACATCTGTTAACTCTTGTTCATTAATGTAACCAAACTCTTTGGTGTTCCCTTCAATTTCTATAGCATAAGACCCTTTAGGACTATTCACTAAGGGATGTCTAACCGCCATTACATTGGTAATATCACCTTTAAACCCTTCAGCAAATTGAAAATCATCATCTTCTGCTTTATAGGAGATTAGGTTTTTCATATTATGGATACCACCAAACCAACTAAACGAGTCTTGTGCAGAATAACTAACCTGAATGTTATCTATTATCGAGTATCTTCCTAAACCATATAGGGATAGTCCGTTAGTGTCTTCTGTACCCTTTGCTTTATTTCCGCTAAACTCTACACGAACGTATTGTAAAATAGTAGTTTGCTCTATATCATTAGTACCACCATAAATGGTATACCTTGGATTAAACTTACCTTTAAACGTTCCGGTTCCTGTTACGGTATTCACTGTACCTGATCCTGCGATTTTAATTCCTCCCCAGTCTCCTGCAGCTCTCGACTTAGCTTCTTTGTTGGAAGTAAATACAATTGGTTGCGTCGCAGAACCCGATGCTATTAATTTAGAACCTTGTGTAACGATTAAATTAGCAGGTTTCAAATGATCGCATCGTATAACGGTTCCTTGCTCAATAGTCAATGTAGCATTTTCTACTACATATACATCTCCAGTCATAAAGTAAGTGACTTCACTACTTAAATACGTGTCTTCGGTGATTAAATTGGGTAACTGTTCTTCAGCTTTAGGATAAACGGTCTCATTTGGATTAAAATTAGTCCATTCTTTGGCCCAACCAAGAGTGTTTTGATTAAAGCTTTGTGGTTTAATTGAAGAAATTGTAATAATAATCAGTAAACAAAAGCATAATAGTTTTTTCATCTTATAGTCTATTTTGGGGTTCGGGGGGTAGAAAGAATTTTCTTTCTTGTTCGTTATTAGATGCTAAATTATAATACTTTCGCCAAAGTTGGTTACGGGTTTTCCGCAAAATTTATACGTTTACCGATATTTTGGCATTTTTTAGCATAAATTTTGTAGTATAAATACTACAAATATGAAATTATTAAATTGTATTTCAGGATTTTAACTGCAGAAGACTATTTTAGAGATTATTATCGAGTTCATTAAAAATAGTACACTTTTGAGTGCTTTACCTTAATTGTTTGGCTGATTTATGTATGTTTTTTGGCGATCTAAAATGCTTTTAATCTATATATTTTGATGTACCGTTTGTTTGTAGCTAAAAAAAACCTCACTTAGGAGGTTGTTTTGTTGAGTTTAGTGGAAAGCTAAAAACCTTCGTCGACACCAATTCTTACCTTTTTAATAATTTCTTCGAAATAAAGAATAGAAGAGACTATATTTTCGGTATCTGCATAGGGGATCAATTCTGTTACTAACTCCTGCGTATTTTCAAAGGCATCGAGAACAGCGTCGTGGTGCTTGTCCAATACTTTAATATTGTCTGACTCTTCTTTGATACCTACATCTTGTAAGGAAACTCCAGCTTCATTGGTTAGGGCAATGTAGGGTAGTACAATCATTATTTCCTTTACACGCTCCGAATACAGTTTAATAAGTTCCCCTTTTTTAAGATTTTCAAGCTCACCAATAGTGTGAAATTTGGTGATTAATGTTTTTTGATCAAAAAAAATATTTTTTTTGGATTGTGAAAAAGCTGAAAAAGAGATTATAACTAGTAAAAAGGAAAATAATTTGATTTTCATTGTATGTAGGATTAGTGTTTTAAAAATTAGATTAATGCATTACGGTATAGTTGCCAAGATTATCTTTCAATGAAAAATCTGGCAGGTGTTTATTCATTGGATCCGAAAAGAAATCGGTAACTTCTTTAAAATGATTGGTGTACATATTATACTTTACTAAATTTTGTAAGGTTGCATTATTGCCTAAAGCGGTTTGGATGGCTTCACCGTGTACATTAAAGACGCTGTTTTCTAAGGTAAATGCGTTTTTTATTTCCGTGGCATTACTATAGCTTGCATCAAATGCTACAATATTGGCAAATCCTGATATTCGGGAGTTTGTCAAGGTCAACTGACCACGATATTTGGCAGAAATGGCGGCAACTGTGTATTGATAATTATCTTGTTCAGATAGGCTGATGAGATAACCTCCATCTATACTTACCTTGGATAAGCTCGATATGGAACGAACACCTTTGCCTTCGGTATATCCATCGATTTCAATGGCATAGGATCCACTGGTGTCAGAGATATACGGATGACGAATGGCTACTATATTAGTAAGATTACCTTGAAACCCTTCTGTAAAATCAAAATCATCATCCTTAGCTTTAAAAGAAATAAGATTACTTAGCTCTGCATTGCCACCAAAAAATTCGTAGGAGTCATCTGCCGAATAGCTTACCATAATATTACTGATTATCGAATTTTTACCGAGAGCGTATAAGGAAAGTCCATTGAGCTCCTTGGATCTGTTTATTTTTTTACCTGCATACTCAATACGTATATACGACAGAATAGTGGTTATCTCATCCGCAGTATTTCCACCATAGCCTGAGAGTATCGGATTAAAATCACCTTCAATGCGCCCCATACCTGAAAGGGTGTTTGTGGATCCTCCCCCTGCAATGCTAATACCACCCCAATCTCCCGGTTTCCTTGATTTTTCAGTTTGATTGGAGGTGAAAACTATCGGTTTGGTATAGGAACCTCTCGCTATCAAGGTTGCGCCTTTGGTTACAATTAAACTGCTAGGATTGTCGCGATCACATCTAATGATGGTACCTTCTTCAATGGTTAGTTTAGCATTGTTGGTTACATAGGTATTTCCAGATAAAAGATATACAGAACTGTTATTGAGATACGTGTCTTTATCGATGACGTTAGGTAATTTTTTATCTGCTTCTGGATAATAAGTCTCACTAGGGTCAAAATTTGTCCAGTTTTTCATCCATTTTAAATCATTAGTTGCCATCTCACTTTGTGAAAAGATCAAAACAGGGAATAAAAAGACAAGAAGTGCAATCTGAAGGGAAATAGATAGCTTCATTTTTATGGGGTATTAACGGTTAGGGTATAAAATTATTAACTAAAAACAATTCGCTTTACAGTAATAGTTTTACTAAAAAGTTAACTCAACTTAAACAAATCTATTGCACTAATGATAAGGTTTTTACTGTATTTTTTAGATTTTATGGTTAAGCCGTATAAACAAAAAAAGGAAGCCGTAAAAACAAGCTTCCTTTTTGATTTATAAAATAATCAATGATTTAATTGCCGCTTTTTGTAGTATCTTTTTTCTTCTTTTTCTTACCTAATAATCCTCCTAATACATCTTTTGCTGCATCTTTTATAGCGTCTTCGGTAGTATTTTTTGTAGTGGTAGTATTTGTGCTATCCTTTGTTTGTTCCTTGTTGCCACCAAGTAAACCGCCTAGCACTTCTTTTCCTGTTTCTGTGATTTTATCTTTAGCTTTTTGTTTTTGAGTAGCGATAATTTGTTGGCTAAGGTTAGCAATAGCAGCTTTTGTTTGCACATCAATCTTGGGATTGGTATAGTTACCAGAAATATTGATGGGTAAGGGTACTGTGGTGTTTTCTATTTCCTGACTGCTAAGTTTTGCCAACAAAGAGCTGGCTTCATTACCTAAATATTTTGCAGGAACATCTAAAGAAACCTTATAATTCATTTCGCTAGAAAAGCTATGGCTACCACTAGTAGTTACTTTAATGTCTTTAACATTAAATGAAAAGGGCTGTACATTGATGTTGCCGTTTTCAAAATTCAATTTGGTTTTGATATCTTTAAGATCAAGATTATCGAGATCTAAGAAGTTTATGTTGTTATTCAATTTTGAAATTAAAGGTGTAGCATTGGCATTTACCTTAGCGTTTAACAACTCAGCCAGTGCGTTTCCTTTTAAGGAGGTAAGTACTGGGGTTAGGTCTTTTGATAAATCTCCATCCAGCGATAATTGAGTACTTAGTAATCCAGTAAGTCCTCTTGCAATTGGGGCTAGACCTTTTAGCAATTCCATCTGATTGAAGGATTGTACAATATCAATTTTAGATAGGTCTAAATTCATCCCAAAGGTAGGTGTAGCTGATTTCGTGGATACTTTTCCGCTAAACCCTAATCCTCCGCCAAAAAGATCAGAAGTAACATTAGTTAGGTAAGCAGTTTCATCCTTAATTTTTACGCTACCCTTAGTGTTTTGTAATTCGATATTATCGTATTGTACTTTCTTAGCATCGAAAGCTAAGTTTGCATCCAAAAATGATGGTATTTTTATGGATTCTTCTGCGGTGCTTTCCGTTTTGTCAGTTGTAGTAGTATTCTTTTCAGGAGTTTCAGCTGTAGCAGTCATAAAATCATTAACCACAAATTTATTGGAATTAGCTACAAAATCTCCTTTGAGGTTTTGTTTAGCAAAAAGAAACCCCATAAAATTGGTAATTTTTCCTTGGGCCGCGATATCGGATTGTCCAGTAGTAGCTTTCATTTCTTGCAGGGTAATTGTACCAGGCTTAAAATCAACTCTAGCATTGCTTATCTTTAGTTCGTTGGGCAATTCTGGTGTTTGATAACTAAAATTGGTGATGCTTGCTACTCCTGTGCTTCTTACATTTTGGTATTGTTCTTTCTCTAAAGATTCTAAATCAAAATGTGTGTTGATATTTGCTTTTAGAATACCGTTTAGCTCTTGTTCTAAATCGATAGGGTATGCTTTTTTTAAGTTGGCTAGATTTAATGTACCATTAATTGCCAAGTCAACAACGGTATTGCCTGTAAGATTTTTGAATAGACCTTTAGCATTAAAGACGTCCTGATCGATTTTAAAATTTAGATTTTCTATTTTTAAGTAAGTGTCATCTACTAAGCCAGTTTCATTTTTTAGCGCGGTATTGATGACAATCTCAGATACACTTTTAGGCAAATCTGGATATTTAAAGGAAGCATTGTTTGAACGCACATTGATATCCATTTTAGGAATATACGTATCATCGACTTTGCCTTGTATTTTACCATCTACCATAAAGTTACCTGTCGTTTGTACGTTTTCGATATTTTTAGAATAGGCCGCAGGTATAACGGCTAAAAAGTTTTTGAAATCAGAGTCTGGTGTTTTAAAGCTGAGGTCTACATCCGTGTAATCTTCAAAAAGTTGTACATATCCTTGAAACTCTAGCGGGAGCTGATTTACTAAGGCTTTATTATCTAAAAAGGAATAGCGTTGCTGGTCGAGATCCAATTCTAATGCTGCATCCAAGGCAAGTTTGTTTTTATCCAAATAATTGGTTCCGTTAAACACAAAAGTAATTTCAGTATCTGATTTTGTATTTAAGATCACTTTTTCTCCGGATACAGTACCGTCACCAGTATGGTTGAGTCCGGTAAGTACTAAAGTCATTTTACCAACATCGTCTTTATATAGAACTTTACTATTGTTGATTTCATAATGTTCTAGGGCAAAAGTAAATGGATCGGATTCTTCTTTGCTTGAAGAACTTTTTGTATCACTTTCGGATGTTTTAACAATATCATAATTGCTATTGCCTAAGGAATCGGTTTTTATTGCAACGTAAGCCTGGTCAATAACGAATTTTTCGACATTGATGGATTCTGAAGCATCTTTAAAAAATTCGTTAATCGACATATCCAGCGTTACTTTTTTGGCGTAAGCTAAAGTATCCCCTTCAAATGGGGCTTTATTTAGTATAGATAAGTCGTCGATAGTAACCGTAGCATCCGGAAAACTTCTAAATAAGCTAATCCCTATATCACTAAAATCTACAGTGGCTTCTATGTGTTGATTGGCTAGGTATTTTATTTTGTCTTTTATAGTTCCTTTAAATAAAAAGGGAACGGCTATAATCACAATAACAAGAATTACGATCAGTATTCCGAAAATTTTTAGGGCTTTCTTCATTGGTTGTTTGATTTGTTATAAAAGGAGTTTACAGTATAGATACGGAGAATTCCGTTTTTTTTGAGTTAAGAATATGTTAGATTTTAAAAGTTTAGAGGGAGCTCACCCCCAGTAGCTAATTTAAACTTTTTGCGAATAAAAAATACGGCTAAATACAATATAGGAGTGTCCAAAGCAGCTACTAATACTTTAAATAAGAACCCGTTTAATAATAGTACGCCAAATTTATCCCAATTGATGATCCCTGCGGAGCATAGGAGTAATAAAACGGTCATCGTATCTATAAATTGCGAAGAAAATGTAGAAAAGTTATTTCTTAGCCATAGATGTTTACCTTTTGTAATTCGCTTCCAAAAATGATAAATCTGAATGTCAATATACTGAGCAAAAAGATAGGCCATCATTGAAGCAAAAACGGCGATGGCAGTAGCTCCAAATACTCTGGTAAAGGTTTGGTCATTGATAGGAGACCAGGGAGTGGCGGGTACTTCTGAAGCAGTATAAATAATCAGTAATGAAAACAAGGAGGCAAAGATACCTGCGGTCACCACCTGGTTCGCTTTCTTTTTACCGTAAACCTCACTGATAATATCTGTAATCAAAAAAGTTACTGGGTAAGGAAGAATTCCCACCGAGATTTCAAAAGTGTAAAGGCTGAAAAAATCCCAATAAAAGAATTTTTGAAAAATCAGATTAGAAGCAACCAGTGAAGAGATAAACAATGCGGCCAAAATAAGATAAAGTCTAAATGCTATTTTATTTTCTTCAGTAGTTAGCGCCTTTGCTGTGGACATGTAATTTGTTTATAATACTTCGCACAAAAATAGGAGGAAGTGTTTTTGTTTTACTTAATTTGCTCTTAAAATTAACAACTTCTGGTAAGAGTAACCTAATTTAATTTTGCAAACCAAAAATCACGTATACATTTCATTAGGAAGTAATGTAGGGGATAAAATCAATTTTCTACAACAAGCCGTAGATGCTATTTTTGAAAAAATAGGCGATATTGTTCGTATCTCTTCGGTTTACCAAACACCATCCTGGGGTTTTGAAAGTGAAGACTTTTACAATGCGTGTATAGAAATTGCTACTTTTTATAGTGCACAAGAGGTGCTGGACTTACTGTTGACTGTAGAAAAACAACTAGGACGAACACGTGCTCAGGGCAAAGGATATCAGGCCCGAACTATAGATCTTGATATTCTACTGTCATCAGAAGGTGTCATTGCAACCGATACACTAAGAGTACCACATCCTGCAATGCAGGATAGAATGTTTGTTCTAAGACCTTTACTGGATATTGCGCCAGATGTAATACATGATACTTTACAACTAAAGATCAGTGATTTGATAAATCGCACCAAAGATGAAGTGACGCCGGAAATCGTTAGAACGGATTTAGTAAATCCCGAAGCAAAATATCCGATCTCAGCCTTTCAATACCTTACCCTTGAAGGTAATATCGGAGCAGGAAAGACAAGTTTAGCACATATGATTGCCAATGAGTTTAATGGCAAGTTAGTGTTAGAACAATTCGCGGATAATCCATTTTTACCCAAGTTCTATGAGGATATGGACCGCTATGCCTTTCCTTTAGAGATGTCTTTTTTAGCAGATCGATATCAACGCTTGCAGGATGATATTGGGCAATTTGATCTGTTTACCGATTTCGTTGTTAGTGACTACGATGTGTTTAAATCCTTGATTTTTGCTAAAATTACACTTCAGCAAGAAGAATTTAAGCTCTATAAAAAGGTCTTTGACTTAATGTACAGCAAATTACCGAAACCTGGTTTATATGTTTATCTCTACCAAAGCACAGAACGCTTGCTTCAAAATATAAAAAAAAGAGGTCGCGATTACGAGCAAAAGATATCTGAGGATTATCTCGAAAAAATAAATAAAGGATACTTACAGTTTATAAAATCACAAACTGAATTTAAGACCAAAATTATTGATGTTTCTGATTTGGATTTTATAAAAAATCGCAGTGATTATATTACCATTCTACAGACATTGGTTGCGCAGCAATAATGAATCCAAAGCACTAGCGTACTCATTTGGGTTTACTTTTGCAGCTTGCAAAACAGATCCCAGATTACAACCCCAGTACTTACTGAGATGTTTAATGAGTGTTTGCTGCCGTACTGTGGTATCTCGATAACCGCATCACTAGCGGTAACGATACTCTGTTGCACTCCTTTTACTTCATTTCCAAAAACTACTGCGTATTTTTTTTTAGCTTCAGGTCGAAAATCATTTAGCATAATAGCGTCTTCTGCTTGCTCTATAGCTATGACTTGCACGCCTTCTGCTTTTAATTGTTCAATCAATGATGCGGTATCTTTTTGATATTCCCAAGAAACGGTATCTGTAGCGCCCAGGGCTGTTTTTTGAATATCCTTATGCGGTGGGGTTGCGGTGATACCGCATAAGTAAATTTTTTCGATCAAAAAGGCATCAGCAGTTCGGAAAACCGAACCAATATTATTCAAGCTTCTAATGTTGTCCAAAATGATCAGTATAGGCGTTTTCTTGGCGTCTTTAAATTCTGCAATGGTTTTACGATCTAATTCGCTGTTTTTTAGCTTCCGGTTTTTCATTGGTACAAAGGTATAATTTCTAACGATTACTGGGAGCAAACTTAAGACTGTTTGTACGTTACTAACAAGAAATAATTGTGAATAAATATGAATAACTCTTGATGCGTAGGCTTCTTCAAAAAAAGAAGAATAATTACTTTAGCCTGTTATTAAATTGTAGTGCATATGGCAGGGAAGAAAGATAAAAAAGTGACTCCGTTAATGAAGCAGTACAATGCAATCAAGGCCAAGTATCCTGATGCATTGTTATTGTTTAGAGTAGGAGATTTTTATGAAACTTTTGGTAAGGATGCGATACGCACAGCAAACATTCTAAACATCGTATTAACTAAGCGTGGTAACGGAAGTGATCAGGAAACAGCCTTGGCTGGATTTCCACATCATTCCTTAAATACCTATTTGCCAAAATTGGTTAAAGCAGGGGAACGCGTTGCTATCTGCGATCAGTTAGAAGACCCTAAGCAAACAAAAACTATTGTAAAGCGTGGCGTCACCGAATTGGTTACTCCTGGGGTAGCGCTCAATGATGAGGTATTGCAAAGTAAATCTAACAATTTTTTATGTGCAGTGCACTATGGCAAAAGAGAGGTCGGAGTTTCTTTTTTAGATGTGTCTACTGGAGAGTTTCTTACGGCCCAGGGTGATATTGCTTATGTCGATAAACTGCTTCAAAATTTTGCGCCTAGTGAAGTGTTGGTCTCTAAACCAAAGCGTAAAAACTTTACGGAAGACTTTGGTTCGGACTTTCATATGTTTTTTATGGAAGACTGGGTGTTTAAAGCAGATTATAGTAATGAAACCTTAACCAATCATTTTGGAACGGTCTCCCTTAAAGGATTTGGTGTAGATCATCTAGAGCAAGGTACTATAGCAGCAGGGGTGATTTTGCATTATTTAAGCGAAACGCAGCATCATAAATTGCAGCATATTACTAATATTCAGCGTATAGCTGAGGATCAATACATCTGGATGGATCGATTTACGATGCGTAATTTAGAGTTATATAATCCTAATGCACTCAATGCAGTAACGTTATTGGATGTGATTGACAAAACCATTTCCCCAATGGGAGGAAGAACTCTAAAAAGATGGTTGGCACTACCACTAAAACATATTGCTAGTATCCAAAAACGACATGAAGTAGTGCAATATTTGATTGAAGAGGAAGCAACTCATCAAAAAATCCAGCAGCATATCAAGCATATCGGTGATATTGAGCGATTAATTTCTAAGGTGGCCACAGGTAAGGTCTGCCCCAGAGAGGTAGTGCAGCTCAAAAATTCATTAGAAGCAATAGTGCCGATTAAAGCGATAGCATCTGGTAGTACTAATGATGCCTTGAAAAAAATAGGAGATACGCTGCACGATTGCGAATTGTTGCGTACTAAAATTAAAGAAACCCTCTCTGAAGATGCACCGGTTAATATTTTGAAAGGGAAAACTATTGCCGATGGCTACTCCAAAGAATTAGATGAGTTAAGATCGATAGCCTATTCTGGAAAAGATTATCTGGATAAAATGCTAGAGCGCGAAACTGAAGCTACAGGAATTTCCTCCTTAAAAATAGCTTCAAATAATGTTTTTGGCTATTATATAGAAGTCCGAAACACACACAAGGATAAGGTGCCAGATACCTGGATCAGAAAGCAAACTCTGGTCAGTGCAGAGCGGTATATCACTGAAGAGTTAAAAGAGTACGAAGCCAAAATATTGGGTGCCGAAGAGAAAATAGTGGAGTTAGAGCAGCAACTCTTTGCAGATCTCATCCTATGGATGAATGATTATATCCAACCTGTACAATTGAATGCAGCGCTGATCGGACAGATGGATTGTCTATGTGGATTTGCCCAGTTGGCTCAAGAAAATCAATATGTACGACCTTTAATTGATGAATCCTTTGATATTGAAATCAAAAATGGACGTCATCCGGTGATCGAAAAACAATTGCCACCTGGCGAGCAATATATTGCCAATGATGTTTCCTTAACCAAAGAGGAGCAGCAAATTATAATGATTACAGGGCCTAATATGAGTGGTAAATCAGCCATATTAAGGCAAACCGCTTTAATAGTTTTATTAGCTCAGATGGGTTCCTTTGTCCCGGCTGAAGAGGCTGAGATTGGAGTCGTCGATAAGATTTTTACCAGGGTAGGGGCGAGTGATAATATCTCTATGGGCGAATCTACGTTTATGGTCGAAATGAATGAAACAGCAAGTATTCTGAATAATATTTCTGATCGTAGTCTGGTATTGCTAGATGAGATTGGCCGAGGAACCAGTACTTATGATGGAATTTCTATAGCTTGGGCGATTAGTGAATTTTTACACGAGCATCCTGCCAGACCTAAAACGCTGTTTGCTACGCACTATCACGAATTAAATGAAATGTGCGAAACCTTTGATCGGATCAAGAATTATAATGTTGCCGTTAAAGAATTGAAAGATAATGTGCTATTTCTTCGAAAATTAGTGGCTGGTGGGAGTCATCATAGCTTTGGGATACACGTAGCAAAAATGGCTGGTATGCCACAACAAGTAGTGCATCGTGCTAATAAAATGCTCAAAAAGCTCGAAAAATCACATAGTAGTGAAGAGTTAACGGATAGAATTAAAACTTTGCAGGAAGAAGAGGAACTACAACTGAGCTTTTTTAATTTAGATGATCCCTTGCTTCAGGAAATTAAGGAAGAAATTCTCGATATTGATATCGATACTTTAACTCCGGTGGAAGCATTGATGAAATTAAATGAAATTAAACGTATGTTAACCAGGAAGAAAGCAGCGCAACTCGAAAAAAAATGATTCTTTTTTTGAAAAAAGCTTTGCTATTAGTGGAATTGTTTTAAATTTGCATCCGCAATAAACAATTGCACGTTCATAGAAAAGACGCGAAAATAGCTCAGTTGGTAGAGCGCCACCTTGCCAAGGTGGAGGTCGCGGGTTCGAATCCCGTTTTTCGCTCTGTATATAAATCCATGCTGAAGTGGTGGAATTGGTAGACACGTTGGACTTAAAATCCAATGAACAGTAATGTTCGTGCGGGTTCAAGTCCCGCCTTCAGTACATAGAAAAATCCCGGAATATAATTCTGGGGTTTTTTGTTTTATAAAGTTTTTATCCGTTATACGGTTGTTATACTTCAAAAGTGCTATACAAATTAAGTGGTAGCACAGTTTCCCTTCATACGTTACTCGGCTTTTACTACTTATATGTGTAGTTTGTCATTTGTTGCCTCTATTTGTGAATACCATAGTAAACTTATTAAGACAATTTTTACAAAATTCTATTTAGAACTGGGTAGTTTTAATGTTCGAACTTAGACTGTGCTTCTCTACAAGCAATATTTTATGACTGCATCACAACAAAAAAAATGGAATTGGAAGAAAAAAATAGGGATACTTTTACTTTCACTATTCGTTTTGTTTGTTCTAATCGTTTTGTTCATCAGAAGTCCTTGGGGGCAAGGTATTATTGTGGACAAAACAGTATCCTATTTAAAAGATAAAACCGGTACAGAGGTACAAATTGATAAATTATACCTCAGTTTTTCTGGTAATTTGATGCTGAAAGGATTTTATGTTGAAGATCAAAAGCAGGATACTTTAGTGTACTCTAAATCTTTAGAAGCTTCTATTAAGATATATCCGTTAATCAAGGCTGAAGGACTGCACCTGCAATTTTTAGATTGGGAAGGGGTGGTCGCCAATATAGAAAGGAAGTCCAACTCGGACTTTAACTATCAGTTTATCATTGATTCCTTAAGTACACCTACAGACAGCACCAAAACTGAAGAGAATGGTTCTTTTGAAATCGTACCTGGAACTATTGAGATTAAAGATGTAGCATTGAAATTTCAAGATGAGCAAACAGGAAGTTTAGTAAACCTATCTTTAGGAAATTTAGCTACTAAAGTAGAAAGCTTCTATATTGATAAACTAGATGTGAGCATAGCTTCATTTAGCCTTAGGGATACCAAAATCACCGTTCAGCAATCTAAGGCTTTTAACAATCAACCTGAAGCCAATAGCACCTTGCCAAACATAAATGTAGAAGAAGTAAAGCTTTCTAATGTTTCACTTGATTTTAAAGATGCTTCAGAAAAGATAGTGTTTACTAGTTTTGTTGAGCAAGCTGCAATGGAGGATACCAACCTGGATTTGCGTACGCAAAATATAAGCGTTGAGTCGTTTGAACTTCATAATTCTACTGTTTATTTTAAAAATATACCTTCAGGAACAGCTAATCAAACACCATCTGAAGGCTTAGCGGAAAATATAACAATACCGTTTACGTGGCCAGAATGGAAAGTGATTGTGGATCACTTTTCAGTTACCAACCAATCAATTACGTATTTAACTAAATCAATCAATAAAAAGAAAGATACTATTTTTGACCCTGAAGCTTTTACGATGAAAAGCTTATACGTTAATTTTTCAGATTTAAAATATGAGCCCCAGGCGTTAGGAGTTAAATTAAATTCGATCTCTTTTCAAGAAAGTAGTGGTTTTCAACTCAAAAAATTGAGTGCGGAGGTGTCGGTAACTGACACCTCTTCACAGCTGAGCTCTCTAGTTTTTAAAACGAATCAAACTTCGGTACAAGGTGCTTTTGCTGCAAAATACCATACGATACAGGATGTATTCAATGCGCCAGCTGCAACCAAGATAGATATTAAGCTACCGGCATTAAAAATTTCGTTACGAGACATACAATATTTTATTCCCTCCATATTGGATAATTGTAGTATGGCGACAATAGCAAAAAGACCTGTAGAAGGCACTATACATTTAGACGGTGTTGTGGATGATCTTGCAATCCATAACACTTCCTTAAAATGGGGCGACAGTACAAGTGTGGCTCTAAAAGGTCATATCAAAAACAGTACACAATTTGATTCTTTATATGTCGATTTGCCGATGGTATCATTTGAAACCTATTCGACTGATATCGAAAAGTTTATAAGTACAGATACTTTGGGTTTAAACCTACCAGATCATGCAATTTTACAAGGTGCAATTGTCGGTAATTTGAATCAACTCAATACAGATGTAGCTCTTCAAACCACTTTGGGTTCGATTACAGGAAAAGGACTAGTAAGTATGGGTACCAATTATGGCTTTAAAGGAAAGGTAGCAGGTAATCAAATTCAGCTCGGAAAATTGTTAAACACCCCTCAGCTTGGAACGATAGAATTGTTGACCGAAGGCTCGTTGCAGGGTAATTCTCTTGCTGATTTAGATATGGATGTACAGACCTCGTTTCAAAAATTAGAACTTTTTGGATACGATTATAAAGCACTTCAAATAGATGCTGCAATTTCCAAAGGCAAAGGGAAACTCAAAACTAGCTTAAAAGACAAAAACCTCAATATGCAGCTTGCGGCTCAGTTCGACTTAGACTCAATTTCTCCATCAATTGATCTCACTGGCAAAGTCATAGGAGCGGATTTAAAAGCCTTAGGGATTACTGCAAGAAATGTAAAAACTCAATTTAATAGTACCGCCAATTTTACCGGAAACCTAGAAAGTTTTACTGCCTCTCTAGCAACTACAAAAGCTACAGTAGTATATCAGCAAGAACCTTTTTCGATTCGCGATATCAAATTGCTTGTAAACAATAAAAAGGATAAAACTGAGGTCACTATGGATAGTGGATTCCTCAATGGGTCATTAAACTCTAACAGTAGTGTGCCGCAAACTTTGCTAGCCATTAAGGCATATCTATTAGACTATATCAATCCAAAACGAGTAACGCAAAAAAAAGATCAATTTGTTAATTCTTCCTTACAATTTACATATCGCGATTCCCCAATAATCAGTAAAGTATTTGTTACTGGTTTTAAACCAAAAGATACTATAGCGATAAAAGGAACTTTCCAGGAAGAGAAGAATTTGTTAACCTCTCGAATTGAAACGAGTAGAGTAGTATATGGTTCCAGTAGTATTAATAATTTAAAAGTGGTCCTTGATGGTTCGAGCGAACGATTAAAATTTGATGTCGCCTGGGACTCTATTGTGGCGGACCCTTTATTTATCGAAAACACCGCAATTAGTGGTGTGCTTAAAAACCAGCAATTGAAACTTAATTTCGATAGTTTTGATGTTAATAAGAAAAACACTGCCCATCTGTTGGCAGAAGTAGCTTTTACAAAAGATACCTTGAATCTTCATATAGATCCTACTTCTTTAATCCTGGATCGAACACCTTGGCAGATCAATCCGAATAATAAAATGATCATAGCTGCAGATGATATTATAGTGAATGATTTTACCATTGCGCGAGATCGTCAATCTTTAACTATAGCTACACAAACGAACAAGACCCAACAAAAAGAATTAAATTTTAATTTTAAAAACTTTAAGCTGAATACCTTAACTAGTTATTTTAATGAAAACCAACAGTTAATTTCTGGTGAAGTGAATGGGGAGGTTAGTATTGTGGAGCCCTTTGCCAAAACAGCCATTGCAGCGGACATTGCTATCGATCAGTTAGCGATCACCGAGATTCCACTGGGTAAATTAGATTTAGAAGCCAATAGTACAAACACTAACGACTACACCCTTAACCTCAAACTAAAAGGAGATGATATTGATTTTAACCTCAAAGGAGCGTATACCGCAAGCCAAGATTTTCCAAAGGTTGATTTGGTTTTTGATCTCGAAAGATTGAATATCAATATGGTAGAAAAGATTTTTGATTCATCAATCTCTAATGCTTCAGGCAATCTCTCTGCAAAAGGTGAAGTAACCGGCGATCTAAACGCACCCAACTATATGGGTGATTTAACGTTTAATAATACGGCTTTTTCTATTAATTCTTTGAACACTAAGTTCATTTTGCCTAAAGAAAATATCCAAATAACTAATGATGGAATTTTTTTAGATCAATTTACAATTAAGGATAGCAAGGAGAATTCCTTTACCTTGGATGGAGCTATTATGACTGATAAATCGATAAATAACCCAGAGTTTGATTTAAGGTTATCGGCTCGCGATTTCCAGATTCTAAGTTCCACAAAAGAGGATAATGATCTTTTTTATGGCGATGTAAGCGTAGCTACTGATTTTACCATAAAAGGGAGTTTAGAAGTACCCAAAATCAGAGGGGACCTAAAACTTGATAGTGATTCTTCGTTTACGTTAGTGGTTCCTGAGTCTGAGTTGGAAATAAAAGAGAGGGAGGGGGTCGTTTTGTTTGTGAACAGAGAAAACCCAGACGCAATTCTAACAAGAGTTGATGAAACCAAATCCGAAATTCCATTTTTACAGGGTTTTGATATTCAAGCAAGAGTTCAGGTAGGTAAGCAATCTGAGTTTAAAGTGGTTATTGATAAATCGAGTGGGGATTATATAACCGTACACGGAACCGGGGATCTTGTGTTTGGCATAGAGCCTAACGGAAGGACTACATTATCCGGAAGGTATGAAATCAGTGACGGATTGTACAAGGCAAGTCTTTATGATATTATCAGTAGAGAGTTTAAAATTAAACCCGGTAGCAGTATTGCTTGGAATGGTGAACCGCTTGAAGCGGACATTGACGTAACAGCCATCTATTCAGTAGAAGCCTCTCCGCTACCTTTGGTCAAATCATTAACGGATCTAACTGCTAGGGATGTAGAGGTTTTGGTATATCTAAATGTTGATGGTGAACTCCTAAAACCAGAAATATCTTTTGAGTTGGATATGCCCGAAAGTGATAGAGGAGTAATGGGAGGGGCTATATACGGACAGGTAAAAAGGTTAAATAATGAGGAATCTGAGTTAAACAAACAAGTGTTTTCATTACTAGTCTTAAAAGGATTTTATCCAGATTCAGGTAGCGATGGTAGCACAGGCGGGGTGGCCAGTTTGGCAAAGGATAATGTAAATAGTGTTTTAGCAGGTCAATTAAATACATTTGGAGATAAAATCGTAGGAAAATCTGATATTGATCTTAATTTTGATCTGAATACATATGGTACCTATAAGGGTAATACTGCTACGGAGGCAACAGATTTAGAGATTAACGCCCAAAAATCTTTCTTAGATAATCGACTGATTGTTAGAGTGGGAAGCGAAGTTAATATTGAAGGCAATAATCAAGCAACCGAGACCGGTAACCCAATAATTGGTAATGTAAGTGTAGAGTACTTACTTACTGAAAATGGTAGGTTTAGGGTAAAAGGATTTCGAAAAAATAAATTTGAAAGCGTTATTGACGGTCAACTTGTCGTTACTGGAATTGCATTAATTTTTAATCGCGAGTTTAACAAGTTTAAAGACCTGTGGAGAGACTCGGTAGCAAAAGAATTAAAGCGAAAGAAAGAGCTCGAAAAATTAGAACGTAATAATAAATAAACTACTCTTGAAAATTAAACTAGTTATAGGTACTTTACTTTTGATAGGCTGCTCGTGTAGCGTAGAAAAATATATACCCCAACATAAAACACTATATACGGGATCTGAATTGAGTTTACAATCCAATGATACTGTAGCTGAATTACAAGAAGTAGAACGTAACCTTTCTAATTTATTATTCAAAGAACCTTATGCTAAGTTTTTAGGAACTAAGCCAGGGCTGTTTTATCATTACAAAGCAAAACAGGAAAAACCAGGGTTTTTGAATAAATTTCTGAACAAAAAAATTGGGGAGGAGCCTATATACCTTTCTGATATTGATCAATCAAGAACAATTGATTTAATTGATAATCGATTGAAGAATAGAGGATTTTTTAAAAATCGCATTTCATCAACCATAGTACAAAGTCAAAAAACAGCAAAGATCGTTTATGATGTAGACGTCCAAACTCCTTATCGAATGGCAACCTATCAAATAGACACTATGCCAAGTATGATTAAAAAAGATGTAGCTACGCTAATGGGCGATGCTCTAATACAAAAAGGAGATCGTTTTGATTTGGACCTTTTTAAAAATGAAAGAGAGCGCATTGAAGAAGACTTAAAAAACAGAGGATATTACAATTTTAGACCTGAATTTTTGATTTTTGAAGCGGACACCAACCAGTATAAGAGTAAACAATTTGATCTATTTCTTAGATTAAAAAGAGAAACGCCTAAAAAAGCTATAGTACCTTATCAAATTAACGAGGTGCTCGTATATCCTAATCACTCTTTAGACACCATATACACTTCCAATGATACTACATTGTACAAAGGTGTCAAATACATTCAGGACACCTTGTTTTTTAAACCGAAACGTTTAGCCCCTTTTATTCTCTTTGAAAAAGGTCAGTACTATAACTCGGACCAATCTCGATTAACCAGTAAAAGGCTTTCAGCTATTGAAACTTACCAGTTTGTCAATATCCGTTATGATGAACTTGACACTATATCTGATGGTGTTACGCCTAAAAGAATGAGAGCACGAGTATACCTGTCGCCATTAAAGAAAAGGGCAATTCGATTAGAACTTCAAGCGGTTTCAAAATCTAACAACTTTGCAGGACCACAGTTATTGGTAAGACTTAGTAATCGTAATTTGTTCAAAGGCGGCGAAAGTTTAGATATTACCAGTACCTTAGGGTATGAAACGCAAATAGCTAGTGGAGATAATGCAGGTCTTAGTAGTGTTCAGGTTGGTTTGGGAGGTGATTTAACGTTTCCCAGGATTTTATTTCCTATCAAAATTGATCATGATTTTAAATACAAAACCCCTAATACTAAGATAAGTGTATCGTTTGAGCACTTAAGGCGTAGTCAACTCTATGGATTGTATTCATCAACTGCCTCTTATGGATACAATTGGAACGCTAATAAGTTTGTGTATCACGAAATTAATCCGATTAACATTAATTATGTAAACCTATCAGATACATCCGAAGAATTTGATGATATACTCGAAGGAAATCCTTTTTTAAATAATAGCTTCCAACAACAGTTTATTGCAGGAATTACCTATGCTTTTTTTTACAATGAACTTAATAGTACTTCAAAGAGGCACCCAATATTTTTTAATGCTAATGTGGATATTGCGGGCAACACACTTAGTTTGTTTCTTAATAATTCTGACAGCGATTCCGCTGCTAATACCATTTTTGGCTTGGAATATGCACAATATGTGAAGGCGGATGTGGATTTTAGGTATTATAGAAATTTAGGGAACGGACAAAAACTGATATCGCGTTTATTTGCAGGATGGGGTTATGCCTATGGCAATTCAGAAACCATGCCTTACTCTAAACAGTATTTTTCCGGAGGACCTTATAGTGTCAGGGCTTTTAGAATACGTTCGCTAGGACCGGGTACGTACACTACAGCTGCGGATGATAATAGCGCCTTTTTTGATAGAAATGGTGACATTAGGTTAGAAGCGAATCTTGAGTATCGTTTTCCTATTGCTGGTTATTTCAATGGAGCTGTTTTTGCGGATGCAGGTAATGTTTGGCTTACTGAGGAAAATGCATCACTACCTGGCGGTGCTTTTTCAAGTGATTTTATAAGCGAATTAGGTGTCGGAGCTGGAGTAGGACTACGGGTAGATATTCAAAATTTTGTAATACGATTAGATCTTGCAGCTCCACTAAATGATCCCTCTAAACCAAAAGCAGATCGTTTTAAGTTTGATGTGGCCAATCCTGTTTTGAACTTTGGTATCGGATATCCTTTTTAGTTAAAATGTAAAAATGGACTAAGTGTTATTGTTTAACCACTTAGTCCATTTGTGTATAAATCATGTTGCTAATTGATTAGCAGGCAAACATAGAACATCTACCAAAGAAGTTTCTGCACATTGGCCATCCGCATGGTTCTGGGTCTGGTTCTTCCCATAGATAACCTGCCTTAACGGTTTTTTGTTGTTTCTTGCTCAGCAATTTAATGCCTGGTAAGTTTTTTAAACTTTTCATGTGTAATGGTTTTAAAAGTATTGATTATTCTTGATCATTTAAAAGACGTTCAAGAAATACGTCTTTCGTAAAAATAGCAATAAAGTAATAGGATGCCTTAGGTATTTAAATCTTTTTTTAGCAATAATCGAGATGCAGATATAGGATTGAACAATTCAATCTCAAGGAATTCATGGTTTATTTAGTTTTAAAGCATTGGCAATGATACAATAATCAATGACATATATTCTTATAACGCTCTGATAGTTTTAGTCTAGTAAAGTTTCAATATGGTTGGCAAACTTCTGTTTTTGATCAACGTGCAAGGCTATAGTTTTGTATTGCTTTTTGATACCATAGGGTCCAATAAGTGTATTTTTTTCTTTTAAATAGATAATGATATTATGACTGCTTAATGACCCTAAAAATGAAAGCTTTCGTGTTTCTTTATCTAAAGTGATGTCTTTAGCACTAACTTCAACTTTTTCAATATTGCTGATCTCGATGCTTGTTTCGTTCATCATACCAAAGCGAAGCAATAGCTTATCTTTTTCGATACATATAGGTCTGTGATAGATAGATTTCAAAGTTCCAAAAAGTTGAAACCCGGAGTACACGCTTAGAAAAGTTACAACCCAAGCTATGATATCATTCCATTTTGCAATCAAATTATGAAGTACTACGGTTTCTACAGCTACAATAAGGAGTATACCTAGCAATAGGGAAATAGTTTCACTTTCTTTATGGTAGGAGTATTCATTTTCTTTTAATTTTCTTTTTTTCCAAATAACAAAACCGTAATAAAAGACTGCAATTTCTGTAGCTACTGCCATAGCTGCTTTTTTAGGTAATAACTCATAACAGGTGTTTTTTAAAGCAGTAAAGAAATCAATAGATTCATTCTTTGTGATTTTAAATCTTTTTATGGCCTTATTTACATTATATAGTACATAGCCGACTATGGATAGTTCAATTACAGGAAAAACCCATGTCTTAAAAAGATCAAGGTAATATTGCTGTTGCACCGGCAGTATAACGGTGCATATAATCATTCCTAAAACTAAAACAGGAACAACCGTGGTATTAGGAATACTCGTTTTTCTGATGATCAAAAAATAGATAAGAGGTATCGTTATCAATAAATCGGCAGTAACCCCAATGGCAAGTTGACTGGTATTTGTGGTAAACAAAGGAGATTTTACCAGTACTACCAATGCTGTAATAAGTAAAAGTGGTATGCTAAAAACTACTAGGTTTTTCTGAATATTTACGGGGTTACTCATGGGGTTATAAGTTTACTTGGGCTTTCATTTACACTATTTTGTTCGAGAAGCAAAGATAAGAAATACAGTAAGTTTTCTGAAGTCTTGACGGATATTAAAATCTCTTTTATACTTCTATGCCCATTGCTGAATCTCATTGTTTTTAATTTGAACATTTGTTTATTAAAAGTGGCTATCTTTAAAAAAATGTTCACCTAACCTTAACCCTTAATAGCGCCAACTCTTTAAATCAGCACCCTCGGGCGCAATTTTTGCAACTTTATCTGTATATTTTTTGATAAACATACGGTGATAGCGCAATCTGCTAATATGGTTAGGGTTGTCGTGGTCTCCATTCCAGCAATGTTCGGCTCGGTCTCCGTAATCCACTTCGCCATTATAATAAGGCCCAGTAGTTTCTGATAAGATGTCTTCGGCCAAATAGACCGCATTATTAAGGTAGTAGTTATCCATATCCCCGCAATAGATATGAATTTTATTTTCCCAATCTTTACCGTGTTTAGCCCAATCTCGTTTCAATATGTCCGCTAGATCATAATTTTCTTTCCAATACTCCGCGACTTCTTTGTCGATTTCACCCGTAAGACGGTCCCAGATTCGTTTTGGATAGCCCTCTTTATCAATTGGCGAATAGGTGGCTTCCCATATATCCCATTGCTGTCCGGATCTTCCTTTGGATCCTAAAACCAATTCTCGATAATTCATATCCTTCAGGGTAGCATCAACGTTGCCTAAATAGTCCCGATGACCGGGAACTAATGTTTTTCTAAACGTACCTTTTTGATAATAGGCGTTTTCATCTTCGTAGATGTTTACCAAACAATAGGCTCTAAAATCTATAGGATCAGGACAAGCGGCAAAACACATCCCATATTCTTTGGGATATTTTACCTGAACTGCTAGCGACTCCCAACCGCCGGTACTTCCACCATAAACAAATCGAGACCAGCCTTCGCCGATTCCTCTAAATTGTTTTTCGATATGCGGAATCAATTCATAGGTAATTGCATCTCCATAGGGTCCTTGAGCAGCACTGTTTACAGCATAAGAATCGTCATAATACGGAGTAGGATGTTGAATTTTAATAGCGATAACACGCGGAAAGTCTGGCCCCGTCCAGGTCTTGTAAAAATCATAAGCTTCTTGCTGAACGATTCGATTATAGCCTTCTACGTCAAAGCGTTCGCTATATTCCGGTTCTAGATTTGGATCAGGCGGTGTAGTACGAAATCCATCAAAATCTTTTGGGTAATGGCCGTGCATTATTGCCAGTGGGTATTTTACATCCGGATGGGTTTCCCATCCTTCGGGTAAGAGTACGTGGGCTCCTAAGTACATATCCCTACCCCAAAATTCACTCAATAATTTACTTTTTATCTTTATGTGTTTGATGTATTTGGTGTCTTCAACTGCTGCTATCGGTGGTATTTTTTGATCTAAGACTATGCTCAGATGAGGTAATTTTCCGTTGGTTATGGTTACTTTTTTGGGAGTGGAGTATAGGTTGCCGGGTGCTTTGTTCCATTGTTGCCCTTCACCTCTGTCCATAGGCAGCTTGACTACCAATCCATCAGCACGATTGAAGGTTTCGTATTTGTGAAAAACAGCTTGCACATAAAAATCACCAGATGGTAACCCACTAAAATTTTCAATAGGATAGCCGAAGGCTTTTGCATCAAACTGTAAAGCCGTATTGGGGTTCCAGTTTTCTACATCCATTCCAAAGGCCTGACAGGTTTTGGCATCATCTCTAAGCTGAAATCTAGGTTCTGTATCTGCTTGTTCTGCAAGTAATAAAATGAGTCTTCCGTCTAAATTCTTATCCTCTGCAGCACTGGGGTACTCAATTTTAATATCCACATTGCTGGCGGTTTCATTTTTTTTGGTGTCAGAACAAGACCACAAAATTGAGATGAATAAAACAGGCATTATTAATTCTAATAGGGAGCATTTTAAACGTATTGTTTTCATAAGGATATGGATGGTTTGTGTTTCAAATCTGTAGCAGCATAAACTGCATTAAAAGGATGATGAAGATACGCAAAAACATCCTGAGGCCAAAGTATAAGCTTTATACCTGGCTAAACTCTAGTATATGTAAAAATGGATTATGATTTAAAATTACCTTCTTTTTATAAAAAGTAACGAAATCCAGTAAAAGATAAGGATCGTAAGTGTCATAATCGGGATGCCATAACTTAATCGCCAAAACCATCGCATAGCCGCTTGACCCCCTTGAAATGTTGCTTTATTAGAAAAGGAGAAAGAAAAATTACCTGCAAGTACGTAAGACAAGGGCACCCATAGGATTCCGAGTACGATTGCAATCCGCAATAATAAAGAAAGGATTTTATGAAATGAGGGTGTCGGTTTTCGTAAGGCTCGGATTCCAAAATATAGGGTAGCGGGTAACCCTATCATACCTGCCCAGGTTATTATGGTTCCTAAGGGGAATTGGTTATTCGCGTCTACAGACCAATTAAGTACAGGGGAACCCGTAATCAATAACGTTAGGGCTGCTAAGGTTATAAGTAATGCACTATAGAAGTAAGATTGGTTTCTTTTCATATCAACTAATATAAGAAACAAAATTTATTGGCAGTTGTTGACTTGATAAAACTGGAGTTGCAAAAACCAATAGTACAGTTGAATTATGGAGATAAACGAAAAAATAGGGTATGATAGCTCAAACCTTTTAAGAATTGAATTAGGTGTAAAATAATACAAATATGAAAACTAGAATACACCAGAAGATTATACCTAATACCCTTACTCTTTTGGCCTCTTTTGCTTTTTCTTCAAAGCCATATTTTTGAAATCGTTCAATTTCTGAAGCTGTAAAATGATCATCCTTTCTCCAATACGGTTTCGGAATAAAAAATGGAAGAAAGAATAATGGAATCCACTCACTTGGTTCTAATGGTGCTGATTTCCTTTTTTGTTGAAAACGTTTATAAGTTTCGTATTCAATATTTAACTGAGTTAGTTGACTCGAGTTAAGATTCCTCGAATTTAACACAGCTTTTGCCTGTTTTAGGGTGTCAGGATCATTGGTGTTTTTAATTAGGTCAACTAGTTCAATATTTGAGTATTGAAATATGTTTTTATTGTGCTGCATTCGTAGTGTTTTTTTCCAAAAAGATAAACGTAAGCTTATCGTTTACCTTCTTTTTATCAAATATCTTATAACCCAGCTTTTTGTACAGATATAGATTTCTTTCGCTTTTATGACCAGTAAATAATTCAAAACGCTTTGCCGTTATAAATTCTGATTCTATCGCATTCATCAATTGCTTTCCCAATCCTTTATTTCTAAACTTTTTATCCACTATCAGTCTACCGATTTGACAGCTGTGCTGTAGTAATTGCCCTCGCACAGAACCGATTATTTTTCCTTCAGACTCGATTTTGATGATTTTTTCTTTACTGTAATCGGTTTGAAGTTCTTCCAAGGTTTGGGTTAAAGGAGGAATATTGAAATCTTCATATAACTCAGCTTCTTCAATATAGCATTCCTTTTGTAAACTTAGTATTTCTGGAAGGTCTTCAAATTTTGCGAAGGATATTTGCATAAGATTAAAGTAGGAGATATTTGAATATTATTTATTAAAATGATTAGTTAACCCTTTAGTCATTTTTAGAGTCTTTAAAATAACCATCTAAAAATAAAAGTCGCTCTTGTAGCCAATTTTTAATATAGTCAAATTCTTCTTCCTTTGTTTTCTTAGTTGGCCAAACAGCATATTCCCGTTCATAAATTTGCTCGTTCTCAAAGCGTTGGTATTGGTTTGTAATCATTTTCAATAAGCTATCGTTGCTAAAAGTAGTGGCCCGCAATTGTTGCCACCGCTCCGCTAATTTTTGATTATAACCCTTAGGATTCTCTTTTGACAAGCGATCGAATAATCCATTACTCAAAATATCGTTAGTAGTGGGGATGTGCCTGCCGTCGATAATCGTGCCCAATACCCCATCTAAATCCCAGGGGATAATAAAAAAAGGACTGGCTTTTTGCGCAGTGGCGATGTAATAGTTTTTACCTAGATTATCTGTTGCGCGGAGTAGGTTTACAAATAAAAAATAATCGATAGCATTATTCAGCTGAATTTGTTGATCGATTTTATTTTTAAAATCGTCTTTAGAAGCGTTGATCACAATATCCGTGAGGTCATATAATGGTTCCCAGTGGCTGGTATAATCTCTAATAGGAAATTCCATTTCAAAACCTCCCCAGTGTGGAAAAAGGTTGTCATAATCTGTGAGTTTAGTAAAGTCGGTCCCTCCACTATAACTAGAGGCTTTGTATAAAACACCTTGTACTGCATTAACCACAGGCTTTTGCAATTGCAATAACTTATCGTCTACCTGTTCGCTAAGCGCAAAAACTCCTTGATAGCGCCCATTGATAAACACCTCGGTAAAACATAGATCAAAACCGCTTTTAGCATTAGGATTGTTTCGGTAAGTAGGGGAGTGTAGTTGTAACCATAGTTTGGCAGCAAAATAAGATCGTACCCGTAGTGGTTCATTATACAATCCATCAAGTATCCAGTCGTCATCCTTTCGTAAGCCTCCAAAAGAAACATCGCGATTTTCTTTACCTGATTCATCTTTCCAGAACTCCAGATCATAGGTTTTTTTTGGAAAAGTTTGAGAAATATTGCCGCGTAACTCAATACCCACGATACTACTAATGGATGTGCCTTTGTGATAGTAGGTCAACTTACTGGGCCTTTTAGGTTCGTCTACGATTGACTTCGATATAGCAATGGTAATTACCGGAAGTCGTGTTACGTAGAGTTTATATCCTTTTGCCTCAAACGATGTGTTGTATTTAGTACTATCGGTAGGGATGGTAAATTGTAAGTCCGAGTTAAAATGTAGCGTAACATTTTTGATAGTCTTGGATAAACTATCAGTTAGGGCATCACTATAAACGATTAGTCGATGCTTGTAATCAATTCCATAACTTAGGCTGTCTACCTGGATTACCTTAGGATGTTGTCCATATAAGGTCAAACTGGTCGAACACACTAGGAAGAGAAGCCGATAAATGAGTATATGGTGATTCACGATACTAGCTTTAAACATTAAAAATACATTATTTATAAAGGAACTGTAGTAAAGAAGCGATAGAAAATCATCCTAACTATTCTATCTCTTATTAATAATATCTTTTATATCTTCAGCGTTTTAAATCCAAATCCATAGTGCAACGTGAACGAAAAAGAACAGATTGAACGGTTAAAAACCGAAAATAAAATCCTTCAGGATAAGTTAGATCGGTTGGCAAAAGGAAAAAAGCGTAAAAAACGTTTATTTGGTTGGCTCTTTAAAAAAGCCAGTACTCCAATTATTGGTTCCAAATTAAAACGTAGTATTAGTAATGCGATCAATGAGTACAAGGAGTACAAAACGGTTTCTGTCGACACCGTATCTGATGTATCCTCAAATGTGGTTTGGCGATTAACAAGAATCGGACTTTTTGCATTCTTCTTTGCCATACTACCTTCGACTATCATGCTAATACAAACCTGGTTGGTGGTCAACCAAAATGCTTTAGTCCAAAATCAAAATACTCTAGTAGAGTCCCAGCGAAAGTCATCCTTGGTTTTTGTCATGGATAATGTGCTATCTGATCTTACGTCAGAAATTAGATCAAACCCAAGCCGTAACATAAGTAAACCGTTAGAGGCACGGGTAATAAGCCTTGCAATGGCGATGCAACCCTATGAATATGAGGATGTGTTTGATGGGAAAAAGAAAAAAGGTAGCCCGGAACGAGGTCAATTGTTATTTAATTTATTGATGGGAGATCTGGGAGATCGTTCTACCATTGACATACTCAATGCAGCGGATTTTACCTATTCTGATCTCAAAAAAATGTTATTGGGTAATGGCGTCAATCTCAAATATGCTCGATTAAATTATTCGGATTTTAGTCAGGTGTATATGCCACAAGCTAATTTACAAAGTGCGGAGTTAAAATATGCGGATTTGGAAGGCGTAAATTTATCCGAATCTAATTTAAAACGAACTTCATTTGTTGGTGCCAATTTAGAAAATGCAGAGCTGCTTAGTTCAGATCTTACCAATGCCAATCTAAGAGGCGCCAATATGAGAGGAGCCGACTTATCGGAAGCCATCTTATGGAATGTGAAATTAGAAGATACGGATATACGAGATGTGGTGTTGGATAATGCAATAGTACACAGAGAAGATTGGTTGTCCTATGTCTCAGACTCACTTGATCTTAAAGGAAGCTCAACGGTTGTAGATAAGTATCGACTAAAAAAAGAAGGTAAACAGCAGTTTGTATTGGTTAGGAGAGAGTAGGGTTATTTTTGAAAAGCATATGGTATATTTTGGATACCAACCAATTTCCGGCAGGGAAATATAATGCAAAAAATAAGGCCATTCCCAAACTAAAATTTAGAGGATTGAAGACCTGGGCTAAGATATTGTCTGGATAGGCGTATGAGGTTTGTAACCAATACCCCATAAATTCTAAGATTCCCATTGCGACCAGTCCATAGGCATATTGATCAAAGAAGGGTTTATTGCGTAATAGTAAGGATATGGGAACCATATATAAAATATAACAGGTGATCACTTGCCACCAGTTAGCAAATCGGGCAATTTCCATAAACTTACCAAATTCATTCATCCCTAAACCCCAAATAAAATAGACAACTACGTAGGTTAGTAGTAAAGTAGTTGGGTGTTTTTGAAGCGCTTTGAGCTTTACGGATAGTAAGGTGTACATTTTGATACGGTTTATGGGTTGCCAATATAAAAATAAAAGTCACTTATTTAATTAAAACCTTACACGACCTATTTTGTTTTTTTAACTAGCATCGAACAGTTTTGTTTTATGGATAAAAGAAATAATCTAATCAGACATCTGATTTTACGTTAATTTTGTCTAAAACGCTAAGGTTTTTAGCGATATCGGTTGTAAACTAGAAGTTCGATAAATTAAGGTAAACGCAAAACAAATAGTTATAAAACCCACTACTAGTTTGAATTTAGAAGATATTACCCAGCTGATTAAAAAGCGCAGGTCTATTTTTCCTGCAAGTTATACCGGGAAACCAGTTTCAAAAGAATTCCTGACCACCTTGGTAGAAAATGCCAATTGGGCTCCTACGCACCGTATCACAGAACCTTGGCGTTTTAAAATCATACAGGGAGAAGCCTTGTCTCGATTAGGGGATTACCTGGCAGACACTTATACTGATATTACACCGGATGAAAAGTTATCCCCGTATAAGCTCAAGAAAATCAAAAATAACTGTAAGGCTGCCAGTGCTGTTATCGCAATCTGTATGCAACGTGATCCTAAAGAACGAATCCCGGAGTGGGAGGAGGTGGCCGCTACAGCCATGGCCGTTCAGAATATGTGGCTGAGTTGTACAGCCGCTGAGGTAGGCTGCTATTGGAGTTCTCCACCTATGATCAATTATATGCAAGATTTTTTTGAATTAGAAGAAGGAGAACGTTGTTTAGGTTTCTTTTATATCGGAAGCTATGACACTTCAGAAGAGTTTGCCTCTAGACGAGGAAAAATTGAAGAAAAAATAGAATGGATATAAAAAAAACCTGTGGAATTTTCCACAGGCTTTTTTTGTTTGCAAAATGTTTAGCTGTTTACTGCGTCGTCAACAGCTTTTTCGGTATCTTCTTTAGCTTTCTTTAATGCTTTACCAGCATCATCAAGCGCTTTTTCTGCTTCGTCAATGGCCTTTTCAGTAGCCTCGGAAGCATCATCTCCTGCTTTTTCTAAAGCATCACCAGCTTCGTCTAGTGCTTCGTCAGCTTCGTTGATTGCAGTTTCAGCAGCGTCAGATGCTTTTTCAGTAGCTTCTTGTGCTGCTTCTGTTGCATTTTCTGCAGCTTCTTCTGCTTTGTCAGTGGTTTCTCTACAGGATGTAATTGAGGCTACTAATAATAATCCTAAAGCCCCTAAAAATAATTTTTTCATAATAGTTTAGATTAGTTACTTGTAATAACGTACAAAATCTTGAAATCGTATAAAGGATAAAAAAGGATACTAAAGTGTTGGGTTCTTTTCTGTCAAATATTTCCAATAGCGCTTCGGGAGATGTTGAAGGTGCAGTTTATTGTTTTTTCTTGAGGAGATATTAACGCCATCATAGTACGTTTTCCATAGTTTTTGAAACGCTAGTTCTTCCGATGCAAATAATGCGTTATTCGAAAGCAAGATTTCCTGATCTTCAAGGGCTATGATTTCAGTAGTGTTCTTGTCATAAAAAATACCATAAGCACGTTTCATATCGTAGATTAACCATTGCTGATCCGCATAGCGATCCTTAAAATGGGAAGTAATAAGCGGTAGTACATTAAAATCAGGTTCAATTGTGGCTACGTAAATGTGATCTTTAGTTAATTTAAAGCGCACAAAAGCTTCCATACGATGCTTTTCGCGCCCGACCATCTTTACAATTTGAGCAACACGTAGGGCCGTGTTCTCACTAAAATCTTTGGGGCTTATTTCTTTAGCAAAAAGTTTTTTGATAAAGGTGAAAAGTAAATCTTCAATTCCTTTAATTTCACTCAAAAACGCCTTAAAAATAGCAGCACGTTGCTGTGGTGTGGTTACGTTAAGCAACCCTTTCCATACTCGATTCGCTTGGCTAGTATGGGTGATAATAGTTTGATTATTGGAGAAAATCTGGGGTGTGGTAGTGCAGCTGTGTTGAATTGTAAGATGTTCTAGCTTTTCTTCGTAAGCGATAAAAATAGCGGTCAAGAATCCGTCAAATGTGCCGTCATAATTTAAAATATGATGATCGCTATACTCCATTTTAATTAAATAAACTAAGTTGATTCGTAAATTGATTATGGTATTTCGATGAGGAGTTACTCATGATTTTAGTTTTGAGCTGTAAAGGAGTCAAATCTTGACTATAAAACTGTTTCGAATAACAGGTGATAAAATATTGTGCTCGATTTAAGGCAATCCCCATTGCTCTTAAGTGATCCCAATCTAGTCTTCTATATTTTCTTGCTTGTATTATTTTGTAAACGGATTGCATACCTATACCCGGAACTCTAGCTATCATTTTTTTGTCGGCCTTGTTGATATCGATAGGAAATAATTCCAGGTGTCGCAAAGCCCAACCTAACTTGGGGTCAATATCTAACTCTAAGTTAGGGTAAGTGTCGTTAACGATTTCCTGCACAGAAAAACCATAAAAACGCATAAGCCAATCGGTTTGATACAATCTGTGTTCTCTTACAATTGGAACAGCAGTTCCTATAGCAGGTAATCTATGATCTTCAAGTACGGGAATGTATCCTGAATAATACACCCGTTTCATCTGGTATTTTTTGTAAAAAAAATTGGCGCTATACATGATATCTCGATCACTCTCACCAGTCGCACCAATAATCATTTGAGTGCTTTGACCAGCCGGAGCATAGGTGGGCGTACTTTTCAATACTTTCTTTTCGGATTGATATTTTATGATTTCGTGTTTAACCTTTTTCATAGGCTTCATAAAATCTTCGTGCTTCTTGTCTGGGGCTAGTAATTTAAGTCCTGATTTTGTAGGGATTTCAATATTAACACTTAAACGATCTGCATATAGTCCGGCCTGCCGCATTAATTCATCACTAGCGCCTGGAATTGATTTTAAATGGATATATCCGTTGTAATTTTCTTCGAGCCGAAGTTTTTTAGCGACTTGGATGAGACGCTCCATAGTATAATCTGCATTCTTAAAGATACCAGAACTTAAAAATAAGCCTTCGATATAATTTCTTCTATAAAAATTAATGGTCAAATCAACCACCTCCTGTACCTTAAAAGCTGCACGCTTTATGTCATTACTTTTTCTCGTAACACAGTAGGCACAATCAAAAATACAATGGTTAGTAAGCAGGATTTTTAGTAAAGATACGCATCTCCCGTCTTCTGTATAACTATGGCATATCCCAACACCAGTATTATTACCAAGACCCTTGTTGCTGTTTTTTCGTTTACCACCACTACTGGCACAGGAGACATCATATTTTGCAGCATCAGCCAAAATGGAAAGTTTCTCTCGAATGCGATCAAAGGACATGGGCGTTGCTGTGTATTTTAATATAATGCTTTAAGGTTCTGCTCACTTCTTCCATATCAGTAAGGATTTGATAATCGGTAAAGCGAAATACGTGTACACCCAGCGAATAAATGGATAGTTTTTTGAGTTGATCAGTATTAAAAACAGGATACGATTCATTGACGTAGCTGTCGATTTCAATTGCCATTTTATAGGTAGGGCTGTAAAAGTGAAACCTATAGTTTTCTATGCTATAATCTTTGATAAAAGGTAATTCCTTTAGTTGAAGATGAGCTTCTAACAAGGCAATAGCTTGATGGGTATTCGTTAACACGTGTCTAATAGGTTTAGGGTTAGTGTTTATGGTATCTTGTAACATGAGCTTGTAATTTTTCCAAAAATATGGAATAATTCCATTAAAAAAGAAATTTTAATATGTTAAAATTGGAAATATTCCATAAAGATGTATATTTGTTAGGAGTTAGAGCGTTTGCTCGCTTGGGATAAACCTAACCAAAATAGTATACATCATGGATGACGCTGCAGATCAAATTATTAAACGATTTAAACAAATTCGAGAAGAAAACCATTGTACACAATCTGAATTTGCAAAGCTGCTGAATGTTAATAATTCCACTGCAGATATTGAGCGTGGTAAAACAAAAATTTCTGGTGAGGTAGTAACTAAACTCTTGGAAGAGTTTGGAATAAATCCACTATGGCTTTTTGGTAAGAGCAAGCAAAAAACCATCCTCCTAAATGATAAAGATGTGTCTCCCAAAGTGGTTACGGTAGATTCCTCAGGAAACGACAATATTGTCCTCGTTAATGTAAAAGCTGCAGCAGGTTACCCACATAATATACAGGATGTAGATTGGTACCAAAAATTACCAGCCTTTGATATTCCTTTACCAGAATACCGTAATGCAACCTATCGGGGTTTTCAAATCGAAGGGGATAGTATGCAGCCGCTATTCGAACCAAAGGAGTGGGTAATTGGTAAGGCTATTGGTAATTTATCGGAATTAGGAAACAACTCCGTTTGTGTAGTGGTATTAGAAGATAGTGTAGTCGTAAAAAAAATCAAAAAAGGAGATGACCCTACCTCCATCACTTTAGTTTCACTAAATCCAGAATACTTGCCCTATACCATACAGGTGCATCAGATCAAAGAATTATGGTTGGTAAATAGCAAGCTCAGTTTTAATATTGATGCTAATGCGGATAATGCAAGTATTAAACAATTACAAGAGGCGATGGCAGCCTTGACTACAGAAGTACGTAGTTTAAAAAACTAATCAATATAACCGTGTTTCTTGGCGTGTTTAAGTGCTTCTTGTGCACTTTCCATCAATAGAATGGGGGTAGCATTGTAGTTATCAATAATCCGCTGAATTCTTTTGGTTTTTCTTTTATGGTTAACATCCCGGAGGTAAATCGCTAAAATACGTCCTGGATGCTCTAAGGCAATTTTGGTATAGATATCCGCATCTTTTTCGCCGCTATCTCCAATCAAGATAAACTTGAGTTTAGGATAGGTAGCGAGTAAATTTAAAATCTCGGACTGCTTGTGGGGTAACTTCGGCTTTGGGGTTTTATCAAAAGGAGTTCTAAAATCTCTAAGCAAAATAGGTCCGTTTGGAAAAAAATGTTTGTTCAAAAACGCGCTTAAGTAGTCGTAGAGATTCCAAGGACTATTGCTAACATAGAAAAACGGATTAACCGGCTCTCCGTTAAATCCTAAATGTAATTTTTTGTAAAACTGACTAACCCCTTCAATAGGAATTCTCTTGTCATAGTTTTTGAATAGCGTATTAGTAATTACTCGCCATTTAAAAAAAGAGGCAACCCCGGTATGTAGAATGGTATCGTCGATATCACTAATTACGCCAAATTCAGCATTTTTAGATGGGATCAACATTTGACTTTCAAAGGAATTGTGATCGCTAATTTCTCGTTTGGTAAATTCCTTTGTATACGATACCGTGTAGGTAACCCAGCCTTCTTGATCTGCAAGTGTTTGTAACTCATCCACGGTTGTAGCAAAGTGATAATAGCCTTCTTTATCGGTCATAGTTTCAAATTTTTGACCATTGGATAGCTTAAGTGTTAACCGTGCATTTTTTATTTCGTCACTTTCCAGTTGTTTGTAGATGTTACGAAGCGTTTTAAAGGTACTAAGGTTGGATCCAAAATCTACATTTTCATCTTCTAGCGCACGACCAGAAGCTCTAAACAGATTTTCGGAACCATATCCTCTATACGTATTAATGCGTAAAGCTTTTTTTCGAAACACAGGCTGGTTTAACTTTTGTATAAAAATAATCAACCTCGCCGAAAGAGCGAGGTTGAATTGTTAATTTTTTATGGAAGACTACAATGATTTTCTTAATTTTTCGATTTGGGCTTTAATCTCTTCTTCAGGCCCCTCGAGCATTATCTTTTCTGAAACTTCCTTACCATCTTTGATACTGGTAGTAGTGATGACCGCAGTAACGTTACCGTCATCCACTTTGGTCATTTGAACCTCGATTTGTTTTTCTTTATTCGCTGAAGCTTCTTTAACAACTTCAACCTTGACAGCCATGGCTTCTTCTACACCGTGTCCTCCTAGTATTGGTGCAATTACTAAAGCAACAAGACAAGTCAGTTTTATCAAAATATTCATAGATGGCCCAGAGGTATCTTTAAAGGGATCTCCTACGGTATCACCAGTTACTGCAGCTTTGTGGGCATCAGAGCCTTTGTAGGTCATTTCTCCATCGATTTCCACTCCGGCTTCAAATGATTTCTTGGCATTGTCCCAGGCTCCACCTGCATTGTTTTGAAAGATGGCCCACATTACACCAGAAACACAGACACCAGCCATATAACCTCCCAGAGGTTCAGCTCCGAAAAGTAAACCAATGATGATAGGAGTAATGATAGTAAGTAATCCTGGAATTATCATTTCTCGTAAGGCAGCCTTAGTTGAGATATCTACACATTTGGCATATTCAGGTTTACCAGTTCCTTCCATGATTCCAGGGATTTCTTTAAACTGTCTGCGTACTTCTTGTACCATTTCCATAGCGGCTTTTCCTACGGATTTCATTGCTAGTGCAGAAAATACTACCGGGATCATACCACCAACAAATAACATGGCGAGTACATCTGCTTTAAAAATGTTAATTCCATCGATACCGGTAAACGTTACGTAGGCGGCAAAAAGAGCTAATGCTGTTAATGCTGCTGAAGCAATGGCAAAACCTTTACCTACCGCGGCAGTGGTATTACCAACCGAGTCTAAAATGTCAGTACGTTCTCTTACGTGATCTTCTAATTCACTCATCTCTGCTACACCTCCTGCATTATCCGCGATTGGTCCAAAGGCGTCAATAGCCAATTGCATCGCTGTAGTAGCCATCATTGCAGAAGCTGCTAATGCTACTCCATAAAATCCGGCTAACGCATAAGATCCAAATATGGCGGCGGCAAAAAGGATTACCGATAGGAAAGTAGATTTCATCCCCACAGCTAAACCGGCAATTATGTTAGTGGCCGCACCTGTAGAACTATTTTGAACAATGTCCATTACCGGTTTTTTACCTAAACTCGTATAATAGGCTGTAACCACTGAAATCAATGCCCCCACAGCTAACCCTATTAAGGAAGCGTAGAATACATTCATTGACGAAACTTCCTTGATGCCTTCTCCAAAGAATTTCATTTCCATCGTTTCAGGTAACATATATTTGATCAAAAAGAAACTGGCAATAACGGTAATAATAATAGCTACCCAGTTCCCCATATCTAAGGCTTTTTGTACTTGAGCTTCTTTGGCTTCGTTGTTTTTTACACTAACCAAGAACGTTCCAATAATCGATGCTAATATTCCCACCCCGGCTATAACTATAGGGAGTAATATCGGTCCCATATTTCCAAAGCTATCAGTAAAAGCTGTAGTGGTAGACATATCTCTAATCACGTAATTACCTAATACCATTGCAGCAAGTACGGTAGCTACATAAGAACCGAATAAATCGGCTCCCATCCCGGCAACATCACCAACGTTGTCTCCAACATTATCTGCAATAGTAGCAGGGTTTCTTGGGTCATCTTCTGGGATACCAGCTTCCACTTTACCTACAAGATCTGCGCCTACATCAGCCGCTTTGGTATAAATTCCGCCCCCTACACGTGCAAAAAGCGCAATCGATTCGGCACCTAGTGAGAATCCAGCAAGTGCTTCTAGCACTACGGTCATATTATCATAAAAACTCCCTTCATTACCCATAAATTGAGTGGTAAAGAAGAAAAAGAATAAACTTAATCCTAACACAGCCAATCCAGCAACACCAAGACCCATTACTGTTCCACCTCCAAAAGAAACTTTTAAGGCTTGGGGTAAACTCGTCTTAGCTGCTTCTGCAGTTCGTGCGTTGGCCTCTGTGGCAATTCGCATACCGATATTACCTGCGAGTGCAGAAAAGATCGCTCCAAATATAAAAGCAGGTACAATCATCCAGTGTGTAGTATCTACAGCTATGGAAATACCAAATAGGGCAACTGAGGCGATAACTACAAAAATTAATAAAAGTCTATATTCTGCAGCCAGGAACGCCAGAGCACCTTCTTTAATACTTTTAGAGATATTCTGCATTTTTTCACTACCCGGAGCTTGCTTTTTTACCCAGGACATTTTAATGAACATAAAGATAAGCCCTAAAACTGCCAAAGCAATTGGCACTAAGATCATGTTTGATTCCATATATGTTTTTTTAGTTAATTAGCGCTAAATGTAGTAAAAATACCCTAAATAGAAAAAGCGCAATACTTTGGTAAAAATATTGCGCTTTTGATAATGTATGGATTAAAATTTAGTAAATGCTAAATAATCCTTTAGGTTTATCTTCTAGGTTTTCAAAACGATCTACACAGGCTTTAATGATTTCTCTGGCTTCATCTACATTGCCCCAGTCACCAACGTCCACTTTTTTCTTCTCTAAATCTTTATAAACTTGAAAGAAATGTTCTATTTCTTGAATAAGATGTGGGTTTAATTCTTTTAGATCAGAAATACGGTTGGCAATTGGATCAGAAACGGGAACACAAATAATCTTTTCATCTGGTCCTTTCTCGTCCGCCATATGGAATACTCCAATAGGTTTAACTTCCATTACGCATCCAGGAAAAGTGGGTTCAGTAACTAGCACTAAAACATCAAGCGGATCTCCATCAAGCGCCAGAGTTTCAGGGATAAAACCATAATCAGCTGGATACATCATTGATGAAAATATCATCCTGTCATAACGTATTTTTTTGATATCAAAATCGTATTCGTATTTGTTTCGGCTTCCTTTTGGAATTTCTATTAGTACATCAAAGCTTTCCTTTGTAGCTGCGCTCATAATTTTTGTTTTCGTTTTATGGGCGGCAAATATACGTATTCAAGGGGGTTACGGAAAGTTTATGCTTAAAAAAAGCAAAGATTTAGATAAAAATTAAACTTTTGGTAATGTTAGACTTTTAAAATCATCAAATAGTTAAAAAATAACATAAAACTTTTTAGAAATAAAAGCCAAATGCACCGGTTACTCCAAACTTTCGGGCGTCGGGGTTGTCAAAATAATTTCCTCTAAAGTGAAAGTCTATTCTAAATACTTTAAAAATATTACCCACACCAAAGCTATACTCCCAATAGGGGTCAATATCAGGCGCTAAAAGTGTTTCTCCGGATGGGGCGCTAAGTAAAATATTTTCATCTGATAACTCTCCGAAAACTGCTCTAAAACCAACAAGTTCTCTTAAATTAAGTTTTCTTAATAAGGGTATTCTTGAAAATATTCGTCCATTGAAATTATGCTGAAGATGTAAGGAAGCGTAAGTGTCGGTTACAAACTCATAAAAGTTCAAAAGCGGAAAAGTATTGTAAATTGAAATATACGTTTGGTTTCCTGGTACTACACTGAGTAACCCTAAAGGCACTTCACCATAAATTTTACCTAACTCCAAGGAGGTGGTTAATCTTCCGAATCCACCGATGTTCCAGGGTTGTCCGTAGAGAAATTGTATTTTTTGATAGTCAAAATCACTCTCTAATATTCCTTTTACCCCCACGCCATAATTGAGAAATAGCGTTGCATAATCCCCGTCATTGACAATAATCCTATCTACTCCATAACCTGTTGTTTTTCGGTTAGGGGTATATGCTAATTGTGTGGCGATTTCAGTTTGTGTGATCTCTGTTTTGAGTTCACCTGTATCAGGGTCAACAAAGTCAAGGCTAAATAAACCGCGATCGGCAGGTTTAAGTGTTCTAAAGGAGGTAGTAACGCCCAGGGTTAAATTTTTTCGCGGCTCGATCTGCATCGAAAAAGCCGTAAGATTTATGGAGGTTAATCGCGTGTTATCTCCTGTGGTGATAATAGCGGAGGAGGCCAGGCTTCTACCTTCTACATCATTGGTATTGGTTAAACTGGCTCCTAATTGTTCCACGTCTCTTCGATTTCCTAAAGAAACCATTAATCTCGATTTTCGATCAATCAAATATTTACCGGATATGCCGTATTTAAATTTATCGTCCCTAAAGCCATAGGCGCCATAACCTTCAATTCGCCAACGGTCATTAGAAGTAAAATAGGTTCGGCCACCTGCACGTAGTCGCCACCCTTCGATATCATTAAAACCAACTGTAGAAAATAAGGGTCCAAAATCCCACCCGTCAAACTCAATATAACCAGAGGCTAATATCGTTCCGATATTGTAGAGGCGTTTAAAAGCTTTTACGGTTTTTAGGGTGTCCAGAAGTTTATATACCTTCTGTTCATCTTTGTTTAGGGCTTCCATCCTGGCTTGGTCCCAAAAGGCATCTTCTCTATTATAAACATCCTGGTTGTATGGATCTACTTGACTTTTGTAAAACTTGGGATCTTTTTTGATATCGAATTTATAATTGTCATAGAGTGTGGTTCGTTTACCATACACACCCCTGGATTTTTCTTTTTTATTTAGGGCGAAATCCGATTGAAAGTAGTCCTTGGTAATCAAAAAAATGGAATCGTTGAGTACATCAAATTCCTGCTCAATATACAAATCCTTAATCCAGTTGATGTTAGCACTTTTGGTAACTTCAAGATTGATTTCTTTAAGCGCCCAGGTGGTGTCATTTACCCAGAAGTCACCTTTGAAGGTTAATTCATTTTTACGTCTTGGGTAATACACAATATTATAACACCATTTATCACCGATGTAAGAACTATCCGTGAGGACGTAATTATAGACGTTAATCCCTGTTCTGGATAATGGGCTGGTAAAACTTTTATCAAAGAATTTTAGATAATTATCATAAACATCATAGTCAGAATATAAGTCCTTGACAAAGGCAATTAGTGTTTGATTATCGCTAAACCCTGCATTTTTATTTCCCTTTAGTAATTCTTTGGTTTCATTGATGGTATTATCACCATACACTTTATAAATGGCTTCATTTAAAAATATAGGTAAATAGGTTTTGCCGGTAATTCTTGAAGTGTCAATGTCCTCGAAAATAAACTCCATCCCCTTAAATATTCTACTATTGATAAGGCTACTATCGATGGTGTTTAAATCAAATTCTAATTTTTCGTATTTATCGTATTGATATTGCTTAAACTTTTTTACCCCGTTTTCCCTTCTGTTTTTCCAGATTTTTCGAAGTATATCAATAGCGGGATTATTTTTTTTAGAGGTTTTTCCTTTATAGATTACCACTTCATCGAGGGAGTTGGCTTCTTCGATCAGCTCAATCTCCATATTATAGGTTACTTTTTTATCTAAAGCTATAACTTTAGTTTCAAAACCAATGAAAGAGATTCTTAACTCTGAATAATTATTATCAGACTCTAGATAAAAACGTCCATTTTCATCCGTTATCGTACCAACACTGGAGTTGGCATATACTACATTGGCAAATGGAATGGGGCCATCATTAGTATCAGAAACAACACCGCTTACCTTGGTTTGTGCTAAACTACTTAACTGATACAAGAAAACAAGAAAAGCTACTAAAGTATATTGTTTCATAAAAAAACTCATTTCAATTCGCGATAATAGCTTTTTTTGGTGAAAGAAGTATCACGTGTTAAATGCTTTAACCAATTTAATAACGGTTTATTTTATTTGTACAATACTTTTTTAACAGCTTTTACGACATCCTCACTGTTGGGTAACCACTCTTGTAATAATTCTGGAGAATAAGGAGTAGGAGTATCTGCAGTATTAATTTTAACTATGGGAGCATCTAAAAAATCAAAAACATTAGACTGAACTTGGTATGTAATTTCGGATGAAATATTGGCTAATGGCCAGGCTTCTTCTAATATAACCAAGCGATTCGTTTTTTTAACAGACTTGAAAATAGCATCCAGATCTAAAGGTCTTACCGTTCTTAAGTCAATAATTTCGCAAGAAATATTTTCTTTTTCTAGCGCCTCAGCCGCTTTATAGGCTTCTTTTATAATTTTACCAAAAGATACTATAGTTACATCTGATCCTTCTCTTTTTATTTCCGCCACTCCTAGTGGTATGGTGTATTCACCTTCGGGTACTTCTCCTTTGTCCCCATACATTTGCTCACTTTCCATAAAAATAACAGGGTCATTATCCCTGATAGCTGATTTTAATAGTCCTTTGGCATCCTTCGGGTTGGAGGGAACAACAACTTTAAGTCCAGGAGTGTTCGCAAACCAATTTTCAAAGGCTTGAGAATGTGTAGCACCTAATTGACCTGCAGAAGCAGTAGGGCCTCTGAATACAATAGGAATATTGAATTGCCCACCGCTCATTTGTCGCATTTTAGCAGCGTTGTTGATGATTTGATCAATACCAACTAATGAGAAGTTGAAGGTCATAAACTCAATAATTGGTCTGTTGCCGTTCATCGCACTACCTACACCAATTCCGGCGAATCCTAATTCAGAGATTGGGGTATCGATTACTCGATCAGGCCCAAATTCATCAAGCATACCTTTGCTGGCTTTATAAGCGCCATTGTATTCAGCAACTTCCTCTCCCATTAAATAAACAGATTCGTCTCTGCGCATCTCTTCGCTCATTGCCTCACAAATAGCTTCTCTGAATTGTATCGTTTTCATAATTAAGTATTAATTTTGCTACTAAAAAAGCAAAAGTAGCAATTAATAAGTTTTAGTTATACGACTTGAAGTAAAATTTATTATGCATGCATAGTAAATATGATATTTTATTTGTACTTTCGCGATTGTTATTAAATTCTCAAAAAATACCTATAGAAAATGAAGATATTAGTATGTATTAGCCATGTGCCAGACACCACGTCTAAGATCAATTTTACAGATGGTGATACAAAATTCGACACTAATGGTGTTCAATTTGTAATAAATCCAAATGATGAGTTTGGGTTAACCAGAGCTATGTGGTTTAAAGAAAAACAAGGAGCTACGGTAGATGTAGTTAATGTAGGAGGTCCGGAAACCGAGCCAACCTTACGAAAAGCTTTAGCTATCGGTGCAGATAACGCGATCCGTGTTAATGCAGAAGCAACCGATGGATTTTTTGTTGCTAAGCAGTTGGCAAAGGTAGCGCAAGATGGTGGTTATGATTTAATCATCGGAGGAAGAGAGTCAATTGACTATAATGGTGGGATGGTACCAGGTATGTTAGCAGGATTATTAGATGCAAATTTCATCAATACTTGTATCAGCCTGGAAATAGAAGGAGACACTGCTACTGCAATTCGAGAAATTGACGGTGGTAAAGAAACTTCTACCGCTAAGTTACCTTTAGTAATAGGGGGTCAAAAAGGTTTGGTTGAAGAAAGCGATCTACGTATCCCAAATATGAGAGGTATTATGATGGCAAGAAAAAAGCCACTAACGGTTGTAGAGCCAGCTGAAGGAGATCAATATACCACAGCAGTAAAATTTGAAAAACCAGCGCCAAAAGGTGAGGTTACTCTAGTAGAGCCAGATAATATCGATAAGTTAGTAGATTTATTGCATAATGAGGCTAAGGTAATTTAGTGACGGTTATTCAATACGTATAAAGTAAATTAAGAACAACCAGTTTATTGGTTTAAAAAAATATAATATGTCAGTTTTAGTATATACAGAAAGTGAAGGAGGCAAATTCAAGAAAATAGCTTTTGAAGTAGCTTCTTATGCTAAAGAAGTAGCTAATATGTTAGGTACTTCAGTTACTGCAGTTAGCGTCCACGGAGGCGACAGCAGTGAATTAGGAAAATATGGAGTAGATAAAGTGTTAGAGGTAAAAGATGATAAATTAAATACTTTTAATGCTAAAGCCTATGCAGATGTTTTAAAGCAAGCTGCGGAGCAAGAGGACGCTAAGGTAATTGTCATCAGCTCAAGTGCCAATAGTAAGTTTATGGCTCCGCTTTTGGCTATTGATTTAAATGCTGGCTATGCGTCAAACGTAGTAGCGTTACCAGAAAGTGCAGCTCCATTTAAGGTAAAAAGAACAGCTTTTACTAATAAGGCATTTAATATCACCGAATTGACTACTGATGTTAAGATTTTAGGTCTGTCTAAAAATGCCTTTGGTTTAAAAGAAGCTGATGGAGCAGCTGCTGCTGAGGCCTTTTCTCCGTCACTGAATGATGCAGATTTTGCAGTAAATGTAACTTCAGTAGATAAGGCTACGGATAAGGTTTCAATTGCGGATGCAGAGGTTGTAGTATCTGGAGGTAGAGGATTGAAAGGACCAGATAACTGGAATTTGATCGAGGATTTAGCCGAGGTACTTGGTGCTGCTACAGCTTGTTCTAAGCCTGTAAGTGATATGGGGTGGAGACCTCATAGTGAACACGTGGGTCAAACGGGTAAACCAGTAGCTTCTAATCTATACATTGCTATTGGGGTTTCTGGAGCGATCCAGCATTTAGCAGGTATTAATGCTAGTAAAGTAAAAGTGGTTATCAATAATGACCCAGAGGCACCATTTTTCAAAGCTGCAGACTACGGTATCGTAGGAGACGCGTTTGAAGTAGTGCCACAGCTTATAGAAAAATTAAAAGAATTTAAGGCTAATAACGCATAATTTTTCATAAATTGCGCCTGATTAAGGGCTGTTTGAACCTAAGTAAAGTCCGCTCGTTCAAACAGCCTTTTTTATTGATTAAGTATGAGTTTAGTTCGTCTGAACATAAAAGGAATATCGTATAGTCAAACTCAAAACGGCGCCTATGCGTTGATTTTGAGCGAAGTTGATGGAGATAGAAAACTCCCTATTGTTATTGGTGCTTTTGAAGCACAATCTATCGCTATTGCGCTGGAAAAGGAAATAAAGCCACCAAGACCACTTACTCATGACCTCTTCAAAAATTTCTCCGACCGCTTTGATATTGTAGTAAAGCAAGTAATTATCCATAAGTTGGTGGATGGCGTTTTTTATTCAAGCATTATTTGCGAGCGAGATAAGATCGAAGAGATTATAGATGCCAGGACTAGTGATGCGATTGCTTTAGCATTGCGTTTTCAGGCACCAATTTTTACCTACAAAAACATTTTAGATCAAGCTGGGATTTATCTAAAAGTAAATCCTAAAAAAGATGAAGATGAAGAGCAAGAGGATTTATTTATGGACGAACTTGTATCTGATGAAGAAGCTGAGGTAGTAGGTAAAGAAACCAGTTATCAGGACTTATCCCTAGAGGAGCTCAATAAAATGCTAGACCAAGCAGTAAACAACGAAGATTATGAGTTAGCGGCTCGCTTACGAGACGAAATCTCGCGTCGAAGTTAAAATTCCTAATCGCTCCTAATGTTTTCATTAAATTTTTACCATTGAAGTATGAAGAAAGGTTTATTTACCCTTATAACCCTTGTGTTCTTTTTTCAAAATATTGGAGCTCAGGTTTTTGAACAAAAATGGGTGCTTAATCAGGTAAAAGGAGACTCACTACTGGAAAACTTCGCTTACCAAAAAGATTTTTTTGAGTTTAAAGAAAATTCTTTTCAGTATTCTCTTCAAAATGCTAAGAATAAATTAAAGGGAGATTACATTAAGCAAAATAATAGTTTATTGCTTTTTAGTGAAACTAATGAGGACTCTATTATTCGATATCGGATAACTACATTTAATGATTCCCTTTTAGTAGTGTCTAAAGGAGGGGTTAGCTATGATTTTATACCGGAATCTTTTCAGGAATCTGCAACCAACCAAGCCGTTCTTACAGGAAAGGAAATTATACCTAGTCAGGGCTTTTCTTTTAATAGTCTGTGGCGTGGTGTTTTAGGGATGCTGGTCTTACTAGCTATAGCCTATTTGTTTAGTGCTAAACGAAAAGCTATCAATTGGAAAACTGTTGGTATTGGTCTATTGGGTCAATTGCTTTTGGCTTTTGGGGTTTTGAAAATTCCTTTTATTCAGTCTATTTTTAATTTTGTTGGAGAGGTTTTTAATGAGATTTTGTTATACACACAAGCAGGGAGTGAGTTTTTGTTAGGTGGTATGATGGATGTGGATAGCTACGGTTTTATCTTTTTGTTCCAAGTGCTACCGACCATTATTTTCTTTTCGGCTTTGACGTCTATTCTTTTTTATTTTGGAATTATTCAAGTGGTTGTTAAAGGAATGGCTTGGGTTTTAACTAAACTTATGGGAATTTCGGGTGCAGAAAGTTTAAGTGTGGCCGGTAATATATTCTTAGGACAAACAGAAGCTCCTTTAATGATCAAAGCTTACCTAGAGAGGATGACTCGCTCTGAAATTCTTTTGGTAATGGTTGGTGGTATGGCAACTGTAGCAGGAGGTGTGTTAGCAGCTTACATAGGGTTTTTAGGAGGAAATGATGAACAGTTGCGCTTAGAGTTTGCTCGGCACTTATTAGCAGCTTCTGTGATGGCTGCTCCAGGAGCAATAGTGATTTCTAAAATTTTATATCCTCAAACCGAAAAAATTGATGCTACTATTGAAGTAACGCAAGATAAAATAGGCTCTAATGTTTTAGATGCTATTTCTAATGGAACCACAGAAGGTTTAAAATTAGCGGCCAATGTTGGAGCGATGTTATTGGTTTTTGTTGCCTTGATTGCTATGCTCAATGGAATACTGGGTTGGGTAGGCGAGGTGACTACCTTCAATACATTCATTGCAGAAAATACACCCTATAGCAAATTTTCATTAGAATCGATATTAGGTACCATTTTTGCCCCATTAATGTGGTTAATAGGGGTGGCCAAAGAAGATGTGATGCTAATGGGGCAGTTGCTAGGTATTAAATTAGCAGCAAGTGAATTTGTAGGGTATATTCAATTGGCAGACCTTAAAAATCCAGCCAATCCTTTACACCTAACTTACAATAAATCGATAATTATGGCAACTTACATGCTATGTGGTTTTGCTAATTTTGCTTCTATAGGAATTCAAATAGGGGGTATTGGCTCTTTAGCCCCTGGTCAACGAAAAACCTTATCTGAGTTTGGAATGAAAGCCCTTATTGGCGGTACTATTGCATCCTTACTTTCTGCTACCATTGCAGGGATGATTATCGGGTGATTGTGGCTAAATTGGCTCGTTGTTAAAAACTTTTTACAACTATCTTCTGTGTAATTAAATATCTGAACGCTCGTCTTCTATTTTTTGTATATTTGGTTTATTAATGTTGTTTTAACAATTATTACCATTTATTTGTTATTGAGTTATGAAGCAGTATCATGATCTTGTGCGCCATGTGTTAGCCCATGGAACGGCAAAAGAAGACCGAACCGGAACCGGGACAAAAAGCGTGTTTGGCTATCAAATGCGTTTTGATTTAGCGGAAGGCTTTCCGATGGTCACCACCAAAAAATTACACCTTAAATCTATAGTTCACGAATTACTGTGGTTTCTAAAAGGAGATACCAATATAAGTTATCTGCAGGATAATGGAGTAAGAATTTGGAACGAATGGGCAGATGAAGAAGGGAATTTGGGACCTGTGTATGGACACCAATGGAGGAATTGGAATGGTGACGAAATTGATCAAATTAAAGAACTGATCCACACCTTAAAAACTAATCCTGATAGTAGGAGAATGCTAGTGTCAGCTTGGAATCCAAGTGTTCTTCCAGATACTTCAAAATCATTTGCTGAAAATGTAGCCAATGGAAAAGCAGCGCTACCTCCTTGTCACGCTTTCTTTCAGTTTTACGTAGCGGACGGTAAACTATCTTGTCAATTATATCAACGAAGTGCAGATATCTTTTTAGGAGTTCCTTTTAATATTGCCTCATATGCGTTGTTTACTTTAATGGTAGCACAGGTATGCGGGTATCAACCAGGGGAGTTTATACATACGTTTGGCGATGCTCATATTTACAATAACCACATCGAGCAACTTGAGCTTCAACTAAGTAGAGAACCTAGAAAATTACCTAAAATGATTCTTAACCCTGAGGTCAAAGATATTTTTGGCTTCGTTTTTGATGACTTTAGATTAGAAGACTATAATCCTCATCCTCATATTAAAGGTGTGGTAGCTGTCTGACCCCAAACTATTAAAGATTTTTATTATGAAAAGACTACTACTTTTATTAACCGTTATGATGTTTTGTTCCTCAGCATTACAAGCACAGGGAGTGATTCTATCTCAAGAGAATGCTAACGATAAAGGGATTACACCATTATGGCCTAGATGTGACCGTTCAAGACTATCGCCTATTAAATGTTTTGACCAAAACTTAAGGGATCATATTATTCGTAACTTTCAATACCCAGAAAATGCTGTTAGTGAAGGTTTGAGTGGAACCGTTACCGTAGAATTTATAATTGATAAAAAAGGTAAAGTTGAAATTTTAGAGGTGCAAGGCGGACATCGCTATTTACAAAGAGAGGCGATACGCCTTATACGAGCTATCCCGAAAATGGAGCCCGCGAAATGGGGTGAGAAACCAATTTCTGTGGCCTATGAAGTTCCCATTACCTTTGTAAAACCCCAGTAAAATGATAGATTTTTAACAAGGAGTTAACTTGGTTTAAGAATTCCAAAAGATAAAAATTACTAAATTTGAGTGTAGTGCATATTTAGCACTACACTTTTTTTATGATTGTTACGACTAGTATTATCCCTTCCTTTTTAGAAACCAGAAAAGCTTCAGAAGAAATATGTACTCCTTTGCATACTGAGGATTATGTAGTGCAACCTATTGTAGATGTTTCGCCACCCAAATGGCATTTAGGACATACTACCTGGTTTTTTGAAGAGTTTATTTTAGCAAAATATGTACAGGGATATAAGCGCTTCCATCCTGATTTTGCATTTGTTTTCAATAGTTATTACGAAAGTGTTGGTAAGCGAGTGGTGCGCACGGATCGTGGCAATCTATCTAGACCAACGGTAAAGCAAGTGTATGAGTATCGAAATTATGTAACCAATGCCTTACATAGGTTTCTGGAAGATAATGAAAACGATAATGTACTGGATTTGGTTGAAATTGGTATACATCATGAGAAACAACATCAAGAATTACTCTTAACAGATATAAAGTATATTTTAGGGCATAATCCACTGCTGCCTGCCTACCACGAAACTTTTAATGAACATTCGAAGAGCCTTAAGCCTAAAACAAATTTTATAACCATTGATGAAGGGGTTTATCAAATTGGTCATACTTCAACCGATTTTTGCTACGATAATGAATTAGGGGTACATAAGGTTTATCTGCATCAATTTAAAATCGCAGATCAACTGGTTACGAATAAAGATTTTTTAGCCTTTATTGATGCTGGGGGTTATAGGGATAGCTTATTGTGGCACGCAGAAGGTTGGGATTGGATTCAAAATAATAACATCGAAAGCCCTCTGTATTGGCATCAAATCGATGAAAGCTATCAGCAATATACGCTAAGCGGTATGCAACCGCTCAACCTTGATGCGCCGGTTACACATATTTCCTATTACGAAGCCTTTGCTTATGCACAATGGGCTGATTGTCGATTACCAACCGAGTTTGAATGGGAAGTAGCACAAAAGTATTTCGACTGGGGCCATCGATGGGAGTGGACGGAGAGTGCTTACCTACCTTATCCGGGATATAGCAAAGCACCAGGAGCACTCGGAGAGTATAATGGTAAATTTATGGTCAATCAAAAAGTGCTTCGTGGTGGCTCAATAGCGACTTCAAAAAACCATACACGATACACATACAGAAACTTTTTTCATCCGCACCTAAGATGGCAATTCACCGGGTTTAGGGTTGTAAAAGATAATCAATCACACAAAATATAATGGATTGTAAAGATCAAAAAACAAAAATTTCCGCTTTTGAAAAAGAAGTGTATGAAGGATTAACAGCCTTTCCGAAATATTTATCTTCAAAATTTATCTATGATCAAAAAGGCGATAAGTTATTTCAAAATATCATGGAATTACCTGAGTATTATTTGACCCGTAAAGAGTTTGAGATATTAAATACCAAAAAGAGCGAAATTGTCCAAAACTTCGATCAGGAAAAACAAGGTTTTCATCTTATCGAGCTCGGTGCAGGTGATGGTAAGAAAACAAAGGTGCTTTTGAAGGAATTACTTTCTAATGCGTACAATTTTACATATAACCCTATCGATATCAGTAGCAATGCGGTAGAAAATTTGAAGCAAAATCTTCAGCAAGAAATGCCTAGCCTTAAGGTACAGGGTTTAGTCGGTGAATATTTTGAAGTTCTAGACCGTTTAAAGTATACCGAATATGATAAAAAGATAATAATGGTCTTAGGCTCCAATATTGGCAACCTATTGCATCCAAGAGCCATTAAATTTCTGCAGAAATTATGCGGTGTGATGGGTAATGAGGATTTGTTGTTTATGGGATTTGATCAAAAAAAGAATCCTCAGACGATTCTAAATGCCTATAATGACTCACAAGGCGTTACAGCAGCGTTTAATAAAAACATATTAGTACGGATCAACACGGAATTTGACGCAAATTTCAATGTAAACAATTTTTTACATTGGGAAACTTATGATCCCGAAAGTGGTACGGCTAAGAGTTATTTAGTAAGTAAGGAAAAGCAAAGTGTAGACATCAATGCACTTGGATTAGAAGTTTGCTTTGAAAAATGGGAAACTATACATACCGAAATTTCGCAAAAATATGATGATCATACGGTTAAATGGTTAGCAAAAGAATCAGGGCTGAAGATCATAAATCAATTTTCAGATGTGGAAAAGGCTTATCAGAATTATCTGTTTCAAAAAGTATAAACTTCAAATATTCTTTGTATGGTAGCCAAATGGAATGGAAAAATTGTAGCCGAAAGTGATAACACTATAGTCATAGAGGGAAATCATTATTTTCCGCCTTCGGCCTTAAAGAAAGAATACTTTTTACCAAGTGATACACATACCCATTGTCCCTGGAAAGGTGAAGCATCCTATTATACCTTAAAGGTAGGTGATAAGGAAAATAAAGACGCAGCCTGGTTTTACCCTGAGGCTAAAAAACCAGCCAAAGAGATCGAAGGGTATGTTGCTTTTTGGAAAGGCGTAGAAATATCTTAGCTTATCGTATTAAACGATAAGCAAGCTATTATCCGTAGCCGCGTAATCACTCCACAAGTATCCATCAGCTTCATTTTCATTAGTCCACTCTCCGTCGACCACATATTTAAACTGAAATTGATTGTCCTTTGGTAAATTTACTGTGCCTTTAAAAGTACCGTTTTTAAGCTTTTTAAGTAAATGAGATCCTGTATCCCAATTATTGAATTCGCCTGCTACTGATACAGAGTCAGCTTCTTTAGCAGGAACTGTGAAGGTAACTTTGCAAATTGGTTTTGACTTTAGGTATTGCTTAGAGATTGCCATAATTAAAAAGGTTTATGTGGTTATATAAAAGTATCCCTAAGTTACTACAATTTGATATAAAATAAAAAACCTATTGATTACTTTTTTATCAATTATTTTAGTGATTTTTTCAGTGCATCTATTAGTATTTCAACATCTTGTGTGTTGTTATAAAAATGAACGCTAACACGTATGCCATTACCTCTCCAAGAAGTTACTATATGCTGCTTTATAAGTTTTTCGTGCAATTGTCGGTTCGCTTTAAAGGTATAAATACAACTATCAATATTACGGTTAATCACACTTTCATCCAGCAGACCTAAATTGATAAGCTGCTCTTTCAAAAACCGACTTAACTTTTGATTATGTCCGGCAATACGCTCCATTCCGATGGTTTGTAAATTGGATACAGCAAAGGAAAGACTTGTAAAATTCAAGGTGTCAAGATGACCACACTCCAACCGTGCTTGTAAGTTGGTGTAAGATGAATCATAGTCAGATCTGCCTATCTCTTTTGTATAGGATTTGGGAGTTATTTGTTCTAAAATACCCTCTTTAAACATAAAAAATGCATTACCAAATCCAGCCAGTAGCCACTTATAACCACTACAGCCTAATATGTCAATACCTGAGTTTTTAAAATCAATTTTTTGGGTTCCACAAGCCTGTGTGGTATCTACAATAAGTAGAAGGTTGGGAAACTCTTCTTTTAATTGTTTAAAAAAATCAATGGACAAACTTATGCCACTGATATATTGAACCATGCTACAAATTAAAATATGGGCATTTTCACGTTTTAGGGTTGTCCAAATGTTATTTTCCAGGTTATCATCTACTTTGGCATAACAGTGTGTAAATCCTTTTGTAATAACCGCATGATTAATGGCAGGATAATCGTGATCTAACAGTACTACTTTTTGTTGCTTTCCAAGGCCATCGAGAACCGTATTGAGTCCTAATGAAAAATTAGGAACCAATAGTATTTCATTGGAATTGTGATTGAAAAAATCCGCAAGAGTTTGTTTTGTTTCGGATAAAAAAGTGTTTCGATCTTCTCTAAACAAGCTCCCCCTATTTAAATAATCCAGTTCATGTTGTTGTCGATGTTGGTATAAAGCTGAGCTCAAAATCCCTGAGGCGGCGGTGTTTAGATATGTATAATGATTAAGGGTAGGAAACTCTTTTCGGTATTTATCCATAGCTATATTGAAAATACTTTGTTTTATACAGCACTATAGTTACTTTTATGCTTAAAATAAGCGATAATGAATTGTCGTAACACGCTTTAGTTAAACCAGAGCCACTAAGTTAGCATAATATGTTTTCTAAAAAGAAAGAAAAACCACAAATCGACCCGGTGCAACGCGAGTTGTACGAGCACGCCAGAAAGCGAGTTAATCAAAAGAAAAAATTATTCCGACATTTTATAGTGTTTTTAGTAGGAGCTATCTTTTTTGTAATACTCAATTTGCTATTAGGTTTTGGAAAAGATCTTACTTTTTTTGGAGCAGATTGGTATTTGGTGGCTATACTAATTTGGGGTTTTATACTTGCTATACATACCGCAAATGTATGGTTATTTCACTCATTTATGGGTAGGGAGTGGACCGATAAACAAATGGAGCGTTTAATTGCGAAGCAAAAAGCTGAAATCGAACTCATTCAGAAGGATGTGGAGTTGATGTATCCCAAAACAGATCTTTTAAAGAAAAAGGAAGAATTTATAAAAGGTAGAAAAGAAGAAGTTCTAAAATTGCCTAAAAAAATTACGATGATTGCTGCCGCTGCCGAGAACAACGCCCTCGGTAAAGACAACGATCTGGTTTGGCACTTACCTGATGATTTTAAACGATTTAAGCAGTTAACTTCTGGACACTATATCATCATGGGGAGGAAAACATTCGAGTCATTTCCCAAATTATTACCTAACCGAACACATGTTGTAATTACTCGTAATCTCAACTATAAGCCCGAGGGAGTTATTGTTGTGGACTCCTTAGATAAAGCCATTGAAGCCGCTAGTCCAGATCCTTCGCCTTTTATCATTGGTGGTGGTGAAATATATAAATTAGGTTTAGCCTACGCTGATTACATTGAGTTAACTCGGGTACACGGAGAATTTGAAGCTGACACTTTTTTTCCAGAAATTGATTTATCGAAATGGGAGCTGATTAAAGAGGAGTTCCATGACACTGATGAAAAGCATAAGTATCCTTTTACTTATCTGACCTATAAAAAACGATAAAAATCGAATAGGTATATGATCGATAAGGTAGTATTAACACATCTTGAAGCCCTATTTGATCAAAAAGTTAATAGTTTTCAACCGTTATCCGGCGGAGATATCAATGAAGTCTTCCGATTAGATATCAAAGATCAAAGGTTTGTAATAAAGATCAATAATGCTAGTCGCTTTCCTGCAATGTTTGAGGCTGAAACGAAAGGCTTACAAGTGCTTTCAAATAACTCCACTTTTAGCATACCAGAAGTATTATATGAAGGAGTTTTTGAGGATCAGGCCTATTTGGTAATGCCCTTTATTGATTCAAGGAGCAAAGCGGCTGATTTTTGGGAAGATTTTGGATTAAAATTAGCTGCTTTACATAAGCAAACGAAACCCTATTTTGGTCTAACTCATGATAATTATATTGGAAGTTTACCTCAGTATAATAGTAAAGAAATCAATGCAGTTAATTTTTATATCAATCAGCGGATACAACCACAAATCAAACTAGCTCAAGATTCAGGATTTTTATTCTCAGGTTTGGCTTCTTTTTATAAAAATTGCTCTAAGATAATACCCAATGAACCATCCTCTTTAATTCACGGAGATTTATGGGGTGGCAATTATATGGTGGATCAACAGGGTAAACCTTGTTTAATAGATCCTGCAGTGGCTTACGCGCCACGAGAAATGGATATAGCGATGATGCATCTTTTTGGTGGATTTGATCCCAAAGTTTTCCACGCCTATAATGAAGCGTTTCCTTTACCTTCTGGATGGCGGGATCGACTAAAACTATGGCAGTTGTATTATCTTTTGGTTCATTTAAATATTTTTGGTAGTTCTTACTTCACTTCTGTACGTGAGATTATAAAGAATTACCAGTAATTCTCATCTGTATATTACTCAGTGATATTAAAATTGATTCGGATAAGATTTTTTGTTTGACATTCATTAAATTCTCCTCCCGTACAGGTTTCAATTACTGTAAAATCCGTTCCTACGTATCCTGGTAAAGGCTCATATTTATAAACGAGACTCCATTCTGTTGTAATATCTCTAACTAACTCACTGTTTTGAAAGTTTGTAGCCTGAGTTTTGATAATTGCCCCTTCTTCATCTCCAGCGATTTCTAAATCAAAGGTATAGGATTCAGAATTCTTTAGGGTAACGTTTACTTCGTTGTACAGACTTTCAACTTTATCTTTGCTACAACTGGTGTGAAACAATATAAATACTATCGGAAGCGCAAATTTTAAAATGTTTTTCATTGATTTTATATAAAAAAATTACTACTCTAATAATTGTTTTGAAAATTTTAATGATCAAAAAAGCTAGTTGTCCGATTTTTATTTTATGCTGTAAAAGTAACACGATAAAATGCGTTATTTCTCACTGTTTTCAGGGAAAATAAGATAGGATTAGGGTGCTACCGCTAATTTCATTAAATTCTATAGATTTAAGTTAAGTAGCTATGGACTTAATCCTTATTTTTGTTAAAATTAAAAACGCACAGTATGAACGCATATGTATTTCCTGGCCAGGGGGCTCAATTCACTGGTATGGGGCTAGATTTATATGAAAACTCTGATTTAGCTAAAGAGCTGTTTCATAAAGCAAATGATATTTTAGGGTTTGAGATTACTAAAATTATGTTTGAAGGTACAGCTGATGAGCTTAAAGAAACCAAAGTTACCCAACCTGCTATTTTTTTACATTCTGTTATTTTAAGTAAAGTATTAGGAGATAGTTTTAAACCAGATATGGTTGCAGGACATTCTTTGGGTGAGTTTTCGGCACTGGTTGCTAATGATACCTTAAATTTTGAAGACGCACTGCAATTAGTTTCAAAACGTGCATTGGCCATGCAAAAAGCTTGCGAAATGCAACCTTCTACTATGGCAGCAGTGTTAGGCTTAGATGATGATATAGTAGAAAAGGGATGTCGAGAAACAGAAGGGATTGTAGTGGCTGCCAATTATAATTGTCCCGGACAATTGGTGATCTCTGGAGAAGTACCTGCTGTTGAAGCAGCGTGCGAATGGATGAAAGAAAATGGCGCCAAGCGTGCTTTGTTATTACCTGTGGGCGGCGCTTTTCACTCGCCATTGATGGAGCCGGCAAGAGAAGAGCTGGCTGCTGCAATTGAGGATACGCAATTTAACACCCCTAAGTGTCCTGTGTATCAGAATGTAACAACTACTGCAGTAACTGACCCTAAAGAGATACAGTCAAATTTAATTGCACAATTGACTGCTCCGGTACGCTGGACGCAAAGCGTTACATATATGATTAAAGATGGCGCGACACTATTTACGGAAGTTGGACCTGGTAAAGTACTCTCTGGCTTGGTTAAGAAAATAGATCGGTCTGCTGAGGTAGCTCAAGCGACTTTATAATTCAAACTAAAAATACTCGTAGTGACGCGACAATACTCTTGTCGCGTTTATTATTTAATAAAGTATCAAGGCCATTTCTGCCTCCTGATGTCCCTTTATGATACCTATTATAATCCCTGCAATTAATGCTGCTACAAAAACAATTACTAAAACTAAGATTAATGTAAGTGCTATAGATAAGATCGCGTAAAAAAAGCCTTTCCAATGCGCCATACCAAGCTTGCGTTTATAAATTTGTGCGTACATAAGTAGTAATAACAGAAAAGAAAGTAAAAGCTCTAAAGAGACGTTTATTTTAGCAATATAAAAGAGTAGCATTAATAAAGCGTAATACATACTTGATTGCGCTATTGCAAAGCTATGAATGATTAAAAATTCAATAAAATTTAATTTTTTAGTAGCAAACGCTACCCTTGATCCTATTGATAAGAAGGGAAGTACTAAAAAGGGAAGCAAATGAAATACACTTTTAATATAATTAATATGTTCTATAATTGTTTTTTCAATCCAAGTACTGTTATCTGGGTTGTTCACAGAACTTTTTGCGTACTCAATTTCAAAAATGTCCCAATATCCAAGTATAAATAAAACCGAAGAATAAAAAGTAAATCCTATTATCGCATACTTAAAGGGGTTAGTGAACTTAACCGTAGCCCCATGAAGATAATTCTTTATTACTACCCCCGGTTGCGCAAAAAGACTTTTAAAAGTATAAAAAAAGCCTTTTTCCAAATTAAAAACAGCATTAGTTAAGGATCTCAAAAGTTTGTTGAAGTTCCATCTACCCTCAATTTTCTTTTGACCACAATGACTACAAAATTGCCCTGTTATCTGTACTTCGCAACTTTTACACGTGTATAATTCCAATACGTCCCCGGATGTTATTTTATTCATACCAAAGTATTGTTGTTTATATCTATAAGTATATGTTTGCTGTAAATGTTACAAAAAAGTTAATTTATCTTTTATTTCTATAAACCATACACTTTACCCCAAAAACTACACAGACTTCAAGCATATTTGTTATTTTTTAAGGAGTAGCCCTAATTTTTATGGAATAAGCAAAATAATTTCAAATAATTTTAGTTTACTTTGCCGGTTAATGTTATGGAATTTAGACAATTAATAAAAATAGTAGTCCTTGGGTTATTATTAATAGCAAAAACAGCGTTACTAGCCCAGGAAAAGAAGCAATATCAAGGTTATTTTCAGATTGGCGATTACATAGGTTTGGCAAATTATGAATATATTTTGGCTAACAAGGATACCTTGTTCGACGGTCAATTTGAGTTTCAACGTACCAATCCAAAGGCGTTATTAGAAAAGCAAGATATTTCCTTTTCCATAGAAGGACAATTTAGTAGAAAATATCCCGATGGATATTGGTCATTTCGATTTAATGAATTTAAAACCAATAGGAAAAGCTCATTTAAGGATAACACCTATGTGCTCAACGTAGATGGGGAACAATTCGTGGCTTTTGGAACTTTTACGAACGGTAAGCTAGATGGCGAATGGACTGTTAAAAATCAACGCATAGAAAACTCGGAAGTAGAAAATGTTAGTTTTAACAGTGTTATAAAGTTTAATGAAGGTTTTCCGCAACAAAGCTTTAGAATTGAAGCTAAGGAATTGGCTTTGGTAGGCCGGTGTTTACGAAATGGGCTGGCGCATGATAAATGGACCTTGTATTCAGATAATACCCTTGGTGACATTGAATCCTGGTATTTTAATGAAGGAGAACTGCAGCTCATTGAACGTCTTAAAGGTAGGGCTATCAAACGTGCTGCTCCGCAATCTGCTGAAGGCGCAACCACCGAAACCATTACATTATCCGAAAAATATTTTAAGATCATAAAGCTGCAATTACCGCTAGAAGATGTGGAGATTAGCGCGGCTAGTGGTATTACAGCACTACTTGCCAAAAATGAAAAATATTATCAGCGTGTTGATACTGTACTATCTTTATTGAGCCCTGCTAATTTTGAATCTAGATTTAAGGTAAAAGTATCCTATTATCCTTCTACGGCGATGGAGGATAAATTAAAAGATTCTTTAGTTCTGTATTACCAAAGGTCCAAGAAAATAAGTGACTTTCTACTTAGCGATACACAATTGGCAATCCGTAAGTTATCTGATAAAAAGGTGGCATCATTAGTAAATGATCTGGAAAGGATTGATGAAAGGATTTTGGCACCCTTAGGACAAATTTCTGATTATGCCGAAGAAAACTTGTTGAATTACATTAGCAATGAACACCTCATACCACGTTTTTGGAAGAAAGGTAAAGATGAGTTTCGTAGCTATGATAACTATGGAATCGAACTTTCCGTTGATAGTGCTTCAGCGCAGTCTTTGTTAATTTTAAAAGATCTTGCGAAGCAGACCTTTGAGCGATTGGATGAAATAAGGATCGTCTTGGAGAGATCAATAGATAACCAAGAGAAACAGGCTGAGGCTATTGCTTTAGAAGAAGAAATGATCTTACAATTGGATAAGATGACAGAATTGACCCGACAAGCTCAAACTGATACTATCCCAGAGCATTATTACAAAGCGCTAGTAACCTTAAGACAAGATGTAGAAGATCGGCTTAGCGAGTATGCTAATACCGATGATATGGATCAAAAATTAGCGTTGGGTAGAAAACTAGTAGATTGCTTCACACAATTGGAAACGGTTGGGAAAATGGTTTTGCAATTACCGGCACAGCAACAAGAAATAGCAGAAAAATATACCGATGCTGTTTGGAATCCTTTTACAGCAACAGTGATGGATGAATTGGTAAAAAGACGTATTGTATCGGCATATGAAAATGTTTTGGTACCTTATTTTATTGATAAAATATCTAAAGGACTTAACTGTAACGAGGCATCCAAATGGATACAACTCATTGATAAAACACATCTGCGTATGCTGGCAATGAGAGAAGAAGATACTCGAAAAATGGAGCGAAGAATACGAAAAGAAGAAGATCCTTTGGTCATACTGCAGCGTTTTGATATCCCCAAATTACTTAACCAAAAATAACAAATGATAAAAAAGTATTACAAATACCTGTCTTTTGTTATGATGTGTTGTTGTTATGCATTGACTAACGCACAGCAGGAGCCAACGGAAGCAAAATTTAAAGAATCCGTTTCCAGAGTTTGGGTAAATACCTATGGTAATATCAGGATTTCCGAAAGGTTGTTTTGGGTGGCGCAAACCCATTTTAGATTCGAGGAAACAGAAGACACTCCTTTTGTGGGTCAGGTTGGTCAGATTTATAATCGGCATGCGATAGGTTATATTTACAACAAATATTTTAACATTAGTGTTGGTGGTGTACTGCGTTTAAATTTTAACACGGCAGCCAATCCTGCACCAATAGATAGAAACCTTGTTCCAGAATGGCGTATTTGGCACGAATATATGTTTGCAATGCCACTGTCTTCAATGATGTTTTATCATCGTTTACGGATTGAACATCGTTGGACTCAGAGTTTTGAGGAGAATAGTGATTATGATTTTAGGAATCGATGGCGCTATATGTTTAAAGCTAAAATTCCTATCAATTCAGATAAGTTTCAAACCAATACTTTTTATATTTCACCAGAAGCAGAGCTAATTATGCAAAGTGGAAAACCTGTGGTCGGTAGTCCGATGGAAGATCTGCGTTTGCACGCTTCTGTAGGATATATAATCAATCCCAGAATGACAGTAGCAACGGGTCTTATGTATTCCACTGGGCAAACTTTAAGTGATGCTTCAGTGTACAAACAGAATTTAACCCTACGCTTTCATTTGTATTTTTCTCCAGATTTTAGAAAAGTCAAAAATAAATTACCAGCTATTCATTTAGATGATTAAAACAGTATAGAAACCCAGTTTAGCCCCTATGAAAATACGTAAAAGACATATCGTAGCTTATTGTATTGCTGCAGCCGCAATTGTGGTGGCGGGATATAGTATATTGCGACAACAAAAATTACGAAAAGAACTTACTACCATAATCGCGGAGAAACAACAATTCTCTAAAGATTCATTACTCAAACGGAGTTTGTTTCAAATCGACTCTTTATTAATGCAAGGACAATATAGTACAGCCTTAGATGCCTATGAACAGCAATTCTTAAATGTGCAGAATGACGGCAAAGAAGAGGTGAGTTTTAGAATAAAGGTAGCCAAACAGTTTGTGGATTTTTATAGTACACCTAATCAATCCAACTCAGTAAAAGATTCAATACGGTCCCTGGATACTAATCGTGTTGCGGCAGATGCTTCGGTCAATGTGCGTACTTTGGACTCGTTGCAGTTTGCTTTAGAAAAAACCAAAGTACAATTAGAGCGACTCCAGAAGCAGCTTAAAAAGAAATCATATAGCGAATACCTAACTTTTCGTAATCCTAAAAAACACCTGTTACATTATGTAGGACAGGTGCAAAATAATAAAGCTAATGGATATGGTATAGCGGTTTTTGATACCGGTAGCAGATACGAAGGGGATTGGGTCAATAATTTACGCGAGGGTGAAGGCGCATTTTATTGGCCAGATGGCGAATACTATATCGGTAGTTATGAAAACGATCTGCGTAATGGTCTAGGTACCTATTATTGGCCTAATGGCGAAAAATATGTAGGCGAATGGAAGGATGACCAACGCAGTGGTGAAGGAACTTTTTATGCCAAAGATGGTAAAATCCTAACCAGCGGTATCTGGAAAAAAGATAAGCTAGTAGAAGAATTCAAAAACAAGAAAGACTGAGCTACGAATTCATAGCAATGTTGATTTTACTTGTGGATCGTAATTTTTTAAAATTGACATCTGAAACCAACTAGTCCTCTTTAGTCCAAAATTATTTTTTATATACCTTACCTTCCTTCATTACAAAGCTTACGTTTTCTAAAGTTTTGATGTCCTTGGTAGGATCTGCATCTACGGCTATAATATCTGCAATGAATCCTTCAGTGAGCTGACCTAATTGATTTTCCATATTCAGGATTTTAGCATTGGTAGTGGTAGCACTTTGAATAGCTTCCATCGCAGGCATACCGGCTTCTACCATATAACCAAATTCCTTTCCATTTTCGCCGTGTTTAAATACGCCAGCATCAGTACCAAAGGCTATACCCACTCCTTTTTCGTAAGCTTTTTTAAACGTATCCTGAATTTTAGGTCCAATTGCTAAGGCTTTTGGTACGATGATATCCGGATAGTAGCCCGCTATTTTTGCTTTTTGAGTTACTTCTTTCCCAGCAGTCATCGTAGGTACCAGATAGGCATCATATTGTTTCATTAATTCCATAGTTTCTTCGCTCATCAAAGTTCCGTGTTCTATGGTTTTTACACCTCCTTTGATAGCACGTTGCATACCTTCATCGCCGTGTGCGTGCGCCGCTACGTGAAATCCATAGTCTTTTGCCGTTTCGCAAATGGCTTTGATTTCTTCGATAGTAAACTGTGGATTGGAGCCACTTTTGGCCACACTCAATACACCTCCCGTTGCTGTAATCTTAATAACGTCCGCTCCATTTTTGTAACGCTGGCGCACTGCTTTTTTAGCATCTTCGGTACTGTTAACCACCCCTTCTTTAGGTCCTGGATCACCCATCAAGTCTTTTCTAGCTCCATTCGTAGGATCCGCATGCCCACCCGTTGTCGCTAATGCTTTTCCTGCGGTGAAGATCCTTGGGCCATCAATTTTACCCTGAGCTATTGCGTTTTTTAGCGCAATATTAACGCCACTACCGCCCAGGTCTCTTACTGTGGTAAAACCAGCTAGCAAAGTAGTGTTAGCATAGCCAACGGAATTAAAGGCTACATCAGCTTCGTTGTTGGTATACCGATCCAAATAGGCCTTAGGATTCGATTCGCTTTCGATATGCACGTGCATATCGATTAAACCCGGTAAAACAGTTTTATTTTTTAAATCGATAACCATATCATCCTTTTTACCATTAACATAGCCGTCCTGGATCTTACTGATTTTGTTATCGGAAACGACAATGGTTTTTTCGTTGAGTACTTTGCCGTTTTTGGTATCGATGACCTTGCCACAATGTAGATAGGTGTCTTGCGCAAAAATCAGCGTACTAACCAGTGCAAAAAAAAGTGTGAATATAGATTTCATAAAGATGAAGTGTTTAAAAAATGTGAAGGTGTAAGATAGTTGAAAAAGGGGAGATGGTCAAGTTTATAGTTGAAGTGCTAAAAGTTTACTTATCCAATGAAGTTTATATGAATCCATTCATTTAATATAATGTCTTAAACTATTTACTTTTAGTTCAATAATATCACAGTAACCTCATTATGCTAGCTTGTTTGGCCATTTAACGCCTGATAATCTGTCGTGATATTCAATTATTTTATCAACTTTCACTTCACCAAATTGATATACTAAATGGCAGGAAGAAAACTCTCGGGATTTTTGCTCATATTTTATTATCCAATCGTCTAATTGTTTTTGTTGTTCTTTACTTCTTTTAGGATAAATTACCTTTATTCCTTTTTGCTTAATTCTATATGGTTTAGGAGTTAATCGGGCACGGTAGCAATTTTGTTTGATACAAAGCCATCTATATAAATAATCAGCATTGAAATCTTCCATCATTTTTTTTGACTCTTTACTTCTAGGGTTAAAGTTTTTGTTTGTGACCAATATCCTATATCCTTTATTGGTTTCGTAAACTCTGAAACCAAGATGAGAATACTTCTTTTGATTTATAGTTTTTTTAATTTTAGTAAGCATCAATTCTTTTACAGATAGATTTTTCCTGAAAAAATGGTCTGTTATTGATTTTGAATAATTATCTACATCGATAAACATGATTCGTTTTGAATTAAGAACCAGCGCTCCATATCTATTTCTTGTAACTATATTTTCATCGTCAATTTTTTCAATTATTTCCTCAACAATATCTGACTCATATTCCTCATCCTTTTGGAGTTCTCCATAAATTATTCGTTGTGCTCGGTTTAATTTATTTTGGGCATCTATAATTGCATCAGATTCTGAAATATTAGATCCTCCATAAACTTTTGACGATTGTTTTATACCATCGATATCTAACTCTTTTGAATATTCCACCCAGATTTTAAAAATTCTCATAATTGCAATTATTAATAATAAATTTACTACGGAAACCTAGCACTATTTCAAAAATTCTGCTAACTCTTCTTCAATATATTCCGGGATGCTATTTACATCAATAATTTCATCAGATAGCGCTTTTTTGCGCTCTTGCAGTTGTAGTATTTTTTCTTCAATGGTGTTTTTGGCAATAAATCGCGTCACCATGACCTGATTGTGTTGGCCAATACGATGGGATCTGGCGATGGCTTGTTTTTCGATAAAGGGATTCCACCACGGGTCTAGTAACACTACATAAGAGGCCTTGGTGAGGTTGATACCAACCCCACCGGCTTTTAGCGAAATAAAGAACAAGGATATCGATTCATCTTCTTGAAACGAATTGACAAGCTGCTCCCTATCCTGGGTTGCCGTTTGACCAGTCAAGGTATTGTAGTTGATGTTATTTTCGTTACACCACTGCTCATACAATTTTAGATGCGATACAAAAGAACTAAATACCAATACTTTTTTATCAGCCCGCACTAGGGTTTTTAGGTATTGCGTAACATCTTCAAATTTACCAGAGACAGTATCCGTTTTTGGATTCACTAAAACAGGGTGATTGGCAATTTGTCTGAGTTTGGTAAGGGTATTGATGACATTAATTTTATTGACAGGTCCGCTATCCAATCCTAATAACAGATTACGTGCCGCAGATTTTTCCGCCTCGTATAATTTTTCTTGTTTGGGTTGCATTTCAGTATACCATACCTGCTCAGATAACTCGGGTAAGTCTTTAGCAACCTGTTCTTTGGTTCTGCGCAAAATGAATGGATCAATAAGCGATTTAAGCTCTTCGATCTTAGCTTCATCCTTATGTTTTTCGATAGGCACCATAAAGTGATCCTTGAAAAAGCTAAAACTTCCTAAAATACCTGGATTGATAAACTGCATCTGGGACCACAAGTCAGCTAGTGAATTTTCAATAGGAGTACCGCTTAATGAAATTTTATGTGTTACTGGTACCGTATTGATCGCTTGAAATACTTTTGAATTCTTGTTTTTTATTTGCTGACTTTCATCAATGATCAGATAATGGAAACTTGCTTTTTTAAACGCTTCAATATCTTTTGTCAATGTGGTGTATGTCGTCAATACAATATCATAAGTTTCTAGGTAAGGCGTGATGTTTTTGCGTTCGGCACCGATATACTTTACGATATTCAGTTGTGGGGCAAATTTTAAAATTTCCTGTGCCCAGTTAAATACTAAAGATGAGGGTAACACAATAAGCGCTTTCAAAAACGTTTTCTTTTCTAAAGGGCTACTAAACAAATCAAATTGTATACGCTCTACTTCTTCTTCATTGGGTTGCAGCTGTTCTTTGGCGTACAATAGGGCTGCAATCGTTTGCAGCGTTTTCCCTAATCCCATGTCGTCCGCCAAACAAGCGCCTAATCCGTTGTGATAATGATTGACCAGCCATTGCACACCTTCAAACTGATAAGGGCGAAGAGTAGCTTTTAAATCCTTTGAGGGTTGATAATCCACAGTTTCTAAATCTTCAACAGGGATGGATTCTGCCGGAACAATATCCTTAAGGATCGTATAATTGTTTTTGTTAACCTTAATTTCTTCATTCTCAACAGTGCCAAAATCAGCTAACTTTTTATATCGGTTCATCCACTCTTGCGGAATGATAAAAATAGAGGTGTCGTCTATAGGAAAATGGTGATCATTATTACGAATGTATGTTATAAACTTAGTAAATGGAATTTGTTGATTACCGATGGTAACAATACCCTTAATATCGAACCAGTCATTTTTTTGTTGATTCGTTATTTCAATACTGTGATCCTGTAACAGTATCGATTTATCCAGGTGTTGAGGTGGATGTATAGTGAATCCTGCCGCTACTAACTCAGTTTTATGCTTTTTAACCCAATCCAAAATTGCGTAATCGTCTTTTTGATTTTTTAGTTCAAAAAGTAAGGATTGATTTTCAGTCAGACCTAGCTTTATAAGTTGATCAGCAATGATTTGTTCATTTTCAGTATTTCGCCTTGTTTGGATAATTTCGATTTGATCGTCCTCGTAACTTACTTCAGATGCTGTCTTTTTATTGCTATTATGGTTAAAAGTGTAGTTTTCGTAATCGTAATTAAGTTGGATTACGTAGCTATCCTTGATAAAATCTTGCACGAATTCTACACCATAGGATACTATGTTTTCTTTATAAATGATATCAAAACCCTTAGCCTCAACTTCTATATTTTTAATAATCGGAACAATAACTTTTTCCATATAGGTTTTAATATGTTTTTGTTCAATGATTATTTTTTCTTTATTTCTGAAGGGTTTTAGTTTATTAGCATTGAGATCTTTGAGCTGTGCTAAGGTTTGATCTATTATAATCCACGAAGGTTCATTAACCAAAATTTGAATGCTATGTTTATGAGGGCTTAGTATGTTTTCTTCGTAATTCAGCTGGAAGGCATATTCAATACCCTCATCGGTTTTGGTAAATTGTAGTTTGGGATCAATAGGTTGATGCGCTATTTGCAGCCTGAAATTTTCGAGATGTTCTTTACGCTTGGCTTCATAGGTAGTTGGATATTGATTTTTATACAGCAGTTGGTAAAAGGTGTTCAACTTACGATGTACAAAGTTCAGAAGTACTTCGTTAACCTTACGATCTTTTTCTAGTTCGGTCAACGGAATTGTTTTTCTTCTTTTTTTAGGCTGAAAGCGTTGTTCTAAAGCTGCGGGTTTAAGTTCATTACATAAGTTTAGTAAATGCTGATGATCGGTTTGCTCAACAGGAATTTGATAGCTGCTAAGCGTAGCCTGAGTTGTATTTTTTTCGATATAATTGAGCGTACCATCTTTCGTAGAAGCAATATAGGCTTCAGGTAATGGCGGGATGTGCTGAAAATTATGGTCAACAATGTTATAACAGATGCAAAAATGCTCCATTTTATAAGTAGGTTTTATTGGGGTGTATAATTCCTGTTACATACAAAGAATGATACGGTTTTACTATGGGTTACGTATAGGTTCTGCGATATCAGGACGCGCTTATCTATGATATTTTGAAAATCGACAGGCTACTTTTGATATTACTACTAAACCTTATTAAGAAGGTATATTATTATTTATTTATTTAAAAATTCAATCACCGTAGTAGTGATAAATTCAATTTGCTCATCATCAAGTTCGGTGTGCATCGGTAGCGAGATTACCTCTTTTACCAATTGATTGGTCACTGGGAAATCAGCTTCGTTATAACGATCATCTGTATAGGCTTTTTGATTATGGAGCGGAATAGGGTAGTATACACCGCAGGGAATTCCATTATCATTAAGGTGCTTCACTAAGGCATCTCGGTCTGCATCTACTATACGCAAGGTATATTGATGAAATACATGGCAATTACATGTATCACAGATTGTAGAAGCGGCTGAGTCGCAATTTCCTTTTACCCTGGGGGTAATAATATGGGCAATCCCTTCAAATGCCTTATTGTATTTCTTAGCAGCTGCTCTACGAGCATTATTGTAGCTATCCAATAATGGTAATTTTGCTCTCAGTATTACCGCTTGAATGGAGTCCAAACGTGAATTTACACCAACCACATCGTGATGGTATCTAACGTACATCCCGTGATTGACAATACCTCTTATGGTGTGTGCTAAATCATCATCGTTAGTAAAGATCGCTCCACCATCTCCATAGCACCCTAAATTTTTAGAAGGGAAAAATGAAGTAGCTCCGACATGTCCAATTCCACCGGTTTTAACTTTTTTTCCATCTTTAAATTGATAGGTTGATCCTATACCTTGTGCATTGTCTTCAATAACACACAAATTATGTTCTTCAGCAATGGCCATAATTTCATCCATATTGGCAATTTGGCCAAATAAATGAACAGGTACTATTGCCTTTGTTTTTGGTGTAATCGCTTTGCGAATGGCTTCAGGGTTAATATTGAAGGTGTCTGGCTCCACATCTACTAACACAGGGGTTAGTTTTAATAGCGCGATCACTTCGACGGTTGCTGCAAAGGTAAAATCTGCGGTGATTACTTCGTCTCCCTGCTCTAAGCCAAGTCCCATCATAGCAATTTGTAAGGCATCGGTACCGTTGGCACACGGGATAACATGCTTTACATCCAGATACTCTTCTAACTCTTTTTGAAAACTGTGTACTTCTGGACCATTGATAAAAGCGGTGTTATCAATAACCTCTTGGATAGAAGTATTTACCTGATCTTTAATTTGCTCATATTGACCTTTAAGGTCTACCATTTGTATTTTCTTCATAAGATGCAATGCTATAACCCGACGAAAGTACAAAATATTGTAGCTTTTGCCAATGGAACAGCCAGTTTTGGATTATTTTTATAAGATATAATCCAAGAACTGGCTGAGTTGTCCCTACCTACTTTATTTTTAGTATTATTCTTTTACAAATTTAAACGTTTGATTATCATTTAGCTGTAGAATATAGATTCCGCCAGCTAATGGTGCTAATTGGTTTGAGATATCAAAAGAGCGTTGTTGGTTATTTTTAAGCTCAAATGCATTTATCTTTTTACCAGTGATATCGTAGATGTTAACTTGCAACTGATCTTTATTGATATCACTTGATATATTTAGGGTTGCGAAATCTTTTACTGCATTTGGTGTAATGTTTATCGAAGTAGTTGTACTAGCTAGATTTTCTTGGGTCGCAGTTGTCGCTAAACCTTCATTAATATTGCCTACAACAAATCCTGAAATAATGCTACGCTTAAAATTACCTTTGCTTTCTCCATTCAGGAAAATATTATACACCCCGTCATCGAGGTTCTGGGTATTAAGATAATAGCCATCTTCTTTTTTCTGAAAGGAAACCACCTGTGGAATCTCACGTAATGATGTACCATTAATAGTAGCAGTTTTAGTTAAGATACCACGAACTTCTATAGACTCCGGCGTTTCTAGGTTTTTAGCCCCTGCTGAAAAATCAACCTTTAAAATAGGGTGTTCGGCTGGTTGAAGCTCTAAGGTCATTTTGATACTATTATCTTGCTTTATAAATGCTGCAAAACGTGAATCACTTTTTAACGTCGTATTATTTTCGGTTAAGGTGATTGTAGTTGCGTTAGGCTTTTCACTGTATTGCTTGGTAGTAGTTAGGTTTTTTCCTTGCTGATCAAAAATGTTAAATGTAGCAGTCGGATCTTCGTGAATGATATTGGCTATAGCAAAGCTTGAATTTTTGTCAAAAACTACCTTGTCATATTCATTATCAGAATAGAGGATATAATAATCGCTTTCTGTTTTGTAGGGATTGGTGTTTTCTGATACTAAAACATTCGATTGTGCAGCTCTATTTTGCATATACATCTTTACGTAAGGCCACGAAAATTTTCCTAAGCTTACATCCAAGTGGTCAAAGAATGCACGCGAATCATTTTTTCTGAATACATATTCAGCACCCGGTCTAAGTGTACTTCTATAAGGCGCAACACCGTCATTGGCGCCTTGTACCGGTAAAAGCACATTTCCGGTGGCAGTAAAAGCTGCTCTTGCCAATAGGTTGGATCCTAAGAAATAACCGCAAGAACCTAATACAACAAACTTTTCAGGCTCATTATTAGGGTTGTTATCAAAATAGGGACGCACCACGTCTCTACAATAATAAGTAGTAGAGGTTACTGCGCCTTCATTTAATCCAGTCAGTTTCCATGCCCAATTGAGTAATGGAAATTGAGATATATTGGCTAAATACGTTCCCCAGTAAGGGGTGCCTAGTGCAAAAACTTGATTTACTTTATTTTTCTTTCCATAATGAATCATCGCAGCTTCAGATGCTTTGCCTCCATTACTATGGGCAATAATAGTTACATCATCTACATTATACTTATCTGTTACGATATCTATAGCTTCTGCGAGTAGTTCACCATTAACCCAAATTCCTCCCCCACGGGTAGTAGCAACAAAGACAGCTTGATAACCTTCTTTATATACTTCTTTATAGAAGGAGTTGTCGAATAAAAATTGTGTTTGGTTAAGATCGATGTAGCCGTGATTAAAAAGGATCACCTTGCCATTATAATTAGGAGGCGTTACACCATAATGTATCGTAGATGTAAATAAGGGACCGATGTAAAATGGATTAAGCTTATCAGGAGTTGGTAGTTGTTCCTCTTTAAAGTTTTGAGCAAACAATAGGGCACAAGAAAACAGGGCCAGTAGGGTAATTTTTAGTTTCATAAGATTGAGTTTGTGTAAAGTCGATGTCAATTTAATAAAAATCATGTATTAATTTTATTAAAATGATATTTTTTTAATACTAGATTTGAATAGTTGGTAAATAAGAATATTAAAATGTTAATTAAAGAACTTTTAAAGACCGCGGTTTTTCTCGATTTTGAGGAAAGAAGTGTATTTTAGCTTCGTATTAAAAAGGAACCTTTTGAAACATTTATACGATTTATTAATAGCTACTGTTAATGCAGTTTTGCCTTTGCTTGGAGGAATTAATCCTAAACTGAACAAATTCGTCGAAGGAAGAAAAGGTGTGCTTGAGTTTCTTAACAAGAAAATAGCTCCTGAGGATACGGTGATTTGGTTTCATTGTGCATCCCTAGGGGAATACGAGCAAGGCGTACCGGTAATGAAGGCGCTTAAGCAAAAATATCCTACGTATCAACTGTTGGTTACCTTTTTTTCCCCTTCAGGTTATGAAGCTAAAAAAAATAGCAAACTGGCTGATATAATTTGTTATCTGCCATTAGATACTAAATCCAATGCTAAAAATTTTATGCAAGTTGTTCATCCTAAGCTCGCGGTTTTTGTGAAGTATGAGTTTTGGCCTAATTACTTAAGAGAATTAGAAAACATTAAAACACCAACCTTCTTTATTTCAGCTGTATTTCGAAAAAATCAAACCTTTTTTAAATGGTACGGGGGCTTTATGCGTAAAGCTCTAAAGTGTGCTAATCATTTTTTTGTACAGGATAAAGAATCTTTACATCTAGTTGAAAGTTTAGGGTTCACTAATGCCTCTTTAAGTGGTGATACCCGTTTTGATCGTGTTTCGCATCAAATCGAAATGGATAATTCGGTTGATTTTATAGAGGCTTTTATTGCTGAGAGAACGTGTATCGTTTTAGGGAGTACCTGGCCGGAGGATGAAGCTGTTTTCGTAGAATTCATTAATAAAGCTCCAGAGGATTGCTGTTTTATTATTGCACCTCATGAGATCAAAGCTCAAAAAGTAACTAGTCTAGTGGGAAAGTTGACGGCAGCAACAGTGTTATATTCACATAAAGAGGGGAAAGAATTGAAAAATTTTCAGGTCTTTGTTATGGACACCATTGGATACCTTTCGAGAGTTTATAGTTATGCAGATATTGCCTACGTAGGAGGAGCAATGGGGACTTCGGGCTTGCATAACATCTTAGAGCCAGCCACATTTGGTATTCCAATCGTTATTGGTAAGAATTTCGAGAAATTTAGAGAAGCGAAACAATTACAAAAACTAGCGGGGCTATTTTCTGTAGCAAACCCAAAAGAATTTAGTGAAATAATGAATAAATTATTGATCGATAAAAAATTTAGAGAAAAATCAGGAATGATTGCTGGTCACTTTATCAATAGTAATACTGGAGCGACCAATATCATTTTGGATGGGGTTCGAACTTATTTGGAGAAAATTATACCGTAACCGCCTGGTTAAGGTAGCGACGAAAAGGTAACATTTCTTTGTAGAGTGCTATTACTTTTTCATCAAAACCCTGATCGATAACTTCCTTTTTATTTAATCGATGTTCTACAGCAAAGGTTTTATGTCTCAAAAGATCAATAAATCGATGATCTTGACTAAATCCTTTTGGAGCGTTTGTTAATTTATCTTCAGTTTCTATGAGGTTGCCAAACGTATTTTTAAAACTTTTTTTGTTGATAATTTCTAAAAATTCTTCGCCGTTATAATCAATAGCTTCTCGTATGCTAGTAAGGATTTTAGTTCCTGGTTTCCAGTAGCCTCCCGCTACAAAGGACTCTGAAACTCCTAAGTGAATATAAAAGTCCCCTTGTTTGCTTCGTTGATCAAGTCCGGCACCAAAATGGTCTTTATAGATTGGCTTGTTAGGGTGATATAAGAGATTATTATTTATTCGGTTGATCGCTTTTTTACCAGGTGTATCGTAGTAATCGGAATCAATTTGAAGCAGTCGTTGATTTATCATATCCAGCCATTTGATATAATCATCTCTTATTTGATGATATCGTTTTCTATGGGCATCCATCCATTCCTTAGAATTGTTTTGCTGTAATTCTTCCAGGAAATCATATAGCTGAGCAAAATTCATTTTTTAATTCAAATAAACTTTAAAATTCGTGTTGATTGCAATGTTTTAATACTTTTTGTGATAAAATTATAAAAGTATTAATGCACGTTTGTGGGGTGAAATTCTATTTTTAGTCCAGTATTAATAACAACTAACTAATTTTAAAATTATGAAACGATATTTTTTAGCTACAACAATATTATTATTTGTGGCATTTTCCCTAAATTCTTGTAGAGAAACAAACAAGGAGGAAGAAAAAGTAGAAGAAACTGTTGAAGAAACAGGAGATGCCTTAGAAAATGCGGCAGAGGAAACCGGCGATGCTTTGGAAGATGCTGCAGAGGAAACTGAAGACGCTTTAGAGAATGCTGCTGAGGAAACAGGAGATGCGATGGAGGATGCCGCTGATGATGCAGAAGATACTATGGAAGAAGGTGTTGATGAAATTAAAGAAAACACCGGTACAGGTGGAACAGATGATAATTAATTCCCTGTACTTATTACCTTATTGTAAAGTCCATCTTTAGATGGGCTTTTTTTAGTTAAAATAACCCGTGGAGTTCTGCGTCTATTCGGTTGATTATGTTACCCAAATCTTCTGGATTGTCAACAAAATTTAAGTGATCTACATCTACCACTAACAAGTTTCCTTTGTCATAATCGTGTGCCCATGCTTCGTATCGCTCATTAAGTCTACTTAAATAGTCAATACTTATGGTATTTTCATAGTCTCTACCACGCTTGTGTATTTGAGCGACTAGGTTTGGAATACTACTACGTAAATAGATTAAGAGGTCAGGGCCTTCCACCACACTTTCCATTAAGTCAAAAAGAGAACGATAGTTTTCGTAATCTCGATTGGTCATCAGGCCCATGGCATGTAAGTTAGGAGCAAAAATATAGGCGTCTTCATAAATCGTTCGATCTTGAATGATATTTTTACCACTTTCTCTAATGTCTAATATTTGTCTAAAACGACTGTTTAAAAAATAGATTTGCAGATTAAAAGACCATCGCTCCATTTTATTATAGAAATCTTCTAGGTAAGGGTTCTCCAAAACATCTTCGTACTGTGCTTCCCATTTAAAATGTTTAGCTAATAGTTTGGTTAATGTCGTTTTACCAGCACCTATATTTCCTGCAATGGCTACATGCATAATTCAATTATTTTTAAAGCGATTTTAGTTCAAAACCGAATAGTTTTGGGAAGTCGTAAATATAAAGGATTTCATCAGTAACATAAAACTGTTTCAGCTTAATTTCTGGTAGGGATAATGCAGTTTTCTCTTTAAAGTCTTTAGAATAAATAAAAATTTTATTTTCCGAAAGCACATAGAATTGCTCATCAAACAGTTGCAAACAATCAAAGTTTTCATTAGCTCTTTCTTCAACCAAACTGCCGTAAATGTTAAATGTATATACCTTTTCTTTTGTGAATAACCAGCAAAAATTAAAATTGCTGTATTGATATAGGGGTAAACCAACAATGGGTTGAGTTTTTAATATAAGCTTTTTTGTTCTGCTGTTTAATAAAACCAACTGCTGTGTATTATTGTCAAAAACCCATATCGCATTGTCATTGGCAGGGCTAACCAAATGTGCATTAGTAATTAAAGGAATTTGGTTAAAGTCAATTCTGTTGATTTCATTGAGGTATTTGTCAATAAAAACAACAGTATTAGCATTACCATAAAAGAGAAGTATTTTTAAGGGATTTAAGATCGAAACATACGTTAATTCGCCAAGTGTAAAATCCGTAAATTGATAACGATTCGTATTCCAGTCTTTATAAAGCACATTGTCTTTAGCGTAAACAATTCCATCGAATGGATCAACACCCCAAAATCGATCCGCTGGTATAGTGATCATAGAAGCCGGAGACTGAATTTCTTGAGCAAAAGTGTCAAAGAAACCTGCTGCTATTAGTAAAAAAAGAAGTATTTTTTTCATAGGATTTAAAGTACGAAAATAAATCTTTTAGAAGAGATATGCTATACAGCTGCTTGCATAAAGTAATTATTGTTTTCTTAGGTAATCGAGGACCATTCTATAATGACTGTTATAATAGAGTGTGTCGTTTAACTGAAAATTAAAGAAATTTACCTGAAAAGCTGGTTTTTAATGGTTTAATTTCCTAAAAATTAGTAACTTATAATAGTTTAACCAATAAATTATACAATTATGCCTACAATTAAATCTTTAAACAAGTGGGCCAATGCTCATACATATTATATGTTGGACTTATTGCGCATAGCGCTCGGCGTATTTCTCTTTTTAAAAGGAGTAAATTTTATTGCCAATAGCCAAATCCTGGTAGATCTTTTAAATCCAGTTCAAAATTTAGCCGGATCGATGATTGTGATCCATTATGTAGCTCCAGCGCACCTGATCGGTGGAATTTTAATTGCCTTCGGGTTACTAACCAGATGGTCGGTGGCAGCGCAATTACCTTTACTATTTGGAGCAGTAATAATTAACTTTGTTGGAGAAATGAATGTTGTCAATCTCATAGTGGCAAGCGTAGTATTACTTTTATGTATCTTTTTTCTTTTTTATGGATCCGGAAAACATTCTGTGGATTATTACCTCAAGATGCAGCAGTAAAGATATACTTGAATTGAATTACGAGAAGACGTGAATTTTCACGTCTTTTTTTATATCTATTTTGTAATCATTGATTTAGGAATAAAAAATCGTGTTAGATCGTAAAAAATGATTAGCTTTGCGCCTTTAAAAATAATAAGTTATTTCATTGCTTTTTACCAGTAACCCAACTAACCTACTTTATGAGTAATTCATCTAACCGACTGCATTATATTGATGCGATTAGAGCTTTTGCAATTTTAATGATGCTTCAAGGTCATTTCGTATATGCCTTATTATCCGACGAATTCAGAGATCGTACCAGTACAATTTATACGGTTTGGGAATATTTTAGAGGAATTACGGCGCCAACCTTCTTTACTATAACAGGTTTTGTATTTATCTTTTTATTACTTAAAAATAAGGTTCAGGGATTGAAAAACCCAAGAGTTGCTAAAGGAATAAAGAGAGCATTAAAACTAATATGCTGGGGGTATTTACTACGATTAAGCTTGTATGCTTTGTTTTCAGGTAAAATCAATGCTTCATTTTTAATGGTGGACGTATTGCAGTGTATTGGTCTTTCTTTACTATTATTGATTGGTACCTATGTTTTGATGCACCGGTTTAACTTACGAATACTACAATACACGTTCTTAACTATTGGCTTTGTCATTTTTTTAGTTCACCCGTGGTATGACAAAGTAGCTTTACCTAATTTTCCTGAAGCTATAGCCAATTATTTAACCAGTATTTACGGTTCTGTATTTACTATTTTTCCCTGGTTTGGTTATGTTTGTTTTGGAGGATTCTTAGCGATTATTTTCAAGAGGTTTGGTGAACAGCCCAAATTCTATCCGTTTATTACCAGTTTATTATTTGCTGCCGGCTTTGCATTAATTCTGTTTTCTTCTCCATTATTGGTATGGCTACACGAGTTTACAGGTGTTGAATTGTTTCAGGCTGTGGCTTATAATAATTTCTTATATATGCGCTTAGGTGATGTTTTTGTATTGTTTGGAATATTCATTACCCTTAAAAAATTGTTTACTAACCCGTTAATCACTAAAATAGGAAGCAGAACCCTATCTATTTATATCATCCATTTTTTTATTTTATATGGTACGTGGACCGGCTTAGGACTTAGCAAGTTTCTTAGCAGATCTCTTTCGGGTTACCAGGTAATCGGTGGTGCGCTACTTTTTATCTTTACGGTATGTTTCATTGTACTAACTTATTATAAAAATGAAGACAGATTGTTAAGGATAAAAAATGTCTCCACGCAATACCTATTAGACTTACTTGTTAATGCTAAAGATCAAATTCTAAACTCTAGTAGTATTAAAGTTGTTCAGAGTAGTTATAGAGCTATTAAGCAACGATTCTAAGTTTTAAAAATCGGTTAGCTTAGTGTCAGCTTTCTGTAGTTTCATCTCTACGAAAACAGTGTCTACTACCCTGAATACTGTTTGTTTTTGTCTTCTTAAATTTCTTTTTGCTCGCTTTTTCTGTAAGTTCTCTAGTATTGTATCTATTTCAGTATAATTAATTTTGCTATCTAAAGTATTTTGATTTAGCTCACTTTTCTTGGTGTTTTTTTGCTGAGCGAATCCGGTAGCAAATAACAAAGTAAATAGTACGGTGTATAAAAATTTTAGTTTCATAACATATTTTTTTGGTTAATAATTATCCTTTTAATCTTCAATTGCTAAATTAAATCATAACCCTATGTAATGCTAGAGGGAAAACAACCCTTTTTGTATGGGGATATTTCCTTATCCTCTTGTTTACAACACGTTATAAAAAATAAGCAGAATTGGAGTTGCCAATTCTGCTTATAAATGAAATTAAAATTTTAGTCTTACCACCCGGATAGTTGAATTTGCTCGGAAGGTCTTTTTGAAGATACGTAAACAGTATCAATAGTTTTATACAGCTGGACGTATTCCTCATTGTTTTTAACCTTTTTGCGACTACGTTTCATTTTTTTCATAATCTTCTTCCATTCTTTATCACTGATTATATGATCCTCCTCATTTGATCTTTTATTAGTAGAGGAATGGGATGATGTTAGGGTTAATGTAGCAGTAGATATGTTTTTGTCTACATTAAATTCTCCGTCTTCAATTTTATCATCTAATACTCTAATGGATTCGGTATTGCTACTATAGTCCTGTGCGTAACACTGTATAGTGATTATGGATAATATTGCCGTGAAAGCAAGTTTATAGTTCATTGTCAATGATTTAGTAATTTTACAAACTGCCCAAAGATAGTTGTTCTTTAAAAGGTGCTATGTACTAACTAGAATTCGTAGTCAGGTAAATAGAATTTGTTTTTGGGTTTTTGGTAATCTATGATTAATTCATTTTGCAAATAATTGAATATCATAAATTTAAGCATAAAAAATAACATTTACAGGCCAAAAGCTTGCTTTACTTTATCCACATAATCTAATTTCTCCCAGGTAAAAAGCTCTACATCTAATTCAACCTTGCCAGAATATGGACTTTCGAATACTTTACGAACGGTTTTGGATTCTTTGCCCATATGTCCATAAGCAGCGGTTTCTTTATAAATCGGATTACGGAGTTTAAGCCTGCTTTCAATTGCAGCTGGTCGCATATCGAATAGTTCAGCTACTTTTTGAGCAATTTCACCATCAGTAAGCTCAACATTACTGGAGCCATAAGTGTCTACAAATATAGACGTGGGTTCCACAACACCGATGGCATACGAAACCTGTACTAAAATTTCATCTGCCACTCCTGCTGCCACAAGATTTTTAGCAATATGTCTTGAGGCATATGCCGCAGAACGGTCTACTTTACTAGGATCCTTACCAGAAAAAGCACCACCACCATGAGCACCTTTACCACCATAAGTGTCTACAATAATTTTTCTACCTGTTAAACCAGTATCTCCGTGAGGACCACCGATCACAAATTTACCGGTGGGGTTTATATGATATACTATTTTATCGTTAAATAATTGTTGAACATATTCTGGTAATTGGGCGATGACTCTAGGCATTAATATCTTTACAATATCCTCTTTAATTTTAGCCAACATCGTGTTATCATCTGTGTCGAAATCATCATGCTGAGTCGATACAACGATAGCGACTATTCGTTGCGGAATATTATCATCACTATATTCAATAGTAACCTGACTTTTAGAGTCTGGTCTTAAATATGGTATTTCTTTACCTTCTCGCCTTAATTTAGCAAGTTCAATTAAAATTTTATGAGATATATCTAAGGCCAATGGCATATAATTGGCGGTCTCTTTGGTAGCATAACCAAACATCATGCCTTGATCACCAGCACCTTGCTCTTCTTTAGAGCTTCGATCGACACCTTGGTTAATATCTTGTGACTGCTCGTGTATTAAGGATATAACACCACAAGAATCCCCACTGAATTGATAAGCTCCTTTAGTATAACCAATTTCGTTGATAACCTCGCGGGCTAAGTTTTGTACGTCTAAATACGTTTTTGACTTTACTTCTCCTGCAAGTACGACCTGTCCGGTAGTTACCAGTGTTTCGCAAGCAACTTTAGACTCCGGGTCAAATGCTAAAAAATTATCCAATAATGCATCACTAATTTGATCTGCTACTTTGTCTGGATGTCCTTCAGATACACTTTCTGAGGTAAATAAATAAGCCATTCTTTCTATTTTGTTTTATGGAAGTATTTGTCATTGCTTTTGGCTAAAACGCAGAAAAAAACCGAGGCATTATTCATCTGTTTTAGCATTTGATACTCAAGCAATACTCTTTTTAATTCGTATTAACAAAGAAGCTTGGTATTTAGGGTTGCAATCAGTCAAATCTTTCCCTTAAAATTCTGCGCAAAGATAAAAATATTGCAAACACAAAAAAGCTTTTAACCAAACCTTAATTAAATTTATTGGAGAATAAAATTTTTCTTTTCAAAAATATTAGTAGCTTTGCTCTTAAGTTTCTTATACATACTTAGACAGTTATCAAGAAAGGTGGAGGGAATAGACCCTATGAAACCTTAGCAACCCTTTATTCGTAAAGAAGGTGCTAAATTCTATCCGTTACAGTGATGGTTTGCATTCTGTAAATAGGAATAGATAACACACGCAATAATGCATTCGCTATTATTGTACTTTCCTTTCTTTTTAATTTTCTATACGCTACACCCTAAATGATCAAGGTGTATGATGTATTTAGATTCTGTTTAAACATAGTTTAACCAAAATTTAAATCAGAAAATTATGAGCACATCAAAAATTGCAACACATGCATTACACGCTGGACACGACGTAAAAAGTAATGGAGGAACACGAGCGGTTCCGATTTATCAAACCACATCTTATGTGTTTAACAATGCAGAGCACGCCGCTAACTTGTTCAACTTAAGCGAGCCCGGTTTTATTTATACGCGCTTAAACAATCCAACAAACGATATTTTAGAGCAGCGGTTGGCTACCATTGAAGGAGGTATTGGTGCGGTAGTAACCTCTTCAGGTACTGCAGCGATACACACTGCCTTACTTACACTACTTAAAACAGGCGATCATATCGTTGCCTCTAGTAGTTTGTATGGCGGTACATACAATCTGCTGAATGTAACTTTACCACGATTAGGAATCAAAACTACTTTTGTTGACCCTTCAGAACCCGAAAATTTTAAAAATGCTGTACAGGAAAATACGAGAGTATTTTTTGTTGAATCTTTAGGAAACCCCAAATTAGATGTATTAGATCTAAAAGCGATTTCAACACAAGCTCAATTGGCTAAAGTTCCGCTTATTGTGGATAATACAGTAGCTACACCGGCATTGTTAAATCCAATTCAGTATGGAGCTAATATTGTAATTCATTCGCTTACCAAGTTTATCGGTGGAAATGGAACCTCTATGGGAGGCGTAATCATTGATGCTGGAAATTTTGATTGGTCAAATGGTAAGTTCCCTGAGTTTACTGAACCTTCTCCTGGCTATCATGGTCTTGTATATCACGAAGTTTTAGGTCCTGCTGCTTTTATTGCTAAAGCTAGAATTGAAGGCCTACGCGATTACGGGGCGGCATTGAGTCCATATAATGCATTTCAGATTATACAAGGGCTAGAAACACTGGATGTAAGAATAAAGAAGCAAAGTGAAAATGCATTGGTATTAGCCCAGTGGCTACAAACCAAAGAAGAAGTAAGTTGGGTAAGATATCCAGGTTTAGCTGACGACCCCTATAATGAATTGGCAAAAGAGTATCTATCCAAAGGTCAAAGTGGAATAGTCACTTTCGGTGTTTCAGGAGGGTTTGAAGCCGCAAAGAAGATTGCAGACGAGACTAAGCTATTCTCTTTATTAGCTAATATTGGTGATTCTAAATCCTTGATTATTCACCCAGCAAGTACAACCCATCAGCAATTGACAGAAGAACAACAAGAATCAACTGGCGTTACCAGTGATTTGATTCGATTATCTGTTGGTTTAGAAGATATCGAAGATTTAAAATCAGATCTCGCTGAAGCATTTAAAAAATTAAAAGTCACTGTTTAATCGCTTACGAATAGACTTAGCGGACAATGTACATAGGTCTTCGTGGCTTTGCAAATTACATTTTTATAAATGGTATAATTATGCTTCAATCGATAAACATAGAAAACTTTACAACCGAAAATCAAAAAGTGGTAAGCAAGCTTTCACTTTCTTATGAGACTTTTGGATTACCGCTCCATTCGGCACCAGTGGTTTTAGTCAATCACGCGTTGACAGGTAATTCAACGGTTTGTGGTAAACATGGCTGGTGGAACGGTTTAATCGGGCCTGATAAGTGTATCGATACAAATCGGTATACCATATTGAGCTTTAATATTCCAGGAAATGGATATTATGAATCTAAGGATGTATTTAATGATGATTATAAGCTTTTTACGGCTTCAGACATAGCAGCTTTATTTACGCTTGGGCTATCCCAATTAGGTGTTGATCAATTGCATGCACTTATTGGTGGATCGGTAGGAGGGGGTATCGCTTGGGAACTTGCAGTTCAAAATCCAAACTTAATTCACCATTTAATTCCGGTAGCTACAGATTGGAAGTCTACGGATTGGTTGAAAGCAAACTGTTTAGTACAAGAGCTTATTTTAAAAAACTCTAGCAATCCAGTACATGATGCAAGATTGCACGCTATGATGCTCTATCGGAGTCCTAAGTCTTTTAAACAAAAGTTCAATCGATCTTTTAATGAGGATAAATCCATGTTCAATGTCGAAAGCTGGTTATTGCATCATGGAGATAAACTTACCAAGCGATTTCGTTTGGATGCTTACCTGGGTCTTAATCACATCTTAGCTAACATTGATATAAGTAAATCCTACGGAAGTTTTGAAAATGCTCTGGAAAAAGTATCATCCCAGATCGTTATCATCAGTGTAGATTCTGACACTTTTTTTACTCTAGAAGAAGATGTAATGACTGTTGAAAAACTCCGTGCCATAGATAAGAAAGTGAACCACGGCATCATTCGGTCTGATCATGGGCATGATGCTTTTTTGATAGAGTTTGAACAGCTAACAGAAATTATAAAAGATATTTTTTAATCTAAGTAATATGAAAATTGTAAAGTTTGGAGGAAAATCGTTAGCCAACGGTGCTGGACTTCATAGGGTGGTAGAGATTATAACGCAAAAAGTTCAAAATAAAGAGAAAATAGCAGTAGTGTTATCTGCAAGAGGAAACAGTACTAATGAACTTGAAGAAATACTAGAAAAAGCTGCAAAAAATAAAAACTTTCAGGAGCAGTTACAAGCCTTTAAGCAATATCAATATGGTGGTTTCGCTGGACTTGACTTCCAAGAGGAATTTGAAACCCTGGATAAATTATTAGAAGGAGTGTATCTGCTGAAGGATTATAGTGATCGGATCAAAGATCAGGTATTATCTCTAGGAGAAATTATTGCTGCCAAGTTACTTACTCAATTATTAACAGAAAATGGTATACAAGCCAGGTTTACAGATAGTAGAAAGCTTATCGTTACCGATGATGAATTTGGTAATGCACAGCCGCTAGAGGCATTGTCAAAGGAAAATGTCTTAACGCATTTTAGTCAATTTAACGGAGAAACTGTACACGTAGTGACTGGTTTTATCGCTGCAAATATGAATAAGGAAACAACGACATTGGGCCGTAACGGTAGTAATTATACAGCATCTCTTTTATCGAATTATTTAAATGCAGAAGAGCTTCAAAATTATACACACGTCAATGGGATTTACACTGCAAATCCTGATTGGGTAAAAGGAGCTAGAAAGATTGAACATTTATCGTTTAACGAAGCCAACGAGTTGGCCAATTTTGGCACTTCTATTTTACACGCAAAAACTATAATTCCATTACTAGAAAAGAATATTCCGCTTAGGATATTGAACACCTTTGATGATACTAATTCTGGTACGCTGATAACTAAAGAGTCTACCGAAAAAGGTATTAAGTCACTATCTGTTTTGGAACAAATGGCCCTTATTAACTTTAAGGGGCGTGGATTATTGGGTAAGGTAGGTGTTGATGCAAGAATTTTTAGTGCCTTAGCCGCAAAGCATATCAGCGTTAGTATTATCGCGCAGGGATCATCAGAGAGGGGTATAGGCTTTGTTGTAGATGCCAAGCGAGCGGAGGAAGCAAAACACGCTTTAAAGCAAGAATTTGAACTTGAATTTAATACAAATGATGTTACGGAAATCAGTATAGATCAAGAGGTCTCGGTAATCTCCATTATCGGGCAAGATTTAAAGACTTTTCACAAACCCTACAGTGCTTTGGTAAAGAATAACATCACTCCATTATTGTTTAATAACGCTATTACAGGCGATAATGTTAGCCTTGTAGTGAAACAAGATGATCTGCACAAAGCTTTACACGTCATTCATGGAGAAATTTTTGAAATTGCTAAAAAGATCAATATTGCCATTTTTGGTCACGGATTAGTGGGCGGTACGTTGATTGACCAAATTATACAATCAGCTTCGGAGATTGAAAAGAGAAAGGGAATTAAGTTGACTATTTTTGCGATTGCGAACTCTAAAAAAGTGCTGTATCCTACAACAGGATTAGATAGTGATTGGCGGCAATCAATAGAAAATCAAGGAGTTTCGTATACTATTAAGGATGTTATTACTTATGCCAATGAACATCACCTCGAAAATTTGATCGCCATTGATAATACTGCAAGTGAATCTTTTACTGCTAATTACATACCCTTGATCGAAAATGGCTTTGATTTGGTATCATCGAATAAAATTGCCAATACCTTACCCCATGATTATTATAAAAAGTTAAGAAAAGTATTGCAGGCACATCAAAAGGAATATTTATATGAAACTAATGTTGGAGCTGGGCTTCCATTGATAGATACCATTAAATTATTACACCTTTCGGGAGAAAATATTACAAGAATTAAAGGTGTCTTTTCGGGTACACTCAGTTACTTATTCAACACCTTTTCTGAAAGCGATACTTCATTTAGTAAAGTTTTAAAAGCGGCTATGGATAAAGGATTTACCGAACCAGATCCGAGAGAGGATTTATGCGGCAATGATGTGGGAAGAAAATTGTTAATCTTAGCTCGAGAACTTGATTTGATTAATGAAATGGATGAAGTGCAAATTCACAATCTTATTCCTGAAGCCTTAAGAGAAGGAACTGTAGAGAATTTTATTAATAATTTGTCGCAATTGGATAAGGTGTATGATGAAATCAAAAAAGACCAAAAGCCCAATCATGTCCTCAGATATATTGGCGATCTTTGGGGAGATTTGTCAGAAAGCAAAGGTAACCTAGAGGTCAAGTTGGTTTCAGTACCTCAAGATAGTACCTTAGGACAGGTAAAAGGATCTGACTCAATTTTTGAGATTTATACAGCATCCTATGGAAATCAGCCTATTGTAATTCAAGGTGCTGGAGCAGGTGCAGCAGTGACTGCAAGAGGAGTTTTTGGTGACCTATTGCGACTAGCGAATAAAGGATAGAACTTATTTAAGAATTAAAAAATATAAATAATTAGAGATGAAAATAAAGCTAAACAGAATAGATAACGACTATCATTTTGAACTTAAAAACGAACGGGGTCACGTAACTTTTATTGATAGTAAAGCAGAAGTTGGTGGCCACGATCTGGCTCCCAGCCCAATGGAATATGTGTTGATGGGTGTAGCTGGCTGTAGTGCTATTGATATCATTTCTATTTTAAAAAAACAACGACAAGAGATTACAGCATATAGCGCAGAAGTAGAAGGGGTCAGGGTACCTATTGATGGTGCTAAACCGTTTAAAGATATTTTTGTAACTGTTTATCTAGAAGGAGAAATTGCTGAAGAGAAGGCAAAACGAGCGGCACAGTTATCGTTCGAAAAATATTGTTCGGTTTCCAAAACATTGGAGCCTACGGCTAAAGTAACTTATAAAGTAGTGGTGAATAATAAAGAAGTATGAGTAAACCCGAAGACAATTTTGAAACCAATGCGATAAGAACGCAAGTGGCTAAATCACAATTTTTAGAACATTCAGTGCCACTCTATCTTACATCAGGATTTACGTTTGAAGATGCTGAAGAGATGAGAGCTTCGTTTGCGGAGGAGAAACAACGTAATTTGTACAGCCGCTTCAGCAATCCTAATACAACAGAATTTGTAGAAAAAATTTGCGTATTAGAAGGAGCAGAGGATGGATATGCTTTCGCTACAGGCATGGCTGCAGTTTTTTCTACATTCGCGGCCTTATTGAATGCAGGAGATCACATTGTTTCCGCCCGATCGGTTTTTGGTTCAACACATTCTTTATTTACTAAATATTTTCCGAAATGGAATATTCAAACCAGCTATTTTCAGGTAAATGAGGTACACCAAATTGAATCATTAATTCAACCCAATACTAAAATTCTTTACGCTGAATCGCCTACCAATCCAGGGGTAGATGTATTAGATTTAGCATATTTATCTAGTATTGCAAAAAAGCATGACTTATTATTGATCATTGATAATTGTTTTGCTACCCCTTATTTGCAAAACCCAATACAATTTGGAGCGGATTTGGTGATCCATTCTGCAACAAAGATGATTGATGGTCAGGGAAGGGTGCTAGGAGGAGTTACCGTAGGAAGAAAGGATTTGATCAGAGAAATTTACCTTTTTTCAAGAAATACAGGTCCGGCATTATCGCCATTTAATGCCTGGGTGTTGTCCAAAAGTTTAGAAACCCTGGCAGTAAGAGCAGAAAAACATTGTACCAATGCGCTTCAACTCGCGGAATATTTAGAAAATCATCCAAAAGTTAATTGGGTAAAATATCCTTTCTTAAAATCACATCCACAATATGAAATTGCTAAGAATCAAATGCGATTAGGTGGAAGTATTGTTGCTTTTGAAGTGAAAGGCGGATTGCAAGCCGGTAAATCATTTTTTGATAGTATAAAGATGTGCTCGCTGTCTGCAAACCTTGGAGATACTAGAACTATAGTAACCCATCCCGCATCGACTACACATAGTAAATTAAGTAAGGAGGATAAATTAGCAGTAGGAATTACCGATGGTATGGTTCGGTGTTCTTTGGGTCTAGAACACATTGAGGATATTGTTAACGATATTGCCCAAGCCCTCGAAAAGGTAAATTAAAAAACCCTGAGCATTTACTCAGGGTTTTGAGTTTATTAGTTTTTAGATAAGGTAATCTCTAAAGTACCATCCAATGTAAACGTAGTATTGTCTACAACAACCTCTTCATCCAGCGAAACGGCCAATGCCATAGTATCCGTAGTTAAATTGGTAATCGTAAAATTAGTTTGCTGATCAAGTGTTACGGTGATTAAGTTATTCCCTTCAACACTCCAGGTACCAGAACCTAAATAATCAGGAAAATCTTCTTCAACTACAACTGGATCTTGCGTTGGTATCTGAACCGTAATATCTAAGCTAAAACCGCCCGTACTGGTATAGGTATTGGCAGCTTCGCCAGTACCTTCAACAAAAGTTATTACAGCGGTATAATTTTTACCTTCTGCGGTAAAACTTCCAGTGATTGGAATATTTTCAACTGTTCCAGAAAAGCGTCCATCATTCGATACGACACTAGTGACTTCCCAAGTTCCCGGTATTAAGGATTCATCAACAGTTAACGTTCCGTCATCATCACTACTACACCCAAATGAGGTTACAATTAAAAGTAGTAATACAAAATAATTAATGTTTTTCATCATAATTGAGTTATTAAAATTCAAGGTAAAATATAAAAAAAACTGAATTGTTCCCTTTTTATAAAAGTATCTTTTGGCAAAAAGCAGGGGACATTTTAATTATTAACGATTATAACTCGATTTTCTTGTTCTATTCATAAAAATCAAATAATTGAAAATAATTCTCTACTAAATTGGTAGGATAATAAAAATTAATACTTACATTTGTTGCATACCCTATTAATTCGATAGGGTATTAGTATTAAAAAGAATTATATAATGATTGTAGACCAAATGATATTAGATAAGGTAGGAACAAAAAAGACATCTTATGAAGAAGATAGTACTTCTGAAAGTCCTATACGTAGTATTGCCAAGGCAGTCAGTTGGCGTGTTATCGGCACATTAGATACCTTGATTGTTTCTTACCTGTTCACAGGAGAATTGGTATTGGCGTCTTCAATCGCTTCTATTGATTTTATAACTAAGATGCTGCTTTATTTTTTTCATGAGCGAATCTGGAATCGAATTAAATGGGGCAAGTAGAAATAAAAAACGCACTAAATTTCATATAGATGGACTTTACAAAAGAAGAAATCGAACAATTAAATAAAAATTTTAGAGAGAAGTCTCCGCTAGAAATTGCAAAATGGGCAATTGCAAAAGCAAAGCGCCCAGTAGTTACCACTAATTTCAGGCCTTATGAAGCAGCTATACTTTATGTGGCTGTTAATGCTTCAAAAGAAATACCGGTAATCTGGTGTGATTCAGGTTATAACACACCTCAAACCTACCGGCACGCAGGGGTTTTAATAGATCAATTAAGTTTGAATATAAAATTATATGTACCAAAACAAACCGTTGCACATCGAAATGAAATTATGGGTATTCCGGATATAGATGATCCTATGCATAAGGCGTTTACAGAACAGGTAAAACTGGAACCCTTCAAAAGAGCTATGGAGGATTTCAAACCAGATGTATGGTTTACCAACTTAAGAAAAGGGCAAACGGCTTTAAGGGACTCACTGGATATTTTAAGTGTAAGTAAAGATGGAACACTCAAGGTAAGTCCATTTTATCACTATTCAGATGATGCCTTGGATGCATACTTAAAAGAAAATAACCTGCCAAATGAGTTCAAATACTTTGATCCAACGAAAGTTTTAGAAAATAGAGAATGTGGTTTACATACTAATTAAGCTATAATAAATTAGAAATAAGAAATAATAGGCTATGGAAGTCATTGAAAAAACAGAAATAAAAAATAAAGAACGTCAAATATTGGAAGTAAACGCTTTGGAAAGTGAGGCGATTTACATCTTCAGGGAAGTAGCATCACAATTTGAACGACCTGTTTTATTATTTTCTGGCGGAAAGGATTCAATTACACTAGTGCGACTTGCACAAAAGGCATTTTTTCCGGCTAAAATTCCATTTCCACTTTTACATATTGATACCGGGCATAACTTTCCTGAAACCATAGCTTTTAGAGACAAGCTGGTAAAAGAATTGGGGGTAGAATTGATTGTTAGAAAAGTGCAAGACTCTATTGATCAGGGAAAAGTTATTGAAGAAAAAGGAAAATATGCAAGTCGCAATGGACTACAAACGACGACTTTATTAGATGCTTTAGAAGAGTTTAAGTTTGACGCCGCCATTGGTGGAGCGCGTAGGGATGAAGAGAAAGCGAGAGCTAAGGAACGAATCTTTTCTGTACGCGACGATTTTGGGCAATGGGATGAAAAAAATCAACGCCCAGAATTGTTTGATCATCTTAACGGTAAAATAGAATTAGGTCAAAATGTAAGAGTATTTCCAATAAGTAACTGGACAGAACTGGATGTTTGGAACTACATAAAAAAGGAACAAATAGAGATCCCATCAATTTATTTTGCGCATAAGCGCAAAACATTTTTCAGAGACGGTATGATTTGGTCTGCGGAAGATAGCGTAGTACATCGCGAAGATGATGAGATCGTAGAGGAGCGTATGGTACGTTTTCGAACCGTTGGAGATATGTCCTGCACAGCAGCAGTTTTATCAGATGCTACTACGATTGAAAAAGTAGTTCAAGAGATTAGAAACTCTAAAATATCCGAACGTGGTGCAAGAATCGACGACAAAAGATCTGAAGCTGCTATGGAAAAACGCAAGCAACAAGGATATTTTTAAATCTAAAGAATTGTAAAAACGATTACCAAAAGCCAGAACAGGCGTATTAAAAAAACTAAGATGCAAGTATTAAAAATAGCAACAGCAGGTAGCGTAGATGACGGTAAGAGTACATTGATAGGTAGATTATTATACGACACCCAATCATTAACCACGGATAAATTACAGGCAATTGAAGCCAAAAGTAAAGCTAATGGATTCGATTATTTAGACTTTTCTTTGGCCACGGATGGGTTAGTTGCTGAGCGAGAGCAAGGGATTACAATTGATGTAGCCCATATTTATTTTTCAACCGGAAAAAAGAGCTATATCATTGCTGATACTCCAGGTCACGTAGAGTACACCAGGAATATGGTTACCGGAGCCTCAACTTCTCAAGCTTCAATAATTTTGGTAGATGCCAGAAAAGGTGTTGTAGAACAAACCTATCGACACTTTTTCATTAACAACCTATTGCGAGTAAAAGATGTTATTGTGGCCGTAAATAAGATGGACTTGGTGGATTATGCTAAAGATAATTTTGAAAAAGTAAAAGCAGATTTTCAAAATTTAATTGATAAAAGTGATTATCAGGACCAGCATATCACTTTTATACCCGTTAGTGCGCTTAATGGAGATAATGTGGTTGAAAATTCAAATAATATGTCTTGGTATAAAGGCCAAACACTTCTAGATCATTTAGAAGCTCTGGATGCACAGGATGTATACGAAAAGGCACAAGCAAGATTTCCTGTACAAACGGTTATTCGTCCAAAAAAAGATGAATATCATGATTTTAGAGGGTACGCAGGTAAATTGTATGGAGGTGAACTTTCAGTTGGAGATCAGGTGACTATTTTGCCTTCTATGACTAGTTCCACAATCAAGGAAATATTTTTCTTTGATCAAAAATTTGATGCCGCAGGAAGAGGAAGCTCTTGTACGATTACCCTAACGGATGAAGTAAATATTAGTCGGGGTGATATGATCGTTAAATCAAATGAAATTCCTAAGGTTGATAAGCAACTTACCGCTACGGTTTGTTGGATGGACAATAAAAACCTTAATCCAGGAACTAAATACTTTATCCAAAGCGGTAGTACTAGAGTATTAGCTAAGGTTAATGAAATTTTTAGCAGTGTAGCTACAGATTTTACTGGGGAAGATACTTCAAAAAATAGCTTGGCCCTTAATGAAATTGGTAAAGTTCAAATTCAACTCAGTAAACCATTAGCCTTTGATGAATATAGCAATAACAAAGCTTCAGGATCTTTTATATTAATTGATTCACAAACGAATACCACTTCGGGAGTAGGTTTTATCGCATAGTTTTATTTAGAAAAATCACCTTGATGTAGTGCCTGAAAATTACTACACAAAAGTCATAACTATATCCTTTTTTGAAGGAATCAAACCGCAACAAAAATGCAAAGTTTTAGAACAGAAATAGAAAATCCGGTTGTTGAGAAAGACATTATTGAACTGGCCAATAAAATAGAACTGTTTCACAACGGAAAGATAGATGAAGAGAAGTTCCGCAGTCTTCGTCTTGCTCGGGGAGTTTATGGTCAGCGACAACAAGGGGTACAAATGATTCGAATTAAACTGCCGTATGGTAAAGTGAAGTCGAACCAGTTAAAACGTATTGCTGATGTTGCGGATGAGTATTCTACGGGTAGATTACATATTACCACAAGACAGGATATTCAGATCCATTATGTGAGCCTGGATCGAACTCCAGAACTATGGGCGCAGCTTGAAAAGGATGATGTAACCTTACGAGAAGCTTGTGGTAATACGGTTCGAAACGTAACGGCCTCTGAAACCGCAGGTATTGATCCAAACGAGCCGTTTGATGTATCACCCTATGCAGATGCCGTCTTTTCTTATTTTCTAAGAAATCCAATTTGTCAGGAAATGGGTAGAAAGTTTAAAGTTTCCTTTTCTGGAACAGATCAGGATACTGGATTATCCTATATGCACGATCTTGGCTTTATAGCTAAAATCAACAATGGAGTTAGAGGTTTTAAAGTAATGTTAGGTGGCGGATTAGGTTCTCAACCGAGACATGCAGATGAGCTGTATTCATTTTTACCTTCAGAAAAAATAATTCCGTTAATGGAAGGTGTATTACGAATATTTGATCGACACGGTGAGCGAAAAAGTAGAGCCAAAGCCCGAATGAAATTTTTGATTAAAGATATTGGCGTTGAAGCATTTAAAAAATTAGTAGAAGAAGAGCAAACCGCGATACCGCATCAAACTATAGAAATTGATGCTGTAGGCTATAAAGCTGCAATTCCTGTACAAACAGATAGCGTTCCTGAAGTTGCTGTAGAAAATGAGAAGGCTTTTGAATTATGGAAAAAAAACAACGTAATCCCTCAAAAACAACCTGGATATGTTGCCATAGGTATCAAAGTTTTACTCGGAGATTTTTATACAGATAAAGCACGACTATTAGCAGACTTGGTGGAGAACTATGCCGCTGGTGAAATTAGGTTGTCGCTTAGACAAAACATTTTGATTCCTTTTGTGAACCAAGATTTACTTCCGTTGTTTTACCAGGAACTTCAAAAATTAGGATTTGTTGATCCAGGTTACAATAAAGCTATTGATATTACGGCCTGTCCGGGAACTGATACCTGTAATTTGGGTATCGCCAGTAGTACTGGTATCGCAGCAGAATTGGAAAGAATTCTCAAAGCCGAATACCCTCAATACTTGGATAAGGATGATCTAGTAATCAAAATAAGTGGTTGTATGAATGCTTGCGGACAGCATAGTATGGCTAATATTGGTTTTCAGGGCATGTCAATCCGCACCAAGGATAAACTGGTTGCTCCTGCCTTGCAGGTACTTTTGGGTGGTGGTAATTTAGGAAATGGTAAAGGTCAATTTGCGGACAAGGTGGTAAAAATTCCAAGTAAACGTGGACCTGAAGCTTTGAGAAGAATTCTAAATGATTTTGAAGCGAATGCGGAGGATAAAACCTTTATGAAGTATTATCAGGATAAAGGTCAAATGTATTTTTATGAATTGCTAACTGACCTTTCTTCAGTAGATAATTTAACACCTGACGATTTTATTGATTGGGGAAATGAAGAAAAGTATGTTAAAGCTATTGGTGTAGGGGAGTGTGCAGGTGTTGTTATTGATCTTGTGGCTACTTTATTTTTAGAAAGTGAAGAGAAAATAGATAATGCAAAGGCTTCATTTGCTAATAAAGTGTATTCAGATGCAATTTACCACGCATATAGTGCATTGATAAACTCTGCAAAAGCACTATTGATCGCAGAAAATATAAAAACAAACACTCACGCTGGTATTGTTTCTCAATTTGATGAAGTTTTTGTCACTTCTGGTAAAGTAACATTAAAGGAATCCTTTGCTTCAAAAGTTTATGAAATGAAGAAAAATCCTCCTACTGAGGAGTTTGCTTTAAGATACATAGAGACAGCCTCCAAATTTTTGGAGCAGGTACAGCACTATAGAATGGCTGAGGTAGAAAATGGATAACTGGTCCAAACATAGAAAAACAAATAAGTGATGATTGCACAAAAAACACCCAGGCTAACAGTAGTTGGGGCAGGTCCTGGAGATCCTGATTTAATTACCTTAAAAGCCATTAAAGCATTACAAACTGCTGATGTAGTATTGTACGATGCCTTAATTAATAGAGAATTATTAGCATATGCCTCGGACGCAGAACATATTTTTGTCGGCAAGCGAAAAGGTTGTTATAGCTATCAGCAGGAGCAGATAAATGAACTCATCGTTGCAAGAGCCTATTCTCACGGTCATGTAGTTCGACTCAAAGGCGGAGACCCTTTTATATTTGGTCGCGGGGCTGAAGAGATGGATTACGCTAGCAGGCATAATGTAGCTGCAGCAATGGTACCTGGTATTTCTTCTGCATTAGCCGTACCAGCCTATCGCGGTATCCCACTGTCTAAACGTGGATCTTCAGAAAGTTTCTGGGTGATTACAGGAACCACCAAGGATCATCAATTGTCCCAGGATGTGTATCTCGCAGCGCAATCTAATGCTACTGTGGTAATTTTGATGGGTATGGGTAAGCTCAATAAAATAGTTCGTATCTTTGCTGACCAAAATAAAAACGAGCTGCCGGTAGCCGTGATTCAGAATGGAACGACTGAAAATGAACGGTTTGGTATAGGTACGGTAGATACGATTTTGTCGATAGTCGAAGAAAATAATCTTAAAGCACCAGCGATTATTGTTATTGGAGAAGTTGTTAAACAACGAACAGTGGTGGCTGATATTTTGGAACATTATAAGGAAGAAATTGTATCTTCTGAAGTTAGATGAGAAAGAATATGGAAGAGAGAAACAATTTATATCCTATTTTTTTAAAAGTAAAAAATTTAGAAGTTCTTATAGTTGGTGGTGGTAATGTAGCAGAGGAGAAATTAACTTTTTTGCTAAAGTCGAGTCCAGATGCTAATGTGACCATGGTAGCTCCAATGTACCGACCGAATACAGTAGCATTGGCAAAAAAATTCGGGATTACCATGGTAACGAAAAAGTATCATAGGCGTTATTTGAAAAAGAAGCATATTGTTATTGCTACAACAGATCAACCCGTGGTAAACGAAAAAGTTTATCACGATTGTAGGAAAAGAAGTATCTTAGTCAATGTAGCTGATAATCCTCCGTATTGCGATTTTTACATGGGTGGTATTGTGACTAAGGGTAATGTTAAGGTGGCCATTTCGACTAATGGTAAATCTCCTACAACAGCGAAAAGACTAAGACAGTTTTTTGAAGAAGTTATTCCAGATAATATTGATGATCTGGTCAAAAACTTAAATGAATATAGAAAGACAATAAAAGGTGATTTTGAACAAAAAGTGGAGACGCTTAATGAATTCACCAAAGGATTAATAGAGAAAAAAGAAGTGGAACATGATTAAGACGGATATTTTAATTATCGGAGCTGGACCAACAGGTTTATTCACTGTTTTTGAGGCAGGATTATTAAAACTTAAAACACATTTAATAGATGCATTGCCACAGCCCGGAGGGCAGTGTGCAGAAATTTATCCTAAAAAACCTATATATGATATTCCTGGTTTTCCTGAGATTATGGCAGGCCAGTTAGTGGACAATTTAATGGAACAAATCAAACCGTTTAGCCCAGGGTTCACCCTTGGCGAACGTGCTGAAACTATTGAAAAGCTTGAAGATGACACCTTTTTAGTAACCACAAACAAAGGAACTAAGCACAATGCTCCTGTAGTTGCTATAGCCGGAGGATTAGGATCTTTTGAGCCCCGGAAACCTCCTATTCCTAACATCCAGGATTTTGAAGATAAAGGAGTCGCCTACATTATCCGAGATCCTGAAGTGTATCGCGATAAAAAAGTGGTTATTGCAGGAGGCGGAGATTCAGCGCTGGATTGGACGATTTTTTTAGCCGAAGTGGCAAGCGAGGTGACATTGGTACACCGAAGAAATGAGTTTAGAGGTGCTTTAGATTCCGTTGAAAGAGTTGCGGAATTATCCAAACTTGGTAAAGTAAACTTAATTACTGAGGCGGAGGTTAAAGAGCTAAAGGGAGAAGATCATGTAACAGGCGTAGGGATACATCATAAGACCAAAGGTGAAATGCATTTAGCTACGGATCATTTTATTCCACTTTTTGGATTGTCTCCAAAATTAGGACCTATAGCGAATTGGGGATTAGAGATTGAAAAAAATGCGATCAAAGTTAATAACGCTTACGACTACCAAACCAATATACCAGGTATTTACGCTATAGGTGATGTGAATACCTATCCCGGTAAGTTAAAGTTGATTCTTTCAGGTTTTCACGAAGCGGCCATTATGTGCCAAAGTGCTTATCAACGTATATTTCCGGATAAGAAATATGTAATGAAGTATACCACAGTAGGTGGTGTTCAAGGTTTTGATGGAACAAAGAAGGAAGCCAAAAAAGAAGTGGTTAAGGCTATTAACTAGAACGATAAAGTTTATATATACCCCGCAATACGTACCAAACTTTAGGTATATTTGCGGGGATTTTTTATAAAAGAAGCACGCATGTCCGATGTAACTATAAAAATTAAAGATAGAGAAGGAGTGGTCCACGAGGTACAAGCCCCTACTGATATGAATATGAATCTTATGGAAGTTTGTAAGGCGTATGAACTCCCTGTTGAAGGTACGTGCGGAGGTATGGCTATGTGTGCATCTTGTCAGTGCTACATTATTTCTGATCATCAATTACCAGAAATGAGCGATGATGAAGATTTAATGTTAGCCGAAGCTTTTTATGTAGAGGATAACAGCCGATTAGGCTGTCAAATTCCTATTACAGAAGAATTAGATGGACTTGAAGTTGAATTAGCTCCAGAGTCTTAAACTACCATCGGTAAACGAATTTGAGATCCAGACTAAGGGCTATCCCTAAATCATTTCCAGCCGCTCTTCTATAATCGGAAATAAAACTCAAAAGAGATTCTTCTACGACGTCACTTCTTGGGTTTTGAATGTTGGTAAAAGAAACCTCACTGTTTCTAATCCCAGCCCCTACTTTAGTTACGAAACCAAGATGATCCGAAATAGGAAATATGACACCATAATTAAAGGTCATTGCGTACTTTATTCGTTCATAATCAGCGCTGTCAAAACGTGTTACATTATTTGGATCTTCACCAAAATAGCTGTTTGTAAAGGTATCCTTATGGTATATGTAGGATAAATCAAGACCGATGAAATATTTAGCTTTTCTGTTGCTTTTTAGGAAATATTGTATTTCCGGGGATATTTCTATGCTAAAATAATTATCCTCTATACTAGGTCCTTCTGTAGCTAGTCCTATACTTGTTGCCTTATCTCCCATACCAAAATCCAATCCAAGCACTATTTTTTCTGAAAATCTTCTATAATAACCAATGGTCCACCTTGGAGCATAACTAAAAGTAGGTTGTAGAAGGTCAAATGTTAAGTAATTATTAGACACATTGGGGACTTCTTTTTCTTGTGCTATGTTACTATTTATAGTAAGCATTAAAACAATTAAAAGGGCTATCTTTTTTAAAATCATCATTAAAATATTAAGGTTGATGTAAATTCAATTAAGTAATTAAAGCGATACAACTAAAATTATTATATTATTTAGCTATATGACGACTTAACACGAGAAAACACGTAAGATTACTTTAAGTTTTTTACTATTTTTTTGCATAACACTAGTCTATGTCATTTCTTTGTGTAATATTAGTAAATGTTATTTACTAAGTTCTTATAAAAAAATGTGTTATCAAGAAAGGTGGAGGGACTAGACCCTTAGAAGCCTTAGCAACCCTTAATGAAACGGTTTCAATACTTAGTTTTTTAAGAAGGTGCTACATTCTATCTCTAACCATAGAGAACAGATAATATAAACTGAAGTCTCGCACTTTCCTTATATTCTTTCTTGATAGCTTTTAATATGGGTACATACCCAAAGCTAATATGTATATACAGCAATGAAGAAAGATGATTTACAACATATCTTAAAACATAGAATCTTAATCTTGGATGGTGCCATGGGTACTATGCTACAACAGTATAACTTTACTGAAGACGATTTTAGGGGTGAACGATTTAAGGATTGGCCTGTTCCGCTTCAAGGAAATAATGACTTGTTAAGCTTAACGCAGCCTAAAGCAATTAAAGAGATACATCGTAAATATCTTGAAGCGGGTGCAGATATCATAGAAACCAATACATTTTCTGGAACAACCATTGCCATGGCGGATTATCAAATGGAAGATTTGGTGTATGAGCTCAACTATCAATCTGCAAAGATAGCTAAAGAAGTAGCTGATGAATTTACTGCTAACGAACCAAAAAAACCTCGATTTGTCGCGGGTTCAATCGGCCCTACTAATAAGACGGCCAGTATGTCTCCAGACGTTAATGATCCTGGATATCGAGCTATAAGCTTTGAAGCACTTAAAGTTGCGTATAAGCAGCAAGTAGAAGCGCTTTTAGATGGAGGAGTAGATATCTTGTTAGTCGAAACTGTATTTGATACTTTAAATGCAAAAGCAGCTTTATTTGCTATCGAAGAAGTCAAGGAAGAACGGAATGTGGCTGTACCGGTTATGGTTAGCGGAACGATTACGGATGCAAGTGGCAGAACCTTATCGGGTCAAACTGCTGAAGCCTTTTTAATTTCTATTTCTCACGTACCTTTACTATCCGTAGGGTTAAACTGTGCCTTAGGAGCAAGCCAATTAACGCCTTATCTGCACGTTTTGGCACGCAAATCAAATTTTGCAATATCTGCACACCCTAATGCAGGCTTGCCCAATGCTTTTGGGGAATATGATCAAACTCCAGATCAAATGACATCTCAAATCAAAGAATATCTCGATAAAAAGTTGATCAATATTGTTGGAGGCTGTTGTGGAACTACTCCAGAGCATATTAGGGCTATAGCAGATATGGTAAAGGACTATAAACCTAGAACTACTTCAAAAGAAGTAATTATATGAGCACTACAGAAGCTAGATATATGAAACTTTCAGGACTGGAACCACTGGTCATTACACCAGAGTCTAATTTTGTAAATGTTGGTGAACGTACTAATGTGGCGGGGTCACGTAGATTTCTTCGATTAATTAAAGAAGATAAATATGAAGAAGCCCTTTCCATAGCAAGAGAGCAGGTAGAAGGAGGTGCTCAGATCATTGATATAAATATGGATGATGGACTCATCGATGGTAAAGAGGCTATGGTTAAATTCTTGAATTTGGTGGTTTCAGAACCTGATATTGCCAGAGTACCAATAATGATCGATAGTTCCAAATGGGAAATTATTGAAGCAGGATTACAGGTGGTACAGGGAAAATGTGTCGTAAATTCTATTAGTTTGAAGGAGGGTGAAGAAACCTTTGTGAATCAAGCTAAAGCGATTAAACGATACGGAGCAGCTGTCATAGTTATGGCTTTTGATGAAATCGGACAAGCAGATAATTATGATAGAAGGATTGAAATTGCAAAAAGATCATATGATATTTTAGTTAACCGGGTTCATTTTCCTCCAGAGGATATCATATTTGATTTGAATATATTCCCAGTGGCTACTGGGATGGAAGAGCATAGAAGAAATGCAGTAGATTTTATTGAAGCGACCCGATGGGTACGACAAAACTTGCCTTATTGTAGTGTTAGTGGCGGAGTGAGTAACGTATCATTCTCCTTCAGGGGAAATAATGTAGTTAGAGAGGCAATGCACTCTGTTTTTCTGTATCACGCCATAAAAGCGGGAATGAATATTGGGATTGTAAACCCAACCATGCTCGAGGTGTATGATGATATCCCTAAAGACTTATTAGCACATGTTGAAGATGTGGTTTTAGATAGAAGACCCGATGCAACTGAGCGATTATTGGATTTCGCAGAAACTGTAAAAGGTACAGCTAAGGAAAAAGTAGTAGATCTTTCTTGGAGAGAGGACAGTCTGCAAGAGCGTATCACCAGAGCTTTAGTTAAAGGAATCGATCAGTATATTCTTGAGGATATTGAAGAAGCACGAAAAAGCGTATCGAAACCCATTGAGGTTATAGAAGGTCATTTAATGACAGGAATGAATGTAGTAGGAGACTTATTTGGTTCTGGTAAAATGTTTTTGCCACAAGTAGTAAAATCGGCTAGGGTGATGAAAAAGGCAGTAGCCTATTTGCTGCCTTTTATTGAAGAACACAAAAAGAAGATGCCGCAATCAGACCAAGGGAATGGTACTGCAGGCAAAGTTCTAATTGCTACTGTTAAAGGGGATGTACACGATATTGGTAAAAATATAGTCTCCGTTGTCCTAGCTTGCAACAATTATGAAATAATCGACCTGGGTGTAATGGTACCGCCTGAAAAAATTATAGAAACAGCGATAAAAGAACAAGTAGATATAATAGGTCTTAGTGGATTGATTACGCCTTCTTTGGATGAAATGGTGTTTTTAGCAAAGGAAATGGAGCGAAAAAACTTAAAAATTCCATTACTTATTGGTGGCGCCACTACATCCAAAGCACATACTGCAGTAAAAATTGATCCAGAGTATAAAAATGCTGTGGTCCACGTTAACGATGCATCAAGGGCAGTGACAGTTGTTGGAGACCTTTTGAATAAAGCAAATAGTCAAAAATATAGTAGCGATCTAAAACAAGAATATGATAAATTCAGAGATGGATTCTTAAAAAGAACTAAGAAAAAAGAATACTTATCGATTGAGGAAGCTAGAGCCAATAAATTTACAATTGATTGGTCTAAAGCAGAAATCCATAAACCCACTACCTTGGGTATTCAGGTTATAGAAGAGCAAAACCTGGAAGATTTACTCGCTTATATCGACTGGACTCCTTTTTTCAGGTCTTGGGACTTACACGGTAAATATCCTGAAATTTTACACGATAGTGTAGTAGGAGAACAGGCTTCTGAATTATTTAGGGATGCCCAGATTTTATTGAAAAGGGTGATCCAAGAAAAATTGCTAACAGCCAAAGCAGTGTATGGTTTATTTGAGGCGAATACCATTAATGATGATGATATAGAAGTAAGGTATGAAGGTGATCAAACGGTTTTTAGGACACTTCGGCAGCAATTAAAAAAATATCAAGGAAAGCCGAATATTGCTTTAGCTGATTTTATTGCTCCCAAAGAGAAAAAGATAAAGGATTATATCGGATGCTTCTGTGTTACGGCTGGTTTTGGAACAAAAGCGCTTGCGAATCAATTTGAAGCTGCTAACGATGATTATAATGCGATTATGATCAAGGCTCTAGCAGACCGATTAGCTGAAGCTTTTGCTGAGTTTTTGCATCAAAAGGTGCGTACAAAAGATTGGGGCTATGCATCAAAAGAGACGCTTACCAACGAACAATTGATCAAAGAAGAATACAAAGGCATTCGTCCGGCTCCTGGGTATCCAGCTTGTCCGGATCATCTCGAAAAAGTAACCCTTTGGGATCTGCTCCAAGTGGAGGATAATATTGGCGTAACCTTGACCGAAAGTTTGGCGATGTGGCCAGCCGCTTCCGTATCAGGCTATTATTTTGCTAATCCTGAGGCTAGATATTTTGGGTTGGGTAAAATTAAAGAAGATCAGGTAAAGGATTTTGCGAAACGTAAAGGAATCACTTATGAGTATGCTTCAAAATGGTTGAGACCGAATATAGCAGACCATTAATCACGAAAAAAGACATTAAACATATTAAACCAATTGCATGAAAGTAACCGATCATATTGAGCAAGCTAAAGGCAAAACACTTTTTTCATTTGAATTAATTCCTCCTCAAAAAGGCCGAAGCATAAAGGAGTTATACGATAATATAGATCCTTTAATGGAATTTAAACCGCCTTTTATTGATGTCACCACCTCTAGAGAAGAATATATCTATATCGATCGGGATGGCTTGTTAGATAAAAAATTAACTCGTATGCGGCCGGGTACCGTTGGGATTTGCGCTTCCATAAAACATAAATATGAGGTAGATACCATACCTCACGTATTATGTGGTGGTTTTACCAAAGAAGAAACGGAATACTTGTTGGTAGATTGCCACTATTTAGGAATCCAAAATGTGATGGCACTTCGCGGAGACGCTATGAAAGAGGAAAAATACTTTACACCAACTAAAGGTGGGCACGCCTACGCTAATGAATTGGTACAACAGATTACCAATATGAATAAAGGCCAATTTCTACATGAAGTAATTGAGACTGATAACAAGTCTGATTTTTGTATTGGAGTTGCTGGATATCCAGAGAAACATATGGAGGCTCCTTCTATGGATTCGGATATTCGTAGATTAAAAGAAAAAGTGGCAGCAGGAGCTGATTATGTGGTTACTCAAATGTTTTTTGATAACAAAAAATATTTTGACTTTGTTACCAGAGCAAAAAAGGCAGGAATCACTGTACCGATTATTCCTGGTATTAAGCCCATCGCAATTAAGCGTCATTTACAATTGTTGCCTCAGGTATTTAAATTAGATATACCAGATGAATTGGTAAAGGCGGTTGAGAGTTGTAAAAACAACAAAGAAGTCCGTCAAGTAGGTATCGAGTTCGCGATTCAACAGTCAAAAGAATTGATGGAATTTGGAGCTCCGGTTCTACACTATTATTCTATGGGTAAATCCGATAATATTAAAAAGATAGCAGCCGCTATCTTTTGATAAAGCAAAAAAACGCACGACCTAGTTAGGATCGTGCTCTTAAGAAGTTAAGTATAAATTAGTTGGTGTTTTCTCTTATTTGAATTGAAAATTGCTGATAAACCGAGTCTTCCCAAAAGTCCATATCTGTAAGTACTGCATTTACACGACCTCCCTTTACTTTTAACCAAACCTTATCATTAGGTTTGTCTTGCCAAAAGGCTTCGGTATTGGAGTTAACTACTTCGCTAAAACTAGATACCTGTTGGTATTCGTGTATAATGTCATTGTCAACATGTTGGCGAGAAGCGACGACTTCGGCATCTTTATCTCCTGTATATTCTACAGCAATTACAACTTCATCTTCTTCAGATAGGAAGTTGGTTACACTTCCTATTTTAATATAAAAAGGTTCATCCAGATCAGGATAATTTACTTCATAAATACCTCCTTTTTGGGCTGCAAAATCTTTCATATGCTGAAGTAAATCACTTTGGTTTTGGTAAAGTGTAAATTGATCTATTTGATTAAGGTTATCATCATATCGGGTAAATACCATGGTAGTTCGATTGTCGGTTGTTCCATTTATAGCATTAATTATCGTATCATCAAATCCGTAGAATGGACCAGCTACACTAACACCTTGATATCCTTCTGGATTATTGTTTTGCGTATAGGTTTGATGACCATAGGTATAAAAAGGCCTGTCAAAGACCAAGTAATTATTTTCTGGTCCCCAGAAACCCTTGGGATCCCATAAAGCACCGGCAAGATTAAAATGAGGTTGATCTGGGTCAACTCTGTTTAAACCCCAGCCTTCTGCTGCCGAAAGCTTCAAACCAGGATGACTATTAATCAAGCGATTTCCATTAGTGAGCCAATGCCCTTTTTCAACAGGTCTTAAGTAGTAATCGAAGGTAGAAAAGCTTCCAGATTCCTCACCAAGTGTAGCAGGAAAATTTATGATTTGGTTGCCTTGTAAACTAAAGGTATGATGATAACTGGCAAAAGCTGCAGGTGTGGGCTTGTTGTTATGATTAGAGGCATTCATTCCGTGATTTTCACTTCGTCCTATTATCAAGCCGCCTATGATTAAACCATTTTCACCAGATCCTGAAAAAAACTTATTGTAATTGTCTGCTGCAGTGATTTCTATGGCATTGAGATAGCTCGCTCGCTCCCATATCCCACGAGTTTTCCATATTTTTAAGCCTTTGATATCAAAACGTTGCCAGGTGGTTCTTGGCCATACATTGTTTCTTCCTGTAGCATCAGAGATATAATCTTTAAATCCGCTATCCCCAGTATTACCATCTTCGTCAATTTCTGGATTGTCATTATGAAAACCGTGACCATTAACGGTATGTACTGTGTTGTTTTCAAAAACTCCAAAAGGCATTCTTCGGGGATTCATAATTAATCCATCTTCATATTGCGCCTGTGAGGAACTGCCAAATGGATGTGCAGGAAATGCTAACCAGTACCCAGCACCTTCAATGTCAGCAATATGATTGTTGATAGTAGTGTTATCAGGGTTACTTATCCAAAAACCAGAGGAGCCTCGAGCGTGTCCTCTTAATTCATGATTTTTCAATGCAAACTCAGGCAAAGGATTTCTCACTTTTAATACAAGATTGCCATCAAAAACGGTTCTTCTCTCGGCTGCATCTTCGGTGAATATCGCGTGACCTTTGACATCGAAAACTATATTATTCTTAATAAGCAATCCATTGGTACCATGAACAACTACGCCTCGATTGGCAGAGGTGTTTATCGTAGAATTTTTTAAGTATTGTCCGGTAGCATCCTCAAGGGTTTGAGAACCGCTATAGCTCAGCATGTGCCAATGTACAGGATACCTACGAAGTCTACCACGCTGTCCTGCTCTTTTGATTTCAATACCTTCTATATAGGCACTTGCATCGTGACCCACCATAATATGCGCTCCAAACCTTTCATTTTGCCATAGCGCATCATCAGGTGATTGTATGACGATATTTCGGGTTAAATTTCCAATAGGAGCTCGTTCATCTAGTACGGTTGGGTTGGTAGGTTGTAACCCATAAAGAAAATCCCCCGTTTGGGCTGGCATAGAGTGTCCTGGGGATAAACTGATTCCATCGGCAGTGGCGTACTGCAGCATACCCCAATGAAAACTTTGCAAGGGACTATTCAAGCTTATTTGATTACCATTGACAGCGGCGATAGAAAAACGCTGTGTTATTGAATTTCCATCATCTGCTTCATAATAATCTGTTGGTCCAATTACAATTTCGTCCCCTACACTCCAATCTACGTTCTCTGCCAAGGTTAGTTGAGTTGCACCATCAGTAGCGTGGGCATTTAACTTGGTCCAAGTTACTGTTGGTGATTGGCCATGTAAGTTCAATACCCCTCCATTAGCGACAATGATGCCGCGAGTACCCATGTGCTGCATGATATTGGTATCAGTATTGGTGTCATTTAAAGTTATAATCGCTTTATTTGCAAAAGGCTCACTTTCGGTTCCAACGATAAGACTTCCGCCGTTTATAAATACATAACCACTAGTTAGTGTTACATCTTGATCTTCAAATTTAAGTCCTCCACGTATAGTTAATGAAGCTAAATCTGGGGTGTCTTCATCGAGATAGATGAACTTATCTTCAGGGATAACCACAACATCTCCGGCTTGAGGTTTTCCATCTGTCCCCCAGGTATTAGGGTCTGACCAATATAGTTTATCTGAGCTTGGAGATTCCACCGTTATCAGTTCAGAAAAGATAGCTTCTGAACACTCGGTATCTGTAATTTTAGCTCTAAAGTAAACGGGCAAATTGTTTAGGGTAACCGTAATATTCATGGCATCTCCCTGTGCTAAGTCGCTCCATTCTTGATTATTGGTAGAAGTCTGCCATTGTATGTCTTGATTGCTTTCTAATTGACTAGCTCTTAATTCAATGGTTTCATTAGTGCCTGCAGTAATGTTTTGTTGAGCGGTGATATAGGTGCTAAAAAGTATAAGCCCCATATATAAGCAAGATTGTAAAGGTTTCATAAGTAAAGTAGGTTTGGTTAGTCAATAATAAGTTTATAAACAGCCGTGTTCTTTTCGTGTTTAAATTTTACTAAATACATTCCTATACTTAACTTGGTTAAACTAAGTGAGGGATTGTTTTTGTAAACGGTTTGTTGCTGTACAACTTTACCTGTTAAACTTACTACAGATACTTCAACTTTATCAAAATTGGCTGGAAATTGAATGATACCTTGTTTGTTTTCTAGAGGGTTAGGCCAAACTCTAAATCCCTCAATACCGGTAGGAGTGTCAACGGATAATAAGCAACCTGTTACGTTAGTGTTCACAGTAACGACGTGATCTGCGACTAGTACAGTTTTTTGGGTTGGTGTTTTGGATGATTTTTCTTTTTCTTTGGCTTGTACACTCAATACCATCAATAGCCCTAGGATAGGGAATAGTTTTTTGTAAGTCATTATTCTTACGATTTGGGTTAATAAAAAAACTAATTGATTTAACAGCGCTCTTCAGCGTTGCTTTTTGGGTATAGCGGAAATAAAAAAGGAATTGGTCTCATAAGTGGAATTGAGACACCTTATAATTAATAAATTGATTTTTCCCTTTAAGTATTCAAAGATAGTATAAAAAAATAAAACCTTGCAAATTAAGTGTCAACTTCAGTTTGTACACAGTTACCCTAGGATAATTCTTTTTGCTTTTCTATATGATGTTTTAAATCTATTGTTACTTTTGCCCGATGATAAAGAGAGTACTGTTCTTTTTAATGATTTGCTCCGGGTTTTTGTTTGCGCAAGAACCGAAGTCTGCTTTAACATTAGACGTACATAATTTCTACGGAACCATACTAAAGCATAATCCAGATATTACACATTTAATAACAGGGCATCCCTCTGGTTTAATTGTAGCCGCTCAACGAAAAACCTATGGTGAAAAAGAATGGCAACGCTTATATAACTACCCAGATTATGGAGCTTCTTTTATTTATAATGATTTAGATAATGAGTTTTTAGGTAGTGCTGCAGGACTTTATCTACATTATAATTTTTATTTTTTTAACCGGAACTTATTGTTTAGAGTGGGGCAGGGTATAGCGTATACAGCTACACCTTACCATATTGATGATAATTTTAGAAATATAGCTCACGGATCTCATTTGCTTAGTAGTACTTATTTCTTGTTAAATTATAAAAGAAGTAATCTGATTGATCGTTTCGGACTACAGGCAGGATTGGGTGTGGTTCATTATTCTAATGCAAATTTTAAAGCACCTAATAAAAGCACCAACACATTTATTTTTAATGCTGGTATTACCTATAGTTTAGAAGCGCAGTCGGATCAGAATTATATAGCTAAAGAAACGGGGTTAGTCAAAGGGGCAGAGCCTATGGGTTTTGGATTTTTAGTTCGAAGCGGTATTAATGAAAGTGATGTGGTAGGCTCTGGTCAATTACCTTTTTTGACGTTAACAGCTTTTGCTGATAAACGCTTGAATAAAAAAAGTGCTATTCAGATTGGTGCTGAACTTTTCTTTTCAAAAGCTTTGGAGCGCTATATTGATTTCCGTGCTACAGGGAGATTTAATGATGGAACTACAGGCGATGAGGACGCAAAACGTGCCGGTGCATTTATCGGTCACGAACTTAGAATTAATAAACTTTCTATACTCACTCAGTTAGGGTATTATTTTTACTATCCCTACGATTTTGAAGGGAATGTGTATAACCGAATGGGTTTGCAATATTATATTTCAAAAAATCTGATAGGAGGAGTATCTGTTAGATCACATGCCGCAAAGGCTGAAGCCGTAGAATTTTCAATAGGATATCGATTATGAGAAAGCTAAGTTATGTATTAATTGTACTTATGTTTTTAAGTTGTGATAATGAAAATGCTCCGGATTGTTTTCAGCGTACAGGTGATGTAGTGCGACGAGAAGTTTCTGTACCAAATTTTACCAGGATTTTGGTAAAACCAAATGTAGAAATGGTTTTAAAACAAGCAGATGAAACCTCTGTAATTATTGAAAGTGGCGCAAATTTAATTGATGAAGTAATAGCAACTGTAGTGGACGGACGATTGATCTTAGAAAATACAAATGACTGTAATTTGGTAAGAGATTTTAATCAGACTACAATTTTTGTTACCGCACCTAATATTACAGCAATTCGAAGTGCTACACAATTTGATATATCATCAGACGGGGTTTTGTCTTATTCCAATTTAAATTTGGCTTCCGAAGATTTTAATGAAGATGCTGGGTATACCACTGGTACGTTTAATCTATACGTAAATTGTCAAAAGATAAATGTAGTTGGCAATAACATTGCCTCCTTTTTCATAAGAGGAAATGTTGATGAATTATCTGTTGGCTTTTTTTCAGGTACGGGTCGTTTTGAAGGAGCTGAACTAAGCGCGCAAGAGGTCAGGGTTTTTCATCGAGGGAGCAACAAAATCATTGTAAACCCTTTACAAGCTATCAGAGGAGAAATCCGAAGTACAGGAGATGTTATAGCAGTTAATCGCCCTGAAGTTATAGAAGTTGAAGAATTTTTTACGGGTAGGCTTCGGTTTGAGTAAAAGGCTATGAATTAGTCAATTCCATAAAAAGACTTTCCAGATTCTTATTCTTTCGGCTGAGCTGTAATATTTTCAATTGGTTGTCATGAGCAAAATCAAATACTAAAGGTCGCATATCTGTATTTGTGTCAAAGGTAATATGGTAAACAAATCCACTTACATTAACAACCTCCTTGGCATTCTTTAAGCGCAACAAAAATGCTTCTTCCACCCGATAATCAAACTCCACCTCTATGATTTGAGCTGTGTTTTCCATTAGATCTTTTAGGTTTTTATCAGCAACAATATTTCCTTTATTTATAACGATTACTCGCTCGCAAATTGCTTCTACTTCTTGCAAGATATGGGTAGATAAAAAGACAGTTTTGGTTTTTCCTACTTGTGTAATTAAATCTCTAATTTCTAAAATTTGCTTTGGATCTAAACCTGTAGTAGGTTCGTCTAAAATTAATACCTCAGGATCGTGCAATAAGGCTGCGGCTAAACCAACCCGTTGTCGATACCCTTTAGATAGTTGATCAATCTTTTTATTCGCTTCAGGTGTCAACTTGGTTAGCTCGATTACCTCTTCAATGCGTTCTTTAGTAACTGCAAATACACTTCCACAAAATGCAAGGTACTCTCGCACGTACATCTCTACGTATAATGGATTATGTTCTGGCAGATAACCGATACGGCGCTGAACTTCTATGGGTTCGGTAGTGACGTTGTACCCCGCAACATTAGCGTTTCCTTCAGTAGGCTTAAGGTAGGTGGTCAATATTTTCATTAACGTTGATTTTCCTGCTCCGTTGGGCCCCAGAAAACCTACAATCTCACCTCTTTCAATGGCAAATGAAATACCATCCAATGCTTTTTGATCCTTATAGCTTTTAATAATGCTGGAAACTTTAATGGACATAAAAATTTTTTTCAAAAATAAGGAAATACCCTTAGTTACCTAAACATAAACGATTAGTAATTATTGTAGGTTATATATAAAAAGCTGAGGTGTGTTTAATTTCTTTTAAGACAAAGGCACTATTCAAAACACCTATATTTTCGATTTTAGACAGTTTCGTTTTTACAAATTCGTGATACCCTTCTAAACTTTTCGTATGAATTTTTAAAATAAAATCTACCTGGCCGGCCATATGATAACATTCCTGTACTTCATCAAGTGCTTGAATTTGTTCTTCAAATTTTTCGATAAAAGCTTCATTATGATAGCGCATGGATACTTGGCATATAGTGGTTACTGAACGGTCAATTAATTTTTTATCCAAGATAGCCACATATTTTTGTATGACCCCTTGCTTTTCTAATCTACGAATGCGATCATAAACTGGAGAAATTGTTAGGTTAAGAATCTTAGCGATTTCCTTGGCCGTCTTTTTAGAATCTTTTTGTAAAATTCTTAAAATAGTTCTGTCGATTTGGTCTAATTGCTCCATAAGAAAAAGAATTACTTCAAAATTGAAATGGGTTAAATGTATGCCGTAAAAATAATGGATATATTCTCTTTATTCAATAATATTTACTGCAGTAATCGTGTTTAACATTTTTTAGCATAATAAAACCGTAATTTTGCCCGTAATAAACACGAAGTGTAATTAAAATCGGAATATGGACACGAAAATTTTGGTTATTGGCGCTAATGGTCAATTAGGTTCGGTATTAATACCAGAGCTACGAAAGAAATATGGAGAAGCAAATGTTATAGCCTCTGATTTACAAAAACCGAAACAATCCACTGGATTATTTGAAGTCATTGACGCTACGGATCAAAACAAAATAGACGATGTAGTTAAAGCACATAAGGTTAACCAGATTTATCATTTAGCAGCTATTCTATCTGCGAAAGGGGAACAGAATCCGCTACAAACTTGGGATATTAATATGAAAACATTTTTTAATGTTTTAGAAGTATCTCGTTTGAATAATGTGCAAAAAGTATTTTACCCCAGTTCTATTGCTGTGTTTGGTGATAGAGCAGATCTTAATTGTACTACCGATGAAGCGTACCTTAATCCTGCTACTGTTTATGGAATAAGCAAAGCGGCGGGAGAAAATTGGGGACAATATTACTTCTTAAAATATGGATTAGATGTACGATCTATTCGATATCCTGGAGTTATTGGTTATCAATCGCTACCTGGTGGAGGTACTACCGATTATGCAGTTGACATTTATCATAAAGCTGTAAATGGCGAAGCTTTTGAATGTTTTTTAAAACCCGATGCAGCGTTGCCCATGATATTTATGGAGGATGCTATAAGAGCTACTATTGAACTTATGGAAGCTCCCAAAGAAAATATAACTGTACGAACCTCATATAATTTGGCCGGAGCAAGTTTTGCGCCTCAGGATATGGTCGAAGAAATTCAAAAATTGTATCCAAAATTTGAAGTATCATACGCACCAGACTTTAGGCAGCATATTGCAGAAAAATGGCCTAAAAAGGTTGATGATTCTAATGCAAGAATAGATTGGGGTTGGAAACCTAAGTATGACCTTAAAAGGATAACTTCAGTAATGGTTAGCGAATTGAAAAAACAATACCAGAAAAAATCTGATGATAGCAAAATGCTATTGTTGTAGAATTCCGTAAATTAAAACACACATTTTTAATAAAACTAAATAAAGAAATATGTTTTCTAACATTAAAGCAGATATTCAACAAGAATTAGATGAGATTAGAGAAGCCGGCTTATATAAATCAGAGCGAATTATAACCACACCTCAAGGTGCAGAAATTGATACCACAGCTACTAAAGATGTATTAAACTTTTGTGCTAATAATTACTTAGGTTTATCCTCTCATCCCGATGTCATTGAAGCGGGTAAAGAAGCTATAGATAGCCACGGCTATGGAATGTCATCCGTACGGTTTATATGTGGTACGCAGGATATACATAAAGAGTTAGAACGAAAAACAGCAGAATTCTTGGGTATGGAAGATTGTATCTTGTATGCTGCTGCGTTTGATGCTAATGGTGGATTATTTGAACCGATACTTGGCCCAGAAGATGCTATTATTTCTGATGCTTTAAATCACGCCTCTATTATTGACGGAATTCGATTATGTAAAGCCAAGCGATTTAGGTATGACCATAATAATATGGCAGATCTAGAAGAGAAATTAAAAGAGGCTAAAGGTAGCAGAAGAATACTTATAGTTACGGATGGCTCCTTTTCTATGGATGGAACCATCGCCCAATTGGATAAAATATGTGATCTGGCAGATAAGTATGAAGCTATGGTGATGATTGATGAATGCCATTCTACAGGGTTTTTAGGAAAAACAGGAAGAGGAACGCACGAGTATAAAAATGTAATGGGTAGAGTGGATATCATTACCGGAACTTACGGTAAAGCACTTGGTGGAGCCTCCGGCGGTTTTACTGCAGCCAGAAAAGAGATCGTGGATATGTTGAGACAACGTTCCAGACCATATCTTTTCTCTAATACGCTTGCGCCTTCTATTGTAGGGGCATCAATAAAAGTTTTGAATCTATTAAGTTCCTCTACAGCATTGCGAGACAAATTAGAAGAAAACACCAAATACTTCCGTTCAGAAATGACTAAGGCAGGTTTTGATATTTTACCGGGAGATCATCCTATTGTACCGGTTATGCTTTATGACGCAAAACTAGCTCAGGAATTTGCTACTAAATTACTTGAAGAAGGTATTTATGTTATCGGATTTTTCTATCCAGTGGTGCCTAAAGGAAAAGCAAGGATCAGAGTGCAATTATCCGCTGCACATGATAGAGCACATCTTGAAAAAGCAGTTGCTGCATTTACAAAGATAGGTAAGGAGCTCAATGTAATTAAATAGACATTACTAAAATATAAGTAATACTAAATCCCACTTCATAGCGTGGGATTTGCTTTTTAAGCCTTGTATTCTCACTCTTTTTTAGTGTAACCTCTTCATTTACTATCTTATACAAACGTTTGTTAGTGTTTGAAATAATAAAGACTTACTAGTTAAACGGTGTTTTTAATTATGATAAACCATTAAATCTTCATTTTTTTTGGCAAAATCATTATTATTTAAAGAAATATTGAAAAAGCTATAAAAAGATTTTTAAAATCACCGCTTTTGTCTAACTTAGCCATATTAATAGTAACGACATGAATAACGTATTTACTTGGAACCGATTTTATTTTATCTTCTTTTATTATAAAAGTAGGATCGGGATTGCTATGTAAATACATATTTTAAGATATAAATAGTTGAATCCCGATGCAAATCGGGATTTTTTTTTGACTTTTTTTATAAAAAGAGTTTAGTAGAATAAAGTATAGACAACGCACAAGTGAAACAAGAAAATCAAATACATCGTTTAGAGCAATCAGAATACACATCGACAAATAGGGAGTTGATCGTTGCGATACAAGGAATCAAAGGTTCATATCATCATTGTGTAGCGCAGTCCTTTTTTGGTAAGGATGTTAAGGTCGATGAATGCTTGTCTTTTAGAGATTTGGTGCTTAGTTTAGAAACTGGGAAAAGTACGGATGGCGTAATGGCAATTGAAAATTCAATAGCAGGTTCCATCATACCTAATTATGCTTATATCGACGAACATAATCTGGTGATCAATGGAGAGTTCTTTTTGCCGATTCATCATTGTTTGATGGTGTCCCCAGGCGAAACCTTAGAAACCATACAAGAGGTATGGTCTCATCCGATGGCGTTGCTACAATGCAAAGAGTTTTTAAGAAAATATCCACATATTAAATTAGTAGAAACCTCGGATACAGCAGCGGTAGCAAAACAAATACAGCAGCAAAAACTGAAGGGTATTGCTGCTATAGCTGGTAAACCAGCTGCAGCTATTTATGGTTTGGATATCATCGCTTCAGATATACAGACAATTACCTCAAATACCACGCGCTTTTTTATGTTAAGTAAACATAAGTTAAACCATCATACCGACACTATAAATAAGGCTTCTTTAAAGTTTTTAACGGATCATAAAAGGGGTAGTTTGGCGACAGTTTTAAATGTAATGAGTGATTGTAAATTGAATCTAACCAAAATTCAGTCCTTACCAGTTATTGATAAGCCCTGGAAGTATGCCTTCTTTGTTGATGTTACTTTCGATAGCTATCAGGATTTTGGTAAAGCACTATCGATTTTAGAAATTATGGCGTTGGAACTAAAAGTTCTTGGCGAATATAAAAACATGAATCCATGACAATTACAACTGCAAAGCGATTAGAAACGGTTGAAGAATATTACTTTTCTACTAAGCTTAGAGAAGTAAGAGCTCTTATTGCCGCAGGGAAACCGGTTATTAATATGGCGATTGGTAGTCCTGATCTGGAACCACCCGCCGAGGTATTGGAGGCAATGAAAGATGTAATCGGTGATAAGGGTGTACACAAGTACCAGAGTTACCAAGGTGTGCCTGAGTTAAGAAAGGCAATTGCTAATTTTTATACCAAATATTATAATGTGCAGCTCAACCCAGAAACAGAAATACTTCCTTTGATGGGTTCTAAAGAAGGAATCATGCATATTTCTTTAGCGTATTTAAATCCCGGAGATGAAGTATTGGTTCCTGATCCTGGTTATCCTACTTATACTTCGGTTACGAAACTAGTAGGTGCTCATCCGGTATATTATGATTTAAAACCAGCACTTAATTGGGAGCCTGATTTTACTGAATTAGAAAAACGAGACTTATCCAGAGTCAAAATAATGTGGGTCAATTACCCACACATGCCCACAGGAGCAGCAGGAAATAATCAATTGTTTACTAAACTGGTCAATTTTGCCAAGAAACATAATATTTTGTTAGTTAAAGATAACCCCTATAGCTTTATTCTTAATGAATCTCCTGCAAGCATTTTAGCAGTCCCAGGCGCTAAGGAAGTAGCTTTAGAATTAAATTCACTAAGTAAAACATTTAACATGGCGGGTTGGAGAGTTGGTATGGTTAGTGGAGGAAGTAAAATGATTAATGCCATTCTCAAAGTAAAGAGTAATATGGATAGTGGTATGTTTCTAGGCATTCAAAAAGGAGCTATAGCGGCCTTAAAAATGGATAAGAGTTGGTTCAACGAGATTAATACAATTTATAATAAAAGAAGAGATTTAATTTGGGAAATAGCAACCTCATTAGGATGTTCTTTTGATAAAAACGCAAAAGGAATGTTTGTGTGGGCTAAATTACCCGATGGTGAGGATTCCATAGCATATATCGATGGTTTACTTAAGGAGCATCATATTTTTATAGCTCCTGGAGATATATTTGGAGCCAATGGCAAAGGTTATATCCGATTTTCACTTTGTGTAACAGAAGTTGAAATTCAGCAAGCTATGAATCGACTAAAAGTAAGTGTATGAACGTATTTGTAATAGGAATAGGGCATATTGGGGGGTCTATGGCGATAGATATCAAAGCTGCTTTTAACGAGGCAAAGGTGTACGGTATAGATAAAAATGAAGAACATTTAGACAAATCGCTTTCTTTAGGTGTTATAGATGAAAAATCTACATATTCCTCGCTGTCTGAAGCTGATGTGGTAATTATTGCCATACCTGTTGATGTTACGGTTGCTGAATTACCCAAGGTGTTAGATGAGGTTAATGAGCACTGTTTAGTGTTTGATGTTAGTTCTACAAAAGAACAATTATGTAAAGTTGTGAGCAAGCATAAAAATAGAAGAAACTATTTAGCAACACATCCAATCGCCGGAACCGAATTCTCTGGACCTGAAGCTGCTATCGCAAATCTGTTTAGGGATAAAACTAATATTATTTGCGAAGTAGAAAAGACTGCTTTCAAGTTACAGGAAAAGGCCATGAATATATTTAATCGATTAGGTATGCGTATTCGGTATATGGATCCAGAATCTCATGATAAGCATATTGCATACGTTTCACATTTGTCCCATATCAGTTCCTTTATGTTAGGTAAAACAGTAATTGAGAAGGAAAAGAATGAACGTGATATTTTTGATATGGCAGGCAGTGGTTTTGCTTCTACCGTACGATTAGCCAAAAGCTCACCAGCTATGTGGGCCCCAATATTTGAACAGAACAAAGAAAATGTAATTGAATCCTTAGAAGAGTACATAGCAAACTTAACCCAATTTAAAGAGTTGATGGAGCATAATGACTTCTCTAAAATATTTCAAGAAATGAAAGAAACAAATTACATAAAATCAATCTTAAAAGGTATCGCTTAATAAAAACATTTTTGAAGAAAAAAATATGGAAAATAAAAAAGAATTAAGAGGATGGTTAGATAACTATAATTTGGATCATCCTTTAGTAATTGCAGGTCCTTGCAGCGCAGAAACAGAAGACCAAGTACTAACCATAGCGCATCAGCTCAAAAACTCCGATGCTACTGTACTTAGAGCTGGAATTTGGAAACCAAGAACACGACCTGGTAATTTTGAAGGAGTTGGCGCTTTAGGGTTAAAATGGTTGCAACGTGCCAAAGAAGAGACTGGGATGAAAATTGCCACCGAAGTCGCTAATCCCCACCATGTGGAATTAGCGCTGAATCACGGAGTGGATGTGCTTTGGATAGGAGCTAGAAGTACAGTGTCTCCTTTTATAGTTCAGGATATTGCGGATGCGTGCAAAGGAATTGATAATCCAGTATTGATTAAAAATCCAATAAATCCAGATTTATCTCTATGGTTGGGAGCTGTAGAACGTTTCTATACTGCAGATGTAAAAAACTTAGGGGTTATTCATAGAGGTTTTTCTACTTATCAAAAAACAAAGTATCGAAATATCCCAGAATGGCAAATACCTATCGATTTGCAAAATAGATTTCCGGATCTACCATTAATTCTAGACCCTTCGCACATCGCTGGTAGAAGAGATTTAATTTTTGATCTTTCTCAAACCGCATTAGATTTAAATTTTGATGGATTAATTGTCGAAACCCATTATGATCCGGATAATGCATGGAGTGATGCCAAACAACAAATCGAGCCTAAAACCTTAATTCAGTATATGAAAGATTTAAAAATCAGAAAAGAGGTTGGAGACAATGAAGCATACGAAAAGGCATTAAGTGAGTTACGTGCTCAGATTGATGTTATTGACCACAAGTTGATTGATGTATTGTCTAATCGTATGAAGATTTCGGATGAAATTGGTAAGGTAAAAGCAAAACAAAATGTTGCTATACTTCAATCTAAACGCTGGAATGAAATTTTGGGTAAGATGATACTCGAAGGAGAAGAACACGGGTTGAGCGAAGAGTTTATTTTGAGAATTTTTAAAGCGATACACCAAGAATCTATTAACCATCAGAAAAAAGTAGCACGATCATAAAAAAGGCTCCCTTTTGGGAGCCTTTTTTAGTTTATATAAGAATTGAATTACATTTTTCTTTTAAAAATATACCGAGTAACAAAAATTCCATTACTATCTCCTTTTCCAGAGAAACTTTCAACACCACTATTAACAAAGGCAAGTTCCCATCCCTCACCGGCCATAGTGTTCATTTTTGACATTACAATGGCGTCGTTTGCAGCAATATTTTGAAATCTGATGCCACCAAGGTTGAAAAAGTTTAACAGTTTTGTTTCATCGAACCCTTTGACACGGATATCACCTCGATCCGATTTATTACGAGAGTTGTCTTCTTCAGACCTTGTTGAAGTAAACTCCTTGTAATCTCTGGATTCATTAGCGGTAATCATCCGTGATCTACCAACCCCATTTGGTACAATAGATTCAATTACAGTTACAATTTGATACTCGTACGTTTGCTGAGCAAATGATCCGGTAAAGCTAAGCATAGCTATTGCTACCAATAATAACGATTTTTTCATATTCTAATGGTTTTAAAAAATTGATTTTTCTTGCCACACCATCAGTCCGTGCAGCAGGCTAAAGTATACATATTTTGTTAAATTTTATCTTTTTATTTGCATCTTTGCAATGATGACAGGAATTGTATATAAATCTACGGGGAGTTGGTATACCGTTAAAGCAGAGAACGGTAACATATATCAATGTAGAATAAAAGGAAAGTTTAGGATTCAAGGAATAAAAAGTACGAATCCAATAGCTGTTGGTGATGTAGTTGATTTTTCTTTAGAAACAAAATCAGATGAGGTTACCGGCGTCATTGAAAGTATCCACGAAAGAAAAAATTATATCATAAGAAAGTCTGTAAACCTGTCTAAACAAACTCATATCATTGCGGCCAATATTGACGTTGTTTTTTTATTGATTACAATAAATAACCCAACTACTTTTACAACTTTTATAGATCGTTTCTTAGTTACGGCGGAAGCCTACGATATTAGAGTGGTTTTACTTTTCAATAAAACAGACAACCAATCAGAGGAAGAATTTATGGAAGCTAAGTATTTAGCTTCACTATACAGAGATATTGGTTACGAGTGCCTTGGGATTTCAGCTAAAACTGGTAAAAACGTGGAAAAGGTTAAAGCATTGATGACAGGCAATGTTAGCATGTTTTCTGGGCATAGTGGAGTGGGTAAGTCTACCTTAGTAAATGCTATCGAACCAACATTGAACCTGAAAACAGCCGAAACTAGTGAGCAGCATCAGCAAGGACAACATACGACAACCTTTGCAGAAATGTACGATCTTAGTTTTGATGCAAAAATTATTGATACCCCCGGTATAAAAGGATTTGGAGTGGTTGATATAGCGAAAGAAGAACTTGGAGATTATTTCCCAGAGTTTTTTGAGTTAAAATCCGAATGTAAATTCAATAATTGTTTACATATTAATGAACCACAATGCGCAGTTAAAGAGGCTTTAGAAAACGAAGAAATAGCTTGGTCCAGATATAAAAGTTACTTGCAGATTTTAGAAGGCGAGGATGAAGGTTATAGGAAAAACGTATACGACTCGGAATAAATATTTTAAAATAATAGGGTAACATTTTTCCTGTTATGGACACAGTATAGAAAGCATAATTTAATATGAGAGCTATTATACAGCGCGTTAAAGCATCATCAGTTCAAATTGACGGCAAGGAAGAAGCTAAAATTGGAATCGGGGTTTTAATTCTTTTGGGGGTTGAAGATTCAGATACTCAAGAGGATATAGATTGGTTATGCAAAAAAATCTGTCAGTTAAGAATATTTAACGATGTCGAGGGAGTAATGAATTTAAGCTTATTAGACATTAATGGAGAAGCGTTAGTCGTTAGTCAATTTACCCTACACGCCAGTACCAAAAAGGGTAATCGTCCCAGTTATATCAAGGCATCAAAACCGGATATAGCAATTCCATTATATGAGTCTTTTATAAAAAAAATGGAAAATATCTTACAAAAAACGATAAGTACTGGTATATTTGGGGCCGATATGCAGGTTTTTATACAAAATGATGGACCTGTAACGATTAGCATCGATACCAAAAATAAAGAATAGTATTAAGCCCCAAAATTAATCCTATGAATTATAAAGTACTACTGCAATGTGCAGTATGCCTTTTTTTATATATCTCCAGTAGTTACGCCCAGGAATTCTCTGATCTACAATCAATAGTACTGGATAGTGTTTTGATTCAAGATGCTAATGCAGTGGTCAGAAACGAGGAAATAGTCGTTACTATAAAATCTAAAAATTCGGTTGTTATTACTACATCAAGAACCGTAACGGTTCTAAACAGATATGGTAATGATCTTATACAAGCCTATGAGTCCTATGATAATTCTACTAAGATTAAACGAATTGAAGCTACTATTCATAATTCGGTAGGAGAGGAAATTAAAAAAATCAGAAAAAAGGATTTTATAGATGTTAGTGCGTTTGACGGTTTTTCTTTAGCATCAGATAACCGAGTTAAATATCTGGAATATACTCCTGTTGAATATCCTTACACCGTTTCATATACTAGTGAGGTAGAGCTGACTAACACTGCTTTTATTACTCCGTGGATCCCTATTGCAGATAATAAATTGAGCGTAAATAAAAGTAGCTATACAATTTATAATCTTTCGGATAGTGATTGGCGATTTAATGAAAAGAATCTAGATAAATTTGGGGTCATTAAAAAAGCAGAAGACAATAAGGTAGCGTATAGTATCCAAAAGTCTAAAGCCTATGCTCCTGAGGTCTATAGTTTGGCCTCTAGATATGTTTTTCCATACGTAAGAGTCGCTATGGATCAATTTACTTTAGCAGAGGTAGAAGGAACAGCTTCAGATTGGGATAACCTGGGTAAATGGATGTATGATAAGCTGCTCAAAGGGAGGTCAGAACTGCCACAAGAAACCTTGGACCATGTAACTAAGATGGTAGATACACTAACGACAAAAAAGGAAAAAGTTAAAAGTATCTATAAGTATGTACAGGATAAGACTCGTTATGTAAGTATACAACTAGGGATAGGTGGGTGGATGCCGTTTTTAGCCTCGGATGTAGATCGATTGGGGTATGGTGATTGTAAAGCATTGACGAATTACACCAAGGCATTGTTAAGTAGTCAGGGGATAGAATCGTACTATAGTATTGTATATGCAGATCAGGAAAAACAAGATATAGATACTACTTTTGCGGCTTTTGACGGAAATCACGTCATACTTAATGTGCCCGACGGTGAAGATGATATTTGGTTAGAATGTACCAGCCAAACCATGCCGTATAATTTTTTAGGAGATTTCACAGATGACAGAAAGGTTGTGTTAATAACTCCAACCGGCGGGAAGATAAAGACTACAAAAAAGTATACTACAGAAGAGAATATACTTATTACCCAGGCAGAGATCGAAATTTTTGCGGATAAATCCATGAGGGCCTCAGTAACGCGAAAAGCATCTGGATTAGAATACGACTGGAATCACAATATTATTTTTCAAGATCAAAAAGATCAAAAATTACATTATCAAAAGTTATGGAATTATATCAATGACTTGCAAGTTACAGAGATCGATCTTAAAAATGATAAAGATTCCATTCAGTTTACAGAAAAACTAAAAATTAATACTACCGCTTACTGCAAAAAAGCGGGTAGTAGAATATTGTTTACACCCAATGTATTTTCGCGCTTTACAAATTCATTGCCTAAGTATAAGGATAGAATTTCGCCATTGGATATTTCTAGAGGGTATACTAACGAAGATACCTATGTTATTACGATGCCCGATGGATATGGTATTGATAATTTGCCAAGGGCACAAACAATACGAACTCAATTCGGCTTGTATACATATAGAATACGAAAACTAAGTAATAATCAACTTGAATGCTACCGAAAGTTGATCCTTAAAGACGGTCTTTATCCTAAAGAGGCATATAAGGAGTTTAGACTGTTTTTTGAAAAAATCAAAAATATCGATGACACAAAAATCGTGTTGAAAAAACAATAATCAAACAAGTAACATGAAAAATTGTATCGCAATTTGCAGTATACTGCTAGTATTTACAATTGGGGTAACCCAAGCTCAAGAGTATAAATTTGGTAAAGTTTCGAAAGAGGAATTATTAGAAAAATCGCATCCCTTAGATAGCACTGCTTCTGCTGCAGTACTTTATGAAAATCAAGAGGTATATATAGAATATACACAATCAGAGGGTTTTCGTTTAATAACCGATGTGTTCAAAAGAGTAAAGATTTACGATAAAGAAGGTTTTGAATATGCATCTGATAAACGATATCTCTATAAAAAGGGAGGAGATGATGAGATACTTACTGGTCTAAAAGCCGTAACCTATAACCTTTCTGGTGATAAAATTGAAGAGACTAAACTTAAAAAAGATGGAATATTCAAAAATGAATTTTCAGAATATTATGATGAGGTTAAATTTACTATGCCTGCAATAGATGAGGGTTCAGTAGTAGAGTATAAGTATAAAGTAGTTTCTCCATTTTTGTTTAGTATGGATCGAATTTATTTACAATATGAAATTCCAATTAAAAAATTGGAGGTGAACGTAAAATCGCCAGAATATTTTGTCTACAAAAAATTTACCACAGGTTATTTACCCATAGACTTAAAGACTTCTCAATATAATGATAAGGTAATCTTAACTACTAAAAACAGAAGAGGAGTGGGCTTCAATGGGAATACCACAAGAACAGACTGGTCGAGGGATGAAGTGAATTTTGTAGTGAATAAAGAAAGTATTAGTCTAGAAAATGTACCTGCCTTTAAGGAAGAGCCTTATGCGGGTAATATTGATAATTTTATCTCCTCAATTTTATACGAATTGTCTTTTGTTAATTTCCCACAAGAACCCATAGAGTATTATTCTACTACTTGGGAGGATGTATCTAAACGTATATATTCTAGTAGTAGCTTTGGTGGAGAAATTGATAAATCGAATTATTATAAAGAGGAGTTGGCAAATGTGATCAGCGGCGTTTCAAACCCAGTGGATAAAACAGCGTTGATTTACAATTTTGTTAAAAACAAGGTAACTTGGAATGGTAAATATGGGGTTTTTAGCTCTGAAGGGGTTAAGAAATGCTTTAAAGAAGGAACGGGTAATGTAGCCGAAATAAATCTTATGTTAACCTCTATGCTAAGAACGGCTGGGATCAATGCCTACCCGGTAATAGCAAGTTCTAGTAGTAAGCCTGTTTCACTTTTTCCTAGTATTGATGGCTTCAATTATGTGTTAACCCTGGTAAAATTCAAAGAAGGAGGGTCTATGTTATTAGATGCAACCGATAAGATTGGTTACCCTAACGTATTACCATCAAGAATCATTCGTGGAGTCGGAAGAGTAATTACGGAAGATGGAAACTCAAAAATGGTGAATCTTAGACCTTCAAAACCAACAGTACTTAGAACAGCAGTGCAGTGTCAAATAAGCGAGCAAGGGGTTGTTGAAGGCAAGCTAAGTAACAGGTATGCTACTCAATATGCGCATTCTTATAGATCTTATAATATTTCAAAATCCAAAGCTGATAGTCAAAAAGACATTATTGAAAAATACAACCTTTCGGAGGCTGCAGAGATAGAACTAGAAGGCCTCAACCAAGTAGGTAAAGGAGTGGTTGAAACCTTATCCTTCAAAACAACTAATGAAGTGGAGGTAATTGAGGATGAAATGTATTTTTCACCATTACTTTTTCTCAAAGAAAATGAAAATATTTTCAAAGCCGAAGATAGACAATATCCAGTGGATTTTGGTTACGGTTTTTCAGACTCCTACATGATTAACATTAAGATACCTGAAGGATATGAAGTGGTAGAATTGCCAAAATCTGGCGCATTTAAATTACCAAATAATTTGGGTAGCTTTACATATAGAACTAATTTCGTTAATGGAACCATTCAGGTGGTGGTTAATGAGACTATTGCTACTCCAGTAATTACTTCAAACTATTATCTGGCACTAAAAGAGTTCTATAACCAAATTGTTCAAAAAGAAGGGGAACAGGTAGTGCTTAAAAAAGTTTAAGATATGAATATTGCAAATGCGCAACAAGCCGTGGACGAATGGATTAAAAACCACGGCGTACGTTATTTTAATGAATTAACCAATATGGCGCAACTTACCGAAGAGGTCGGAGAGGTTGCCAGGATAATTGCACGTAGATATGGTGAGCAAAGCGAAAAAGAAAGTGATAAAAATAAAGACCTTGGAGAAGAATTGGCTGATGTTCTTTTTGTAGTTTTATGCTTAGCAAACCAAACTGGTGTGGATCTTCAAAATGCATTTGACAAGAAATTAGATTTGAAGACCAAAAGAGACCATGATCGCCACCACAACAACGAAAAACTAAAATAATGTTCAAAGAGATTATAACATCTAAGCATTATTGGATTCGGGTTTTATTATTAGCCCTTGGTTTTATCATCATCTTTAGTCTTTTAGAACATTTTATGGAGTATGGTGGTATAGATTTTGAAGCGTTTCTGGAGAGTAGAATTAGATATGGTCAATGGAAACGATACCTATTGTCAAGAATTGTTGGAGGAGGTTTGTATGGAATCGTAATGGCCTATTATTTTGAAATCAGAAAAAGAAAATAACGTCTAGAAAATGACAATTAAGCTCCATCAAACTGATCAGTTAACAAATGCAGCAATTGAAATTACGGGCTCTAAAAGTGAAACCAATCGGCTTTTACTGCTGCAAGCACTTTATCCGGAAATCGAAATAGCAAATGTTTCTAATAGTGATGACTCCATTGTTATGAAACAAGCCTTGTCGAGTCATAAAAAAGAGATCGATATCCATCACGCAGGTACAGCGATGCGTTTTTTGACGGCGTATTTTGCGATACAAAATCAACGTGAGGTATTGCTCACCGGGAGCAAAAGGATGCAGGAGCGACCTATTAAAATATTGGTAGATGCGTTACAACGTATTGGAGCATATATTACCTATCAAAAGGAAATTGGGTACCCTCCAATTTTGATCAAAGGAGAACAAAACTTAAAGTCTAAAGTACATATTGATGCTGGTGTCAGTAGTCAATACATTTCCGCTTTGATGCTAATTGGTTCTAGCTTACCCAAAGGATTGACTATACATTTAGAAGGGAAGTTAACCTCGGTGCCTTATATCCAAATGACACTTCATCTTTTGAAGGATATTGGGATAACTGCTAATTTTATTGATAATACAATTACGATTCAACCAAAGCAAGTAGTAACTCCTAAGCGTTTGGTAGTCGAATCAGATTGGAGTTCCGCTTCCTATTTTTATAGTATTGTAGCCTTGTCAAAAGATAATACTTCGATTACATTAAGTAGTTATAAAAAAGATAGCTATCAAGGGGATGCCGTATTAGCAAAAATATATACTGCATTTGGTGTGCAAACCACTTTTACGAACGAAAGCATAACCTTAAAAAAAGAATCTAAACACTTGGTTAAGCCTCCAATTGAGCTCGACTTATCCGATAGTCCAGATATTGCCCAAACAATTGCAGTAACCTGTTTTGGGTTAGGCGTAGAATGTCATCTTACCGGTCTACATACCTTAAAGATAAAAGAAACAGATAGGCTGGCAGCTCTTAAGATCGAACTGGAAAAATTAGGGGCTATAGTTGATATTACTACAGAGGCTCTACATCTTCAGCCTACGGATCATATCCTAGATGGAATTGCGATAGATACCTATCAGGATCATAGAATGGCTATGGCCTTCGCTCCTTTAGCGCTCAAAACCGGCTTACAAATAAACGAAGCCGAGGTGGTGTCTAAATCCTATCCTGATTTTTGGAGTGACCTTAAGAATTTAGGGATAAAAATTTCAGAGTTTTAAATATATCCACGGTTTTACTTGACAACCCCTATTTTGAGGTTGTATATTTGTAGCTTCTAAAAATAATAATAAAAATGAAGCTATCACATTTCAATTTTAATCTACCACAGGATTTACTTGCAGAATACCCTGCAGAAAACAGAGACGAAGCGCGTCTTATGGTTTTGAATAGAAAAGATCAAACTATAGAACATAAAATGTTTAAAGATTTGATTGATTATTTTGAACCACAAGATGTAATGGTGCTTAATAACACCAAGGTATTTCCGGCTAGATTATATGGTAATAAAGAAAAAACCGGGGCAAGAATTGAAGTGTTTTTATTAAGAGAGTTGAATTCTGAAACGCGATTATGGGATGTATTAGTAGATCCAGCAAGAAAGATAAGGATAGGTAATAAATTGTACTTTGGTGATGATGAAAGTCTGGTAGCAGAGGTAATTGATAATACGACCTCTCGTGGAAGAACGCTTCGTTTTTTATATGACGGATCGTATGATGAGTTTAGAGAAAAATTAAACGAATTAGGAGAGACACCATTACCAAAATATATCAAAAGGGATACGGAGCCTGAGGATGAACAACGATACCAAACCATCTATGCTAAAAATGAAGGAGCAGTAGCTGCACCAACCGCAGGGCTACATTTTTCTAAACATTTATTAAAGCGACTAGAAATTAAGGGCATTGACTTTGCAGAAATAACGTTACACGTTGGGTTGGGTACCTTTAGCCCGGTTGAAGTTGAGGACTTGTCTAAACATAAAATGGATAGCGAAGAGGCATTTATAACAAAACAAGCTACTGAAGTTATTAATAAGGGTATTGAAGAAAAAAGAAGAATATGTGCTGTTGGTACTACTGTTATGAGAGCCTTAGAAAGCTCTGTTTCTTCAGATCATACCTTAAATGAATTTAGAGGTTGGACGAATAAGTTTATTTTTCCTCCCTATGAGTTTAGTATTGCAAATAGTATGATAACAAACTTCCATACACCAAAATCTACATTATTAATGATGGTATCTGCTTTTGCAGGTCACGATTTTGTAAAAGAAGCTTATGCCGAAGCAGTAAAGGAAAAGTATAAGTTCTACTCTTATGGAGACGCAATGCTGATTATCTAAAAAAGATTGTTAAGAATAATTAAATAATCCACTTTTTATGAAAAGTGGATTATTTTTTTGTAGATAATTTAAAATTAAGATGTTATATTGTGGATTCGTAAAAAAATTGTATTTTCGCTACTCTTTTTACGGTTTTGCCATAATAAAGGTGTTTCCGACCAAAAAGAAGAGCATAAGTTTGTTTGTAATTGACAAAATAAATTTAGCTAGTTAGAAAAGATTTTTTTCTAAAAAAGCCCCTAATTAAAACCTATTTTGACCCATGAAGAAGATACTTTTTCTGTTTTTAGCGTCCTTTATTTATTATTCAGGTATAGCTCAAACCAAGGTTGGTGAGTTATATTTCAATGACATTGACACTTTTGATGATAAGGAGTTAGTGCTCAATGGCGCTGGAAAGAGAGATAATTTATACGCAGTTGGTTTATACCTAAATTTAGATTTAGAAATTAATGGTCCGCAGGATGGTGTGATGGTTGCCGAAAAAAATTCGGATATGGCTATAACCATAAAAGTTACCGATGGAACCATCGGTTGTACGGAACTAAGAGAAATGCTTCGGCTAGGATTGGAAAGAGCTACCGATGGTAATAGTTACTTGTTAGAGAAAGAGATACGTGACTTTTTAGCAATCTTCCCTTCAGACATAAATAGATACGACATATTTGATATTCTGTACAAAAAGAATGAAGGAATTTTTGTGTTTAGGAACAATAAGCAAATAGGAACCTTAAAGGATCTTGAATTTAAAAAAGCCTTATTTAAAATATGGCTAGGGGATAATCCTATAGACCAAACATTGAAAGAAGAGCTCTTAAAAGCCTATAAACCGAATCCTGTTCTTGGAAAATGGAAGACATATGATAAAGATACTGGAGTAGGGATAAGTATTGTACAATTGTATATGATCGATAAAAAGGTATTTGGATCCATACAACAAATGCTAAGACAATCAGAGCGAGATGCAGTATGCTATAAATGTCAAGGAGCTGATAAAAATCAAAAGGTTGAAGGACTAGTTATCATTAAAAATCTTAAGAAAAAAGATGAGGCTAAGTTTGCAGACGGTACTTTTACTAATATAAATGATGGAGAAGTATCGCCTTGCCAAATATGGGTTGATGAGGATCAGCCGGATATTTTAAAAGTACGCTATCGTGGTGGTGGTGGTGTACACGAATGGAAAAGAATTAAAGAACCCAAAAAAGAAGTTTATACAACTAAGTTTTAAGTAAAATATTGACATCATAAGGCGAGCTCTTTTCTGTTGCTAGAAAAGAGCTCGTTTTGTGTAAAGTAGAATTTTATTCTTAGTATTTTTGCACAGTATGCAAGAGAAGAAAAAGGATATCAGAGCGTTAACCAAGGAACAACTTAGAAATTTCTTTGAATCCCAGGGCGATAAAGCGTTTAGGGGTAATCAGGTTTATGAGTGGTTATGGAGTAAAGGCGCGCATAAATTTGAGGATATGACGAATATCTCAAAGGTAACTCGTCAAATGCTCGAAGATAATTTTGTGATCAACCACATTAAGGTGGATCAAATGCAGCGTAGTAGTGATGGTACCATTAAAAATGCGGTTCGTCTTCACGATGATTTAATAGTTGAGTCTGTACTTATACCTACACCCAAGAGAACTACAGCCTGTGTGTCTTCTCAGGTGGGATGTAGCTTAGACTGTAAATTTTGTGCTACCGCACGACTCAAAAGAATGCGAAACCTTAATCCCGATGAAATATATGATCAGGTCGTAGCTATAGATAACGAAAGTAGACATTACTACGATCGTCCTTTGTCTAACATTGTATTTATGGGTATGGGAGAACCGCTAATGAATTACAATAATGTTTTAAAAGCCATCGATAAAATTACTTCCAAAGAAGGGTTGGGGATGTCTCCTAAACGAATTACCGTATCTACCTCTGGTGTGCCTAAAATGATCAAAAAAATGGCAGATGATGAGGTGAAGTTTAAATTAGCTGTTTCACTCCATTCTGCAATCGATGAAGTTCGTACTTCTATTATGCCTTTTAACAGTACATTTCCTCTCCAAGACTTAAAAGAAGCTTTAGAATATTGGTACGCCAAAACCAAAAGCAGAATTACCTATGAATATGTGGTATGGAAAGGGATTAATGATAGAAAAGAGGATATCGATGCCTTACTGAAGTTTTGCACCTATGTACCGTGCAAAATTAATTTGATAGAGTATAACCCAATTGATGATGGGCAGTTTCAACAAGCATCAAACATAGCCATAGATAACTATATCAATGCATTAGAGTCAAGGGGGTTCGTTGTAAATGTTAGGCGAAGTAGAGGAAAGGACATTGACGCAGCTTGTGGTCAATTAGCAAATAAGCAATAACAGTTCTAGCTTCCTAGTAAGATCTTCGATGTATCTTAGACCCATAATAACATTTTACACTATCTTCGCAAGAGTCAAAGGAATAGTAATCTCAATTTTAGGTTGAAAGTAGTAGAACAAATAAAACTTCCTATAGTAGACGAAATGGAACTTTTCGAAAAAAAGTTCTCCGCCTCTATGTCTTCCAAAGTGGCGCTATTAAATCGTATAACACATTATATTGTCAACAGAAAAGGAAAGCAAATGCGACCAATGTTTGTTTTCTTGGTAGCTAAAATGGTATCCGGTGGCGATGTAAACGAACGAACCTACAGAGGTGCTTCGGTCATTGAGTTAATACATACGGCTACATTAGTTCACGATGATGTGGTAGATGACTCCAACCGCAGAAGAGGTTTCTTTTCTATAAATGCCTTATGGAAAAATAAAATAGCAGTGTTGGTAGGAGATTATTTGTTATCCAAAGGACTTCTGCTCTCTATTGATCACGAAGATTTTGATTTGCTTAAAATAATTTCTGTAGCTGTTAGAGAAATGAGTGAGGGAGAACTGTTACAAATTGAAAAAGCAAGAAATTTAGATATCACGGAGGAGGTATACTACGAAATCATAAGGCAAAAAACAGCAACCTTAATAGCTGCATGCTGTAGCTTAGGTGCTTGTTCTGTTGCTCCTAAAAGTGAGGAGGTAGAAAAGATGAGGAAATTTGGCGAACTTATCGGTATGGCTTTTCAAATTAAAGATGATTTGTTCGACTATGGCGATACGGCTATAGGTAAACCTACTGGCATAGATATTAAAGAACAAAAAATGACCCTGCCACTAATTCATACCCTTAATAATTGTACGGAGGATAAAAAGAAGTGGTTGATAAATAGCGTCAAAAATCATAATAAGAATAAGCAAAGGGTCAAAGAGGTTATAGCATTTGTAAAAGAAAACGGCGGGCTTGATTATGCTATTGAAATTATGCATCAGTTTAAATCCGATGCACTGGCTATTTTAAATACTTTTCCGGAGTCCCAGTATAAATCTTCCCTAGAGTTAATGGTAAATTACGTTATCGACAGGAAAAAGTAGAAAATTAACATATTGATTATAAGTCGATTATAATTAATTTTAAAAATAATCAATACCCCAGACAACCATTTTGTGCTTTACCACGTCTATAGTAATAGAACATCTTGATTAATTTAATATTTTAAAATTGAAAGTAATTCAGTTTTACAAAAGCGAATCGCAACTCATTAAAAAAGCTCGTAAAAACGACAGAGAGGCTCAGCAGGCAATTTACACTAAATATGCCCCTAAGATGCTAAGCGTTTGCAGACAATATGTTAAAGATATTCAGCACGCTGAGGAGGTGATGCTATCCGGATTTTTGAAAGTATTTATCAATTTGCAAAAATTCAAAGCCGAAGGCAGTTTCGAAGGTTGGATTAGAAGAATAATGGTTAATGAATCCATTTCTTTTCTAAGAAGCCAAAAAGAAACAGTGTTTACAGAAGATGTAACTATTTATAAAGATGAAACTTGGAACAATATCTATTCTGCTCTTGAAGTAGAAGATATTCAATCATTAATAGATGATTTGCCACCGGGATATAAGATGGTTTTTGTGCTCTATGCAGTTGAAGGGTATAAGCATAACGAAATTGCCAAAATGCTAAAAATTTCAGAAAACACTTCTAAATCCCAATTGTTTAAAGCCAGAAAGATGCTGCAACAGCAACTAACAAAATTAAATGAAAGAACCAATGGCGCCATTAAAATTTGAAGATAACGTAAAAGAAAAGCTGGATAATAGGGAGATTAATCCCTCAGCAGATAGCTGGGATACCTTAGCCAAACAGCTAGATGATCACCAACAAGAGAAAGCAGGAAAGACTAATTATACGATATGGTATCTTATTGCAGCAAGTATAATAGGTATTGTAATTATTACTTCGGTGGTATTAACCAATAATAATATCACTACGACTACTCCCACACAGCTAGTAAATACTAATAAGGAAACACCTCGTAAGCTCGTACCAAATAATACCGATGCTACTACTGAGGATAGGATTGTAGATCAGTTAAAATCGAATACAAACCTAGCAGTGGATGAGGTAGCTATAGATACCAAGAAGGAAAAAAATGAAATACTATCAAATACAAACGCCAGGAATACTAAATTCCACGAAACGGCTAATGTAAACCGAAGTTCGGATAAAAGATCAGCTATCGTGCTTGCTGATAAGACGAGTGGAGAGATGGACAATGACAACGTAGAAAGCTTAGTAGAAGAAAAGGTAGCCGCGGTTTTTGAGGAGGTTCAACAGCTTGAACAATCAAAAACTCAGGTAACCGATCAAGAAATAGAAGAGTTGCTTCGAAAAGCGCAGCAAGAGATTACCACTCAAAAAATGATGGAAAACCATTCCGTAGATGCAATGGCCTTATTGGATGAGGTGGAAACGGAGATGGAAGAATCCTTTAAAGAAAAAGTATTTGAGGCCTTAAAAACAGGATATCAAAAAGTTAAATCAGCAGTAGCTGAACGAAATAATTAATAATTCATCAATCAAACCCAGAGCAGATGTTTCATAAAGACTACTAGGAAATGTAGTGTGCACATAGTCTTTATAAATTGAGCGAAGGGAAATAAATCCATTAAACAAATGAAAAAAATAATGTTAGCTGCATTTGCGGCCCTGGTATGCTCGTTGCAAATTTTTGCACAGGATTCAACCGTTCAAGACAAAGTAGGACAGTTAGAAAAGCAACGAACTGAATTGATCAACATAGAAAAAGAAGCCCTTCGCAAAGAGGTTGAAGAGATCAACGAACGATTAATAAAAGAGGAGATAAGCCTGGAGGAAGCCACTAAACTTAAGGAAGAAGCTGCAAAGAAACATGCACTCAATATCGAAAACGCTTCGGCAATAATTGATAATAAAATTGCGCTGTTAGAAAGAAATAAAGGTCAGGATATAACGGAGACTAACTCCCAACTCATAGTGGGCATTGGTGCGATCGATGAAGATGGTGAAAATGTTATCTTCGGTATAAATATAAAGGATGGGGAATCAATAAAAAAAGAGGTAAAATATGATCGCAGGACCTATAGTGACCTGGTGATTGCTTTTGGTCTAAATAATGCTCTTTTTGAGGATCAGTCCCTAAACGATTCACCATATAAAATAGCAGGAAGTAGATTTTTTGAAATAGGATATGCCTGGAACACTAGAGTTTTTAATAACAGTAATTTTTTAAGAATTAAATACGGATTCTCGTTTCAGTTCAATGGCCTTAAACCGACGGATAATCGTTATTTCGTTGAAAACGGAAATATTACCGAATTACAGGATTTTCCGATTAATCTAGATAAATCAAAGTTTAGGATGGATAACCTGGTTGTACCAATTCATTTTGAAATTGGACCTTCAAAAGTGAGAAAAACCGAAGAAAAAATCAGGTATTCCACCCATAAACAGTTCCGACTAGGAGTAGGAGGATATGTGGGTGCAAATTTAAGTACACGACAAAAATTAAAGTTTGAAGAAAATGGAGGAGAGGTTAAGGATAAAATAAAAAGAGATTACAATACTAATGATCTGATCTACGGTTTATCCGGATATGCAGGGTTTGGAGATATGACAGTTTATTTAAAGTATGATCTAAATCCAATTTTCAGAAGTCCTAATATAGAACAAAATAATGTGTCACTAGGTTTACGCTTTGATCTTTAGTATAGGAGCTATGCTATAGTTTGATTCAGCCAATAAGTTAAAGCCGATTTGCTATGCAAATCGGCTTTTTGTTTAGTTTTATTCAAGAAGAGTTCTATAACTATTTATAGCTTGAAAAGATGAATATGATGTGGTTAGGGGTTGTTCATTTTGTGGTAAAGTACAAGTGAATTTACCATTGTTACATACGGATTAACCGTAAAAAAATGATATTCAGAGTTTTAGTAAAGTATTTCTTTTCATTTTATTTCTAAAACATTTACATTTAAGACAACCGAACCAACCTCTAATCAAAACTACCTACCTAAAGTCTCTTTTTCCTTAAGAGAGTCCTAAACAGCTATGCCTAATATAGTATAGGATTAATTTAATATAATACGTATGAACAAATCATTGAAAAGGATTAGAGCACCACTTTATCTTTCCAGGCATTAGTAATGAAGGATACAGAAGTCTTTTACCGCTTTTGCCATAAAGACTACCAAGTATTTAACACAATTAAAAATCAACTTAACTCTTAAAACCAAAAAAATGAAAACTACATTTTTCTATGTAGCGTGTATAGCTATGCTATGCTGCTCATTGGGCTCCTATGCCCAAAAACAAGGAATGAAAGCAAGCTCTGTGGGTAAGGCCGAGTATGTACGCGTAATTCCTGCAATTTCTAAAATGGATAACATTATATCTGCTAAGGGTATGATGAAAGACGGTCAGGAAAAAAAGAGGGGACGAAATACTTTTGTTCCGGGTAAAGGTTTACCGGCAGCTGGTCAACAAGATCCATTAATGCAAAAACAACAAAAATCTCAACGAGCTGCGATTTCTACTGAAGTTGCAAATTTTCAATCGCATTCGGGCTTTAGTACACCTACTGATCCAACCGGAGCGGTAGGGCCTAATCATTATGTGTATGCGTTTAACACAGGATTTGGAATTCGAGATAAAAGTGGAAATGTCATTGTGCCCGAAGCATCATTGGCTACAATATTTCCTGGAGAGGATTTAGGAGACCCCATTGTAGTCTATGATAATTATGCAGACCGATTTATAATCATGCAGTTTAGTAATACACCAAATGGGTTTTTAATTGCTGTGGGTCAGGGACCCGATCCGGTCAATGATGGGTGGTTTACCTATAGATTCAACACTGGATCATTTCCCGACTATGAAAAGTTATCTATTTGGAGTGATGGTTATTATATCACAGCAAATAAAGATCAAAATAATCCTAGTGGAAATGATGTAGTTTTTGCTGTGGAACGCGATAAAATGTTAGTCGGCGATGCGAATGCACAGTTTGTGGGTTTCCCATTACCAGGAGCAAGGACTAGCGGTTTTTATAGCCCAGGAGGATCACATAGTACAGGACCTACATTACCGCCTGTAGGAACAGGACACGCATTTTTATATTTACAAGATGATAGCTGGTCAGGTGTTTCACAAGACCATATCAAAGTTTGGACTACAGATGTAGATTGGACCAACCCTGCTAATTCTACCATATCTCAACCTCAAGAAATTATTACATCACCCTTCGACAGTGTGTTTGATGGAGGTTCATTCTCTAATTTACCACAACCGAGTGGTGGAGATATAGACGCGCTACAAGCCACGATGATGTATATGACCAATTATCGTCGTTTTGGAACCCATAACTCTATTATTTTAAATTTTGTAGTAGATTTAAATGGAAATGATAACCTGGCAGGTATTCGTTGGTATGAGCTACGACAAACCAGTGATGGACAACCCTGGACAATTTTTCAAGAAGGAACTTATGTTCAGCCCGATGGACTAAGCGCATTCTGTGGTAGTATGGCGATGGATGCTCAGGGAAATATAGGTATGGCTTATACCGTGGTGAGTAATACTACCGTACCATCGATCAGGTATACAGGACGGTTAGCAAGTGATCCGTTAGGTACCATGACACTTGCGGAGCAATTAGGGGTTAACGGAACGCAAAGTGATCCTTCTACGCGGTATGGTGATTATGGACAGATGACCATAGATCCAACTGATGATGCAACGTTTTGGCATACCGCTGAGTATTTTACTGGGGGATCTAGAAGAAATCATGTGGTAGCTTTTAAGATAGCTCCAGATACTCCAGATACCGAGGCGCCAACACCTCCGACCAATTTATCTGCTTCAAATACCACGGATGTTTCAACTTCTTTGAGTTGGGATGCAGCGTCGGATAATATAGGAGTTACCGGTTACGATGTTTATCAAGATGGAACCGTTATTGCAACGGTAACAAACACCTCGCTTGATGTTAATGGTTTAACGCCGGATACATCGTATGATTATTTTGTAATTGCTACGGATGCTGCTGGTAATGAATCTGCAGCTAGTAATACCATAACGATAACTACTGATGCTCCGGATACCCAGGCACCTTCAGCACCCACTAACTTATCTGCATCTAATACCACAGCTAATACCACAGATTTAACCTGGGATGCCGCTACCGATAATATAGGAGTCAGTGAGTACCGAATTTTGCAAGATGGTATTGTGGTTAATACTACGGCAAGTACTGCAGTGACCATAACCGATTTGGCTCCTGAAACAACCTATAGTTTCACAGTAGTAGCTGTCGATGCAGCAGGAAATATTTCACCGGCAAGTAATGTGGTAAGTGTTACCACCCTTGAAGCTTCAGGATGTTTAAATGGTGTTTTGGCGCCTTATAATGAAAGTTTCGAAAGTTCTATCGGTCTTTGGACCCAAAGTGCCGAGGATGATTTAGATTGGACCAGGGATGCAAATGGTACACCATCCAGAAGCACTGGTCCTTCAAGCGCGGATGATGGTAATTTTTATCTTTATGTTGAAGCTTCGGGTAATGGGGTAGGATACCCCAATAAAACGGCTATTATAAATTCACCTTGCTTTGATTTGGGAGGCGCTGCTGCAGCTACTTTTTCATTCAGTTACCATATGTTCGGTGCTAGTAATTTTGGATCCCTAGCAGTTGAAGCTAGTAATGACGAAGGCGCTAGCTGGACTAGTATTTGGCAACGAAGTGGAAACCAAGGTAATTTCTGGCAAACAGCTTCAATAGACTTGTCTGCATATTTAGGTACCGGTGTGCAATTGCGTTTTGTAAGAATTACCGGTGGAACTTGGAGGGCTGATGCGGCTATAGATAAAATTGCACTAACTACAGGTTCAGACCCCGGAGATGACTGTGCTTCATCCGATCTAACACTTACTATAACTTTAGACAACTATCCTCAAGAAACCTCTTGGAATATTACCAACAGTGCTGGTAACATTGTAGCTTCAGAAGGCTATTCAACTGCTAATCCTGATGGATCTACGATAATAGAAACTATTGACGGTTTATCCTCTGGCGACTACACTTTTACTATTTTTGATTCGTATGGTGATGGAATTTGTTGTCGATATGGTATAGGTTCATATACTTTATCCAGTGCTAATGGAACCATTGTGACAGGGGGAGAGTTCGGTAGTTCCGAAGCGACCAGTTTTTGTGTAACAGCAGATTCAGCTAGACTTGAGACCTATGAGCTAAGTGACCTTGATGAGACGGAATTATTCAAGTTGTATCCCAATCCTGCTAAAAATATTTTGAATGTAACTCTTGGTGATCTACCTATCGATCAGTTAGAGATCTTTTCCATGTATGGACAGCTAGTTAAAAAATCAGGTAATCAGGGACAAAATTCTCAAATTGATATCAGTGATCTTCCTACCGGAACCTATTTTGTTAGGTTTACGGCAGAGGAAGTTATTGTAACAAGAAGTTTTGTAAAAGAATAACAGGTTGATATTATTATGATAAAAGGTTGGCCTTAGTAAGGTCAACCTTTTCTTTTATATCAGTTGTAGGAATTGTATTATTTTTGCCAGGGATAAATTAAATTTGGAAAATCGATTTATTGCCAAAAGAAAAGATACTTATAATTTCTAATTTATGATTGAAAAGTCAACGATTGACGCTGTTTTTGAAACCGCCAGGGTAGAGGAGGTGATCGGTGATTTTGTACAATTAAAAAAATCAGGTAGTAATTTTAAGGGGCTGAGTCCTTTTAGTGATGAACGTACACCATCTTTTATGGTGTCTCCAGTTAAACAGATTTGGAAGGATTTTTCCAGTGGTAAAGGTGGTAATGTTGTAGCGTTTCTTATGGAGCATGAGCATTTTACCTATCCCGAGGCTATAAAATACTTAGCAGAAAAGTATAATATAGAGTATATAGAAACGGAGCAAACCGATGAACAAAAGGAACAAGCAAGTGAAAGAGAAAGCATGTACCTGGTTAGTGAATTTGCCAATACCTTTTTCAAAAATGCCTTACACAATACTCAAGAAGGGAAAGCCATTGGGCTGAGTTATTTCAAGGAGCGAGGATTTACGGAAGAAACCATAAAGAAATTCGAACTAGGCTATTCGCCAGATGCTTGGGAGGCGTTTACCGCTGAAGCAATTCGCAAAGGCTATAAGTTAGAGTTTTTAGAAAAGACTGGGCTTACTATTGTTAAAGAAGAAAAGCAGTTCGATAGGTTTAAGGGTAGAGTTATGTTCCCTATCCAGTCCATGTCTGGTAGAGTTTTGGGATTTGGAGGTAGGACACTTAAAAATGATAAAAAGGTAGCTAAATATTTAAATTCTCCTGAAAGTGAAATTTATCATAAAAGTAAAGTGCTTTATGGTATCTATGCTGCTAAGCAAGCCATTGCTAAAGAGGATAATTGTTATTTGGTAGAAGGGTATACGGATGTTATTCAGTTTTATCAAACCGGAGTAAAAAATGTGGTAGCTTCTTCAGGTACTGCCTTAACAGTGGAACAGATTCGTCTAATCAATAGACTGACCAACAATATCACCGTGTTATTTGATGGGGATGCAGCGGGTATTAGAGCGTCGCTTAGAGGAGTTGATCTGATCTTAGAACAAGGCATGAATGTTAAGGTATGCGGTTTTCCGGATGGAGAAGATCCGGATAGTTTTGCAAAACAAAATACCTTAGAAGAGTTAACTTCATATTTAGAAGAAAATGCGCAGGATTTTATACGATTTAAAGCTTCGTTACTGCAAGAGGAGGCCAAAAATGACCCTATTAAAAAAGCGGAATTAGTGCGTAATATGGTGTTGTCTATTAGCAAAATACCTGATGCCATTAAACGAGAAATCTACGTAAAAGAGTGTGCGGCCATAATGAAGGTTTCAGAAGAAGTGCTCTTTACGACGCTTGCACAGTTACGAAATAAGGAATTAAAGGATCACCGAAAACGAGAACGCCAAGACAAGGCTGACGGGGCTATGGAAGTAGTCAAATCTAAAAAAGATAAGGCGCCACAAGTTAACCAGCAGTATGTTTTAGAAAAAAAGATTATCGAAATCTTATTGTTATACGGGCAGTTTGAAGAAGAGTTTGAAGATTTAGTGCTCAAAGAAAACGAAGAGGGAGAATTGGTTTTAGAACCCGAACGGTATACGGCTAAGGTATTTCAGAAAATCTACCTTGACCTTCAAGAGGATGAAATTGAATTTACGCACGAGGAATTCAAAAACGTATATTCAATACTTATCGAAGAGTTAAATCAAAACTCGGATTTTAAAATTGAAAATTTCATAAACAATGTCAGTCCAGAGGTTGCTGCTGAGATCACAGAAATCATGATGAACGAAGAGAAATACACCTTACATAGATGGCACGATCAGGAAATACACGTAAAACAAAAAGAAATAACCGTTTCGCGCTATGTAAACGATATTATTTTGAACTTACGTCGATTTCTAATCAATAAAAAAGTAAAGGAACTCTCTCAATTGGTAGCGTCCCCAGAGGATATAGACAATGAGGTTACTATGCAGGATATCATGGATTACCTATCACTTCGTAAAGTACTATCCGATAAATTGAACAGAGTGGTTTAAGTAATATGTAACAGTCTGGATTGATGGATCAAGTCTGCTAGATTATCCACCTTCAATTTCTTCAGCAATCTGGTTTTGTAGGTGCTGACCGTTTTTTCATTGATGGATAGCGTCGCTGCAATATCTTTATTTCTTTTGCCAGAAGAAAGTAGATTCAATACTTCAATCTCTCTAGAGGATAGCTTTTTATACTTCACCACCATATTGTTTTCACTAGCATTGCCACTAGCCAATTGTTGGGTTAAGTTATCATTTAAGTAAATTCCTCCTCTTGCTACGCGGTCAATAGCTTTTTTAAGCGTTTTGGTAGCTACAGTTTTAGAGAGATAAGCAGATGCTCCCGCTTTGATAGCACTTAGCGCATACATTTCTTCAGGATGCGAACTAAAGATAATAACCTTTATACCCGAAAACTCTTTTTTAATAGTTCTTAGGGCAGTTATACCATTAATTTGTGGCAGATCTAGCTCCATAATCAATACATCTGGTGTATTGTCTTTGAGCACATCATACATTTCATTCCCATTGCTTACCTTGCCAATGATATCATAATCTTCACCACTACGTAATAAAGATACAATCCCTTTCCTGGTGATAGGGTGATGATCAGCGATTAATACAGTTGTCATTCTTGTTTACTGATTGTTGGTTTTTATTAAATCTTGATGTGTAACGTTAAACATTCTACAAAGTGGGGTAATGAATTGCTTAACACAAAATTAGTAAGAACTTAGTGTCGTAAACTTTTTTTTATCACTTTATCGATAAAATGTGTATTATAATAGACCAACGGGAATATTACATACCGGTATTGGTAACATTTTATGTTGATTTACGGTATTAAATCGCAAAAATATGCTAAATGCCTCTTTTTCTCTGCCTGTAAAATCTTCAGGAGTTTTACCTTCATCTTTCATGCGCATTGCCCATTCTAACTCATCATAACTGGCTCCTAGCTGATCTTCGTCGCTACGGCTATCACCAAACAAACCGTCTGTTGGTGGTGCATCGATAATAGATTGTGGTACTTGTAAAGCTTTTCCTAACTCGTATACTTGACTTTTTAAAAGATCTGCTATTGGGCTTAGATCAACACCGCCATCTCCATATTTAGTATAAAATCCTACGCCAAAATCTTCAACCTTATTACCTGTACCAGCTACTAAATAACGATGCAAACCTGCAAAATAGTAAAGTGTACTCATGCGCAATCTAGCTCTTGTATTGGCTAGGGAAAGATCCAATTGAGGACTAGCCTTTACAACAGGTACAGAGGATTTGAATTCTTCAAAAACTCGAGTGAGATTTACTTCAATATCGGTAACATTAGCAAAACGTTTTCTAAGCTGTTCTATATGTTTTCTAGCCCTGGTAACCTGATCTGGTGCTTGGTGTATAGGCATTTCTACACATAAGGTGCGTAAACCTGTTTTGGCACATAATGAGGAAGTTACTGCACTGTCGATACCACCGCTTACCCCAACAACAAATCCTTCCATGTTAGCTTTTGTCGCATAATCCTTTAACCAGTTTACAATATGATCGATTACTTTTTCTGTTTGCATGTGATGTGTTTTATCTGTTATATTTCTTAGTGAGTCAAAGCAAAATGTAAAAAGAGCTATTTATCTTTGCAAGATAAAATTAATAAAAAAAGATCGCCTTGCTACAATTGAATTTATATTTGATGAGATCCCTAAAGATGAAGAGTAGATTTAAATTATTGTTACTATTACAGCTATTATTTTGCATTTTCTATGCCTGTGATTCCTCATCTAAAATAGAGAAAGAAATAGAAAAAATCCCAGTAAATATAAAAATTGAACGTTTTGACAAAAAATTTGCAGAGCTCACTCCACAGCAACTGCCCAAACTTAAGGCTCAATATCCTTTTCTGTTTCCGCAAATATATTCAGATAGTATTTGGATCGCCAAATCACAGGATACTCTACAGCAGCAGTTAAATGAAGAAGTATTCAAAAAATTTACGGATTTATCCGAATTGGAATTGGATATTATTCAGTTTTTAAAACGAGTTAAATATTATTTTCCGCAGGTCACAGATCCTAGGGTGATTACAGTGACCTCAGATGTTGATTATCGGAATAAGGTTATATTGTCTAACGATTTACTATTAATTTCACTGGATACCTATCTCGGTGAAAAACATTTCTTTTATAAGGATTTGCAGCAGTATATTACCGAAGATCTTATCCCAAGTCAAATTTTACCCGATATGGCCAAGGTGTACGCTAAGCAATTACAAGGTCTGCCTAAAGACAGAACACTACTATCTAATATGGTGTATTATGGTAAGGAGTTGTATTTAACAGATTTGTTTTTACCTAACGTTTCAAATGCTGCTAAAATGGGATATACAGAAGCGCAATGGAATTGGGTGGTTGCTAATGAAGAGGAAATATGGCGCTATTTTATAGACAAACAATTGCTTTATAGTACGGATGCTAATTTGGCATCAAGATTTTTGTACCCCGCACCTTTTTCTAAATTTTATCTGGAGCAGATCGATAAAGAATCTTCAGATCGTGTAGGTCAATATATAGGTTGGCGAATTGTAGATTCATATATGCAAAATAACAACGTATCTTTGCAACAGCTTCTAAAAAATGATGCGGAAACAATTTTCAAAAATTCAAAATATAAACCTGCAAGATAATGGCAACTATACATAAATCAGAAATAAAAGTAGATATAGAACTTGATGAGAATCGAGTGCCCGAAAAACTAAATTGGACTGCAAAAGATGGGGGGGTTGAAAATGAAGAGACCAAAGCCATGTTTTTATCGGTTTGGGATACGAAAAATAAGGAAAGTCTGCGCATAGATCTTTGGACCAAAGATATGCCAGTTGATGAAATGAAGATATTTTTTCATCAAACCTTAATGTCGATGAGTGATACCTATTATAGAGCGACACAAGATGAGAAAATGACCGCTACTATGAAGGACTTTTGTGATTATTTTGCAGAAAAACTGGAGTTAAAAAAACAATAGCTGATTTATAGCTATAGTAGACATTTTGTATCAAGAAGTGCTTATTTCTTGATTTATTTGATCGATGTATGCCAAAACTTCCTCTTTACCCAAACCAGAAGAGGAGGAGGTAATAAAGTAAGGAGGCATTTGTTCCCAATAATTCATCATTTCATGGATGTAATTATTGATCTGTACCGGAAGCTTCGTTTTAGATAATTTATCTGCTTTGGTAAAAATAATACAAAAAGGAATTTGATGTTCTCCCAGCCATTGCATAAACTCTAAATCTATTTTCTGGGGGTCGTGGCGCGAATCCACCAAGACAAAAGCACAAACCAATTGTTTTCGTTTGGCAAAATAGGCGGTTATAAACTTCTGAAAGACTTTTTTAGTAGATTTCGATACTCTGGCATATCCATATCCGGGTAAATCAACAAGAAACCAGTTTTTATTAATTAAAAAATGGTTAATGAGTTGGGTTTTCCCCGGTTTTCCTGAAGTCTTAGCTAAGCTTTTTCTTTGGGTAAGCATATTGATCAATGAGGACTTACCGACATTAGAGCGTCCTATAAATGCATACTCAGGTAATTTGTCATTAGGACATTTGGCAACATCGCTGTTACTTATGACAAACTCAGCGCTGTTAATCTTCATGTTGAATTTCGTTTTTTAAAAATTTCGCTTTTCTAGCCAGTGGTGAAAGATCTTGTTAAACTCATCTGGATGTTCCATCATAGCAGCGTGGCCACATTTTTCAATCCAGTACAAATCAGAGTCTGGTAATAAACGATTGAAATCATCGGCTACCTCTGGTGGAGTTACCGTGTCATCCTTACCCCAAATAATACAGGTTGGTGTTTTCATATTGGGTAAATCCTTTGCCATATTGTGTCTAATGGCGCTTTTAGCAATAGCTAAGGTGCGTATTAATTTATTTCGGTCGTTTACTGTAGCATATACTTCGTCAACTATCTCTTTGGTGGCAATCGCAGGATCGTAGAATACATTTTCTGCCTTTGCTTTGATATATTCATAATCGCCTCGCTTAGGGTAGCTTTCACCCATGGCACTTTCATACAACCCAGAACTACCTGTGATTACAAGGGCTTTTACTTTTTCCGGAAACATTTTAGTGCATAATAAGGCAATATGTCCACCAAGAGAATTTCCTAAAAGAATGACTTCTCTCTCCTTAAAATTCAAGTGATCTATGAACTCTTTTAAATATTTCGCGAAATTTCCTACACTGGTTTTTAGTAAGGACATGGTGTATAGCGGAAGTTCAGGAATGAGTACCCTATATCCACGTTCAGGAAAATAACTACCAACGCCATCAAAATTACTCAGCCCACCCATTAGCCCGTGCAATATAATTATTGGTTTTCCTTCTCCAATATCGAGATAGTTGAATTTTCCGTCTTGTATTAGTTCGTGCTTCATTAATGTTTGTTACCTCAATGAAAAGCAAATATAGCATTTTCAGAATTAGTTTCACGTTTTTTTGTCAATAGTAGATCATCCGTCTGTGATTTGTGTAAACGAAATAACAAAATTGCATAAAATCAGTCTGAGTGCCAGTAATATAAGACAAAACTTATAGTAATGAACTTCAATTTTTTAATATCAAAGCTATACGAGGGGACTTCATTTGAGGCGGAACTTATTAACAATGTGGTAAAATGTGGTAAAAAGTGGTAAAATTTTCAATATATTTGAATTATTAAACCAGAAGGGGACTAAAGTGGTAAATCTAATCGGTACATACGAATGTAAAGCTGACGCAAAAGGTCGGTTAATGATGCCTGCTGCTTTTAAAAAGCAGCTATCCCCAATATTACAGGATGGTTTTGTCTTAAAAAGAGCGGTGTTTCAGCCTTGTTTGGAGTTGTATCCGATGGAGGAGTGGAATCTTTTAATGCAAAAGATGAATAAACTGAATAGGTTTAAGAAAAAGAACAATGATTTTATCAGAAGGTTTACTGCCGGTGTAAAATTAGTAGAAATTGACGCTACTGGCAGATTGTTAATTCCTAAAGACTTAATGGCTTTTGCAGAGGTCAAAAAAGAAGTTGTGTTATCCTCTGCAGTTAATATTATTGAAATCTGGGATAAAGAAAAATACGAACAGACCATAGAGGACACTGCTGTCGATTTTGCAGATTTAGCTGAAGAAGTAATGGGTTTTGAAGATGATAGTGATGGAGTATCATAATACAGTATTATTAAACGAAACAGTAGACGGTTTAGCAATTAAACCCGATGGTGTATATGTAGACGTTACCTTCGGAGGAGGAGGACATTCCAAAGAAATATTGAAACGGCTTGGTCCTAAGGGTAGGTTGTTGGCGTTTGATCAGGATGAGGATGCGCTATCGAATGTTCCAGATGATGAGCGGTTTACATTGATTCGAGAGAATTTTCGTTTTATAAAACGTTTTTTACGATTTCATGGGGTGAAGAAAGTTGATGGTATTTTAGGCGATTTTGGCGTGTCTTCGCATCAATTTGATGTTCCTGAGCGTGGTTTTTCAACACGCTTTGATAGCGACTTGGATATGCGGATGGATCAAACTAAAAACTTGTCAGCGTTTCAAGTCATTAACGAATACGAAGAATCAGATCTTCGAAAAATGTTTTATCAATACGGAGAATTAAAGAATGCACCTAAAATAGCACGTGCAATTGTATCAAAGAGAAAGGAAAAAGAAATTAAAACAAGTCAAGATCTTAAAGAGGTGTTGACTCCCTTTTTACCAAGGCATAGAGAGCATAAGGTGTTAGCGCAAATCTACCAGGCGATACGAATAGAAGTTAATCAGGAGATTGAAGCCTTAAAGGAGTTTTTGGAACAAACTCCGGAGCTTTTAAAAGAAGAAGGACGATTAAGTTTGATTTCGTACCATTCCTTGGAAGATAGATTGGTGAAACGCTATATGCGAAGTGGACTATTTGAAGGTGAACCTGAAAAAGACATGTATGGTAATGTCTCTGTTCCTTTTAAGAAAGTAGGAAAACTAATCGTGCCAAGTGCTGAAGAAATAGAACATAATAATCGGGCGAGAAGTGCAAAATTACGTATAGCAGAAAAGTTATAATGAAACAAACCATATACGATATAGTAAAAGGGAAATTCTTGATCTCAGATGATGCGATGAAGAATTGGCGTATGCTATTGTTTCTTTCGTTACTGGCTATCATTATGATTGCAAGTTCCCATAATGCAGAAAGTAAAGTACACGAAATAGCACGCCTCAATGACGAGGTAAGAGAATTAAGAAGTCAATTTGTGGATGGTAGAACAGAACTGATGCAACTGAAAATGGAGTCTTCCATTATTGATAAAATGCAAAGAAATGGTATAAAACAGCCAACTACTCCACCAAAAAAAATAATTGTCAAGAATTGATAACCCATGGCAGTAAAAGAAAAAAACATATTAAACCGCTTGTATTTTGTAGCAGGATGTATGTTCCTATTTGCTATCGCTGTAGGTATAAAACTTGTCAATATTCAATTTGTTGACGGGGATGAATACCGTAAAAAGGGACAGGAGCGAGTTTTTAAGACCTTTGATATTCCTGCAAATCGCGGAAATTTATACGATAGTAAAGGTAATTTGCTTGCTACTTCTGTTCCCAAGTATGATATCCGATTCGATGCGGTTACGGTATCCGATAAAAATTTTAGAGATAATATTAAAGGACTTTGTGTAGCCCTATCTAAAGAGCTAGGCAAATCTGCTACTTATTATGATCGCATGATCAGAAGAGCGCGTGCCAACAAAAACAGATATTTATTAATCTGCAAAAACCTGGGGTACGCACAATACATGAGAGTCAAGGATTTCCCAATGTTTCGTCTTGGTGCCAATAAGGGAGGTTTTATTGTGGAACAACGAACTGTGAGAGAACATCCAATCGGAAAAATAGCAGAGCGTACAGTTGGATACGAGCGAAAAGATGCGCAAGGCTATTATACGCGCGTTGGGTTAGAAGGCGCATTCGGAACTTTTCTAAGAGGGAAAGAAGGTAAACGTAAAAAACAAAAAATCGCTAAAAACCAATGGAAACCTATTGGTGATGCTAATGAAGTGGAACCTGAAGACGGATACGATGTAGTATCTACAATCGATGTTAATATTCAGGATATTACTCATCACGCTTTACTAGCACAACTCGAAAGGTTTGAAGCCGAGCACGGAACCGCTGTGGTTATGGAAACCAAAACAGGCGAGGTAAAAGCAATAGCTAATCTTGGCCGTACCACAAATGGTAAGTACTATGAAAAATTAAATTATGCAGTTGGGGAATCCCACGAGCCTGGATCGACATTTAAGCTAATGACTATGGTAGCTGCCTTAGAAGATAGGGTTATAGATTCCAGTTATGTAGTTGATACCGAAGATGGGCGGGTGACTTTTTATGACAGAACAGTAAAAGATTCTCGATGGGGTGGTTATGGGGTGATTTCTGCAGCAAAAGCATTTGAGGTATCATCAAATACAGCGTTTGCTAAAATAATTAATGATAATTATAAGAATAACCCAAAACGATTTGTAGATCGTCTTATCAATATGGGGCTGGCAGAACGTTTGGGCTTACCCATTAAAGGTGAAGGGGTACCTAAATTGCCGTATCCAGGAGATTCGGATTGGTACGGTACTACATTGCCGTGGATGGCACACGGCTATGGTGTGTCACTTACCCCATTACAAACCTTAGCATTTTATAACGCAATTGCCAATGACGGTCAGATGGTTAAACCTCGTTTTATAAAGGAGGTAAGAGTTTGGGATAAGACAGAAGAACGCTATGGTAAAGAGATACTAAATCCAGCTGTATGTTCTAAAGAGACTGCCAGGATCGTGCAAGACATGATGAAAAATGTAGTGAAGAGAGGTACAGCAGATAATATACAAACCAGTGCTTTCCAAATAGCAGGTAAAACGGGGACATGTTGGGGTAATTATGGTAAAGATAAGGAGCGCGAGTATATTTCTTCTTTTGCAGGATATTTTCCTGCGGAGAACCCAAAATATTCTATGATTGTGGTGATCCATAAACCCAATAAGGAAAAGGGTTACTACGGAAGCGTAGTAGCTGCTCCGGTTTTTAAGCAAATTGCTTTGAAAATATATAATGATATACCAGTAGAAGTTACGGTGCAGCCAGAAGTGGTAGAAGGAAGTACGGTGAAAAATAGTTATCAGGATTATTATCGAAAAGCTCAGAAGTACAAAACCATAATGCCTAATGTACAAGGTATGCCAGCCATGGATGTAATTTCACTTTTAGAAAATATGGGATTACAAGTGGAGATCAAAGGAGCAGGTAAAGTCATAAAACAGTCCATCCAACCTGGGACTAAAGTAAAAGTTAATCAAACAATTGTATTGGAATTATCGTGAAAGCATTAAAGGACATATTGTATAAAGTAAAGTTGAATGCGGTTATTGGTGATACCTCATTACAGGTCAATACCCTGGCTTTTGATTCGCGTAAAATTTCAGATGGAGATGTATTTATAGCCATTAGAGGAAGTGTGGTTGATGGTCATGATTATATATCAAAAGCAATTGATAACGGAGCAAAAGCAATTGTATGTGAGCAAACACCTGCAGACCCTAAACCGGATATCACTTATATTGAAGTTGAAAATGCACACGCGGCGTTGGCCATAATGGCTTCAAATTATTACAATTCTCCTTCAAAAAACTTGAAGCTGATTGGAATTACAGGTACTAATGGTAAGACCACGGTTTCTACCTTATTGTACAAGCTTTTTAAAGCAGCAGGATATAAAGTAGGATTGTTATCTACGGTTAAGGTATTAGTGGACAACGAAGAATATTCAGCAACGCATACCACTCCGGATCCGTTGAGTATCAATAAATATTTAGCCTTGATGAATGAGAGTGGTGTAGAGTTTTGCTTTATGGAAGTAAGTTCTCACGGCATCCACCAAAAAAGGACAGAAGGGCTTCATTTTACCGGAGGTATTTTCACCAATTTGTCTCATGATCATTTAGATTATCATAAGACCTTTGAGGAATACCGTAATGTTAAAAAGGAATTCTTTGATGGTTTGGGTAAAGATGCTTTTGCTTTAACCAATAAGGACGATAAGAACGGGATGTTTATGCTTCAGAATACAAAAGCTAAACACTATACCTATGCACTTAAATCCTTTGCAGATTACCAAGGTCAGATCTTAGAAAATAGCTTAGAAGGGCTTTTATTGAAGATCAATGAACAAGAAGTGTGGGCTAAACTAATAGGTAGTTTTAATGCCTATAATCTTTTGGCGATTTATGGTGCGGCAGACCTTTTAGGTTTGGAGAAGCTTGAGATATTACAATTACTCAGCAACCTCAAAAGTGTAAGTGGACGATTTCAATATCTGGTTTCTGATCAAAAAATCACTGCAATTGTCGATTATGCACATACGCCTGATGCCCTTAAAAACGTACTACAAACGATCAATGACATCCGTACGAAGAATGAAACTTTAATAACTATTGTTGGGTGCGGAGGAGATCGCGATAAAATGAAAAGGCCCGTAATGGGTAATATCGCAGCCAAGTTGAGTGATAAGGTGATATTTACTAGTGACAATCCAAGGACAGAAGATCCGGATAGTATAATCCAGGATATAGAAAAAGGGGTGGAACCTCAGGACTATAAAAAAACAATTTCGATAACAGATCGAAAGCAAGCCATTAAAACGGCTTGTCAAATGGCAGAAAAAAATGACATCGTACTTATAGCGGGGAAGGGACACGAGACCTATCAGGAAATACAAGGAGTGAAGAGTGATTTTAATGACTTTGAAATTGTAAAAGAAGAATTAATAAAAATGAATAAATAAATTCCTTCGTAATGAATCGGAGGTAGCTATCATTATGCTATACTATCTTTTTGAATATTTAGAAAATGAATATCAATTGCCAGGAGCTTCGTTATTTCGGTTCATAACGTTTAGAGCTGCATTGGCAATCATATGTTCACTACTAATTTCAACAATTTATGGTAAGCGAATTATAGTGTTGCTGCAACGTAACCAAATGGGAGAACGTATCCGAGAGTTAGGACTTGAAGGTCAAGCCGAAAAAGCAGGAACTCCTACTATGGGAGGTATCATAATAATTTTAGCCACGATAATTCCGGTACTGCTGTTTACTCGATTAGATAATATATATGTCATATTGTTAATCGTTACCACAGTGTGGATGGGTGTTATTGGTTTTACCGATGATTATCTTAAAATTAAGAAAAAGAATAAAGACGGGTTAGCAGGTAAATTCAAGGTTTTTGGACAGATTGGATTAGGCGTAATTGTGGGTTGTACGATGTATTTTCATGATGATGTAATTGTAAGACAGGAGCGTGCCATTGATGAGGCAGTAGCCATAGAGATCCCTGCAGAAGATAGGTCAGATTTTAAACCAGCAATGAAGTCTACCAAAACTACGATTCCATTTTTTAAAAATAATGAATTTGATTATGCGAATTTAATTTCTTGGATAAGTGAAGACTTAGTTCCTTATGCGTGGATAATTTTTATTCCTATTGTCATATTTATTGTAACCGCGGTGTCAAATGGAGCTAACCTAACCGATGGTATAGATGGTTTAGCAGCAGGATCTTCTGCCATTATAGCATTAACCTTAGCCTTATTTGCCTGGGTTTCTGGTAACATTATTTTTTCTGATTACCTCAATGTGATGTATATCCCTAATACAGGTGAGATTACCATATTTATTGCAGCTTTTACCGGTGCTTTGGTTGGCTTTTTATGGTACAACACATTTCCCGCTCAGGTTTTTATGGGAGACACGGGCAGTTTAACCATTGGCGGCATTATTGCAGTTATCGCTATAGCTATACGCAAGGAGTTTTTGATCCCAATACTGTGTGGAATATTTTTTATCGAAACCTTATCGGTTATGATTCAGGTAAGTTGGTTTAAGTATACCAAAAAGAAGTTTGGTGAAGGTAGGCGTGTATTTTTAATGTCGCCATTGCATCATCACTATCAGAAGAAAGGAATTCACGAAAGTAAGATTGTAACCCGATTTTGGATCGTTGGTATTTTTTTAGCAATCATTGCTATCGTAACACTTAAAGTAAGGTAGCGTGGAAAAAGTTGTTGTCTTAGGTGCAGGAGAAAGTGGAGTTGGAGCAGCTATTTTGGCGCAACAACAAGGGTATGATGTATTTGTATCAGATAAAGGACAAATAGCAAGTAGCTATAAAGACGTTCTTACAAAATATGAAATTGAATGGGAAGAAGGCGAACATAGTACATCTAGGATTTTTGAAGCCAATACAGTGGTAAAAAGCCCGGGCATCCCAGATCAAATTACTTTGATCAAGGAGCTTAACGCAAAGGGAATTGAAGTAATCTCAGAGATTGAATTTGCTTCAAGATATACCACGGCTTCATTAGTGGGTATAACCGGTAGTAACGGAAAAACGACCACTACGGCTTTGACCCATTACATTCTGGATCAAGCAGGATTAAATGTGGGTTGTGCCGGTAATATAGGGGACAGCTTTGCTAAAAGTGTTGCCCTACAGGATAAAGAGGGCTATGTGTTAGAAGTTAGTAGTTTTCAGTTAGATGGAATTACGAGCTTCAAGCCTCATATTGCTGTGTTAACCAATATCACTCCTGATCATTTAGACCGATATGACTATAAGTTTGAAAATTATATTAAAGCAAAATTTAGAATTGTAGAAAATCAAACCAAGGACGATTATTTTATTTATGATAAAGATGATAAAGTGATCACCGACTATTTAAAAAATAATAAAATAGAGTCAACTCAGCTGCCGTTTTCGTTACACGAAAAAGTAGATGAGGGAGCTTATTTAGATAACGATACGATAACAATAACAATTAATAACGACAAGTTAATTATGTCAGCATCCGCATTAGCACTTAAAGGAAACCATAACGTTAAAAACGCCATGGCTGCAGCTACAGTAGCGCAATTATTAAAAATCAGAAAAGCAACCATAAGAGAGTGCTTAGAAAACTTTCATGGTGTGGAGCATCGCCTGGAAAGTGTGTTGAAAATTAATAATGTTCAATATATTAATGACTCTAAAGCTACTAATGTTAATGCTACGTATTATGCACTTGACGCCATGAAAGCACCAACCATTTGGATTGTCGGCGGAGTGGATAAAGGAAATAATTATGCTGAGTTATTTGCACTGGTCAATGAAAAAGTTAAGGCAATAATTTGCCTTGGAGTGGACAACTCAAAAATCGTGAATGCCTTTGGAAATTGTGTAGATGATATTGTAGAGACACAATCTATGAAAGATGCGGTGAATTATGCATATAAAATTGCTGAGCGCAATGATAATGTCTTGTTATCGCCAGCTTGTGCAAGTTTTGACTTGTTTAAAAATTACGAGGAGCGAGGTCGACAGTTTAAAGAAGCTGTGCGCGAACTATAATATCCTAGTAAACCAATGAATAAAATTCTAGCAAATATAAAAGGAGATCGAGTGATATGGGCAATCGCTGCATTGTTGGCATTGTTTTCATTCTTGCCGGTGTATAGTGCTAGTAGTAATCTGGCGTATTTATATGGGGATGGAGACACCTTTAGTTTTTTAATTAAACACTTTGCACATCTAGTGCTTGGCTTTTTAATAATGTATGGGGTGCATAAAATACCCTATCATTATTTTAAAGGGTTGTCCATTATTATGATTCCTGTGATAATAGTGTTGCTATTAGTGACCATGGCTCAAAACACTACTATAGGCGGAGCTAATGCCAGTAGGTGGATAAGAATACCTTTTGTAGGATTAACATTTCAAACATCCACTTTGGCTTCGGTAGTTTTGATGGCTTATGTGGCTAGATATTTATCTAAGATAAAAGATAGGAAGGTAACGTTTAAAGAAACGCTTTTGCCGTTATGGACTCCAGTATTCCTAATATTAGTATTGATTTTGCCCGCAAACTTTTCTACAACGGCTATTATTTTTTCAATGGTAATGATGCTTGTGTTTTTAGGGGGTTACCCATTTAAATACATACTCACCATTTTATTTTCAGGACTCTTGGCGTTAACTTTTTTTATTCTTTTCGCTAAAGCGTTCCCGGGTGTCTTTCCCAATAGGGTAGATACTTGGGTAAGTAGGGTTGAAACCTTTGTGAATGATGAGGATGTAGAAGAAGGTTATCAAATTGAACGTGCTAAGATAGCTATTGCAAGAGGAGGTGTTGTTGGAAAAGGACCAGGAAAAAGCGTCCAACGTAATTTTTTACCTCAATCATCTTCGGATTTTATTTTTGCCATTATTATTGAAGAGTGGGGACTTGTAGGTGGGGTTTTCCTGATGTTGCTATACTTATTATTATTATTTCGTTTAGTGGTCATTGCGCATAAAAACAGCGATGTTTTTGGTAAGCTACTAGTCATAGGAGTTGGGTTGCCGATTGTCTTTCAGGCATTAATCAATATGGCGGTTGCTGTGGAACTTTTTCCGGTGACCGGGCAGACATTACCTTTAATCAGTAGTGGGGGAACCTCGATCTGGATGACGTGTATGGCTATTGGGATTGTGTTAAGTGTAAGTAGAAAAAATAGTATTGAAGCTCAAAAATCCATTAATCAAGAAGAAGACACAACAACTAATGAAAATCCATTAGATGTTTTACGAGAAGCTATATGAGTAAAAAGTTAACATTCATATTATCAGGAGGCGGTACAGGAGGACATATTTATCCTGCAATTGCTATTGCCAAAGAGTTAGAGAAACGCTTTTCTGGCTGTAAAATACTTTTTGTTGGCGCTAGTGACCGAATGGAAATGCAAAAAGTCCCTCAGGTAGGTTATGAAATAATTGGACTTTGGATCAGCGGAATACAACGAAAGTTAACGCTGAGTAATTTAATGTTTCCATTTAAGCTATTGTCTAGTCTGCTGAAATCTCGAAAAATTTTAAGAAAAACAAAGCCTGATGTAGTCATTGGTACAGGAGGTTTTGCCAGTGGTCCTTTACTTAGAATGGCGAGCGCTGCAAATATCCCAACACTTATTCAGGAGCAAAATTCTTTTCCTGGAATAACCAATAAGTGGCTGGCTAAAAATGCAGACCGTATTTGTGTAGCCTATGATAATCTAGACCGGTTTTTTCCCGCTCAAAAAATTGTAAAAACAGGAAATCCTGTGCGACAGGATTTAATTGAGATAGCTTCCAAGCGAGAAGCGGCATTGTTGAAGTTTGGACTATCTAAAGAAAAGCAAACACTGCTTGTCCTTGGAGGAAGTTTAGGAGCCCGACGGATAAATCAATTAATCGAAAATGAGCTTGATTTTTTGATAGATCAAAACCTTCAAATCATTTGGCAATGTGGTAAGCTTTATTTTGAAGATTATAAAAAGTATGCTGATCACAATGGTGTAAAGGTATTGGAGTTTATCGATACAATGGATTTAGCCTATGCAGCAGCAGATATTATTATTTCAAGAGCAGGGGCTGGATCGGTATCTGAATTATGTATTGTGGGTAAGCCGGTTTTGTTTATTCCGTCGCCTAATGTTGCTGAAGATCACCAAACTAAAAACGCAAAGGCAGTGGTGAGTAAAGGAGGAGCCTTAATGCTAAGAGAACAAGAATTAGATCGCTTTCAGCAGGAATTTAAAAAAGTAATCGAATCCGATGCACTGCAAGAAAAGCTTTCTACCAATATAAAAGAGTTGGCGTTGCCTAATGCAACATCAGCAATAGTAGATGAAATTGAAAAAATTATAAAATAGATCATAGCAGGAGTTGAAAGAATGAAACAAAACTTAGAAGACATACAAAATGTATTTTTTATTGGTATAGGTGGTATCGGTATGAGTGCCTTGGCACGCTATTTTAAGTTTTTAGGAAAAAACGTAGCTGGTTATGATAAAACACCTTCAAAATTAACAGATAGTCTAGTTGCTGAAGGTATTCCTATTTGTTTTGTTGATGATTTGACACGTATTGAGGATCAATTTTTGGGCATTAAGAACACCTTAGTAGTCTTTACTCCGGCCATTCCCAAAGAACATAGTCAACTAAATTACTTCATAACAAAGGGTTTTGATATTCGAAAACGAGCTGAGTTATTGGGCGATATAACGAATTCGATTTATACCCTTGCCGTAGCAGGAACCCACGGTAAAACGACCACTACCACGATTTTGGCACATTTGTTAAAAGAAAGTGGAGCTCCTGTGACCGCATTTCTAGGGGGTATAAGTGAAAATTATGGAACAAATTTAATATTGCAAGGTAACGAGGTGGCAGTTGTAGAGGCAGATGAATTTGATCGATCCTTTCTTCGCTTATCGCCTAATATTGTTGCGATTACATCAATGGATGCAGATCACCTGGATATTTATGGTGAAGCCGAAGAACTAACCAAATCATTCGAGGAATTTTCTGCTAAGGCATCGGATCATTTATTGGTTAAAAATGGGTTGCCGTTAAAGGGAATCACATTTGGTGTTGAGGATGATGCTCAGTACTGTGCAATCAATGTTCGAATTGAAAATGGTTCTTATATTTTTGATTTAAGAACTCCAAGTAAAACAATTAAAGACCTGCATTTAAACCTGCCAGGTAAACATAATCTGTTAAATGCTATAACAGCCTTTGCTATGGCTTTGCTATATGGCTCCCCAACCGAGTCCTTAGCAAAGGCTTTATCAACATTTACTGGAGTGGAAAGACGGTTTAGTTACATTATAAAAACAGATGACTTAGTATTTATTGATGATTATGCTCATCATCCTACTGAGATTCAATATTTATATGAAGCGATACGAGAAATGCATCCTGGTAAACGAATTGTAGCAGTGTTTCAACCGCATTTATATAGTAGAACAAGAGATTTTGGACAAGAGTTTGCCAAAAGTCTCGAGGGGTTTGATAAAATTTTACTATTAGATATTTATCCGGCAAGAGAATTGCCGATTCCTGATATCACTTCTTCTTGGTTGTTGCATAAAATTGACAATGAACATAAAGAATTGGTCGCTAAAAACGAGCTCATAAAAAAGATTAAACAGTCCGCACCCGAAGTACTGGTTACTATTGGTGCTGGTGATATTGGGGCAGAAGTAAGTCGAATAAAAGAAGCGTTGGTCTTATGAAAAAACAATGGGTTACATATTTAAAATTTTTTGGCCTGCTTGCTTTGATGGTGTTTCTTTTTGCGTTTACGAGCAATAGAAATAAAAAGCGAAAAATACATCAGGTTAGTGTAGAATTTATTGAAGAACAGAATCCGTACATCAATGAAAAAACGGTTAATAAATTGTTGATACAAAATCCAGAGCAAGTGACGAGCGTAGGTAAAGAAATTTTAGTTTTGAATACGGTGGAAAAGGAATTGGATACTCACCTGATGGTTGAGGAATCGGATGTTTATGTTACTGTAAGTGGAGAACTTAGGGCAAGAATAAAACAACGCACCCCTATTGCAAGGGTAAATGCGATGACCCCTTTTTATGTGGATTCGAAAGGAGCTGTGATGCCCTTGTCTGATAATTATGCTGCACACGTACCATTAATTTACAATGTGGCAGAAAATGAGGTAAAGGAAATATTTCCATTACTCAAAATTATTAGAGAAGATACTTTTTTGAAAAAACATATAGTTGGGATCATAAGAAATGCCAAAGGAGAATATGAATTAGACTTAAGAGTTTACGATTTTACCTTAGTACTAGGTAAAATTCAGAACCTGAATTCCAAATTCAGAAACTTTAAGGCTTTTTATCAAAAAGCTCTCAAAGATAATTCAATGACGCGATACAGTAAGATAAATCTGCAGTACAAGAACCAAGTGGTTTGCACAATAAAATAATGCCAGTATGGAAAAAGAATTTAACGAAATAGCTGTAGGGTTAGACATAGGAACAACAAAGATTGTTGCTATGGTTGGCAGGTATAATGATTATGGCAAGCTTGAAGTAATGGGGGTTGGCAAGTCCAAAAGTCTTGGAGTACACAGAGGAGTTGTCAATAACATTACCCAGACCATTCAATCCATCCAACAGGCAATTATGGAAGCCGAGAGTGTATCTGGGATTAAAATACAAGATGTTACCGTAGGTATTGCTGGTCAACACATTCGCAGCCTACAACATAGCGATTATATTACCAGGTCTGATGCTGATGAAGTGATTGATGATAGTGATATTGAAAAGCTATGTAACCAAGTACATAAATTGGTCATGCTTCCTGGAGAAGAAATTTTGCACGTGTTGCCACAGGAATATAAAGTGGATGGACAAGCAGAGATTAAAGAGCCTGTAGGTATGTACGGAGGTCGACTCGAAGCTAATTTTCATGTAGTTGTGGGTCAGGTTACCTCGATAAGAAATATTGGAAGATGTGTAAAAAGTGCCGGGCTAGAGCTTTCTGATGTGACCTTGGAGCCTTTAGCATCTGCAAATGCAGTGTTAAGTCAAGAGGAAAAAGAAGCAGGAGTGGCATTGATTGATATAGGAGGTGGTACTACAGACTTAGCCATATTTAAAGATGGAATCATCCGTCATACCGCAGTTATTCCTTTTGGAGGTAATGTAATTACTGAAGATATAAAAGAAGGCTGTTCGATTATAGAGAAGCAAGCTGAATTATTGAAGATAAAGTTTGGATCTGCTTGGCCGGGAGAAAATAGAGATAATGAGATTGTTTCCATTCCTGGATTACGTGGAAGAGAGCCTAAGGAAATTACGCTAAAGAACTTGTCTAAAATAATTCACGCTAGAGTGGTTGAAATCGTAGAGCAAGTATTCTTGGAGATTAAAAATTATGGACACGAGTCCCCTAAAAAGAAATTAATCGCGGGTATTGTACTAACGGGAGGAGGCTCGCAGCTAAATCATCTTAAACAGTTGGTAGAGTATATAACGGGTATGGATACCCGAGTAGGCTATCCAAATGAACATTTAGCTGGGGATAGCGACCCAGAAACTACAAGTCCTATGTACGCAACAGCGGTCGGACTCGTAATGGATGGGCTTTCGCACTTAAAAAAGAAGAAAAATATAGCATCTAAAAAAGAACAGGAAGTTCAACAAGAAGAAGTGGAACAAACACAAGCATCGGATGAATCTACAGTAGAGGAAGATCATACGATTTCAACGCCTAGCATGCCAAGAAAAAATATTCTTGAAAAATGGACCGAAAAGTTTAAAGAGTTTTTGGATAATGCAGAATAGCATTTGGGATACTATTTTTTTTAAATAAAAAGACAATTGATAATGTAACCTCAGGGAAAGAGGTGTAGCATAAAAATATAAAAGTAAAGTAAGAGACCAGAAAATTAGCAATTATGATGAATAACGAGGAGTTTGATAATATTTCGTTTGATCTGCCTAAAAATCAGTCAAATGTAATTAAAGTTATTGGAGTAGGAGGAGGCGGTAGTAATGCCATCAACCACATGTTTCAGCAAGGAATAAAGGGGGTTGATTTTGTGATTTGCAATACGGATGCACAAGCTTTAGAAAATAGCCCAATACCAAATAAAATTCAATTAGGAGTTTCTTTGACCGAAGGACTTGGCGCCGGAGCCAATCCCGAAGTTGGAGAAAAAGCTGCTATTGAGAGCTATGAAGAAATCAGACGAATGTTGGATACCAATACCAAGATGATTTTTATTACCGCAGGTATGGGAGGTGGAACCGGAACCGGAGCAGCACCAATAATTGCAAAAATGGCTAAAGAATTGGATGTGCTTACCGTAGGTATTGTAACTATCCCATTTCAATTTGAGGGTAGAATGCGTAATGAGCAGGCCCATATCGGAGTAGAAAAATTACGAGCTCACGTGGATTCTCTTATCGTCATCAATAACAATAAACTGAGAGAGGTTTATGGTAATCTTGGATTTAAAGCTGGTTTCTCCAAGGCTGATGAGGTTTTAGCCACGGCTTCACGCGGTATAGCAGAAGTAATAACGCATCACTATACGCAAAACATTGACCTTAGAGATGCAAAAACGGTACTAAGTAATAGTGGTACGGCAATTATGGGCTCTGCTAATGCCTCTGGTGCCAAGCGTGCTAACGATGCTATCGTAAAAGCGTTGGACTCTCCTTTATTAAATGATAATAAAATTACGGGAGCAAAGAATGTACTGTTGCTTATCGTTTCTGGTAAAGAGGAAATTACAATTGATGAAATAGGAGAAATCAATGACCATATTCAGCAAGAAGCGGGTCATGGAGCTAATATCATCATGGGGGTAGGTGAAGATGAAGCCTTGGAAGATGCTATTTCGGTAACCGTTATTGCTACAGGTTTCAATACCGAGCAACAAGATGAAATTGTAAATACCGAAGCGAAGAAAATTATTCATACGTTAGAAGATGAGCAACGAGCTGCCATACAGGATTTAACACCTAAGTCAACAGGAACTTCAACCCCTTCTTTTAGCGGTCCTTCTTTTACGCCTACGCAAAAAGAAACTCCTCAAGTCATAAAGCACGAGTTAACTCCTGAAGAAGATGAGGATAATCCATTGATACCTACAACAGAATTTTTGAAAAATCTGGATGTAAATTATGAGGAAGTTAGCGGTATTCAGGATCAAAGTGATTTTGTGATCATTAATGCACAGGATATTCTAAAGGAAATAGAGGTAAATGATGCTAAAGAGGTAACAGAGGATAATAGCAGGGAAGAGCAAGATCAGTTTACACTCAGTTTTGATATGCCTTCTCAACAGAAGGAAGAACCACAACAACACACTAAGACTTCTGTACATACTGAGGTAGAAGAAGAAAAGCCAATTGTGTTTGATCTTTCTGATGATATTTTGGATTTAGAAGTTAATGATCCAATAGAAGTTGTGCCTGCAGTAGAAAAAGCTTCAGAGAACAAAGACGGAATTAAGCGTTATAGCTTAGAGGACTATATGGAAGAAGAAAAACGTCTTACGGAAGCCAAGGCTGAAGATGTTGAAGAAGATGAAGAAGTGCAGTTTCAAAAGAAAACGATTGCTAAAACAGATGAAGCAGATGAAGCGCCTAAGGATGTTGATCCGGTGAATCAACCTATTTCTGAAACCCTTAAAGCAAGAGCCGCTGAGCGCAGAGCAAAAATGAAAGAGTTCAATTATAAGTTCAGAAATAGTTCTAATATCGATGAAATCGAAAAGGAGCCTGCATATAAAAGAGCAGGCCTAGATGTAGATTCTAAACCAAACGACTCTGGGTTATCTCGAACTTCGGTAGGTACTGATAGCAATGATGATATTCAATTGAGAAAAAATAACTCATTTTTACACGATAATGTAGATTAATAAATAGCTCTAAATTCAAAAAGAGTATTTTTCTTATAATTTCTAAACCGATAAACTGTGAAGATTATCGGTTTTATTTTATCTTCGCAGTCCTTAAATAGCAAAAGCAATACATAATGAGTTTACAAGCTAAGGTAATGACCGCAATGAAAGACGCGATGAAGTCCAAAGACACTAACGCGCTTACTTCTTTGAGAGCTATAAAATCTGCTATATTATTAGCGCAAACAGAGAATGGAGCAAAGGAGGAGTTGACGGAAGAGCAGGAACTAAAGTTATTGCAAAAACTTGTGAAACAACGTAAGGATAGCGCCGCAATATTTGCAGAGCAAGGTAGAGATGACTTAGCACAACCTGAGTTAGATCAGGCAGCGTTTATAGAAGAATTTTTACCAGCACAGCTTAGTGAAGAAGAGATAGAAAAAGTGGTTGTTGACATCATCGCTAAAACCGGCGCAGAAGGGATGAAAGATATGGGTAAGGTTATGGGTATGGCTAATAAAGAATTGACCGGTAAAGCAGATGGTAAAACCATTTCTACTATTGTAAAAGCAAAACTTTCTTAAGATAAAAACTTGGCCCAGTAGTTCAACTGGATAGAATATCAGATTTCGGCTCTGAGGGTTGGGGGTTCGAATCCTCCCTGGGTCACATCAAGCACAAAACCTGTAATTTTATTGCAGGTTTTGTTATTTGGAAAAGATCAAAACATAGATTTGCATCTTTGGAAAATAACAAAAAAGCAAAGCGATAGCTTTGAGGGTTTTGTATTTGCAGAAGCGAGCTAGCGAGGATCAACCCTGTTAATCCGAGGTAACATTCACCATAAGAGTTTAATGGCGTTTACATTTTTATGTTGAGTAGTCCGAGAGTTTCTTTTGTTGATATTCAAAGCGGAGCTTTGTGAGGATCAACCCTGTTAATCCGAGGTAACATTCACCATAAGAGTTTAATGGCGTTTACATTTTTATGTTGAGTAGTCCGAGAGTTTCTTTTGTTG
>NZ_SGXE01000004.1:0-24931 GCF_004216895.1 Aquimarina brevivitae | reverse complement strand
TATATTCAAAGCGGAGCTTTCAGAAGTAATCAGTCATTTATCTAAAACTCTATTACTTATTTTAAGTTTTGTATAATTATTTTTAACAAAATTTAAACGACAGTTTTTCCTTCATTTTTGAATTAATTTTGATCTTCGTGCTATAAACACATATTACTTATGGATAGATTTGGGTTATCAGAAGAAAATTGGGAACAGTTTATAAAATGGGTTTGGGATTTTGCCCCAAATGTAATATCCGCAGTTCTAATCTTAGTTGTTGGTTTGTGGTTAACAGGGTTAATCACAGGCTGGCTTCGGCGATTTTTTAAGCGAAAGGATTATGATGAGGCCTTAGAAAAATTTATTCTTCAGCTTACCAATTGGGGTTTAAAGATTGTAGTTTTTGTATTGGTTATTACACAGTTTGGAGTGCAAACTTCTTCTTTAGTTGCAATACTGGGTGCTGCAGGTTTAGCCATCGGTTTAGCTTTACAGGGATCGCTATCAAATTTTGCGGGTGGGGTTCTTATTTTACTATTCAGACCATTTAGAGTAGGAGATTTTATTGAAGCGCAGGGCGTATCTGGAACGGTAAAAGAGATTTCTATATTCACAACCAAGTTGTTAACCTTTGGAAATCAAGAGGCAATCTTGCCCAATGGTAAGTTGTCCAATGACAATATTATTAACTACTCTTCTGAGGATAAGAGAAGAGATAAAATTAATATTGGTATTTCTTATGATAGTGATATTAAGCTGGCTAAAGATATTTTAACCGATCTGGTTAAAGGACAGGAAAATATTTTGGAGGATCCGGCACCACAGATTGTTGTGGATTCCTTAGGTGACAGTGCTGTGGTGATTTCGGTTCGCTTTTGGGCACTGAATGAACATTTTTGGGATGTCCATTTTTACACTATGGAAGAGGCCAAAACACGACTGGAAGAAAAAGGTATTTCCATTCCTTTTCCTCAGCACGATGTACATTTATATAAAATGGATAAGTAAATTACTTTGAGGGGCTAAAGGTATTTTGTAAAATTCCTTGAAGAGCGTCCTGGTTTAAAACTTCGTATTTCTTATATTCCAAGGTCCAGCCTAGTGAATTGGTGAGGATATAAATCTTTTGCAGCTCAGATAACAGTCTGTTTTCTGCATTGGTCTTCAAAGTTGACTTATCTACCTTTTTGGATAGTTGCTCCAAAACCATTTTTTTAATTTCGTTATGATCTTCGGGTGTAAATTGGTTCAGGTAATCTTGTTCGAGATCGTGGTAACGTATATCTGGGTTAATGTCGATTTCAGGTTCTGGGATATTAGTTAAAATTATTTTTTTATTCTTCGTATCAATACGGTGTTCTAGTTTACTAAGATCGTATGCAATGGTTACTCTTGCATTGACCACGACCAGCGCCTTCTTTTTTGCTGTAAAAATATCTAGATAATACTTTTTAGCATTTTTATAGGTAATTACTTCAGAAAAATGCCCTTCTGTAACGATTAACTTACCTACATTTTTTAATTCCTTTAGGATAAGATCAGACGAAGCTATTTCGGACTTGGTAGTGTGTATTCGATTACTCACAAAATAAAACACTAACAACAAGCTAACGGCTACAAGGGCTCCAAATAAAAAATTACGCATAAATAGCTTTTAAATTCCATTTAAAAATACATAAAAAAATAACCTTTCGGTAGTGAAAGGCTATTTGTAATCTTCTTTTGTATACTATTTACTGCATTGGAGGATACTTTTCCAAAATGGCATTTACAATTTCATTAATTCGCTCCTGTTTTTTATCTACATTATTCGTTAATGGCGCTGTACCCATTCCTTGCCAGATCAATTCTTTTTTGGTAGCATCTATTAAGTCAATATACAGTGTTCCTTCTTGTACTCTTGACACCGTGCTGTAATTAGGACCCCACCAAGGGTTCCAGCCCCAGCCATACCAGCCCCAGTTCCAATTGTTTTGGTATACATTTACATTTTCTCTAGACTTGGTAACAATACTTACTAAAATATCGGGTGTTTCGGATTTAGAAAATCCTTTTGAAATCATTGCGGCTTCGATTGCCCTAAGTATACGTTTTTTATCCAAATCACTGATTTCTACCTGATCGATACCTGGTTTAAAAAATGCGAAACTTTTATAATTGCTAAAATTAGCTTGCTTATCATAATCTGATGCCACCCTAACCGTAGTACAAGAACTTAATGTTATGATGAGGATCAATGATAAAAGAGAAAATACTTTCATAATCCTTTATTTTTTATACGTTAAATAGAACTTTTACTACTAATACAACATCAAGAACCGTACCACGTACTTATATTTTAATCAAGAGCTAAGAATAGGTGTTTGTTTTTTTGTCATAGCCATAAGGGCAATGTCTGCACCCACTCTCACAGCAATATCCTCTTCTTAAATGATACTGTTCCGTAAAGCATCGGTAACCTTCAGGGGTAATGTAATAATCCCCAGGTTCTGGTTTGATATGTTTTTTTGAATGATCCATGTGGCACAAAAATACTATCTTGCGTGCAATATGCCCGTAATTGTTAACAAATATTTGATAGGTCGCCATTTTGTAGGTATTGCATTATGGCCTTTTATTGTTGTAAAATCTAGTTGTTTAAAAAAAGATCAGGTCTTTATTAATCACGAAAGAATTCACCTAAAACAACAATTGGAATTACTTGTACTTCCCTTTTACTTGCTGTATTTGGTAGAATATATCATACGACTATTACAATACAGAAATTCAGCACTAGCGTACCGTAATATATCTTTTGAAAAAGAAGCGTATCAAAATGAAATGTACCTTTCTTACTTAGAAGAGCGAAAGCCCTGGAATTTTATAAAGTATTGGTAAATGGATTTTTTTTCAACTAAAGCCCATTCTCCCAACCATAGTATATCTTCTCCATTCTTACAGGCTCAGAATATTTCCTTAGTAGTAAAACGCGAAGATGTATTACATCCTCAAGTGTCTGGAAATAAGTTTAGAAAACTTAAATATAATATTGAGGAGGCAATAAAAAATGGGAATCATAAAATCCTGACTTTTGGAGGAGCCTTTAGTAATCATATTGCGGCCACCGCAGCTGCAGGTAAGTTATGTAACATACAAACGATAGGTGTCATTAGGGGAGAGGAGCTGGCTAAAGATGTATCAAAAACATTAGCTACAAATCCCACATTACGTTTTGCAACGGAACAGGGCATGGTGCTTCACTTTGTAGATAGAGCCAGTTATCGACAAAAAAATGAACTGGAATTTATTAATGAATTGAAGGCTAAGTTTGGGGAGTTTTATCTAATTCCTGAAGGTGGCGCAAACGAACTAGCAGTGAAAGGTTGTGAAGAAATATTAGATAAGAAGGATGAACAGTATGATGTGATTTGCTGTAGTTCTGGGACAGGAACCACGGTTGCAGGTATAATAAATAGTTCCAAAAAAAATCAACGGGTATTATCCTTCTCTGCATTACAAGGAAATTTTTTAACAAAAGAGATTCAAAAATATGCAAATACACCAAATTGGGAGTTAATTTCGCATTATACCTTTGGTGGATATGCTAAAGTAAATACGACCTTAATTCAATTCATCAATTCGTTTAACCAAGAACACGGTATTTTACTGGATCCAATTTATACCGGTAAAATGATTTTTGGTATTTTTGACCTCATAAAGCAAAATTATTTTGCTATGGGAACAAAGATTTTGGCAATTCATACTGGTGGGATACAGGGAATATCGGGTATGAATGCTCAATTGAAAAAAAAGGGCTTGCCGTTGATTGATATATGATTATGAAGACAAAAACGATTTTAGCTGTATTGGTATTATCAGGAATACTATTTTCTTGCGGAAGTAAAAAAAGAACGGCTTATAAAGAAACACAGCGTAAGGAAAGAAGAAAACCAGTGGTGTCTACTTCGAAGGTTGAAAAAACAGTGACTACTGAGACAACTACTGTACCACCCGCATCATTATCCTATCAGGAAAGAGTACAATGGTATATAACCACTTTTGCTGATGTAGCAAAGAATGAAATGGAAAATTATGGTATACCGGCAAGTATCACTTTGGCACAAGGGATATTGGAGTCTGGTGCAGGAAACGGGGATTTAACCCGAAGAGCAAATAATCATTTTGGGATTAAGTGTCATGACTGGACAGGTGAAAGTGTGAGACATGACGATGATCGTTTGCAAGAATGTTTTAGGAAATATGATCACGCCTGGCAATCGTTTAGAGATCATTCTGAGTTTTTGGTTAACCGAAAACGATACGCTAATCTTTTTACGTTGAAAAAATCGGATTATAAAGGATGGGCCAAAGGGTTAAAGGCGGCTGGCTACGCAACGGATAAAAAGTATCCTGATAAACTTATAAGTATTATTGAACGCTATGACTTAGCAAAATATGATCGAGAGGTTTTAGGTGTTGAAATCGTTGAAAAGGAAACAAAAGAGGTGATTGCACAATACACTGCAAATACCGAGACTCAGCAAATAACTAGTGTTCAGTCCAATAAAGATGGTGAACATTTGGTGAATAAAGGAGATACACTATATTCCATCTCCAGAAGGTATAAAATAAGCGTTGATCAGTTAAAGCGATTTAACGGGCTAAAGGATAACAATATTAAAATTGGACAGGTCTTAAAGATTACTGAAGCTAAGACCGATGTCCAAGAAGAAACTGAAAAAGAATTTGAAGATTTTTAAAAACACATGATTTATAAAAGAAGTAGTGCATTATTTGCTGAAGCTCAAAAAGTAATTCCAGGTGGTGTCAATTCACCAGTAAGGGCATTTAAAGCGGTAGGAGGAGATCCTATTTTTGTAAAAAAAGCAAGTGGAGCATATTTATATGATGAGGATGATAATAGATTAATTGATTATATCAATTCCTGGGGTCCAATGATTTTAGGTCATGCATTCCCTCCGGTGGTTAATGCGGTTATTGAAAAAACAAAACAAGGAACCAGCTTTGGGATGCCTACAGAAATTGAAACTACAATTGCACAGTTGGCGGTATCAATGGTTCCAAATATTGATAAGATCCGATTTGTAAACTCTGGTACCGAGGCTTGTATGAGTGCGGTTCGATTAGCCCGAGGGTTTACCGGCAAGGATAAGATTATCAAGTTTGCGGGTTGTTATCACGGTCACAGTGACTCTTTTTTGATACAGGCAGGTAGTGGTGCTGTTACATTTGGTAGCCCTAATAGTCCTGGGGTAACTCAGGGTACCGCAAAAGATACGTTGCTTGCTAATTATAATGATCTGGATAATGTAAAAGAGCTTATCGCATCCAACAAGGGCGAAATTGCTTGTATTATTATTGAACCTGTGGCGGGTAATATGGGATGTATTCCACCGGTTGAAGGTTTTCTTGAAGGATTAAGAACTTTATGTGACGAACACGATATTTTATTAGTTTTTGATGAGGTGATGACAGGCTTTCGATTAGCCAAAGGAGGTGTTCAAGAACTACTTGGAGTAGCTGCCGATATTGTAACCTTTGGTAAAGTTATCGGAGGTGGGTTACCGGTAGGGGCTTTTGCTGCAAGAAAAGAAATTATGGATTACTTGGCTCCGGTAGGACCAGTTTACCAGGCAGGAACGTTGAGCGGAAATCCATTAGCGATGGCAGCTGGATTAGCAATGCTGACAGAATTAAACGATAATCCTGAAATATTTTCGAGTTTAACGGCAAAGACCGAATACTTACATCAAGGGATGCATCAAGCATTAGTTGATCATGGCGTAGTCCATACGATTAACAGAATTGGTTCGATGATTTCGGTGCATTTTGCTGAAGGTAAAGTAATCGATTTTGCATCCGCTGCTGAGGGTAATAATGATACCTTTAAAAAATTCTTTCACGGTATGTTAGCCGAGGGTATTTATATTGCACCAAGTGCTTTTGAATCTTGGTTTATCACAGATGCCTTATCCTATAAGGATTTAGATGAAACCATAGCAGCTGTTCAAAAGGTGGCAAAAACATTATAGGAGATCAATTAAAAAAACAAAAAGCACCTTATACAGGTGCTTTTTTAATTAGGATACTATTCTTTTTTATCCTTTTGGATTTAAAATCATATCAAAGCGTTCACTTGCATCTCTTAGATGGTAACGGCTCATACTATCTCTTGTACGTCCTATGGCGTTGTTTATCGCACGTTGTAGTGTGCTTAATTCTGCCCTTACCACAGCTCTGATATCACTTTGAGAAACGTTTACCTCTGTTCTTTTTACAAATCGACGAATATTTTCGGGTATTTTAGACTGCTCTTTAGTCATTAAATGTTCCATTCGTTCAATATAGGCGCGTTGTAAATTTCTTCGGTAAACATCAATGCTCTTTCCGGTTCTTAGTTCGCTCCATACACCCTGACGTAATTCTGACATCATATCCAGTAAAGTATATGCTTCTTCTTGATTTAACGCTTCATTTTCGATCAGTCGAGCCATTCTTCCTTCATCCAATAGATTGTTAAGGGTACGCTCTTGAATCTTGCGAATACGTTCTACAGCACCGGCAAATTCAATTTTATTAAAAATTGAGGTGTCCAATAACCATTGAGGGGTTTCAAAAAGTTGATTTTGTAAAAAAGACATAGCTCTTTGCTGCTTTTCTTTCTTAACGTGGCTATAAACCGGTCCTTCTTGATCATAGGTTTTATAGTATTCATACACACCACCAACATTAGATGATACGTGGCCCATATAACGGTTATACTGTGCTAATACTTGACTGTACATCGTACTTAAGTCATCATAGTTCTTTCCTTTTTCACTGGTCCATTTAATTAGATTGGGTACGATTCGTTTCAAGTTTTTAATTCCATAATCACTAGCTTTCATAGCATCATCGCCTAAATCTTCGGTCTGTGAGCTAGGGTCTATTACACCAAACTGTTGGCGACCAAAACGATACATAGGATCATCTTGATGTTCTAATATCCAGCTATCTAAAACTTCCTTTTCCTCTTTCGCATCTTTATCTAATATAGGTCGATATCCCCATTTGATCGCATATTTATCATAGATACCAATATTAGGCATTAAAGCCACATCGCCATCTCCTGGTTGAGCGATGTAGTTAAACCGGGCATAATCCATAATAGAAGGAGCAGTTCCGTATTTTTTAGTAAAGACTGGGTCTCGTAATGATTCTACGGGGTAAGCAACACTGCTCCCCATATTATGTGGTAGTCCCAAAGTATGCCCTACTTCGTGAGAAGATACAAAGCGGATCAGTTTGCCCATTACTTCATCATCAAAAGCAACCGCTTGCGCATTAGGATTGATAGCAGCAGTTTGTACAAAGAACCAATTTCTAAGTAAAGTCATTACATTATGATACCAATTGATATCACTTTCCAAAATTTCTCCTGATCTTGGGTCGCTTACGTGTGGACCATTAGCATTGGGTATCGGAGAAGCTAAATACCTTACTACAGAATATCTTACATCCTCTGGGCTCCAATCTGGATCTTCTTCTTTGGTTGGCGGGTCTTTAGCGATTATTGCTTCTTTGAATCCTGCTTCTTCAAAAGCAACCTGCCAATCTTCAATTCCTTGCTTAATATATTTGCGCCATTTTTTTGGTGTCGCTCTATCGATATAATAAACGATTTGTTTTTTTGGAACAACAAGCTCACCTCTTTTAAATTTTTCCACATCTTCATCCTTGACCTCAAGTCTCCAGCGATCTAAATATTTTATAGTTTTACTTTCCTGAGCGTCTAAGCCATAATCCGTTTGGCCCCTGGCGAACCAACCTACGCGTTGATCAAAGTACCTACGCTTCATTGGTTCTTTAGGCAATAATATCATGGAGTTACCTATCTGAAGCGAAATAGCAGCTACACTCTCGTTAGAAGGAGGATTACTAGCATCGTAGGTTTTAACGTGTCTTGATTCAATATTAAGTGGGTAACTTCTTAGCGTATCGATATAAGATCGTTTGGTATCAAGCTTTGAAATTTTATACTGTTTTCTTCTCGAAGCAGGAAACCCTAAGGCTTTAATATCTTTAGTAAAAAGATCCGTAACATCTATAACCGTACTGTTGTTTATGGAGTCTTTATGATATGCTTTTATCGGGAAGCTATATAAAATAGGTTCAAAATTAGAGTTAACAACAGCCTCGTGTATGGGTAACGAATCTGCTGCAAATATCTCATGACTTACCACACGCAATAGCACCTGTTTGTTTTTTTTCTGCCATCTAAGAACTTGAGTGTTTTGTTTTCCTCCTCCGAAACCAATACCTGAAGCGGTTTTGGCAATTCGAGTGACCATTATCATTTCTCGGTTAAAAAGAGAGTCTGGAATTTCATAAAAGTATTTGTCGTCCAAATTATGGATGTCAAATAAACCCTTATCGGTTTTCGCTTTTTCAGTAATTACCTTATCATAAGGCTTAATTCCATTTTTGTCCTTTTCCGTTTTTTCAGGGCTTTTCCCATTTTTAGCTAAGCTTTTCCCTTTTTTGTTTTGTAGTGAAGAGCAACTTACAAAAACAATTAAAGCTGTCGCTAAAAGAAGTAAATATTTCTTTTGCATTATATAGTATTTAAATAAAACGCGGAAGTTATGAAATAGACATTTTATAATTCTAAAACTTAAGTTAAAGCGATAGCTTGCCTCATCTTTTCTTATGAGCAACAAGCTCTAAAGTTGTGCTGTATAAATCAGTTCTATTAATTTTTGCTTTTAACCAGGCATAAATACTCATTTCAAAAACGTCCTCAATATTTTTGTTTTTAGTGGTTAATGTATTGTTTACTCTAGTTTTAAAATCTTGGCTATTTATTGTTAATGGATCTTTATAATATGCGCTTATAAGTTTAAGGAACTCTAATGTCCTTACTTCTTTGTTTTGTTTGAGGTAGTTGATGTATTTTTTAGTAAATGATTTATAAGTAGATTCAAACAAATCAATATTTTCTTTGTCTAAGTAAATAAGCATGGTTGTAATATTCTTTTTTAGAACCCAGGTTATGCCAGCCTTTTCCTGGTACCAGTTATCTGAACGATTAAAGGTTTGAATTAGCTTCATCGCTTTTTGAAGTTCTTGTTGTTGTACATAAAAGACGACTAAGCTTAATTTTAAATCTAAAATATAACTCTGTTGGTTTTTATGTTTATGATAAGGGAAATCACTTAAAAGTTTTATTGCAGCTATCGCATTGCCCGTGTAATTAAGGACTAAAGCTTTAAGAAGAGTATATTGGGGGAAGAAGCGTTGAGCATATTTACTGTTTTTGCTTTCTATTGTACTGTACATAGCTTCCAAAAACTCGGAAGCTTTGATGAAATTACGGGTTCTAAAATTGGCGTTTGCTAGCAAATAGAAGATCTGAATGTGATAAAATTGATTTTTGTTTTGCAGTTCTTTTTTAAAAATGATTTGTTGGTAAATTTCTTCAAAAAGGGGTAGGAGATGGTGATAATTCCGCTGATGATGTCCTATTGTATTTAATAGTTCCAACAATTTGTAAGATGATCTTATCGTCAGCTTTTCATTAATGTATATTTCTGACTGAACCATGGCTTGATCTACTGTAGCTCGCAGGTCATCTACGTAATGATTCAATTGATATTCTAGGGTAGCTCGAAAAATATTGAGGTTCTCTTCTTGAGTTAATTTTGATTTATTCGACTTATACTGTAGTAGCACTTCTTGCAGATTAAGCCTAGCGTCATAGTTTATATGCTGTATCTTAGTGTAGTAGATCTCATTTAGTAGACCGTATTGGTCAAGTTCCATTGCTTTAAGCTCTGCTTTTTTTAAAAGATTAAAGGCCAAGCTGTAGTTTCTTTGTTCAAAAAAAATCCTACTACAAAGTAAAAGTTTTAGAATATCGAACTCTTCTGAAGTTTCACTTTCAAAATTGGTAATCGCAATAAAATCAAGAAGTGCATCTTTCAACCTTTTGCGTAAAGCATGATACGCTGCTTTTTCAGATTTTTTATATAACAACGTTTCAATTTCTTTTTCTTTTTTACCTTGATTTAAAAGTTCAAAAAATGTAATGTTTTTAATGCTATGTTTTTTGTTCTTTTTCTTAAGGTATCGAATGAATTGTTGTTTCTCCTGTGCGGTTAGAATAGAAGTAATATCTGAAATAGAATACATTATATCATTAGTTATTTATAAGTAAAAATCTTAAAAATAGTAATTTATTGTCATTATAATTATTTTATATCGTCAGTTTTATACTATTTTAGAGGCAAATCTATGTTTAGACTGATACATCTTTGTAGTGTTAAAAGGAAAAGTATTAATCTAAATTCATAAAAGATGGAGTATAAGTTTTCTACAGAACAAACCGAAGAGATAACTAATAAAGCAAATTGTACTACCAAAGAACGAATACAGCATATACAGCCAAGTGCGGCTTTTATATCGGCATCTTGGTCCGCATTATGTATAGGGATGATTTCCTATTGTGTCGGACTATGGAACGCCTCCATGGAATTGAATGAAAAAGGATATTATTTTACCATTCTATTGTTTGGGCTTTTTTCAGTAGTTTCTGTGCAAAAAAGCGTCCGAGATAAGCTCGAAGGTATACCGGTGACAGACCTCTATTATAGTATTAGCTGGTTTACCACCTTGACTTCAATATTATTGTTAATAATTGGATTATGGAATGCTGACATGTGGTTGAGTGAAAAAGGGTTCTATGCCATGGCATTTACCTTAAGTTTGTTTGCAGCGGTCGCAGTTCAAAAGAATACGAGAGACAAAAAATGTATTGAACAATATGATCTATAAGCTAAAGTAAATAGATGGTTATACAACTTTAGCGAATTTAAGTATCTTTAAATCATTACAAAAAGTAATAGCTATGCGTTCAAAACTAAGCAATGAACTGGATACTCTGATCAAGGAAGGAGTTATCAGCAGTCAGACCGCTACTGATATAAGACAATATTATGCTGCAAAAAATGAGAACTCACCTAATCTCTTATATACTATTTTTGGAATTTTTGGAGCCATATTAATTGGAGCTGGGATTATTTTGATGATAGCTCATAATTGGGATGCTTTTTCAAAGGTTACAAAGATCATATGGGCATTAAGTCCTTTGGTGTTAGCTCAGCTACTGGTTGGTTATACAATTCTTAAGGAAAAAAGTATGGCCTGGAAGGAGTCAGCTTCAGTGTTGCTTTTTTTTGCTGTAGGAACAGCAATATCACTGATCAGTCAGATCTATCATCTACCCGAGCAATTGGATAGCTATTTACTAACTTGGGGGCTATTGTGTTTGCCTTTAGTATACTTGACTAAATCTAGGGCTGTAGCGCTCTTAACACTATTGACTGGTACTTATTATACTATAGTTATCGGTTGGAAATTAGGTGAAAGTAAGACTCCTTGGATGTATTTGATTTTTATTGGGGCAATTCTTCCTTATTATATCAATCTTGTAAGAACATATATTGCGAGTAATACCACTACTATTTTTAATTGGGCTATTCCCATTAGTTGTATAATCGGTTTAAGTTGCTTTATAAAAAAGGCTGATGAACTCGGTTTTTTAATGTATATAACTTTGTTTGCTGTTTTTTATGGCATAGGCAGATTACAGATTTTTGCTCAGTCAAATACCTTGAGAAATGGATTTTTACTTTTAGGATCGTTCGGTACTATAGTGGTACTATTAATCTTAACGTTTTGGGAGGTTTGGAAAGATATAGGTAATGGTCATCAACTAGGTTCACAGGAATTTTTTATAGCGTTGTTTTTAGTTATTATAGCATTGATACTAAGCGTGCAAAGATTAGCGAACTCAAAATTAAAATTAAATGCTACGACTTTAATTCAGTATTCGTTTCTGCTCATTTGGATGGTATTCTTCATTCCACTGGGATATATTTTCGCAACGGTAATAATTAATCTATTGTTGTTGGCTATAGGGATAACGATAATTAAATCTGGTATTGCAAAAATGCATTTCAGAATTTTAAATTATGGTTTGCTGATTACATCGGTCTTAATCATTTCTCGATTTTTTGATACAACAATGAGTTTCGAATTGCGAGGAGCTGTATTTGTAGTGATAGGCTTAAGCTTTTTTGTTTCGAATTATTTGATGTACAAAAGACAATTAAAAATTTCAAAAAAATGAAAACGATTCACATATTAATCATATTTATTATACTGGCTTTGGTACAGCTTTACGTACCTTATCGGATGATTAAAGACCATGAGGATATCCTAAAATATGGTACGTTATATCAATTTAAAACAAAGCCTATTGACCCTAATGATCCTTTTAGAGGTAAATACATCACCCTAAGTTATGAGATGGATTCTTTTAACAGCAATGACACTACCTACTACAATAACAATAAAGTTTATATTCATTTGACCAAAGATGATGCAGGTTTTGCCCAAATTAAAGGAGTAAGCCATCAAGAGCCCACCGAACCGATTGATTATGTTGAAGCATTTATAGACTATAATGATAATGGGTACATTAGGTTTGAATTGCCTTTTAATCGGTATTATATGGAAGAAACTAAAGCATTAGCAGCAGAACAATTATATCAACAAGTAAACCGACAGGACAGCATCGAAAAGGTTTACGCAATGGTTTATGTAAAAGAGGGTAAAGCGGTTTTATCAGATGTGATTATTGCAGGCGAGTCTATCAAGGATTATGTTACAAAATAATAGAGAGGTCTAATGACCTCTCTATTCGTATTTTCTATGATTAAGCTTTAACTTACCAAGCTTCCTCAATTTTTATACGCTGTCCGTTTTGATAGGAGGCGATAAAGGCATTTCTAAAACCTAAGCTCACCATTTCTTTTCTAAAACGTTTAGCCTCCTCTAAGGTTTCAAAATTACCGACAGCATATTTATTAAAACCTCCGCTTTTGATTTCTTTGAAATTCACAAAACTATCAGAGTACATTGATAAGTCCTTGTCTTCAAAAGCACCAATTTGTACAGCATAAACCACTTTATCATTTAATGATCCAGACTTTACCGGGTTATTAGCGTTAGCATCCAGCGCAGTATTTAGCTCATTGATGTTTTGAGTTTGTTCTTCTATTTTCTTTTCAAGTTTAGCAACCTTCTTTTTATGCTCTTTGCTAGAGATCATACCAGCAGGGGTGCTAAAGTTCATAAAGTATACTGTACCCGCTACTCCTAGTAACGCCACAATTCCTAAAATGATTGTTGCAATTTTAAACTTCTCTCCTTTTTCTTTTTCTTCTCTCAGCGCCTTGGTGTGCTCAAATTGGGTAATTCGTTCTTTCTCTTCTGAGTTCTCTATCTTCTTATTAAGTTCATCTAATTCTTCTTCGCTTAAGTAGGGCATAATGTTAGTTGTTTTTTAAAGTTCTCAAATATAGGAGATTATTAGAATTTCCGAAAATTTATTGGAGTGTTTCCGTAATCGGGCTCTGGGTTTAATCATCTTTTAACGCAACTATCAAGTCATCGTCAGTTTTGGTGACCTTTGTAACGCCTAGTTTTGATAAGCCTTTCATTCCTTTGTCCCAGGCCTTATTACTCAATCCTGCTTTTTCTTTTAAAGCGTTAAGAGCCATGGTTTTTTCTTTTTTCAGAATATCATAAATCGCTTTTTCATTTTCCTTTAATTCCAAAGGTTTTTTCTCTGGCTTCATTTGAGGAAAGAATAATACTTCTTGGATGGACTGCTTATTGGTTAAAAACATAATCAACCGATCCATACCGATTCCCATCCCTGAAGTTGGAGGCATCCCGTACTCTAAAGCTCTTATGAAGTCCTGGTCAATAAACATAGCTTCATCGTCGCCTTTTTCACTCAATTTCAATTGTTCTTCAAAACGTTCTCTTTGATCAATAGGGTCATTAAGCTCTGAGTAAGCATTTGCAATTTCTTTACCACATACCATAAGCTCAAATCGTTCTGTTAACTCTGGATTTTCTCTGTGTGCTTTACACAACGGGCTCATTTCCTTAGGATAATCTGTGATAAAGGTAGGTTGTATGTAATTACCCTCGCACTTTTCCCCGAAAATTTCGTCTATTAACTTTCCTTTACCCATGGTTTCATCAACTTCTACATCCATAGCTTTTGCAGCTTCTCGTAGTTCGCTTTCGGATTTGCCTTCGATATCAAAACCGGTAAAGTGTTTAATAGCATCTCTCATCGTAACACGAGGATAAGGAGCTTTAAAATCAATTTCGTGCTGTCCGAATTTGGCTTTGGTAGTGCCGTTAACGGCAATAGCACAATGTTCTAACAATTCTTCACAAAAGTCCATCATCCAATTGTAGTCTTTATAAGCTACATAGATCTCCATAGCGGTAAATTCTGGATTATGGGTACGATCCATTCCTTCATTTCTGAAGTTTTTAGAAAACTCATATACACCGTCAAAGCCACCTACGATTAATCTTTTAAGGTACAATTCGTTCGCAATTCGCATATACAATGGAATGTCAAGTGAATTGTGATGCGTTACAAAAGGCCTTGCTGCTGCCCCTCCTGGTATGGGCTGTAGGATTGGTGTTTCCACTTCAAAATAGCCTTTGTCATTAAAAAAGGAACGCATGGCATTGAAGAGCTTTGTTCTTTTTACGAAAACATCTTTAACCTGTGGGTTTACTACCAGATCTGCATAGCGTTGTCGATATCTAAGTTCAGGGTCATTGAACTCGTCAAAGACTTTTCCTTCTTTATCTGTTTTTGGCAATGGAAGTGGTTTTAAAGATTTACTCAGAACAGTAAAATCTTTAACCATTACGGTTTTTTCACCAACTTTAGTAGTAAAAAGCTCGCCTTCAATACCTATAAAGTCACCAATGTCTAGTAACTTTTTGTAGATGTCGTTATATTTTTGCTTATCCTCTCCGGGACAAATTTCATCTCTGTTAAAATAAACTTGTATTCTGCCATCTGCGTCTTGCAATTCAGCAAAAGAAGCACTTCCTTGTATTCTTCTGGACATTAATCTACCAGCAATCGTAACTTTTTTACCTTCAGCATAGTTGGATTTGATCTCTTTGGAAGTGTGATCCACTGGGAATAAAGCTGCTGGATAAGGGTCTATCCCTAATTTACGTAAAGACTGTAGTTTTTCGCGTCGTACTAACTCTTGTTCTGATAATTGCATAATACTGCTATTTTAAGCCTGCAAAGATAATAAGTATGATGTAATCTATCAATCTACAAAACTCTATTTTATAAAAAAGTGTTTTTATGGATGGCTAACTTTTTTTAAAGGGTTAATCATGTAACAAAAACAAGAGATTGATGTCTAATTTGGTAGATATTAATTTTAGTACAAAAGATAATTATGAGTTTTTGGAGGGTTTTGCTGGCTATTGTATTCCCACCCTTATCTGTCATAGGTAAAGGATGTGGTTCTATACTTATTGTTTTACTACTAACCTTATGTGGATGGGTGCCCGGTGTAATTGCAGCTTTGGTGATTTTGAACAATCCCAAATAATAAAAGTTTGGTAAAAAGCAACTTAATTACTTTTAAAACTAAGTTGTGAATCGCAATCCTTGCTTTAATATTGTATTTTTGTAGCATTATGATGGAGCAATACAAAATAGTAGAAATTCAGGATTTAGGGAACAAAGATTATAAAGATACCTGGGACTATCAAGAAGATCTTTTTAAACAAATACTAGATATTAAGATTAAAAATCGGAGAGAAGATGCAGGTCTACGTACCCCAAACTATCTTCTTTTTGTGGAACACCCTCATGTGTATACCTTAGGTAAAAGCGGGGATATGAATAATCTCCTCTTGGATGAGTCTCAATTACAAGAAAAAGGTGCTAAATTCTACAAAATTAATAGAGGAGGAGATATTACTTATCACGGCCCTGGTCAAATTGTAGGATATCCGATTTTAGATCTTGAAAATTTCTTTACGGATATACATAAATATTTGAGATTACTAGAGGAGATGATCATCAGAACGTTAGCGGAATATGATATTGTTGCTACGCGAAGTAAAGGGGAAACGGGAGTTTGGCTCGATGTCGGAACTCCTTTTGCTCGCAAAATATGTGCGATGGGAGTTCGAGCCAGTAGATGGGTAACTATGCACGGTTTTGCATTCAATATCAACGCTGATTTAGGGTACTTTGATAATATTATTCCCTGTGGAATTAATGATAAGGCCGTAACTTCGCTTAATGTAGAATTAGGAAAACAAAAAGTAGATGAGAATGAGGTCAAGGAAAAGCTTATCGCTCATTTCTTAGATTTGTTTGAAGCGGAAATCATTAAAAAGGCCAAAACATTTTAGGGTCTTGGCCTTTTAAGAAGTTAAGGGTTTCTATATAAATCATTTATGGCTGATCCACTCTGCGATAAGCTGTTATTTTCTAAGTTGATATCATCATTGTTTTCATTACCATCAATAAATATATCCGGATCATACGTAATAACCAAGGTATATGTTGGTGGGAATTCACCCTCTGAGGGTGACGATGCATCCCACGTTCTTGTATAAGAAACAGAAAGCTGTCCACCCGAAATTAAGGAATTGAAATTGGCTGTAGCTACTAGAACACCAGGTGCAGATGCTCCTGGTACTCTCTCGTACAATCCAATAAATTGTTGGTTATCAGAAGAGGTGAAGTTTTCGCTTCCTATGTTGGTTATTATACCAGTAATAGTTGCTGTGCCCGCAAAATCTGTTTCTTTCTCAATACTAAAATTTATTGCCGTTGTGGCTAAATCAATATCCTGGATTGCTACATCATCATCTTCACACGAAGCAAGTAAAAAAATGAGCACCAAAATTGTTGTGAATCTAAGTGTTATCATGACTGTTTTTGTAATGGTTCACTCATTAGTGAGTCATCTAGCAGTCAGGTAAACATTTTGACTAATTAATCTGATAAATTAGTATAGTATTATCATCTCCTTTTACAGCAAATTCTAATTTAGGGTCGTTATCCATATTACCTAAACTAATGGCTGAATTACCATATACAGGGAAATTAGGAAATAACTCAGCATTGCTATCGTATAGATATACTTTCTTAGTTTGCTTGTCGGTTACAGAAATATAGATTTTGTTGTTGATATAAAATAATTTGGGGGCGGTATAGATGCCATAGTCTAGCTCTAAGGTCCTGTCTTTAATGGTTAGTTTGTTCTCCGAAAGGGTTACCAGGGTCTTATTGGTCATCGTTACTTGATGGTTTTCTTCTAACCCTATTTCTTTTTTGTTTATTCCACCTTTGGCGTCTATTTGAATTAAACCGCCTGCTTTGGTAGTTGATGTAAATAAATCCTGATATTGATACCACTCATTTGTTGAAAAATCAATATTACCTTTAACATCAACTCTAGTGCGTCCTATTCGGTCAAGTATATTTAGTTTTCCATTTTCTTCTTGAACCAAAATATAATCTTTAGTGCCAATACGAATATGTTTGGGCGGGGCAATGATTTTGGTTTTGGTACCGTTAAAACCAAACCCTTCTACGACTTCTCCTTTGGCATCAAACATTAAAATATTATTGCCTTGCGTAATAACGATTCGGTATCTTTTATTTTTATCGTAGTCAAAAAGTGCTAAAGGCTGTGTTATTGTTTGTTCAAATTTTTTAGGAAAAGGAGTTACATCTTTTCCGTCTCTATCGACTACATAAAGTGTGTTAGCGGTATTAAACAGCAGTTGATATCGTCCATTTTTGTACATATCAATCTGTTGTATCTCACCCATAATGGCACCGTCAATTTGTTTTTTCCAAAAAATCGTACCGGTATCAGATATTAAATAAAGATGATTAGTAATATCTTGTGCAGCAATATCTAACCCTTTGGTTCTATGGTTCTTAACTAACACAGGAGCGGAAAGTAGCTCATTCTCCAAGGTTACAGAGGCTACCTGTGCTACAGAAGTAGCCACAGACGAATCCTGTGATTTCTGTAACAGTGTGTGTACATGGGCAAAATCATTTTCACGGATGAGTTGTACAATTCCGATTTCATACCCTTTATGATTGAAGTTATTCCACCCTTCTTTATAAGTATCTAATCCATTATTGGCAATGTGCTCTTTTAAATACGAAATATTTCCAACCATTAGTATGGAAGAACGATCCGCTAATTTATCTTTTAAACTGGTATAATAAGGTTGTACACCGAGTACAGAGGTATTAAGTATGTTGGCAATAATATCCTGTAACGCCTTTTGACTAGTGGCAAAAACTATGAACTCTTCAAATTGAAAATAAAACGCTTCTTTGAAATCAGCCAAAAGTGGATTAAAAATGCCAGCGAAGGAAATTTGGTTGTCGTGCTTATAAATAGAGATATCCCTGAAGGTATTTACTTTATCTCCTTGTAGTTCCTCAATAAGCTCATCAGTATTTAGTGCTGTTAATGCTAATAGAGTATCATCTCCATTATATATTAATCCAACTTCGGTAACACTAGCAAATAATTCATCAAACTCTACTGGGATATCGTGGTATTCTCTTTCTTGAATGCTTGCAAGGTTGTTTTTTAAAATGTCGAAGTCATCATAGGTGTACGATATAAAACCGTTAGCAGTTACCGGAGTAATTTTTGCGATTTTATTTTCTTGAGGTAACGTTTTATTGAAGATTCCCAATACGCTCGGTAATGAATCCTTCTCCACAACGATACCATTAAGATAGATCGAGTTTTGTGCTATAGAAGCATCCATGCTCGCCCAGCCACTAAATTTTTTGATACCTATAATATCATCTTTAGGTAAAAGGTTTTGTTGAAGATTGTATAATTTGTTGCCGTTGATTAGGAAAGACAACGGAGTTTCGGAAGAGGCTACTTCATATACCCGTTTTAAATCTGATGGAGCTTTAACCAAATTTTTTTGCTCTCGTATTACATTTTCAATAACGAGTTGAGAGGAAGATGAAATGATTATGCTGTCTGCTATGGTACTAAAATAAGCCTGATCAGCTTCGGATATTTTATAAATATCTTTTTCAGCATAGCTAAACTTTTCAACTTTTTTATTGGATAAACTATCCTTAGTGATCAATAGCTGATCTATTTTAGAAATCAATGTGTACTCGTAATCGTTTTTCCCTACGGGCGAAAAACAAAGTAGCGCACTTTTTTTAGATGTTTTCTGTAGTGCTGGGAGTTGATTAAAATAGGTATATAGATCAAGACCCGTGTTGTTTTTTATAAGATCATTATTTCGCAATTGACTTTTCGCCTGCTCCAAATCATTGATTTTAACAATGATTTGAGCATCCTTGGGTACATAATCAACAAAAGAAATAGACTTCGTTTCTGGTTCAGAGCAAGCACACACTGCTAAGGATAGAAATACGATAAAAATATTTTTCATGTACACAATGATTTGTCAAATACGATTTATAGAATAATGCAATATATGCCAAAGATAAATAAATGATCTGATCTTTATAACAATAGGCATTCCTACAAAAATGAAACAGGATTTTTTGGATTATAATTAAGTTACTGAAGATCTAAGGTTAATTGATCTGGTAATAGTTTAAAACTTGTTCTATGGTACTTAGTGATACCATATTTTTTTATGGCTTCTCTATGTTCTTTGGTAGGATAGCCTTTATTTTTTTTCCAATTATACATCGGAAATTCCTCGTGAATTTTTTCCATAAATTCATCCCTGCTGGTTTTGGCCAGTATGGATGCAGCGGCAATGTTTAAAAATTTCCCATCTCCTTTGATAATGCAGGTATGAGGGATATTCCTGAAGGGTTTGAAGCGATTTCCATCTACTGCGATATGTTCTGGTTGAGGATTTAATTTTTCAATAGATCGTTGCATAGCAGCAATGGAAGCATTTAAAATGTTAATTGTATCTATTTCTTTAATACCTACATGTGTAACACTATAAGCGATTGCACAGTCTTCTAGTAGAGGTTTAAGTAGTTTTCTGTTTTTCTCAGAAAGTTGTTTAGAATCATTTAATAAAGTACTATTAAAGTCATCAGGTAATATAATAGCTGCTGCGGTAACAGGGCCAGCAAGACAACCTCTTCCTGCTTCATCAGTTCCGCATTCAATGCTATCATTAGTATATTTAAGCTTAAGCATAATGCTAAAATAAAATAACATTTATAGTTCGTCAAACTACAAGTGATATTTGTTATCTCGCTAATGATTAAAGTTATGTAAGGCTTTCTTTAAAAAAAGTCTATTTTTGTGCTGTTTTTTGACTAGAAATTGTAGTCTATAGAAATGAAATATAGAAGTATCTATTAATTTAATAAATAGAATATTGTTGAAAAAGGTTATCGTTTTATTAGGGTTTCTACTGTTAGGGAACTTTGTTTTTTCTCAAAAAAAAGAAATCAAACGATTTAACGGTCAAGAGGGATTGCGAAACGAAATCCAAAATGACCAGAGAGCTACTAATGATTCTAATTCTAAAGAATTTCAGTCGCTGAGAGGCAAAAAGGAGGAAAGAGAGCGACCGCCAGTACAGGAGTATAGAATGATAAACTTCGAAAAGGATACCACTTTTGTAGACACATCGCTCAGCTTACAAAAAGATTACAATTTCAATTACCTACGCAGAGATGATTTTGAGCTGCAACCTATTAATAACGTGGGTCAGACTTACAACAGTTTAGCCAAAAGAGAAGAATATGATCACTTGCTACCATTATTTGGGGCAAGAGCTCGGCATTTTAACTTTATGGAAACTGAGGATATCTCCTATTATTATGTGCCTACACCTCTTTCGGAATTATATTTTAAAACAACTTTTGAACAAGGGCAACAATTAGACGCTTTTTTTACAGTCAATACTTCGCCCCAATTAAATGTTTCTATTGCTTACAAGGGGGTAAGGTCATTAGGTAAATATCAAAATGCCTTAACAAGTACAGGTAACTTAAGGATAACGGCGAACTACAATTCTAAAAATGACCGATATAAATTAAGAACACATTTTGTGGCTCAAGACTTATTAAATGAAGAAAATGGAGGACTGAGCGAGCGGGGTGTTCAAGAATATTTGGGTATTGAACCATTTGATGACCAAAGTAATCGAGATCAATTTTCGGATCGGGGAGCGATTTCGGTTCGTTTTGAGGATGCAGAAAGCATGTTAAAAGGGAAGCGGTTTTATATGGACCATTACTATTCCATTATTAAACCTACAGATAGCTCAGCTACTGAATTACGTGTAGGGCACGAGTTGGATATTACTGATAAGTCTTTTCAGTTTACAAAAAACACTCCTGGTACTGATTTTTTTGGGCCTTCCTTTGTTTCAGGGTCAGTTTTAGATAGGGTAGCCTTAGAAGATTTTACCAATTATGGGTATGTAAATTTCAATACCAAATACCTAGGGTTTTTTGAGGTGAAAGCGGGTTATACGGATTATAATTATGGATATGACACGGCTCTTACTCTGGGAGAACCTGGTGATCAAATCAATATTGTTAACAGGATAAAAGGAGATGCAGTGTCCCTTGGAGGAACTTACAGCAATTCCATAGGTGGATTCGATATACAAGCACAAGGTATGGCCTTAGTAGCTGGTGATTTTGATGGAAGTTACGCCAATGCTTGGTTGGGGTATGATCTAAATGACAACTATCAAGTCGATTTGGGTATTGATTACAGCTCGGTAGCACCTAATTATAATTTCCTTTTATACCAAAGTGATTATATTGATTACAATTGGCAGAATTATAACAATCAGGATGCTTCAAATAATTTTTTGAATACTGAAACGACAAGTATCAAAGCAAAAATTAAGGCAGGTGTTTTTGGAGAATTAGAAGCGTCGCAAAGTACAATTAATAACTACACGTATTTCACCAAAAATCAAGATTCGGTAACCGTTCCTGCGCAGTACAACAACAATGTTAGTTTGTTAAAGTTAAAATGGAGACATAGCTATAAATGGTTTAAGTTTGGGTTAGAAAACACAGTGATGTTCCAAGACGTAAGTCAGGGAGATGAGGTGTATCGTGTTCCTCAGCTGGTTACTAGAAATAGTTTGTTTTATGAAGATCACTGGTTCCGCAAAGCTTTGTTTTTACAAACGGGGGTAACCTTTCGTTATTATTCAGAATATTATGCAGACGGTTATGACCCTGTGTTATCCGAATTTTATGTGCTGAGTCAACAAGAAATTAACGACTTAGAGGATACCGATGCTACACCTAGAGGTTACCAGCAAACCCTGGGCGGATTTCCTCAAGTAGACTTATTTTTTAATGCAAAAATTCGACAAACACGAGTATTCTTCAAAGTAGAAAATTTTGGGGAAGCGTTTAATCAAAATACGGAGTTCTCTGCTTTGCGCTACGCCCCTAGAGATGCCGTTATTCGATTTGGTATAGTTTGGAATTTCTTCCTGTAAGAACAGTTCAATCTTACTGTGTATTTTATTAAAATCTTATACCATAGTTAAATTGTTAACCTTTATCTTTGGATAGCTAACAATGGATTAATTATGGGCGATACAAAAAGAAATGTTTCCTATCTCGGGTCAGATAAATTAAATGATATCAAAATTGCTGAACCCGCAGATTATGCTGCCGGTATTCTTGGTGTCAAGGTAGCCTTGGAACACGCCTTTAAGGAAATGGGTGTGGTTAAGTCTTTAGTTGGGCTCAATAAGATGAATCAAAAAGGTGGTTTTGATTGTCCTAGCTGCGCTTGGCCAGACCCAAAAAAGCGTTCATCAATAGCAGAATATTGCGAAAATGGGGCAAAAGCTTTAGCAGAAGAAGCTACTACTAAATATGTAGATCGAAATTTTTTTGCCAAGTATACTGTTGAAGAACTTTCACAATGGACCGATTATCAAATAGGTAAGAGTGGTCGATTGATAGAACCCATGGTATTAAGAGCAGATAAAAGTCATTATGAACCGATTTCCTGGCAAGAGGCTTATGAGTTGATTGCAGAAGAGCTTCATAAATTAAAGTCACCAAACGAGGCCATATTTTATACCTCGGGTAGATCAAGTAATGAGGCTGCATTTCTATATGGAGTGTTTGCTAGAGCTTTTGGAACAAATAACTTGCCGGACTGCTCTAATATGTGTCACGAATCAAGCGGAGTAGCATTAGGAGAGACATTGGGTATAGGAAAAGGATCTGTAAAATTAGAAGATTTTTATGAGGCTGAGGTGGTTATGATTTTGGGGCAAAACCCGGGTACCAATCACCCTAGAATGCTTTCTGCTTTGCAGAAGTGCAAAGAAAATGGGGGCAAAATTGTAGCGATCAATCCATTAAAAGAAGCCGGATTAAGTCGGTTTAAAAATCCACAGCAACTAAGCAGTGTTTTATCCACGGGGACCACCATTGCGGATATACATTTACCAGTAAAAATTAATCAAGATGTTCCACTGCTCAAATTAATACTTAAAAAATTAAAGAAATTAGATAATGCTTCAGGCAAGGTGTTCGATCATCAATTTATAGAGACCTATACTGAAGGCTTTGAAGAACTGATGCAAGATCTGGACACTTACGCAGAAGGGGAATTATTGAGTGCCACGGGTGTAACAGAGGAAGCTATAGATCAAGTGGTTCAATTGTTGGCGAAAAAAGATAAAATTATTATCTGTTGGGCAATGGGGCTCACCCAGCATAAAAATGGAGTGGATAACATTAAAGAGTGTGTTAATTTATTATTAGCTAAGGGTAGTTTAGGAAAGCCTGGTGCAGGTACTTGTCCTGTTAGGGGTCATAGTAATGTACAAGGGGATCGTACAGTAGGGATTATGCATTTCGTTTCCGAAAAATTTAATAAAGCTTTAGAAGAAGCCTTTGGATTTAAGCCACCAGCAGAAGAAGGGGTAGATGTAGTAGGAGCAATGGAGGCTATGGCGACCAATAAAGCAAAAGTATTCGTAGCATTGGGTGGCAATTTCGTATCCGCTACTTCAGATACTGCGTACACTGCTCTGGGTATGCAAAACTGTGAACTCACGGTACAAATTAGTACTAAACTAAATAGATCCCATTTGGTTACGGGTAAAAAAGCATTGATATTACCAACGCTTGGCAGATCCGAAAAAGATTTACGTAATAAGAAACCACAGTACCTTACCGTAGAAAATAGTATGGGTAAAGTACATCGTTCAAAAGGTATTTTAAAACCTGCTTCTGACCAACTAATAAGCGAACCTCAGATTATTGGGGGTATTGCCAATGCCTATTTCGGTGATGATCACCCAATCGATTGGATAGATCTTAGTACTAACTACGATTTAATCCGAAATAAGATTGAAGAGGTGATAGCAGGCTTTGAAGCTGTAAACCAACGATCCAAAGATGGTGGTTTTTATCTACCAAACAATGCTCGGGAGTTAGATTTTAGTGCCCTCCCCAATCAAAAAGCGAAATTCAGTTGTTGTAAACTCCCGGAGCATCAACTCGAAGAAAACGATTTTATCTTAATGACCATTCGTTCTCACGATCAATTTAACACCACAATCTATGGATTGGATGATCGCTATAGAGGGGTTTATAATGAAAGAAGAGTCGTTTTTGTCAATCCAAGCGATATGGAATCTTTGGGCTTAGTAAAAAAGGATAGCGTAAATATAGTAAGCCGGTATAATGGTAAAGAGCGAATCGCAAAAAACTTCCTGGTGTTGCCATATGATATTCCTCAGGGAAATCTGGCGGCTTATTTTCCAGAAACCAATGTGTTAATTCCTCACGATCAATATGCTGACCAAAGTAATACGCCGATTAGTAAATCCGTAATCGTCCAACTTCATAAGGTGGATTAGTTGTATTCTGCAGATCATCCCTGCTATGCAGGTCTGCGGGCTTTCCGTTGTATCTTGTCTTGCCACTTTAGGTTGTCAAGCCAAGGATGCCACTACAATCCCTATCTGATACCAGTTAGGGGTAGGCGAGGATCTTTTTATACTTGTAATGCTGTTATGTTATTTAAAGAAAGAT
>NZ_SGXE01000003.1 GCF_004216895.1 Aquimarina brevivitae | reverse complement strand
TTTTTTGATCATAACTTCAATATCTATTACAACTCGTATCAATATCTAAATCAATATGTCAAACTTATTAGTTGTTAGTTTGTAGTTTATAGTTCGTAGTTACTATTAACAATAAACGAAACACTGGCAACAAACGACTTAAGGTGGTTATAGCGACGGGGCTCACCTCTTACCATTCCGAACAGAGTAGTTAAGCCCGTTAGCGCCAATGGTACTACAATCGTGGGAGAGTAGGTCGCCGCCTTCCTTTGAAAACCCTTCACTAATCAGTGAAGGGTTTTTTGTTTGTATAAAATATTCTTGATACTAAAAATTCTTCACATATTACCAAATTGACAAAATAAGGCTTTGATATTAGGAATAGCTAAAATTAAAGCGTTGTTTTTTAGGTTTTTAGCCTACTTTTTTGCCGTAGTTATTCTTAAATTACTTATCAAAATTATAAGCACAATTTGATATGGGCAAAGAACTTGTTAATCGTCGACAATGGCTTCAAAATGGTCTTTTAGCTATGGGAGGGATAGCATTAGCTCCTACATCCGTTTGGGGAGAAGTTGTAAAACAGGCACAACAGAACAATCAGCGTTTTTTATTTCAAAATTCATATTTCGATGAATTTACACCACCAGAGTTCCCTGATTTAAACACAGTGAAGGCACGTTTAGTTTGGAATGAAAATCCTTATGGCCCTTCTAAAAAGGCAATGGATGCTTTTCAGTCCGCTGTATTTAAAGGAAACCATTATTCTTGGATGCAATTAAATGACCTTATTGGTAAAATTGCCAAGAAAGAAGGTGTACAACGCGATCAATTAATGATGGGTCCTGGATCTTCGGATTTATTAGAGAAGACATCACTGGTTTTGTTTCAAGAAGGGGGTAATATTGTCAGTGCGGATCCAAGCTATATGTCTATGGTAAGTGTGGCCAAAGCAGTAGGAGGACAATGGAAATCAATTCCACTGACCCCAGATTATCAACACGACCTTGATGCTATGGGGGCAGCGATAGACAAGGATACAAAATTAGTCTATATCACTAATCCTAATAATCCAACCGCTACAATAACAGATACCAAAAAACTTAAAGAATTTTGTAGTAAAATATCTGAAAAAGTACCTGTTTTTATTGATGAAGCGTATTTAGAATTTACCGAAGGGGGAATGGAGAATAGTATGGTTTCCTTAGTAGCAGAGGGTAAGAACGTTATTGTGTCTCGTACATTTTCTAAGATACATGGTATGGCAGGATTGCGTATTGGATACATCGCTGGTAGTACTTCATTATTAGAAAAAATAAAAAAAATAACCAGAGGAGGGATGGGAATTACAGGTCCATCAATTGCTGCAGCTAGCGCTAGTATGGATGACAAGGTGTTTTTATCTTCTTGCAAGCAAAAGCTTGTAGCAGCAAGAAATTATACTGCTGAATTCTTAAAAGATTTGGGGATAGTATGTATGCCTTCGCAAACTAACTTTATTATTTTCCCCATACCGATGGAAGGAGATGCCTTTTTGGAGGAAATCTATAAACGTAAGATAGTGGTCAGAGCCTTTAAGTTTTGGGATAAAAATTGGTGTCGTGTAAGTATTGGAACTATGGATGAAATGAAAGTCTTTACCTCGGCCATTTCCGAAATCTTAGTGTAACTATGGAGTCTACCATCCAAAAAACTGTAGTCTTTGGCATATTTATTCTTTTAGGGTTACTTTTAAAATACAAGTTTACCTCCTCAGCAGAAAAACAAGGTGTTAAGAGAATTATCCTTAATTTAGCCTTACCAGCTACAATTTTTGTTGCTTTAATGGGCGTTACGGTGGATAAAGAACTGTTAGGACTACCGTTTTTGGCACTGGGTATTAATGTTTTTTTGTTTTATGTTTTTCCTTTATTATTTCCGTGTTTTGGCATACAAAAGGGGACAGCATCGTATCGAACATTACGTTTAATGATTCCTTCCCTAGCTCCCGGGCTTTCGTGTTTTCCTTTTATTGCAGAGTTGTTAGGAAAGCACTATTTAGCCAAGGCTGCTATGGCTGATCTAGGTAATAAGGTCTTTGTTTTAATTATTATGTATTGGATTGCTATACGTTGGTATTTTAAACATAATCCTGGGGCTGTAGATGCCTCACGCAATAAATTGACAAGTTTACTTATCGCTCTGGTATCTGAACCAGTAACTATTTTAATACTAATAGCTTTAGGCTTATTAAGTTTTGGTTTTTCTTTCGATACCTTGCCGCCAATTGCACAAGAGGTTTTACGTAAGTTAAGTTTATTAATGACTCCTCTTGTTATGGTGTTTATAGGTTTGTCTGTTAAGATTAAAAAGAAACAGTTGATTCAACTATTTTCAATTTTAATGGCTAGGGCAGGGATGGTTTTATTGTTTTGTGCGCTATGTGTGCAATTAGCTGGATTTACAGTAGCCGAAGAGGCAGTTTGGATAGTAGCGTTTTCGCTAAGTGCTTGTAGTTTTTGGCCTTATGCACATATTGCTTCTATATCGCTTGTGGAACAGGATCGAATAGGTAAGGAAAAGACCTTTAGGTCTGGGTTAGCGGTTAATCTGTTAGCACTTTCATTTCCGTTATCTGCTTTATTGATAGTTGCTGTTATGCTTAATCCTACTTTTATTGCAGTACCTGTGCATATTTTGCTGCTTGGGGTAAGTTGTATTGCTTTAAGTTTTTTTCCGATGGTTATACAATGGCTAAATGGTCTTATTTCAACTGAAATAAAATTTAAATATAAAAAAGTATGGCAGTTGTTATTTAGAGATTAGAGAGGGACTTGTTTTTTTAATTCGTTTCGGTAGGAAGTGTATCTGCATAGCGAGGATCTGGTATGTAATCCTGTTTAGCGATTTTTAGCACTTCAATACTCATAAAACCAAACTCTTTTACAACGGTGCCATAAATTCGATATATTCCTCTTCCCCTCAGGGGATATTTCGCTTGAATAGGCGGAAACAATACAGTGTCAAAAACAGCGCCGTATTGATCCAAGAATGTAGCAAAAGCCATTCGTTTGCCGGTAGTAGTACTTGTGTTTTTTGCAGCAATTAGGTAGCCGTAGATGTCTATTTTTTTATTTAAATAATCGTTTAGTTGCGACGCACGGTGGTTATTAACAGGTTGTGTAGCTAAAATTTCAAAGTAACCACAAAGTGGAAAACCAAAAGCTTCAATCTGCTCAAAAGCGGTTTCTGTTGTGGGTATGGTAAGCTCTGGAAGTTTATAAGAGATGGTTTTTGGTGCAAATAGCCGGGGTTGTATGATTCCGTGATCTGAGGTTTTGTTTATTTTAAAATGCGCTTTCCACAGCAACTCGTGTTTATTTTTTTTTGTGAAGCGAAAGGCATCAATCTTTACCAGGATGCTCAATTGCTCTATGCCTATAGCCACTCTATCCATAAAGTCATCTAGTGATGTAAAACAGCCATGAGTAGCACGTTCTTGGAGAATGAGCTCTGCAGTGTTGTGATCTAAGTTTCTAAGAATTGAGAAGCCTAGAGTTATGGTTCGTTGTTGGATACTGTGCTCATAGTTACTCGTATTGATGCAAGGAGGCAGTACGGTTGCTCCTAGCATGCGAGCTTCGTGTATATACACCTCTGGTCTATAGAAACCGCCACCGTTGTTGAGTGTGGCTACTAAGTATTCTAATGGAAAATAGGCTTTAAGAAATAAGCTTTGATAACTTTCTACCGCATAGGATGCAGAATGTCCTTTAGGAAAGGCATATCCAGCAAAACTGGCAACTTGATTCCAAATTTCAAAAATCAGTGTTTCTTGATAGCCTTCCTTGCGGCAATTATTGATAAATTTATTTTTAACGTCTTTAAATTCTTTTCGGGATCTAAACTTACCACTCATTCCACGTCGTAGTACATCAGCTTCATCCAAACTCAGTTTGGCAAATACGTGAGCGACTTTTATAACATCTTCTTGATACACCATAATGCCGTGAGTTTCGTTCATTAGTTTTAGCATTATAGGGTGTGAGTTTTTTTTGCGTTTGGGATCGTGTTCTCTCAAAATATATTCGCGCATCATCCCGCTTTTTGCTACTCCGGGTCTAATGATTGAGCTCGCAGCAACTAATCCTAAGTAGTTGTCTGTTTTGAGCTTACTAAGCAGCATGCGCATTGCAGGCGATTCTACATAAAAACATGCTAAGCATTTAGCTTCTTTGATCAGTGTATTGATACGAGTATCTTTTTTGAGCTTTTCTATTTGATGAATATCAAAATTGGCTTTTGCGGGTTGATTGTATTTTATAATGCTTATAGCATCTTTAATTTTTGCTAAGCCTCGCTGCCCTAAGATGTCAAACTTATACAGGCCAACGTCTTCTGCGATAATCATATCAAATTGCACGGTAGGAAACCCTTTTGGCGGTAGATCAGTAGCAGCGTAGTAGTGTAAGCTTTTTTCGCTTATTAGGATACCACTGGAGTGTACACTAATATAATTGGGCATTCCTTGTATGAGTTCGCTATACAAAATCACCAGCTTGTGCATATGATCTAGCGTTTGATAGTTATAGTTGCCTTCACTGAGTTTATCAATTTCAAACTTTGGTAACCCAAAGACTTTTCCGATTTCGCGTACAGCTCCTTTATAATGAAAAGTTACATAAGCCCCCATTAGGGCTACGTGCTTAAACTCTGAAAAGATAAATTGTGTTATATCCTGGCGATCTTTCCAGGAAAAATCAATGTCAAAATCAGGTGGACTTGTACGATGGGTGTTAATGAAACGCTCAAAATATAAGTCTAGCTCTATGGGATCAACATCAGTAATCCTAAGTATGTAGGCTACAATACTATTAGCTCCACTACCACGACCTACATAGTAGTAGCCTTTTTTTTGTGCATAGTTGATGATATGCCAATTGATCAAGAAGTAGGATACAAAGTTCATTGTTATAATTAACTTCAGCTCTTTTTCTAAACGTTCGTACACTTGTGTATTTGGTGTTTTATACCGGTAGGTTAGTCCTTGGTAACATAGTTTTTTTAGTAGCTGCTGATCTTTATTTCGATTACCAGTAAATGTTTGTTGGTTTAGTGAAGGTTTGTTTTTTGAAAAGTCAAAATCAATAGTACATTGGTCTAAGATTTTTTTGGTATTGGTAATGATATATTCAAAATCAGAGAAATGAAGTAACAACTCATCGTATGGAATCATTTGCTCTGAAGGGCATGCCTGTTGTTCTTTAGCTAGTTTACTGAGCAATGTGTTATTGTCAATAGCGCGTAGCAGGCGGTGTGCGTTAAAATCCTTTTTGTTTCTAAAGGTTACGGGTTGTAATATAACGAGTTTGTGTTTGTATTGTAATAGCTTAGAAACTCTTAGGTTTGGAATGTTTTTTATGGACACTCCTATGAATTCGTGGTCATAGAAATTAGTTTTTTGGGTAGCAATAACTTGTTCAAAAGGATAAATGATAATACTATTTTTTAGTGGAGGAGCTATAGCGGGAAACTCTTTTTTATTGTGTAAATGTTTAGCGAGTAACTCGTTTAATTCTCGGTAGCCTTCATTGTTTTTAGCTAATCCCACATAGCATGGTTGATGATTGTTTCTAAAATCAATCCCGACTATTGGTTTTACGTTGAATTCTTTGGTTTTTCTAACAAAATTGAGGCAAGCAGAGGTGTTATTGATATCTGTTAGTGCTATGGTTTTAATATTATTTTGAAGCGCTAACTCAAGTAGCGTAACTTCAGAAAAGGTGCCGTAGCGCAGACTATAATAGGTGTGGCAGTTAAGGTACATGAATTGCTATTCTTTTTTTTGAATTTCGTTGATCACTATCGTATTATCATTTTGCATCAGGGATAGTAACGGCATCCTTTTTTACTGGTAAAAAAGATATAGTGGATAGCCCGCCCGGATGCCCTGATTTTTATTATTGTTTTCTATGTGCTAAAACCACAGGAGGTTTACCGTTGAATGGGTTTTGCATTCTGCCTATAGTTTTAGCGCCCATAGATGCTGCTCTGATGATACTGCGGTCGCCATATCGTTCTCTTATGTTGTCCATAGCGGTATATAGGTTTAATTGCTTTTCGTCGTCATCAAATAGGTTTATTTGATAATTACCGGCTACAAGGTGGCTAAAACGCACTCCTATGAGGCGTACTAACAATCTTTTTTGATACAATCGGTCAAATAGATCTTGTACTTTAGGGAGTAAGATATGGTCTGCACTGGTGTACGGGATTTTTAATTGCTTGGTGTAAGTATTGAAATCCGAGTATCGTATTTTTACGGCAATGCAGGCGGTTAATTTGTTACCACGTCTTAGCTGATACGATAAATTTTCGGTCATAGCGGTGAGTATACTTTTTAATCGATACACATCTATGGTGTCGTTGTCAAAAGTCCGCTCTGTTGATATGGATTTTCGCTCAGAAAAGGGGATTACAGGCGTGTTGTCGATTCCGTTAGCTCGTTTCCATATGGTTAACCCATTATAGCCTAAGACGCCTTGCATTACTTCTATAGGCATCTCTTGCACGGTTTTTACTTGTCGTATTCCAAGATTGCGTAATGTTTGATATGTTTTGTCCCCAACCATAGGGATTTTTTTAATGGATAGTGGGGCTAGGAAAGGTTTTTCTGTTCCAAAGTCTATTTTCATCTGATTATTTGGTTTAGCCTCATTAGTAGCCACTTTAGACACTACTTTGTTTTGCGAAAAGCCAAAGGAGATAGGAAGACCAGATTCTTGTATGATTTTTTTGCGGAGTTCTGAGGCGTATTTGTAGGATCCAAAAAAACGGTCCATACCGGTTAGGTCGGCATAAAATTCATCGATACTTGCTTTTTCGAGTACAGGAACGTTTTCTTTGATAATAGCAGTAACCAGGTCAGAGTGTTTACTGTAGGTGCCTGCATTACCTTTAATGACAACTGCTTCGGGGCAGAGTTCTTTAGCAACCTTCATCGGCATGCCTGAGTGTATACCAAAGGCACGTGTTTCATAGCTACACGCTGCTACTACGCCACGATCGCTAATGCCTCCAACTAACAAAGGTTTTTGTTGCAGCTTAGTATTTAGTAGCCGCTCTACAGATACGTAAAAAGTATCTAGATCTAAATGAAGTATTGTTCTCACTCACTACAAATTTGGAATTATTCCAAAATTATGGATTTATTCCAATCTTATGTGTTAAGACGAATAAAATTTATCAACAAAAAAACGGCATTTCCTAAGAAATACCGTTCGTCAAAAATTTTATTTTGGGGCTACAAAATAAAACTTATCGTTTTATTCGTTATCAGTATAATTAGCGAATTGTTGCATTGCTGTTTTGGTCAATTCTTTAGCGCGATTGACATAGAAACTTTTGGTCTCGTCAAGCGATTCATTTTGAAGCTCACTTTCACTACGCGAGTAATCACTAGGCAATTTGAAGTCAGCTTCTTCATTCAGTGCTACAGTTAACTCTTGAATGGCTAATTCTAATTTTTTTAGGGCTTGTTCCGCTTTATTTTTTATAGCTGCTTGTTGCTGTAATTCTTGTGCTCTTTTGGCTTCTAATTCTTTTTGAGCTTTTTGCTGTTCTGCTATTTGTGCTTCTAATTGTTGTTGTTGAAGTGCTAACTGTCGTTTCTTTTCCTCTAATTCTTGTTGTTTAACGGATAGCTCTTCTGCTGCAGCTTCTATTTCACTTCCCTCTGTGCTTACAATATCTTGAGAAGCGTTTTTTCTTGCATTAGCTTGACACAAGGTTAGTTGTTTCAATAACTCAGAACATAACTCTTTAGCTTGCTTGGTATAATATTTACTACGCTCAAAAGTATCTTGCTCTAAAGAACTTTCCATATCTGTTTTTGCTTGATACGCAAGTTCATTAGCTTCAGTACATCCACATTCTGCTGTAAGAGCTTCTACTTTGCTAAATGCTTCTGCTGCTTTATCGGCATATTCTTGGGTATGGAATACATTATTGGCTCCGTACGCTTTTTTACTATGCGAATACGCATAACTAGCTGCTGTTAAGGCATCATCAAGTGGATTTTGAGCATTACCTTGGAATACTAAACAAACTAAAAATAAGAATAATCCAATCTTCTTCATGCTATCGGGGCTTTTATTTGGGGCAATTATACAATATTTATTCGGTAAGATCCAAAAAAAAACGTCATTAATCGATGAAATACGCTTTTTATCTTATTTTTTATGGTTTAACCACATAAAAAGGTGAAAAATATCTTACCGGTGCTTACGTATTAGGCTTTAACGGCTTTTTTTAAATTATATTATAAAGTTGAACGAAAGAAATTTGTAGGGTTTAAAATTAGATTGTAAGTTAAACTTTCTTTATTCGTCTTATTGTCCTATGAATGACCTTATTATTCCCGCAATCAATCAAAATTTAAACAAGGCCATAACCTTAATTACTAAGATTTCTCCGGCTATATATCAGGATACCAGCGTAGGACCATACCATTCAAGTATAGGATCACACATGCGCCACCTACTCGATTTTTTTCTTTGTATAACAAATGGTTTGGATGCTAATGATATCAATTTAATTCAAAGAAGTAGGGATGAAGGGGTGGCTACCCATAAAGAAAAAGCATTGACATTACTCTACGACTTACAAGCCACTTTAATATCTTATTCCGATATGCCATCCAATTGTTTGATTAAGGTAACGGATGATATGGGGCAAGGAGCGGTAACTGTGCATTATACCCTAGAGAGCATATTGCTACACGCCAATAGTCATTTAATACATCATTTTGCAGCTATAGGCTATATTTTGAATGTGCTGGATGAGGACCTAAAAATCCCAGGTTTTGGTTATAATCCCACTACACCAGATCAAAAAAGAAAAGGTATTTAGTATGCTTATATTACTTTTTTGTGGATTTTTAAAAGAAGGATAGATGATACTTCTATGATAAATAACGTTTTAATTGTTCTTGGATAAAGAAATTCCATCCTTGTACACAACTTTCTCTTTTGAACTCTGGTATTTCAGAAGGGAAACTCTCTGTTACCTCATGAGTTAATACTAATCGTGTGGTTTGTGGCGTATCTTCAAAAAGTTCGAAAGTTAGCTTCGAATTGCCCGGATATTCTTGATATTTCCAGGTATACGTAATTTTTTTCAAGGGAATTACTTCGGTTATTTCCCACAAATGTGTAAACACACGTTGCTCACTTTGTATTTTAAATGCGGTTTTGAAACCAACCACGGGTTCAAATGCCGGGATCTCCTCAAAAAACCATTGCTTCATATGTTCTAAACTTGTAATAGCGAGCCATACGTTTTGTATCTGCTCGTCAAAACGTTGTTCGACTATCACTGGTGCATCAGAACATTGCATAGGTAACGATTTTACTGTTTTTTGTTTTTATCAAATAAGGATTTCATTATGGTATTCAATCCAACAAAAGCCATGGCTATAGCAAAAATAGCCCCCGCAATACCTAAAATTAAAATTGGGATATACAAAGGATGTTCTTGATTTTGAAAAGCCGAATGTATGATCACGGGACTTATAAACATAAAAAGTAAAGCCATTGCCATACGCTGAATCCCTTTGGCAAGGATCGTTTTATTTGTTCTTTTGGTCTCCATAACTATCGATTGCTTTTCTTACGCTTTTGTGTTTTTTTAAAAGTTCTACAGCAGTTTCTTTGGCTACATTGGTTTCATTCATTATCATTTGAATACCCCGTTCTACCAGTTTGTTATTGCTCAACTGCATATCCACCATTTTATTTCCTTTTACCCGTCCTAGCTTAATCATTACAGCTGTGGAGATCATGTTCAGTATTAGTTTTTGTGCAGTACCGGCTTTCATTCTTGAACTACCTGTAACAAACTCGGGTCCAACTACCGCAACAATTGGGTATTTAGCAGTAGTAGCGAGCGGACTTCCTGCATTACATGTAATACATCCAGTTAGTATGTCGTTGCTATTACATTGTTTTAATGCCGAAATTACATAGGGGGTGGTACCTGATGCTGCAATGCCTATAACTACGTCTTTATCAGAAACCTGATACTTTTTTAAGTCTTCCCAACCTTGATGAGTACTGTCTTCTGCAAACTCTACAGCATTTCTTATGGCACTATCTCCACCTGCAATTAAACCAATCACCAGATCGTGCGAAACACCAAAGGTAGGAGGGCATTCGCTAGCATCTACAATCCCTAGGCGCCCACTAGTGCCAGCACCTAAATAAAAAAGTCTTCCACCCTCTTCAAGTTTATGAACGATTTGGTCTACCAGTGCTTCTATTTGCGGAATTGCTTTTTCTACAGCCAAGGGAACGGTTTTGTCTTCTTCATTTATTTTGGACAATAATGTCGAAGTACTCATTTGCTCCAGATTATGATGTCTGGAGGGTAGTTCCGTAGTTTTGATGAAATCCATAATGACAAAAATAGGTAATATCTTTTAGTTCTAAGGTAAGATTGATTTACTCTGTTAAAGTGATTTCAAACCTATCGGTTTCTGAAATATTAAAATAACCAAGTGGATACTTAGCAGGAGTTGTCGTATTTATAATATTACCTCTTAGTTCAGAAGGAGGAGCCTGAAAAGGATCTCCTTCCTGACCGCTTTGTTCGTTAAGTATGGAGAAATAATTAAAGTATTGCTCGTCTACCCCTAGTATTTTAATAGTTACTACTCTATTATCTATGGTATCTTCGTAGAAATATGAGAAGTTGAACGCTTCTCCTTGAAAAAACTCATCCTCAATAGGTAGATATAAATTGAAGTCAAAATCAAAGAGATAGTAATCCCTTCTGCTGCCATCGTCTGTAAACGATACGATCACCTCTTTTTCATCCCCACCAAATAAGGTGCCGTCGCCTTCTTCAACATTGTCAATGGGAACTGCAGGTATACGACTAGCAGTTGCGATATAGGTATCTCCCTGATAAATTACCGTGAGTTCGTAAGCAACACCCAATTGAGGATTAAACGGTGAAGAAGCAGTATATAACCCTGGTTCTGTGGATTCTGTAAACGTAATAATCGTATCATCGCTGAGATCCGTTATAAAGACAGTAGCGCCACTAACGGTAGGTACATCGTCATCAAAGAATGGTGCGGTAGTGGTTAAGCGGATACCACCTTCGGTACTTACCGGATCTTCATTAAAATATACTTCAAAATTAGCATCGATAACCAATTTAGGTGGTGCAGTAGGTACATCAACCTCAATAACATCTTCACAGCTGTACAAAAACAGCATACCAAAAAGTAAAGTTATTATGTTTCTCATACTACTAAAATTTAAAGTTATAAGTAACCGCAGGAATAATACCGAATATAGAGGTGCGCACAGCTTCATTTACAAAGGTTTGATCGTTCTCCCTAAAGGTAATCGAAGCCGCATTTCTACGGTTATAAAGGTTATAGATACTAAATACCCATTGACTATTCCATTTTCTATTTTTATTTTTTCTTGGAGTTAGCGTAGCCGATAGGTCAATTCGATGGTATGCAGGCAGGCGCTCCGAGTTTCTGGGTGCATCATATACCGGAACTACTACACCTTGATATTCAAATTGACCAGTGGGATAATTTGTAGGCTGACCTGTTTGAAAAACAAAGTTAGCACCAAATTGCCATTTTTCGTTTAGATCGTAACTGCCGTTAAATGATATATCGTGCGTTTTATCATATGGTGTGTTATACCATCTGCTATTGTTGATACCGGTTTCATTTGCCGTTCTTCCGGGTGTTCGTTGTTCTGATTTGGATAAGGTATAGGCCAACCAACCTTTGAAGTCACCTTCACTCTTTCGGACTAATAATTCTAATCCATAGGCTCTGGCTTCTCCATTTAATATTACCTGTTCGATAGCGTCATTAGCGATTAAATCTGCACCATCGATGTAATCAATTCTATTTTGAATTTCTTTGTAAAACACTTCGGATTCAATAGAATATTGGTTGTTGATGTTTTTGAAATAGCCGAGTGCATACTGATCAAGTAATTGAGGCTTAATGTATTTTCCACTTGGAGTCCATACGTCCAGCGGAGTAGGGGAGTTGGTATTGGAAAGCAAATGGAGGTATTGGGTCATCCTATTGTAACTTGCTTTTATGGAGGTATTGTCATTCAGTAAATAGGAAAGTGCAAACCGTGGTTCGATATTGGTAAAGGTTTCAATTACATCACTTTGATCATAAGTTTCAATACCGATGGGGTCTGCTGATTGGTAGATCTGAAATTCGTCGTTAAAAAGAACCGCGCGGTTATCAGTATACAGGTTTAACTCATTTTGGCCTAATCTTATAAAATTACTTAGGCGAACTCCATATTGTAATTTTAATTTTTCATTTAACCGATGCTCTGCATCTACATAGACGGCAAATTCGTTGGCGTACTTATCTATTAATTTATCTCTCGTAATACCAGAATCAGGTCGATTGGGTCGTATCTCACCAGGATTAAACCTAAAATAAATATTGTTTAGGCCATAGTTGAGCTGAAAGCTATCACTAATATAGTGTTTGAGGTCATATTTGAGATTAAAATTACGTATCCCAGAGTCCCATTCGAACCCTACAAAATCTAAAACTAACCCATAAAAGTAATCTGAATAAATCAAAGATAGGTTAGAGAAGAGGCGATCTGAAAATAAATGATTCCATCGCAGATTCAATACAGAATTTCCATAGATATTCTCGAAACTCTCATTGATACCAAATACGTCTCTTCCGAAATATCCGGATAAATAGATACTGTTGTTATCATTGATTTTATAATTCAGTTTGGTGTTTAAGTCATAGAAGTAAGCAATATTATCATTGTCAAAGAGTGGTAAAAATAGGTGAGCGTAGGATGCTCTACCACCTACTAAAAAAGCTCCTCTTTCTTTTACAATCGGCCCTTCTAATAATAATCGACTTGCTACTGCACCCAGACCACCGTTCATACTAAACCTATTGCTGTTTCCTTCTTTTTGGTAAATATCCAAGACCGAAGAGGCTCTACCACCATATCGAGCAGGGATTCCTCCTTTATAAAGTTTAAGGTCTTTTATAGCATCAGGATTAAACACAGAAAAAAATCCGAATAAATGTGAAGAGTTGAAAATTGTAGCTTCATCTAATAAAATTAAATTTTGATCTACGGCTCCACCACGTACATTAAATCCTGAAGCACCTTCGCCACCGCTGGTAACCCCTGGCAGCAGCAGAATAGATTTAACTACATCCGCTTCTCCCAGTACTACCGGGATTTGTTTAATGGTACCAGAGGTGAGTTGATTCATACTCATTTGTGGATTCCGGATGTCTACTTTTTCTACATTTTCTGTGATGACCACTTCATCAAGCATTTCAGAAGCTTCTTCTAGCTTAAAGTTTAATTTAAGGTCACTGGTAAGTTCAATTTCTTTATTGATTTCTTGAAAACCCAAGTAACTTATTTGAAGATTGTATGTCCCTTCTGGCAATGTTATGGAGTAAAAACCGTATTCATTGGTAACCGAACCTTTATTAATCTCTGGAAATAAAACATTAACGCCGATTAAGGTTTCATTACTGTTTTTTTCTGTTATTACGCCACTGATGGTGTGTTTTTCCTGACTTAAACCTATACAGCTTAATAAAAAGGTAACTAGGTAAAGAAAAGTTTTAGGGTTCAACTTTTTAGATGTTATCATGTGAAAAGTAGATCGTAGACAATAGTTCAACTATATTATTACAAATTGCTCGCTAAACTAATTACAAATCTTAACATGTAGTGTTACTTAAATATTAAAATTAAGCCCTAACAAATGAATTGTCAGGGCTTTTTATACTTAGCTATTGGAATAGTTTTCTATTCTATAATACTGTTAAGCGTTTTGCTTGGACGCATCGCTTGAGCTACTTTTTCTGGATTTGGCCAATAATAACCACCCATATCTACTGGACTACCTTGTGCATCATTAAGCTCTTTAATAATTAATTCTTCATTATCAGTAAGCTGTTGAGCAATCGTAGCAAACTCTTCTTTTAGTTCACTATCCTTGCTTTGCGCAGCAAGTGCTTGTGCCCAATAGAGAGCTAAATAAAAATGACTTCCTCTGTTGTCTAGTTCGTTAACTTTTCGAGAAGGCGATTTTTTATTGTCCAAAAATTTAATCGTAGCTTCATCCAAAGCTTCAGCCAAGACAATGGCTTTGGTATTTTCATTTTTCTTACCCAAATGTTCTAAAGATACAGCGAGTGCTAAATATTCACCTAATGAATCCCATCGTAGATGTCCTTCTTTGTTGAATTGTTGCACGTGCTTTGGCGCAGACCCACCAGCTCCTGTTTCGAATAAACCACCGCCATTCATTAAAGGTACTATGGACAGCATTTTTGCACTGGTTCCCAACTCTAGTATTGGAAATAAATCTGTATTGTAGTCTCTCAATACATTACCAGTAACAGAGATTGTATCTTTTCCTTCTTTAACTCTTTTTAAGGTAAATCTAGTAGCCTCTACAGGCGATAAGATTCTGATATCTAATCCTTCTGTATCGTGTTCTGGTAAATAGGCTTCTATCTTTTTAATTAACTCTGCATCGTGAGCTCGGTTTTTATCTAACCAAAATACAGCTGGAGTGTCTGTTGCTCTAGCTCTGTTTACTGCTAATTTTACCCAATCTTTAATTGGGGCATCTTTAGTCTGACACATTCTCCAGATGTCACCATCTTCAACCGGATGCTCTAATAGTGTGTTTCCTTCTTGATCTATGACTTTAACCACACCATTACCAGAAATCTCAAAGGTTTTGTCGTGAGATCCATACTCTTCAGCTTTTTGCGCCATAAGTCCAACATTTGGTACGGTACCCATAGTAGTTGGATCAAAAGCACCGTTCTCTTTACAAAACTCTATAGTTTCCTGGTAAATACCTGCATAGCTACTATCTGGAATCACGGCTTTGGTGTCCTGTGGTTTTCCGTCTGCATTCCACATTTGCCCCGAATTACGTATCATTGCTGGCATAGATGCGTCAATGATAATATCACTCGGTACGTGCAAGTTGGTAATACCTTCATCCGAATTAACCATCGCTAATTTAGGCAGGTTGGTATAGGCTTTATCGATATCTGCTAAGATTTCATTCCGCTTAGCTTCAGATAATTTTTTTAATTTGGTTAGTAAATCTCCAAAACCATTATTGATTTCAACACCAATCTCTTCAAATACGTCTCCGTGTTTATCAAATACTTCTTTAAAATATACTTCTACTGCGTGACCGAATATGATAGGATCCGAAACCTTCATCATCGTAGCTTTCATATGTAATGAAAACAGCACGTCTTTTTCTTTGGCATCATTTACTTGCTCTTCCAAGAAGTTTAATAATGCTTTTTTATTCATTACCGTAGCGTCGATTACCTCGCCAGGTAATAAGGCAGTGCTTTCTTTTAATAGGGTTGTTTGACCGCTTTCGTCTGTAAATTCAATTTTAACGTCTTTTGCAGCCTCAACTGTAATAGATTTTTCATTAGATCGGAAATCCCCGGATTCCATAGTAGCTACGTGGCTCTTAGAATCGGAGCTCCAGGCACCCATCGAATGAGGATTTTTCTTAGCGTACTGCTTTACTGGTTTTGGCGCTCGTCTATCCGAGTTACCTTCTCTGAGTACTGGATTAACAGCACTTCCTTTGATTTTATCGTATTTTGCCTTTATTTCTTTCTCTTCAGCATTTTTTGGTTCTTCAGGATAATTAGGTAAATCGTATCCTTGTAGTTGTAATTCTAAAATAGCTGCTTTTAATTGGGGTATGGAAGCACTAATGTTTGGTAATTTGATAATATTAGCTTCCGGTTGTTTGGCTAACGCTCCTAATTCAGCTAAGGCATCAGGAATTTGCTGTTTTTCGGTTAGTTTTTCAGGGAAATTAGCCAATATTCTTCCTGCTAGCGAAATATCTTTAGTTTCTAATTCAATGCCAGCAGGTTTAGTAAATCTTCTTACGATTGGTAAAAAAGAATATGTAGCTAAAGCCGGAGCTTCATCAGTCTTAGTGTATACAATTCTTGAGGTATTAACTCCCATATTTTTGTTTTTAATATTAAAGAAGTGCTTAAAGGGGATATTTAACTTCTTTAATTGTTATTAAAATTAGTTGTAAAGAATTATGAAAATCATATGTAGGCTACCTATAGCGGTAGAATCATAATTTTTCCGAGCGCGAAGATACAAATATGACTATCGATTTGCAACCTATGACCTGTTAGTTTTGAGTTAAAAGCCTTGTGGTTAACGGCTGACAGGTTTTGGCAAAGATATACAGGTGGAGTATTTATAAAAAAAGCCATATCAAAATATAAATACCTTGATATGGCTTCATCGAAAATAAATTTCTATGTTAGCTGATTACCCGCTATTAAATAGCAAAAACTCATTGCTATACCATTTTTATTTTCGATTGTTGAGATAGTAATGTGTTTTTTAATCCACAATAGTTACCTCATTTTGACGAATATAGTTTACTGTCAATAACTTTTTTACGATTATTCTTCAATACTATATTGTCAATGATACCTTTTATAAATTACAGTCAAAACTTAATTTTTTCCTTTGAATTTCATTTTGAAATGATTTTAAAGTAAGCCTTTAAAGTGATTTCAAGGATGTACGCAAAGAAATAACTTTCATTTATTCCCTGTAGGTTTTAATAAAGGTGTAAAAAGTTTAAAGAACGTATTGTAACTTTTACATAATTAGGAATCCTTTTGTCATCAACTAATTATAATATAAATATAAGGAATAATTTAGAAACATCAAAGAAATGTATTACATTAATTTTCAACAGGTTATAAACCTATTTTATTAACTTTTGTTCATAAAAAAAGACCGTTATTAACGGTCCTTTTTCTATTATCAACTAGTGGATTTTTATCCTCTTCTTTCTTTAATTCTTGCTTTCTTACCAGTAAGTCCTCTAAAGTAGAATATTCTCGCTCTACGAACTTTACCTTTCTTGTTAATTTCAATTTTTTGTAATGCAGGTAAGTTGATAGGGAAGATACGCTCTACACCTACGGTACCCGACATTTTTCTTATGGTAAAAGTTTCTGTTGAACCTGTACCTCTTTTTTGAATTACTACACCTCTAAAGAACTGAGTACGTGTTTTGGCACCTTCTTTAATCTCGTAGTACACTGTAATCGTGTCGCCTGCAAAAAACTCAGGCATTTCTTTTTTTGAAACGAATTCGTCTTGTACGAACTTTACTAAATCTTCCATTTTAATCTTGGATTTGATAATTACATTCAACTAACATTCACGTTTTTCGCCAGAGGTTAATTAAATAAGGCTGCAAAAATAATTATTATTTATTTAATTACAAGCTTTTTGAAATCTTTTATTACGATTAGTAAGCTTTTGTTAGTGTTATTCTTTGTAGGGCTAATTTGCCACTATTCTTCTAGTAAATCAGGCCTTCTTTCTTGTGTTCTTAGATAAGCCTGTTCTTCTCGCCACTGTTCGATCTTTGGGAAATTTCCGCTGGTAAGCACTTCTGGGACTTTCCAGCCTTTATAATCAGCAGGTCTTGTATAAATTGGAGGTGCTAATAAATTGTCTTGAAAAGAATCGGTAAGGGCAGATGTCTCATTGCCCAAAACACCCGGTATCAATCTAATCACCGCATCACACAGTATCAGGGCTCCTAATTCTCCCCCAGACAACACATAATCTCCTATGGAAATTTCTCTGGTGATGAAATGGTCTCGAACCCTTTGATCTACACCTTTATAATGACCACAGAGAATAATAATGTTCTCCTGTAATGAGATTTGATTAGCTACGGTCTGTGATAGTGTTTCTCCGTCAGGGGTCATATATATGACTTCGTCATAATCGCGTTCGGATTTTAATTGAGTAATGCATTTGTCGATGGGTTCGATCATCATCACCATTCCGGCACCGCCACCAAACTGATAATCATCTACTTGTTTGTAATTGTCTGTAGTGTAATCTCTAAGATTATGTAAATGCACTTCTACCAATCCTTTTTCGATAGAACGCTTCATAATTGAGGCTTCAAAAGGACTCTTAAGTAAATCTGGGACTACTGTGATGATATCAATTCGCATAGTTTCTATTAAAATCTATGCAAAGATGCAAAAGAATACTAAAACACGCTATTGGTTCTTAACAATTACTTTGAACCTTTTTTCTGCTTGTTGATTTCATCCTGAAGTTTGCGCATTACTTTTTGCTCTCTTTCCAGCGCTCTTCTTCGATGTTCTTCGAATTCAGCTTCCAAGTCTGCAAGGGAGTTTTTGGCCTGTATTGTAATGGTATTACTGTTTTTAAATTTAAAAATGAAAAAACCTAAAAGTAGCAATAACGCCACAATTATCAACCACATTATAGTTCTGTAAGTGGATTTATTTAGTAATGCCCCGAAAAAGGATATACTGTCTTTTTCGTTGGTGATAACAGCAAGTTTTTCATTCGTTTCTGCCAGGTTTTTTTGTAACTGATCTAAAGTGTTTTTTTGCTGCGCTATTTGACTGTTTCTTTCTTTTAATGATGTTTCTAGATTGTTTATAGAGTCTGTTACATTAGATTTAAGTTTATTGAGATAAATCTGTTTAACGACTTTATAATCTTGGTACCTACCTGATTTTTGAATCAAAATATCAAACTGATCTTCAATAGCAGCTTTGTTTAACGCTTCCTCTGCACTTAGGTCCTCTTGGGCGCTTAGTGTGAAAATGGAAAATAGCATTACAAACAGCGGGTATAAATGGTAGTGTTTTGTATTCATTTGTGTGTTCTATTTATGTTTCTAAAAACGTGAATAAAGATATGATATTGTTAGGAAAAATAAAGTCTTATTACACTTTTCTTTGCTTTTTTTTGAAGTGTTTGGAGGTAATTCGGACTAAACTGAACATTAGAATTCATATATAAAAAAAAGCTACTTGAAGCCAAGTAGCTTTTACATTTTATGATTTAATCCTAATAATAAGTAAAGCGTCTTACTTTAGCAATGTATTTGGATAATCTAATAACCTGATGACTATATCCATATTCATTATCATACCATACATATAGTACTACATTTTTACCATTATTATCAACGATGGTAGCATTGCTATCAAATATTGAAGGTGCAGAAGAGCCTACAATGTCGCTTGAGACTAATTCATTATCTAGGGAATATTTAATTTGTTCCACCAAATTACCTTCTAGGGCATATTTCTTAATAGCCTCATTCATACTTTCTCTAGTAACTTCTTTCTCTAGCGTAAGGTTTAATATTGCTAGGGATCCATTAGGAACAGGTACTCTAATGGCGTTTGAGGTAAGTTTTCCTTCAAAACTAGGTAATGCTTTAGAGACAGCTTTACCAGCTCCAGTTTCGGTGATTACCATATTCAACGCCGCTGCACGACCTCTTCGGTATTTTTTATGCATATTATCTACCAAATTCTGGTCATTGGTGTAAGCGTGTATTGTTTCTAGGTGTCCGTGTTGTACCCCAAAACTTTCTTCAACCGCTTGCAAAATTGGTGTTATCGCATTAGTGGTACAAGAAGCAGCAGAAAAAATGTCAATCTTATCGGGATCGTGATCTTTTTGATTAACTCCGTGTACAATATTGGGTACTCCTTTTCCAGGAGCAGTTAGTAATACTTTGCTAGCTCCTTTAGCCGCTAAATGTCTGCTTAACGCCTCTTTATCTCTAAAGGCACCGGTATTGTCAATGATCAGTGCATCCTGAATTCCGTATTTTGTATAGTCAATTTCTTCAGGATTGTTAGCATTAATAATGTTTACTGTTGTACCATTAATAATTAATGCTTTGTTTTTGATATCAGTTTCTACGGTACCGGCAAAAAAACCGTGAACCGAATCATTGCGCAATAGGGAGGCTCTTTTTTCTAAAACTTCTTCTGTGATTTCACCACGTGTTACTATTGCTCTTAATCGAAGTTGTGTTCCTTTTCCGGTAATAGTCATAAGTTCTCTACCTACTAATCTACCGATTCTTCCAAAACCATATAATACAACATCTCTTGGTTGAATTTCTTGGAAACTTTTTGCATTTTTTAGTTTGTTTTGCACAAACCTGTTTGCAGAGCTGTATTCATCGCTACTTAAGTGATACTCGTAGGTTAATTTACCGATATCTAATTTTGATGGAGGAAGATTCATCAGTTTAATAGCCTGTGCGATTTCCACGGTATCAAAAATTGAAATAGGTTTTTGAACGAACTCTCCCGCATATTCATGTAAGTTGATGATTTCACTTACATTTTTATCGATAAGCTGATTTCTAAATAGTACCAACTCAATGGAGTTGTCATACCATAGATCGCTCACTGTTTTGATAAAAGCTACGGTTGCACGTCTTCTATCTGCCTGTAAGGCAAGTTCTTTTTCGTAAACTTCGTTAGAACTCATAATGTGTTGTGTTTTACAGTCTTGAAATTTCGTGCAAAAGTATACATTTCAAACGTTTTCGTATATATTTTTTATAAAAAAAATCCCATCAGTGTATTCTGATGGGATTTGTTTACTATTAATTTCTATTTATTGAAAAACAAATTCTCTCTTTTCGCCATTTCGATCAATCAGGCTAATACTGATGTCCTCATTTGGTGATTTTTGAGCCATAATTCTTTTTACAGCTTCAACATCCGTAACTTTTATGTTATCAATTTCGGTAATAATTATTCCTTCTAGGTTGTATCGTGCCATCCTTGGAGTGAGTGTTCTACTTATTTTAACTCCGTAATTCACTCCGTTTCTTCTAAGGTCTTCTTTAGATGGGTTTACCACCTCAATGCCTACTGCTTGTATTTCGTATCTCTCGTATTTTTTAAGTTTAACAGGTAGCGTCATCAGAGAGCCATCTCGAATGATTTTTACATTTACAATATCATTAGGGCTCTTACTGCTAAGATAACCAGAAAGATCTGCAAATTTTCGGATTTTGACACCGTCAATTTGTTTGATAACATCTCCTTTTTTCAGTCCGGCTTGTTCAGCGCCACTGTCACTTTCAATTCCTGCAATGATTACACCTTGAGAATCATTAACACCAAATTCTTTTTGAGAAGCCTGGTTGATTTCTGTTGTGGTTACGCCAATGATTGCTTTTTGAACATCGCCGTATTCTATAATATCATCGATAATTTTTTTGGCACTATTAGAGGGTACAGCAAAAGAATAACCAATGTAACTCCCAGTCATAGAAGTAATAGCAGTATTAATGCCAATGAGCTCTCCTCGTACGTTTACCAAAGCACCTCCGCTATTACCTGGATTTACTGCAGCATCGGTTTGGATGAAGGATTGGTAATTACCATCGTATTCATTTAAATCTCTAGATTTTGCACTGATGATACCTGCTGTTACCGTAGAAGTCAGGTTAAAAGGATTACCCACAGCTAAAACCCATTCTCCAATTTTAGCAGAATTAGAATCGCCAAATGGAATATAGGATAGATGCTCATCCGCTTCTATTTTGAGTAAAGCAATGTCTGATTGCGGTGCTGTACCTACAATTTTAGCATTGTATGTTTTATTGTTATTTAGGGTAACTTCTAATTCGGTTGCACCTTCAATAACATGGTTATTGGTTACAATATATCCATCGGCTGTTATAATAACTCCGGATCCTGCTCCTTGGATTTGTTTTTCTACTGCACCACCATTTCTTAGGTATTCCATTAAGTTTCTAGGCCTTCGGGTGAGGCCATATTGTTTAACGTGTACAACCGCGTTTACGGTTTTTTCAGCTGCGTCTGAAAAATCAATTCCTGATGCTGCCGCCGTACTCATGGTATTGGTTACCTTATAATTGGTAGGTTGAACGCTTGTTGTCGCAGGCTTACTTTCTGTAATTACTACAGGTTTTGGTTCTAAAAATAATTTATATGCTCCTAGTGTAATGGCTCCAGCCAGGAAAGCCACAACCAGCAAACTCAAAAATCTTTTCATCTTTCTTTTCTCTGTTTTTTGAATTGTTAAACTATACTTTAAAGACTTTCGTAAACACTTAAAGTTACAATAGTCGTATCCTTTAAGGTGTTATTTAACTCACAATTAACAATGATATTATGAAAACATTCTTTGTACCTTTGCAGTCCAAATTTATATTTTAAATGGTGCTACCCTTTTATAAATATCAAGGAACCGGTAATGATTTTGTGATCATTGATAATCGTCAATTAGTTTTATCCAAAAATGATACCAAATTAATTAAAAGACTTTGTGACAGAAAATTTGGCATTGGTGCTGATGGATTAATGTTGTTAGAACTGCCAGAGAATGACATCGATGACTTTAAAATGGTGTATTTTAATGCTGATGGCAATGAAAGCTCTATGTGCGGTAATGGAGGAAGGTGTTTAGTCGCTTTTGCAGCAAAACTGGGAGTTATAGCTCATAGCGCTCATTTTAGCGCAATTGATGGTCGGCATTATGCGGAAATCAGCAACGAGGTAGTTCGTTTGCAGATGCAAGATGTTGAGGAGATTAAAGAATCAGATTCACATCAATTTTTAAATACTGGTTCGCCCCATCATGTTGCTTTAGTGGAAAATCTTACTGAATATGATGTTAAGACTCAGGGGAAAAAGATTCGATATGGCGCTCCTTATTATGAAAATGGTACCAATGTAAATTTTGTACAGCAACGAGATCACGCAGCATTTGCAGTAAGAACCTATGAGCGAGGTGTTGAGGACGAAACTCTAAGTTGCGGTACTGGTGTTACTGCTGTTGCATTAGCTATGTTTAGTAAAGGATTAACTGACTCAAATCAAGTGATGATAGAAACGCCAGGGGGTGAATTAAGCGTGAGTTTTGAGAAAAGTGAGACAGGTTTTAAAAATATTTTCTTAACAGGACCAGCTACGTTCGTTTTTAAAGGAGAAATAGCATGGTAAGTTTAAAGGGTAAAACGGTATATCTTAGAGCTCTTGAGTATGAAGATCTCGATTTTTTGTACAAGGTTGAAAATAACGAGTCAATCTGGGAGATTAGTTCTACTTTGACGCCGTATTCTAAATTTATCTTAAAGCAATACCTTGAACAGTCGCATCGAGATATTTATGAAGTGAAGCAGTTACGTTTAGCTATTTGTAGCCAAAAAGATGAGCTTATAGGATTTGTTGATTTTTATGATTTTGATCCTTCTCACCAACGTGTGGGTGTTGGAGTTTTGATAGCAGATGAAAAGAATCGCGCAAAAGGCTATGGAGCTGAAGTGTTGAAAATGGTAACGACATATTGCTTCAATCACTTAGGTTTACATCAAATCTATGCAACTATTACTGAAGATAATGTAGCTAGTATTCGACTTTTTGAAAATCAAGGCTTTGTGAAAACAGGAGTAAAAAAAGATTGGATAAAATCCGGAAAAGCATTTAAAAATGAACTTTTATATCAATTAATCAATGTACATTAAAAAGATACTATTAGTAATCGCATTACTTGGTTTGTTAGCTGCTGCAGGCTTTTCTTACTTTGTATATCAAGCTGTATTTTCGCCTAATACTGCTTTTTCAAGCGAAAAATATGAAGTTTTTATTCCGTCTGATGCTACCTTTAAAAAGGTTCAACAGTTGTTAGACCCAGCCATTGAGGACTTATCTACTTTTACGAAGATTGCTGAACGAAAAGGGTACATAGAAAATGTTAAGGCAGGTAAGTTTGTTTTGCGAAAGGGTATGAACAATAATGAAATCATAAATACCTTAAGAAGTAAAAATACGCCAATACAAGTAGTTTTTAATAATCAAGAACGCTTAGAAAATTTAGCAGGTAGGATTGCTACTCAGATAGAGGCTGATAGTTTAGGTCTCTTAAATGCATTTAAAGAAGAGTCATTTTTATCATCGAATGGTTTTAATCAAGAGAATGCATTGAGCATGTATATTCCTAATCAATATGAATTTTTCTGGAATACCTCTGCTGTGCAATTTAGAGATAGGATGCTTAGAGAATACAAAGCTTTCTGGACAGATAGGCGTTTGTCTAAAGCAAAAAATATAGGACTAAGTCCTAAAGAGGTTATTACAATGGCATCTATTGTACAAAAAGAAACCGCAAAAGTAGATGAACGACCTCGCGTTGCTGGCGTGTATATGAATCGTTATAATGATGGTTGGAAGTTAGATGCAGATCCTACTGTCATTTTTGCACTTAAAAAGCACCGAGGGGATTGGGATGCGGTTATAAAAAGAGTATTGTACAAGGATTTAGAAATAGATAGCCCGTATAATACTTATAAATACCGAGCTCTTCCTCCAGGTCCTATTGCTATGCCAGACATTTCTGCTATAGATGCTGTTTTAAATTATGAAAAACACGAGTATTATTTTTTTGTAGCTGATGTTACCAAAATGGGATATCATAAATTTGCAAAAACACTCTCACAGCACAATCAAAATAAGCAACAATATGTAAAATGGATTAATCAACAAGGCATAAATAGATAAGTATTTCATCGCTTAAAGAATTCTTGTTGATGCTTCTGTATTTTCGTGATATTCAATGAAATTACTAGTATATTTTGGCGATATTTTAAAATGTAGTAATTAAAAAATTATCGTTTAAAGGTCTTAACTTGACGTTTAAGTGCTTATTTTTTTGTTTTTTAACACCATTTACAAATGCTACTTTGTCTATTTTAATATTTAAAATAATGTAAATCAGTTAATTAAAAAATTTAACATTTGCTTCTTCTTTAGTTAATTTTTATCCGTATATTTGCACCGCTAAAATTTAAATAGCAGGGGACCCTTTTTAAGGTGCTATTTAAAAATTTACATTATGATAAAAAAGATACTTGGTTTATCTATAATAGTACTAATTGGGGCAATTTTTCTTCTTAGTTTTAAAAAAAAGGAAGCGTTTGATTACAGTGCTTACTCTACCGAAGGATTAGATCTTTACTACATCGCTCCAAACTTTGCTGAAATTGAAGATGCTTACAATGATACCTACGTCTCACCTAAATTAGGAAAGAGTTATTTAGGATTTAAAGAAGCAGTAGCTTTTAAAGAATCCAGAGGTGATTATGGAGTTATCAACCAATTCGGGTACTTGGGTAAGTATCAGTTTGGTAAAGGCACACTAGCGCTTATCGGTATAAGAGATATACAGCAGTTTTTAGATAATCCTAGTTTACAAGAAAAAGCATTTTACGCCAATCTTTGTAGAAACAAATGGGTTCTTAGACGCGATATCAAATGGTTTGTTGGTAAAACCATAAATGGTGTAGAGGTAACAGAATCTGGGATTTTAGCTGCAGCACACCTAGCTGGACCTGGATCAGTAAAAAAATACCTGAGAAGTGGAGGGGTAGAAGGGTTTGCAGATGCTTTTGGTACTACAATCAGATATTATATGAAGCGCTTTAAAGGCTATGATACTTCTTCAGTTATCGCAAAGCGCAGAGCGCGAGTAAAGCGTTCATATACCGATTTGTAAAATTCCTGATTAGTTTCCTTTCAATACGTTTAGTTACTGCTAATAATCTTTTTGTATAATAAAGATTGTAGGTCTTTTATGCAGTTCAGGTTGATTTTTATTCCATTCTTCAACTGTTTTGGTACAGATATATTCAGTAGTTAAGGTAATATCTGCTGCGATACAAAGTCTTGTCATTGGTGACAGGATGGTTAATAGATCCATAAGCATTTTATCATTGCGATATGGGGTTTCGATGAAGATCTGAGCTTGATTTTTTTCAAGTGATATCCGCTCCAGTTGTTTTAAAGCCTGTTTTCTTTCGTTTTTGTCTATAGGTAAGTATCCGTTAAAAGTAAAGTTTTGTCCATTCATACCACTGCTCATCATTGCCAACAGTATAGATGATGGACCAACTAAGGGTGTTACCTGAATTCCCTTTTCGTGTGCTATACGTATAACTTCAGCACCAGGATCCGCTACTCCAGGACAACCTGCATCAGACATAAGACCAATAGCTTCACCATTTAGACAAGGCTCTAAATAGGTTGGTATTTCGGAAGGGTCTGTGTATTTATTTACAGAATGTATGATTAATGATTTTTGAGATTTGCTAGGGCTGACTTTTTTGATAAACCGTCTGGCGGGCTTTTCATTTTCTACGATATAATGATTTACCTGTTCTAAAACCTTTTTAATGGAGATAGGAAGAACTTCTAACGGTACATCATCGCCTAGTCTTGTTGGTATAATATATAGTCTTCCTTTGGGATTTAGAGTATTCAATTCCATAAGGTTTTAAATCTTATTTTAATATATCTTATAGTTTAACTGCGGTTGCTGGTCTGATTTCAGTAGAAGCATACTTCTTTACATATGAAATATAAGCTTTTAAACAGCACCACTGCGCTTTAAAAACAATAAGAAAATGTTATATTCTAGTATGCAATACTACTAATTTTTTTGCTATAATTTGTTATTTGTACAGGCTTTAGAATCGATATAATTACATAGGTGTAATGCATTCAAACGTATATTCAAAGCACAAATAGAATTATATGTTTATTTGGAATTCTGCTTTAATTGGGTAGCAATAGTGGTGCAAGCGTTATCTAATAGTTGATATACGTTATCAAATCCATCTGCGCCTCCATAGTATGGGTCAGGAACTTCTAATACGCTATCTGGTTGAATTTCTTGAAGAATTAACTTAACCTTATTTATGTGCTGTTGGTTCTTGGCTAACGCAATGACATTGTTGTAATTGGATTCATCCATAACATAAATGCGGTCGTAGTTGTCAAAGTAACTAACCTTAAACTGATCAGCACGTTGTGAACTAATATCGATTCCATTTTTTTTAGCTACTTCAATTGATCTTGGGTCCGGTGTATTGCCGATATGATAGCTTGCTGTTCCGCAGGAGTCTACTTGAAATTTTGTTGGATCTAATTTAGATTGTAATATGCCTTCTGCCAAAGGTGATCTACAAATGTTACCTAGGCAGACCATTAAAATTTTAGTTTTCATAGCTTATAAGGTAAGCTTTTTGCCTAAATCTTCAACGTATTTTCTGAATTGCTTGTCTGTAGAGGACAGGTTGTCTACTGTTTTACAAGCGTGTAATACTGTAGCGTGGTCACGTTTGCCTATTTGAGTACCGATACTTGCTAATGAGGCTTTGGTTAGTTTTTTTGCAAAAAACATGGCGAGCTGCCTTGCTTGTACAATATGTCGCTTTCTGGTTTTGGATTGCAGCGTTTCTATATCCATTTGAAAATAGTCACTTACAACTTTTTGGATATAGTCGATGGAAACCTCGCGTTTGGTGTTTTTTACATAATTTTCAACGATGGCTTTAGCTAAATCAATAGTAATATCCTTTTTGTTAAAAGAAGAATGTGCGATTAAGGAAATAATTGCTCCTTCTAATTCGCGGATGTTGGTTTTGATATTATTAGCTAAGAATTCTACGATTTCTTCAGGCATCTCAACTCCGTCTCGGTATAATTTATTTCGGATGATTGAAATTCTTGTTTCGAAATCGGGTTGATGTAGTTCAGCAGATAATCCCCATTTAAATCGCGATAACAAACGTTGTTCTATATCCTGCATATCTACAGGCGCTTTGTCACTGGTTAAGATAACTTGCTTGCCGTTTTGGTGTAAATGGTTAAAAATATGGAAGAAAACATCCTGTGTACCTGCTTTACCAGATAATAATTGAATGTCATCTACGATTAAAACATCTATGATTTGATAGAAATGAATAAAATCATTTCTATTATTTTTCTTTACAGAATCTATATATTGTTGTGTAAACTTTTCTGCGGAGATATATAAGACTGTTTTTTCGGGGTAATTATCTTTGATGTTTACTCCTATAGCGTGCGCTAAATGGGTTTTGCCTAAGCCTACACCTCCAAAAATTAGTAGCGGGTTAAAAGAAGTTCCACCTGGTTTATTAGCGACAGCGAGTCCTGCAGACCTTGCAAGGCGGTTCGAATCTCCCTCTAAGAAATTTTCAAAATTATAACTTGGATTAAGTTGTGATTCAATTTTGACATTTCGGATCCCAGGAATTACAAACGGATTTTTTAGCTCTGGATTTTTACTTTTTATAGGTACATCCACTTCTTGTGAGCTTACGGCCGTTCGATTAGAACTTGGTATTTTTTCAGTAAAGGGTTGTTTGTTTCCGTAAGTGTTTTCCATTTTAATTACGTAAACCAGCTTTGCTTTTTCACCAAGCTCTCTGGTTAGTGATACTTTTAACAGGTTAACGTAATGTTCTTCCAACCACTCATAAAAAAATTTGCTAGGAACTTGTATGCTCAATGCGTTATCAGTTAGCTTAACAGCCTTAATGGGTTCAAACCAGGTTTTGTAAGCTTGTGGTGTAATATTGTCCTCAATAAAAGACAAACAATTATCCCAAACTGATTGAGCAGTTCTATTCATTCTTACGGTTAGATTATAGTTTTTAATTTGGTTGAAAATGGAATTGTGTTGAAAACTCCCTTGCTTTTTGCTGGACAAATATGTGAACAAAAAATGTAAAAAAAAAACGAAACAAGGGTTGAATTTTAATTATTTTTTTCGCATTATCATTTAAATTTAAACCAAGCTTCATTACTTTAATTTTTTAACTGTTAAAATGCCTATAACTTCACTTACTTCATTAAAAGTCAGATACTCAGAAACCGATCAAATGGGGATCGTCCATCACGGTAATTACGCGCAATATCTGGAGTTAGCCAGAATTGATTGGCTGTCTAAATTAGGCATCTCTTATAAGTCAATGGAAGAAAGCGGTATAATGCTTCCTATATTTACTTTAGACCTTAAATTTAAGAAATCTGCATTCTTTGACGATGAATTGACTGTTAAAACTTCCCTTAGGAATATTCCTACGGTTAAAATCGTTTTTGACTATGAAATTTATAATCAGCAACAAGAGTTATTAACAGAAGCTTCAACTACTTTAGTGTTTGTAAATAGTAAAACTAGAAAACCAATTGTTTGCCCTAAATATCTTTTAGAAAAAATTGCAAATAATACTTAATCTATTATTGCAACCTTCACTTCATATAACGAAGAAAAAAAGTCTTTTATTTTGTGTGCCTCACTTTTTCTTACACTTAACAATATTTTACAAGTAAGATGTAAATCTTGGTCTTTAATGTCTAATTGATGCTCTTTGATAATACGCATAACATTGTTCATGTCTTTGTATTCAAAAGATAGTAAAAACGTAACATCAATAGTTTTTTTAACGATTTTTGAAGATTCCAAAGCCCACTGTGCTGCGGTTTTATAGGCGTTGATCAATCCACCGACCCCTAATTTTACACCGCCAAAGTAGCGAACCACAACAACCAGGATGTTGGTGACTTCCTTGGATAACAATTGGCCATAGATTGGTTGCCCTGCAGAATTAGAGGGCTCGCCATCATCGTTTGCTCTATAAATAGGATCGGATTCGCCGATTCGCCACGCATAGCACCAATGCCTGGCGGAATGGTGTTGTTTTTTTAAGGCTTCAATATGTTGTTTGGCTTCCTCCTCGTTGGAAATTGGAAAAGCATAGCCATAAAACTTACTGTTTTTGTCTTTGAAAAGTGCTTCTTTTCCAGGTTTGGTAATTGTTTTATATGTATCGTCTATCTCCAAAAAACAAATTAATTTTGAGTTGTAAAGCTGATTAATATAATACTAATTATAGCTAATCCAAGTCCAATCCAGTTTTTTTGTGTAAGCTTCTCTTTGAAGAAAATTAGTCCTACTAAGGTTGATACTATTAAAATTCCAACATTGTTAATTGGAAATATTGAAGAGCTGTCAAAATTAGTGTGGCGCAAGGCTTTAATTAAAAAATAGATGGAGTAATAGTTTGGTATTCCAAGCGCTATACCGGCAATGATGTTTCTGTAGTTGATTGCTATTTTTTGAGAAAATACCTTTACGATTATTAGTAAAACTCCGGTAAGAGCAGCAAAAAAGAAAATTGTAGCTGAAAAAAGCGGAATATCTGCTTGACTTACCAGATTATTTTCAATGTATTTTAGGGTGGTATCTATTAAACCACTTCCTAAAAAAACTAAGGCTGGATAGACCAAATTCTTAGGGCTAATAGCCATGCCAGTAGTTTTTTTCATCGCAGTTAGATATACGGCTAGGATTGCGATTAGAATTCCAATGATCTTAAACACTTCAGTACTTTCATTGTACAGTATGATTCCAAAAATAACGGGTATGGCCACACTCATTTTAGTAGCTACAGCAGCGACGGATAATCCACCTTTTTGGGTAGTGATAGCCATTAGGTTAAAGATGGTAATAAAGACAATTCCTAATGCTAAAGCGCCTACAAACCAGGCTTGATTAGGTATTGCAGCGATAGCTGTATTTCCATGATAAGATAGAAAGCCACAGGTAGTAGCTGTAAAATAATTGACTATTATCGCCTGGAATCTATTGACTTCAAATCTCGAAAAAAGCTTGAAGATAATAAATATGATAGTTGATGATAAAATACTAAGTAATAGGTAGATCAAAATAATTCTTTTTTATGTCGAAAAAGATCAATAACATCTTCTTTCTCTGGGTTATTATTCCATACGTGTATGCCAAGAGCTTTTGCTGTATCCGTATTGGCTTTAGTATCGTCAATGAATAAGGTTTCCTGAGGTTCTAGACTATTTTCTTGTAGAACAAAATCAAAGATTTCGGTATCAGGCTTTCTTAGATGTATTTCATGCGAAAGGTAGAAGGCATCAAAACAGCTTTTGAATTCTTCATAGAAGGGTACTTTGTTTTTAATCCATTCAATATGCAGCGCATTGGTGTTGCTGAGTAATATGAGCTTAAAGTCGTATTCTGTTTTTAATTTTTTTATGAATTCCAATCGATAAGTGGGGAAATCTTGGAGTATAGCGTTCCAGGCATTTTTAAGATCTGCTCTGGTGGTTTCGGTAAAAATATCGCTATAAAAATTGAGAAACGCCTCAGTGGTTAGTTTTCCAACTTCGTATGTCTTGTTAATCTCTTCAATATCAACATCTCGATTTTTTAATAATTCCGTGTTTAATAAATTAGCAGTAGCTTTTTTATCAAGATTTATAAAAACATCACCAAAGTCAAAAATAATTGATTTAATCATTGAAGAGTATTTTTAAGGTGTCGTTAAGCACAGGTTTTTCTTGTTTCACTTTTCCTTTTATATTGGGTGCTTTTACTCCAGATAAAAGCATTTTGCTTCCGATAAATATGCGAGCTTCGTCCCATAAATTTTGATTGATAAATTGTGATAGCGTATGCAGTCCTCCTTCAATAATAAGAGATTGTATATGCTTGTCGTACAAATGGCTTAACACTTGTTTAATGGTGTTTTCATTTGGGTTAAGCGATATAATTTCGTGGTTAGCTAGTTGGTCTATATTTATAGCGTCGTCAGTCGAAAAAATAAGAGTAGTAGCCTCTGTATTTAGTACAGCGCTTCCTTCTGGGAGCTTAGCTTTAGAGCCGATAACCACTCTTAGCGGATTGTTGCCTTGCCAAGTTCTGCTTGTTAAAGAAGGATTGTCTGCTAAAACTGTATTGCCACCGACCAGAATTGCTTGCTCTTCGGTTCTCCATTTATGTGTCAATTGACGTGAATATAAATTTGAAATCCAAACCGGGGCTCTTTCGTCTTTTTGATTGGGAGCAATAAAACCATCGATGGATTCCGCCCACTTGAGAATTATAAAAGGTCTTTTTTTCTGATGGTAGGTAAAAAAGCGTTTGTTAATTTCTAAACATGCATCTTCTTCCACGCCCACAACCACTTTACAGCCAGCGTTCAATAATTTTTGAATTCCCTTGCCAGCTACTTGTTTATTAGGATCAACGGTGCCGATAACTACTTTCTTAATCCCTTTCTCAATAATTAAATCACTGCATGGAGGTGTTTTTCCATAATGGCTACAGGGTTCTAAACTTACATATATAGTAGCTTTTTTAAGTAACTTTTTGTCGTCTACTGCATTGATAGCATTAACTTCTGCATGTGGATTGCCTGACTTATCGTGCCAACCTTCTCCAATGATTTTATTATCGTATACAATTACACTACCAACCATTGGATTGGGGTAGGTAGATCCTAAACCCAAACGGGCAAGTTCAATGCAGCGTTTCATGTAGTAGTTGTGCGTATTCAAAATAAAATTATATGATATTATCGTAGCTTTTATTTACTGTTAAAAACTATTGTTTTAGTACTTTTTTAATCCTTTTCTACCAAAGGCTAAAGCCTCATTTAAAACGATTTTAGCAAAAAATAACACCAAGAGTTAGCCTTAATTCAAAATCAAACTACTGTTGATATTATTTTAATTTACTAATTGTTTGCTTTTAACTATTACTGTAACTTGGACCAGTCTTTAATACCTTAGGTTTAAAGATCAATAGTCACAATTTAATGCTCAAAAATACTATTTCTGATGAACTAATAATAAGGTTTGGGTTCTTATTATAGTTCACGGTAAAATGAAAAGAATAGCTAAAAAAATAATATAATGTCAGAGTTCAAAGTTAGGCCTATTCAACCTGAAGATGATGAAAAAATAGCTGCTGTGATCCGAAATGTACTCATCGAAATGGGCGTCCCCAAAGTAGGTACAGCTTACGAAGATGTATCTTTGGATTGTATGTATGAAACCTATGATAAAAACCGTTGTATTTATTATGTAGTTGCTAAAGGTGAAGAAATCTATGGTGGAGGAGGTATTGCTCCATTGATCGGAGAGGAAGAGACCATATGCGAGTTACAAAAAATGTATTTCTTAAGTGAAATACGGGGTAAGGGTTTAGGGAAATCTGTTATTGAAAAATGCATCGCCTTTGCAGCTGAGCAAAACTATCAAAAATGTTATTTAGAGACCATGCCTTACATGGAGGCAGCCAGAAAATTATATAGAAAATTAGGATTTTCATCACTTCCTGCACCTATAGGTAATACAGGGCATTACAGCTGCCAAGAATGGATGATTAAAGAATTATAGAGATACTTGAAACTAAAAGAATTAAGATCCCAATTTATTGATAGTCTTCAACCAATATATGGAAAGGAAGAAACACTCGCTTTTTTCTACTGGTTAAGTGATTTTTACCTAGGGTTATCAAGAGCTAACGTAGCAATTCGACTAGAGGATACAATTGAAGCCGAAGCTATTAGCAGTTTTAAAAAGGCAACTGAAGCACTACTAGATTTTGTACCGATACAATATATTATAGGTCACACTAATTTCTATGGGTATTCACTAGCAGTAAATGAGTCCGTATTAATTCCAAGGCCTGAAACCGAAGAGCTGGTAGAATGGATTGTCAACGATAGTGAAAATGATAAAAAAATAAAAATTTTAGATATTGGTACAGGAAGTGGTTGTATTGCCATAGCGCTGCAATTACAATTAATCTTATCTGAGGTGTATGCAATTGATATTTCTAAAGAATCTTTGGCGTTAGCGGAACAAAATGCTAAGGCTAACAGGGCCAATATTACATTTTTAAACGAGGATATTTTAGCGTTAGATACATTGCAAGATCAATTTGATATTATAGTATCTAATCCACCCTATGTTCGAAATTTAGAGAAAAGTGAAATTAAAGCTAATGTACTCAATTATGAACCGCATCAAGCGCTCTTTGTAGATGACGATACACCGTTGATTTTTTATGAAAAGATAACCAACTTGGCAAAATCATCACTTAAACCGTCGGGGGCACTATATTTTGAAATTAATCAATACTTAGGTGAAGTGACAAGACAAATGATTCTTGAGAAAGGGTTTTCGAATGTGGTTTTAAGAAAAGATATGTTCGGTAATCATCGGTTTATTAAAGCAACCTTTTAATTTATTAAAGATGAAAGTTTTGAAACGGATTTGTGTTTTTTGTGGGAGTAGTGAAGGTAATGATCCACAGATCACGGCAGATGCAATACAATTAGGTGCCACATTAGCTAACCAAGAAATCACTCTGGTGTATGGTGCTGCTAAAATAGGTGTTATGGGTCAGGTTGCACAACAGGCACTTGACCACGGTGGTAAAGTTATAGGGATTATACCTGAATTTTTAAAAGTAAAAGAAGTAGTTCATCTTGGGCTTACAGAACTTATCACTACTACTAATATGCATCAACGCAAACTAAAAATGCAAGAACTTAGTGATGGATTTATTACCTTGCCAGGAGGCTTTGGAACGTTGGAAGAGTTGTTTGAGATCATCACTTGGGCACAACTAGGGCTGCACCAAAAACCCATTGGATTGTTGAATAGTAATGGCTTTTACGACGACTTGATTGAAATGCTCCAAAAAATGGTTGAAAAAGGATTTTTAAAAGAAGAAAACTTACAGCTTTTACTTGTCGAGAATGATGTAGAGATATTAATACAACGTATGAAAGATTACGAACCGACTCCGGTTCCAAAATGGCTAAAGAAAAATAGGACTTAATTCGTCTTTGGAAATAACACATTTGCGTTTATGGAAATTGAAAACAAAATCAATAAACTTAGAGAAGAGCTTCAGCAGCACAATTATAATTACTACGTCCTTGACGCTCCTACCATAAGTGATTATGAGTTTGATAGTAAGCTTAAAGAATTACAACAACTCGAAGAAGCACACCCAGAGTTTTATGATCCTAATTCGCCAACCTTGCGAGTAGGCGGCGAAGTCACCAAAAATTTTGAAACAGTAGTGCATAAATACCGCATGTACTCCTTGGATAATTCGTATTCTAAGGAAGATTTGCTGGATTGGGAAAAAAGGATTAAAAAATTAGTAGATGGAGAAGTAAATTATACCTGTGAGCTAAAATATGATGGGGCCTCTATTAATTTGACTTACGAAGAGGGGCAATTGCAAAAAGCGGTAACTAGAGGAGATGGAGTCCAAGGAGATGACGTAACCACCAATATCAAAACAATAAAGTCGATTCCGCTGAAATTGAAAGGGGATTATCCTCCAAATTTTGAAATTCGAGGAGAAATTATTTTGCCGTATGAAGGGTTTGCACAATTAAATCAGGAACGAATCGCACAGGGCGAAGAGCCCTATGCTAATCCAAGGAATACCGCATCGGGGAGTCTTAAACTCCAAGATAGTGCTGAGGTGGCTAAGCGACCATTAGATTGTTTGCTTTACAATGTGGAAGGAGAAAACTTAGGAATCAGTACACAGTTTGAAGAGTTAGAAAAAGCAAGGCAATGGGGATTTAAAGTTCCTAATGAGTCCAAATTGGTAAAAACCATAGATGAGGTTTTAGAGTTCATTGCGTATTGGGATATTCATAGAACAGAGTTGCCCTATGAAACCGATGGTGTAGTTATCAAGGTAAATAATTTATACCAGCAAGAAGAGTTAGGCTATACAGCTAAGGCGCCTCGCTGGGCTATGGCCTATAAGTTTAAAGCAGAACAAGAAGCAACCCTGTTGAATGAAATTAGCTATCAAGTAGGGAGAACCGGAGCTATAACTCCTGTAGCTAATTTAGAACCTGTTCAATTAGCGGGTACTACAGTAAAACGAGCTTCTTTGCATAATGCGGATCAGATTGCTAAACTTGATGTGAGGGTAGGAGATACCGTTTTTGTTGAAAAAGGTGGAGAAATAATCCCTAAAATTGTTGGGGTTGATTTCACCAAACGACCTACTGATTCTAATCCAACAATATATATCAGTGCTTGTCCAGAATGTAACACAACTTTGACCAGAAAACCCGGAGAAGCACAACATTATTGTCCTAATTATGAAGGGTGTCCCCCGCAGGTTATAGGAAGAATTCAGCATTTCATCTCTCGAAAAGCTATGGATATTGAAGGCCTTGGAGGAGAAACTGTTGCATTATTGGTTAATGAAGGACTTATTGGAAATTATGCAGATCTATATCGATTAACCAAAGAACAGGTAATGCCTTTAGAGCGAATGGCGGAAAAGAGTGCGGATAATTTAATAAGTGGAATTGAAAAATCTAAAGAGATTCCATTTGAGCGTGTGCTCTTTGCGCTAGGAATACGATATGTAGGTGAAACCGTAGCCAAAAAGTTAGCTAAACATTATAAGTCTATTGATGCTATAATGCAGGCTACCGAAGAAGAACTGATTAATGTGGATGAAATTGGGCTTAAGATAGCGCAAAGTGTTAAAGAATTTTTTACTTTAGAGGAGAACATTAAAATCATTGATAGTTTAAGAGGGGTTGGAGTCCAACTTGAAATCTCAGCAGAGAAACTTGCAAATCAAACAGATTTGTTGCAGGGAAAGACATTTGTGGTATCCGGCGTTTTTGAAACTATTTCGCGTAATGAATTGAAAAAATGTATAGAGGATAACGGGGGAAAGGTATCTAGCTCAATCTCTTCAAAAACCTCTTTTTTAGTTGCGGGAGAAAATATGGGGCCGAGTAAGTTAGAGAAGGCTTCCAAGTTGAATATCCCAATCATTAGCGAAACGGAATTTATATCAATGATTGAATATTGAAATTTAATAAGGATTAATCAATAACTACTTGCAGGTAAGAACATTAATACACGTTTTATTATTGTTAGGAGGCTTATTGTGTGTGGCTAGTGCAATTTTTGATTGGAAAGAAATCGAATTGTACATAAAGCCAACAATGGTACCCATGTTTTTTATGCTCTATTGGTTTAATACACAAAAAATAGATACACTATTTGTAATCATACTTTTTATGTGTTTTACAGGTGATGTTTTTGTGCTCTTGGAGATCGAAAAAAGTTTTGTTTACGTTCTGCTGAGTTATACCATAGCTTATATCTTACTGTATTTCTATGTATTTGTATTTATAAAAAACCTAAGGCTGAGTAAAACAAAAATGGTGTTGTTTTTTGTTTTTTTAGCAGTATGGACATATATAATTTTAGAGGTATATTATGCGATTGAGGGGAATATTGGTGATCTAAAAAACTTTTCAATTATTTATTGTTTAAACGTTTACATTCTTTTTGCTGTTGCTGTTTTACAATATTTAATAACTAGCAATACCTTTTCACGATGGTTTTTCTTTTCCATTTTGGCCTTTGTATTATGCGATATCGCTACAGCCTTACATAAATTTCATCATCCACGGATATATTGGGAGTTAATGAATGCCATATTTCAATTATTGGCGGTTTATTGTTTGGTTAGATTTAGATTAGCACTGAATCGTAGCAGTAGCGTGTATCAAGAATTTAAATTAAAATAAGAACCATTACGGTTTAATTATTATCTTAGTTTTAAGCTATGCGAACGCTTAGCTTACTGCAAAAGATCAAGGCGTACTACTAAAGGGAAAACAGCATGCCAACATTTTAAATTAGTTGTAAAATTCTAATGTTCTAATGAATAGAGAAAAAATAGTTCTTTATATATTTTACTTGTTCAGTTTTCTGACAATTATATTGGCTGTTGTAGACCAGTTTCTAGTGATTTTTGTAAAACCAGTTGTGCTTGTCGCTCTTTGCTTTTTTTACCTCATCAGAAAAGAAAGCATAAATTATCTTGTTCCTCTTGTTTTATTAATAATGGGAGTTGCTGAAGTGTTATCAGCAACCAATTTCGAAAAATTTTTTAAATTTTCTACACTATTACTTTCCATTAATTATCTTATAAATTTAGTTTTACTTCGAAAGAGTTTATTGAAGATAAAAATACAGTTAAAGAAAGTGTTTACCGGGCAATTGGTAATCACCATGATCTTAATTATTTATGTGCTCTATGCAGTTACTAGCCTTATCCTTCCATTAGATTCGCAGCTTTCCAGGATTTTCTTATACCTATTGCTGTTTTGTTTTACAATTTTTCTAGGAGCCTGTTTTTATATTTATTTAAATAGTAAAACAGTGGTAAGTTCTTCATTAATGGTAGCAGCATCGTGTTTCTTAATAGTTAATATTACGATGGCACTTAATGAAATGTATATTTATCTTAGAATTTTTCCGTTTATTATTAATTCATTACAAATTGTTGGTCAATTTTTCTTGATTAAGTTTTATATTGACCAGCATAAGTTGAAGCCAAATAGTGACTTTTTTCTGTATTAGAATTATAATAACTTTATGAGCATAGATCGATTAGTATCTACTTTACTTTACCTAGCAATTACGATTTTGGCTATAACAATTCTGTTTATGGATCGAAAGCTTATTATTTATCCTAAACTAATTGCTTTGCTTCTCATATTAGGTGTTTACTTTGTCAAAGTAAAAAACAGAAAACTTAACTATTATTATATAGTTAGTATGTTAATAATGGTTGCTAATGACGCTTTGATTTTGACAGGTTTTGATACTTATTTTACCATAATTACTTTACTTGGATCTGCTTATTTCATATTAAGTACGTTTGCCATCTCAAATTATATTAAAAAAGAAGATGTGAAAATTTCTAAATTTTATAGTTTTCCGATCTTAATAGGGATAATTTTATTGGGGTATCTAATCTATGCGATAACTGATCTGGTGTTACCTTATGTGTTAGGATCATTATGGAGTTTATCTATTTTTGTTGTTTCTATGGTCGCTTTTACAATTTGTTGTTTTTTTATTTTTGTGGGAGATCGTTATACAGGCACTTTTAAATTGTTTATAGCAGCGAGCTGTTGCCTGGTCGTTAATGCATTAATACCTGTTAATTATTTTGTATACTATACTAAAGTATTTACGTTATTAATCAACCTATTTGAACTTGTAGGGTTCTTTTTGTTTACTTTGTTTTTAGTCTCTGCCACCGCTAAATTGCCTTCTAAAACAACAAATCAATTTATTTGATTAATCATAAGTGTTATAAATTTGAAATTAAAACGACTTCTTCATTACCTTTCGGATTGCTATGAATCAGATAATAGAGAGTTTAAAATAGAAAATTTTTTCTCTACTAAATTTGAAAACCAGTACTTGCAACCCTTGCAAGAAGACTTAATTACTGGAGCTTATAATGAACAATATATAACTGATAAGGAAGGTAATGATATACTTACTAATTTAAATCTTTATGAGAAGGATAAGGAGCTTTTCTATTGCTCTTTATTTTTTGTTGGAAAACGAAAACTATTTACAACTAGGGCAACTAAAATATGTGCACCCTTACTATTTTATCCAGCTGAGATCGTAGAACTGGATCAAGAATATTATATCCGTATTAACCGATCAGAACAACGGATTAACCAAGGTTTTCTGAGAGGACTGGAATATAAAACTTCATTTGAACTTTTTTATCAAGAGCTTGAAAAGAAACTAAACGTTACCAATATTGATTATTCGTTTGTCGCTGGGTTAAGTACGTTGGTAGAAAAGCATATGCATCAGGTTACTATTGCTGATGAAATGTTGTTTTTTCCTAAGTTGTGTGACCCAGCTAAGTTTAAAAACTATTTCAAACAACATAAACAAATTGATAGCTTTGTGTTATATCCAGTTAGTGGATTAATAGTTTCAAGTAAAGCAAATAATATTCAAAATGTTGTTGTAGAGTTAAATCGACTCAAGAAAGTTGATGAATTCTCTGAGGCATTATGTGCGTATTTAGGTCAGGTAGAAAAAAAAGAAATAAAAAACTATGTACCTAAACTTGCTCCTTTCATACTCAATGCTGCACAAGAAAAGAGTGTGGTCGCGGCTAATCAATATGCAGAATCTGTAATTATTGGTCCTCCCGGAACCGGAAAATCATATACGGTATCAGCTATAGCAATAGATCATCTAAGTCAAGGAAAAAGTGTTTTAATCGCTACAAGAACAGATGAAGCTTTACAAGTTATCAGTGATAAGATTGCTTCATTTCCTGTAGGTCGCTATAGTGTTAAAGCCGGTGGGCCACGTTACTTAATTTCCCTTATCGCTATACTAGAGCGCATCTTATATAGATTTGATAACCTTCCATTTCAAAAAGAAATGTATGGCAGTTGGGAGTATTTGAACAAAATCCAAAAACGAGTTCAAGCTATTGAAGCGGATTTTGCAACGATTGATACCGAAAGTTCAAAGCTTACCAGAACTTTGCTTTATGATACGGGTGTTTTAAAGTCGCTCAAGCTAGGGTTTGTTAAACTTTTCAGGTCTTGGGAAAAGAAAGAATGGAAATTAATTGAAGAATATAAATTCAGAATTCAAGAGGAGATTGATGAGTGCAATAAGAGACTTATGGGACAAGTGCTCTTAAACATTAAAAAGAGTAGAGAAAAGCATTTTAAAGAATTACAAGGATTAATAAATACCTTGAAAAATGATAATCTGTCCAAAAAAGCAGAACAATTATCTGCTGTAAATTTTTCGGCTGTTACGGAAACCCTTCCTTTATGGCTTACAAAGATAGAATCCGTTTCTGAGGTAATCCCGCTTAAAAAGGAATTGTTTGATTTATTGATCATCGATGAGGCGACTCAATGTGACATTGCCAGTATTTTACCGCTCTTGCAAAGAGCAAAAAAAGTTGTGATTACTGGAGATACCAAACAATTAAGACACCTAAGCTTTTTGTCCAAGGATAAAATGAAAGCTTTGGCGCTGGATAATGGAATTCAATATGAAGAAAAATACAACTACAGAAAGAAAAGTGTACTGGATTTTGTTTTAGAAAGCGTTGATAATTCTAATCAGATCAGTGTTTTGAATGAACACTACAGGTCGCTGCCTGAAATCATAAAATTTAGCAATCAGGAGTTTTATGATAATGATTTACTTATTATGAATGACTTGCCTAAATATAGAGATCAGTCTTCAGTTTTTCTTACTCAGTTAGCAGGCAAAAGAAATAAAAAGGGAGCCAATGAAGTGGAGGCAGAAACTATAGTAGCGCAGGTATTAGAGGTTATTTATAATGAACGAGAGATTAGGAGAAAAGAATGCTCAAGTTTAGGAATCATATCGCCATTTAAGGATCAAGTAACCCATATCGGTAAATTATTAAAATCCAAAGTTGATCTTTCGGATATCAAAAAACATAATATAAGAATTGGGACTCCATATTCTTTTCAAGGAGATGAAAAGGATATCGTATTTCTTTCCTTTGTAGTGGATGATCAGACACATCATAGTGCCTTTAATCATATGAATAAGGATGATGTTTTTAATGTGATGATAACACGAGCACGAATTGAGCAACGGGTTTTCTATTCTTGTGATCCTAAAAAGTTAAAGACAGATTCATTATTACGATTGTATTTAGAAAAAGCTTTAAACAAGAAGGTAGCTGCTCAAAACACTTATTTCGATAAATTCACTGAAGAAGTCTGTGCATTTATTAATGGGTTAGGTCAAAATGACATACAATGTCGTGTAGGGTATAAGCTTTCTGGACTGACTATAGATATTTTAATTGACAAGAAAGATCGGTACTTGGGAATTGATCTCATTGGTTATCCAGGGGATTATGAGTCTTCTTTTTCATTAGAAAGGTACAGAGTCCTTTACAGGGTTGGTATTTCTATTATTCCACTAAGTTATTTAACGTGGTATTTTGACGAGAATATCAAAAATAGAATAGCTGAAAAAATACAATTATTATGATATTCTTAAAACCGCTGAATATAAAACACAAAATAGTTACATTTGTTTCCAAATCTCTAACTCTTTAATGATTTTTAAAAGTCTTAAACGAAGCGCCATCAAAAAAAGGATAGAAGCTCATTTACAGAAAAGGGTTTCTAATCCTGGAGCGGTATCAAAGTTAACGGATATTGCAGTATTAATAGATGCATCGGAGACTATTGATATTATATCTATTCTTAAATTGGCTGGTGAGCTTGGTGTAAATCCAGATCGGGTGAAAGTGATGGGATTTGTTGAAGAGAAAAAAGAATTAGAAGATAAACCAGAAGCTTCTTATTACAATAACAAGTCTTTTTCCCTTAATGGATCTGTTAAGAGAGATTCATTACAACATTTCATAGATAAAGACTTTGATATTCTTATCAATTTCTATTCAGAAAATAAATTGGAATTAAACTATGTCGCAACCCTATCCAAGGCAAAGCTTAAAGTTGGTTTTGCTGAAGTTGATCATAGAATAAATGATTTAATCATTGGTGGGTCTAGCGAACAACAAGGTTTGTTTATTTCAGAATTAAAAAAATATTTAAAAATTTTACAGATTATTTAATACCATGAGTAATTTTCTTAAAGGTACCGGAGTTGCCTTAGCCACTCCATTTTCAGCTGACAATTCAATAGATTTTAATGGTCTTACTAATTTAATCGAACATTGTATAAATGGAGGTGTGGAGTATTTGGTAGTACTTGGTACTACTGCTGAATCTGCAACGCTATCTAAAGAAGAAAAAATACAATTGATCGCACACGTAATTAAGGTTAATAATGATAGATTACCTTTGGTTTTAGGTATTGGTGGTAATAATACTGCAGCTGTGATTGAAGAAATGCAAAATACGGACTTGTCTTCGTTCTCTGCTATATTGTCCGTAGTTCCAATGTATAACCGTCCTACTCAAGAGGGGATTTTAGCTCACTACAAAGAGATAAATGCTGCTACTTCATTACCTATATTGTTATACAATGTTCCATCGCGTACTGGAGTGAATATGACAGCAGAAACTACCTTAAAATTGGCAAACCTTGATAATATTATTGGGATAAAAGAGGCGGTTGGTGATTTTACACAAGTATTAAAAATTATAAAGGATAAACCAAAAGACTTTTTAGTTATTTCTGGAGATGATACGCTTGCCTTACCTGCCGTTGCTGCTGGTGGAGCCGGTGTAATTAGTGTTGTAGGGCAAGGTATACCCAAAGAATTCTCTAATACGATCCGTCTTGGGTTAGCTGGTAAAACAGATCAAGCCTTCTCGGAGCTTTATAAAATCATGCCATTGATTGACTACGCCTTTGCAGAAGGAAATCCTGCTGGTATTAAGAGTATCTTAAAACAACAAGGGGTATGTGACGATCATGTAAGGTTACCCTTAGTAGCTGCATCTGATAAGCTATCCAAGACTATACAGAATTTTATGACTACTTTATCCATTTAATTGCATGGCAGTGGAGGTTAAAGATCCAGGTATAGGGAAATCATCCAACAAGAAAGCAAAACGCTTTATCAATCCAAATGGGTCCTTTAATGTCAAACACATTAATAGAAAAGAATCTTTTGCTAACAGTTATGATTATCTTATTCATATCAGTTGGACAAAGTTTTTTTTGTGGGTTTTATTAGGCTATATCATTGTTAATTCCTTTTTCGCTATAATTTATATTTTGTTTGGAATAGCAGAAATTACTAATCCTTCAGGCAATGTTTTCGAGGACTTTTTAAATGCATTTTTCTTTTCAGCACAGACTATTACTACTGTGGGTTATGGAGCAATGGCACCAAAAGGAATTTTGTTTGGTATTATCTCATCTATTGAAGCTTTAATAGGACTATTAAGCTTTTCATTTATTACGGGGCTGTTGTATGGGCGTTTCTCAAAGCCTAGAGCTAATATTAAATTTAGTACCTATTTGATTTCCAAAGAGCACAACGGAAAAAATAGCCTAATGTTTCGTTTGATGAGTAAAAACGGAAATGTGATGATCAAACCCAAGATTGAGGCGACCCTGGCGCTCTCATTACCTGATCAACAAGGTGGCTACAGCAATAACTTTTATAAATTAAAATTAGAAAGAAGTGCTATTACCTACCTGCCAACTACCTGGACTGTAGTGCACGCTATTGATGATTTAAGCCCACTAGCGGCCTACTCACTAAAGGATATTAAGAAGGTTCACGGCGAGATATTGATTTTGGCAAGTTATTATGATGAGTCTTTTGCTCAGGAGGTGCATCAAGCACACTCATTTATTTTAAAAGATATTAAAACAGCGCATCAATTTAAACCAGCTTTCTTTTATGATGAAGAAGGTTACACAGTATTAGATCACGATCGCCTGGATGATATAGAGCAGATAAATTAGTGCTGTTTGTTTGTGAAATTTGAAACTTCCCAAAAATACTTGTAACATCAGCAAATTCTATGCGTATTTATGTATGGAATAAAGTTTTTGTAATACAATAGAATTATCTATTTTTGCCTGATGTTTTTTAAACTATGAAGAGAATATTTTTAGTACTTAGTGCCGTTTTAATTTTTGGATCTTGTAGCGAATATCAAAAAGTCTTAAAAGACGAGGAGGTCGCACCAAAATATAAGATGGCTGAGGAACTATATAAAGCTGGTAAATATAAAAAGGCATTGCGGTTATTTGAACAAATAGTACCTCAATACCGTGGTAAACCTCAAGCAGAACGTGTAATGTATTATTATGCGGATACCTACTATAATTTGGAAGATTACTACTTGTCTGGCTATCAATTTGAAAGATTTGCCAAGTCTTACCCAACCAGCGAAAAGAGAGAAGAAGCTTTTTACAAAGGGGCTAAGAGCTACTATTACTTATCTCCTCGCTTTAGCTTGGATCAAACGGATACGGAAAAAGCAATTGGTAAATTACAAGAGTATATCAATACCTATCCTGAAAGTGAAAATCTTAAAGAAGCCAATGCGCTGGTTGCAGAATTAAGAACAAAACGAGAGAAGAAGGCTTTTGAAATTGCTAAGCAATATCATCACCGCGAAGATTATAAGGTGGCTATAGAGTCTTTCGATAATTTTTTAGTAGATTATCCAGGGTCCACATTTAGAGAAAAAGCCCTATATTACAGGTTCGAATCACAATATCTATTAGCTGTTGGTAGTTATGAAGTATTAGTAGAAGAGCGACTTAATTTAGCGCTGGACTATTATAAAGATTACATTCGATATTATAATAATGGTGAATTAAGTGCGCAAGCTAAAGAGCTTTTAGCGGACATTAATAATAGACTTGAACAATACAATTAGAAACAATTTAAGGAGAAGAAGCGATGGATTTGAAAAAAAGCGATGCGCCGGTAAATACGGTAACGTACAATAGAAATGAGATAGATGAAAGAACTGGAAATATTTATGAAGCTATTTCTATTATTTCAAAAAGAGCCACACAGATTAATACTGACATAAAAAAGGAATTAATCGAAAAACTAGACGAATTTGCAACTTATAATGATAGTCTAGAGGAGATTTTTGAAAATAAAGAACAGATAGAAGTTTCTAAATTCTATGAAAGATTACCGAAGCCACATGCACTTGCTGTGCAAGAATGGTTAGAGGATAAGATTTACCACAGAAATACAAAAACTGACTCTGATTCTCTATAAATATGTCAGTTCTAAGCGGTAAAAAAATCTTGTTAGGTGTAACCGCTGGTATTGCTGCATATAAATCAGCCTATCTTATCAGGCTTTTTGTTAAAGCAGGAGCAGAAGTTAAAGTAATAATGACAGAGGCGGCAAAGGAATTTGTTACGCCTCTTACACTTTCTACCTTATCCAAAAACCCTGTAGTTTCCTCTTTTACAAAAGAAGAAGATCAGGGCTTATGGAATAATCACGTGGAGCTAGGACTATGGGCGGATCTTTTCATAATCGCACCGGCAACGGCGAATACCTTGTCCAAAATGGCTTCAGGAGAGAGTGACAATTTATTATTGGCAACTTACCTCTCTGCAAAGTGCCCGGTATACTTTGCGCCAGCAATGGATTTGGATATGTATAAACATCCAAGTTCTTCCCATACGTTTACTACATTACAAGGTTTTGGAAATATTATGATCCCGGCAGAATCCGGGGAGTTAGCAAGTGGTTTGGAAGGACAAGGAAGATTGGCAGAACCAGAGCATATAGTCGCCTTTATAGAGCAGGATATATTGGGTAAGCTTCCGTTAAAAGGAAAAGAAGTACTCATAACAGCTGGTCCAACCTATGAAGCTATTGATCCAGTGCGGTTTATCGGTAATCATTCTACAGGTCTTATGGGGATCGAATTGGCTAAGTGTGCTGCAGCGTTAGGAGCAAAAGTTAATTTAATACTAGGCCCTACTTCATTGCAAGTATCACATAGCCTAATTACGGTACATCGAGTATTTAGCGCTAAAGATATGTTTCAAAAAGTAGAAGAGCTTTTTCCTACCTGTAATATTGGTATTGCCTCAGCTGCGGTTGCTGACTACAGACCCAAAACTATAGCCACTCAAAAATTGAAGAAATCCGAAGCTGATTTTACCATTGAACTTGAGCGCACTACCGATATCCTAAAATGGATGGGTGAGCAAAAGAAGGATCAGGTGTTGGTAGGTTTTGCCTTAGAAACGCAAAACGAAGAAGAGAATGCCAAACAAAAACTAATCAAAAAGAATTTAGACCTTATTGTACTTAATTCCCTTAATGACCCGGGAGCTGGTTTTAAGAGTAAAACAAATAAAGTATCTTTAATCAATCATAAATTAGAGATAAAATCGTTTGAATTAAAGTCCAAAACCGAAGTGGCACAAGATATTTTTGATGCTATTAACTTGATAAAACATGATTAGGAGCTTAATATTAATATTCAGTTTTTCTTTTTTAGCCATTCAAGGTCAAGAGTTTAATGCAAAAGTAGTTGTTAGTGCTGAGCAAACCGGTAACCCAAATCTTCAGGTCTTTAAGACTTTAGAGCGCTCGCTAACGGAGTTTATCAATAATACGAAATGGACCGACGTAGATTATAGAACTGAAGAACGTATTGATTGTAGCTTTTTTATTAATGTTTTAGGATTGAATAATGATTCTTTTACGGCCAATATTCAAGTTCAGGCATCAAGACCGGTTTTTGGATCAAGTTATACTACAACAACTTTCAATGTTAACGACAAACAATTTAATTTTAACTATTTGGAGTTTCAGCCGTTGAATTACAACCCAAATAATTTTGAATCTAATCTGATTTCTGTACTTGCTTTTTATGTGTATACCATTTTAGGTGTAGATTCAGATACGTTTGAGCTTAACGGAGGAACCAAATACTATCAAGAAGCCAGAAACATTATAGGGAATGCACAGAGTAGTGGAGCTGTAGGATGGAGCGCTCAAGATGGTACTCAATCTCGATTTAGATTAAACGATGATATCTTGTCAGGAACTTTTGATGGCTACCGTACAGCATTGTATCAGTATCATCGAGAAGGTCTCGATGTAATGCATAATAATGTGAAACAAGGGAAAGAAACAATAGTAGAAACCTTAGCGGTTTTAAAAACTATGCACAACACCCGGCCTAACTCTTATATTATGCGGGTATTTTTTGATGCGAAAGCTGATGAGGTGGCTAGTATTCTTTCTGGTGGACCTCCGGTAAATCTTGCTGCCGCTGTTCAGACACTCAACACCATAGCTCCTACCTATTCAGAAAATTGGAAAGCTATTAAGTTTTAATACTCTTTTTGAAATCTGAAGGGAAGAATAGTATCTTTACGCATCAAAAACAAAATTTAATTTTTATCTATTGCTAAAAGGACTATCCATACAGAATTTTGCACTTATCGATAACCTGAAGGTTAGTTTCGATACAGGCTTGATTACCATAACAGGAGAAACAGGAGCGGGTAAATCTTTACTGTTAGGAGCGTTAGGTTTATTGTTAGGGAAAAGAGCGGACCCTAGTAGCGTAAAAGACAGTTCAAAAAAATGTATAATTGAGGGTAGTTTTGATGTCCAGTACTATGAACTACAAAGTTTTTTTGAAGATGAAGATTTAGATTATGAATCACAAACCATTATTAGAAGGGAAATATTACCGTCTGGTAAGTCAAGAGCTTTTATTAATGATACACCGGTAACCCTGCAGTCGCTTTCTGCCCTGGGCGATAAATTGATTGATATTCATAGTCAACACCAAACTTTACAAGTGGCTTCTACTGAATTTCAATTTGAAGTCTTGGATGCATTATCTGCTACAGAACGCGAAATACAATCCTACAAAAGAGGATTGTCTCTTTTAAAGCGCAAAGAAAAAGAGTTAGCGACTTTACAGCATAATAAAGAACAGTTCAAGAAAGAATACGATTATAATTTTCATTTACTGCAAGAGCTTCAAGAAGCTAAACTCAAAGAAGGTGAATTAGAAGAACTAGAAGAGACCTTTGAACAATTAAATAATGTGGAAGAGATTCAGGAAAAATTATCTGAAGCGTTGGCTGTTATTACCGCAGAACAATTAGGAGCCTTGGAACAGCTTAATATATCAAAGTTGAATTTAGCGAAAATAAGTGGTTTTTCTTCTACCATTAGTGCATTGTCAGAAAGGATGCATAGTGTTTATATTGAGTTAGATGATATTTCTACCTCTTTGCAAAATGAATTAGAAAATGTAGAAGCAGATCCAGAATTACTACAAAAAACAGAAGACCGCTTAAATTTATTGAATAACCTATTGGCTAAGCATAGTGCAGCAACAATAGCAGAGCTTATACCAATTAGGGAGGAACTCCAAGACAAAGTCGCTAAAACGGAATCCGTTTCTGAGGATATTGAACAACTAGTAAATGAGGTTAATGAAATTAAATCTCAACTGGATGCCCTGTCATTAAAAATTCACGAAAAAAGGAAAACAGCTTTGCCTAAACTAACTAAGGAGTTGGAAGAAATTTTAGGTTCTTTAGGGATGGTCAATGCTACTTTCAAAGCCGATTTATATTTAAAAGAACAGTACTTATCCAATGGAAAGGATGAACTGGAGTTTTTATTTTCTGCCAATAAAGGTACTGCCTATGGTCCTTTGAAAAAGGTAGCTTCAGGAGGTGAGTTGTCTAGAATTATGTTAGGTATTAAAGCGATCCTTAGTGATTATGCCAAATTGCCAACTTTGATTTTTGATGAAATTGATACAGGTGTTTCTGGAGAAATAGCCCAGAAAATGGCAGATTTAATGAAACGGATGAGTAAAAACTTACAGGTAGTAAGTATTACACACCTACCACAGATTGCAGCCAATGGCGAAAGCCATTTTAAGGTGTATAAAGAGGATGTTGATAATCAAACTACCACCAGATTACGGCTTTTAAATAACGAAGAGCGCATACGCGAAATTGCAGAAATGATTGATGGTAAAAATGTTTCGGATTCTGCTTTAGTGCACGCCAGATCACTTTTGCATATTTAATATAAAAAGTAGGTGAGGTTAAAAGTTTTTTTATCTTTACCTGCTGTATAACATACTTTAAGATACAACGAATGTCACACAATTTATTAAAAGGTAAAAAAGGAATTATTTTTGGAGCTCTTGATGAAAATTCAATAGCTTGGAAAACCGCCGAGCGTGTATTTGAAGAAGGCGGAAGTTTTGTACTTACCAATGCACCAGTTGCTATGCGCATGGGAGCAATTAATACACTTGCCGAAAAAACAAACTCTCAAGTGATACCAGCAGATGCTACATCTCTTGAAGATCTTGAAAATTTAGTGGATAAAGCTCAGGAAATTTTAGGAGGTAAATTAGACTTTGTATTGCATTCTATTGGGATGTCGGTAAACGTTCGAAAAGGAAGACATTACACTGATTTGAATTATGACTGGAGTCAAAAGGGTTGGGATGTTTCGGCACTTTCTTTCCACAAGACGATGCAAACTTTATATAAAAAGGATGCCATGAATTCTTGGGGTAGTATCGTTGCACTTACCTATATGGCTGCACAGCGTGTTTTTCCTGATTACAATGATATGGCAGATAATAAGGCCTATCTTGAATCTATAGCCCGTAGTTTTGGGTATTTCTTTGGAAGAGATAAGAAAGTAAGAGTTAATACAATCTCACAATCTCCAACTCCAACAACAGCAGGTAAAGGAGTTAAAGGGTTTGATGGATTTATAGAGTACGCAGATAAAATGTCTCCATTAGGAAATGCTAGTGCAGATGAATGTGCAGATTATACGGTGACATTGTTTTCTGACTTAACAAAAAAAGTTACACTACAAAACTTATATCACGATGGCGGTTTCTCTAATGTAGGAGTAAGCGATCTAGTGATGGATAAGTTCACTGAAGATGAATAATAAAGTGTCACTTATAAAGGACAATTTTAAATCCTGTCGTTGGTAACGGTAGGATTTTTTTTATGATATTAAGTGTTTGATGAAATTACATTTTTCTTTTATTATTCCTGTTTTTAATCGGCCACAAGAAGTAGAGGAACTTTTGGATAGTATGTTGGCGATGAACTATCAAAAAGAATACGAAATAGTAATTATAGAAGATGGCTCTACAGCAGATTCTAGATCAGTTGTTGAACGCTATCGGGGCCAACTGAATATCAGTTATTATTATAAAGAAAATACAGGCCCAGGGGATTCGCGGAACTACGGAATGACTAAGGCTAAAGGGAATTACTTTTTAATTCTGGATAGTGATGTTTTGTTGCCAAAGAATTATTTGGTTGAAGTAGAAAAATTTCTTGAGCAGGCTTTTGTACATTGCTTTGGTGGGCCTGATGATGCGCATGCCTCTTTCACTGATTTGCAAAAAGCAATTAGCTATAGTATGACCTCTTACCTTACTACGGGTGGGATACGTGGCAAAAAAAATACTTTAGGTAAGTTTCAACCTAGGAGTTTTAATATGGGACTTTCAAAAGAGGCATTTTATGCATCCGGAGGCTTTGGTGATATTCACCCTGGGGAAGATCCTGATCTGGCAATTCGATTGTGGAAGCTAGGGTATGATACGGCGTTTCTGCCGGGTGCAAAAGTATTTCATAAGCGAAGAATTTCTTGGCAAAAGTTTTATCAACAGGTGCATAAGTTTGGTTTGGTTAGACCCATTCTCAATGCCTGGCACCCCCATACCGCTAAAGTTACTTACTGGTTTCCATCGTTATTCTTGATTTCTTTTCTCTTTGCTCTTGTATTTGCTGGTTTAGGGTTTTGGTATGTTTTACCTATTTATGGAATATATTTGCTAATACTTTTGGTGGGCGGAGCCTTAAAATACAATTCCATAGGTATTGGTTATATGGTAGTAATAGCTGTTCTTGTTCAATTTTATGGTTATGGTACGGGTTTCTTAAAATCTAATTATTATATTCAACTATTAAAACGAGATCCTAAGTCTCAGTTTCCAAAACTGTTTTTTTAAATTGTAATTTATGTCAGCATTAAAAAGAAAGTTTTCTTTTAAAAGAAACAGTGTAAAGACATTTCTTTTCTTTTTAGTATTTACTTCATTTTTGTGGCTATTCATTCAGTTTTCAAAAAATTACACAAAAGTTATAGAGGCAGAAATAAGCTATGTTAATATTCCAGAAGATCGCTTGGTAAATGAAAATAGTGATTTAAGCCTTCGAATGAAACTAAATGGTAATGGTTTTAGACTTGTAAATCAATCGTGGATTAAACCAAAACTGAAACTTAATATTGAAGACGCTGTTAGGGTAGAGGACAACATCTATTTTTTTAAGATAAATAAAGAAGATGGATTCTTAAGAGATCAACTGGATTTTAAAGGCAGAATCTTATCGGTTCGTAAAGATACTTTAATGCTACATTTAGACTTTTTAAAAGGTAAAAAGGTAGTGGTACAACCCAATGCCTCCATAAAATTTATGGCAGGATATGGAAGTGATGAAGGGTTACAATTGATACCGGATTCAGTTTATGTCACAGGTCCTGATAAAATTATCGATAGTATCAAAGCGATAACAACAGAAAAGATTGAGCTAAGTGAAATAAATGAGAATGTGAACGATGAAGTGCACTTAGCAATTGATAGTTTGCCCAAAAATATTGGTATTGAGCCTCAAAAGGTGTCTGTCAAATTGCGTGTTAGCAAGTTTACTGAAGGGAGTAGGGAAATACCGATAAGCCTTGTAAATGTGCCAGATAATAGTGCAGTAACAATTTTTCCTAAAAATGCAACAGTTATCTATCGTGTAGCATTGGATAAATTTGAATCTATTACTTCTCAGGATTTTAGGGTAGTAGCTGATTATAATAAGGTATCACCAGATAGCCCCTATCTAATCTTAGAAATTGAAAATGCTCCTGATTTTGTACACGATTTACGTTTACGAGAAAAACAGGTGCAATTTGTAATTCTTAAATAAAACGTAGTGAGAGTTGTCGGATTAACAGGTGGTATTGGCAGCGGTAAATCAACCGTAGCAAAAATGTTTGAGTCACTCGGTGTGCCAGTTTACATCGCAGATGAACGTGCCAAAAAATTAATGAATACTCAGCCGAACCTTATTAAACAGCTTAAAGAATTACTAGGAGAAAAGGCGTATGACGCTAACGGTTTAAATCGAGCTTATATAGCTCAAAAAGTATTTACCGATAAGGCTTTATTACAACAATTAAATAATATAGTTCATCCTGCGGTCGCAGACGATTTTAAAGTCTGGGTAGAAAATCAAAAGACATCAACTCCTTACGTAATTAAAGAAGCGGCAATATTATTTGAAAATGGAGGATACAAGAATTTCGATTTTACGATTTTAGTTACTGCACCAGAAGAATCGCGAATTACACGTGTAATGAAGCGCGATGGTGTTACTCGTCAATCTGTTTTGGATAGAATTGAAAACCAATGGAGTGATTCAGAAAAGGTTGTTTTAGCCGACATAGTGATTAGTAATAGGGATTTGGAAAAAACTTTGCCAATTGTAAAAAAAATCCACAATAAAATCCTCTTTAAGCGTTAATTTTTTTGAAAATATTCATTTTGTTAACATTTGGTTAAACCCTAAAGGCACTAAATGTTAAAGTCTTACTTTTGGGCTATGAACAAAAGGTTATTCGTATTACTGATAATCTTGATGAGCCTTTCGTTGATTGGGATTATTTTCGTACAGGGATATTGGATAGATAAAACGGTAGAGAATAATGAAGAACAGTTTTCATTCCATGCGAAACAAATCTTGATAGCAGTTGCAAATCAAATTCAATATGGTGAGTTTGAGGAAATGTATGATCCATTGAGAAGGATGCTTGATAGTATTGATGGCCTGGATAATGAGACATTACAAGAATCTTTGGATATAAATTATAATAAATCTTCTAAAAATTTTGAATATGCTAATGTATTTATAGAAGAAGATCAAAAGTTGTTTTCTGCTTTTAATTTGGATACAATACGTTTAAAAAATATTCTTGATAGAGAGGCAGAGATTAAAGAGGAAAAAAAGGGGGTTTCGGATAAAGATGATGCTACTTCTAAACTAGAAAGGTTACGTGATCTTACCAATTCCCAAAGAAAGGATTTTGAATCGGTTATCAGTGATTTAGCTAGTTTTAAACCGATTCATAGAAGGGTTAGCCCTGGGGAGATCGAACGATTGGTAAGGAAAGAATTGAATGAACGTGATATCAATGTTGATTTTGAATATGCGGTGTATAGCAAGTCCTTAGCAACAAAAGTGAAATCTGAGGATTTTACTATTGACCCATCAAAAACATATGCGATTCCATTGTTTATAGATGACGAAGGGGTAAGTAACTATCAGTTATATGTAAATTTTACAGGAAAAAAGAAGTATTTGCTCTCTACAATTAAGGGAATGGCATTACTTTCTATAATCTTTACATTAATTATTGTGGTAGCGTATTCTAGTGCCTTATCGCAACTGATGCAGCAACGACAAATTTCGCAGATAAAAACTGATTTTATAAATAATATGACGCACGAGTTAAAAACTCCAATTGCAACTATAAATCTGGCATTAGATTCAATTAAAAACCCAAAAATTGCTGAAGATCCAGAAAAAGTCAAGCGTTATTTAGGAATGATAAAAGAAGAGAATAAACGAATGCATGCACAAGTAGAAAATGTACTTCGTATTTCTCAGCTTGAAAAGAATGAACTAAATATAAAGAAAGATAAACAAGAGTTACATGAGTTGATAGAAGAAGCTATAACTCATGTCTCCTTGATCGTAGAAGATAGTGGAGGATATATTAAATCGCATTTAGGAGCGCTAAAGTCAACGGTTTTGGCTAATGATAACCACTTTGTTAATGTTATCGTTAATATCTTAGATAACGCGATTAAATATTCTGAAGCACCTCCAAAAATAGATATATACACTGAAAACATTAAGGATAGCATAGTGATGAAGATTAGGGATCAGGGTATTGGGATTAGTAAAGTAGCACAGAAAAAAATATTTGAAAAATTTTTTAGAGAACATACCGGAGATTTGCATAATGTAAAAGGTCATGGACTGGGTCTTACTTATGTAAGGCGAATTGTAGATGATCACCACGGACAGATTTGGGTAGAAAGCGATCGAGGTAAAGGTTCTACATTTATAATTAAATTACCGTTAATATCTTAAAAATATGGAAACAGAAAACAAAAAGATTTTGTTAGTAGAAGATGATCCTAACTTTGGGACAGTACTTAAGGATTACTTAGCTATGAATGATTATGAAGTCACTCATGCTAAAAATGGAATGGAAGGATTTGAAAAGTTCAAAAAAGATGATTTTGATATGTGTATCCTTGACGTAATGATGCCTTATAAAGATGGATTTACGCTGGCAAAAGAAATACGCGATAAAAATGAAGATGTACCAATTATCTTCTTGACCGCAAAGGCTATGAAAGAAGATGTGCTTAAAGGTTATAAAGTAGGTGCAGACGATTATCTTAATAAACCTTTTGACAGCGAAGTGCTGTTGATGAAAATACAAGCTATCATGCAGCGAAAGAATACCGAATCAGTTGCAGATAGTAAACAATTTGAGTTTGAAATTGGTGGCTTTCACCTTAATTCCAAGTTACGATTTTTGACCTATAAAGAAGAGGAACCGATTAAGTTATCTCCAAAAGAGAATGAACTCCTTCGATTATTAGCGTTACATCTTAATGATCTAATGCCAAGAGAACTGGCGCTTACTAAGATATGGAGAGATGATAATTATTTTACCTCAAGAAGTATGGATGTATATATCGCTAAATTGAGAAAATATCTCAAAAAGGATGAGAATGTAGAGATTTTAAATATCCACGGAGAAGGCTTTAGATTGGTAGTCAGAAGCGAAGAGTCTTAATAAGAATTACGGTAACATTACAAAAACTCATAACAAGATGAAGCCCATCTGTTATGAGTTTTTTTTGATATACGACACGATTTCTTTTGGGGCTGTTTTATAATCAAACCAAGTTATGCTATCGTCTTTTCTAAACCAGGTTAGTTGACGTTTTGCGAATCTTCGTGTATTCTTTTTAATTTCGGAAACAGCAAAATCTAAATCCCACGCTCCATCCAAATAGTTAAACAGTTCTTTATACCCAACGGTATTGAGTGCATTGAGGTTGCGATATTTTTCAAGGGTTTTAACTTCCTCTAATAATCCTTCTTTCATCATCATATCCACACGTTTATTGATTCGGTCATAGATAAGCTGTCGATCTGCGGATAAACCTATTTTTGTTACGTTGAAGGATCGTTTTTTTTTAGGATTAGATAAAAATGATGTGTAGGTCTTACCAGTGCCGATACAGATTTCAAGTGCCCGTATGACTCTATGTGTATTATTCAAATCTACTTTTTGGTAATGTTCAGGATCCAATTCTTTAAGTTTGGATTGCAATGCACTGATCCCTTCTTGTTCTAATAAGGATTGTAAGTGTTCTCTAATGGATGGGTCTACATCAGGAAAGTGGTCAAGCCCTTTGGTTATTGCATCTACATATAACCCAGAGCCACCAACAATAATTACATAGTCATTAGTTGTAAAAAGGGATTCAATTAGTGCCACTCCATCTCTTTCAAAATCACCAACGCTATAGGTATCTGTTATCGAAAGATGTTGAATAAAATGGTGTTTGGCTTCAGCTAGTTCTTCTTCAGTAGGTACTGCTGTACCAATATTCATTTCGGCAAAAAATTGACGACTATCAGCGGATACAATTTCGCAATTAAAAGCCTTAGCTAATGCAATACTTAAGGCTGTCTTACCAATCGCAGTAGGCCCTACTATAACAATTAGATGCTTCTTAGTCATAATGTAAGGTTTCTCCACAGTTATAACAGTGTTTGGCACCATCTCTGTGTCTTTGAGCATTGCAATTGGAACATACTTGTGTATTTAAAGGTACAACTGGTTTTTTACCCCCAGCAGCGTACTCTGCGGTTACAATACCTGTCGGTACAGCTATAATACCATATCCCATAATCATAATTAGTGCCGCTAAAAACTGACCTAAAGGTGTTACTGGGGCAATATCTCCAAATCCAACTGTGGTTAAGGTAACAATGCACCAATAGACACTAACAGGTATGCTTTTAAACCCACTCTCTTCTCCTTCGACCAAATACATCACAGTTCCCATAATAATACAAACTACAAGCACAGCAAAGAGAAAGACTAAAATTTTAGCCCCACTATCCTTAATGGCTTTTCCTAGCTTATTGGCTTCACTAATGTATCTTGATATTTTCAAAATCCGAAAAACACGGAGTAATCTCAAGGCTCTTACTGTCAGTAAAGCGTGAGAGCCTGTAAAAAAGAAGGATAAGTAAAGCGGTAAGGTAGAAAGTAAATCTATAATCCCATAAAAGCTAAAAATATATCTTGCAGGACGTTTGATACTTATGATTCTTGCTATGTACTCCAGCGTAAAAAATATGGTGATCACCCATTCCCCATAATATAAGTAGTCATAAAACCGATCACTAAAGCCTTTGACGCTTTCTACCATTACTAAAATGATGCTTAGCCCTATAAGTATTAATAGTACAATATCAAATAGCTTTCCTAGCGGCGTATCCGCCTCATAAATTACTTCGTGAAGTTTGTTTTTCCAGTTTTTTGTATTTGAAGTATCCAATTTTTAATTTTTAAGATAAGAAATAGGAAAAAATTAATGTTCTAGGTTATGAATTTTAACTTTTTTGTTTTTTCGAATGTAGGCTTGTATGATATTGATCGCATCTTTGGTACTATCCATTTTTGTAAGTATATTTTGTAATACTTCCTTGTTGTGCAATTGATAATTTAAATTAATATAAGCAATACCTTTAAACTTGCCTTGCTCGATTACAATTACACTCTGCTCATCAATGGTGCGGCCCTTATCCAAAATCAACAAACTTTTGGCTCTAAAGGAATGGTTATCTACGAGTTCTTCAACTCTAGTGTTATATGCTGTATGATCTTCCTCTAAAATACAAGCACCATTACATTCCTTTATGGTGTAATAAAAACAATTTCCATTACTCTTATCGAGGTTAGTCAGCTTTTGGCATAACCGGTACTCTTCTATCCATTTTAGGAGGTTGGCTTTTGCTTGTTGTCGATTAGTAAATACGGTGACAGCCTCTTTCCGTTTGTCTATTTTATTTATCGTAAGATTGAGATAACCATTTTTATCTTTAAACTGATATAGGGCTTGCGTAAAACTGTTTCTCTTTAGCGCTTTATTATAGATCGGGTTTATTTTTTTTATTTCTTCACTTTCTTTAAGCAAAGCGACCAATTCACTACCAGTAATATCGTAGGTCACCTCTACTACTTCTTGCTGAATTTTTTTTGATTTTTTGTTATCGTTGGTAAAATGCTGATTTAATCGTTTTTTAATATTTCTACTTTTACCTATATAAATGATATCTCCATCTTCATTATACATATAATATACCCCAGTGGTAGCAGGAGCATTTTCGATAATCATCAGTAGTTTATTATCTAATTGCCGTTTAGGATCCAGGCGTACTGTATCACTGATGATTTGTTTATCTCCATCTTTCACTAGTAGTAGCTTAAACAGCTTTACGGTAGCTTGGGCATCGCCATCAGCACGGTGTCGATCAGACAACGGAATACCGAGACCTCTTACCAGTTTGCCTAAACTATAAGAATTTTGATCTGGTATTAATTTTTTAGAAAGTTCAACCGTACACAAAGAACGTCTTTCGTATTCATACCCTAGTCTTGCAAATTCTGTCCGTAATATTCGATAATCGAAGCTTGCATTGTGTGCTACGATGACACAATCTTTCGTGATTTCAACAATGCGTTTCGCAACCTCGTAAAATTTGGGAGCGTTTCTAAGCATTTCACTCTTGATCCCGGTAAGGTTAGCTACAAAAGGCTGTATAGGCCGCTCAGGATTGATAAGACTCACAAATTTATCGACTACCTGATGGCCATCAAACCTGTAGATAGCAATCTCCGTAATACCTTCTTCATTGTATTTACCTCCAGTAGTTTCTATGTCAACAACAGCGTACATCAATCCTCCGTATCTCAACTATTAATGATAGTCTCTTTCTCCAAAAATAGAGCTACCAATCCGGACCATGGTACTGCCGTGTTTCATAGCTATTTTGTAGTCTCCACTCATCCCTATGGATAAGGTGTCAAATCCAGAAACCTCTTCTTGTAACTTCTTAAAAAGTTTTTCGATGGTATTAAATTCTTTTTGAAGTTGTTCTTCATTGTCTGTAAATGTAGCCATTCCCATCAGACCTTTGATTCTTACATTAGGGTATTTAGCTAATTCAGGATTGAGAATTAGTTTTTCTGCATCTTCTGGTGATAAGCCAAACTTACTGTCTTCTTGTGCAATTTTAACCTGAATGAGACAATCGATTACTCTATCATTTTTTTTAGCCTGCTTATTGACTTCTTTTAAAAGTTTCATTTTATCCACGGCATGGATCAAATGAACGTAAGGGGCCATATATTTTACTTTATTTGTTTGTACGTGACCAATCATATGCCATTTGATATCTTTGGGCAACTCTTCCCATTTGGCCGTCATTTCCTGGATTTTGTTTTCGCCAAAATCTCTATGCCCGGCCTCATATCCTTCCTTGATATCGGATGCGGGTTTCGTTTTTGAAACTGCCACTAAAGTAACATGCTGAGGAAGTGAATCCTTAATTTGTTGAAGATTTGAAACTAGTTTACTCATAATTAGCAAAGATATTTAATTTCTTTTCTTTAAGAAGAAGATTAGTGTATCAAATGGTTAGTCATATGGATGACATTCAAAACTCATAAATCGTTACTCCGCTTCGTAATTTTGGAGCGATAAAAGTACTCTTTGGCGGCATGACTAAATTTTGATCTGCAATTTTTTTCAATTGAGAAGTTGAGGCAGGAAAAAGACCAAAACCTACAGTAAAAGCTCCACTATCCACTTCGCTTTTTACATAAGCAATATCTTTTTTGCCATCGGAATAGGCAATTCTGGTATCCGTTCTTAAATCTTTTATACCCAAAATAGGTTCCAATACGGTTTCATATAACAATTGGGCGTCGAGCTCATCCAATGCGTTTTCAAAATTATATTTTGTTTTGCGCAGATAGAGCGAATAAAACTCCCCATCTAGGTACATACTAAAGTGATGAGGTTTTGAAGGCTTGTAATATTCTTGTCCTCGATTTTCTATTCGGTACCATTCGTCCAACTGGATTAAAAACTCTTCTTTACCAAGGCCGTTTAGATCTTTAATCAGTCTATTGAATTCGTAAATCTTTAAGTCTGACTCTGGTATTAGATAACTCATAAAAAAATTATACGCCTCTTTGCCCGTATGATTCGATGATTCGGCTTTTAGGTCTTTAGCTAACAAGCAAGATGATGACGAGCGATGATGACCGTCGGCTATATATATACAATCCATCGCTTCAAATTCTTTTTGTAGGGTTTGGATTAATTCTTGATCATCAATTTTCCAAAGGTAATGGGTGTCTCTATAGGTAGTAGTAAATTCATATTCTGCACGTTCCTTAGAGACTTGTAGTAATATTTCTTTAATTACTGGATTGTCTGGGTAGGTAAGGAGTACTGGCTCCGCATTGAACCCTACCGTTTTAAGGTATTCCTTAAAGGTTTCTTCTCTGTCTTTAAGCGTGTCTTCGTGTTTTTTGATACAGTTATTTTCATAATCTTCAGCACTGGCTGCGGCAATTATGCCTAAAAACTCTTCTTCCTCTCTATTTATAATTTTATAAACGTAGTAGGTGGGTTTTTGATCCTGAATAAAAATTTCATCTTCTTTAAACTCCAAATATCGATTGCGAACTAATTTATAGCGTTCCGTTCCGGTAATTTCCTTTTGGTATTTATATCCTGGATTAACGATATGCAAAAATGAATAGGGATTATGGTCCAAGCGCGATTCTCGCTCTGCCGGGGTATAACTCTGATAAGGGCGAGAGGCCACCAGACTCACCTTGTCCCGTGTAGGTCGAACTGCTTTAAAAGGAATGATTTTAGCCATGAGGTCTATTGATTTTTAGCTACCTAGTAGTTCAGTGAGTTTTTTATCTAATCGTTCTCCTCTAAGGTTCTGTCCTACTATAATTCCATTTTCATCAATTAAGAAGTTATAGGGAATATAATTGATACTATAAACCAGTGCAGGGTAAGATTCAAACTCCTTAAAATCAGATAACTGAGTCCAGGGTAATTTGTCTTGCTCTATTGCTTTTAACCAGTCTTCTTTTCTTTTATCTAATGAAACTCCCACAATCTCGAAACCTTTATTTTTATAGTTTTTATAAGCTTCTATTAAGTTAGGATTTTCTTGTCGGCAAGGAGCACACCAAGAAGCCCAGAATTCAACTAGTGTGTATTTTGATTTTAAATCTGAGATCTTTTTCTGGTCTCCATTCGTGTTAGGAAGCTCAAAATCTACATAGGCTTCTCCTATTTGTGGTTTGTCTGGTAAGGATAGATAGTTATCTATGATTTGGCCGTAAGAAGATTCTTTTATGTTCTTATTGAGGTTTGCAAACCATAAGTTAACTGAATCCTTTTCCCACTCCATTTTATTCATATTTAAAAGGTAAACACTTAAGAAGGAATTAGGATGTTTCTTTATAAAGTTTTTGGAATTCTCTCTAAGCTTTGAATAAGTAGGCATTTGTAACCTTCCTAAAGAGTCTAGTTTTTCTACTTCTATATCAGGATTGTTAAATGCGTTTTGTATTTCATCTAGTGTTTTGATAAGCGGAGCATTAAGAATGTCCAACTGGTTAGCGCTTTTTTGTATAGGGCCACCATTGATTTTCAGATCTTTAAAGTCACTTTTTTTGCCTGTAATTGATATTTCTTCGTTCTCTAACCAAAATGAGGTGTAGAAGTCTTGTGTTTGTTTAACATGTAAATAAACTAAGTCAGGTTCATTAATCGTTCCTTTAAATTGAAAGCTTTCATTTTTAACCTTTGTGGAGTCTATCAACTCATTATTTCGGTTTAGATAAATTTTAGTTCCATCCTTTAAGCCTTCTATTTCGGCGTTAATGACATATTGATCAGTATTTTCTGTTATTGTGTTTTGATTTCGTTTTCCTTCTTTCTTACACGATAGTATGGTACATAGGAGTACAATAGGTAGAGTTAATAAAAGATTCTTTTTCATAATTATAAATAAAAATGGGATTTTGAATTTTGTAAGATACAAAATATCAAAACCCCATCTAGAATTAGTAGTATTTTATTGAAATTGCTTTGCTACGTTTTCAGCTTTTCTACTTTCTGAATAATCGTAGAATCCTTCACCGCTTTTTACCCCTAATTTACCGGCCATAACCATATTTACTAATAATGGACAAGGCGCGTATTTTGGATTTTTAAAGCCGTCGTACATTACATTGAGTATCGAAAGACACACGTCCAAACCTATAAAATCAGCTAATTGTAATGGTCCCATAGGATGTGCCATCCCCAGCTTCATAACGGTATCAATTTCCTGAACACCTGCCACCCCATTATACAAGGTTTCTATAGATTCATTGATCATAGGCATTAAAATTCTATTAGCTACAAATCCAGGATAATCGTTTACTTCGGTAGGTATTTTGCCTAATTGTTTAGATATATCCATGATCGTTTTTGTCACCTCATCTGAAGTGTTGTAACCTCTAATAATTTCAACCAGCTTCATAATAGGAACAGGGTTCATAAAGTGCATACCGATCACTCTTTCTGGGCGTACAGTTACTGCCGCAATTTGAGTAATAGAGATGGAAGATGTATTGGTTGCCAAAATAGTTTCTTCGGAACACAGCTCACTAAGGTCCTCAAAGATTTTCAGTTTTAAGTCGATATTTTCAGTAGCTGCTTCCACAACCAACTCTGCATATTCCACACCTTCTTTAAGTGAAGTAGCTGTAGTAATATTTTCTAAAGTACTGTTTTTATCTGCTTCAGTAATTTTCTCTTTAGCCACCATTCTATCCAGGTTTTTGCCAATAGTAGCTAACCCTTTATCCAGCGCTTGTTGTGATATGTCAATTAATTGAACTTTAAACCCTTTTTGTGCAAAGGTATGAGCAATTCCATTACCCATAGTCCCTGCACCAATTACTGCTATGTTTTTCATTTAAGTATATAGATTTTAGTGAATAGTTTTTAGTTTTTACTATTTGAATTAATGATTTGTTTTTTTTAAACTTTTTTGAAGTCCGGTTATCATTTTACAAATTTCTTCCAATTGCTGTCTAGCGTTTTGATCCATATTACTACTAATATAATCTCTTCTCATTGCTAATGTAGAACAGACCACACACTCTTTGGCAGAGTTAAGTGCAATTTGTAAATACCTATTAAATTGGGCATCTGATGCTCCAGCACCTTCTGCTATATTCAGAGGTATAGAATTAGCAGCCCGTAAATATTGATTTGCTAGAATATACTTTTCGCTAGAAGGAAATGAATCACATATCTTATAAACAAAATCTACATAATCAAGTGCTCTTTGATATACGATAAGATCTTCAAAATTAAATTTTATTTCTTTCATTTCAAGAACTTATAAGTTCTATTGACTAACAGCTAAAAGCTAAAAACAATTTATGACCTGCAATGCCACTTCTAACGCCTTTTTACCATGTGTAAGCGTTACTATAGGATCTGTATTATGTTGTATAGCTTCCGCAAATGTATTTAGCTCATCGAGGATGGCATTATTCGCCGCAATATCAGGATTGTCAAAGTAAATTTGCTTTTTTATGCCTTCTGCATTTTGTAATATCATAGCGAAATCATCTGGTTCTTCGGGTGCGTCTTTCATTTTTACAACTTCGCATTTCTTTTCGTAAAAATCAACAGAAATATAAGCGTCTCGCTGAAAAAATCGTGCCTTGCGCATATTTTTTAAGGAAATTCTACTAGCGGTTAAGTTAGCAACGCAACCATTTTCGAATTCAATACGGGCATTAGCGATATCAGGTGTTTCGCTAATCACAGATACCCCACTAGCGCTTATTTGTTTAACATCGGAGTGTACTACATTAAGGATTGCATCAATATCGTGAATCATCAAATCAAGCACTACAGGAACATCTGTTCCTCTTGGGTTGAACTCTGCCAATCGATGTGCCTCAATAAACATCGGGTTTTCAATTTTATCGACAACGGCAGTGTAAGCGGGATTAAAACGTTCTACATGCCCCACTTGCCCTTTAACCTTATATTCAGCGGCTAATTTGATAAGTTCCTCGGCTTCATCAACCGTATTGGTAATTGGTTTTTCGATAAAGACGTGTTTACCCGCTTTGATAGCTTGTTTAGCGGTTTCAAAATGTGCAAACGTTGGAGTGACAATATCAACCATATCTACCGATTCGATTAACGCTTCGGCAGAATTGAAAAGCTTGTAACCAAATTCTTTAACTATCGCATTGGCTTGCTCCTCACTAGCGTCATAAAAACCAACCAGTTCATATTTTTCAGATTGTTCAAGAAGTCTTAAATGGATTTTTCCAAGGTGACCGGCACCTAGCACTCCGGCTTTGAGCATAATTCAAAGTTTTACACAAAAATAGTATTATTTATAAATTTAGAATCCTAAATTGGTGTGAAATACTAAAATTTACCTTTACCTGGTAGTTTAGTAAATATTCTCAAAATACTTTCCTTAATTTTGTACCTCTAAACAACGAACCTATTGAAGTGAAAGATACCCTTAGACACGCAGGAAAACGGAAACAATTGGTAGATGTACTGATACAAAAAGGAATAAAAGATAAAGCGGTTTTATCTGCTATCAATACCATTCCCAGACATCTTTTTATGGACTCAAGTTTTGAGGATCATGCCTATCAAGACAAGGCGTTTCCGATCGCTGCAGATCAAACCATCTCTCAACCGTACACTGTAGCTTTTCAGACTGAATTGTTAGAAGTCGAAAAAAATTACAAAGTTTTGGAGATTGGAACTGGATCCGGGTATCAAACGGCTGTATTATGTGAATTAGGGGTTAAGGTATATAGTATAGAGCGACAGCGCGAATTGTATAAAAAAACTAAAGCATTTCTGAGTAAATTGGGCTATCGCCCTAAATATTTAAGTTTTGGAGATGGATATAAGGGGCTAGAGGAATACGCTCCATATGATGGTATTATTGTAACTGCAGGTGCGCCTTATGTGCCCAATCCATTACTGAGTCAATTAAAAGTAGGAGGTAGATTAGTAATTCCTGTAGGAACGGATCAACAAATAATGACGCTGTTTATTCGTAAAAGCGAAAAAGAGTTCGAAAAACACGAATTTGGAGAGTTCAGATTTGTGCCTTTATTAGAAGATAAGAATTAAGTGTTATTTAATTATAACTCTTTTTAATACGATCTAAAGCTCTTTTGTTGTCTCTGTTTTTGATGGTTTCGCGTTTATCGTATAGCTTCTTACCTTTTGCTAGCGCAATATTTAATTTAGCAAAACCTCGATCATTGATAAATAAACGAGTAGGGATAATGGTCAGTCCAGTATTTTTTACTTCTTTTTCAAGTTTTTTAAGTTCTTTTTTATTCAAAAGAAGCTTACGCTCACTTTTCGGGTCGTGATTGAAATAGGTAGCGTGTGAGTATTCCTGGATATGCATATTAATGACAAATAGTTCTCCCTGATCATTGAACTCACAAAAACTTTCTGCAATACTGGCTTTTCCTTCGCGTATGGCTTTAATCTCTGTACCTACCAATTTGATCCCGGCAGTATATTTATCCAAAAATTCGTATTGAAATTTTGCTTTTCGATTTAATATGTTGATTTTATTCTTACTCACGAGTTGTATGATTATTCTTATTGCTCAGTATACATTAACAATTTAAAAAATACCAATGCTTTCACATTTATTTATGGTATTGCAATTTGATAGCGCTTAGTCAATACTATGGTATTGCCTACAAAAATACAAAGCTTTCCGTAAAGAAAGCTTTGTGATTAAATTTTATATAGAAATTGACCTTCATAACTCCTGAAACTGAATTTCACCTATCTTTCCATCGTCGGTAAGCATCAGTTCCATAATCAATGTTACATTATCAAATTCTGCATTGTATCTATGAACACCCTCTGTTGTTTCTTTGAACATTATGGTTTTTAAATTACCAAACTGTTCGTAACAGCCTTTTACAAAACGTTCTACGCCTTCTTTGGTCATAGCGTTTTGCATATCTGCAGAATACATCTCAAAAATAGCATCTACATTTTGAGCGTTAAAGTTTTCTTGAAAAGCTTTGGTTGTCTTTTTGTAAGTTTCGCCCTCTTGTGCGACTACTGCAAAAGAGCAGAGAAAAAATAAAAGTAGTATTTTATATTTCATGGTTTAATAGATTTAGGTATCGCAAAGTATTAATCTTTTCTAAAAATTGAAAACATCAAATGCTAAAAATTCAACTATTTGTCTTTTTTTCTCTACGAATTTAATTCTACTTTAGCCTTATGAAGACTATACTAAAAAGCCACTGTTATTTTACTATTATCTTGTTGCTGAGTTTTTGTAAAATTCAAAGTCAAGAAACCGCTGAACAAATTGTAAATAAGGCAATTGAAGTCGCAGGAGGAGAGTTGTTTGATCAAGCTACGATTCGCTTTACTTTTAGAGATAAGGAATATGTAAGCCGAAGAAACACTAAAGGTGTTTTTTCGTTAGAGCGTATTACGTATAAAGAAAATAAGACCATACGAGATGTACTCAATAACAGAGGATTTCAAAGGACGATAAACAATTGTCCGGTTAACACCCCAGATTCTTTATTAACCAAGATGAGTGATGGCGTTAATTCTGTGCATTACTTTGCGTACTTACCTTATGGACTTAATGCTGCAGCAGTGATAAAGAAAAAAATCGGGGAGGACTTAATAAAAGATGAACCCTATCATAAAATACAAGTAACTTTTAAAAAAGAAGGTGGGGGAACTGATTATGAAGATGAATTTGTGTACTGGATTCATAAAGAAAAGTATACAATAGATTACTTAGCCTATAAATATGCTGTAAATGGAGGAGGTATTCGGTTTAGAGAAGCCTATAACCCGAGAGTAATTAATGGTATTCGTTTTGTAGACTACCATAACTTTAAAGTAGACGAGTTGAGTACGCCGTTAAAAGACTTGGGCAAGTTATTTGAGCGTAAACAATTGAAAAAAGTATCTACCATAGACTTGGAGAATATCTATGTGTATTTCAACCTGGACTGCTGCTAATATTTCAACAGCGTGTCGTTAACAACGGAATTGGTAATGCTTATTTTAAAAAGATTATTGTATACAGACTCGTGAATTGAGGGATACTTTTCTTTACCAATAATTGTGTTAACTAATGAAGGTGTAGAGTTACTATGACCTACCAGTAAGATAGTTTTTCCTTTAGTTTTCTCTTTAAATGACTCATCGTAGATGGTCTTAGGGTTGTATAAAATTACTTCGAGGTTTTCGTTTTCGGCAGTAGGTTTAGCCGTTTCTCTGGTTCTTATATAGTCCGTACTGTAAACAAAGTCAATATCATATTCCTTAAAAATCTTAGCCCATTCTTTTGCTCTTTCTTTACCTTGATCGGTTAGAGCTGGGTCTCGCTCGGCAGGATTAGAAAGATCTTTTTCAGCATGTCTGATTAAGAGATATACCGTTTGCTCTTCTTCTTTTTGGTTATTAACAGTAGTATTGCAGGCTAGAAATAATAAGCTAAGTAGAAAAATGAAATGCTTCATGGTATTTTATTTTTAATAAAAATACGATATTAAAGGGTATTACAATAAAGTAGGATAACTAAGCAATTAACCCTCCAATAAACCGGTTTGCCAAATTACGATTAAAGATGCAATACAGGCGATCATAAAAAAAGCTACAAAGATCAATGAAGCCTTCTTTAGATATTGCAGCTTTAAGTTACTAAAACCTTTCATCTTTGCTATTGGTTTAAACTGTTAAGATAATATTAAGACGATCAAAATCGTAAAATGTTACACTTTCTGCAATTTTAATTGTTGGATTCGGTCTTCAAAATTCGAAGCATCAACTGGCGCTTCTACTTGTTTGAAGACGGACATCAACTCCTCACTATGTACCCATTTTTGCTGTTTTAGTAAATTAAAATGTACAAACGTACTCCATTGTACCGCTTTGAGTTGTTTTTTGCTTTCATCTAACATTCGAATTTCAACCCACAATTTATGCTGATCACAATGAATCAATTGGGATTCGATAACCACCGTTTCCATGACTAAAGCAGGCTTTAAATAGGCGATTTGATTAGTGCCTACTACCCAGCTTACACCTTCGTTTTTTGCCAAAGAAAAGATATCAATATTATAAAATTCATCGATTTGATCCTCTCTTGCATTGATCATATAATTAAGATAAGAAGCATTATTAAGATGATTGAAAGGATCACAATCCTGAAATCTGATTTTTGTTTTGCTTTCTAATATTTTTGGTAACTCCATATTCATTTCATTTTTATACCAATCGGTATATTTTATATTAAAAAAATTATTTTTTAAGCTCAGTGATGATCGTTTGATCCACTAAATCCATAGTTTCTAATAAGTATGAATTATTATCCATGGTATAGGTCATAAAAATAGCTCCTTGGATTACAGCATATAATTTCTTGGCAAAGGCAGCTGCATCAACTGATGCTTTGATTTCTCCACATGCTTTACCAGCATCTACTAATTTAATAACGTTATTTTCAATGCGCTCTATAGTAAATTGCACGTGCTGTAGCAATACTTCGTTTTGATTGACGGCATCCACACCAACGTTTAAAACGGGGCAACCTCCTAACTCCTGACTGTAATCGTAGTACTTTCTGTAAAAATCGGTGACCAAAAACAGTTTTTCTAATGGTGAGTCACTCAACATCTGGTGATCCGTAATTCGTCTAAGCAAACTTTTTACGTTGAGGTTAAAACAGGCAATTGCTAATTCCTCTTTGTTTTTAAAGTTACCATAGATAGCACCTTTGGTTAGCCCAGTTGCTTTGGTGATGTCACTTAATGAAGTAGCCACATATCCATTTTTTGTGAAAATAGGAGCTGCCTTTTTCACAATAAATTCTTTAGTCTGTTTGGCTTTTGTTTGCATCAGAGTGTAAATATATTAAAAAAAATACCAATCGGTATATTTTTTACTTGAAATTGGGATAATTGCGTTTGGCTTATTCTTACAACAATAAAGCCCGTCAACTAGTTGACGGGCTTTTAATTAATAATCTATTGTTTCTTAGGACACCAAATCTTCCTGATTTCTAAATACTAGGTTGTTGTCAAATTCATCTAAAAGAATAATACTCTCGGTTGATATTTTTCCAGCTAAAATTTCTTTAGACAACTGATTCAACACTTCTTTCTGTATCGTTCGTTTTACCGGTCTTGCACCAAACTCAGGTTGAAAGCCTTTAGCAGCAAGATAGGATATAGCTTCTTCCGTAGCATCTAGTGTAATATGTTGTTTGCTTAACATTTTAGTTACATTCTTAAGTTGGATTCTTACAATATCTTTGATGTTAGACTCGCTCAATGGAGAGAACATAATGATATCATCAATCCTATTTAAAAACTCAGGTCGTACACTTTGTTTTAATAATCCTAACACTTCAACTTTAGCAGCCTCCATTGCGGTTTCCACATCAGGGATGGCTTCATATTTATCCTGGATGATATGACTACCCATATTACTGGTCATGATAATAATGGTGTTTCTAAAATCTGCAGTTCTTCCTTTATTATCGGTTAACCTACCTTCATCTAATACCTGTAAAAGGATATTAAAGGTGTCTGGGTGTGCTTTTTCAATTTCATCAAGTAATACTACAGAATAAGGTTTTCTTCGAACCGCTTCGGTTAATTGTCCGCCTTCATCATAACCTACATATCCTGGAGGTGCGCCTACCAATCGACTTACTGCGTGTCGTTCTTGATATTCACTCATATCAATGCGTGTCATTGCGTTTTCATCATTAAAGAGGTATTCCGCCAGTGCTTTAGCTAGTTCTGTTTTACCAACTCCCGTAGTACCAAGAAATAGAAAAGATCCTATCGGTTTTTTCTGATCCTGGAGTCCTGCTCGGCTTCTACGAACGGCATCACTTACAGCTTGTATTGCTTCGCGCTGACCTACTACTCGCTTCTGCAATTCTTGTTCTAAAACCAAGAGCTTCTCACGTTCACTCTTAAGCATTTTGGTTACTGGGATACCTGTCCATTTAGCTACCACTTCAGCGATGTCTTCATTCGTAACTTCTTCTTTAATCAACGAAGATTTACTTTGTTGTTGACTTAACTGTTCTTGTAACTTTTCAAGAGTTTCTTGTGCTTCTTTGATTTTGCCGTAGCGAAGCTCTGCTACACGTCCATAGTCTCCATTGCGCTCCGCACGTTCAGCTTCTAATTTAAACTCTTCGATGTCGGTTTTTGTATTCTGGATGGTATCTACGATTTCTTTTTCGCTTTTCCATTTAGAAAACAAATCATTGCGCTCATCTTTTAGATTAGCCAGTTCTGCATTTAATGTTTTGAGTTTGGTTTCATCATTTTCGCGCTTTATAGCTTCTATTTCTATCTCTAGCTGCATGATTCTTCTGTCTAAAACATCTAAATCCTCGGGCTTAGAATTTATTTCCATTCTAAGTTTAGATGCAGCTTCATCCATAAGGTCAATCGCTTTATCGGGCAAAAACCTATTGGTAATATACCGTTGAGAAAGTTCTACGGCGGCTATAATAGCTTCATCTTTGATTCTAACTTTATGATGCGCTTCGTACTTTTCCTTAATACCTCGTAGAATCGAAATTGCACTTTCGGTATCTGGTTCAGCAACGGTAACTTTTTGAAACCTTCGCTCTAGTGCTTTGTCTTTTTCAAAATACTTTTGATATTCATCGAGTGTTGTGGCACCAATAGCTCTCAATTCACCTCGGGCTAAGGCTGGTTTCAAGATATTTGCAGCATCCATTGCGCCTTGGCCTCCACCAGCTCCTACCAGGGTGTGGATCTCGTCGATGAATAAAACAATATCTCCTTCTGCTGAGGTAACTTCTTTAACTACAGCTTTTAAACGCTCTTCGAACTCCCCTTTGAATTTGGCCCCAGCAATCAGGGCTCCCATATCCAGTGAGTATATTTGCTTGTCTTTTAAATTTTCTGGTACATCACCAGCAATGATTCTATGTGCTAAACCCTCGGCAATAGCAGTTTTACCTACCCCAGGTTCACCAACTAACATAGGGTTGTTTTTTGTTCTTCGAGATAAAATTTGAAGTACTCTGCGAATTTCTTCATCTCGTCCAATTACAGGATCTAACTTTCCATTTTCTGCCAATTGATTGAGGTTTTTGGCATATTTATTTAGAGATTGATAGGTGTCCTCTGCACTTTGGGAGGTTACACGCTCTCCATTACGAATTTCATTTATGGCTTCTAATAAGTGTTTTTCTGTTACTCCTTGATCTTTAAGAATCTGGGCAATTTTACTTTTAGATTTAAAGATGGCAATTATCAAGTGTTCGATAGAAACGAATTCATCTTTCATGTTTTTAGCAGTAATACTTGCTTCATTCAGCATTTTACCTGCTTCTCTTGATAATTGTATGTCTCCTCCTGTAACTTTAGGGAAACTCTGTAAGGTACTGCTTAAGATTTGCTCCAAGAGCTGTACGTTGACATTTAATTTCTTTAAGATAAAGGGTAACACATTTTCATCAACTGTGGATATAGCTTTAAAAATGTGCTCATTTTCTATTTGTTGATGTCCCATACTCTGAGCAAGCTGCTGCGCCTGCTGTATGGCCTCTTGTGATTTTATGGTGAAATTATTAAAGTTCATGATTTTCTAAGTTTTATAGTTATGAGCAGTAAATCAAAAGATATTCCATCTTAAAAAAATGTCAAAATGTCTTAATAAAAAGCAAAACAACTGACTTTTTGTCTTAATACTAATTTATGTATTTTTGCTGACAATTAAAATGGTTTTAAGTATATTCTAATCCGGTTTATTCGGAAAGTAAATAAAAATATAGCTATGAATTTATTCAGTAAAATTTTTGGAAGCGGTGAGGCTAACAAGAATGAAGAGAAGAAAACAATCCCTTGGAAATCGCTTACCACTATGGAGCAATTAGATACCATCGAAAAAGAGTCTAAGACTCGTCCTCAGGTAATTTTTAAGCACTCAACCCGTTGCGGTATTAGTCGTATGGCGTTAAATGGATTTGAACGAGGATTTGGCTACCAAGATAATCAAGTGGATCTTTATTTTTTGGATTTATTAAATTATAGAGACCTTTCTCAAGAGATAGCTTCGCGATTCCAGGTGTGGCATGAGTCTCCACAAATGATTATTATCAAAAATGGTGAAACTGTAGCTCATCAATCGCATAGTGCTATAAATGCAGAACTGATTAATCCACATCTTGATTAAATAAAAAAGGGATTGATTAATTCAATCCCTTGCATTTTCTTAGTATAGATCAGTATTAATTGAATCTATATCTTGTAATAATACTTTTAATTTTATTTTTAAGATCCTCTCCAGAATCATAAACCATTTGTTCATTGGTAGGAAACGGAACCGCTCTACGACCAACAATGGTTAGTAAATTGTCCTCTAAAGCTCTTTTGTCTCCATTGTAGTTGGCATATACGTGCTGAAAAACATACTCACTAGCCAATGGAAATGCATCTAATAATTGTTTAGTTCTTAAGTTTCTATACTGCACATTTCCAACAACATTCACTGCTTTGAACTGGGTGAATTCGTAATATTCACATCGAACCGTTACGTTTTTATCAACTTTTACTTTTTCACCATCTTCATTAATAACAACATCGCCATTTTCATCTAGTAAATACTCCCAACCATCAACGACTACCTTTTCTTTCTCTAATTGTCTTTCTCTTACTTGTTCGGGTGATATGTTGATTTCTCTGAGTTCAATATTCATCTCATAATCATACTTGTTTCCGTTTTGTGGTTGGCTATGATATACCGTCCATAAATCATCTAATCCATAAGTGCTGAAATTCATAAGATCAGCTTCAAGTCGCTTAGGGATTATTACATCGGTATTGTTTTTCATAACTACCTTAACAAAGTCAGTACCTCTTAAATGAGCCTCTTCGATTAAGGATTTGGTGTTTTCGTATCCTGGACTTATTTTTTCAAGATAAACAAGATCATCATACACTTTTCTGTAGTCAGCTTTTTGTGAAGCTTGTTTGAATAGGGCAGTTGCTGAATCGTATAAAAAAGCAGATAAATCGTCCTTAGTGGTAATTATATTTCGATCATAATTTTCGAATGAAAACCGTGCATCTCTACCTTCTTCCATAATATATAAAGGCAACAAAGGTTTTATCCGTTCTTGTCTTTGTTTCATATTAAGATAGGTATTGTAAATTCTTTCCAGGTTAGCAGGATTCCCTTCTTTTTCTAAAAACGATACTGCATTTTTATCACGCTCAATAGATTTAGCAAAAGCCTCCTCAAGCATAATTATATAAGGCTGTTTACCTTTTTTATCTTTATTAGTTCTTAATTTTTCGATAGCAATATTTATCGCCTGATCGTAGTTTCCGGTATTCAGTGCTTTTTCAGTTTTTTTAACACTGCTACAGGATATGAATAAACCTATTAGGATTAGGGGTAAAAATTTTTTCATAATTGATTTTTTATAGATTTGGGTACTGAATATCAATTTTGGTGCCAAAAGGTACTAAAAACCCTTGATACTTTCATAATCAAGGGCTTATAAAATATTTTTTTTATTTTTTAAAGACGGGAAGTAGTTTGGTTTTTACCTCACCAAAACCAATTCTTACCTTTTTATTTTGGCAATAACCTCGCATAATTACCGTGTCGTTATCTTCGATAAATTTACGACTTCCTCCTTCTTTAAGCTGTACTGGTTTTTCGCCTCTCCAGCTTAGCTCTAACATCGATCCGTAAGACTCAGGTGTAGGACCAGAAATTGTTCCGCTACCCATCATATCTCCTGAGTTTACAGGACATCCATTAACCGTATGATGCGCTAATTGTTGCGCCATATTCCAATACATATATTTAAAATTGGTTTTAGCAACAACGGTCTCTACCGCGTTTTCAGGTTCTATAGAAACTTCTAAATTGATATCGTAACTCTTTTTACCTTTGTATTGTAAGTATGGAAATTGTTTTTTGACTGGTTTAGGTCCCTCAACTCTAAAAGGTTCTAAAGCGTCTAAAGTTACTATCCAAGGAGAAATTGAGGAAGCAAAGTTTTTACCTAAGAATGGGCCAAGTGGTACATATTCCCATTTTTGAAGATCTCTTGCACTCCAATCATTAAAAAGTACTAGACCAAAGATGTAGTCTTCTGCTTCTTCGATAGGAATTGGTTCACCCAAATGGTTTGCATCCGTAGTGATAAACGCCATTTCTAACTCAAAATCTACCAATCTCGAAGGTCCAAAAATTGGCTCCTTGGCTCCATTAATTAGTTTTTGCCCTTGTGGACGGTGAACAGGAATACCTGATGGAATTATTGAACTACTACGTCCGTGATACCCCACGGGCATATGTAGCCAGTTTGGTAATAAGGCGTTATCTGGATCTCTAAACATTTTACCAACATTGGTAGCGTGCTCTTTACTACTGTAGAAATCCGTGTAATCGCCTACAACCACGGGTAATTGCATTTCTATTTCATTTAATGCAAATAATACTATTTTACGGTGCTCTTCGTTATTTTTAAGCGTTTCATTTTCTACGTCAAAAATTTCTGCAATTCGGTTTCGTACTAATCTCCACGTTTTTTTTCCGTCAGAAATAAAATCATTTAACGAATCTTGTAAAAAAATATCGTCTGTTAGTGGAATACCCTCAAAATAGCCTAATTGGTGTAATGCCCCTAAATCAATAGCGGTATCTCCAATTCTAGTACCTATGGTAATAATATCATCTCGTGTCAGGAAGACTCCAAACGGAATGTTTTGAATAGGGAAATCAGTATTAGGACTGGTTTCAATCCAGGTTTTTCTGTTTGGGTCGTTAGCTGTTATGGACATTAAAATTAGTTTTTGTAATTCGTGTTTTATTTATTCTATCCGCTATAAAGCAAGCTGGAATTATGAAATACAAGTTATAAAAAACTTATAAAAAGGAATAGCTTTCTTTAGGTAAATAAATCCTAAATACTATACTCCATTACTTAACTTTAGAATTAATCTAGGACCAAATATATAATTTTACAGGATTTATTAATTTTTATTTCGATTAAAAATTGAAAAAAATCATAATAAACTGATAATGTACTAGATAGGTTTGCTTAAGTGATAAAGAACGGAATCGATTTTTGACCTTGTATAAGATCATTTACTAATGAGGATGTAACAGCCTTTCCATACCAATTCATAGCTCTAAAATATTCTTATTAATTATGAGTTGTTCATCGGGTTATCAGAAATGTATTTGTTATTTTTGCCGTTTTATTATCAAAATGAATACAATGCAACGCGACGAACAAATTTTTGAATTAATTCAGGACGAAAAAGAACGTCAATTAAATGGTTTAGAGCTAATAGCTTCTGAAAACTTTGTAAGTGATCAGGTTATGGAAGCGGCTGGTTCTGTATTAACCAATAAATATGCAGAAGGCTATCCAGGTAAACGCTATTATGGAGGGTGTGCAGTGGTAGATGAAGTTGAGCAAATTGCCATTGAGAGAGCAAAAACATTGTTCGGAGCCGAATATGCCAACGTTCAGCCACATTCTGGTTCACAAGCAAACACTGCAGTCTTTCACGCCTGTTTAACACCTGGAGATAAAATCTTAGGGTTTGACTTGTCTCACGGAGGACATTTAACTCACGGTTCGCCAGTTAATTTTTCGGGTAAATTATACAATCCTGTATTTTATGGAGTAGAAAAAGAAACTGGGTTGCTCAATTATGATAAAATTGAAGAAATTGCCATCAAGGAACAACCTAAGTTAATCATTGCTGGTGCTTCTGCTTATTCAAGAGAAATTGATTACAAAAGATTTAGAGAAATTGCAGATAAAGTTGGCGCTATGTTACTTGCAGATATTGCACATCCAGCTGGTTTGATCGCTAAAGGTGTAATTTCAGATCCCATTCCACATTGTCATATTGTGACAACCACTACACATAAAACTTTACGTGGTCCAAGAGGTGGTTTAATCTTAATGGGTAAGGATTTTGAAAATCCATTCGGTATCAAGCTTAAAAACGGAAACCTGCGAATGATGTCTTCCTTATTGGATAGTGGTGTTTTTCCAGGAAATCAAGGAGGTCCGTTAGAGCATATTATCGCGGCAAAGGCTATTGCTTTTGGTGAAGCATTGACAGATAAATTTTTACATTATATCGTACAGGTAAAAAAGAATGCGGCCGTAATGGCTCAGGCTTTTGTGGATAAGGGCTACGAAGTAATCTCAGGAGGTACAGACAATCATATGATGCTAATTGACTTACGTAATAAAGGTGTAACTGGTAAAGCTGCTGAAGAAGCGCTTGGCGTTGCTGATATTACGGTAAATAAGAATATGGTTCCATTTGATGATAAGTCTCCGTTTGTAACTTCGGGGATTCGTATTGGAGTAGCTGCGGTTACCACAAGAGGTCTTAAAGAAGCTGATATGAAAACTATCGTGGAATTGATCGATCGTGTTATTAGTAATGTAGAAAACGAAGAAGAATTACATAAGATCGCTGCTGATGTTAACGATATGATGTCAGATAGACCTTTATTTGTCGCTTAGTTCAAAATAAGCTAAACCTTCAAAATAAAAAAAGCGTGTAACTAAAGGTTACACGCTTTTCTTTTTTGAGTTCCGTTTTCTTAATGATTTTGGTAAACTAGTCCATATTATCAATTGCCATCGCCCTCAAAAATCACACTTTCATAAGCTCCCATATCTGGGTTTTCAACATTGCGCGAGGTGCCAAGAATGTCACTGCCTTCTCCTGGGGTGGAGCCGGTTCCATTGGCAGCCGAATTATCACCAATGTTTAATTCATTGCTTCTGGGTGCTTTAAAGTCTGGATCTTCATTGAAAATAATATTTTCATAAAGAGAAGTGTTTTCAAAATCGAATAAAGGATTATCATCAAATCTACCGTTAAAGTCTTCAAAGCGAATAAGACAGTTTGTAAATTTATAATTGAAAACAGTTTCGCCGACTTTACTTAAAATTAATTCTATTGGCTCATCTCCATATATGATGCAATCTGTAAAGTTGGCTTCGGTTAGATCTGCTACCAACACTTCTGTTTCGCTAATTTGTAGATTGTTATCAATAAGCACTGATGGAAATTGCCGTAATCCATTGGTATAATTAGCAAAAGTACAATGGCTGAAGTTATAGCGACCTCCCAGCGAACAGTTTAGTGATACTTGTCCTGAGTTATTGATGACTAGATTTTCACCTGATACGTGACCAGTTCTCGCTAATAATCCTACGTTTGCGCTATTGTATATTTGAGTGTTGTTTATCGTCAAAGTAGGATTTGCGGATCCATCATTGGATTCCATAAGCACCCCAACTGTTGCATTTTTGATAGTAGCGTGGTTGATTACATGGCCAGTACTACCTTCAGTTAACCATATGGTTCCCCATTGACCGGGTAATTCACTAAAACCAGGTTCTAGTCGATCACCCTCAAAAATCACTTCGTTTTCTAAACTTTCGGGATCACTGCTAAGTGCACCGTTAACCAAAAGGGTGGCATTATTAGCCACAATAAGGCCCGAATTGTCGTGAAAATGAATTCGTGCACCAGCCTCAATCGTTAAAGTTTGGTCAGGAGGGACCGCTGCATATCCATATATCACATATGGCTTTTCATTGGTAAAGGTAAGTTCTTCAGGCTCTAAAAAGAACCCTTCAATCCGTATTTCATTATTTTCTTCATCTACTCCTAGTAGTAAGGTCTCTACTTCACCAGTCATATCATCTCTAGATGGGAAGAGAAAAACAGCATCTTTAACCAGGGTGACTAAATCAACATCTTGCTGGTTACTGCCAGTGTCAAATAAAATTCGATCGGTATACAAAAATTCCGGACTTAAAGTTTGTTGAGTAATGTCTGTAGTGGTTTCTACAAAAACAAAAATACTATCCTTGGCAAAAACCTGAATATTTTGAAACGATTTACCTGGAATTCCATCAACATTGAGTCGGTAATCAGAATCTTCTCCTCTTTCGAGTTGTATGGAAGGTATGGTTAGGTCTTCATCCGTGCGATTATACACTTTAAAACTGTAGGTGCTAGAACTTATGTTAGAAAAGATAGTGTCTAGATACAAAGTGTCTACAGAAAATTCAAGATTACCACGGCTAGGTGGTGCTTCAAAATCTTTTCTACAAGAACTCCAAAAAATAACGAGTAGTAATAAAGCTATAAAAGTTAAATACCGTTTAGTAAATGACATAATCTTTTGCTATGAGATTGCAAAGTAGCAATATTTTTTTTCTTATGGTTTTGATGATTCTAAATATCGTAAATATTAATTCTTTTAAAATGCTTTTATGGGATTTATATAGATATAAAACATTTGTTACCTTTGCCTAGCTCTTTAACCAGAGCTTTTTAATTTTAGTTGTAAATAAAGATATACTTATCAATATGAATTCATATGATGTAGCCATTATAGGCTCAGGTCCCGGAGGTTATGTGGCAGCAATTCGATGTGCTCAATTAGGGATGAAAACTGCAATAATTGAAAAATACTCAACATTAGGAGGTACTTGTTTAAATGTAGGATGTATCCCAAGTAAAGCGCTGCTAGATTCTTCGCATCATTATGAGCATGCGGTTCAACATTTTGAGGATCACGGTATTGATATTCCTGGAGAGATCAAGGTAAATCTCGAAAAGATGATCGCTCGCAAGCAAGCCGTTGTTGACCAAACGTGTGATGGAGTAAGCTTTTTAATGAAGAAAAATAAAATCGATGTGTATGAAGGTTTAGGGTCTTTTAAAGACGCTACTCACTTGAGTATTGCAAAGAAAGACGGTGGAGCTGAAGAAATAGAGGCAAAAAATATCATAATTGCTACAGGGTCTAAACCCTCTACGCTACCTTTTATTACTATTGATAAGAAGCGAATTATAACCTCTACAGAGGCATTGAAATTAAAAGAAGTACCTAAACATATGGTCATCATTGGTGGCGGTGTTATTGGATTAGAACTTGGCCAGGTGTATAGAAGATTAGGAGCCGAAGTTTCGGTGATTGAATTTATGGATCGAATTATCCCTGGCATGGATAAAGCATTATCCAAAGAATTACAAAAGGTAATGAAGAAACAAGGGGTGAAATTTTACACTTCTCACAAAGTTACTGAGGTAAAAGGAACAGCCAAACAAGTGACCATAAAAGCTGAGGATAAAAAAGGAAATATTGTTGATTTTAAAGGTGATTATTGCTTAGTTTCTGTTGGACGTCGTCCTTATACCGATAATCTTAATGCAGAAGCTGCCGGAGTTAAAATAAACGATAAAGGACAAGTTGAGGTTAACGATCACTTACAAACCTCAGTTGAAAACATTTACGCGATTGGTGATGTGGTTAGAGGTGCAATGCTTGCACACAAGGCAGAAGAAGAAGGAATATTCGTTGCGGAAACCCTTGCAGGTCAAAAACCACATATAGATTATAATTTGATTCCTGGAGTGGTGTATACTTGGCCAGAAGTTGCTGCGGTTGGTAAAACCGAGGAGGAGCTTAAGGAAGCAGGTGTAAAATATAAATCAGGTCAATTTCCATTTAGAGCTTTAGGAAGAGCACGAGCTAGTTCTGATTTGGATGGCTTTGTAAAAATATTAGCTGATGAGGCTACTGATGAGGTACTGGGTGTACATATGATTGGTGCACGATGTGCAGATTTAATAGCTGAAGCAGTAACTGCGATGGAGTTTAGAGCCTCCGCTGAGGATATCTCGAGAATGTCACATCCACACCCAACTTTCACTGAAGCTGTAAAGGAAGCGGCGTTAGCAGCTACGGAAAACCGTGCCCTGCATGTGTAAAACAACTTTGAAGTATACATAAATAAAAAATGCTAAGAGAATCCTCTTAGCATTTTTTGTTGTTATATAGTTGTGCGCACTATGGCACGTTACTTCCTATGTTTCCTTGAGCAACAATTGTGGCTAGCTCATTCGCACTTAAATGTACATTGATATACCCATTGTAGTCGATTAAGCCCTCATAGGTAATGGCAGTGTCATCATCTAGTGCAGTAACCGTGGTAGTACTTAAACCAGTATCTCCATCTACATTAGTTAGTGTTATAGCGATTCCGCCTCCTGTGGCAGCATCATTCATATGAATGTGCATTGGATGATCGCCCCCAGCAGGAGTTCCTTCTAAAGCGACATCAATTCGAGTTGTTGTGGCATTTACCTTAGTAAACGTAGCAGTACCAGATACTCCGGAGCCTCCAACCTCTGCTAAGGTGTAAGCAGTTGCTTCAATCGTAGCTCCGTCATCATCATCACTACATCCGATAAACAATAATGGTACAATCAATAAAAATTTTAGAAAAACATTTTTCATAAGTTAATAGTTTTGTGTTATACATTATATAGATACCATATTACAAAAAAGGATGCCTAAGTAAAGCCTAATGTTTTGTGAAATGTTGTTAATTAAATGCTACAATTCTTAGCTATTGGCGTTTAAACGTAACAATACTACGTCTTTATAAGAGCGGCTTACCGGAATGGACTTGTTTTCGATTACGATTTCCTCATTAGTATAGGAATCAATATGTTTAATAGATATGATAAAAGATCGATGCGTACGGATAAAATCTTGTTGATTTAACTTGGCCTCTATTGTACTAATATTTTCTCTGGTAACTATGGTATTTTCTCTACAATGAATCTTTAAATAATCACTATAGCTTTCAATATATAAGATATCTTTAAAGTTGATTTTTTTCATTCTGCGCTCGGACCTAACAAAAATAAAATCAGAAGCTGTAGGTTCTTGCTCTGGGCTATTGAGCGCTTTTTGATTGGTTTCGAAATATGTATTCACCGCTTGTAATAAGCGTTCAAATGAAATCGGTTTTAACAAGTAATCTACAGCTTGTAAGTCAAAGCCTTCGATAGCGTATTCTCTATACGCAGTAGTAAATATGATTTTAATTGCTCTGTTAATCGATTTGGCAAAAGATATACCGGTAATACCTGGCATATTTATATCCAGAAAGATAAGGTCAATTTTTTTTTGATTTATGATATTGAAAGCTTCCACTGCGCTTGGACAACTGGCAACAACAGTCAACCGATCTATTTTTGCCAAATGGGTTTCCAGAATATCTCTTGCTGTGGGCTCATCATCCACGATGATACAATGTATGGCATTTTGCATTAGTTGTTAATTTTTTAGATGTAGGTTTACTTCAAACCAGTCTTTGGTTTGGTTTATGGATAATTGATGTTGATTTGGATATACTAATTCCAATCGCTTTCGAACATTCTTTAATCCAATACCAGCATTAGTTGTATCCATTTGTTTATCAATACTATTTTTAATTGAAAATAGAATAGAATTTTGGTGGCACTCCAGGTTCATTACAATGCTTAATTTACCGTTCACTAAACTGCCGTGTTTAAAGCTGTTCTCTATAAAAGGTATTAACAGCATAGGAGGAATTTCAATGCTATTGTTATCACAGAATGCATTTATTGTTACATCCAAAGTATCACGAAATCTCATTTTTTCAAGCGAAATATAATCTTTGATATGATGTAATTCTTGTTCTAAGGATACTAATGGTTTATCAACTTGATATAAAAGATAATCTAGTAAATTAGATAATTTTAAAATCATATCAGGAGCCTCCTCTGATTTCTGAAGCGCAAACCCATATAAGGTATTTAGCGTATTAAATAGAAAATGAGGATGAATTTGCATTTTTAAGTAGTTCAACTCCTGTTGTTTTACTTGTAATTGGGCTTCTAGGATTTTTGTCTGAAGCTTTTGATTTGCTTGATTAGTAATGTAGTTATATTGCAATAACCGTATTGCTGAAGCAATAAAAATAACAAAGTAAACAGCTATAAAAAGAAAGAACGGACTCCGGGTCATTGGCGCCATTTGCGCTACGCTAAAGGAAGACAAAAATACGACTCCGTAAAAAAAGAATAAGACAATAAAGAAGGCTGAAATGATAGCGGTATATACCGCGTACAATATAAACACGGTATATTTTTTTTGTAACAGATAGTTAGGGATCAGTTGATCGATAACATAGTAGGTAGTACCTACTGTGACTGGCATTAAAAATAGAGAGAAGTAAAATGCGTAGCTTTTATTATTGGTGTCGTACCCAAAAAAATAGGTGTAACACATTAGAATTAAAACCCAAAAAATGAGGTGAATACAAAAGACACCTATTTTCTTTAGTATAATTCCTTTGCTTACTTTCATAGTGCTACAATATCAATATTTTTATTGGATTGAAAGCGATAAAGCTACCAAATACAGATTTAATACCGTATTCAACAATTTTAGGAAAGTAAATTTTAATTTTGAACAAACGTTGTCAATTCCATCGCTAATTCCGTAGTTGAGCGCATTTATAAAAAAGGTAGAAGAACACGCCATACTTTTGGAACTGTTAACTATAAAAACATACATTATGATCAAAGTAACAATTGTTTCATTAGCGAGTACATTATTATTTATTCCTGTAGTAAGCCTATTAGAAGAAGGAGGGCTATTTTTTATGATTCCTTTACTTTTACTATTGGTGCTTTCCTTGTTTCTTATTGCAAGAGCTGGTTGGTTTATTGCCAAAAAAGACACTGTTCGGTCGGAAAAATACTCGAAATTGATTAATTCTATAGGGTTATTAGCTCTAGTTTGGGGGATGTTAGGGCAATTAATTGGGGTAATAGGAATGTTCGATAGCGTAGAAAAGATTGGGGAAATATCCACCCATATATTCGCTGCCGGTCTTAAAGTTTCTGCTTTACCACCAGTATTTGGTTTTGTAGTATTCATCGTAACAAGGATTGCTACGATTATCCTTACCTGGCTACAAAGCGAGAAAGCCTAAATTATACGAAGAATTATTTATCAAATAAAAAAAATATAAACCTCTATTTTAGGATAGGGGTTTACACTTTATGGGTGCCATCGCAATAAGGAGGTGTCTTGGTTAATTTACAGGTGCATAAGTATGCTTTCTTTTCTTCTACAACGGTAAAAACTATAGGTATACCACCTTCTTTTTTGTGCGCACCATTACAAAAAGGTTGATCTTCGCTATACCCACAACTACACCAGGCATATCTCTTGTCTTTTTCTAATTCTATTGCTATAGGTTCATTTCCTGCTCTCTTAGGTGTACTCATTGTATCTATTTTTGTTCTAAGTTACGTAGAAATCCATTTAGATTGAAAACAAATAAGTTGCTCCAGACTTAGATTTTAGCCTGATAGGTATACAAGTCAAAATAGCGCCCTTGTGCACTAATCAAATCATCGTGTGTACCTCGTTCTACAATTTTACCAGCTTCAATAACCAAAATTTGATCTGCCTTGCGAATGGTGCTTAATCTGTGAGCAATAACAAAAGTAGTTCTGCCTTGCATTAAGGCTCCTAAGCTTTTTTGAATCAAAGATTCACTTTCAGTATCCAAATTTGAAGTCGCTTCATCTAGTATGATGATTTTTGGATTAGCCAGTATCGCTCTGGCTATAGCGATACGTTGCCGTTGTCCACCAGAGAGTTTGACACCTCTTTCTCCGATAATGGTTTCCATACCGTTCTCAAATCGATCTGTAAACTCATTAACATAAGCTGCTTTAACTGCATATTGTAACTGCTCCTCGGTAGCATCAGGACGCGGGAAAAGGATATTTTCTCGTATTGTACCTTCAAATAAAAATTCGTCTTGTAATACTACACCGAGGTATTTTCTATAGCTATTGAGTTTTACTTTGGATAAATCATTACCATCAATGGTAATACGTCCTGTTTCTGGATTAAGAAAGGTGGCCGCCAAACCAGCAATTGTGGATTTTCCTGAACCTGAAGTTCCTACTAAAGCAGTAACCGTACCAGAGGAAGCTTCAAAGTTAATATCGTGTAAAACGCGTTTGTTTTCTTCATACGAAAAACATACATCATTGAACTTAATGTTTCCTTTTAGCTCTGCCAATTCAATTGTTCTTTGGGATTCATCTTCTTCAGGATCAAGGTTCATAAGTTCCTCCGTTCTATCCAGGCCAGCTAGTGCTTCCGTCAATTGGCTTCCGATGTTACTCATCTGTACAATAGGGGCAATCATAAAGGCCAAAACCATAGTGAAAAAGAGAAAGTCTCCAACTGTCATTTCATCGATCATCATATAATAACCACCAATCCCCATAATGCCTGTTGAGGCTACACCGGCAAGTAAAAAAGTAGAGGAACTGGTCATTAAGGCAGTAGCGGTAAGGCTTTTTTTAACGTTTTGAAATAAACGATCTACTCCTTTTTCAAAAGTTACGTTCTCTTGCGCTTCGGCATTAAAAGCTTTGATCACTCTAACACCGGCTAGAGATTCGGTAAGTCGTCCTTTGACTTCAGCATTGATTTGACCACGTTTTCTAAATATGGGTCTGATGTATTTAAATGCTTTTAGCGCTACTAAACCAAAAAGGCTAACAGGAACCAGTACAAAAAGAGTCATCCAGGGATTTATGTAAATTAAGATGATCAATGATACTACTGCGGTGAAAATACCGCCTATCATTTGTACTAATCCCGTGCCTATTAAATTGCGTACGCCTTCCACATCACTCATAATTCGAGATACTAAAGCTCCTGATTTGTTATTATCAAAAAACTTAATAGGTAGCGACAGTACTTTTTTCTGAACCTTAGCACGCAGTTCTGATATTAAATATTGTGCTTGCACACTGAGAATACGCGTAAGTAAAAACGAGGTAGTGGCCTGTACTAATATAGCTGCTCCTACGATTATTAATAAATCATAGAGCTGATCCATATCCTTACTTGGAATAACTTCATCTAATAAAGCTTTGCTTTTCCAAGGCAAGATCAATCCCGCTGTTCTATTGAATACAATAAGTAGTAATCCTATAAAAACCAGATTTCTCCTGGGCCAAATAATGGTTTTGAACGCCGATATTATATTGACTTTATTTTGTTTCTCTGTTTTATTTTTCATTATCAGATTGATTTTGAAATAGTTTTATGGTGTAATCTAATAATTCCACATCACCCCATTTTCCGTGTCCAGGAATTACGATGTTAACGTTTGGATATGTCTTTTTTATGTTGCTGACTGTGTTGGACCATTCGTTTACATTAGCATCACTTAGATTTCCTTTTTGAGCGCCTTGACTTTTGATCATACAGCCGCCAAATAATATGTTTTCTGCAGGGAAATAAGAGATGATATTGTCTGATGTATGTGCCTCACCCACAAATTGGTTGATAATTTGCTTTGACTTAAGATTCAGGCGGAGGTCATTCTCAAAGGTAATATCTGGTAGTGGCGAATTGTTTTTTTGCATCATATTGGCAGTTTTGGTAGAAGCAATGGTAGGTATGTTTAAAGATTGGTAAATCTCAATCCCCTCAGTACAATCTCTGTGAAAATGATTGAATACTACTCCTTTAATTGCTATGTTGTTTGATGTTAGGAGCTTAATAAGTTCTTGGACCGCTTCTTCGTTTGCAGGGGAATCAAAAATAAAAGCTTCCTTATCATCGATATAAATAAAACCATTACAAGGGTAAGTATTACCACTATCTAAGGTGATTGTAGAGATGTGTACATAACTGGATGCATTGATTTTATGTATTTCTAAATGTTTGGTAATTGACTTGGAAAGATCTTGAGCATTACCTGGTAAAGTACTGAGTAATAGTAATCCTAAGAAAACAATAGTAGTGAAATAGCTTTTAGTCATTAATTTTTTGATTTGAATGAATTGTGAACTAAATATGTAATCATAATATATCCCAGTGCCGGTATACCTACCCAAATGAGCTCACTAAGAATAACCTTAAGACCCCACTGGCTAAAGAATCTACTTGCTCCTATTGGGGATACTTGTATGGGTCTAAAAGGAAAGAAATATCGTGTAGTATCAAAAGGCGATAAAAAAGCAATCCCCAGTCCTCCCGTGGTCATCGCATCTAAGACACCGTGTGAGGCTGTACAACTAAAGAAATATATAAAAAGAAAAACACCTTGATATGCTTTCATTTTTTTCCTATAAAAAAGAAAGCATATAAGAAGACTTAAGATACAAGCAAATAGTAGTGAATGGGTAAATCCGCGATGCCCCCAGAAATCTCCGTAGGCAATACCAAACTTAAAACCAAGAACATCAACATCTGGAAGTATAGCGCAAATTACACCTAAACTCCATAGTTTTATAGAATAAAGATCGTTCTTGAAACTTTTGCTAAACGCAAATGCAGTAAGTCCGTGCGCAAATATGGAAGCCATAGGCAAAGGCTTTATTTTTTTCTTCTTGGAGCCCTTTTGGAGGAGTTAGTTTTCTTTTTATTTCTTACATAAATCAATTTTGATCTTCCGTTAGGAGCCTCGAACTGCTCAATTTCAAATGTATCGATAGATCTTATTAGAGGCGTTAACTTTTGAAAACCATAATTTCTAGAGTCAAAATTAGGTTGCTTCTTTTGCATCAGATTACCAACATCACCCAGAAAAGCCCATCCATCTTCATCTGCAAGATCATCAATGGTTGCTGATATGATTTTGATTTCTTTGGCAGTCATTTTTTCTACCGAACTTTTCTGATCTGTAGAATTTTCATTTGCATTGGCATCAGTATCAATTTGATGGTATTGCAAAATCTCTAGGTATATGAATTTGTCACAAGCTACAATAAACGGTTCTGGAGTTTTGCGTTCGCCAATTCCGTAAACTTTCATACCCGCTTCACGGAGTCGAGTTGCTAATCGTGTAAAATCACTATCGCTAGATACGATACAAAAGCCTTGGACTTTGCCAGAATATAAGATATCCATGGCGTCAATAATCATGGCAGAATCCGTGGCATTTTTACCTTTGGTATATCCATACTGTTGCATTGGAGAAATAGCATTTTCTAATAATACATTTTTCCACTTGCCTAGCGCAGGTTTTGTCCAGTCTCCGTATATTCTTTTGATGGTAGGATTGCCATATTTGGCAATTTCTTCCATCATTTCCTTAACATAGGCAGAAGGTATATTGTCTCCATCTATTAGGACTGCTAAATTTATTTCCATGATGTACTAAGATTTTGAGAGGCGATTATTTTTATTTCTTTTTCTTTCTGCGATTAAAATTCTTATCACCTTTGGTTTTGGGTTTTTTATATTTTTTTTTGATTTCTCTGTGATATTTACCACCCAAATTGTCCTTTTGGTTCTTCGCTTTTTTCTCGTGAAAAGCAGGTCCGACTTCGTCTTCGTTCCTTTTTAAAGGATTGTATACTTCTACAGGTTTAGGTTGTTCTTCAGGAATTAATTCGTTGGATATTTCAACTTCATCAGGAAAAGGAAGCTTCTCCACAGCAACTTCCATAAGGTTTTCAATATCCGTTAAATATAGTTCTTCTTTGGTTGTTGTAAGCACCAAAGCTACACCCTTTTTTTCTGCACGCCCAGTTCTACCAATACGATGCATATAGTTTTCAGGATATTCTGGGGTGTCTACATTGATCACGTGTGTAATATCATCAATATCGATACCTCTTGCCATAATATCCGTGGCAATTAGGATACGCTGCTCGCCCTTCTCAAAACGTTTAATACTTCTCAAACGATAGTTTTGCGTTTTATTTGAATGAATAACTGCGCATTCCTCAGGAAAAAATATATCTAGCTGTTCAAAAAGACGATCTGCGATTCTTTTGTTATTAACAAATAACAGCACTTTGATATAGGTTTCTGTATCGGTTAATAGGTGTACTAATAAATTGACTTTAGTATTAAAATTGGCAACTTTGTAGCCATATTGTTGAATGTTTTGTAGCGGCGTTCCACTTTTAGCTACAGAGATTTTTTTGGGTGCAATAAAAATAGTTTTAATGATACTTTCCACTTCTTCAGTCATCGTTGCGGAGAACATGATATTTTGTCGTTGACGTGGTAAAATATCAAAAATGTTCATCAATTGTGGTCTAAAGCCTAAGTCCATCATTACATCAACTTCATCGATAATTAATTTTTGAATAGACTTTAGCTGCAGCACCCTACTGGCTGCCAGGTCGAATAATCTTCCGGGCGTAGCGACCAGGACGTCAAGACCTTCTACCACAGCTTTCTTTTGGGTGTTAATATTAGTGCCTCCGTATACACCAAGAACACGGGTACCCATATATTTGGATAACTTTTCTGTCTCTTGAACCACCTGCAGTACCAGTTCTCTGGTGGGTACTAAGATGAGGACTCTTGGATTTATTTGCTCCGAATACTGTAGATTCCTTAATACAGGTAGCAAGTAAGCAAATGTTTTTCCTGTTCCTGTTTGTGCAATGCCAACAATATCCTTGCCCGACAATATGGGAGAAAAAGCTTGCTGTTGAATTGGGGTAGGTTGCTCAAAACCCAAATCATTGATGGCTTTGCGCAACGAAGCAGTTATGTTTAAATCAGTAAAATCCAAGGTGCTAATATTTATTGGTGCAAAGGTAGACTTATTTTGTGACTCTTTTGTTTTTAGCTACTTTTGATACTCATAAAGTAAGTAAAGCAGATGAAAAAAATTTTAGCTTTTGCAGGTTCTAACAGTTCCAATTCTATCAATCAAAAATTGGTGTCTTATGTAGCTTCTCGTTTTAAAGCACATACGGTTAAAGTATTACGATTGTCGGATTATAATTTCCCTATGTATAGTGAAGATGCAGAGCGCGAAGGATTTCCGGGTATGGGATTAGGACTAAAACAGGATATAAAAGACGCAGATGCTTTAATTATCGCTGTAAATGAGCATAATGGTAGTTGGAGCGCCTTTTTTAAAAATATAGTAGATTGGCTTTCGCGCATTGATCGTAATTTTCTTGAAGGGAAGAAAATATTACTGATGAGCACCTCTCCCGGCAAACGCGGGGGATTAAGTTCATTAGAATTTGCAAAACTTGTTTTGCCTAGATTTGGTGCAGAAATAGTAGAAAGTTTTAGTTTTCCCTCTTTTTACGAAAATTATGACGAAAAAGCACAACAAATAACCAATGAAACACTATTACTAGGGCTTAATGAAGTCTTGAGCACATTTGAACACCAAATAAACACCTAGTGCGAACGGAGAAGCAATTTACGATCACCAACATAGAATCTTTTAAACAAAAGTCTTTGTACTGGGCTCAGCGTTTTGACGATATCCTATTTTTAGACAGTAATACGCATCATGATATACATGGTGCATTTGATTTTATAATTGCTGTCGACGCATTTACTGCACTAAAAACGGATTATAAGGATGCATTTAAAAAGTTGGAAGAGTACCAATCATTGACCAATGATTGGTTATTTGGATATATCTCTTATGACCTTAAAAATGATACAGAACATTTAGTATCTGAAAATTACGACGGTTTAGGGTTTGCCGATCTGTATTTTTTTCAACCGAAAAAAATTATTTTTGTAAAGGGAAACAAAGTGACCTTTGCGTATTTAAAAATGGTGGACGATGAAGCAGAGGCGGATTATAAAGAAATTTTGGCAACTGAATTTAACCAGGAGGTAAAACAAAAATCAGACTGCGAGCGGGTGAAAATTAGTGTGAGAATGACTAAGGATGTTTACAAGGAAAAAGTAAACAGTATGTTAGCACACATCCATAGAGGAGATATTTATGAAGCTAATTTTTGTCAAGAATTTTATGCAGAGAATAGCTGTATTGATCCGTATTTAACCTATCAACACCTTAATTCAATTTCAACTCCACCGTTTGCTGCTTTTTTTAAGAATAATGATGCCTATGTGCTATCGGCTTCTCCTGAGCGGTATTTAAGAAAAAAAGGTACTAAAGTAATATCCCAACCGATCAAAGGAACTGCAAAAAGAGCCAGTTCTAGACTAGAGGATGATCATCTGCGCAGTAGTTTGGCAAATGATTCAAAAGAACGATCAGAAAATATTATGATTGTGGATTTGGTTCGTAATGATCTTTCAAAAACCGCATTAAAGGGATCGGTAAAAGTAGAGGAGCTGTGTAAGGTCTATACATTTAAGCAAGTGCATCAAATGATTTCTACGGTTTCATCAGAGGTAGCTGTGGATTGTTCTCCAGTTAAAATCATTGAAAGTACTTTTCCAATGGGCAGTATGACAGGCGCTCCTAAAGTATCTGCTATGAAAATTATAGAAGAACTGGAAGATACCAAACGAGGAGTCTATAGTGGAGCTATCGGTTATTTTAACCCTAAGGGTGACTTCGACTTTAATGTTGTTATCAGAAGCATTTTGTACAACAGTACTAAAAAATATATTTCCTATTCTGTTGGTGGTGCCATAACCGCTAAATCAAATCCTGATAAAGAATATGAGGAGTGTTTAGTAAAGGCAAAAGCTATGCGAGAGGTTTTGGAACAGCAATAGAGCAGCTTTATTTACACCAAATTACGCCTAAAACTTTTTCTAACAGTAATAATGGTTTCTTTAACCTCTTGTGATGTGGCACCCACAACAGTCGCGATTTCATCAAAATTCAGCTTACCAAAAACAAAAAGATCGATGATTTTAGAGGTGTTGATAGGTAACCAACTATAAAATTTCCCTAAAAGGCGCTGCTTGTTTCGGTTTTCAGGTTCGGTTTTAGCTACAATCTTTAAGATTTCAGAATCCGTATCATCATAGATAAAAGGTGCTTTACGTTCCTTGTTTTGATGATAGCAAATATCATTTAGCTCTTCATTCATAATATATTCATTATCCGCATCAACGCTATAAGATTCTTCCAGCTGTTTCATTTCTGCTTTTAGAATACCATTAGTACTCACACTCTGTTGATGCCAGCCTTCCTTAGCATATAAGTCGTCAATGATTTTATCTGTAATACTAAAAAGCTTTAATTCTAGGCTACACAAGTTATCTTCTATAAGCTCATTACTATCATACAATTGTACAATCGCATCGTCTATAATTCCATTAGAACAATACATGTTTCGAGGTAGTATCCCAGTGTGTTCCGCGATGTATAATCGATGTTTAATGTAGGGGTGTAGGTGAGGTACGACGGAGAGTAATCTTTTGTTGAAGTCTTTTTGCCCCACTCTAAAGTACTTCTGTAAATCATTAATCCTTTTCATACGATGGAAGTTTAAGAGTTTACTAAAAATAAACAAAACAAATCTATTTTCGTGTTAAAAACTTGATTTTCAGCACTAAAAAATAAAATATAGCCATTTTACGGGGTGGTATAATAAACGTATCTTTGACAATGTAGTAATCCTTGATGATTGGAAACACAATTTGCAAATCACATAAAGAATTCTTTTGCCTTCATCAAAAATAGAAAGGTCCTAATCGCGTGTAGTGGTGGTCTGGATAGTGTAGTGTTAACCAGGCTATTGCATCAACATTGCAAGGCAATTGGCATAGCGCATTGTAATTTTAAGTTAAGGGATAGCGAGAGTGATGGCGATGAATCGTTTGTGCATAAATTGGCACATCAACTTTCCGTTCCTTTTTTTGCCAAAGACTTCGATACCATTAGTTACGCTGATAATAATCAAATATCCATACAAATGGCCGCAAGAGAACTTCGGTACAATTGGTTCAGGGCATTGTCAGAACAATACGATTACGATTATATAGCGACGGCGCATCATTTAGATGATGATTTAGAGACTTTTTTAATAAACCTATCGCGCGGAACGGGTTTAGAGGGATTAACAGGAATTCCCATTATTAACGAGCAAGTAATACGACCACTTTTACTATTCTCCAAAGATGAAATTAAAGCCTTGGCAACTGCAAAGGGTTGGATGTGGAGAGAAGATAGTAGTAACCAGTCGAATAAATATTTAAGAAATAAACTGCGGTTAGAAGTCATACCTAAGCTAAAAGAAACGACGCCTTCATTTCTAAAAAACTTTGGTCAGACCCTTCAAAACCTTCAAAACGCTGAGAATTTTATTAAAAATAGAGCTGCTGAATTACAACATAGCTTATTTGACAAACAAGACAATGGGGTTCTTAAAATCAAGATTTCTGCAATAGAAGCAGAAGGTAATCCCAAAGATATATTGTTTTATGTCTTAAAAGATTTTGGATTTACCGCTTGGAATGATGTATTTGATTTGGTCACGGCGCAACCCGGAAAACAGATTGTATCAGATACCCATCGATTGATTAAAGACCGGGATTTTCTTTTGTTAGACAGCTTTGAAAAGGTTCATCATACTGGCGGCAGTTCTTATTTGATCACTGAAGATGAAGACTTAGTGATGATCCAACCAGGTACTTTGAAATTTGAAGTAGTTTCTCAAATTCAAGATAGAAACCGTTCCGTTGCTTATTTTGATAAGAAAAAGTTAAAGTACCCTTTGCTTGTAAGAAAATGGAAAGAAGGAGACTATTTTTATCCATTAGGAATGAAAGGGAAGAAAAAGCTGAGTAAGTATTTTAAGGACGAAAAGCTATCCGTTTTGGATAAGGAAAAAATTTGGTTATTATGCGCTGGCGATGACATTATTTGGGTGATTGGACATAGGCCTGATGATCGTTATAAAGTTACCTCAAATACAACAGAAATAGTAAAAGTTACAGTAAACAAATGATGAAATATATTACCACATTTTTAATCTCAGTACTATTTAGTTTGACCACCTACGCTCAGGTATTTAATCCCATATCCTGGACAAATTCATTTGAAAAAATTGATGACAGTACCTATGTACTAAAATTTGAAGCTACCCTTGAAAAGGGATGGCATCTCTATTCTCAAGAAGAAGCAGCAACAGATGAAATTGCACCAACACCGACTGAATTTACGTATTATAATGATAATGGCGCTTTTGAACTCATCGGCAAAACCATAGAACCCGAAGGAATCCAGAAATTTGATAAGGTCTTTGAAATGGATATCAAATATTTTGAAGATCACGCGCTTTTTACTCAAAAAATTAAAGTATTAGATCCATCCCTTCAATCTATTAAAGCCTCAGTTGAATTTGGGGTATGTGATGATGAAAAATGTTTACCACCAGATCAAGTAGAGTTTATTTTTAGTCTTAGTGGTGATCAGGAGTCTATTATTCCTGCAGAAACTGAGGTGTCCGATAGAGACAAACAGAAGTCTGAAGCTTTACTAATTGATATACAGGGTAAAGAGAAGTATCTCACCGAAGAGGTTGCGGATCAAAGTTATCTTACAATTTTCTTACTGGGGTTTGTTGGGGGCTTAATTGCACTTTTAACACCATGTGTATTCCCAATGATACCATTAACAGTTTCCTTTTTTACTAAAGGGGCTAAGAATAAAAGAAAAGGAACCATAAACGCTATCTTATATGGATTTTTTATTTTTGCAATTTATGTACTGTTAAGTCTACCTTTCCACTTGTTGGATTCTGTTGATCCAGAAATTCTAAATAATATTTCAACCAATGTTACCTTAAACATTATATTTTTCGTCATTTTTATCGCTTTTGCATTTTCCTTTTTTGGATATTATGAAATTACATTGCCTTCATCCTGGAGTAATGCACTAGACAGTAAGGCGAATGCAGTAGGTGGTGTGATTGGTATCTTCTTTATGGCACTAGTACTGGCTTTGGTTTCATTTTCATGCACCGGTCCTATATTAGGATCGCTTTTAGGAGGATCCTTAAGTACAGATGGAGGTGCTATTCAGCTAAGTTTTGGTATGGGTGGTTTTGGACTTGCCTTGGCCTTACCTTTTGCTTTATTTGCCCTGTTTCCTAATTGGCTGAATTCCTTACCAAAAAGTGGTGGTTGGTTAAATACCGTAAAGGTGGTTTTAGGCTTTATAGAGCTGGGACTTGCTTTCAAGTTTTTGTCCAATGCAGATTTGGTGGAACACTGGGGTATTTTGAAAAGAGAAATTTTTATTGGGATTTGGATACTCGTTGGTATTGCTTTAGCCCTTTACCTTTTTGGTGTTATACGTTTTCCGCACGATGGTCCGAAGGGTAAATTGAGTACTGGGAGAAAATCCTTTGGAGTGATATCTTTATTATTTGTCTTGTATTTAATACCAGGTTTAACGAATACAGCATACGCCAACTTAAAATTACTAAGTGGTTTTCCACCTCCTTTGTTTTATAGTATTTATGACAAAGAAACGCACGGACCTTTAGGTCTAAATGCTTATATGGATTTTGAAAAGGGTTTACAAGCGGCCAAAGCTCAAAACAAGCCGATTATGATTGATTTTACGGGTTGGGCGTGTGTTAATTGTCGAAAGATGGAAGAGCAGGTTTGGAGTTATCCAGAGGTGATGCAAACCCTCAAAGAAGACTATGTGTTAATTTCACTTTATGTAGACGATAGAGAAAAACTCAGTAAAGAGGAACAATTTAACTATGTAAAACAAGACGGTAGTATTAAAAAAATTAGAACGGTAGGGGATAAGTGGGCTACTTTCCAAACGCTGAATTTCAAGAATAATTCTCAACCGTTTTATGTCTTAATAGATAGCCAGTTTAATCTTTTAAACACAACTACAGCTTATACACCTGAGGCTACGGAATATTTGGATTGGCTACAACAAGGGCTTAAAAGATTTAAGGAAAAGCAACCTTCGCCGTTATTCAATTTTCAATCAGCCAACTGATGAACACAGCGTTAATTACAGGGGCTTCAAGCGGAATTGGATTAGAGTTGGCAATAGTTTTTGCGCGGCACAACATAAATTTGGTCCTTGTAGCCAGGAGTGAAGAAAAACTACAAAAAATCAAAGCAACCTTAGAATCGGAGTACCCAATTGCAGTGTTTTTGATTATTAAGGATCTCACCAAACCCGATGCAGCTAAAGAAGTTTTTGAAACAACGACATCTAATGAAATTACCGTGGATTATTTAGTGAATAATGCTGGATTTGGTGACTTTGGAAAGTTTAGCGAAAATGATTGGGAAAAGGAAAAGGCAATGATTGATCTTAATATTATTGCCCTTACACAACTAACCAAGTTATATTTACCGTCTATGCTGAGTCACAATAACGGCAAAATCTTAAATGTTGCCTCAGTAGCTGCTTTTATGCCAGGTCCATTAATGGCTATATACTATGCTACAAAGGCTTTTGTACTTCATTTTTCTGAAGCTATAGCCAATGAGTTGAACGATACAAATATTACAGTTACCGCGCTATGCCCAGGAGCAACGAAAAGCTCATTTTCAGAAGTCGCTAATATGAAAGATAGTAAGCTTTTTAAGAGTTCGAACTTACCTTCTTCAAAAACGGTAGCAGAATACGGCTACAAAGCAATGATGAAAGGTAAAACAGTGGCCGTACACGGATGGAAAAACAAATTATTACTATTTACAACACGATTTATTCCCCGCACTATTGTAACAAAGTTAACTCGTTTGATACAATCAAAATAAGACCGCTATTCCTTGTACTTTCCTGTTAAAATCTCCTTAATTGAAAAAGAGCAGCTAAGGCATTTTTATATCTTATGCCTTTAATTAAAATAAATTTCATGCGATCAAATAAATCATTAGTCATTACCCTACTTTTTATATCGTGGGTATTGACTGCCTGTGCTCAAGACATAACAGATTACCAGGTACAGGATTATTATACCAAGACAGAAGTTAATATCGAAATGCGAGATGGAGTAAAACTGCATACTACAATATACTCTCCAAAGGATACTTCCAAGCAGTATCCGATATTGATGCAGCGAACTCCTTATAGTTCCAGACCTTATGGCAAAGATCAATTCAGATCAAAAATTGGTCCTAATGAATTTTTAATGAAAGAAGGAAATATCATTGTATATCAGGACGTAAGAGGCCGTTGGATGAGTGAGGGTACCTATGATAATATGAGAGCCTATATCCCCAATAAAAAAGGAAAAGAAGTGGATGAGGCCAGTGATACTTATGATACGATAGATTGGTTGGTTAACAATGTGAATAACAACAATGGAAAAGTGGGGATCTGGGGAATATCTTATCCAGGATTTTATGCTACTTATAGTTTGTTAGATGCGCATCCGGCTTTAAAGGCGGTTTCGCCACAAGCTTGTATCGGGGATTTTTTCTTTGATGATTTTCATCATAATGGAGCCTATTTATTAAGCTACTGGAGAGCGACAGCTGTATTTGGTTATGAAAAAACACAACCTACTGCAGAGAGTTGGTATACTTTTCCGGAATTAAAAACCAAGGACCAATATCAGTTTTTCTTAGATGCCGGACCGTTAAGTAATTTAGACGCCTATTATAAAGAGGATAATGTTTTTTGGACACAATTAAAGGAGCACCCCAATTATGATGAGTTTTGGCAGAAAAGAGGGATCATTCAGCATTTAAAGGATATTAAGCCTGCAGTTATGGTAGTGGGAGGTTTGTTTGATGCTGAGGATTTATATGGTCCTTTTGAAACCTATGAGAAAATTGAAGAAAATAGTGATACGTATAACACTATGGTTTTTGGACCTTGGAGTCACGGTGATTGGGCACGTACTAAAAAACGACAAGCGATAGGTAATATCTATTTTGGAGATGATATTTCATTAGATTTTCAGAAAAATATCGAAACATCATTTTTCAATCATTTTCTTAAAGGACCAGCCAATGGCGAAACCGGTCTTCCGGAAGTGAAAATTTTTAACACTGGTACCATGCAATGGGATAGCTTTAGTGAGTGGCCTCCAAAAAAAGCAGCTAAAAAAACAATGTACCTCTCCAATTCAAATTTAACAGACAAGCCTGGAGCAGGATCTACTGAATTTATCAGTGATCCTAAAAAGCCAGTGCCTTACTCAGAAGATATTAAAATGGTATTTACTCCACGAAAGTATATGACCGATGACCAGCGATTTGCAGCCAGGAGACCTGATGTTTTAGTATTTGAGACTCCTGTGTTAGATGAAGATATAACCTTATCTGGAGAAATCTTGGCCAAACTAAAGGTAGCAACCACAGGCACAGCTGCTGATTGGGTAGTAAAAGTAATAGATGTTTACCCACCGGATGCGGAAGACTTCGAAGAAACTCAAGAATATCTTAAGATGTCTAATTATCATATGATGGTAAGAAGCGAAGTACTTAGAGGTCGTTTTAGAAATGACTTTAGCAAACCAGAACCATTTGTGCCTAATCAAAAAACTGATGTTACTATAAAACTACAGGATGTATATCATACCTTTAAAAAGGGTCACAAGATACAAGTACAGGTACAAAGCACCTGGTTTCCTTATATTGACCTTAATCCACAGACCTATGTGGACAACATTTTTAAAGCAAAGGCATCTGATTTTAAAAAACAGACGCATTCGGTCTATGAAGATTCAGCAATTGAAGTATTTGTGTTAGAAAAATAGTTGGTACAAAACTATTTTTTAAATGTACAGAATGATCGAACGTATTTTAGCTTTAAATGAAGATATCCTTTAGAATGTACATTCGACAATAATGAAGCAAGGTAAAAAACCGAATCATTGAATTCGGTTTTTTTATATTATCGATTTTTTTTGTAAGATTAATACTACTCTATTTGTTTTTGTTTAATTTTTTTAGGTAATATGGAGGGTAAATATTGTTTTTTATCTATTTTTTAGTAAATTTCAGGTATGAAGAAATCTTTACTTACCATCAGCGCTTTTTTTCTCTTTTTTTTGGTCGCAGTGGCAAAGCCTATTGCTGTAAATCAATTAAATTTTAAGAACATCAAAGATACTATACAATTTAGTCAGGCGATTGATTCGCTAAGAATTCTTATAAAGGCCAACGAGTTGGTCAAAGCAGAAAAACTTTCGCTTAGCTTAATAGCACAAGGCAAAAAAATGGAGTATCACAAAGGTTTGGGAGAAGCATACCTTTATCAAGGTCGTATACTTAAAAAGTCTAAAAAGTACCTAAAAGCAATCAGGAGTTTTGATCAATCCGAGGAGAGTTTTAAAAAAGCTAACGACCTACAGGGGTTAGCCTATGTATATAACGATAGATTTGTCTTGGAGTTTGAAAGAGGTAACGTAGAGCGAAGTTCAGATTATTTACTAGAGGCTAAAATGTATTACGAAAAGTTGAAGGATAGCTCTGGTCTTGTTATTGTTTATAATAACCTAGGAAATGTATATGCTGGTTTACAAGATCTTGATGCTTCCGCCGAATATTTTAAGAAAGCCATCGATATGCGCAAAAAGACTGGGTTTACAAAAAATATTGGGATGGTCATGAATAATTTGGCGTATATCTATTTACAAAATAATCAACCTAAAAAAGCAAAGGCAATTTTACCAGAGGCCTTAGCCATAAATAAAAAAGACAGTATTGATGCTTCCATTGCGCACAGTTATAATATCATGGCAGAAGTAGCACTATATGAAGAAGATTATGATTTAGCTAAGAAATATTATGAAACATCCTTAGATATCGCTAAAGAAAGTTATGAGATGTTAGCTGTAGATAATAAACAACAACTGGGTTATTTAGCAATGAAATCTGGTAAGTATAAAAAAGCTGAACGCTTGCTTGCTGCAGCAAGAAAGGAATTTACAGATTTTGGAGCCATTCAATCCTTGCTCAAGAATTATCAGTTTACTTCTAAGTTGGATTCTGCAAGAGGTAATCTTGCAGGAGCGTTGGAATGGCAAAAGAAATACCAAAAACTTTCTGATAAACGGATGGCAGATTTATCTTCTGATAAGATGGAACGCGCGGAAGCAAGATACAAGGCTGAATTAGAACAATTGAAACGATTAGATGAGCAAGAAAAACAAGAACAAAAGACAAAAAATGAATTGTTCAAGTATAGGATATATACGTATTCTGCACTTGGAGTTCTTTTGATAATCGCAGTGTTTTCCATATTTATTATTCGTTCCAGAAGAGAACGTAAACGATTAATTAAGGAGCTACACGAGTCTAATCTTGTTAAAAATAAGCTCTTTTCTATAATCTCTCACGACCTTAAAAATGAAATATCAGGCTTAGATGGTACTTTAAAATTGCTAAAAGAGAATACCATCTCTGTAGAGGAATTTAATGAAATCATTCCATTATTAGCCAATCGTACCAATCAAACCTGGATTATGTTAAATAATTTATTGAACTGGTCAAAATCTCAAATGAATGAATTAAATGCCAATCCTGTAAGCTTTGATATCAATGATTTAATTGCCAGTAAATTTGAATTTTTTAAACCAAAAGCAGATCAAAAGGATATTAAGTTAATTAATGAATTAAAAAATGCAACGATCTATGCCGATAAGGATATGGTTTCTATCGTTGCTCAAAATTTACTTGCCAATGCTATTAAATTCTGTAACCCAGGCGATACTATTGCCTTACAGTCAATAGAAAGAGAGGATCATTATGATATATGTTTCAAGGATTCAGGTGTAGGTATTGATCCCTCAAACCTTCATAAGTTATTTGCAGAAGATACCTTTACCACCACCGGAACTCAGAACGAATCAGGTACGGGATTAGGTTTAAAAATTTGTAAAGAATTGGTAGAGTTAAATAACGGAAAAATTAAGGTTGAAAGCGAGTTAGGAAAAGGAAGTACATTCTATATTTCACTGCCTAAAGCTGCGTAATAAATTATTGTTTAAATGGATTTCAACCCCAAACTATGAAGAAAACGTTCTTTTTATATTTTTTACTATTCATTACTGTTTTTATTGCTACAGCACAAAATAAAGCGGAAATCGTAGATCAAATAGCCAGCAAGACCATTAAGGATACTACGCAATTTGCGGAAGCACTTTCTGAAGTTGATAAATTCATTGATGATAAGGAATTTATTATTGCAGCTATATTTTTGGATAATTTAATTGAGCAAGGAAAGCGGTTAAACTATTTAAAAGGCTTGGGAGATGTTTATTTTAAGAAAAGCTTGGTGTTAAAAGGTCAAAAAAACTATCTGGAAGCAATCAGTAATTATGAAAAAGCAGAGGATTTCTATAGAAAGGCAAATAGCCTTGAAGGCTTAGCAAAACTTTATAACGGAAGGTTTGTTTTAGAGTATGAACGAGGAAATATTGAAAGAGGAGCAGATTATTTGTTAGAGTCCAAAATGTATTATGAAAAACTGAATGATAGTTCAGGTTTGGCCATAAATTACAATAATCTTGGTATGGTATACTCTGAGATGGATGATTTAGATGCCTCAGAAAAATTCTTTAGAAAATCTATTGAAATACGGAAAAAAATCGGCGTGCTCAAAAATGTAGGTTTGGTAATGAATAATTTAGGTTTCATTTATCTACAAAATAACAAACCTAACAAGGCTAAGGAAATACTAAAAGAGGCGTTAGCGATAAACAAAAAAAATAAAAGTGATCGATACATAGGACATACCTATAATATCATGGCAGAGACGGCTTTATCTGAAAAAGATTATCAACAAGCAAAAAACTATTACAAGACATCACTTACCTTTTCAAATAAAGCGAATTATTATATGCTATCCGGCGATAATAAACAGCAGTTGGGTTATGTAGCAATGCAATTAGGGCGATATAAGACAGCTGAAGAATTATTAGCTAAGGCCAGAAAAGAGTTTACAGATCTTGGCGCATCACAGTTAGTCTTGAAAAATTATAAATATTCTGCAAAATTAGACTCGGCAAGAGGGAATTTATCCGGAGCATTGGCATGGCAAAAGAAATATCAAAAACTATCAGATAAAAGAATGGCTGATTTGTCTTCAAAAAAGCTAGAAAGAGCTGAAGATAGATATAAAGCTGAATTAGAACAATTAAGAAGGATAGATGAACAAGAAAAAAGAGAGCGAAAAAATCAAACAGCACTTTTTAAATACAAGATTTTAACTTTTTCTGCACTGGGTGTGTTGGTAGTGGTCGCGATATTTTCAGTATTTATTATTAAATCCAGAAGGGAGCGAAAGCGACTTATTGTAGAACTTAATGAGTCTAATTTAGTAAAGAACAAATTATTCTCCATAATATCTCATGATTTAAAAAATGAAATTTCAGGTTTAGATGGTACGCTGAAATTACTTAAAGAGAACTCCATATCTACTGATGAGTTCCAAGAAATCATTCCCTTATTAGCAAATCGAACGCATCAAACTTCAATTATGCTAAACAACCTATTGAATTGGTCAAAATCCCAAATGAACGAATTAAATCCGAAACCTGTTATCTTTGATATCCACGATTTGATTGCAAATAAGTTTGAATTTTTTAAACCAAAAGCAGATCAAAAAGATATCAAACTCATTAATGATTTGCAAAAATTGAAAATCTATGCAGACAAAGATATGATCTCCATTGTTGCTCAGAATTTACTTGCTAATGCTATTAAGTTCTGTAATCCAGGTGACATAATTGTATTAAAGTCAATAGAAAGAGAGGATCATTACGATATTTGTTTTAAGGATTCTGGAGTGGGGATAGACGCTTCAAACCTTAACAAGCTATTTGCAGAAGATACATTTACCACCACTGGAACTCAAAACGAATCTGGAACAGGATTAGGTTTAAAAATATGTAAAGAACTGGTAGAATTGAACAAAGGAAAAATCAATGTAGAAAGCAAAATAGGTAAGGGGAGTACATTTTATGTTTCCTTACCTAAAGCAGCATAGAAAAATTGGAATCCTTAGCAGATAATTATGAGATTAAGATCTGCCTGTTATTGCTCTGAATTGATATAAAAAGCGTTCTATAAGCCTTAAATCTTCGGTAATAATTTCTACAACACCTCTCATCTCTTGTTTAAAAGGGATTTCTTTGTCATAGGATGTGATCAGTTTGTCCGGTAGGGCCACATCGATAAGATATAGTCCATCTTTGTCTGGTAATAATGAGATGTTTTTTACCTTGCCAGTGATAGTTCCAAATTCATTATCAGGGTAGTTTTCTAATTTAACAAGCGCGGTTTGACCTACTTTGATTTTACCGGAGTTTTGAGATGGAGCTTTTATTTTTGCGATGTAAGAGGAGTCTTCTGATGGAATAACGATACAAACCAAATCGCCAGCATTTACATTTTGTCCTTCGGTCCAGAAATTTAAAAATGATACACGCCCTTCAATATCTGATTGCAAAACATACTGGAGCTCCCAGTCTTTAATGGCTTTTTTTAGCTGGTCGAATGATTGTAGCACTTTTTTGAATAGATTGATTTCTTCCTTTCTGCGGTTAATTTGAGTTCCTTTTGAGGTTTTATTGGCAGTACTAATACTTTCCTTAATTTGAGAAAGTTGCACATTGTTGTTTTGATAGTTTCTTTTGGATTGTAGATAATCTAATTCCTTGTTTTCATATTCTTGTGCAGAGATCACCCCTCTTTTATACAGGCTTTTTTGTCGTTCAAGCTCTTTTTCTTTGAACTCTAACTCCGCTTGCGCAATTTTCTTTTGGGCCTTTAGGGTTTCATATCTTCTATACAATTCTGAAAGTGAAATCTGATTAGCCAGTTCTTCGTTAGAATAGGGTTGAAGCTCTTTATTAAGGATGTATTCGGAATAACTATTTTCAAAGAGTGCAAAACTGGTTTCGACCTCACCTAAAAAAAGAACAGGAAGTTGATTTATTGGAAACGTAAAACTGCGATTGTTAACCACCTGTATGGTGTCAATTATAGATTGGAGTAAAAAGATATCTTTATAATTAGCGGTGTTTTGCATAATGGCCAACGGCGTATTGGCGGGTACTATTTGATTGTCTTCAACCAAAATAGCTTCGATTTTTCCTGTAACTTTTGCATACTCTTTTTGAGGTGGTATTTCAGTTGTAATTATAGCCTCTGCCGGTATTACATCTGGATACTTTATTAACCAAGAAAGAAACAGGATTAAAAGGGTAAGAAATAATATTAATCCGTTTCCCCATCTAATCATCCAATGCGGAACTTTAGTAAGTATTTCCTGAACTTCCTCACTTCTTAGTTCAATATCATTTAAATTATCTGGCATGTTTTAATCGTTGATTTGTGTGTAATGATGATTTTATACTCCTTATTTGCCTAGTTCTAATTGGTTTTTTACTAGATTGTAATAGTTTCCTTTTTTAGCCACCAAAGCTTTATGATCCCCAACTTCAACAATCATACCTTGATCAAGTACCACTATTTGATGCGCATTTTTTACTGTACTTAAACGATGTGCAATGATCATTACGGTTTTATCTTTAAAAAAGATATTAAGATTTTCCATAATGGTTTTTTCATTGTTGGCGTCTAAAGCAGAAGTGGCCTCATCAAAAAACAAAAACTTTGGGTTTTTATAAACAGCTCTAGCAATAAAAAGGCGTTGTTTTTGTCCGGTACTTAACCCAACTCCTTCCATACCTATTTTTGTGTTGTAAGAGAGCGGTAAGGATTCAATAAACTCTTTAATATTTGCTACTTCTACGGCGTGTGCCAATTTCTTTTTATCCACATAGTCATCACCTACTGCAATGTTATTTGCGATGGTATCATTAAAAATATATCCTTCTTGCATTACTACGCCAAAATGGTCTCGCCAAGCTTTCTGCGAAACGTTTTTTAAGTCATGATTTCCAATAAAGATTTGACCTTGATCTGGTTCATAGAATTTTAGCAATAACTTCATTAATGTAGTCTTTCCACTACCACTTACACCAACCACCGCAGTTATCTTATTGGCAGGTATGGTTAAGTTTAGGTTTTTTAAAACAGGTTTTTCAGAACCGACATAGCGAAAGCTGAGTTCTTTTATCTCAAAACCTACATCGTCTGAAATATCTTTGAGTTTATCATCACCTGGTTTTTCTTCATCTTCTTTATTGTGTATTTCACCCAAACGTTCTAATGAAATTTGAGCGTCTTGCAATTCTCTTAAGAAGCTTATCAGTTGTGTGATAGGTGAATTTAATTGACCTACTATCGAGGTTATGGCAAGCATCATACCTAGTGTGATATCCCCATCTATAACTAAGGTGGCAGAAATCACAGTGATGAATATATTTTTAAGTTCATTAATAAAAGAGGAACCAACACTTTGATATTGCTCCAGCGCTAAACTTTCGATTGAAATTCGAAATAATTTAGCTTGAAGAAATTCCCAATTCCAACGTTTTCTTTTTTCGGCATTATGCAATTTAATTTCTTGCATTCCATTGACCAATTCTATTACTTTGCTTTGCTCTTCACTTATTTGAGAAAATCGTTTGTAATCCAGCTTTTTACGTTTCTTAAAAAAGATCAAGATCCAGGCAAAATAAAAGAAACTACCAACTGCAAAAATCCCAAAAATAGTAAGGCTATAGTAGATCAAAACTATGCTAAAAACAACCAAGTTAACCATAGAGAATAACACGTTTAAAGACGACATGGTTAGGATTTGTTCGATCCGTTTATGGTCATTAATACGTTGTAGTAAGTCTCCTGTCATTTTTACATCAAAATAGGAGATAGGTAGATTCATTAACTTGATAAAAAAGTCAGAAATAAGCGAAATATTAATTCGTGTACTAAGATGTAATAAGATCCAACTTCTCAATACATCAATAAGTGTTCTACCGATAAAAAGAGAAAGCATAGCTATCAACACCAGGTATACAAAATTAAGGTCTTGATTCTTTATACCTACATCGACGATACTTTGGGTTAAGAAAGGAGTGATAAGTTGTAAGATACTTCCTGCAGTTAACCCTAAAATGAGTTGGATGAGAAATTTTTTGTATTTAAAAACATATTTGGATATAAACTTAAACCCAAACTTTTGATCTTCTTCATCGAGGTTATCACTATAAAATTTGGGAGAAGGTTCCAGTAACAGTGCAACACCTTCTTCAGTAGTTTCTGAAGCATTATTGCCAATCCAAGCACTTAAAAACTCCTCTTTGCTATAGGTGATCAGACCGTGAGCAGGATCAGAAACGTAAAGTTTCCAATTTCCTTTTCTATCTTTTTTTACGTTATATAAAACGACATAGTGTACTTTATTCCAATGAATGATACAGGGTAGAGGAACTTCTTGTAGTTTTTCTAAAGACAATTTAACGCCTAGTGATCGAAATCCGATGGATTCTACAGCATCACTCAATCCTAGTAAAGAACTACCTTCTCTTGTTGTTTCGCTAAGTGATCTAAGTTTTTCAGTATTTAAAACTTTACCGTAGTGTTTGGCAATAATTTTAATACAGGTTGGCCCACAATCTTTTGCTTCCGCCTGTTTATAAAATGGAAATTTAGGCATTAAAGGTTTTTATTTAGAGTAAAAATGATGATTACAAAGAAAAGTAATTCTTTTTGATTTTACTACCCCGTTACTTGTATTAGGTGATGCATTGATTTTTATATCTGATATTCAATTTTTTATAATAAAATAAAGCGTGCTTTTATTTAAAAAAACACGCTTTTGAAATACCTACTTGATTTATACCTATTTCCCTAACGACCAAATGGTATAACTTTTTCCAGGTGCATATATGGTTACGTTACCATTGGCATCTGTAGTTGGGGTAAACCTTGAATTGTCTGCGTAGTCCACAATCTTAGCATTGACCCAATTGGTACTTATATCATATTGTGTTGCTTTATCACTAATATTCATATACAAAATTAACCCTGGATTGTCACCATTTCCAGCTCGCTTCATGATGTACTCATTTTCATTAGCTTCAATGATTTCAATAGCACCTGTTGCAATCGAATTATAGATTTGAATTAATTTTTTGAGTTGAGGTTTAAAAGCCTCGTTTTCGTAATCGCTATAAAATATAGTCGGATAACCATCGTGAGTAAGCATGTAAGCATACGCTAGTAATTTATTAGCATAGCTAATTCGGTTATCTGGATTTTCATCTTTTTCTGTATCGTGGTTAGCTACGAATGTTACAGCATTAGCAGGGTCTAGTTTGCGTAGCATATTTCCTTCATTACCTAATGCAGATAGATCTTTGGCGCGATCTAATGTTTCATCCAGTCTATAGAACATAGCAAAGTCAAAAGCTGGTGAACCTGATGCGTCTACCCAGTCTTTAAGAACTTGCTCATTTCCGTCAAAATTCTCTCCGACAGAAAAGCCACCGATTTTATCATTCCATGCTTTTACCCATTTAGGATCAAAGCTTTTAACATAATCAAATCGCCATCCGTCAAATCCTAGAGATTTATAAAATTCACCTACAGAATCGTCCCTTTCCCATAACCAGTCTTGTACATAAGGTTGATCATGGCATAGGTCTGTTTCTGCAAAAAACAGTGCCTGCGGATCAGCGTTATGAATTTCATTAGGGTGAAAATGATTGAAATTTCGATTAAATTTACCTGATGCATTTCCATTATTTTCATCAAAAAGCGAGTATACTTCTTCACCTCCTCTAAAAGGATTAGCCTGTAAACCGCCGCCAGAATTATGCCCCATCACAATGTCGGCAATGACTTCTATATTATTGGCATGAAAGTTTTGAATTAAGTTTTCTAATTCTGCTCTCGATCCAAATCTGGTTTTAATCGTACCTTGTTGATCAAATTCTCCTACATCAAAATAATCAGAAGGGTCATACCCCATAGAAAAGCCCCCTGAGGCACCTTTACCAGGAGCTGGCAACCAAACTCTATTAATGCCGGAATTCGCCCAATCTGCAACTTTTGTATTAAGTACATTGTACCATTCACCTCTAGGTTCTACATCCCAATAAAATCCTTGCATCATTACTCCAGCATCCGCTCGAGTGTATTGGGTAAGATCCAATTTAGGATTTTCTGGAGCAGCAGGTAATGCTACGCTATCATCTTCAACACAAGAACTTAACAGTAAGGTAAACCCTCCGAAAAGGAGGATTACCTTTTTAATTGTTTTCATATTAATAGTTATCATCTGGTATTTAGTTTTTAAGGATAAAAACATAACTTCCATCTAGGTCGTTGAACCATACGTCATAAGTGCCCGCAGTTACAGGAATGTTAGGTCCGTCCTGATTTCCATACCCAGTTAGTGCAGTATCTGCACCCCAATTGGTACTCCAATCGCTATTTGTTCTAAATTTTGCTTCTCCATCAATCAATACGATGTCATTGATATACCATAGGTGCGAGTCAAATGTGGATTGAGTCATATCGGTGTCATCATCCCATCCATTTGGTGTAGCGCTACCGATAATACCAATTCCTATTGCCGTATAGTCGGTTGCTCCACTAGCATCATAAGGCGATACGCTAAATGTTCTATCATCGATGTTTATATTAAATTCGTAATAGCCTTCTGCCGGTACGCTAAATACTCCAGGGTCAGACCCTGTACCATCATTTACCTCTACAGTAGTGCCGTCGTTTGTACCCCACTGTGGTTGCCATTGACCTCTAATCTCTAAAAGTTTAAATGCCAGGTCTCCACCACCTAAAAATCGTCCTTTGAAACTAAAATCATTTTCGTTAGCTGGATTTCTTACAATTGGTGGATTGTTATTATCATTATTCCAATCTGCAGCGGTTGCATTACCCACTAAAAATAAATCTTTTACAGGAATAATTGTCGAATAGGGTGTAAGTGTGATGACTAACACATTAGAGTCTGCAGGTACGCCATCATTAGTGCCTAAGGAAGAAACTACACGGATATTTAAATTCCCCTCCGTATCTGCTTCAAGTCCTGCAGCAATTGCTAAACTATTTAGCTCTCCCACTGTCCAGGAGTAATAACGTTCACTTGTTTGTGCTGCTTCTATTGGTGTATCAAATCCTTCACCTGCAGCTGTTACTTCGATATTGTAGGTAACAGGAGTTTCAAAATTATAATTAGCATCTTCCCATACTATAGTTAGTGCTTGTTGATCAGCACTTTCCTGATCTAAATTAACAGATGAGTTTGGAGTGACTAAAAGAGGTGCTTCGATAGCCTCTTCGTTAATCATAAATGTGGGTTCATCATCTTCAATGCACGAATTAAAACAAGTTACTATAACTAGTCCTAATAGTAGAATTAATATTTTTTTCATAATAGTATTTTTTTAATTTTTTTAATAACCAGTATTTTGACCTAAGTTTCTATTGGTAGCCCTACTTTGTTCCGGAACTGGATAAACCTCAAGATTTTCGGATATAGAAGAACCATTTTGTGGTCCACCTTTATAAGCCCATAAATATTGTCCGCCACTATACAAACCAAAACGTATTAGATCTTGTCTTCTGTGACTCTCCCAATGCAGCTCTCTTGCTCTTTCATCAATTAAGAAGTCCATAGTTAAGTCTGTTTCAGTAATGTTTGCTGAGGTATCACCAAAAGCTCTTTCTCGTAATAAATTAACGTAGTTTGTAGCAGTCGTTATATCACCTCCACCTCCTTGTAGGTGTGCTTCAGCATACATAAGATACACATCAGCCAACCTGAACATAGGAAAATCTGTATCTGTAAATACAGGGTCAGAACCAGCCATACCATTTGAGGTAAGGTTAGAATATTTGGCAATTAAATAGCCCGTAGAATTATCAGTTATATCATCAATTTCAATCGGTCTGTCTGTAGCAGAATCTACAGTGCCATCTTCATTCAATACAACATCTTGGGTTACAACCGTGTTACGGTTGTCATTGTCAAAAAGTGGATTACTTGTAAATAACTCAGCAAATTCTTTTCTGAGTCTAAACAGTCCACCAAAACCTCCACTTTGTACTCCTAAGGATTCTCCGGTAGGTAATGCTTCTGTATTACCATTGACCTGTCCTTGTATAAGAATAGTAGTACCACCAAAGTTTTGGGTTGTAGTACCATCGTGTACAATTGGAAAGATGATTTCATTTTGAGCTCCATTACTATCATTATCCGCTAAAAAGTTATAGCTATAATTGTCTACCAATGAATACCCACTATTAATAATCTCCTGACAAGTAGTTAAACAATCAGCATATCGATCATTTCCTTCTCCAAGATAGACCTCTGCGTTTAAGTAAATTTTAGCAAGAATCATTTTTGCAACCCCTTTATCAACTCGAGCGTATTCATTGGCAGCGCCCGCATTTACATCCAGTAAATCTTCTTGAACCTCTAAAAGTTCAGTTTCAATAAATTCAAAAAGCTCTGGTCTTAGGTATTCCGGACCTTCCACGAAACCAACAGGATCATTCTCAGTTAGAAAAGGAGCTCTTCCAAACATATCCATAAGGTGATAATAGGCTAAGGCTCTCAATACCCTGGCTTCGGCACGATACGTAGTTATTTCTTCTCGTAATTCTGCGCTAACTCCTCTTTCGTCCAATTTAGCTCCTGTGGTTTGTCTCAGAAATTCATTCGCTAAGGCCACTTGGAAAGTTGCCCGGGCAAATACTCCTAAGATTAAAACATTATTGGCATCCCAGCTATTTCTCTGAATACCTCGTAGTCCTGGATCATTTTCAAATGTCCATATGGCTTCGTCAGTAGCCAGATTCTGGAGATTGAATAAACCTCTCATATATTGCCCAGTTCCTGGATCAAGACCGGTAATATTAGAGTTTGTAGCGCCGTCTAAACTGGTCAAGGATAGATTGGCATAAACCCCTGCAATGGCTCTTTTATAGGCATCTGGACCGTCAAATAAGTCCGAAGCTAAAAGATCATCGTCATCTTCGAGTTCTACATTTAAATCATTTTCACAACCCACAAAGGAAAGCAAGCCAATGAAGAAAAATATATGTAGAAAATATTTATAATTTTTCATCCTTAATTTTTTTAATATTTATAGTTTAAACCGAATTGGAAGATTCTACCCCTGGGAAAGATAGTATTGTCAATCCCATTATTGCCTATCTCCGGATCTAAACCGGAATAATCAGTGATGACAAATGCGTTTTGTACTCCTCCCCAAAATCTAAGACTCGAAACGCCTTTCATTACATTTTTTAAGGTATAACCAAGAGTTATATTATCCATTCTTAGGAAAGTAGCATCCTCAACATATACATCAGAAAGTATCACATCTGGAGTGCGTTCAAATCCTGTTTGGAAATAAGAATTCGTAGGGATATTATTAAGTACCGTTCTAAACACATTGCCCAATTGTCCATTTGCGGAGTTTACATTATTGTAAATGTCATTTCCAAAACTTGCTCGCATATTGAAGCTGAAATCCCAGTTTTTATAATTTAAACTAGATTGTAGTCCCATAGTAAGATCTGCAGCAGGATTACCAGCCACATACCGATCATCATTGTTAATTACACCATCACCATTGAGATCTGCATAGGCACCTTCAATAGGTTGACCTTGACTGTCATAAACTTGTGCATAGGTAAAAAATGAATTTGGCGCTTCACCCTCGCGCTGAACCTGGATAGTGTTACCCGTACCTCCACTAATTCCTCCAACAAGGATATCTTGTCCAAATGCCAGGGTTTCTATTTCTCGGTCGATATAGGTGGTATTATAACTTAAATTCCACTTAATGTCTTTAGTTTTTATAATATCCGCACCGATAGAAAATTCTATACCTTCAGTTACGAACTTTCCGATATTTTGAAATCCTGAATTCGAAAAATTGGCACCGTCGGCAATAGGAGCTTGTGACAAAAGATCATCAGATTCTTTTCTAAAGACATCAATAGCTCCGTAAATTTTATCATTAAATAAACCGTAATCCAATCCTAAATTATATTCAGAAATTTTTTCCCATTCTATGGTTTCATTTCTAAATTGTGGTTGGGCGATATTAATGACTTCGCCTCCCAGGATGTATTGAGAATTGGGATTACTTCCTCTATACCGTTCTAAATAGTCAAAACCTGAAGGAATATCCTGTTGTCCTGTTATTCCGTATCCTAAGCGTAGTTTTAAATTACTTATGGTATTGGAGTTTTTCAGAAAATTTTCTTCACTGATTTGCCAACCAAAGGATGCAGCAGGAAAATACCCAAACCTATTCTCTTCAGAAAATCTTGAAGTTCCATCACGACGTATAGAAGCGGACAAAAAGTATTTATCCTGAAAACTTAAATTGGATCTAAGGAAATAAGCAATTAAAACAACATCTGGAGCGATTGTTCTTTCTGGTAAGGTGTTCGGATTTCGTTGATCACCGGTTTCAAATTTTTCCAATTCAAATTTTTGATAGGAATATCCACCGGTTGCTTCAATTTTTAGGTTACCTAATGTCTTGTTATACACAAGATAGGCATCTAATAATTCATTAGTAGTTTCCAAATCAGTATCTGATTTGAACCCTAAAAATTCTCCTTGGGATGCGTTAAAACCAGTTGCACTTTCGGTTGATCTTTCTTCAAATCGTTTGGTAGTACTATTATCTACTCCCAAATTAAGTACGGCACTTAGATCTGGAAAAAAGTGGAAGTTATAATCGAATTTCACATTACCATAATAGCGTCTCACATTGGCAATTTGTCTGGTTTGTAAGAGCTGTGCTACAGGATTTCGCTGTACGTTATTTAAAGCAAAACCACTACCATTTAGATATTCAAAGAAACCTCCATATGGCGAAGCGGGATCATTAATAGGTTGGGTAGGATCAAATGTAATCGCAGACCCTTCAACTCCAGGTGCAAAACGATTTTTTTCAAAAGCCAGGTTTCCATTAAGATCTATTTTTAAATGACCATCAAATAATCTCGGATTTAGCGATAACGATGTAGTAGTTCTTTCAAACTTTGATGTTTTACGTAAACCCTCAAGATCTGATCTACCAATAGATACTCTTGCCGGCATTATATCTGCAATAGATCCACTTACTGATAAATTATGATTAGCAGCAAAGGCATCTCTATAGATGGCTTCCTGCCAGTCAGTATTAGCATCACCTAATAAATCAACTCTATCTGGAAAGTTTTCCTGAACAAAAGCTCTAAATTCATTGGCAGAAAAGGTATCGACTTTATCCGTAAGCGTTGTTACGGTAGTATTGGTGTCTAAGGAAACCTGTAGTTTACTTTTACCTTTTTTGGTGGTAATAATAATAACTCCATTGGCACCTCTGTTACCGTAAATAGCAGCTGCAGACGCATCCTTTAAAACAGAGAAGGATTCAATATCATTTGGATTTATGGTTGATAAAATAGATCTGGACCCATTTGATAAGTCTCTTGGATCATTTAAGGGTAGTCCATCTACTACAATTAAAGGGTCATTGGACGCATTAAGTGAGGCTCCACCACGGATTCTGATTTCAGAATTTCCTGCTGGTCCACCTTGGGTATTAATTGTAACCCCAGCAACTCTACCATTTACAAGGTTTTCAGGGGTGATATTATTACCGGTATTAAAATCTTCGGCTGTTACCAAGGCGACTGACCCTGTTAAATCTTTTTTTCTGGTGGAACCATATCCAATTACGACGACTTGCTCTAATTCTGCTGCATCTTGTTTAAATACAACATCAATAGAAGCTTGCCCGGTATATTGGATATTTTGGGTAACAAAACCTACATAGGAGAAAACCAGGGTGTCTCCATTGTTTACATCTGTCAGGGAGAAATTTCCATTAAAATCTGTTGTCGTTCCTGTTTGTGTACCTTGGATAATGACATTTACCCCGGGGATTGGCTGCCCAGTTCCTTCTTCAGTTACTGTTCCCTGGACAGTATCCTGCGCAAAAAGATTTATGGGCACCAATCCTATTAAAAGCAATATGCTTTTGATTAGTGTTTTCATAGAAATCAAATTAGTTGTTTAAAAGTTTTTAAGCCTTATATTCTCACTTTCTTAAGCCAATGTAGTATAAAATCTGAGGTGTAGGATTTGGGATTCGCTACGAAAACGTTTGCGTGTGGATAACTTTTAAAATTTCATTAAAAAATTAAGGTTTAAAATGCGGTTATCGTATAATTTAGCAGTTAAATTCGTCTTTTTATTTATGAAGACCCGAAATAATGAGAAATCGATATTCCTTATTATTGGAAAAGTACATACTTAAAGATATTAATTTAAACACTTAAATAATAGTCTTTTAAGTAAAATATTTGCAAGCTATGAAACAAAAAGTAACCCTGAAGCAAATAGCCAAAGAACTTGATGTATCTATCTCAACTGTGTCCAAAGCATTAAAAGATAGTGTGGAAATAAGTTTGGATACCCGTCAAAAAGTCAAGGCGTTTGCGAAACTGTATAATTATAAACCTAACAATATTGCCTTAAGTCTTAAAAATAGAAAGACGAAAACTATAGGTGTAATTATACCTGAAATTGTACACCACTTTTTTACTACAGTCATCGGTGGGGTAGAGAAGGTAGCAAATGAGAAGGGCTACAATGTGATCATCTGTTCATCTAATAATTCTTTTGACAAAGAGGTGATCAATATGGAAATGTTAGCCAGTGGTAGTGCTGACGGGTTCATTTTATCGGTAGCTAAGGAAACACAGCTTAAGAAAGATTACCATCATATACAAGAAACTATGAATCAAGGCATGCCTGTAGTGATGTTCGACCGTATTATTGATGAAATCGTATGTGATAAGGTAATAATAGATGATACAAAAGGCGCACAAATGGCGACCAATCATTTACTTTCTTTAGGGTGTCGCCGTATCGCTATTTTAACTACCGTAGACTACATAAGCGTTGGTAAATTAAGGACAAATGGTTATCTCAATGCGTTGCGATCATATGATATTGTTCACGACGATTCCCTTATTTTAAAAATAGAAGATATCGATCATTGCGAAGAGGAGATTGAGGAATTTCTCAAGGATAAAGATATTGATGCGGTATTTGCAGTAAATGAATTATTTGCTGTAAATGCCATAAAGGTTCTGAGGAATAGTGGTAAAAATGTTCCAGAAGAGGTGCGTGTGGTTGGTTTTACGGATGGAATATTAGCTAAACATTTTATACCAAGTTTGACCGTGATAAGTCAGCATGGAGAGGAGATGGGAGAGCGCGCAGCGACTATTTTAATCGATAAACTTGAAGGATCGGATGATCTTACCGAAGAGTACAAAACAGTGATCATAGATACCAGTTTGGTAGAACGCCAATCCACTAAAAAATAAAATTTAACACCCAAAGCTTAAAAAAAATAATATCTTTGTATTCAATCAAGACTTATAATTCTCACTTTCTACACTAAAATAAGTTTTGATAAGACATGCGCTTATCTATTTAATTGTCAAAGATTTACTTGATGAAGAAGCGTAAATTAAGTTTCTGGGAAATCTGGAATATGAGTTTCGGTTTCTTAGGAATACAGTTCGGTTTTGCATTGCAAAATGCAAACACCTCCAGAATATTTGAAACCTTAGGAGCCAAAGTAGATGAGCTTGCCGTTTTTTGGTTGGCAGCACCCATCACAGGATTATTGGTACAACCTATTATTGGGTACCTGAGTGATCGAACATGGCATCCAAAATTAGGAAGAAGAAGGCCTTACTTTTTAGTAGGAGCCATACTTTCATCCATTGCATTATGTGTAATGCCTAATTCTCCTACACTTTGGGTAGCCATTGGTACTTTATGGATTATGGATTCTTCCATCAATATTTCTATGGAGCCCTTTCGAGCATTTGTGGGAGATAACCTGCCAGAATCTCAGCGTACCAAGGGTTTTGCTATGCAAAGTTTTTTTATTGGTTTGGGAGCTGTTATCGGTTCGGCCTTACCTTATATATTTTCTAAGTGGTTAGGTATTAGTAATACTGCGGCAGAAGGGGTAATCCCGGATTCTGTAAAATGGTCATTTTATATAGGAGCTTTCGTTTTTTTAACTGCTGTGTTATGGACTGTTTTTGCATCAAAAGAGTATTCACCTCAGGAAATTGAAAGTTTTGAAGACCATATCCCTGAGACCGCTGGAGAGCTAACACCACAGGAAAATTCCAATAGAATTTTAAAATTAAATAAGTCAGGTTTTATCATGACTATCTTTGGATTGATTAGTAACGGTTGGTTAATTTATCTTAATCTAGATAAGGAATTGTATATTTTAACAGGAGGGATCCTCCTGGTGGGTATTTTATTTCTCCTTGCAGCTTATATACGGCAGTCATCTGGTATAAACGGATTTGTTATTATCATGACGGATCTTCTGTATATGCCAAAAACGATGAAACAACTGGCTGTGGTACAATTTTTTTCCTGGTTCGCATTATTTTCGATGTGGATCTACACTACACAAGCAGTGACCAGTTATGTCTATGGTTCTACTGACCCTACCTCTCAACTTTATAATGATGGTGCCGACTGGGTTACAGTAATGTTTGCCGTGTATAATGGTGTGGCGGCTTTGGTTGCATTTTTATTACCGGTTTTGGCAAAGTTTACGAGTAGAAAGATTACACACCTGGTGAGTTTATGTTTAGGTGGATTAGGCTTATTATCCATTACCATTTTTAATACACCAGAACTTTTAATCATATCTATGATCGGTGTTGGGGTAGCGTGGGCAAGTATATTGTCGATGCCCTACGCGATGCTTGCGGGAGCATTGCCTCCTAAAAAGATGGGGTATTACATGGGTGTTTTTAACTTTTTCATTGTGATTCCTCAAATAGTAGCTGCTTCAATTCTGGGATTTTTGCTAAACACTTTTTTTGCAAATGAAACAATTTATGCCTTGATCATAGGCGGTATAAGTATGATTGTTTCTGGATTATTAACATTGATAGTTCACGATCGTGGCACTATCGTAATTAATGAATAATGAATAGAAAAGGATTCATATTTGATTTAGACGGAGTCATTGTAGATACTGCAAAGTACCACTTTTTGGCGTGGCAAAATTTAGCTAATGAATTAGGTATTCCCTTCACAGAAGAACAAAACGAGCAATTAAAAGGTGTAAGCAGAGTAAAATCATTAGAGAAAATTTTAGAATGGGGTAATACTTCAATTTCTGAAGATCAATTTCAGAAATTAATGAATGATAAAAACGAAGAATACTTGGCCTACATAGCTACGATGGATGAATCCGAGATATTACCAGATGTTCCCCGTGTATTAGATTTTTTATGTTCAAAAAATCAGCCGATCGCATTAGGTTCTGCAAGTAAAAATGCGCGCATAATTTTAGAAAAAGTAGGGTTATACTCTAAATTTGATACCATAGTTGACGGAACCAACGTAACTAAAGCAAAACCAGATCCCGAAGTTTTTATCCTGGGAGCTAGTCAATTAGGGGTGCCTAATAAGCAATGCATTGTCTTTGAAGACTCTCTTGCAGGAATACAAGCTGCTAATAATGCCGGTATGATAAGTATCGGTATTGGTGACAAAAATGTTTTGACCGAGGCGAATTATGTGTTTGCCGATTTCACCCAAATACATCAAGACTTTATTAATCAACTTATAAACTCCTGAATTACTGAGGGGTAAAACCTTTCAAATTTTAGGAGTAGAAAAGACTTAAAACAACTAAAGATATTTTAAAATGAATCAGGATTATATTAAACCAGACGACTGGTCGATTATTGAAGAAGGATTCGAAGCAGAAAGAGTAAAATCGTCAGAAAGCCTATTTAGTATAGGAAATGGTGCCATGGGGCAACGTGCTAATTTTGAAGAAACGTATACGGGTCCCACTTTTCAAGGGAGTTACATAGCTGGGGTATATTACCCGGATAAAACTAGAGTGGGTTGGTGGAAAAATGGGTACCCTGAGTATTTTGCAAAGGTGCTTAATGCGCCGAATTGGATTGGTATAGAGGTAACAATTAATGGAACTTTACTGGACCTTCATACCTGTAAGCAGGTACACAATTTTAAAAGAGAGTTGAACATTAAGGAAGGATGGTATCAAAGATCATTTACCGCTTTGATGCCTAATGATACTGAGGTTAAGGTAGTGTCAACTCGCTTTTTGAGTTTAGATTTTGATGAAGTAGGAGCGATTAAATATGAAATTACTCCTTTAAATACGAATGCAACAATCGAAGTTAAACCTTTTATTGATGCTGGGATTACTAATGAGGATTCCAATTGGGATGATCAATTTTGGGATAGTTATGATGTAGTAACTCATCAAGATTCTGCTCATATCCTGTCCAAAACCATGAAAACGGAATTCCATGTGTGTACAGGAATGCATAATCAGTTATTTATCAACAATACTCCACAACAATTAACCGGACAACTGCAAAAATCAGCGCATAAAGTAAGTATTGCCTACCAAAGTCAAATCAAGCAGGGAGATACCATGACACTATTAAAATATGGAGGCTATACCGTTGATTTAAACCATGACAAAGAGGATTTGATGTCCGCCAGTGAGAATATACTTAATCAAGCGGCTGACGCTGGCTTTGAAACTTTATTAGCGCTTCAAAAAAAGGCATGGTCAAAGATTTGGGAAAAAGCGGATATTACAATTAGTGGTGATGTAAAAGCACAGCAAGGTATTCGATTTAATATTTTTCAATTAAATCAAACTTATCTTGGAAAAGACGAACGATTAAATATTGGTCCAAAGGGATTTACAGGCGAAAAATATGGAGGAAGTACCTATTGGGATACTGAGGCGTATTGTATTCCATTTTATATGGCTACCAAGGACCATCAGGTAGCACGCAACCTATTGACGTATCGTTATCATCATTTACAAAAAGCAATAGAAAATGCTGAAAAACTTGGGTTTTCAGGAGGCGCAGCCTTGTATCCCATGGTTACTATGAATGGAGAGGAATGTCATAATGAGTGGGAAATAACTTTTGAAGAAATTCATCGTAATGGAGCCATGACCTTTGCGATTTATAATTATACCCGATATACTGGTGATTACAGTTATATACCGGAAAAAGGTCTGGAGGTAATGATTGGCGTAGCTAGATTTTGGCAGCAAAGAGCCACCTTCTCTACGCATAAGAACAAGTATGTTATTCTCGGTGTTACGGGCCCTAACGAATATGAAAACAACATCAACAACAACTGGTATACGAATTACCTAGCTAAATGGTCGATGGAGTATTGCATCGAAAATTTTGAAAAAGTAAAAAAAGAATACCCTGAAGATTATAAACGCATAATTAAATCAACAAAATTGTCAGATACGGAAATAGAAGCAATGAAAGATGTTGCCTCTGATATGTATTTTCCGTATTCCGAGGAATACCAAGTGTTTTTACAACAAGATGGGTTTTTGGACAAGGAATTGATCACTGTGGCAGACTTATATGCATCCCAAAGACCGATCAATCAACATTGGAGTTGGGATCGTATATTGAGGTCTCCTTACATTAAACAAGCAGATACGCTTCAAGGGTTTTATATGTTTGAGGATCATTTTACGAAGGATGAGCTTCAAAAACATTTTGATTTTTATGAACCTTTTACGGTGCATGAGTCATCCTTGTCTCCTTGTGTACATAGTATCCTTGCTGCTTCCTTGGACCGAATGGATCAGGCATATACGTTTTACTTAAGAACATCAAGGCTAGATTTAGACGATTATAATAAGGAAGTAGAAGAGGGACTGCATATAACAAGTATGGCGGGTACCTGGATGAGTATTGTTGAGGGTTTTGGAGGTATGAGAGTTAAGAATGATACGCTATCCTTTACACCTAAAATTCCGAAAGAATGGCAAGGGTATTCCTTCAAGGTAAACTTTAGAAATCAAATTCTTAAAGTAGATGTAACACAACAAGAGACAACTTTTACCTTGCAGGGTTCATCGGAGTTGCAAATTATGGTTGATGGGGCTCCATTGACTATTGCTCCAAATGGATTAGTTACCTCATAAATTGAATAACTAATAAATCAATAAACTCACCAAGGTTAACTACGGAAAAACTATTCTAGAAACAGAACGTTACTGTTTTTTGTTTGATCCAAAAAAAAATGAAGAGGTGGTTTAAAATTAATAGCAATGCATAGTATCAAAATCATAATTATATTTTCTGTATTCTTCTTTTCTTTGAATTCTTTTGGTCAGGTAGATCGCATGGAACCACCTTTTTGGTGGAGTGGTATGAATACCACTCAGGTTCAAATCTTATTTTATGGGCAAGATATAGCTGATTATGAAGTGTTGAGTGAGGATATATCGATTCTCGATATTTCACGTACAGAAAACTCAAACTATATTTTTGTGACCATAGATACCGCTAATAAAGAGCCAGGAGCATATACTTTACATTTTAAAAATGATGGTAAGACAGCATATTCCAAAGTATTTGAATTAAAAGAAAGAAAGTCGGGTTCGGCAAGCCGTTCTGGTTTTGATAGTAGTGATGTTATTTATCTTCTTATGCCAGACCGGTTTGCGAATGGTAATCCTGATAACGATACAACCAAAAACACTATAGAAAATGTAGACAGGTCAAATCCAGGAGGCCGACACGGTGGAGATATTCAAGGAATTATTGATCATTTAGATTATATCGAAGAGTTAGGAGCAACTGCGATTTGGAGTACGCCATTATTAGAGGATAATGAACCAGTATATTCCTATCATACCTATGCTCAAAGCGATTTATATAAAATTGATCCTAGATATGGAAGCAATGAAGATTACCAAAGGCTGTCTGCAGCTATGCATCAAAAAGGCTTGAGATTGATTATGGATTATGTAACCAATCATTGGGGTTCAAAACATTGGTTAATAGAAGACCTACCGTCTAAAGATTGGATACATCAATGGCCAGAGGGGTTTCGACGAAGCAACTATAGAATGACCACACAGTTTGATAACAATGCAGCTAAAGTTGATGCAAAAGGCTGTATGGACGGATGGTTCGATACAACTATGCCAGATATGAACCAAAGTAACCCTATGCTATTACAATATATCACTCAAAATGCGATTTGGTGGATTGAATATGCTGATCTAGATGGATTACGGGTAGATACTTATTCCTACAATGATAAAGAGGCAATAGCTCAATGGACCAAGTCAATTATGGATGAGTATCCTAACTTTAATATCGTAGGTGAAGTTTGGATGCACGATCAAGCACAAATATCCTACTGGCAAAAGAATAGTAAAATTGGCGCCATTACAGGTTATAATAGCCATTTACCGGCTGTGATGGATTTTACACTACATGACGCTTTGGGTACCATGTTTAATGAAGATAATAGCAACTGGAATGAAGGTATGATAAAGGCTTATGAAAATTTTGCAAATGATTTTCTATATCCAGATCCTAATAACCTTATGGTTTTTGTAGGGAATCATGATACTAATAGAGTTAATCATATTTTTCAAAGCGATTTTAATAAATATAAGTTGGCCTTGACGCTGATCCTAACCACAAGAGGCATACCACAATTGTATTACGGCGATGAAATAGGGATGCTGGGAGATAAGGATAATAAAGGGGATGGTGATATAAGAAGAGATTTTCCAGGTGGATGGGCTGGCGATAGTCAAAATGCCTTTTTATCCGCGGCAGTTGCTGGAGGAAGAACAAAAGATCAGCAAACTTACTTTGACTTTACAAAAAAAATACTGAATTGGAGAAAGGAAAATTCCGTGATTCATAGTGGTAAATTACTGCAGTATATCCCTCAAGACAACGTCTATGTATATTTTAGGTATAATGATGATCATCGGGTAATGGTAATCATCAATAATAGTTTAAAAAATCATACCATAAATACACAACGATATAAAGAAGGTTTACAGGATTTTAAAAAGGGTACAGATATCATAACCGATTCCAACATGGATCTTACCTCGCAGATTTTTATTCCTGCTAAAACACCTATGATCATAACACTTAAATAAGATAATGTAACACAAAAATTAAACACATGAATAGATTATTAATTTGGCTTGCTATATTCGCTATAGCCATCTCTTGCAAAGACGTAAAAAAAGAGGAGAAGCCGACTGAAAACGTTATAGATACTACAGCATCAACTTCCATTGCTCCGATGAATAATGAAGTTATGGAAACGGCCGTGATCTATGAAGCGAATATCAGACAATATTCAGAAGAAGGTACTTTTAATGAATTCACTAAAGATATACCACAACTGAAAAAACTTGGGGTCAAAATCTTGTGGATTATGCCGATCTATCCTATTTCAACAACAAAAAGTAAAGGGTCTTTGGGTAGTTATTATGCAGTTTCGGACTATACTAAGGTTAATTCAGAGTTTGGGACCATCGAAGATTTTAGAAAATTGGTAAAAACAGCGCACGAGAACGACATTTATGTAATTTTAGATTGGGTGGCAAATCACACCGGCTGGGATCATCATTGGATAAAGGAACATCCTGAGTATTATACCAAAAATGACAAAGGAGAAATAGTGCACACCGAAGGAACCGACTGGACAGATGTAGCTGACCTTAATTATGATAATATGGAAATGAGGGCTTCCATGCGCAATGCTATGAAATACTGGGTAGAACAGGAAGATGTGGATGGATTTAGATGTGATGTGGCTGGTATGGTACCTGTAGATTTTTTGAATAAAACGGTTGAAGCGTTAGAAGCTATTAAACCCGTGTTTATGTTAGCAGAAGGTTGGGAACCTGAATTGATGGAAGAAGCTTTTGATATGGGCTATGACTGGGATACCCATCATAAAATGAACGCTATTGCTCAGGGTAAGGCTACTGCACTGGATTGGGATAAGCGAATGGTTGAAATAGATTCAATGTATGCTGAGGATGATATTTTAATGAACTTTACCTCAAATCACGATGAAAACTCCTGGAATGGTACTGTAGAAGAACGGTTAGGTCCGGCAAAAGAATTGTTCGCTGCCTTAACCTACGTGGCGCCTGGAATGCCACTTATATATTCTGGTCAAGAGTATGATATGGATAAGCGACTTTTGTTTTTTGAAAAGGATACCATCATAAAAACGAAAGGCGTGTTTTTTCCATTATATGAAAAGTTAGGCACCCTTAAAAATGAAAACCCTGCTTTACATGGGGGTAAGAAGGCAGCAAAGTATCAAGACCTAAAAACCTCTAATGACAAAAGTGTATTAGCTTTTAAACGAGAAAAGGAAGGACAAATAGTATTGTTCATTGGTAATGTATCCAATGAGCCAATTTCTTTTAAGGTACAAGAGACTGGTAAGTATATAGACTATCTCAGTCAAGAAAAGTTGGAATTGAAACCAAACAGTACGTATAAGCTTGACGCCTGGCAGTATATGATCCTTATTGCGGAGTAAATAACAATACTTCTTTATAGTTAATAAAAGAACTCATATTTATGGGTTCTTTTTATTTTTTAGAACTTTTTTAGGAGTAATAAATCATGAAAACCTGTATTTTGAAATAAAGATTTATTATTAACTGTAATTTTAAAAATACTTCAAAAACAGACTGTGATAAACAAGAAAAAATGAATTTATTAACCGAAAACGTTTTAGTTTTTTAACAAATTAGGTTATTAGATACATTAACAATAGCTTTGAGTATAAAGAATGATAAAAAAGGTGAAAAATATCGCAGTTTTGACCTCTGGTGGGGATGCGCCAGGGATGAATGCAGCCATTCGATCAGTGGTGCGTGCTTGCAGTTACTACAATCTTAATTGTTTTGGTGTTTACAAAGGTTATGAAGGATTGATTAATGGAGAAATAGAGCCTCTTAATGCGCGTTCCGTAAGAAATATTATTAATAGAGGAGGTACTTTTTTAAAATCTGCCAGATCTAAAGCATTTAGAACGGTTGAAGGAAGACAAAAAGCCCACGATAATTTGAAGAAACATAATATCGATGCGTTAATAGTAATCGGTGGGGATGGAAGTTTTACAGGAGCATTAAAATTGTCTAAAGAATTTGATTTTCCTGTGGTAGGTATACCAGGTACCATAGATAATGATATTAATGGTACAGATTATACAATTGGCTACGACACTGCATTGAATACCGTTGTCGAAGCTATTGATAAAATAAGGGATACTGCCAGTTCTCATAACCGGCTATTTTTAATTGAAGTTATGGGTAGAGACGCTGGGGATATTGCTTTAAATGCAGGTATTGGCGCAGGAGCAGAAGAAATTTTAATCCCAGAAGAAGATCTTGGTGTAGAGCGTTTATTAGATTCTTTAAAAAGAAGTAAAGTTTCGGGTAAAACATCAAGTATAGTTGTAGTTGCAGAAGGAGATAAATCGGGTAAAAATATATTTGAACTAGGTGAATATATTGAAGAACACTTACAAGGATATGAAATTAGAGTTTCCGTTTTAGGTCATATTCAACGAGGTGGCGCTCCAAGCTGTTATGATAGAGTATTAGCAAGTAAATTAGGCGTGGGAGCAGTAGAGGCCCTTATGGATGGCAAGCGAGAAATTATGGTAGGTATAGTGCATAAAACCGTAACTCAGGTGCCACTAACCACTGCCTTAGAAAAAAGAATACATAAACATGATCAGCTCATTAAAGTAGCTGATATAACATCAGTATAAAAATATAATATACGAACCACTAAAAATAAAAATATGAGTACCTTAAAATTAGGAATTAACGGTTTTGGAAGAATAGGAAGAATTGCTTTTAGAATTGCAGCTAAAAGAGATAATGTTGAAATAGTTGGTATTAATGACCTCTTAGACGTTGAGCATTTGGCGTATTTATTACAATATGATTCTGTTCACGGAAGATTTGATGGTACAATTGAAGTGAAAAATGGAAATCTGGTAGTTAATGGTAAAGAAATAAGAGTTACTGCAGAGCGAAATCCAGAGGATTTGAAATGGGATGCTATAGGTGTAGATGTGGTAATGGACTGCACCGGGATTTTTACAACTTTAGATACTGCAAATGCACATCTCAAGGCTGGAGCAAAAAAAGTAGTCATTTCAGCACCCTCTAAGGACGCTCCTATGTTTGTTATGGGTGTAAATCACAAGGATGTTAAAAACACAGATACGATAGTTTCCAATGCGTCTTGTACAACTAATTGCTTAGCTCCATTAGCGAAGGTAATTGATGATAATTTTGGTATTGAAGAAGGTTTAATGACGACCGTACACGCTACAACAGCTACTCAAGCTACAGTAGATTCGCCTTCAAAGAAAAATTATAGATTAGGAAGGAGTGCGATGACTAATATCATACCTTCCACCACTGGTGCTGCTGTAGCTGTGACAAAAGTGATTCCTGCATTAAAAGGAAAGCTTACCGGAATGGCATTCAGAGTACCAACTGCTGATGTTTCTGTTGTAGATTTAACAGTAAGAACGAAGAAATCAGTATCTTATGATGATCTTAAGAAAGTGATCAAAAATGCATCAGAAAATGAACTAAAAGGAGTGCTTGGATATACGGAAGAGGATGTTGTTTCTCAAGATTTTGTCGGAGAATCTCATACCTCTGTTTTCGATGCTAACGCTGGTATAGCCTTGAATGATAATTTCTTTAAACTTATTGCCTGGTACGATAATGAATTTGGATATTCAACGAAGTTAGTTGACTTATCAACGCACGTAGGTAACTTATAATATTGATTACCCTGAGTCAAGCACTCAGGGTGTTCATTTGCTTAACTACAAATAATTTTAGAATGATTTTATTAGCTGATGGAGGTTCCACAAAATGTGATTGGATATTATTAGACCAGCAAGGTGAAATAGTCTTTAAAACAAGGACTGAAGGATTAAATCCTGCTGTTTTTGCACAATCACTTTTAGAAGAGCGTCTAGAAAAAAATGAAGAGCTCAGATCTCATAAAGATAAAGTACAAGCTGTACATTTCTATGGAGCTGGTTGTGGTACCGAAAAACCAAGAAAACTTTTAGAGCAGGTGTTTAAAGAATTTTTCACCAAAGCTGATATAATCGTCAAAGAAGATATGGTTGCCGCAGTGTATGCAGCTACTACAGAACCGGGTATTGTATGTATTTTAGGAACAGGCTCCAATAGTTGCTATTTTGATGGTGATAAAATTCACATGGCAGTAGATTCTTTAGGCTATGTGTTGATGGATGAGGCTAGTGGTAATTACTTTGGTAAACGATTAATCAGGGATTATTATTATAAACGAATGCCGCCTGAGGTTGCTGAAGATTTTGGGAAACGATTTGACCTTTCTTCGGATAGTATTAAAGAAAATTTATACAAAAAATCAAATCCTAACACGTATCTCGCTTCATTTGCAGAGTTTATTTTTACCAGTGAGCGAAATGGATATTTCTATAAAATAATTACTGAGGGTATCCAAGAGTTTGTAGAAAACCGAGTGCTTTGCTTTCCTGAGGCACAGAGTGTACCTATTCATTTTATTGGTTCTATAGCTCATTTTAGTGAGGATATCATCAGAGCTGCAGTATGGCCTTATCATTTAACGGTCGGTAATATTATTAGAAGACCAATCGATGGCATCATTGATTATTATCGCAAGGAGGTCATTGGAAAGCTAGAAAAGAAATAGTATCGCTTTATTGAACCTTAGTCTCATATATTTCTTGATAAATAGCAGTTATTTGTTCAAATACGCTGGTTAAATTATTAGTGATTTCATAGAGGTCTCCAATATCAAATTGTTTAGAAAATAGATTGCTTTCTTCTTCTTTGATTCCTTTCCAGTGAAATAAAAGTTGCGCAATATGCATTCTTGATTTGGAATTGTTGAAGTCACTTTCTAAAAGCTTAATGATACTCAATTCAAATTCTTCATACACTTCTTTAACATGGGTTATGTATCTGTCGTTTGCGTTATTAAAGTGTTTAGAAGCTAAATAGTACAAGCACATTCGCTGTGCTAGCATTCGCTGTCTGCCAGAAATGTCTACAATCTCAATCAAATTTTCTGTTGCAATTTGTCTAGAACTATCTGCCCTGGAAAATACCTTCTGCTGGTAATATTCACTTTCAATTTCTCGTACTATATTATTTGAGTGAGTTAAGAGAGAAGTGTTGTATTCTATGATATACCTGGCTGCTGTAGTGTCATTGGCGCGTTTTAATTGGCGATAAAAACTTTTCCACTCACGTCTTATTTCTTTAAAATGATGCGTGTAATTTTTTCCTTTAAAATTGTTGGATAAATAATCAAGTTGACTTAAAAATCGGGTAACAGAAGAATCTATTTCTTCTTGAATTACAAAGTTATCATAGCCTAACAATTTAAAAAAGTAAGCTTTGGATAACTTTTGAGTAAGCATTCGTTGCCTACCCGCAATATTAACCGCCTTACCATAACTTATCTTTTTATCTGTACTTTGTTGCCCCATACAAGATAAGCTAAAAAGTATCATAAAAAGTACTCCTAAGTATTGACGCATAGATAATTGCTTTACTTCTTTCAGCTAATTTAAGATACGCTTTTTTTTTGACTATAGGTTGTGTTATTCTAAAAAGGAAGAAACGCTATTTGCTATTTAGAAATTGAATAGCTGGGTTTTAATCTTATGAATTTTGTTCCAAAGCCTCCTTGAGCAATTGATTAAGGGGCGAAGAGTAGTTAAACTCTATTGCTTTTTTTCGGGCCTTTTCTGACATTTTTTTCCAGGTCTTTTTAAGAATAGATACAACTTTTTCGTCAGTATGTTTATGAATAAAATCCTCTGCATAATACCTAAGAAATACCAAGCAGGCTACGTCTTCTAATAACTGTACTTCCCAATCTTTTTTCAATTGTTTTTTTTGAAGCAAAAAAGACACTCGCTGTATCGTGTCTGCATCATAATCTAACTGATGTAGTAAGGATGAGGTTTTGTCAGCATGAAATTTTTTTAGATCTTCTCTCCATTGTAAATATCCTACTCGATCTTTTGGGTATCTACTTCTTGGAATTTGCCATCTACAAATATGCTGAGCTCTGGTGGCAATGAGCAAGGCAAGAGAAGGCGCTCTTACATAATCAATAAGCATTTGAGTCATACGTCTTCCATATATCAATTCCTTGGGTAAAGCTTTTGATTTGACCATTTCTTGATTAGGATCTTCCGCGTTGGCCTGATCTATTAGGTCATAAGTTTTATTTAATTTAGTAGTATTCATTAGCTTAATACCTAATCAACGGAAATTATCTATAAAAAAAGTGCGTACACTTCATATTGTTGAATGAATTTAGTTTAAAACGGCATAATAATCAAATAGATGACTACTAAAGTTATGCAAAACTTAGTGTTGAAGCCTTAAAGTCTTAGTGACTTTAAGTGTTTCTTGTGTTGCCGGCCACCTATTTGTGGCCGGTTTTTTTAGCTATAAGATTCGGATTTTAATGCTTTACTTGATCCTAATACCATAATATAGATAGCACTTTTTTTTGGAAATCATAATAATCCTTCGTTAAACGTAAATTTAATAAGGGTTCTTTTTGTGAGTTTTATATAATTCATAGTTTTACATATCAAAAAAACAGGGTGTTTCGATAATAAAACATAGCTTTTTAAAGTTACACCTTGAGATGTAAGGGGCTCCAGTTTATTAGTAACCAAATATTGTGATATGAAATTAGATGAAATTATTATGGCTTCAGTTACCGAGTTTCTAAATTTAGAAGTGCATAAGGAAACGGAAAATTTGGATTTGGGTTCAAAAATAGAAATTGTTCAAAAGCGAATAGAAGATATAATGAAAAATGGTCCAAATCCTGAAATTAATATGCCACCACCAAGTAAAGGGTTTGAATATGAAATGTTTTTTAGCAGTAATCCCAATGATTTAATAAAAATAGATGGGTGGATTCCTATCGAAACAAATAAGTTGGGAGACAAAGAACAAATCAAGCATTTTATTGAAATCGGATTGATTAGAAGAATAGAACCAGTTTTTGCCTAGATTATAGAGTATTATACAAACTCAATTTACTCAACAAAGAAGCCGATTTTATAATCGGTTTTTTTTGTGCTTAATTTGGTTCTTTTACTATTGGTATGGTTCAAAATTAATGTTTAATGTTAATAGTTATGTTTAAAACTATTTTTTAGTACCAACATTTTCAAGCGTATTTACTTTTAATTTTAACACCAGGTAGCTTTAATTGATTGTTGCTTATGATAGCAAAGGTAGAACCTATGAATATTACTACGGAATACGTCTTATTGACAGATGATCAAAATTATGTGGTTGAGTATCTTATTGGAGAATTGATACTTTCAACTAGTATTACTGAAGCAATGAAGTTTAATGATGAGAAGATAGCGTTAAAGTTTAAAGATAGATTAAAGCAAAGTTGTCAACTTACATTAAGTGTTAATACCTATATTGATTAATACTTATAATGAACAGGACTGATGAGTCTATATATATAATCTAAAATTGGGTCTGTTCCTTTTTTTAGATCTTCGACTGTTAGTTTAATATACTTGTCTGGTAAAATACCCTTATGCTTTGGCAAGGTATTATCTGTTACATAATGCATCACCTTTTGCATAAATAAAACAACAACAATTTTAGAATTAGGTAGCTCATAATATATAGGATAATCACCGATATGTTGATAGTATCCACCACCAGTTTCCTCGCCTAAAACTAAAATTTCAGGATTATTTTTGGCATTTAACACAAATTCAGTACCTGCCGAGAAGGTGACTCCACTTGTTAATACATAGATGTTTTTTCCTTTAAATTTATTTTTGTTAGGAACCATTATAGTTTCTAATTCGTCAAATTTTATCTCCCATCCATCAATAACAGGATGTTGATGAAACTTAGATCTCAGGTATACATCTCCATCTCCCGGTGCTCTAATAATATGATCCTTCTCCGGTATGGATAATGTGGCCACAAATTCGCTGATTCGCTGTTTAAAAATAGCATTTGTCAAAAAACTATAAAGGTGGATGGCATTAGGTCTGTACCCTCCATCATTGTTTCGTACATCAATGACTAAGTGTTCAATTTTTCTTTTATTTATTTCTTTAAAAATTTTCACCAATTTAGACTTAAAAGGCTTAATATCAACACTAAATGAGTTCACTACTAATATTGCTGTTTTTAGGGCGTCTTTATAAATTACGTAGGGATCTTTATTGCCTATGTATTTTTCGAAATACCTGATGTCATTTTTTTGTTGATGAAATGCAGCAAAGTACGAGCTTCGCTTAGCGTTTCTTAACCTCACCTTTATAAACGGTTCTGCAAGTATAACTTTGCTTTGTAATATGCTGTTATCTTGGCTTTCATAAGAAACTTTAAACTCTTTAACTATTCCAAACTCATAGGCGTAGAACAGTCCAAATTTAAGTTCTATTTCACGGTGCTTACGGGATAAATTATGTCCGTCAGTAGGGACATATTTCTTTAATCTAGCTAATATCGTGGGTGCGGGAATATCATTTATAGCGGTTATTTTTGTCCCTACAGGGAGTTCAAAATCATTGGTATCCGTATAGAATTCACCATCAATAATCTTAACTATAATAGGAAAATAGTAGGTTTGAATCTTTAATTTCTCTGGTGCGAATAATTGCAAATGACCATCTCCTATGGGGTCAGAGATTTTTAATAATTTCTTATATAATTCAATATCGGTGATGCTATCAGAAAGATTAGTTTTTTCTTTGGTAAGTAGTTGCGATAAGAGGTCCTTTGAGATATGATCATAAAGTCCAGGATGGGCTTGTAGTAAAATGTTTTCAAAAACAGTAAAATCTTCTTTTGCTTTTGAAGCTCCTAAAGTATACTGCCCTTCAGCTAATTGCGGCAAACATAGGAAGCAAAAACAGTAGATAATATATTTCAAAAATTAGGTCTTTAAAAGATTAACGATTATGTGTGTAAAATGTTATATGAGTTTAGGGGTTAAAAATAATTATAGCATATAAAAAAGGCACGATTATCGTGCCTTTTTTATAACTGAAAATATTTTCTACGCGTTCTAATTCATTCTTCTCAACTGTCTTTTTATTTTTTTGATTGCGGATTCAATTGATTTTTCAGGTTCAATAACGTTGTATTCTCCCCAAAACTCGGGATCCGAAAAACCTTCAGCTTCATCGGCAAGTACGACAGATGATTTTAATCGATCACGAGCTTTAAGCGTTTCATTTTCATTAGTACGCCAGTCTGTTATCGCCATTTCAACATCTAATTGATATTTAGAATTGAATAGTCTTTTATCCCAGTCAATTTTTACTTCGAGACCAATTCTCCCATAATTATAATACCACCTACCTTTATGTTCTCTATAATTGATATCATAATTAGCCTCTGTAATGTATACGTCAGCATTAGAAGGCTTTCTTCTCACAAACATTTCGCTTACTTCTTCTTCGTTTTCTGTGTTAAGCTTAAAAATAGCTCTTTTCAAAGCTAGCGATTCCGCATCGATATATAATTTTCCTTCATATAAGGGATCTATAACATTAGGCTTTTGCTTAAATTTCAGTACATAGATAAATTTGTCATCTAGTTTTGTAGTGGGGGCAAAGCTGAAGTCATAATATTCCAACATGTTTTGGGTAAAAACGTTATCTGGGTTTTTCATTAAATCAATATAAAGCGTACTACTAGGTCCTCCCTGAAGTTTTACAGCAACTGTATCTAACCTCTTATAATCTGCACTTTTTCTGGCTTTGAACAATTTTATCAAATCATTTTTACCGGACACATAAGGCCGTTTATAAATATCTACCACTGCCTCAGATAGGGATACATATGTTCTTCGTTTACGGATAGCTTCTCTGTAAAACGCAGTCATTATTGTGTTTTGATCAAAATAATTTTCACCTTTTTTGTCCATAACTGCTCTTATTAAAGCTTCAGGATCTTTAGGGTTGATATTAACTTCTGATAACTCCGTTATGGTTTTATCTACTTTTATTTCAAAATCATCTTTGGTAAAGTTGGCCAATGGCACCGCCTTATCTTGATAGCCTAAATACGAAATACGTATATAGCCAGATGCTATGTTTTTTGGGATTTTTAATAAAAATACCCCATCACTATTGGTTACTGTGGAAATATTGCTGTCATCTAAAGATACTGTAGCAGCAGTAAGTGGGTCATTGTTGTCGCTATCTACAACTGTACCTTTATATTCTTTAAAATCTTGTTTTATATCTGCTTCTTGAAAGGCAAATAAAAAGCTATTGGCCGTAATTGAAAGCCATAGTAGCAAAAGCCAATTGTAAATTTTTCTTTTTTTATTCATAATAAATAATCGTTTTCTTTTTCTATAGTAAAAGATACTAAATTCTAGCGAAGTATATTAAAGCTTCTTAGTTAAAAACTATTAATGATATCCTAAGTGATCGCCAAACCAATTTTTCAGTTTGATATCTAATATCTCAGTAGTAAATGGTTTTGTAATATAATCGTCTAGCCCTTGTTGGGTGTATTTCTCAGCATCCCCGGGCAAGGCATTAGAGGTAAGGGCAATTATAGGTGGAACATTTTTATAGTTCTTTCGAATAATTTTAGTGGTTTCAACTCCATTTAACTCTGGTAAATTGATATCCATTAGAATAACGTCGTATTTACCTTCTTCGAACATGTCTAAAGCTTGTTGGCCATTTTTAGCCACATCTGTAGTGCAACCCAAAAACTTTAATATTTGTTTAGATACCAAAATGTTTGTTTCAGAGTCTTCAACCAATAAAACATTGAGATTAAGCGGCTCTTTTTTTAGGGTTAAGCTTTTGTTTTTTTCTTTTTTAAGTTCAACATCGGTTTGTTCGGCGGTGTATGTAAACCAAAATGTGCTGCCACTACCTTCTTTACTAGTGACTCCAATCTGCCCCTTCATTAATTTAACCAGTTTTTTACTTATTGCAAGACCTAAGCCACTGCCAGTACCTGACAAGGTAACCTGATTATTGAATTGATTAAATCTACTAAAAAGGTTTTTTTGATCTTCGTGGCTTATTCCAATCCCAGTATCTATGATTTCAACAAGTATCGTAAGTACTTTACCTTTTTTAGCTTTAAGAGATGCTTTTATATGTACTTCGCCTTCATAGGTAAATTTGATGGCGTTACCAATAAGATTCGATAATATTTGAGAAAGTCGATTCTCGTCTGCCAAAATTATTTCGGGTAATTCATCTGCATAGCTTGCATTTAGTTGAAGCCCTTTGGCTTTGGAAGTAGCCAGGAATAGTCCAACATTTTGATCTATGAGATCTTTGAAGTTGATGATGGCAGGGATGAGACTAAATTTTCCGGATTCAATTTTAGATAGGTCTAAGATTTGATTGAGAATATTTAATAGGTTTAATGAAGACTCTTGTACTGTAGAGACATATTCTTTTTGGATATCTGTCAGTTCAGTGTTTTTTGATAATAAATCGATCATGCCTACAACACCAACCATAGGAGTTCTGATCTCATGGCTCATATTAGCTAAGAAATCTTGTCTTGCTTTGGCTGCTTTTTGTATTTGTAAATTTTTTTCATGGAGCTTGTCTAGGTTTTTACCTGCTATCCAGGCAAAGAATCCCAAAAATAGTGGGGCGGTGTCAATGATATAATGAATGGGATTTATTCTTTGAACATTGAGAAATGATCTTAATGCAAATGGTAATTCCAATCTATAGATATCTAAGGTTGTAGCTAAGAAAGGAAAAAGGAGTCCAAAAGCAGCACCATACAATGCGTATTTAACAGCTTCAGATTTCTGTCTGGAAGTACTACTCATAGTAATTTTTAATCATATAGGGATTACATTATTCTTAGTGACTAAGCTAACTTTATAGTGATCAGCGCTATATAAATATACCAATTTTATCGAAACAAAGTTTTATCCCCCTATAGAAATCATACTTCTATTGGCAGTATGTAATTCTGGGTTATCAATTTTTTCAGGGGTATCCATACCTGCTCTTGCAAATTTTTTATTGGCAATAGCTTTTTTGATAATAGGTACTATATTTTTACCATCTCTAAGAGGCTCAAGCAGGGATAATTCGTCACCAGAAAAAAGACAATTTTTAATCTTTCCATCAGCGGTTAAACGTATTCTATTGCACGTATCACAAAAGGGATTGGTTATGGAACTGATAAGCCCAAAACTACCTTTAAAGTCGGTTATGGTATAGTTTTTTGAGGTATCGTTTGGTGCATCAGTAAGTTTATTGACCTGCAAAGGATATGTTGCATAAATAATATCAAGTACTTGCTTATGTGGTACTAATTTTTCTCTGTTCCATTGATTACCGTCAAAAGGCATAAATTCTATAAACCGAACATTAATGGGTGTGTTTTTTGTTAAATTAATAAAATCAATGATTTCATCATCGTTGAAACCTTTGATGAGCACCACGTTTATTTTTACTTTAAAATTATATGCTAATAGTAAATCAATATTCTCTTTTACTTTTTGAAATTCATCCCTACGAGTGATTTGTTTAAATTTTTCTTGTTTCAAGGAATCAAGACTAATAGTAATGTTTTGCATATTAGCCTGCTGGAGATCTTTGATATATTTATCAATTAATACTCCATTTGTTGTTATGGATAAGGTTACTGGCAGGGTCGATAATTGATGTAAGATATCTTTGAAATCTTTGCGCACCAAAGGTTCTCCTCCGGTTAGTCGAATTTTATTGACGCCCAAATCAACGAAAGTTTTGGCGATAGTATATAATTCCTCACTATTCATCAAATGACGCATAGGTGTCAAAGGAATACCTGCTTCGGGCATACAATAGGTGCATCTTAAATTACACTTTTCAGTAAGTGATATTCTTAGATACGAGTGTTTTCGTTCAAATGTATCTTGTAATATGTCTTGTGATGATTTCAAATATGATTTAGTTTGTGTTAGTATCGTGTCGTTCTCCCTGAAGTACTTTAAAAATATGAAGTACCGAAGGAAATATGGCATCCATTGATTCTTTAGCTCCATTGGTTGATCCCGGTAAGGCAAGAACTAGACTTTTTCCGATAACCCCAGCAACGCTTCTAGAAAGCATAGCATAAGGCATTCTATCCTGTCCATAATTGCGGATAGCTTCTTCGATTCCCGGTATTCTTCGATCCAATAAGGGTAAAATTGCTTCAGGTGTTTGGTCCCTAGGTGAAAGTCCTGTCCCTCCAGTAAAAATGATGAGGTCAGAACGTGTTATTCCTCGATTAACTTCTGTTTGTATTGCAGATTTTTCATCTGGGATAATACAATATTCATCTATAGTAACATTACAACTTTTAAGTTTAGCAATGATTGCTTTTCCTGCCTTATCTTCTTTTTTACCTTGTGATATAGAGTCTGAACATACTACTACAGTGGCAGAGTATGATGCGCCTGAATCTTTGTAGGAGGATTTACCTCCTTTTTTTTCGAGTAGCTTTATGTTTTGAATTTGAACATTCTTATCCACCGGTTTGAGCATGTCATACATGGTTAGCGCAATAACAGATGCCCCGTGCATGGCTTCTACTTCAACACCAGTTTTATAAATCGTTTTGATGCTTAGCTCAATTATTATTTTTAGCCCCTCAATTTGATATTGAACTTCTGTGTGCTCTATAGGAATAGGGTGGCAGTCTGGTATGATGTCACTGGTTTTTTTAACTGCAAAAAGTCCAGCGGTCTTAGCCATTTCAAATACATTTCCTTTAGGGATTGTATTGTTTTTTATAGCTTCAATTGTAGCTTCTTTGCTTACGAAAACAGTTGCTTGAGCTATAGCCTGTCTTAGCGTCGTATTTTTGTGCGTGATATCAACCATTTATGTATTTACTTTCCATTGGTGAGACTCATCACTAAATATTTCTTTTCCATAAATCGGTGCTTCTTTTTTGATTCGCTCTACCAAATATTCGATAGCCTCAAAAGTAACTTTGCGGTGTGGTGCAGAAACAAAAACAAAGAGGCAGATTTCTCCTTGATAAACCGTACCCAAACTATGATAAATATGCATGCAGCTAAGGTCAAACTTCTCAAAGGTTTCTTCTCGTATGGTATACATTACTTCATTTGCCATATCCTCATAAGCAGTGTAATTTATGGCTTTGACCTCTTTATTATTTTGCTGATCTGCACGTATTTGTCCTAAAAAAATATTATGTGCTCCAATTGCTGTTTTAGACTGATGTTTTGCAATGGAATTGGCAATAAACTCAGGCGGTATCGGGCCGTTTACAAATACAGATTTTATTTTTTTCATGAATTAATTCAATTTAATTTTCACTGATAATTTAATGGTTTGTATTATCCTCCGGAAAAAGGGGGGAGTAATGCAATTTCTGCAGCTTCATCGATACTTTGATTAGTTTCAGAAACTATCGATTTATCTACAGCTACTTTAAAGGATTGGTCTTGTAATGCATTATAAGAATTACTCAAATGATCAAGTAAGTCTTTAACTGTTTGACCAGGTTTAATTTCGAGATGTTCATCACTTTTACCGGTAATCTCTGCTAATGGACCAAAATACAATATTTTAATAGTTCTTGAGGGCATTCGTAAATTGTTCAGGTGTGTTGATATTTTTTACATATTGATTTAAATGCTTATTATGAATTGTTTTCGTTTTTACTTGACTTAAGGCTTTTCTAACACTTAATTTATCTTCCACGATGGTTTGGTGAAGGAAGTTGCTTAGCTCCTTTTTATAGATTCCAATAAGCGGATTATTTTTATAGTGTATTACTTCATAGTTAGGATTGTTGTGAAGTAATAGCGATTCAAAAACCTTTTTGTTAATAAAGGGAGTATCACAACTTACGACAAAATTGACTTTGGTTTTGCTGTGGTACAAACCTGTATAAATACCACCCAAGGGGCCTTTATTTTTTATTAGGTCCGGGAGAACATACTCATATCGCTTATGATGATTTAAGTGATCAGATATAATCATTTGATGATCAGTTATTTCTTCAGATGCCTCAAGAATATGATCTATAAAAGTCTTTCCTTTTAAAAGTTTAAGTGCTTTATCTTCACCCATGCGTTCACTGTTGCCACCGGCAAGAAGAATTAAACTATATGTTGAGTTATCAGTGCTCATCTGTAGATGTTAAGGTCTCTATTTCATCTTTAAGAAAGGCCATACATTTCTTATTAATAGCTTCAAATTTGTTCATCATATCCAATCCATAGGGAGTAACAAATGTACCCCCGCCATTATTTCCCCCGGTTACAGTAATTACTACGGGTTCTTTTGCATTTTGATTCATAGAATCAATCAGACTCCAGGCTTTTTTATAAGATATTTGCATTTTCTTAGCAGCTTTGGATAACGAACCTTCGGTGTGTATGAAGCGTAAAAGTGAAACTCTACCGTAACCTAGAAAAACACCTGCTTCACCTTCAATCCATATTCGACTTTTAATAGTATACATCAAATAACCGTTATTTCCATAAAGATATAACGAAAAAGAAGTATAGAAAAATGACTTTTGATTTTTTATGACATTTTTAGCTTCCTAGTTTTGCTTATGTTACAGTAATTAAGGGAGTAGATAAACTTCAATATTTTCTCCAGCCTGTAAACTGGTTAGGTTTTCAGGTATATAGGCGAGTGCGTTAGCTACTGAGTACGTATGCAACATCGATGAATTTTGTCCTTCTAAAATATGACATTCGCCATCTTTTACCTGTGCCTTTAAAAATTGGGCTCTTGAACCGGGTTTTGATAACGCTTTTGATAGTTTAAAAACTGCTTTTTTAAGTCCGGTATGAGGATATCCTAAAAGTCTATGAAGCAAGGGTATTACATAAATGTAAAAGCAAGTAAGTGAAGAAGCTGGATTTCCTGGTAAGGCGAAGATATAGGTTTGGTCATGAGTGCCAAAATATAAGGGCTTACCAGGTTTTTGGTTTACCTTGTAAAAAGTTTGTTTTACAGCTAATTCCTGGAGCGCTTCTTTAACAAAGTCATAGTCGCCAACGGATATTCCACCGCTTATTAATATAAGGTCATTATTAGCCATAGCATTTGCAATGGTATTAACGGTACTGGGATAGTCATCCTGAACCTTATAAGTGGTTATGCCGTTTATACCTGCTTTACTTAAACAAGCTTGTAGCTGTATAGTATTACTTTCATAAATTTTGCCAGTTGGCAAAGGATTACCAGGTTCCACAAGTTCGTTTCCTGTAGTAATTATTCCTACTTTAGGTGCTGGTAGGATGGGTACTTTAGCAAAGCCAAGCCCAGCCAAAAAACCAATAGCAGCAGGTGTTAACATTGTCCCTTTTTTTAAAGCGATATCACCTTCTTTGATTTGTTCTCCAACAGGTCTAATATTTTGGTTTGCTGTATAGTTTTTGGTGGCAATAAAATAATCACCTTTTCTCTCTGTATGTTCTTGTATTATAATACAATTAGCAGTTTTTGGTACTGGCGCACCTGTAAAAATTCTTACGGCTTCTCCCTGAGCCAGCTCGATGTCTACAGCATCCCCAGCTTTTATTTCTCCAATGACCTTGTAGGCTGCAGAATTGTGTAATTGTACTGCATATCCGTCCATAGCAGATTGACGAAAAGGGGGCATGTTAATTTTAGAAACAGTGGTGCGCCCTAAGATCTTATACCCAGCATCGGACAAGGGAACTTCCTGTATTTTATGGCTAATTGGGATTTGTTGTATAAATGAAATGGCTTCGGGTACAGATATCATTACGTTGTATTTGACCCAAAAATAAAAAATCCGCAGTACAAACTGCGGATTAAATTTTTTCCTTTACTTCTTTGTTAAGATTATCCTTTAAAGACAATTTTCTTTAATTTGTAACCTTCTATTTTAATTAAATATGTTTTTGGATCAACATAATTATGAATATAATCGTCAACTTTTCCTTTATCTAATAGTCTTCCTGACATCGTATATAAACTATAGGTAAGACCTTGAGGAACTTCTTTGATATCTTTAAATGTTTTTTGTCCGGCGTCTTGCTGACACGTATTGTCTGCTAAAAATCTATTGATAAAACTAATTCGACCACTTTCACTTCCTTCTAAAGTAATAGTAGCAGAGCTATCTACATCGATAACTCCTTTACCTGTTAGATCTCCTAAGATAATTAAACAAGCATTTCTAATTTTTAATCTTGCGCCTGCTTCTAGGTGCAAGCTTTCGGTTATAAAAATAACGCCTTCATCGGTGTTTTCATCAAGTCCATCAATCACCGTATCTTCGGTCACAGACATCAACTTACTGGTTATGTCAATTTTTACATTGGCAAACGCCACGAACGTCATCATCATTAATAGTAGGGGTAGTGCTTTTTTCATAGGTTCGGTTTTTAGGGTTAAACCATTGTTAAGTAAGAATTTTCTTATAAATATATAATTTAATTCGTTGTATAACTTAAAATCAACGACAAGATACGTAAAAACATTGTATCAGCCCAAGTAATTTTACTTTTTTTCAGAATTTACCCGGTGTAATACTTATAAGATAGCTAAAAAGCCTTTAAATACGGTGCTTAACATAATTTTAATAATTGTTTTGTTTTTTAAAATATGGGTTACAGATTACTGTTTTTGATTAAAAATAGGATAGTCTAAGTAAACTACGCTTATCGGTTGACAATTGTCGTTTATTTTTGTATTTTTGTCATAAAACATATCATGAGTGCAGTTACTCCATTAGAGCAAGACGGTTTTACAAATAAAGGATTGCTTCGTTACCTTAACATTGATATTCCGTTGAGGAATATTTATGATTTTATCGAATTATCCAGAAATGGTATTGATAAAAAGTCTTTGCTGCATTTGGCAAAAACTATTGGTTTTGAGCTAAAAGAATTAGCGCTTATATTACATATGTCAGAACGAACCTTACAGCGATATGCGCTTAGTAAAAATTTAGGTGTTGAGGCCAGTGCTAAAGTTCTTCAACTCGCCAAACTATACGCGAAAGGAGAAGCTGTGTTTGGTGATTTACCAAAATTTAAAAAATGGATGGAGCATCCCAATTATGCATTAGCCATGAAAAAACCAAAGGAGCTTTTGGATACCACATTTGGTTTTCAACTTTTAAATGAAGAATTAGTTCGAATTGAACACGGTATTTTTGCGTAATGCTGCTTTATAGAATATCAAAGCAAAAATATATTAGTGACCTATCTGGTATAGGCGCTAAAACAGTAGGTGGACGATGGAACCCCAAAGGATTATCAGTACTATATACCAGTACTACTATCGCATTAGCTACTCTTGAAGTTTTGGCACACATACCAATTGCTTACTTTCCAAATAATATGGCTTTGGCTACTATCAGCGTACCAGATGAATTAATAACTACAATCGATATTGAAAAGCTTCCGAAGGATTGGCATAAAGTTCCAGGACCAATAGCATTACATAAAATTGTAACAAAATGGGTTGAGGAAGATACTTCATTAGGGCTTAGAGTCCCTAGTACCATCGTGCCTCAGGAATATAATGTTATCCTTAATCCATTATCATCAAAATATTCAGCATTAGAACTTTTAAAAACTGAAGTTTTTAGCTTTGATTCCAGGATACTGAAGTAGAGATTTCAGTTTAATTTGTTGTTCTTAAAATACTTAACGGTTTTTAACAAAACATTGTGAGTAACGATTCTTACATTTACGCGTCAAACAAGAGATAATTAATTCATAACTTATTTTACTACAATGAATAAAATAATTAAAGGAGCTTGTTTTTTTGCTGCTGCTACCATGGTATTGGTGGGCTGTAAAGAAGAAGCTAAAAAAGAGGAAACTGCGGCTATTGATGCAAAGTTACCTGGAATAGTTTTAGAAAATATGGATACTTCTGTAAGTCCAAAAGATGATTTCTATAACTACGTAAATGGAAATTGGATGAAGAATACTGAGATACCTGAAGATAGAACCCGTTGGGGTGGTTTTGGTGTGCTCAGAAAATCAACTGACGAAGATGTCTTAGAAATTTTAAACAGTGCAAAAGAAAGTAAAAAATACGGTCCTGAAACAGATCAGGCTAAAGCTATCGCAATTTTTGACACTAAACTAGATACCGTAGCTCGAAATGAAGCCGGTATAAAGCCTTTGCAACCAGCACTTGAGGCTATTGCCGGGATTAAGAATCTAGAGGATTTACAAACAGTTTTAGCATCAAACCCTTCAGTGTCTTCGCCTTTCATTAGTTTAGGAGTACAAGGAGATTTGAATAATAGCGAAATGAATGCCGTATATCTTGGTGGCAATGGTTTAGGCCTCCCGGATAGAGATTATTATTTGGATCAAGATTCGAAATCTAAAGAAATACGTGAAGAGTATAAAAAGCATATTGTAAGAATGTTTAAAATGCTAGGGGATTCAGAAGCAGAGGCAGAAAAAAGTGCAGCTAAAATTTTGGCAATGGAAACGCAGTTGGCGGAACCAAGATTTACTAAAGAAGAGCGCAGAGATGCTCGTAATTATAATAATCCAAGAACTGTTGAAGAAGCGGATCAATTACTTTCTTCAATTGATCTTAAAAAGATGATTTCAGATCTAGGTATTACTAAAGAATTTGATACCTTATTTGTAACTCAAATAAAATACACCAAAGCTTTAGATGATTTCTTAAAATCAACTCCAATTGAAGATATCAAGACCTTAGTGAAATGGGACACTTTTAATAGTGCTACAAGTAGATTAACTACGGATATCGAAAGAGCAAATTGGGAATTTTACAGCAAATATTTAAGAGGGCAAAAGCAACAGCGACCTGCGGATGAAAGAGCCTTAGCGACTGTAAATGGTACAGTGGGAGAAGCGTTAGGTAAGTTATATGTAGATGAAAAATTTCCACCAGAAGCTAAGGAAAAGGCGGAGAAAATGATTGCGAATGTAATAAAGGCTTTTAAGGTAAGAATTGAAAAGTTAGATTGGATGACGGATACGACCAAATTAAAAGCTATTGAAAAACTTGACAAGTTTACTGTAAAAATAGGGTATCCAGACAATTGGGAAGATTACTCTAAGATGGAGGTTTCTATGGATAAGTCCTATTTTGACAATATGACTGCTGTGAGTAAGTGGGCTCAAGAAAAACAATTTGAAGAAATTGGAGAACCTGTTGATAAAACAGAATGGGGTATGTCACCACAAACAGTAAATGCATACTTTAACCCGCTATTTAATGAAATCGTTTTTCCCGCTGCTATTTTACAACCACCGTTCTATAATTATACTGCTGATGAAGCTGTTAATTATGGGGGAATTGGAGCGGTAATAGGTCATGAAATTTCACATGCCTTTGATGATTCCGGAGCACGTTTTGACGCTAAGGGTAATCTTGTAAATTGGTGGACAGATGAAGATCTTGAGCGATTTACTAAAAGAGGAGACGCCTTAGCAGAGCAATATAGTAGTATCGAAGTTATGGACAGTGTGTTTATCAATGGTAAATTTACGCTGGGAGAAAATATTGGGGATTTAGGCGGTGTATTAGCTGCGTATGATGGTCTACAAATGCATCTTGAAGAAAATGGAAGACCGGGCAAAATAGATGGATTTACACCAGAGGAAAGATTCTTTATGTCTTGGGCAACAGTTTGGAGAACCAAGATTAGAGAGGATGCATTAAGAACTCAGATTAAAACAGATCCACATTCTCCAGGACAGGTTAGAGCGATTCAACCCCTATTAAATGTGCCAGCATTTTATGAAACTTTTGATATTAAAGAAGGTGATAAAATGTACTTAGCTCCAGAAGAAAGAGTTACTATTTGGTAATTTAAAATATAGAGTAATTATAGTTAAAAACCCTGAATGTTATATTCAGGGTTTTGTTATTATTAGAAGTTAACCTTCCTTAATCTCATTTAATAATAAAAAAGCACTATTTACATATTCTTTTTCAAGAAATAGGGTAAAATAATTTGAGGTAGAAATTATTTCAAAAACGGGTATACCTTCATAGGCTAGTAACCTAAATATGTAAAAGTATAAACCGATACTTTTAGAACTGTCATCAGGTAAGGCGATTGACATAGAAGATAGCTCATCCATTACAGAAATACAGGTTTCTTGTTTAAAGTGCTCTTCTACGGTTTCTTTTAGGGTAGAAGACACTAAGATATTGCTTTCTTGAAAGTTACTCGAATACGTAAAATAGGTTTTACTTTTATCCTTAACGCTATTTAAGAGATTAGCTTGACTGTCTAAGATGGTATTGGAATTTAAAAAAGTATATTCCGTAATTCCAGACCGAACTACTATATCTCCTAAGTTTCTTAGATTTTCTAAATTTTTTATGCGTTTAGGATGATATCTTCGCAATGCCATAATGATAGAACCTGGTTTAACTGGTTTTCTCATAATCTTTTCTACCTGAGGTTGTAAATCTGTGGCAAGTGAACTAAAATTAATGATATCTCTGTGTAAGGCATCTTCTAAAAAAGGTTGGTGCTTTATGATATCGTGTACGCAATCCGTAATTGTTTTCATTGTTATTTATTTAACAAACTGTACAAATATATACTTTTTATATTAAAATATTTATTCCTCCTTCAATTTTAATTAATTATGCAGTGTATTCTAAGATAAGACACATTATGAAAATTTTAAAATTCGGAGGAACATCAGTAGGATCTGTCGAAAATTTAATTCGGGTAAAAGATATAATTACCAATGATGAGGAAAGAAAGATAGTAGTTTGCTCCGCGATGTCTGGAGTTACAAATCAATTGGTTCGTTTAGTAGATAATGTAAAATTTAACGATACCGAAGCCATTGCCAGAAATCTTCATAGTTTAGAAGATAAACATGTAGGAGTCATCGAACAGTTATTCGTAGACGGCAACCTAAAAGACAAACTGAAAGAGAAAATCTCAGCGCTCATAACCGACCTATATGGTAAGGCTAGTGCTCCATATGGTAGTCATACATACTCCAGTATCGTAACTTATGGTGAATTTTTATTGACAACTATCTTTTCTGAATACCTGTTATCTTTGGGCATTGAGAATACATTTTTAGATGCTAAGGATTTTATGCACGTTTCTTGTGTTGAAAATCCTGATATATCTAATGTCGGTACACAGCTTCAAAAACTACTTACCAATTCCTCTCAACTCTATATAACACAAGGTTTCGTATGTAGGGATCAAGAACTAAATATTAGTCACCTTAAAAGAGGAGGTAGTGATTATACGGCAACTATTATTGCTGCAGCTATTAATGCAGAAGAAGTAGAAATTTGGACGGATATCGATGGACTACACAACAATGATCCTCGTTATGTAGAAGAAACACATCCAATTTCGCATTTGACCTATAACGAAGCAGCGGAGTTAGCCTATTTTGGTGCTAAGATATTACATCCACAAACTGTTTCTCCGGTAGTAGCTTTAGATATTCCCGTTACTTTAAAAAATACTTTTCAACCCGATGCGCCTGGAACAATCATAAGTAATACCACCTACAAAAAAGGGCTAAAATCAATTTCTGCTAAGGACAATATAACAGCTATAAAAATAAAGTCCAATAGAATGCTGATGGCTCATGGGTATCTTCGAAGAATTTTTGAGGTTTTTGATAAGTTTCAAACATCGATCGATATGATTACCACCTCAGAGGTTGCCATTTCCATTACTATTGACGATACAGCAAATTTGGATCAAATTTTAGAAGAAATAGAACAATATGGAGAAGTTACAGTAGAAAGTAATCATAGTATTATTTGCATCGTGGGTGAGTCCGTAATTAATGATAAGCATACCCATAAGCTTTTTGAAATATTGAGATACATACCTGTGCGTATGATTTCCTATGGAGGTAGTAATAATAATATATCATTATTGGTAGATACCAAGGATAAGATTTCTTCTTTACGATTTTTAAACGAAAAACTGTTTCAAACTCATCGTGAGGCGGTAGTGTAGTTGTTTGTTATAATTTTAGATGAGACCATAAAAAACAGAGGTTGTACACGAACCTATCGGCATACGTATATTATCCTAATAGTGTGCAACTTCTGTTTTAATTTTGTACTCCCAGTGTTTTACAGATCTGGGATTATTTTTTTCTAGCCGATAGTTAACATTTTTTTTACTTTTATGGAAAATCTAACTCATGCTTATAAAAGTTTTTGGAAGCGCTGTCTTTGGGGTTGAAGCAACGACCATAACTGTAGAGGTTAATATTGATAAAGGAATAGGCTATCACTTAGTAGGACTACCTGATAATGCCATTAAAGAAAGTAGTTACAGGATAGCTGCGGCATTACAAAATAATGGATACAAACTTCCGGGTAAAAAGATAACTATAAATATGGCTCCTGCAGACCTTAGAAAAGAAGGTTCTGCTTATGATTTAACCCTAGCCATAGGTATCCTGTCCGCGAGTAATCAAATTAAACCTGAAAAGGTAAGTGATTATTTGATTATGGGAGAATTATCATTGGATGGAGGTCTACAGCCTATTAAAGGAGCATTACCCATAGCCATTAAAGCACGAGAAGAAGGATTTAAAGGATTTATTTTGCCTGAACAAAATGCGAAAGAAGCCGCAATAGTGGATAATCTAGAAGTTTATGGTGCTGAAAACATTAAACAAGTTATCGATTTTTTTGAAGGTAAAGAGGGTTTGGAAAGAACTACAGTAGACACGAGAGAAGAATTCTATAAAGAACTCAATAATCCTGAATTTGATTTTGCGGATGTAAAAGGGCAAGAAAGTATTAAACGTTGTATGGAAATTGCCGCTGCTGGTGGTCATAATATCATTCTTGTTGGTCCTCCAGGAAGCGGAAAAACCATGCTCAGCAAGCGATTACCTAGTATTCTTCCTCCGATGTCTTTGCATGAAGCTTTAGAAACTACCAAGATTCATAGTGTGGCAGGTCGCATCAAAGAAAATGCTGGCTTAATGGCTCAGCGTCCATTTCGAAGTCCACACCATACCATTTCAGATGTAGCATTAGTTGGAGGAGGTGCCTACCCACAACCCGGTGAAATTTCTTTATCACACAATGGGGTTTTGTTTTTAGACGAACTACCAGAATTTAAAAGAAGTGTTTTAGAGGTAATGCGACAACCTCTTGAAGATAGAGAAGTAACTATTTCTAGAGCGAGGTTTACGGTAACTTACCCGTCAAGTTTTATGCTAGTAGCTAGTATGAACCCTAGTCCGGGGGGCTATTTTAATGATCCTGATGCACCAGTTACATCTTCACCTGCTGAGATGCAGCGCTATTTAAGTAAAATTTCGGGACCCTTATTGGATAGAATCGATATCCATATTGAAGTTACCCCAGTACCTTTTGATAAACTTAGTGAAGAACGAAGAGGGGAACCTAGTGTGGAGATTAGGAAGCGAGTAACAGCAGCAAGAGATATTCAAACCAAGCGTTTTGAATCACATCCTAATATACATTATAATGCCCAGATGAGCGTAAAACAAATTCGTGAGTTTTGTGTTTTGGACCAAACTTCCAAAGACTTATTAAAAACAGCGATGGAGCGCTTAAATCTATCCGCAAGAGCCTATGATAGGATTCTTAAAGTAGCTCGAACAATTGCAGATCTTGATACTTCCGATGCAATTCAACCGAGTCATATCTCAGAAGCGATCCAATATCGAAGTTTGGATAGAGATGGTTGGTTAGGATAAGCAAAGAGCTAATTTTTTTATTTACAATATAAATATTCCTAGGAACCCTTAGGGATATTTTTTTATAGCTCCAACAGTTTAGGTCACTACTAATGCTCTATTATTATTTAAAACAAGTAATGCTAAAGTTCGTTTTAGCCGTATTCCTAAATATTAATTTCGGTTTAAAATTCAGTTAATCAAACGGTTATGCTTTGTAGCTTTTTGGTTTACTGTAAAACAGTAATTGCCAAGGGTTATTTAACCCATAGAAATAAAGTCTTTTACCTATTAAGATTAGGGGGTTTAACTAGGCTTATTTTTAACGTTTCATTATAGTTTTATATCAACCAAGTTTGCACAATCCCCCTGTGTAAATTAAACAAACAGTAACAACCACCCCAAATCTGTTTCGGAATACGGTAAAGTAATTAGTACCCGCGAATTAGCGTAAGGCAAATTCTTGGAAAATATAATGATTCTTAAAAAGTAGGGCTACATGATTTTTGAAGTATTGCAAATAGTAACCGAAGAGTTAAATACATTTTTTGATGCTGAAATTGATGAAAAACCAATTTCATTAGACAACATAGCATTTATTGAGTCCGAACAGGGCAATCAAGGCGATACAAACAATGTATTACTTACGCTTTTACATATACAAGAAGAGCCAACATTAAAAAATATTTCAAATCACCACATAGAAGGTACTAAGGTTGTGTATAAAAATCATAAAGTGAACCTTAACCTTTTTATCATGTTTGCTGCAAATAAAGACACCTACACCGAATCCTTAAAACATATCTCCAAAGTGATTGAATTTTTTCAATCCAAAAGAATATTTACCCAGGCTAACACCAATTTTGATAGAGATCTTGAAGGAATGGATCAAGTAAGCGATTTCAAATTTACGGTAGAACTTTTTACCCCCTCTTTTGAAGAAATGAATTTCATCTGGGGTACTCTTGGTGGCAAGCAATATCCCTCAGTTATTTATAAAGTGAGCGTATTACAAATTGAAAGAGATGTTACACAATCTGAAGGTAGCTTGATTACAGAAATTAATGGTAGTATAAATCGAAAATAATGGCTTTTAAAATACTATATAAAACTTTATTTAATGTGCACGTATTGCACTCTTATTTTCTTAATAATGGAGAGGAAATGTTTAGTAGTATGCCAGGTGATGAGCAAAAAAAACTACTTGCTACCTATAATTACCAAGAGTTTTTAAATATACTTCCAACCCCAGCTTGTAAAGAATCATTGCGAAATCATGGCTTAGTTTATAGACAGCAAAATGATCGCATTTTAGTATTGGCCAAAGTAGAAGAACAGGGCGATGATTATAAAACTGTAATACGACTTCCCGAAGACTTACAACTTAACTTTTATATCTATAAAAAGGATTATTTATTTGACAACTACACTTTTTTAAAAAGTAGAGAGAATAGATTCTTCTATTTTACCAATGCTAAACCAGCCGCTGAAAGTAATCCATACGCATATATACCAGCATTTACCGATACTGATTTAATTAGTGAAGATTTTTTGCTCACTGAAGCAGTAACGAGACAAGTGTGGTATGATATCCAAATAAACAATCAAAATACCACTACAGGATCCGAAGTACAATTGATGTTAGAATTAGGTCCATCAGATATAACAACGCCAGCGGGGCAGTTGATAATAAACCAGTCTATTGAGGGAGCAAAAAGTAAAGGGTTATTAGGAGTACTATCCTTAAAAATGATAGGTGATAATGCTATAGATCTTATCACAGTAGATGATACAGACCCTCAGGATATTAAAAGCCTGGTTATTGATCCTGTACCATCCTTTAAATTACATTTTGACAATCAAAAAACCATCTGGAAATTTATCAATAAAGCTGCGGCGGAAGAATTGGAGACTAGCTCATTGAAGCCACTGACCTTAAAAGGTTTTATAGAGATTGATCCTGATACGGATATCACACCCCCATTACCCTCGGATATTGAAAAGTATAAATTTCCAAATCCAACGGCAGATATCATAAAAAGTGTAACTGATGAAAACACAAATATAACAACAACATATTCTGAAATTTTTATTTAAAAACAATTTTTAATTATGGCTACTACGTACAAAACACCAGGGGTTTATATTGAGGAGATCGTTAAGTTTCCTCCTTCCATAGCCCAAGTAGAGACTGCAATTCCAGCTTTTATAGGATATACCGAAAAAGCAACAAAAAAGGCTGAAGGAGATTTAGCAAATATTCCTACAAGAATAACTTCTATGTTAGAGTATGAAACATTTTTTGGCGGAGCAAAACCCGAATCTGACATTACAGTAAATGTATTGGATGGCGTGATATCGGCAACACCACCAGCAGAGGCGAACAAGTCACCTTTTCTTATGTTTTATTCCCTTCAAATGTATTTTGCAAATGGAGGAGGGCCTTGTTATGTTGTTTCTGTCGATCAGTATGATAGCAATTTGGCAACACCAGCAACTTTAGTTGAGTTTGCTAAGCTAAATGATGGATTAACAAAAATCAGAAAAGTAGATGAACCCACCTTGCTAGTTTTTCCGGATGCAACTTCTTTGAACAGTGATACGGATTTCTATAGTTTATATAATAATGCTTTAACGCAATGTAACGAACTTCAGGACAGGTTTACTATTATCGATACGTATTCTGATGAAGAGTATACTAACGATAGTAACACTGATGTTAATCCGGATGCTGCGGTTCGAAACGGCATTAACCTTGAAAAGGATTATTTAAAATACGGAGCAGTATATTTCCCGTACATCCATACTATCTTAGATTATGCCTATGATGAAAGTCAAATAGATGTTACGCAAAGTGTTTCAGCACCTGTTGACGTACGTCAGTCTGTTCAAAATATTGCGGATGATATTGATACTTCGACTTTAGACACCTTAATCACAGATCTAAACAACCTAGAAACGGATGTAACTAATGCGGCTGGTGATCCCGAAGCAGTTGCTTTAATTCCTGATTTGAAAAGTAAAATAAATCAAATTATAAGTTATATCAACGGGCTATCTAATAACTTAAACTCTGCTCTAGATATTGCTCGTGCCGATGGAAGTGCGGATACGGAAGCCAATGCATTAGATACCTGGATAACAGATAATTTAGAGCAAACGGTACTAGATTTAAATAAAAGCATAGATCGATTAAATGCCGACGACACCCAGTCCAAAATTGAAAATGAAATTTCAATAAATCAACCAGGGCTTTATGATGCACTGGGTATTCATTCTACAGATGCGCCTGGTGATGCTTTAAAAGCCAGAATTGATGCAGTTATTGCCACAGATGAATTAGATCTCTTAATTAACGCTTTACCATCGTCAGGTAGTTCATCTACTACTGTAAAATTAAATACGCTGGCTACTTCTGATAATATATTATACAATAGAGTTAAAGCAGAAATAGGTTTAATTCCGATAAAACTACCGCCTAGTGCAACAATGGCAGGAGTGTATGCTCGAGTAGATAACGATCGCGGGGTATGGAAAGCGCCTGCTAATGTTGGTTTAAATTATGTTATCAAACCCTCAGTTCAGGTTTCACACGAAGAGCAGATGGATCTCAATGTACATACTACAGGTAAATCTATAAATGCTATACGAACTTTCACCGGAAAAGGAACATTAGTCTGGGGCGCCAGAACCTTAGCAGGTAACGATAAAGAATGGAGATACGTACCAGTGCGACGCTTTTTTAATATGGCAGAAGAGTCAATTAAAAAGGCTACCGAGCAATTCGTCTTTGAACCTAACGATAAAAATACATGGGTACGTGTAAAAGCAATGATCAATAACTTTCTAACCCTTCAGTGGCGGGCTGGGGCACTTGCCGGGCCTACTCCTGATAAGGCATTCTATGTTAATGTAGGACTAGGAGAAACGATGACTGCTAATGATATTCTAGATGGTAATATGATCATTGAAATAGGGATGGCTGTTGTAAGACCTGCAGAATTTATCATTCTTAAGTTCTCTCATAAAATGCAAGAGGCTTAATCACTTTTTAAATACTAAATAAACAAATAACATTAACAAATATCTTTTACGAGCCAATAAACAAGGTAGCGTATTGGGATTTATAAAAACACAGAAATCATGGCAGAATATCCATTACCAAAGTTTCATTTTAAGGTTACCATAGGTGGAGATACAGAACTAAACTGTACAGAAGTTTCAGGATTAGATTTTGAAACTGAAGTTATCGAATACCGTGGCGGTGCTGACAACGACTATTTCAAGAAAAAGCAACCTGGAATGACCAAATTTGCTAACGTTTCCATCAAAAGAGGAACTTTTGTTTCTACAAAAGGACAGTTTTTTGAAATGTGGAAAAAGAACGTATTCTTTCAAGAAGGCGAAGAAAAATACAGAAGTACACTTACCATTAGTTTATTAGACGAAAAACACGAACCTGTGGTTACTTGGGAAGCCGAGGATGCTTGGTTGCTTAAAATAAGCTCTACGGATCTCAAGGCTGATGGCAATGAGATCGCAATTGAATCAGCAGAGTTTGCAATCAATAGCCTTAAAATAGCATCCTAATGGCAGCATACTATCCTCCGGTAGGTTTTCATTTTAGTGTTGAATTTACGGGACTTTCTCCTAGTGAGTCAGATCATCAGTTTCAATCTGTTTCGGGGCTTTCTGTTGATATTGAAACAGAAGAGATTGCTGAAGGTGGTGAGAACCGGTTTAAGCATAAAATTCCAGTAAGGACAAAGTTCCCTAATCTAGTGCTAAAAAGAGGATTGTTGGTGGATTCTAAAGTTATCGATTGGTGCAAGGATGCAGTGGAGAATTTCAACTTTAAACCTATTGATTTGATGGTGAAATTATTGGACGAAAAGCATGAACCATTATTGTCTTGGAATGTGGTTCATGCTTATCCAGTAAAGTGGTCTGTAGCAGATTTTAGCGCTGAAGAAAGCAAAGTGGTGATCGAAACTATAGAGCTGGTATATAACTATTACAATACAATTTCATAATACATGGGAGCCATAGAAATTAAAGAACTGCATATCAGAATCAATGTAGATAACGATCAGGAAAAATCAGGAGCTGCTGCAAAACCTGGAGCTAATAAAGATGCGATAATCGCAGAATGTGTAGAACAGATTATGGAAATAATTGCAAAACAAACAGAACGCTAATTAGATGAGTAACGGAGAATTAAAAAAACTTAAAGTTGTAGCGTATAGCGATCCTCAATTTAATGATAAGGTAGGGGATGGTGAATTTACAACACTTGTTAATCCTGAAAAATATAAGTTTAATTATAAAATTGAGCAAAATGAGGATCAGGCTTCGGGTACAAGCGATTTAGCTCCTAAATTCAATAAAAAGCTACCCGAGGACCTCGAACTAGAGTTTTTATTTGATCGATCAGGTGTTATTGTTCATTATGGCACAGACCCTAACAGTAGTTCGGATGATAAAGTCTTCAAAGATGAGGGCGAAGGTATCATCGATGATATTGAAAAGTTCAAGAAAGTTATACTGGATTATAACGGCGAGGAGCATAAACCAAACTATTTAGTAATCTCTTGGGGCACCCTTTTATTCAAAGGAAGTCTTAAAGAGATGAGCATTGAGTTTAAACTTTTTAAACCTGATGGCACACCTATTAGAGCGGTTGCTAAGGCAAAATTCCAGGGCTTCGTAGAAGATGACTTAAGAGTAGCTAAAGAAAATAATCAGTCACCAGATTTGACTCATCTTAGAACGGTTAAAGAAGGAGATACACTTCCGCTTATGACTCATAGAGTGTATGGCGACTCCAAATACTACCTTGAAGTAGCTAAAGTTAATGACTTAACATCATTTCGCAACCTTGAAGTAGGATCGGAAATTTTCTTTCCGCCAATTGAAAAAATCTCTTAGTTATGGCCGAAGGAAGCGTAATACAAACCTCAAAGAGTGCAGATTTGGTAACCTTTAAGGTACTGGTAGATGGAAGTGAATTATCTAAAAAGTACCAGGTTAAATCGATAGCGATAGAAAAAGAGGTTAACAGAATACCCACTGCTAAATTGATTATGGTTGATGGAACGCCAGCAGACAGAGATTTTCAGCTAAGTAATGAATCAATTTTTGTTCCTGGAGCTGAAATAGAAATAACTGCGGGTTATCACTCCGATGAAGAAACTGTATTTAAAGGAATTGTCATAAAGCACAATATTAAAATTCGAAAAAATGGCTCTTATCTCATATTAGAATGTAAAGATAAATGTGTAAAACTTACTATAGGTCGTAAGAGTAAGTATTACTATGAAGTCAAAGATAGTGATATGATGGAAGAGATATTAGACAGCTATGGTTTGGATAAAGAGGTAGAAGCTACTAATAATGAACACAAAGAGCTAGTGCAATATCACATTTCGGACTGGGACTTCTTGGTAACTCGTGCACAAGCAAATGGAAAGCTTTGTTTTGCAGATGATGGCAAGATCACTATAGCTAAACCAGACTTTAGCACAGAAGCTGTGGAGACCGTAACATTTGGTGCTACCATTTTAGATTTGGATGCAGAAATTGATGCCAGAAATCAAATTGATAAAGTAACCTCTTATGGATGGAGCTCAGCAGATCAGGAGGTACTAGAAGCAGAAGGTGCAGATCCGTCAGTGACACTTAACGGCAATTTGTCCCCTTCAGACTTGGCTGCGGTGGTAGGCCTTGAAAACTTAGAATTGCGACACGGAGGTGCCTTGACATCTACAGAATTACAAGATTGGAGCGATGCAAAACTCTTGTTTCAACAGCTTTCTAAAATTAGAGGTAGGGTAAAATTTCAGGGAATACCTTCAGTGAAACCTGGGGTTTTATTAAATCTTGAAGGTGTAGGAGATCGGTTTAATGGAGCGACTTATATTACAGGAGTGAGTCACCAGATACAAGAAGGTAATTGGACAACAGATGCACAATTTGGCATTGATCCAAAATGGTTTTCAGAAACTTATGACATCAATCCACTACCAGCTTCAGGTTTGCTATCAGGGATATGTGGATTACAAGTAGGGATTGTTAGTCAATTAGAAGATGACCCTAATGGAGAAGAAAGAATCATGGTTCAGCTTCCTATTATTAATAACGAAGAACAAGGGATTTGGTGTAGAGTAGCCTCTCTTGATGCAGGAGACAACCGAGGAGCGATTTTTAGACCTGAAATTTCTGATGAGGTAATCGTAGGTTTTATAAATGATGACCCTAATGATGCTGTGGTTTTAGGGATGTTACATAGTAGTGCTAAAACTGCTCCTATTGTGGCTAGCGATGATAATCACGAAAAAGGGTTTGTAACAAGAAGCGAGATGAAATTGCTTTTTAACGATGATAAAAATTCAATAACTATTGAAACTCCCAACGGTAATAAGGTTGTATTGGATGAAGATCAGGGGTCAATAGTAATAGAAGATGAAAACGGTAATATCATAACTCTAAACAGTGATGGGGTATCGGTAGAAAGCGCTGCAGATATCAATTTGAAAGCGACGGGTGATGTTAATATTGAAGGTACAAATGTAAATATTACTGCCAACGCAGAATTTAAGGCTGAGGGTGCTGCAGGAGCTGAAGTTTCCACAAGTGCAATTGCTGTGCTAAAGGGATCTTTAGTACAAATCAATTAATAATAAATAATAAAAGAATAAACCATTTATGTCATTAGCAGCGAGAATAACAGATATGCACGTTTGTCCATTGGTGACTGGGGTCGTACCACACGTTGGCGGTCCGATTTTACCGGCAGGAGAACCTACCGTACTGATTGGTGGTCTACCTGCTGCAAGAGTGGGTGATATGGCAACTTGTACAGGTCCACCAGATACTATTGTAATGGGGTCAGGAACAGTGTTTATAGGAGGTATGCCTGCTGCCCGAATGGGAGACAGCACTGCTCACGGAGGCACTATAGTTTTGGGATGTGCGACAGTTCTAATAGGAGGTTAATTATGGATACAAAAGATTCTTTTTTAGGGACAGGTTGGAGTTTTCCGCCAGAGTTTACCAAGACGGGTAACAAACTAGTGATGACTTCGGACGAAGAAGATATTGTAAAAAGTTTAGAAATACTGTTAACCACCAAGTTAGGTGAACGTATAATGGTTCCCGGTTATGGGTGTAATTTAGACGAGCTCCTGTTTAAACCTCTGGATTTAACCTTAAAAACCTTTGTTTCAGAATTAATACGTACTGCTATTTTATATCACGAAGCAAGGATAGAGGTTACAAAAATAGATATCTCAGAGAGTGATGAGTTGGAGGGTAAACTTTTAATCAAGATAGAATATATCATTAGAACCACAAATTCAAGAAGAAATGTAGTGTTTCCTTTTTATAAGGAAGAGGGTACAAATATTCAATGATCTAATAATGATTTATGTGTAACGACGCTAAACATACAGACAATATAATTTTTAAAAGAAACGGTACCGATCAAAAGGAACGTTACAATGATAAATTAAATCCAGACAAGCTAGAGCTTCAAGACTTGGATGTAGCAGACTGGGTTCTTTTTACCTATAACTTTGCTAAAAAAGTAAACTTTTTTGAAGTAACAGATCATAGTAATTCTGCAGGGAATTGGCAGCATTTTTTTAATCAATTTGAGATTAGCGAATCCGCAATCCCTAAGCGAAAAAAACGCGCTTATAAATTAATCAAACAAAACATTGAAAACACATTAGCGGTTCTAACGATAGATCAAAGCGTTACTCCACATATGACACTTTTGATTTGTTTTTTAAAGTTATTGGAGTTTAGTAAAGAACGATTTAATAAAATAACCAAACGACACCTCGACTTTTACTACAAAGAAATTTTACAAATACATAAACTACCTGCAGAGCCAGATAAAGCACACGTTATTTTTGAATTAGCAAAACGAACTTTTGAAGAAAAAATTGAAAAGGGCACACAATTAGAAGGAGGTAAGGATGCTAATGGTAATAAAAGAATCTACGAAACTTTAGAAGAGCTGATTGCTAATAAAACCCAGGTGTCTCAATTGAAAAGCCTTTATAACGATATTTATACAGGTGAAATTAAGTATAGTGATATTGCCAATTCATTAGACGGGCAGGGAGAAGCACTTCCGGATGACGCTAGTTATTGGTTACCATTTGGCTATAATTCTACTGAAGAAAAGTATACAGAATTACAGGATGCTAAACTCGGTTTTGCAATAGCTTCGCCTTTATTTAATCTTAACGAAGGAGAGCGAAACGTCCAAGTGATTATTCACTTTGCGGAGAATTTGGGCTTGCCCAACAAAAGCATTTCTAGTAATCAGTTAATAGATAATTTTAGGATCCAATATAGTACAGGTGATGGATGGTTTAGTGATCTAAAATTACGGCAAAATTTGCCATTTAAGAATAACGGATCTATTAGCAATATTTCTTCGAGGATTTCATCCAATCAATTACACTTGGTGTTTCAAATTCCCAAGGATGCACCTGCGGTGGTAAATTACGATCAAGAAATTCATCAGGAAAGATTTGATACCACCTTACCTGTGATTCGTTTTTTGATAAAGACGGAAAACCAAATTGGGCACGATTTATTTCGAAAGTTGGTGAAAAAACAAGTAAGCACGGTGCAGATCAACCTAGATGTCAAAGAGGTAACTTCATTACAACTAGATAGTGATACTGGGGTGCTTAATACAAAGAAACCATTTTATCCATTTACGACACAGCCTGTTAAAGGATCTTCTTTTATTATCAATTATCCTGAAGCTTTTCAAAAAAAATGGCAATCCATAGAGGTGTCTATTTCTTGGAAAAATACACCAGATTCTTTCAAAGAACATTATAAAGCTTATAAACAAGAGTATCTAGGTACCACGAGCAGAACAATTTTTAATGAAGGAATGTTTGAGATCATTGATATTCAAGAGCTCACGGCAAATCAACCGGAAGCACCAAAGAATCTTCAAACCAATGATGGAGCCTTAAATAATAAACAAATAGTTTTAAATAATAATGATGATGAATTGATCGTCACTTCAGACGCTTATTTTGAAGCTGATTTAGCCGTACTGTACAAGGAAGATTGGCAAAATCAAGTAGACCCAGTGACATTATTCGTTGATAACAATAATGTATACGAAACAAATTTTAGCGTATTTGATCAAACCTTTGAAATTGAAAAGAGTGGCCCCTTAAAACTTATGTTGCGACAATCTTTTTTGCACGCTTTATTTCCAAGAATTTATGCTTTAGCCTTGTCCAGTGAATTAGAGGAGACTTTAATTCCTAATGATCCTTATACACCATTTGCCGATGCCATAACTTTAGATTACACAGCTAGCGAAACGGTTAATCTAATAGCGAGCGATAAACAAAATTACGAGGACAGTAGAATAAAACTATTTCACGAAGGTCCCTTTGGACAATATGAGGAACACACCTACTTAAAAGTTGTAGCTAAAGAAAAACAAGTGTTTCATCCCCAGGCATCCACATCAGCCTATGCAGTACCCGATTATTGTCACGGAGGAGAACTTTTTATAGGGCTAAAGGATGCTGAAGTGTCTCAACAGGTAGCTTTACTTTTCCAAATTCTCGAGGGAAGTGAAAACCCAGCCGCAGATTCCTTTAAGGGGAATCAAAAAATTGAATGGTACATCTTATGTAATAACCATTGGAAAAATCTTGAAACTTACGTGTTAAAAAATAATATCGACAACTTTTTGACTTCTGGAATTGTAAAATTCAGTATTCCAAAACAAGCTACTAAAACTAATACCAGATTGCCAGAAGGCTTGATATGGTTAAAAGCAAAAATGCATAAATCGTATGATGCAGTTTGTAAGGTAATAGACATTAAAGCGCAAGCGGTATTATCACAATTTGTAAATAAGAACAATGAATTAGGACATCTTAATAATGGTTTGCCGGTAGGTACTATTGCTAAATTAGTGGAACGGTTACCTCAAATAAAAAAGGTAGAACAACCCTTTAATTCTTTTGATGGAAAACCCGAAGAGTCAGACGACAATTATTATCGAAGAATTAGTGAACGATTACGACATAAAAATAGGGCGGTAACTTTATGGGATTACGAACATTTGATCATGCAACAATTCAATCAGGTATTTCGAGTCAAGTGTTTAAATCACACATCAAACACTTCATTTATCTCACCGGGAGATGTAACTGTAGTGGTTATACCAGATATCATTGATAAAAATGTTTTTGACATCTATGAACCTAGACTTAGCACAGCCACATTAAATAAAATTCAAAATTATATTAACCAATTGAATTCCATGCAAGTGGAAGCTAGAGTGATTAATCCATTATACGAACAGGTAATTATTAAAGTCAGTGTCAAATTTTACCAAGAATTGGATGAAAATTTTTACAAGAAACAATTGGATGAGGACTTGATTAAATTTTTATCTCCCTGGGCTTTTGATACCACGCAAGAAATTGTTTTTGGAGTGGAGTTGAACAGAAGTATGCTAATTGATTATGTCGAAAAATTAGCATATGTAGACTATTTAGTAGAACTCGAAATGGCCAAACACCCTGAAGAGCTTGAGACACCTGAAGATCCTAATAATTCCAATTACATCAAAAAACTTGATTTTAAACAGATCATTGCCCCAGCTAGCCCTAAGCATATTTTGGTGTCAGCAAAAAAACATATTGTAAGCACCACTGTTAAAACTTGTGTTAATCAAACTATTGAAGAAGCAGAAACATGCCAGTACTAAAAAAACATATAAGCATACCTAAAAAAGTAGCCTCAGAGGATGATTTGGATTTCTTTTATCTCAAAGAAAAAGGAATTGAATACATCGAGGAGTTAGGTAGTAGATTATGGACTGATTATAATACACACGATCCAGGAATAACAATATTGGAAATGTTATCCTATGCGATAACAGATCTTGGAATGCGAATCAATCTCCCTATTGAAAACTTATTAGCCTCGGATAAGTCAGAAAAAGCAATTGATAAACAATTTTATAAAGCATCTGATGTTTTACCAACAAGTCCGATAACCGCGCTAGATTATCGTAAGCTTTTTATTGATATAGATGGAGTTAAGAATTGCTGGTTGGCTAAACATAAAAAGAAAGTTTATGCAAATTGCAAAGATGATTTACTGTCCTACAATCCAAATGATTTTAACGATTTATCGACAAGCATAAGGAAAGAGTTTGAGTTAAAAGGATTATATGATCTTTATGTAGACTATGATGATAATAGTGCTGTCCCAACAAACGAGGTAAACAAAAACATCAGAAAACGCTATAATGCCAATAGAAATCTTTGTGAAGATTTAGTAACGATTAAACCAATAGGCAAAGTTCCTATTAAGGTATGTGCAGACATTGAAGTCGATAATACTGCAGATGAAGAACTAGTGCACGCATTATTGCTCAGAGCTATTGAGGCCTATTTCTCCACAACTGTCAACTTCTATTCACTAAAACAAATGATGGATAAAGGGTATAATACCCTTCAGATTTTTGATGGTCCTGTCTTAGAACACGGCTTTATTGACCAAGAAGAACTGATAGAAGCAGACTTAAGAAGCGAAGTTCGTCTTTCGGATATTATGAGTAAGATTATGGATATTCCAGGAGTTAAGAATATCAAAGATATTTCATTGGGATATTGCGGAGATGAGATCGAAAATGGTAACGAATGGATTATATGTTTAGACGCCTTTGAAAAACCAGAACTATGCGATAAAAGTGTTTTCAACTATAATAAAGGGTTATTGCCGCTGAATGTAAATATGGCAAGAGTTCAAGAATATTTAGATGAACTTGAAGAAGAAGATCAAGAAGAAAAAGAGTTGGCAGCAATTGATAAGGAACTTGAAATTCCAAAAGGTAAATATCTAAAGACAAACTCCTATACCACTATTCAAAATGATTTTCCGGATACCTATGGGATAAGTCAAATAGGACTTCCTGCAAGAGCTACAACAGCCAGAAAAGCAAAGGCTAAACAACTTAAAGCTTATTTGTTATTCTTTGATCAAATCTTAGCGAGTTACTTTAAACATTTAGGAGAAGTAAAAGAATTATTATCGGTTAGTGGTACCCATACTAATACATTCTTTACTCAGGCAGTTAAAGATCTAAAAGGTATTGAAGACTTGATTAACGATTACCCAATGGATGATGATGAGTTCTTAACCCATCAACTATTTCAGGAATTAGACAATAATATTGAACGTAGAAATAAAATATTAGATCACCTGTTAGCACGGTTTGCAGAGCGTTTTTCTGAATACACATTTATTATGAAAGCTATATATGCAGATACTACTGATGAGGTGGTTCTTCGAAATAAAGAGGCGTTTTTAAAAGATTATAGAATTGTAAGTAAAAATAGGGGAAAGGCATTTAATTATTATAAACAACCCTTTGCTGGTTTATGGAATACTGACAACGTATCTGGAGTTCAAAAAAGAATAGCACGCTTACTGGGTATAAAAAATTATGACAGAAGAAGCCTTTCGGATTCCTTTGTTCAAATTTACAGCCTAATAAATAGTGATAATGAAAAAGTATATAGGTGGCGCATACGGGATGTAAATAATAACATCATTTTATCAGCAACTGAAGCTTATTATGATCTGGCTGCCGCCAATAGAGAATTGTATTTCTCTGTATTACAAATCATTCAAACAAGCGAGTTCAACGTCAACAAAACTTTTGAAGAACCGATAACGGATCATGCAGTGATTGATAATATTCAAGTACATATTTCTGATAGTGGCAAGTATTCTTTTGATATTATTAATCCAATGGTAACGAGTACCAGTGATCCTGATCGAATTATTGCCAAACAATTTCTCTATTATGATACACAACAGGAGGTAAAGCAAGCAATACTAGACATTATCAAGTTTTTCAAAGAAGACTTTACCGAAGAGGGCATTTTTATAGTAGAGCATATTTTACTAAGACCTGATATCAATCAAACGGATGTTAATGCAGATACATTTATGCCCATCTGTACGGATGGGTGTACCAATTGCGAACCCATTGATCCATACTCTTATCGCATTAGTATTGTAATCCCTGGATACACGCTTCGGTTTTCTAATACCGATTTTAGAAATTATATGGAACGAATTATTAAGGAGGAACTACCAGCACATGTACTTGCGAAGATTTGCTGGGTAGGCTACAGGGAAAACGACTTAGAAAACAAGGATGACAATGAACTATTTCAATTTGAAAAAGCCTACAAAAATTATCTATTAGAAAAAACAAATCTAGACCAGGAACAACCCGAACCAGAGTTACTAAACCTCATCAAAGCAATTTCAGATCTTAATAATGTATATCCAACAGGAAGATTATTTGATTGTGACGATGAGAATGAAGAACTCTATGGAAGAATCATTTTAGGAAAAACAAATTTAGGATCACTTTAAAATCAATCAATAATGTCAACTAAACTTTCAGCAATAACAACTCAATACAGAAGGTTTACCAAAAACCAGGTATTAACAGAAGGACATCTTAACGAAATAGTCGATTTTTTTGATGATCAGGATAGACTCAGTAGGATTTGCCTTTCTGGCGTAGGAATCGTTTGTGGATTTAAGCCATCCTGCGATGAAATTAATAATACAATAACCATAACGCAAGGGGCTGGGGTAACAACGGATGGTGATTTATTTCATCTCTTTGAAACCGATCCAGTTTTACAAAATAAAACCATAGGAATAACTCAAAAAGAGTATACCCATTATAAAATTTATGACAATGAAAAAGCGGATTACAAGCCTTTTTTCTATGATGGGGATACACAGCTGACCATTTATGAGTTGTTAACAGCAACGGATCAAGAAAATGATAATGATGATACTTTTCCATTAGCTGATTTACAATCGAATACAGGGCAGGTTTTAAAGGATGCCGTGGTTCTTTTATATCTAGAATGCTACGAAAAAGAAAAAGACCTATGTGTAAGCCTTTCCTGCGATAATCAAGGTATAGAGATTATTGGCAATTATAAAGTACTATTGGTAAGTAGAGCTATAGCAGAACAAATTAGCGAACACGATGCCACCATTAGTACGGTAAATTACGCCAATTTATTTCATCAATTACCAGATGTAAAAGCCAATCGTGTAGTACTGCAACCTGAGGATTTTGAAAATTACCTGGTAATGAAGCAACGCTTCACCGAACGCATGTTACGCAATAATGTAGTAAGCAGAATAAAATTTGGTTTTCAGACCTTACTCACTGCCTTACAAATGCCGATTCTTTTACAATCGATAGAGGATAATATCGATGATCTCTTCTCCTTTACTGATGATGAAGTTCCACCTGATTTTCAGTATCGTTATGACCTGTTAAAAGATGTTATTGATACCTATAATGAACTAAAAGATCTATTATTTGGTATCCAAGATTCGCTGTGTTGTCCGGATATCAATTCCTTTCCCAAGCACTTGATGCTTGGAGAATTAGATAAGGATGGTCCTTGTTATCAATATAGACATGGTTTTTACAAATCTCCTTTGTTGAGTGGGCAAAATGTAAGTACCTGTAGCGATTGCCTAACTGAAGACCCTGTGGATGTTATAGCGGATGATTTTACATTAGATGAAACTGTAGTTGATCCGCAAGGAAATGAGATTGAAATTTGTTTTACTATTAATGATACCAAACAACAATGTTTTAGTTTGATTAAGAGAGCAGCACAATTGCTAGCCAACTATAATATAAACTATAATTACATTAAGGTTACCCCTTCCAACGAACTAGGGAGTTTAAGTAAAAAAGCGATTCCCTTTTATACGAATCTGGGTGATCACTTAATTCAACTTTGGGATTACGAAAAAACTGCACTGGGTAGGTATAGGGATAATGTAAGCTATCACGATGATTTGCTTAATAGTAAGAAACCTTTAGAAATCTGTAGAGATCACGATTTTTATCGAATTGAAGGACATCAAGGAAGAAATTATAAGGAAGCATTAAGTATTATTCAGCAAACCAGAAGAAAACACGGTTTAAGTTTTAATGTTGTGGTCTTAAAAATTAAAGCTTCGGAAGTTGGTGATTTTATAACGAATTATACCGACTTTTATCTTAATAAAAATCACGGATATGAACACAAAGCCGGTGTTCCTCCTGGTGGAACTTTTATAATGATCTATGTTGAAGGAGAGTATAAATCCTATCCTTATCCTTATGGTTATGGATATCCATATCCATATCCAAACTTTCCATCTTTAGCTGGCGATTTTGAAGATGAAGTAGCTGATGATTTTGCTGTTCTAAACCCTGTTGTGGCAGACTTTACTTTACCTTACCTGTGTTGTGATGACAACTTTATCACCTTATCGCTACCGCTAGATGAAATATGTTTTGATGAAAGTACAGAGCCCGTTCCTTTTCATGTAACACCAATGGGTGGATTTGTAGAAGCACAAGTGTCTATGGGCCTAAATGGAGGAGTAACAAAAAATATCTATGGTGAATATGTTTTTGATCCAAGATTAGTGAGCGACGAACTTATTGGAGAAACAATTAGGTTTACCGTTAATAATTTTGATACGGACTGTGCGATAAGAGTCTTGCAAAAAACAGATATTTCCATTGAAGTGGATACAATTTCTGAACCCACTAATAATCAGGTTACGGTTACATTTAATGTAGTAAGTACTAATGCAGTAGATGGAACTATATTTTCGTGGAATTTTGGAGATAATTCTGGCGTAATAGATACACCGCAAACATCAGTTCAGCACACCTATAATTTAAGCGGACCTGGCACCTATAATTTTGATGTCGTTTTACAAACCGGCACAGCAACTTGTAGTAATGAAACCAGAGAACGCATTACATTAGTAATACCCGAGGATCCTCAAGTGAGTATCGATCGGACAACCATCTGTAGAGGCGATACTACACCACATCCATTTATAATAGAGCCACGTGATGCTATCGTAACCATCACCGGAGATGGAGTCGTGACTATGGATAACGGTTTTGCATTTTTGGCAACTCAAGTACCAGATAGTGTTAGTATTGTTCCGATACTTGTAAACGGTGAGGCTTCTGGTATTTCCATTACGATACAAGAAGAACCTATTGCTTCTTTTACACACGCTTTAGAAGAAGGTAACCTAGTGTTGTCCAATACCTCCAGTAATGCAAATAGTTATATATGGAACCTTAATGGAGAGGTTATCGAGAGAGATACCAGATCACAGGTAAGAAGACCACTTGATCAATTCGATGGCTCATCGGTAACTGTTTCTTTACAGGCAGTAAGCCGATTATGTGGTCAAAATCAGACCGAACCCGTTACCATACCAATTCCAAATACTAGTAATGCCTGTATCGATATCGTTACAGATTTTATTGCAAATACTAGGGCAGAAATTATGGGTTTAAGAGCCTTGGATGTTGATTATAATGATTTTACCCAAAATGCAATTAATAGGCTTGATTTAATAATAACGGAGATCAATAATAATATAGAGGGTTTTACAAATGGCGATAGTAATGATCTATTAGTGGAAATCTTTACAAGAGAATCTCTTTTCAATTTGACTGATGCATTAAATAGTTCAAGAACAGAACAAGAACAAAATGTGGTGAGAACGCTAACAGAAAGATTTAGCAATGCATTCTACAATATATTGAGATGTCAGGATGTAAGTGTGATACAAGAGTTTATTGACCCAATTATACAAATCGGGAATGACTTTAACCAAGTCTATACTCAATTCTTAGAGCTACAATTTAATATAGACACTGATGGTTCTTTAAAAGGTTTTTATGTAGAAATAACAGATGTGTTTACTGACTCTACTTCTATTATCGATTTAATCAATTTACATCTAGAAATATTACGCCAGGGTGAACAGTTCTAGCACACATATCATTAATAAAGTTTTTGTAGAGGTCAATACCTCTTCAAAGGATAAGGCATATTACCTAAAAGATAACCTAAGTAATTTTATCAAGTTTACTTTGCTTCCTGAACTGCAGCAGTATTTTGATGAACTTACCGAGGGAGAAGCTGGTCGGATCATTCAAATAGACAACTTGACTATTGATATTCCTTTGGGGAATAAAGAAGACCTGAAAGAATTAAAGCCCTTGATTCTAAATAAGGTTGTAGCAAAAGTTGATGAATTAAAAGAAAGTGCTTTATCGGGTGTTCAAGATAATTCGATTAAGATTAACAAGTTACAAGATCGAATTTTAGATAAATGGATCTATTTTTTGCAAAATGGTACTACGGCATGGTGGGATATATCAAATAAAGATGCTATTCTTTTTGAAAAGGATGTCATAGATCACCTATCTGTTGGCGAAGGATTAGATAAACTAAGTAGTGTTTTACAAGAAGAGCAGGCCGTAATTCGTTTGATTAAACAATTTGACGATGCCTTCATCAGTAGTGTTTTTGAAATCTTACACCATAAAAATATTATAGAATGCGCTTCTAAAGAAGATAAATTAATTTTAGTTAAGAAACTAACAAAGGCAATTGCAAGTTTTAAAAACCCTAATAGAACTAATTTTTGGCGATTACCATTTAAAATATTTTTTCCAACATCAAGCCCAAAAGCCTTTAGCAGTTTATTGTTAGATTTTATATATGAGTTACCAAAGATAACTGGTAGTAACCCATCTAAAGAGCTCTTGGAACAATTTATAGTAGCAAAACTTCAACAGCAGACCGAATTAGAGCTACTATTTTCTTTAGAATCTGTAGTGAACGATTTTGAAAATTTGGCTAGGACAAATAATCCGCTTTCCCAATCATTTCCAAATGATACAAATGAAGAAAACCTTAAAGATACAGACCAAACGGAGGTTAATCAGAAAATGAACATCAATAAGTCCGATCAGCTCAAATCAAAAAGTAGCCAGGATGATCAAAGCTCAAAACCTACTGAAGATAAGAATACTGTGATCAATAGGGATTTGAAAGTTAACAGCGCTCCACAGAATAAAGTTGTGGATACGTTCAGGACTTCATCTGAAGACTTTAAATTTTCTTTGATTGATCAGGAACACTATATAGACAATGCCGGGCTGATACTCACTCATCCCTTTCTTGCTCAATTATTACTCAACTGTAATCTAATCAATGATCAAAATGAGATAATTGATAAAGAAAAAGCAGTGCATCTATTACATTATGTGGCAACGGGAAAGCAGCAGCAACCTGAAAACTTAATGGTTTTTGAAAAATTTCTTTGTAACCTTCCTATTAACCAACCCATAAATCGGTTTGTTGTCCTTGAAGATAAGGTTAAATACCAGGTAGAGGATATGCTCAAATCATTACTATCGCATTGGTCCGTACTTAAAAATTCTTCTATAGAATTACTTCAAAATGAGTTTCTACAACGTCCTGGTAAATTAAAAGTAGATCAAGATCGCCCACAGATAATTATAGAACGAAAGACCCAAGATATTTTACTAGACAAAATATCTTGGAACATATCGATTATTAAACTGAAATGGAAGGATAAATTGCTATTTGTTGACTGGTAAACAAAAACATTATGATTAAAGAACCTATAGATAAAATTCTAGAATTAGATCACCAATATATTTATCAAGAGCAAAAGGAGACTATAAACTTTGTGCTTAATACACTTGATATATCTAAAATTGCTTTTGTTGGAGGAGTAGCGGATTACCTTAATTTGAGACAATATTATCAAATGCCAGTTAACGATTTGGATATCATTTTTGAAAACGAAGAAGATTTAGAACCAATCAAAGACCAGAGCGACTTACAAAAATTTAGATGTAGTTTTTATCAAAATGATAAAGTAAAAGAGGTCTTTGTATCTGAATATTTTGTCAATGAACGAAGGGTTCATATAGACTATTTCAAAAGGAATTTTGGTCCTATTCGGTTAACAAAATCTCCTTTATTAGGTACAATAGTATATCACGCCTCATTTGAGGAAATGAAGAAATTTCACAACAATCAAATTCCTTTACTAACCTCTAAAAATATGGGAGAAAAGTATGAGTGGAAGCGATTATACAAGCACAGTAGAAAAGCTTCTTTGTATAACAATATCGAATTTCTAAAGGAGAAAAACTCATTATAAAACTCAAGCATGCACAACGAACCAAAAATCATATTCAGTTTAGATGCATATCCTTTGGTCAACAACCGTTGGTATATGGGAAATAAGCTTAAGGAAACAATATATATGACCGCTCTGAGTGTGTTGTATGCACATCTATGGTATAAGGATATTGAGCTTTTTGTAGATAAAACAGCCTATAAGTTTTTATATATGCTCCCTTGTAGAGTGACGAAAATGAATATTGAGCCTGATAAAGAAGTATGGGTAAGAGCTAAAATTCACGCAATAGAAAGACAAAATGTACCTTTTGTGCATCTGGATAATGATGTGTTTATCAAGAAAAAGATTGATTTTAATTTTAATAAAGTGCTGCTAGAGCGAAGAGAAGGAGGGTATACTATACATTATAAGCCTCAATTAGATTTTTTTAATCCACTTTGTAGTCATATGCCATATTGGAATCCCGACTTGGGGCACTCATATAGTTGTGGAGTTCTTGGGTTCAATGAGCTTTCATTACGAAACAAATTTGTAAATGCCTATTATCAAGTTGAACGTCAGTATCTTGAAAACAGGACTGATTTTACTCCTTTCAAAATTAAAGGATATGAACCTTGTATTGTCATAGAGCAATATAATTTGGCTTGTCTCTTAGACCATTATCGAGTAAAACCCAATGTGGTTTTAAGGGGGTATAACGTAAACCAACATGCTACTAACGCAAAAGATATAGGCTATAGCCATCTATTTGGCTTAAAGAAATATCACCACAAGATTGAACAGGAAATAGAGCATCGTTTATATAGAATTTTTCCCTATTGGTATGCTCAGGTCAAAATTGCTTTAGAAAAACATAAAGTAATTCCAAAGCAACAGGTAAATGGCAATGTTGCCTAGAAGTACTAAATATCGGTTAGCATGAGACATTTTAGAAGAAAACGACAAGGAAAAGAATCCAGACAGGAAAGACCTTTCATACAACCAAAATTGAAGGTAGGTCAGCCTGGTGATAAATATGAAGTGGAAGCAGATAAAATGGCTGATGCTGTAGTCAATCAAACCTCCAAAACATCAGATGGAGCGTTACAAAAAAAAGATGCTAATGAAGAAGAAGTGCAAGCCAAACCATTAGCAGCTTCCGTAACTCCTTTGGTGCAGACTAGTATGTTCAAAGAGCAAGAAGGCAACGTTCAAAAGCAAGAGGAAGAAGAGTTAGCGCAAACCAAGGAAGAAGAGGAACCAATTCAAAAACAAGAGGAAGAGGAGGTTGCCCAAACTAAGAAAGACGAGGAACCTGTTCAGAAAGCAGAAGAAGAGGAAATGGCTCAAACCAAAGTGGAAGAAGAACCCGTCCAGAAGCAGGAAGAAGAAGAGGTGGCGCAAACCAAAGAAGAGGAAGAATCCATACAGCAAAAAGCAGAAGAAGAGGAAACAGTTCAGGCAAAAGCCAATTCACCAACGAATCCATCACAGCGTGTAGAATCACAATTAGGAAATAGTAAAGGAAAAGGAAGTAGGTTACCAGATAGTACAAAAAAAGAAATGGAAACCGGATTTGGTGCGGATTTTAGTGATGTTCATATACATACCGGGTCTGAAGCTCAAGATATGACGAAGCAGATGGGGGCCCAAGCATTTACAAATGGCACAGATATTTACTTTAATAAAAATAAATTTGATGCTAATTCCAGTGAAGGAAAACATCTTTTGGCGCATGAGCTTACACACACTATTCAACAAGAGGGTATGGTGCCAAGTCAATTACAGTTTACCATTGGCGACGGTAATGACTTAACGGCGGCACGATTTTCTGGTAATCTTGATTTAGAGGCATGTCTGGATAATGAAAAAACATTAAAAAAAGGGGATAATGGTGCGGCAGTTTCCCTGATGCAACAAGCATTAGTTGATGCAGGCTTTCCACTTCCTAGATTTGGTGTAGATGGAAAGTTTGGAAGTGAAACCCGTAATGCACTACGTGATTTTCAACGGGCTTCATCATTAGGAGTTGATGGTGTATTAGGACCAAGCACAATGTCCGCCTTGGACAGTTTGTTCTCAGGCGGCGCACCTTCTTTACCACCCGCGGTTCCGGTAAATCCCCCGCCAACAACTCCGCCAACGGTAACAACGCAAACAATTAAGTCTGCTCCTGATGGTACAAGCGATACAAGGAAAACAGTAGGTGTAGGAGAACGAGTGAGATTAACTGCTAGTACAGCCGGCACTTGGTCAGTTTCTGATGGACATATAATAGGAGGGAATAATGGAGCTAATGTGGTATGGGAAGCACCTCCTATTGCATCAAGCCCAACAGTAACAATTACAACTCCGGGAGGTACAAAAGTAATTCCTTTTACTGTAGTCCCCCCTAATGGTTTAAATATGGTGGTTGGCAATAGGCACGCAATACCAGCGGGATCTGCAGGAGCATGTATGATTCTTAATGTTTCTGTACAACCTATGAATGTAAATTTGGGGAGAACGATGTGGTTTGAAGAACCTGGCCCAGCAACTAACATTTCAGGTTATTACAGTCAGTTTGGTGCTGCTACCTTGTTTCATAACCCTAATCCTAATTATTTAGGTTTTAATGATAATAACGCTGGGCTTTTTGATCACGCAGAGCAAACAGGTGCTAACCCACCCTTTAGTTTCGGAACATTTGAGTGGGTAATACCAAATAAATATAAAATAGACGGTGAGCCAGATGCTCGAGGTAGAGTGTTTACAAATACGGTACAAGCATTTACCATGTTACCCAATGGCACGACCATCATAACAAAAAACGGAGCCTTCGTACTAAGAACCGTAAGTAATTTCGTGTTTTGATATGGATAATGGGATAAAAATAGAATTGATAAATAACCGCGATAAAATTTCTAAATCAGAATTAAATACGTTCAGAATAGGGATAATAATGACTAATAATACAAACGAAACGTTAACTTTTGATATTTCAAAACTTCAACTATATGTAAATAATAAGAGAAGTTTTGCCTGGGATCTTACAGTTCAGAATGGTACGTATTTAAGTATCAAAATAAAATCTGGAAAATCAGAAAAAGTTGTATGGCCATTAGGAGAAGCTATATTTTCATCTACCGGCAATTATCAACTTGCTTTGAAAATCAATAACCAAATAATAGATACAAATAAAATAACCGTAGTTAATTAATAAAGGTAGATAATGTTTAAGGCTTCTAATTCAAATAAATCTTCTGGTTCTCAAAGTAGAACATCTGCATTTATGACTTCTAATTCAGAAGAAGCCTTTGTACAGCCTAAGCTTTCCATTGGAAAATCAAATGACAAATACGAACAAGAAGCGGACCGAGTTGCGGATCAGGTAGTCGCAAAAACAAATGAACCAACAAGTACATCCTTCATTTCACCTAATCCTACAATTCAAAGAAAAAACACTGATGAAGTAGAAGAAGGGGCAGGTAAACAAGTCGACATTCAACAAAAACCTTTAGTTGAATCGATATCTCCTTTGGTTCAAAAAAGCTCTGAAGAAGAGCAGATACAGGAAAAATGTGCAGAATGTGAAAAAGAAGAGCACGTTCAAAAAAAGGAAGTTCAAACTATACAAAGAAAAGGAAAAATAGAACTTCCACAAGTTCCTGAGGAAACATCAGATAAGAAGGAGGAAGAAGCACTTCCTGAACAATCCTTGGAAAATGAAACAACAGAAGGAGGAAAAGAAGAGACTTCCAAGGAAGGAGAACCACTAACTAATACTATTCAGCTACCAACGGTTAAAAAAGAAAAAAAAGAGGAGAAGGAGTCTCCTGCTGTGCAAACCAAAAAAGAAGATAATTCATCAGCTAGTAATACCGGCAGTATAGAGAATACATTAAGTTCTTCAAAAGGTGGAGGTCAATCTCTATCAAGTACTACTAAAAATGAAATGAACGCTGGCTTTGGCACTGATTTTAGTAAGGTAAAGGTTCATACCGATGCTACTGCTGTTCAAATGAATAAAGACTTAGGGTCACACGCATTTACCCACGGTAATGATATCTATTTTAATGAAGGTAAGTATAATCCAGATAGTAGTACCGGGAAACATTTACTAGCTCATGAATTGACACATACGGTTCAACAAGGAGCATCTGGCACTTCTATACAACGCTTTACACCTACAGAAAAAAAAGCAAGCCCTGAGGGTAAACCAGAAAAACCTAATGACGGACAGGAAGTAGAAGGAAAGTCGAACAGTAAAATAAATAATGACGATAACGTAAAAAATCAAGATGATTTAAGCGACGAAGAAAAAAACGAAAAGAAAGACCCACCAAGAGGAGAGGTACACCAGGAAAAAGGAGAGGTTCAGTCTGAGGGTGTAACTACTCCTCCTGTAGACAGAGGCGGAGAAGCACAAGCCAAAATAGCTGAACAAAAAGAACAAATGGATCAGCAACTTTCTGAAGAAGCCCAGCCTGGTGAAGGAGATACAGCTGAAGTAGAACCTGCACCTGAATCTAATATGTCACAAGCAGAATCCTCTGCACAACGGGCACAACAAGCAGAACAGGCTGCATTAGCTGTAGAAATACCTGCAGAGCCACAACCTTTTCAGCAGCCTAACATGGAAGCTCCTGTAGATAGTGCAGGGGAGGCGTTACCACGACAAGGAACTATAGATACTCAAGTAAGAGGTCTTGGTTATATCGGGGAGATGCTTCGAGAAAAAGGCTACGAAATGAAAAGGCATGCTGCTGAAAAAGAAATTCATTCTCACGGATTAGATGCAGTTTTAGAAAAGCAGAGAGAGGATCTGGCACTTGCAAAAGAAGGAACCAAAAAAACCGAAGAGCAGAATACAGAACGTAAAGAAATCTCAGAAAAATCAAAACAAGCCTTAGACGAAAGTAAACAAAGACAACAGTTTGTAGCTGCTGAAGCGCCTGGTTTAGCTCAAGAGGCGGATAGTGGAAAAGAAGACTCATCTGCCTTGGCTAGTGATGCGGATTCCAAGGCTAGCCAAAGCAAAAGTGAAATACCAGATGATCCTGATGCCAGAGCAGATGCCGAACAGCAAAGTGGAGAGATGGACCAAACAGCGCAAGGAGCGCAATCTATGGACCAGGCGATTACACAAACTGGTGAACGCGCAAGACAGTATGGACAAGATGCGGAAGTAGCTGCTCAAGACAATCAACAATCTGAAGGTTCTATCCAGGAAACAGACAATACCATTACTCAGATTGACGGCAGGGTAACTGAGATGAACGCTGCTAATGAAGCAAGTAATATCAGTATTGAGAATGCTGGTCCAGGACCTGAATTAATTAGGCAGCATTCTCGTCGGACCGCTCAATCAGGGGAAGAATTAATCGCTGCGTCAATAGTAATGGAGCAAGAGCTCAATGCACTACAAGACGAGTATTTATCCAGTATGGCTTCTATTGAGAGTAAAGAAGATGCAGAGAAAAGAATACAAGAAGAGCAAGCTCAGCAGGAACCCGATGTAACACCAGAGGAACAACAGCTTTATGATTTAGCAGGTATGTCCGATGAAGAACAAGAGCAACAGATCTCTCAGATGTCGGAGGAAGAAAAGACTGGTTTAATGGCTACCTTAGATCGCATGATTACTTCTGCACCGGATAATGGAACTGACGCGACAGAAGGTGCTAGAACTCGGGTAGATCTCGGAGCAGTTAATCAAGCTATTTCCGGAGCTCAAAGCGCAGTTGTTCGTGGAGGTATGGAAGCGGTTGCAGGCGATTATGGAACTATGGCAGCTGATGCTTTAGGCGTTGGACCAGACCCATCAGATCCGAGAGCACCACAAATACAGCAAGTAGACCAACAGCGAAATGCAAGGGTTAGTGGTGTATTGGATATTGCTGATCAAAATATGAATTTCCTATCACAGGAACAACAACAACAATTGGCAGAGCGCTTGGTTGGAGAATCCATAACGGATGACATTAAGAATATTAACGTATTACAAATGGGTAGGGATATGTTAATAGGAATGGTCAATCCGGCAATGGCACTAGAAGGAGTAGTTGGAGGTTTTGAAAAGACATTCACCGGAGTTGCTAATATATTCAACGCAGAAGCTTGGCAACAGGATCCTTTAGGTAATTTATTACAGGTAGCAGCGGATATCTCCACCGGACTGGCTATGATATTTTCTTCAATTTTGGGTATTGCAGGTATGATCACCGCGCTAATGGTAGCGTTAACCATTATATCTTGGGGTACGCTTTCTCCGATAACGGCTCCTGTAATAGGTTGGATGGGTACGGTGATGACTTATGCCGGTTGGGGAGCTATCATATCAGGGTCCCTTTCTGTATATTTTAATAGTCTGGCTTATATTAAAAATCTTCACGACGCAGGCACAGCTACAACAGCAAGAGAATTGTTTGGTAACACCGAGCAGATGAAGCAAAATGCCACTGACGGATTCCAAGGAGCTATGGCCGTAGTTGAAGGAGTAGGAGCGGTGAAAATGGGGCCTAGTTTAAGTAGTGGTGATTTTATGGCTAATGTACCCAGGTCACCTGGTGCCTTTGCAAGACAAACTATTAATGGTGCCAGAGAAGGCTTGTCCGCAGCAGCAAGTTTACCAGGAAGAGCGGCACGTGGAGCACGCAGATTATTTGGAGCAGGGCGTCAGGGCTTGGTTTCATTTAAGCAAAAAATTCAACGCTTTTTTAGAGGTGGAGGTCCTGACTTAGATGTGGACATGCCTAATTCGCGTAGACAAGATATCTTGGCGGACAATAGGACAAGAAATCTGGATGAGATGACGCCAGAGCAAAGAAGAATCGATTTAGAAGAAACAGCCAACAATCAGCCGAGAGGCATTGATCCTGATTCTCCTTATCATGCAACTCATGATATTGAAATTGAGTCTAATGGACATACCTACAGACGTCGACGAGATGGTAACGGTTGGTGTCGCTTCTCCGCTCAAGAATGCGGTATCGCAGATTCGGAGCTACCAGATGATGTAAGGGCCATGATTGATGATAACGATCGAATTCTTAGAGAACAAGGAGCATTAGATGATACTCCAGAAAATATTGAGGCTGCTCGTAGAGATGCCGAACGAGATATTGCAGAATCTGAAGGTAGAACACAAAATACAGATGAGGTTCTAGAAACGGAAACTCCACAAACGCAGACACCACAAACCAATCCTAATCATACACCAAGACAGAGAGACTTTGAAGCAGAGATACAAAGGAGATTGGATAATGGCGATATAAACGCCACGCAAGCACAACAGTTAAGAGCCTATAATGATGCTAACCCAAGTGGAAGCAGAAATATCGATTCGGTTTTAGAAGATGTTAATAATCCTAACCTAGAATTAAATCCTGAATCTGGAAGATTCCGTGATCCAAATGCTTCTACTAGTAGAAGAAGTGAGTATATGGGAAGTACTCCTCAAAAATCTTCTTCCATAGGAACCGAAGTGAAGGATAGGATGAGAGCACAAGGTAGGCTTCGAGATAATCCTTTGACGGGGAAAGAGGAGGTTTATGGACCTATTAGAAGGGCGGATGGTACAATTGAAGATGGTTGGTTTGACATTGATGATGCAGATATGGGACATCACCCAATTGATGCAGTTGATTTCTGGAATGATGGTGACCCATTAAATGGAATTCCACCAGGTAGAGAATTAGGACCGAGACATCCCAGAATTTTAGAGTGGATGAGAGATTCTAACAATTATGAATTACAACATTATGGCTACAATAGGCATATGGGTGGTAGCACAACAAGTAGATATTTGCCACCAATAGAATAAAAAAGAATTATATTTAAATTAAAAACTAAAAATGGCACAATTAGAAAGTGAATTGAAGGATAAAGTGGATGGACTTATTGATAAAGCAATGAGTGGATTCGATCCAAATAATATTCAAAATGCAATATCAACCTTAAAAGAAGCGTGGGAATTACTTCCAGAACCTAAATATAAATGGAGTGATAGTTTTTTAATATCAAAATATTTAACACACGTGTACTTTAACCAAAATCAATTTGATAATGCTTTAGATTGGGCTAAAATTTTTAACCAATGTGATCCGGGTAGAGATTATGGCGAAAGTGAGTTTATGCTAGCAAAAGTTCTATATCAAAAAAATAATAAAGAAGAGGCAAAAGAAAAATTTAAAGTAGCGGATCAAAAATCTGATGGTAGAGTTTGGAAAGGCGAAAAAAATCTTGACTATTTTAAATTTTTTAAAGGAAAATAATGGAAGTATTAGAAGACGAATTATATGCCAGTATAATAGAACTAACAGGTAAAGCTGAATCCTATTTTGAGGATCAATATTATCTTAAGGCCATAGAACTTTATTCAGAAGCATTAAACTTAGTTCCAATTCCTAAAACTAGATGGGAAACAAGCACTTGGATATACACAGCCATTGGAGACTCTTTTTTTATGTTACAGGATTATCAAAATGCTTTAACTAATTTATTAGATGCATACAATTGCCCTGGTGGAGTTGAAAATCCATTTATAAATTTAAGATTGGGCCAGTGTTATTATGAAACAGATAACTCAGTTAAAACAGAAGATTATTTGTTAAGAGCTTATATGATTGAAGGTGAAGACATTTTTAAAAGCGAAGACAACAAGTATTTTAAATATTTGAAATCAAAATTTAATTTATCCTGAATGATTCAACTACAGCTAGGGCATCCTAAAATAATTGACCATGGACAAATAGAAATTGAAAAGGTAAACGATGCCTTTTTAAAACTGTTTCATACCAATGAAGAAAGCTGTTTTCTGTTTTGGGATGGCATTCCTATCCGTTTTCGGTACAGGGAGGACTTTTATCATTGTTTCAATGAAATTTTAGCGATGTGTTGGATGTTAGAAAAGGAAAAGGAAGGAAAAACCAAAGCTACTTTGACAAATCAAGTAATGAAGATTACGTTGAAATTATTTTGGAAGGATGATCGATTAGAGATAGATGCGTTGTTTGAAGCCCATGAAGAACTATATTCGAAGTATGTAGAAGTACTAAACACTAAAAATTCTATTACTATTTCTAAGCAATCCTTTTTGTTTGAATGGAATACACTATTAAAACAATTTATAGAAGTACTGCAGCAAGGAGAAGTTACGATAAAACAAGATACCGAAAACAGAAAATTAGAACTACTCAAACAAGTAGAAAATTCAATTAAAGGATACGGAAAGCTATATGTCAACGCATAATACAAAAGAAATATATGATTATACTATTGTTGGTAAGGATCTAACCACCTTTATACTACAACCTGGATATGTAGAAGGGGTTGAAAAATTAGAAAAGACATTTCCTGATATCAAGACAATGTACAGCTCCATTTTTAAAAATACTAAAGAGTATTGTGTGGTGCTTTGGAATGGAATCCCCTTTAGGTGGTCATATACTGAAGATCTACCTGACTTGGTCGCTAATATTATTGAAATTTTGAACCAAATAATAGTAAATAATACAGAGCAATGGCATAGTGAGCTTAAATCCAAAACTTTTGAAGCTCTCTGGTCTTTTTCAACTAAGGATAGTATGTTATCTATAAAATCCAGTTTCATCAGAGTTGATGGAGGCCATCAAAATGCGTTGAACAGTTTATCAGTGATTAAAATCAATAGAGAACATTTTATTGCCGAATGGAAGTTGTTAATAGAACAACTTCTTCAATCTTTCTTGGCCTCTGAACAAATAGTAAGTGGAAGTGAAGCCGAAGAATGTTTACACAATATTAAACAAATAAATAACCATATTGCTAACAGAGCGTTGAGGTACCAATATGATAAAAGATAGCAATAGAAAGAATTAACTCAAAAATGGGGTTTTTAACTCTTTTTTTAGCTGCGGAGATGATGTATTTTAAATTTTAAATAAATAAAATGAAAAAAGACTGGTATAAAAAAGAGCTCCTGTTAAAAAATACGCAACAAAGAAACGGTGCAGATAATAATAGAAAGGATGTAATGAAGATTCAGTCCTGGCTATGTTTGTTCAATATCTGGAATCCAAACAGTGCTACGGCTACGGGTATTGATGGAGATTTTGGCCCAGCAACGGAACGAGCAGTACAAAATTTCCAAAAAATACAAGGGCTGCAGCAAAACGGTATAGTTGATCAAGTTGTATTTGATACTCTTTCGGTTAATCTCAAAAATGCTTTTGAAACTCCATTACAAAGTAACGACTTACGATCTTTAGTAGTTGAAGCTGCTGAGAACCATGTTAACAATCATCCGTTTGAACTGGATATTAAAGGACAATCTAATTCCGGTCCCTGGGTGCGCAGTTATATGGATGGTAATGATGGTAACCCCTGGTTTTGGTGTATGGGCTTTGTACAAGCCGTAGTTGATCAGGCAGCTAGCTCAATCGGTAAAAATTTCAAAGATCTAATGCCTTTAACTTACAGTTGTGATACAGTAGGAACAACAGGGTTACAAAAAGGAATCCTATCCCGTCATCAGCAGATAAGGCAAGACTTATCCTTGGTGCAGCCAGGAGATATTTTCTTAACCCAAAAGTCAAAGTTTGATTGGACCCACACTGGGATCATAACCCAAGTATTCGGAGAAGTAATCGAAACCATCGAAGGGAACACTAATTTTCAAGGTTCCAGAAACGGTATTGCAGTAATGAAAAGAACCAGGAATCTGATGCGATCAAAAATTGATGTATTTTCAATAGCACCTTTAATATAAATAATGATGGAAAAAGCGACAGAGGCAACTCAAATTCATTTCGATAGTAAAATATCTTACTTACGAGAGGTTATTGAATATAGACTCAAAAAAGAATATACCAATGAAGAAGTGGAACAACCGCTTTTTGATTCCATTATAGACGATAATTCTTCTTTTGCAAAGTTTGCAAAGAAGCATAATTTGAGCAAAGATGAGGTTATTATTCTGCTAATCGCTCTAGTTCCTCATATTGCTCCTTATTTCTTTATTGATATCATCACCTCATTTTTTCCTTCAGGTGGAGAGTTACCAGAGTTTGGTGGCGTAAAAGGAAAAAATCATAGAGGGATAATTCCTACGGGGGAGACCGTACAATTTATTTTAGCGGGTAAAAACTTAAAGGAAAGAATCAAAACAGCGACACTTTTTGAACCAGAGAGTACTTTGGGTAAATTAGCTGTGGTGAGTTTGGATACCGTACCTTTTGGCGAACCAATAATGAGTGGTAAATTGGTATTAGAACAAGAGTTTGTAGAGCTGTTTCTGTCTGGTAAGATTCTACGTCCGGTTTTGAGTAAGCAATTTCCTGCCGAACGGATCGAAACGCAATTGACTTGGGATGATTTAGTGTTGCAGCAAAAAACCTTAACACATATCAAAGAAATTGAAGCTTGGTTGAAATACAATGACAAAGTACTTAACGACTGGAAAATGAAATCTCGCATAAAACCAGGATATCGAATTCTTTTCTCAGGACCTCCGGGTACCGGAAAAACACTTACTGCTACACTTTTAGGCAAGTATACTGGTGAAGATGTGTATCGAATTGACCTTTCCATGATTGTATCAAAATATATCGGAGAAACGGAGAAGAATTTATCCAGACTTTTTGATAAAGCCAAAAACAAATCCTGGATTTTGTTTTTTGATGAAGCTGACGCTATTTTTGGTAAAAGAACCAATGTCAGAGATGCACACGACAAATATGCCAACCAAGAGGTTTCCTATCTGCTCCAACGTATCGAGTCGCATCCAGGTTTAGTAATTTTAGCTTCGAATTTTAAAAACAATATTGATACTGCGTTTACTCGTAGATTTCAAACCATTGTTGAGTTTGAAAATCCATCGTACGCAGAACGGGTATTGTTGTGGCAAAAGAATTTACCGGCTGGTGTCGAACTGCAAGAAGAGGTCAATCTCGAAGACTTAGCAAAGAAATATGCACTAACCGGTGCAAACATCATCAATGTAATTCAGTTTGCTTGCCTAAGAACAATGGCGGAAGAACACGAACAAATCCATCTAAATAGTATTTTAACAGGTATCAAAAAAGAGTACTTAAAAGAAGGTAAAATGATAACCATTTAAACGGGTTATAAACTTTTTGTACTTGTTATTAACATTATTCCTGTAAACCTATTTCGTTTACATAATTTTAAGGTAAACTAATCTATTTACCTCAATGTAAATGAAAAAATGGTTGTCTAATTTTGGACCAGGAATATTGGTTACCGCTGCTTTTATTGGACCAGGCACTGTAACTGTTTGTATTTTGGCAGGAGTTAAATTTGGATATTCCTTACTATGGGCTATGCTCTTATCTGTAGCCTTTTGTTTGGTGCTCCAAGAAATGTCAGCACGGTTAGGACTGGTTACCCAAAAAGGATTAGGTGAAGTTATTGGCACACTTTTTACGAATAAAGTGCTACGCTGGTCTATAATATCCCTCGTTTTTATGGCAATTTTTATAGGTAATGCAGCTTATGAAGCGGGCAATATCAGTGGTGGAGTACTAGGGTTAGAAATAGTGATACCTGATACTACGATTACTTTTTGGAATTTGGAGTTAAACTATTTAAGTCCGCTTATTGGTCTTTTTGCTTTTGGAATTTTGATTAGTGGCAATTATAAAATCATTGAAAAAGGACTTATTACTTTGGTAATCGGTATGAGTCTTTGTTTTTTAGGCACTGTTATATTACTCAAGCCTGATTTAGCGGCAATTTTTAGCGGCTTCGTGCCTCACTTCAATGAATCACAAATTTTAGCCATCGTTGCTTTAATTGGTACCACTGTGGTGCCCTATAATTTGTTTTTACATGCCGCAGTGATTAAGGAAAAATGGAAAAACACTACAGATATACACTTTGTACGAAGAGATACCATAATAGCAATAGTATTGGGGGGATTGGTTTCTTTAGCGATAATTATTTGTGGCGCAGCTTTAGAAGGTCAAGAAGTCAGTAATGCTACTGATCTGGCTAGGAGTTTAGAACCCTTATTTGGTACCAATGCCAAATACATTATTGCTTTAGGATTATTTGCTGCAGGAATTACCTCTGCAATTACAGCACCCTTGGCTACGGCCTATGTCGTTAGCGGATGTTTAGGTTGGAGCCCAAATCTTAAAGCATGGCGGTTTAGATGGATTTGGATATTAGTATTACTCTCGGGAGTGTTGTTTTCGTCACTTGGAATAAAACCCATATTGATCATTCAGTTTGCACAAGTAGCTAACGGAATTGTATTGCCGTTTGTAGCCATCTTACTAGTTTGGTTAATGAATCAGAAAGAAATTTTGGGTAACTATACCAACACACTTGCTCAAAATGTATTGGCAATTTTGGTGGTGTGTATAACACTTTTTTTAGGCGCAAGAAGTATAGGGCTAGTATTTTTTTAGCGTGTAGGAATTTTATGATAAAAATGCAGGAATGAAAATGATAATTATTAATGCAGACGTGGGAGAAGGATCTGTAAATGATAAGGATATTATGCCATTGATTTCTTGGTGCAATATTGCTTGTGGAGCACATGCAGGAAGCGAAGAGGAAGTTGAAAAAACCATTGCCTTAGCAAAACGAAATAAGGTACAGGTTGGTGCCCATCCTGGATATGCAGATAAAGAAAATTTTGGAAGAATTAAGTTGAACTTATCTTATAAAGAGCTTGTACAATCTTTAACAGATCAGATACAATTGATTGCTAAAAAAGCGGAAGAGCAAGGTGTAAAAATGATACATGTAAAACCTCACGGCGCATTATACAATCAGGCAGTAAAAGAAACTTCAATTGCGAATGCAATTCTTGAAGCTGTTCAAAATGTCGATAAAAGTTTATATATAGTAACGCAAAAAAATGGAATATTAGATACCCTTGCAAAGGGTGTTTTGAAGGTGAAGTATGAGGCTTTTTTAGATAGGGCATATGAGGAGGATTTGACATTGGTGTCCAGGTCAAAACCAGGTGCAATTCTAACTGATCCTAATGAAGTTTTAATTCACGTCAATAACATGATAAATAGGGGTGTGGTCAGGACAATTACGGGTTCTGAAAAATCAATTTCATTTGACACTTTATGTGTTCATGGGGACCACCAAAATAGTGTTGAGATTCTAAAATATCTTCAACAGAATTTGAATAAGTAACACTGGATAGTTTGCAAAAAAAATGACTTACGAATTAAAATATAAACAGTATTCAGAAAGAGCAATTTTAGTAGCATGGCCTTCTCGAATTGATAAAAATATCCTCGAGGATGTACTTTTGTTTAAAAATAGCATAAAAATAAAAAAGGATAAAGTAATTGTTCAAATAACTTCAACATATAACTCGTTGTTAATTTTTTATACTTCAACGATAAAGGATGTCTATAGTGAGATTTCAGCTTTAAGATCGATATATGAGACTTGTGGTGTAGCTGAAAATCTTCAAAATCACCTTTGGGAGATTCCAGTTTGTTATGAGGATGAGCTTTCACCAGATTTGTTGTCGTTTTGTAATCAAAAAAAGTTGTCTGTAGATGAATTTGTTGCTTTGCATACAGCTCCTACCTATCAGGTTTACTTCATTGGTTTTTTACCCGGTTTTTTATATCTCGGAGGTTTGGACCCCAAGTTGCATTTTCCACGAAAGCAAACTCCTAATTTGAAAGTAGAAAAAGGCTCTGTAGCTATTGGTGGACAGCAGACAGGAATATACCCAAGTAATAGCCCAGGTGGCTGGCATGTTGTTGGTAAAACTCCTGTTGAATTGTTTGATAAAGACAGACGACCACCATGTTTTATTCAACCTGGTGATCAAATTAAATATGTCGCGATTAGTTTAGAACAGTATGGCGATATTTTCACTAAGATTAAAAAAGGAACATACGATTTAAAGTCGGTTAAGTTATGAGGAGCACGATAACAATTCTTAAACCGGGATTATTTACATCCATACAAGATCTAGGTAGATTTGGTTATTCAGAATATGGAGTTCCGGTTAGTGGTGCCATGGATCAATATGCTATGCAATTATCCAATACGCTTTTAGATAATCTAAAGAACGATGCAGTTTTAGAATGGACGTTATTGCCACCAGTTTTACAATTCAACGATACGGCTAAAATAAGTTTAACAGGCGCTTCCTTATTTCCAATGCTAAATAACAAAGTGATTAAGTATAGTGCGGTAATGGAAGTTCAAAAAGGGGATGTGTTGTCGTTTAAACCGTGTAGGAATTTAGTGTATGGATATGTAGGAATACTAAATGGATTTCAATCTCCTGACGTACTAAATAGCAAATCGTTTTATAACGGTATAACCGAAATACCTTCTTGTCAAAAAAATACGATACTGCCTTTTAAAACTCTAAAGGATTTGACTTCCACAGCCACAAGAGTGATTCCCCAATTGGATGAGGAACAAGATGGGGTTATTCATGTGTTTCCAGGACCAGAATTTGATCAATTATCCAAAAGCCAACAACAAAAGTTAATGACTTCTAAATTCACAATAGGACAAACCCGAAGTAGAATGGGGATTCAACTACAAGAAAAATTAGATAATGATCTTTCCGGTATAATTACCTCACCCGTGTTACCAGGAACGGTCCAATTAACACCAGATGGTACTTTAGTGGTACTGATGAGGGATGCCCAAACCACTGGTGGATATCCGAGAGTTTTACAACTTTCAGAAAAAGCAATTAATACGATTGCTCAAACGCCTTCTGGTACACAATTAGAGTTTGAATTACAACAATTTTAAATCAATACAATTTAAAGTAATAAGATGAAAGGGGAAAATCCCAGATAGGCTGAGGGGGGAATTCCCCCTTTTTTTAATAGTAGGGTCAATAACCCTATTCCGCGGTAATCCATTTATATTAAAATAATTAACGATCTTTTTGGGCTTGATTTAGCTAGACAAGCAGAAGGGCACCATTTGTAAATGTTAAAGTTTTTTAGATATCTTAGCTCAATTAACTTATAAAACTATAAACTATGCCTAACGAAATACCCAAACCCAAAAAATGCATCTCCAAAGATGAAGCAAAAGAACTTCAGAAAAATTGGTGTGATACCAGATCCCAGGGATTAAAAAAGAAGATGGGTTTTGAAGATGCCCGCGACTTTTGGTGGAGTGTAGAGGAGCTAGAAGAATACCTAGCATATGTAAAGCAAGAGTCCAAAAAACAAGGAATCGAAAATCCAGGTATCCGTTTTCATTTAGGAGCCTATTGCCCTTCAAAATGTGATAATAAGAAAGGATTGAGTACTTTATTTTTGGCGCCCACAGGATCACGCCCTGGAGCAGCCGGGAAAGATGGCGGGACAGACGAACCTGTGAATTATAGCATCGAACCATTTAATCGTGGAGGAACAGGTCATCCGCCGAATGATTATTAATAATGTTTTTATTAATTATTAACTTATTGGAGATAGTAGCGGCAGTTGTTGGAACTATGTATATACAAAAATATCGAGAAGATCGCTTTTCTCGATATTTTGTTTACTTTTTATGGTTTATTGCTATTTTTGACACTACTTTCGGATGGTTGCCGACTTTAATAGGTAACTATAAAACATTAGCATTTCTAAGAGAATCTTTTTTAGCAGAAAATCAATGGGCTTATAATTTATTTGATCTGATAAGTTTCTCGTTTTATCTTTCTTTTTTTACGCATTATATTGAATCTTTGACCATAAAAAGAATCAGTAAAAGCCTAACGATAGGATTTGTCTTATCTGCGATCATTTATTTAGTCTTTTCAGGTAGTTTTTTTGATTCACCATCCTTATTTGGACTTATTATTGGTACATTCTTGCTGGTAAGCCTAATCATCTTATTTTACTTACAAATTTTACAAAGTGAAACCATTTTAAACTTCTATAAATTTTTGCCGTTTTATATTTCCATTGGTGCATTGGTCTTCCATGTGGTAGTGAATCCTATTTTTATATACGGTCAATATTATGAGAAAAGAAGTCCTGAGTTTATTCAGGTTTATAGATTTATATTGACAGCAGCCAATATTTTTATGTATACTTGCTATATAATTGGATTCATCATATGCTCGAAAAAGAAGAAATCTTACTCATCATTTACTTCGTAGTAATCATATTCTTTTTTGTGATTTTTGGTATTGTGTTTTTTATCGCTTTCCAACGTCGTAAAAACAAATTACTGGTAGACAAAATTAAAGCAGAACAACAATTTGAAGAGGAACTGCAAAATTCTAAATTGGAGATCAAGGAGCAAACGCTAAAAAATGTAAGTTGGGAGTTACACGACAATATCGGACAGCTCCTATCTACAGCAGTGATGCAAATCAATATCTTAGGCAATTCGCTTGGCGAAGAAGGAACAGAAGCTTTAAAGGATGTGCGTACGCTGGTTGGTGATAGCCTTCAGGAGATTCGAAGTCTCTCTAAAACCTTAAATCACGAAGTTATTCAAAATATAGGTATCGAAAAATCCATACAAACAGAATTGGCTCGTTTTGAAAAGTTGAATTTTCTCAATACACATTTCACAGTTACTGGAGATACTAAAACCGTTAATGCCAAGGATGAAATAATTTTATATCGTATTGTACAGGAGTTCTTTTCCAATACGATAAAACACGCTGAGGCTGAAAATCTTTTTGTACATTTAGAGTATACTATAGATTCCTTTACCATAACCATAAAGGATGATGGTGTTGGTTTTGAAATGGATAATGTACAGGCTAATTCGGGTCTGCTCAATATGAGAAGTAGAGCAGCTCTTATAAATGCAACATTAACATATAAGACAGCTCCTGATCAGGGAGTAGAACTTTCACTAAAGTATCCTTTTAATAACGAAGTTTAAATTTTATGAAAAATAAAACGGTAGTTATAGTTGACGATCACCTGCTATTTGCACAATCATTAGAGAGTTTAATATCAAAATTAGATGGGTATGAAGTATTAGAAATACTCAAAAATGGTAAAGAACTTACTCGATACTATCTCCATAAGAGAAAAAAACCTGACGTAGTGTTGCTTGATGTAAAAATGCCGGTAATGGATGGAATACAAACGATGCAATGGTTAAAGGAACATCAGCCAGAGCAAAAAGTATTGGCGCTGACCATGGAAGATGATGAAGAAACAATCATTAAAATGTTGCGTGCAGGAGCCCGAGGATATCTATTAAAGGATATTCATCCTGATAATTTTGAGTTTGCTATGAAAATGGTGATCGAACAAGGCTTTTATTATTCCAGTAAAATCGAAAGCGCTCTCAAACATTCGGATCAAAAAATAGAAGATAATACCATAAAGCTCGAAGAAAAATTAACGGATCGTGAGTGGGAGTTTTTGAAACATGCCTGTTCTGAACTTACGTATAAAAGTATAGCAGATGAAATGCATTTGAGTCCTAAAACCGTAGAAAACTATAGAGAAACCGTTTTTAAAAAATTACAGGTTAAAACCAGAGTGGGAATGGTTATCTATTGTATGAAGCATAACTTATTTAAAGTCGAGTAATACAAAATAGTGCTCAAAATATTGGTTCTTTTATTTTTTATTCCGTAATTCGTTACTATAAATGAGAAGAAAACAATTAAATAGTAATAATGTCATTCGAATTATTGTGATTCATTCACAGTGGTAAAGGGCATTAGTACTCATTAATATTACAATTCAATCCCTTTACTAATTCAGTAAAGGGATTTTTTATTTCGTATGAAGCAAAACAGAAAGCAGCTAAGTAGCATTGTCATTAGTATTATTATCGTGGTGATAAATTCACCGTGAGGGTTGCTTATTGACTACTAGTATACAAAGCTCCCTCTTTTTCTAAAGTGGGAGCTTTGTTATTAGAGCCTTTTCTGATTATTAAATGTTGTAAAATTAATAAGTGTAAAGATTTGGTTTTCAGGTGTTAATGACAGAGTGTGGTGAGCTGGATATTGTAAGTCAACTTAATAATTAAGCATAAACTATATAGAAGAGAATAATTTTAAACTATGATTTAAAGTATAGTAAGTCAATTGAGGCTTATGTAACATAAATCAATGATAAAACACATAGTGTACAAAAAATGGAATTAAATAAGTTTAGTAAACAAATAACGCAAGACGAAACACAACCGGCTGCACAAGCCATGTTACACGCCATAGGGCTTACCGACGAAGATTTTAAAAAGCCATTTGTAGGTATTGCAAGTACAGGCTACGAAGGTAACCCTTGCAATATGCATCTTAATGATCTGGCAAAATTGGTTAAAAAAGGAACTGAAAATGAAGATGTGGTAGGACTCATTTTTAATACTATCGGGGTGAGTGATGGTATATCCATGGGGACACCGGGTATGCGATACTCGCTTCCGTCTAGAGATGTAATTGCAGACTCCATGGAAACCGTAGTGCAAGCCATGTCTTATGACGGAATGGTAACCGTGGTAGGTTGCGATAAAAATATGCCAGGTGCGCTGATGGCTATGCTACGATTGAACAGACCTTCTATTTTAGTTTACGGAGGTACTATTGCTTCAGGATGCCACGAAGGAAAAAAATTAGATGTGGTTTCAGCATTTGAAGCCTGGGGAGAAAAAGTAGCCGGAACGATTACCCAAAATGAATATAAAAATGTAATAGAAAAGGCGTGTCCAGGTGCTGGCGCCTGCGGAGGAATGTATACCGCCAATACCATGGCTTCTGCTATTGAAGCTTTAGGTATGTCGCTACCTTACAATTCATCAAATCCCGCGATAAGCAATGAAAAAGAAGCAGAGAGTATTGCTGCTGGTAGTGCTATGCGGTTGTTGTTAGAAAAAGATATTAAACCCAAAGATATTGTAACCAAGAAGTCCTTAGAAAATGCAATTCGATTGATAACCATTCTTGGGGGCTCCACAAATGCAGTACTTCATTTTTTAGCCATTGCCAGAGCCGCAGATGTAGAATTTACATTGGCGGATTTTCAGCGAATCAGTGATGAAACACCATTTTTGGCAGACTTAAAACCAAGTGGTAAATATTTGATGGAGGATGTGCATAATATAGGTGGAATACCCGCAGTGCTCAAATACTTGCTTAAAAAAGGGTTGCTTCACGGAGACTGTTTAACCGTTACCGGTAAAACTTTAGCAGAGAATCTGCTCGACGTACCTGATTTAACCGAAGGACAAGAAGTAATCAAACCCTTAGAAAATCCAATAAAACCTTCGGGTCATTTACGAATCTTATTTGGCAATCTGGCAGCAGAAGGTTGTGTTGCTAAGATTACTGGTAAAGAAGGATTGCGTTTTACGGGTACTGCCAAAGTATTTGAAGGGGAGTATAAAGCCAATGAAGGGATCAGCAAAGGATTAGTAGCTAAAGGTGATGTGGTAGTAATTCGCTACGAAGGGCCTAAAGGAGGACCTGGAATGCCAGAGATGTTAAAACCGACAGCCGCTATTATGGGTGCAGGTTTAGGTAAAGATGTTGCTTTAATTACCGATGGTAGATTCTCCGGAGGTACACACGGATTTGTAGTAGGACATATCACACCCGAGGCGCAAGAAGGAGGAACCATAGCATTGATACAAGATGGTGATCAGATCACCATTGATGCGGAAACAAATACCATAACAGTTGATGTAAGTGATCAGGAACTGCAAAAAAGAAAAGAAAAGTGGAAACAACCTCCTTTAAAATTTAATAGAGGTGTATTGTACAAATATGCTCATACAGTATCATCAGCATCAAGAGGTTGTGTAACTGATGAATTTTAACAATAGAAAAGGTAATAAAAAGAACCAAATATGAAGCGTAGGCAAAACCTATGATTCTTTAATCTTGAAGTGATTATTTTATGGAAACACACACGCAAACCATACGACAAAAGGAAAAAGTAACAACAGAACGTATTACAGGTGCAGAGGCAGTAATTCGTTGTTTGCTAGCAGAAGGGGTCGATTTGATTTATGGATATCCTGGTGGTGCGATTATGCCGGTGTATGATGAGTTGTATAAGTTTCAGGATAAAATTCATCACGTATTAACTCGTCACGAACAAGGAGCGACTCACGCTGCACAGGGATATGCCAGAGCTAGTGGTAAAGTCGGGGTGGCTATAGCTACATCCGGACCGGGAGCAACTAATTTTGTTACGGGTATTGCCGATGCGCAGATCGATTCTACACCCATGGTGTGTATAACGGGTCAGGTAGGTTCACACTTACTAGGTTCGGATGCATTTCAAGAAACTGATATTATCGGTATTTCTACTCCGGTAACCAAGTGGAATTGTCAGGTTACTAAAGCTGAAAAAATTCCAGAGGTTATCGCAAAGGCCTTTTACATTGCCAGATCAGGTCGTCCAGGACCGGTATTGGTGGATATTACCAAAGATGCGCAATTTGGCGAATTTGATTTTGTGTATGAAAAGTGCAAAGGGATACGAAGTTATATTCCTATTCCTGAAACGACTCCAGATAGTTTACAAAATGCAGCTGCAATCATCAATGAAGCTAAAAAACCAATGATCGTATTTGGTCAAGGCGTTATTCTAGGGGAAGCCGAAGAGGAACTTAAAGATTTTGTAGAAAAAACGGGTATTCCTGCGGCCTGGACTATTTTAGGATTATCGGCATTGCCAACATCGCATCCACTTAATGTTGGTATGGTGGGGATGCACGGAAACTATGGACCCAATAAATTGACAAATGAATGTGATGTGCTGTTAGCCATCGGAATGCGATTTGATGATCGGGTTACCGGAAAGCTGGATACCTATGCCAAACAAGCAAAAATTATTCATTTTGAAATTGATCCTTCTGAAGTAAATAAAAATGTTCCTGTGGATATTGCGGTGATGGGTAATGTTAAGCATACGCTGAAAGAGATTTTACCATTAGTCAAACCCAATGAACACCAGTCTTGGACTGAAGAATTTAGAGCCCACGATAAAATCGAATTTGATAAGGTAATCAAAGAAGAACTATATCCTGAAAAAGATGGGTTAACGATGGGCGAAGTACTAAAGGGAATCAATCAAGAAACTGCTGGTGATGCCATCATCGTGTCGGATGTGGGACAACATCAAATGATAGCGTGTCGTTATGCTGAGTTTAAAAAATCCAGGAGCAACGTAACCTCCGGTGGATTAGGTACAATGGGCTTTGCTTTACCAGCCGCTATCGGAGCAAAAATGGGCGCACCAGATAGAGAGGTCGTGGCTATTATAGGTGACGGCGGTTACCAAATGACTATACAAGAGTTGGGTACGATTTTTCAAACTCAAGTACCTGTAAAAATAGTGGTACTAAACAATGATTTTCTAGGAATGGTTCGCCAATGGCAACAATTATTTTTTGATAAGCGCTATGCTTCTACAGAAATGATCAATCCTGATTTTGTAAAAATTGCAGAAGGATATCATATCAAAGCACAAAAGGTAACTGCGCGAAACAATTTGCAAGAGGCAATACAAGAAATGATACAACATCAAGGACCTTATTTCCTGGAAGTTTGTGTAGAGAAAGAAAATAATGTTTTTCCGATGATACCGACAGGCAGCTCCGTATCCGATATCCGACTAGAATAATATTAAAGAATGATATACCAATTATAATGGACAAAGAAAATTTCACCATATCAGTATATACAGAAAACAATATTGGATTACTGAATCGAATATCCGCTATTTTTTTAAAACGGCATATTAATTTAGACAGTATGACCGCTTCTCAATCTGAAATTAAAGATGTTTTTCGGTTTACCATAGCCATTAAAGTAACCGAGGAACAGGTCAAAAAGATTGTCGGTCAAATTGAAAAACAGATTGAAGTAATTAAGGCTTTTTATCATAAAGAAGAGGAGATTATCTATCAGGAAACAGCCTTATTCAAAGTAGCTTCTAAATTACTTTTTGAAGAACGACAGATACAAAATGTCATAAAAAACAGCAATGCCAATATTGTTACAGTTACTCCAGAGTTTTTTGTCATTGAAAAAACCGGAAGACGAAGAGAGGTCGATGCCCTATATTCTAAATTAGAACCTTACGGGCTAATGCAGTTTACCCGATCAGGAAGAATTGCAGTAACAAAAGATAAGATGCATATATCTTCCATCTTAGAAAAATTCGCTTCGCAAACAGTATAAAGAAGTATAAAGAAGTGTAAAAAATAAAAGTGTACAATATTTAAAAAAAATAAATGCAATGATAACTACAGCACCAACGGCAAAAAAAACTGAAAACCAAAAACGAACGAACTATTTTAACACCTTATCCTTGCGTGAAAAGTTGACCCAATTGGGTAAATGTCGATTTATGGAGGCTTCAGAGTTCTCGGAAGGCGTAAGCGCTCTCAAAGGGAAAAAAATTGTAATAGTAGGATGTGGAGCCCAGGGATTAAACCAAGGATTAAATATGAGAGACTCTGGCTTACAAATAGGTTATGCTTTACGAGCGGCTGCTATAAAAGAACAACGACAATCCTTTAAAAACGCAACTGATAATAATTTTACAGTAGGTACCTATGAAGAGTTGATTCCTACAGCAGATGTGGTGATTAATTTAACACCAGATAAACAGCATACTCAGGTTGTGGAAACGGTTATGCCGTTAATGAAAAAAGGAGCGACACTGTCCTATTCGCATGGTTTTAATATTGTGGAAGAAGGCATGCAAATTCGCAAAGATTTAACCGTGATTATGGTGGCGCCAAAATGTCCTGGTTCAGAGGTGCGAGAGGAGTATAAGCGCGGGTTCGGAGTCCCTACGTTGATCGCTGTCCATCCAGAGAATGATCCGCAAGGCATTGGTTTTGAACAAGCCAAAGCATATGCGGTAGCAACAGGTGGTGATCGTGCCGGGGTACTGGAGTCTTCTTTTGTAGCTGAAGTAAAGTCAGACCTTATGGGAGAACAAACCATACTTTGTGGTTTGCTGCAAACAGGTTCGATTTTGTGTTTTGATAAAATGGTCAAAAAGGGTATTGATCCAGCTTATGCCTCCAAACTTATTCAATTTGGGTGGGAAACCATTACTGAAGGTATGAAATATGGAGGGATCACCAATATGATGGATCGCCTTCCTAACGTTTCAAAGATAAAGGCATATTATCTTTCTGAAGAATTAAAAGACATCATGCGACCACTATTTAGAAAACATATGGACGATATCATGACAGGTCATTTTTCTAAAACCATGATGGAAGATTGGGCGGCAGACGATGAAAATCTTCTTAAATGGAGAGCTGCAACTGCAGAAACGGCATTTGAAAAAACACCTCCAAGTAAAGAAAATATTACAGAACAAGAATTTTATGATAAGGGAGTGCTAATGATTGCTATGGTGAGAGCGGGTGTAGAGCTTGCTTTTGAGTCTATGACGGAATCCGGAATTATTGAAGAGTCGGCGTACTACGAGTCTTTACACGAAACTCCATTAATTGCGAATACCATTGCACGCAAAAAGTTATATGAAATGAATAGAGTTATATCAGATACCGCAGAGTATGGATGCTACTTATTTGATCACGCCTGTAAGCCTTTATTGAGTGATTTTATGAAAAAAGTAGATGTTGATGTAATTGGAAAAGCTTTTCATTCTGTAACCAACCAATCGGTATCAAACGAAGAATTAATCACGGTGAATTCACAGTTACGAAATCATCCGGTTGAAAAGGTTGGTGCCAAATTAAGAGCTTCTATGAAAGCGATGAAACCAATAGTAGCACAGGCAGTTTCTTAAAGTTAATGAATGTATAGCAGGTCATCGAAATTTTTTGAATGTGTATTGTGTGGATTTTGATGAGTTAACCTGTTTTAGGAACGCTTTTGTGGGGAGCCAACAGACAAGCAACCCACAAAAGCAGCGTTCCTACAAATGCAATACACAGAATTAGAATGAATTTATGAGTACGACGGTCACCACATATTTCCCTTCCTTAGAAGCCATACAAAACGCAGCTACTACGATAAAAAAAGTAGCGATGGTAACGCCATTGATGGAAAGTATTCGGTATTCTAAAAAATATGAGGCAAATGTTTTACTGAAGCGAGAGGATCTACAACGTGTCCGCTCATACAAAATAAGAGGAGCTTATAACAAAATAGCGTCCTTATCTCCGGAACAACTTAAGAATGGGGTGGTTTGCGCCAGTGCCGGTAATCACGCTCAGGGAGTAGCATTTGCGTGTAGCCAATTAAAGATCAAAGGAACCATTTATATGCCTTCGGTGACTCCTAGGCAAAAAGTTGATCAGACCAAGATGTTTGGTGGCGACTTTGTTGACATTATCTTACAAGGGGATACCTTTGATGACTCCTACAAGGCTGCAATGAAAGTATGTGCTGCCGAGCATAAAACATTTGTACACCCCTTTGACGATCCCAAAACCATAGAAGGCCAGGGGACCATTGGCCTCGAAATTTTTAAACAAGTCGATGTGCCTATAGATTATGTGTTTGTAGCCATTGGTGGTGGAGGATTAGCCTCTGGGTTGTGCGGAGCACTCAAAGCACTTTCACCTAACACTAAAATTATTGGAGTGGAGCCAGAAGGTGCACCTTCGATGTTAACTTCTATTCAAAATAATAAAAACACAGAAATCTTTAACATCGATAAGTTTATCGACGGCGCGGCAGTTCAAAAAGTTGGCGATCTTAATTTTGAAATATGTAAAAATCATTTGACAGATGTATTTACAATTCCCGAGGGTTGGGTTTGTCAAACGATTTTGGACCTTTACAATAGAGATGCTATTGTTGTTGAACCCGCAGGTGCATTAACATTAGCAGCCCTAGAATTCTATAAAGAACAAATCAAAGGCAAAAATGTAGTATGCATTGTAAGTGGGAGTAATAATGATATTACCCGAACTGCAGAAATCAAAGAAAGAGCTCTCCTTTACGCTGATCTCAAACATTACTTTATTGTGCGATTTCCACAACGTGCCGGTGCTCTAAAACAATTCGTGGGTCAAGTATTGGGTCCTGATGATGATATCACCCATTTTGAGTACTCCAAAAAATCCAGTAGAGAAAATGGACCGGCCGTGGTCGGCATCGAGCTTAAGGATCAAAAGGACCTTAAACCGCTTATTGAAAGAATGAAGGCCTACAATTTTTTTGGAGACTACCTAAATGACAAACCGGATTTATTTCAATTTTTGATCTAATTAGCAAACAATTCCATACCAATTGCTTTTCAGTTACAGCTTAGCCAGGCTAAGATAAATTATTTTGTTAACTTAATGTTAATGTATTGTTTTTAATCGTATATTGTTGTCCTTAAACGATAAACCTTAAATCTATTATGAAAAAAACAGTACTTGTATTTGCAATTGCCCTGTTAGGCATTACAACAGCTAACGCTCAATTTAAAATAGGATTTGGAGCAGGATATGCAGTGCCTGCCGGAGATATTGCGGATTTTACCGATGGTGGTATATCTGCTTACTTGGAGCTAGGCTATGGAGTAAATGAACAGATTGATGTAACTTTTCTATATTCCGCCGATGTGTTAGTGGGAGCTGATATTTCTGAGGACGGTATGACTGGTTCTATTGGTAATGTTGTGATTGCATCTTATTTGGCAAATGGTAGGTATTTCTTTAAAGAACAAGGATTTCGACCTTATGCGGGATTAGGATTAGGTCTTGCCTCCATCGGTGCTATAGAGGTAGAAGGTGCTTCTGGTAATGTTACGGCAAGTACTTCTAATTTTGCATTTCGTCCTGCTCTAGGATTTAAATATGGTGTATTGAATATGAATGCAGCTTATTTAAATGCTGGTAAAACTGGCGAAGCATCTGTAAGTGATATCTCCTTTAACATTGGATTATTATTTACAATTGGTGGTAATTAATAATAATTTAGTTTTACATTCTTTAAAGGCGATTTTGATAAATTGCCTTTTTTTATGTTTTTTTATTCTTCTTTCCTATAGTATATTCAATAAATAGAGGCTCATCTGATAATTATATAAAAATCAATAAGTTTTGATGATCTATGCGTTGTAGTTATTAATTTTTCCGTAATATTGCAGTGTTAGTTAACGAAAGGGGCTACGGCCGACGATTTAGAGTTACACTATTATGGAAACAGCAAATTTATCTTATGTAAGTAATAACATTCAGTTCTTGAATGTTTTTTGTATTGAAAATACTCCTGCTCGTTGTTTTCGTCGCCCCTTGGGGGTCTAACTTTTTATTGAAGTAGGTGCGTCCTGCTTCCCCGAGTGAAAAACCTAAGTTTATTTAAGAGTTACAAGATGTGATACCTAAAGAGAGGTAGCATATCACTATTTATTTTGTTCTGTTAGGGTTCAGGACTAACATCCATTTTATTTTTTAATAAGGCATCATATAGATATGAGTAAAGTTGAAATTTTCATAGCAGACGATAGCCACTTTGAATTTGCAGAGGAAATTTGCGAGGTCATTGATGAATCAGCGAGAGTCCGCGGAACGGGTATAGCCAAAAGAACTCCCGAATATATTAAAACCAAAATGCAAAACCGAAATGCCGTAATCGCCGTTCAAGGCAATAGATTTGCCGGATTTTGTTACATCGAGGTATGGGGTCACGATAAGTTTGTTGCACACTCCGGTTTGATAGTTCATCCCGATTTTAGAAATATGGGGTTAGCAAAACAAATCAAAGAGTTTACCTTCAATTATTCTTTAAAGAAGTATCCGACTTCCAAAATATTTGGTATTACCACAGGATTGGCCGTGATGAAGATCAATTCAGAATTAGGATATAAACCGGTAACATTTTCTGAGCTAACGGATGACCCTAATTTTTGGGGTGGTTGTAAAACCTGTCCTAATTATGCAATCTTAACCGCAAAAGAGCATAAAATGTGCTTGTGTACAGGTATGCTGTATGATCCGGCCAAACAGGTAAAGAAAAAACAGAAATGGTTTGACGAAAAAGTTTTAAAACGATTAAAAAAAATAAAGCAGTCAATGCTTTTAGCAAACAAACAATTAGCATTATGGATAAAGTTGTCCTAGCATATAGCGGTGGTTTAGATACCTCATTTTGTGTAAAATATTTGAAACACGAAAGGCAATTAGAAGTATATACAATATTGGTGAATACCGGTGGTTTTTCTGAGGCAGAACTTGAAGACACTGAGAAAAGAGCGCTGGAATTAGGGAGTAGTGCTCATGTCAACAAGACCATTTTAGAAACCTTTTACCAAAAAGCAATCAAGTATCTCGTTTTTGGAAATGTGCTTAAAAATAATACTTACCCGTTATCGGTAAGTGCCGAAAGAATTTTTCAGGCGATTGAAGTAATCAATTATGCGAAAGAAATTGGAGCCAAATATATTGCGCACGGAAGCACTGGAGCGGGTAACGATCAAATACGATTTGATGTAATTTTTCAAACCTTAGCTCCGGAAATTGAAATTCTTACACCCATTAGAGATTTAAGATTATCCAGAGAACAAGAAGTCGATTATCTAAAACAATACGGTGTGAATTACAGTTGGGAAAAAGCACAATATTCAATCAATAAGGGGATTTGGGGTACCAGTGTTGGTGGCAAGGAGACCCTTACTTCTCAAAACCCATTACCAGAGGAAGCATTTCCAAGTCAACTTCAAAAATCGGAAGATGAAGAGGTTGTTCTTCATTTTGAAAAAGGCGAATTAATTGGAATAAATGCTCTAAAAAATGACCCTGTTACGAATATTCAATATCTGGAAAAACTAGCAAGTGCATTTGCTATCGGAAGAGATATCCATGTGGGAGATACAATTATTGGTATCAAAGGTAGAGTAGGATTTGAAGCTGCAGCACCACTAATTATTATTAAAGCACATCATTTATTGGAAAAACATGTCCTAACCAAATGGCAACAATATTGGAAAGAACAATTAGCCAATTGGTATGGTATGCTATTGCATGAAGGCAATTATTTGGATCCCGTAATGCGAAATATAGAAGCATTTTTAACGGACACCCAAAAAAATGTAACAGGAGAAGTAACGGTAAAACTAAAACCGTATCACTTCATTTTACAAGGAGTTGAATCAGCATATGATTTGATGAAATCTGATTTTGGTCAATACGGCGAAATGAACAATAACTGGACAGCAGAAGATGCCAAAGGATTTATCAAAATCTATGGTAATGCCAATAAAATTTATCATAATATAAACTCCGAAAAAGTATGATTAAAGTAGGTATAGTAGGAGGTTCTGGATATACGGCCGGTGAATTAATCAGAATTTTAGTACATCACCCTCAGGTGAGCATAGATTTCATCTACAGTACTACCAATTCTGGCAAAGCGGTTACTCATCAACATCAAGATCTTTTGGGAGAAACTACATTGCTGTTCACAGATCGTATAAATCCAGCTGTGGATGTAGTATTCCTTTGCCTTGGTCATGGCAAGTCTAAAACATTTTTAAATACCCACGACTTTAGTTCGGGGACAAAGGTTATAGATCTTAGTAATGATTTTAGACTACAAAAGGAATCTTGGTTTAAAGAGCGAAGTTTTATTTATGGACTACCAGAACTACATAAAAATAGCATTAGCAAAGCTAAAAATATTGCTAATCCTGGGTGTTTTGCTACGGCAATTCAGCTAGCGCTTTTACCGTTAGCCAAAGAAAATATGTTGCAAAATAGTATTCATATCAATGCCACTACAGGGAGTACCGGTGCAGGAGTTTTACCAAGTGATACCACGCATTTTAGTTGGCGTGATAATAATTTTTCGAGTTATAAAGTATTTGAACATCAGCACTTAGATGAAATAGGTCAAAGCTTAGAGGAGTTACAAGAAAAAGACATTCCTTCCATATACTTTGTTCCGAATAGAGGTAATTTTAGTAAGGGTATTTATGCTTCAGTATATACCAAGTTTGACGGTTCTGATGAACAAGCAATAGCTTTATATAAGCAATTTTATAAGGACTCATCTTTTACCTTAATTTCAAATCAAGAAATCCATTTAAAACAGGTGATTAATACGAACAAATGTATTCTTCATATCACTAAAAAGAAAGATATGTTAGTGGTTACATCGATTATTGATAACCTGATCAAAGGGGCGTCCGGACAGGCAGTGCAAAATATGAATTTGATGTGTGGTATCGAAGAGTATACAGGTTTACAATTAAAAGGAAACGCATTTTAATATGGAGAAGATAACCCTCATAGGATGTGGTAACCTAGGAAAATCAATCTTGGCTGGTTTGTTAGCAAGTGAGTTGTTTTCAAAGGATCAAATTACTGTGGTAGATAAATCCAAAACCAATTTATCCTTTGTAAAAGATCACTATAAAATACCTGTAGAAGATGAGATCGAGCCTGCCGTAAAAAACGTGAAATGGATTATTGTTTGTGTGCAGCCCAAGCAAATCGATGCGGTATTGCAAAAGCTCAAAGGGATAATCACCGAGGATCAAGTAGTGATCTCTACCGTTACTGGCGTGGCTATTGCTGAGATTGAAGCGGTGTTACCGAATCAAAAAGTAGTACGGGTGATGCCAAATACAGGGGCAGCTAAGCAATTGTCCATGACCTGTATGGCCGCTAATGCAGCAGCAACACCAGCATTACCTATGATATCCAAAATCTTTGATACCATTGGAAAAACCTTGGTAATTGAAGAGCGATTAATCCAAGCAGCTACTGTGCTAGGGGCAAGCGGAATCGCTTTTTTTCTAAGGTTTCTTCGGGCTATGATTCAAGGTGGAATACAAATGGGGTTCCATCCTGAAGAGGCACAACTGATCGCAGTTCAAACCGCAATTGGAGCGGCTACTTTAGTTTCAGAAAATGGTACACATCCCGAAATGGAAATCGATAAAGTAACGACTCCGCAGGGATGTACCATTGCAGGACTCAATGAGATGGAACATCAAGGCTTAAGTTCCTCAGTAATTAAAGGGGTGATGGCCTCTTATGAAAAAATTAATACTATAAAATCATGAAACTATTTGACGTTTATCCGCTATATACTGTAGAACCGGTAAGTGCAAAGGGATGTAAAGTCGTGGATGCAAATGGAGAGGAATATCTTGATTTATATGGTGGTCACGCTGTGATTTCTATAGGGCACTCACATCCACATTATGTAGCTAAAATCAAGAAACAATTAGACGCTATTGGGTTTTATTCTAATGCAGTTATTAACAAGCTACAGAAAGAACTAGCTATAAAATTGGGAGTTCAATCGGGTTATGATAATTATCAGCTGTTTTTATGTAATTCAGGCGCTGAGGCGAATGAAAATGCACTTAAGCTCGCCTCTTTTAAAACCGATAAATCCAGGGTGATTTCTTTTAAAAATTCTTTTCACGGTAGAACTTCAGCAGCAGTGGCTACAACCGATAATAGAAATATCAATGCTCCGATAAATCAGCAGCAAAAGGTTACCTTTTTACCTTTAAACAATTTAGACCTTGTGGAGGTAGAACTCCAAAAAGGAGATGTCTGTGCCATAATTGTTGAACCCATACAGGGAGTTGGTGGTTTAGATCAAGGTAGTACTGCTTTTTTTCAAGGTTTAGAAACGCTTTGCAAAACATACGGAGCATTGTTCATTATGGATGAAGTACAATCGGGTTATGGAAGAACAGGCAAGTTTTTTGCACATCAACATCACCAAATAACTCCAGATATTATTTCCATAGCTAAAGGAATGGGTAATGGGTTTCCTATAGGTGGTATTTTGATATCCCCGGATTTGGAGGCCTCATATGGTTTACTGGGTACAACTTTTGGTGGAAACCACCTGGCATGTGCTGCAGGAATAGCTGTTTTAGATGTTATTGAACAAGAGCAATTGGTACATAATGCTTTAAAAATGGGAGCATATTGTATGGAAAAAGCTGCAAATATACCAGGAGTAAAAAAAGTAAAAGGACGCGGCTTGATGCTAGGTCTGGAGTTTGATTTTGAGGTTCAGGAACTTAGAAAAACCCTAATTTATGAACATCATATATTTACAGGAGGGTCAGCTAATAAAAACTTAATCCGAATTCTCCCCCCATTGTCCATCACAAAAAAAGAGTTGAACATCTTTTTTGAAGCCTTAGAAACGATTTTAGTTAAGGAAACTCTTTAGAGCTAAACCTAAGCGTTTTTAATTCAACAATTAATTGTAAATCATTTGTAATGAAGCATTTTTTTTCCGTAGAAGATATTGACAACTCCGAGCAATGGATAGCTGAAGCTATGCAACTCAAAAAATCGCCATTGGCGCATAAAACCCTGGGAACGCATAAAACCTTGGGAATGCTTTTTTTTAATCCTTCATTACGTACGCGTTTAAGTACACAAAAGGCAGCGCTTAATTTAGGGATGGAGATTATGATCATGAATTTTAGTGGAGAGGGTTGGACTTTAGAGTTCGAAGATGGAATCATTATGGATCAAGGTTCCTCAGAACATATCAAAGAAGCGGCTCAGGTAGTTTCGCAATACTGTGATGTCCTTGCCATTCGATCATTTGCGGAGTTAAAAGATAGAGAAGAAGACTATAAAGAAAAAGTCCTTCAAGGATTTATGAAATATGCAACTATCCCTGTTATCAATATGGAAAGTGCTACTGGTCATCCCTTACAGGCATTAACCGATGCCCTAACTATAGTTGAACATAAGACTGAAACCCGACCAAGAGTTGTATTAACCTGGGCGCCTCATCCCAAAGCGTTACCGCAAGCAGTAGCGAATTCGTTTGTAGCAATGATGCAAAAGCTGGACGTTGATTTTGCGGTAACACACCCAAAAGGTTTTGAGTTAGCCAATCAGATCATAAAGGATACTCCGGTGTTCTATGACCAAGATAAAGCCTTGGATCAGGCGGATTTTGTGTATGTTAAAAATTGGAGTGCGTATCAGGATTATGGAAAAACGAGTTTAGACTTTGACTGGACCCTAACAAAAGAAAAAATGAAAATAACTAATGAAGCATTTTTGATGCATTGTTTACCCGTGCGAAGAAATGTTGTTATTGCTGATGCAGTTTTGGATAGTCAACAATCCTTAGTCATTAAGCAAGCTCTTAACAGAGTTTATGCTGCACAGTTGGTGCTTAAAAAATTATTAGACAAGAAGTGATTATGAAACAAGGTATTCATACCAAAAAAAGAAATATGGGCTGCGAAAATTGGAGAGGCAGAGCGTCAAGAAAATGTCTAGTGGACATTGTTAGTGAATGAGACAAGTGGCGTGTCGGCAAAATACATTTAATGATGAGAAAAAAACAAAAATTATTAGTTGCGAAGATTGGAGGGAATATTATCGAAGACCAAGTACAATTACAACAGTTCTTAGCAGATTTTGCGCAGCTGAAGCAACCCAAAATTCTAATCCATGGGGGTGGTAAAGAAGCAACCAAACTGGCAGCCAAATTAGGAATTGAAACTACTATGATTGCGGGTAGAAGAGTAACCACAGCTGAAGAACTAGATATCGTAGTACAAATTTATGCAGGATTAGTAAATAAATCCATTGTTGCAACCTTGCAAAAGTATGGATGCGATGCGATAGGTATGAGCGGAGCTGACGCTAATGCTATTAGTGCAGATAAAAGACCAGCAAAACCTATTGATTATGGATATGCTGGGGATATAAAATCAGTGAATGGTACTAGCATCAATAAATTAATAGAGATTGGTCTGGTACCCGTATTTTGTGCGGTAACTCACGATAACAAAGGGCAGTTATTAAACACCAATGCGGATACCATTGCTGCAGAATTAGCGGTAGCTATGAGCCCTTATTTCGAAACGTCCCTTTTTTACTGTTTTGAATTGCCTGGCGTGTTAACGGATATACATGACAACGATTCGGTTATTGAGCATATCAATCTCGAAACCTATAACGCTTTAAAAAAGGCAGAAACCATACGAGACGGAATGCTACCAAAACTTCAAAACTGTTTTGAAGCTTTACACCGTAATTTAAAAGAAGTACATATAGCTAATGCGGAATTCATTAGCAACCCTAACTGTAAGCATACCAAACTTACTTTACAGTAAACCTATTTAAATATCAATGGAACAAGAATTATCAATACAATCCCTACAGCATCAAGCTATTGAATTACTCAAGCAGCTAATTGCCACTCCTTCTTTTTCTTCGGAAGAGGATCAGACGGCCCTACTGATAGAGAACTGGTTTGAAAGTCATGATATACCATTTTATAGAGATGATAATAACGTCTGGGCTACCAATAAATTTTATGATAAATCCAAACCTACCATTTTACTAAACTCACACCACGATACGGTGCGCCCGAATCGAAACTATACTAATGATCCATTTAAAGCTTTTATAGAAGACGGTAAATTGTTTGGTTTAGGAAGCAATGACGCCGGTGGCTGCCTGGTATCCTTACTGGCTACTTTTACTTATTATTTCGCGATGGAAGATTTAGCGTACAATATGGTTATCGTAGCCTCTGCTGAAGAAGAGAGTAGTGGACCCCTGGGTTTAAAAAGTGTTTTAGCTAAAATTGGTCCAATAGATTTTGCTATAGTGGGTGAACCAACTTTAATGCAACTGGCTATTGCCGAAAAAGGCTTGTTAGTGCTAGATGTCGCTGTTAAGGGAACTGCAAGTCACGCAGCACACCCCAATGATGACAACGCCATTTACAATGCTATTGAAATTGTAGACTGGTTTAAAAACTTGAAGTTTAGTAAAATTTCAGAGACACTTGGAGCGGTTAAAGTAACAGTTACGCAAATAGAAGCGGGTAATCAGCACAATGTTGTGCCTGGTGTTTGCAATTTGGTCATAGACATTAGAGTAAATGACAAATATAGCAATGAAGAAATACTGCAACATATACAAAGTACACTTCCAGTAACAGCTACCGTGGCACCAAGATCCTTAGATTTAGGATCATCATCTATACCAATAGATCATCCTATTGTAATATCTGGAATCCAGTTAGGCAGAAGTACCTATGGATCCCCTACATTATCTGATCAGGCGGTTTTAAGTTGTCCTTCCCTAAAATTAGGTCCTGGAGACTCTACCAGATCGCATTCTGCGGATGAATTTATTTATGTACACGAAATTGAAGAAGGTATCGAATTATATATCGAAATTTTAAAAGGAATAGTATTATGAAGCTTTGGGATAAAGGATTAGCTACAGATAAAAAGATAGACCAATTCACTGTTGGCGATGATCGTAATTTAGATCTGGTAATCGCTAAGTATGATGTTAAGGCAAGTTTAGCTCACGCTAAAATGTTACATAAGATAGGTTTATTACAGGAAGAAGAAATAGTTAGCATCGAAAAAGAACTTTACCAAATTAGTAAGACCATAGAGGAGGGTAATTTTATAATTGAAGACGATTTTGAAGATATTCATTCTAAAATTGAATTCGTACTGACTCAAAAATTAGGAGATACGGGTAAAAAAATTCATACAGCAAGATCCCGAAATGACCAAGTACTGGTAGCAATGCATTTGTATTTAAAGGATGAACTACTGGGGATTAAATCCTTATTGAAGGCGTTATGTGACCAATTGTTATCGCTAGCTATGAAACACAAGGAGATAGCATTGCCGGGATATACTCATTTGCAGATTGCCATGCCCTCTTCTTTTGGATTATGGTTTTCAGCCTTTGCTGAAAGTTTTATTGATGATATATATTTTATCAATGCTGCTTTGAAAGTGGTAGATCAAAACCCCTTGGGTAGTGCTGCTGGTTATGGTAGCTCTTTTCCGATTGATCGAGAATTTACCACAAAAGAATTGGGTTTTCAAACCTTAAAGTATAACGTGGTTGCCGCACAAATGAGTAGAGGGAAAAGTGAAAAAGCGACGGCTTTTGCCCTAAGTAGTATAGCAGGTACGTTGTCTAAACTTGCCATGGATGTTTGTTTGTATATGAGCCAAAACTTCAATTTTATAAGCATTCCAGATGCTTATACCACAGGATCTAGTATTATGCCTCATAAAAAGAATCCTGATGTGTTTGAGCTTATTCGAGGAAAATGTAATAAAATTCAGGCCTTACCTTATGAACTTACATTATTGACCAATAATCTACCCAGTGGCTATCACCGAGATTTTCAACTACTAAAAGAAGGAATCATACCAGCGATTCAAAATATAAAGGCTTCGCTCGAGATGGCACAATATGCGTTACAAAACATTACAGTAAATGATCAGATTTTGGAGGATCCTAAATATGATTATTTGTTTAGCGTAGATGCCTTAAACCAATTGGTGCAAGATGGTATGTCCTTTAGAGAAGCCTACGTAGTAATCGGTGAAGAAATTCAACAAGGTAGGTACAAACCGGTCAAAAATACGCAACATACGCATATCGGTAGTATCAATAACCCTGGTTTTGACGAAATCCGTGCAAAACTCATTAAGGCCATGGATTTATAAATTTACCTATGAGTTCAGCTTCGACAGCACTACGTTAGAAGTCCCTTTAAAAGCTATTTAGTAATTATAGCAACTGTGGCCTTTTTTTATCAATTTAGGACCGTTAAGCAATTAGGTTTTTTATATCCTGAATAACATTGATGTTATGACGATACTTAGCGTAGAGAATAAATAGAATGACCAAAGCTGTAAGCAAGGCTAATAGTACTGTTTTTTTATTTCCAGATACTTTTCGAGAGGTGTTGATATACACTTTGGATAGTTTTTTGGCATATTTCGTTACCAAAGCAAAAATGGGTGCAAATATTAATACAACAATTAACATGTCAATTAATACAAGCATATAACCATTTTCATCAATATGTTGTTGAACATATGTAATAACAAATCCATTAATAAGTGCAGCGGACAAAGCGGCTACGATGTAAATTGCATACTTGGTAAGTTGTCTTCTATTCATGAGATAGGTGTGTTATAATTTGAGGTAAAATCCTTTCGTCAATCTATATAACGAGAACAAAGTAAAATCTTATATTTGATATAGCAAGAATTTTTTATTGCTTAAACCAACTTAAATTCACTGTTTAATTTCTAAACTTCACACATGAGTACGTATCATATCAAACATCTTGAAGAATATTTTCAGGTGTACAGAAAATCAATTCGAAATCCAGAACTTTTTTGGAGTGAAATTGCAGAGGAGCATTTTGTATGGAGAAAAAAGTGGGACACCGTTTTGGAATGGGATTTCACTAAACCAGAAGTGAAATGGTTTGAGGGGGCTCAACTGAATATTACCGAAAATTGTATAGACCGTCATTTAAGGGTAAGAGGAGATAAAACCGCTATTTTGTTTGAACCCAATGATCCCAGTGAAGAAGCACAGCATATTACCTATAAGCAATTGCACGAGCGTGTTTGTAAATTCGCTAATGTACTCAAAGAACAAGGCATTGAAAAAGGAGATAGGGTTTGTATCTATCTGCCAATGATACCTGAGTTGGCTATTGCTGTTTTAGCCTGTGCACGTATTGGAGCCATTCATTCTGTGGTATTTGCTGGTTTTTCTGCTACTGCTTTGGCAACCAGAATCAATGATTGTGATGCCAAAATGGTGATTACTTCAGATGGGTCGTATCGAGGAACTAAGACTATTGATTTAAAAGGGATTGTTGATGAAGCTTTAGAACAATGTCCAAGGGTACAAACAGTATTAGTGGCGAAAAGAGTGAATTCAAAAATCAATATGCATCCTGATAGAGATCAATGGTTGCAACCATTATTGGATAATGCCTATTTAGATTGCGACCCGGAAATTATGGATGCAGAGGATCCACTGTTTATACTATATACTTCTGGTTCTACCGGTAAACCGAAAGGTATGATGCATACCACAGGGGGATATATGGTGTATACGGCGTATTCTTTTAAAAATGTTTTTCAATATCAAGAAGAAGATGTGTATTGGTGTACTGCTGACATTGGTTGGATAACAGGACACTCGTATATTGTTTATGGGCCCCTAGCGAATGGTGCTACTACAGTGATGTTTGAGGGTATCCCTTCGTATCCTGATTTTGGAAGATTTTGGGATATCGTTCAAAAGCATAAGGTTACTCAATTTTATACAGCACCTACAGCGATTAGAGCTTTAGCAAAAGAGAATTTGGATTATGTAACCAATCACGATTTATCTTCTTTAAAAGTGCTGGGTACGGTAGGTGAACCCATAAATGAGGAAGCCTGGCATTGGTATAATGACCATGTTGGTCAAAAAAAATGTCCGATTGTGGATACTTGGTGGCAGACAGAAACTGGGGGAATTTTGATTTCTCCAATTCCTTTTGCTACCCCTACAAAACCAACCTATGCTACGCTACCTATGCCAGGTATTCAACCTGCTTTAATGGATGAAGAAGGGCAAGAGATAATGGGAAATCAAGTGGATGGGCGATTGTGTATAAAATTTCCCTGGCCCTCAATGGCAAGAACCATTTGGGGTAATCACGAAAGATATAGAGACACCTATTTTTCAGCGTTTAAAAATCAGTATTTCACCGGAGATGGCGCATTAAGAGATGAGGTGGGGTATTATAGAATCACAGGAAGAGTAGATGATGTAATTATTGTATCTGGCCATAATTTAGGTACAGCACCTATTGAAGATGCCATAAACGAACATCCAGCAGTAGCGGAATCTGCCATCGTTGGTTTTCCGCATGATGTTAAAGGAAATGCACTATATGGTTATGTGATTTTAAAAGAAACTGGGGAGTATCGAGATCGAAACAATTTAAGCAAAGAGATCAATCAACAAATTACAGAACGTATTGGTCCAATTGCAAAATTAGATAAAATTCAGTTCGTTCCAGGATTACCAAAGACCCGTAGTGGTAAGATTATGAGAAGAATTTTACGTAAAATAGCTTCTAAAGAAACGGAAAACCTTGGGGATACCAGTACGCTTTTAAATCCTGAGGTTGTTCAGCAAATTATAGATGAGGCGTTGTAAGTATTAATAATGACATTTAATTAAATCTAAATGGTTGCATACCGCATCTTTGAATAAATGAAAAATAAAATATGAGTTTAAAATCTCATCTCTCAACCGCAGCTTTCAATATTATTAGTTGTGCGATAGGTATTTTTATTGGTTGTGCCTTGAGTTCGTTTTGGGACCTTGCGAGTATGCTCAATGTTAGTCATCCCCACGATAGAGGTATAACTAATTTATTATTACTATGTGCTTTAGTACAACTAATTATTGTTTTGGCTTTGCTTGCCAGGAGAAATGCTCACGTGGTGAATAAAGCCATTCTAGGCCTTTGGTTAATTTTAGTTTGTACCGTGTTAGCTTTTATACTAATATAAAAAACCACCTCATTCATCCTGAGGTGGCTTTTTCAATTTTAAGCAGGGTACTAAAAATTTATTGCATGTTATTTGTATTCAACGCTTGAATCGCTTCGTACATATGACTTAGGTCAGCTGGTTTTAAGCCTGTACCATTACCCGGATTGCTATGACAGGTAAAGCAATTAAAGCCATTACTATTTTGTGGATCATTCTGAAAATAAGTTTCCATTGTACTATTCGCTAATTGACTGGTACCTATTGACATTCCAGGTTTAGGATTACCAGCGTTGTAAGCCGTTCCGGTAGGAGCCAAACCATTATTCGTCCAGGTTGAACCAATAAAAATATAGTTTTTTCGCATATCCCCATCTGCTAATTGGCCTAAAACACTATTGTTAATGGAAATCACTTGCGCATTAGAGGCTGCAGCGGTTGCGTTTTCAGGATTAGGTTGTCCAGAAGGCAAAACACCCCAAGGTAAATTCCTTTTGGTATTACTTGGGCTAATGGTTTGTCCCGTTTTGGCTATAATATTATCATCCTTGAAGGTCATATGAGATACATTATAGGTTCCATTTGAGCTATCACTGTTCAAGAGCCAGTCATTACCGGTATCAGCTGCTACAGTTTTAACAGAATCCTGAACATTAATATATTCATAAGAGAGATTAGGTGTATTGTCTTTATGTTCAAAAGTAGACCAAATCATTTCTGGGTGCCCATTGGCACTTCCAACAATATGTATTCCGATCAACGCTAACTTCGCAGTAGCTGTAGTATCTGGCTTTTTGCGCCATAAGGTATCTGATACTTTATCATAAACCGGTATAATAGCGTCTATAGTAATATAGTCTTGTGCATTAGGAATGGTACTGGCATCTACCCAGGAGGTTTTTAGCTCCATGGCTAAAGTTTCTGGATTAGAGAGTTGTACACCCTGACTAGATGCATAATTTACAATACTATCCATAGCACTTTTAGAGGTTGGGAATTCATTACCATTCAATTGCCCATCCTTGGCACCAGTTAAAAATTGTGCATACACATCGTTTACCATTGAAATATAGTAAATCAGCGAACCATTTTTTGCCATCAGCACATCGTCAGTGGCCTGACCTTCTTCAGTGTCAATTATGGTATCTGTTTTTTGAACGTTAGCCAATGCGCTCAAAGGTTTTCCTGCCTCGTGAGGTATTAAAGTACGTTTACCATCAACTAGGGTGGAAACTGTATAAAACATTGGTGTTTCCATTATAGTACCTTGCTTATAATTTCCGTCTTCTTTTGGTGATGTGATCCATAAAAACATCTGTTCAGACCAAGTATAGAAATCACAATTATTTTGATGTCCAAAAGTGACGCTATTGGCCGGAGCTACAACTCCGTTTTTGGTAACTTTTCCGGCAGTAAACCATTTACCAAAAGAGGTGGAATCAATAGTACAACTCGGTTTTACGTCCGTGGGAAGTATATCGTGTACTGGTGCAAAGGCTAGTAAAGTTTCCACTTCATCTGTTGCACCATAACCATCTTTTTTATCCTGTTTACAGCTTAAGACTAGTAAGAATGCGAAAAATAGAGGTAGTAAAGGTTTTAAGAAAATGTTTTTCATTGTGTAAGTGTTTGGTTAGTAATTATAAAGATAACTGATATTCTTTTAACATTACACCGTATATCTACCTGTTTTTTGATAATTCTTCTCATATTATAAGTTTTCAATTCTATTATTACTAATCTTGAAGGGTTCTTAATAATGGATAGACTTAGCAGCTATACAAAAAACTATTCCTATTTTAGTTTTCAAAATTTTGGAAAAGTATAAATTAGGCAGATGACTATAAATGAATCTTTTGCTTATGAAGCCGTTACGGGATTTAAATTTGGTAGTCAATGGATAGGCAAACCAAAAATGATTTCGTTTGTGTACTATGTCGATGGTTTGTTAATAGACACGGGGCATCGCAAAATGCAAAAGCAAATTTTGCAGACATTATCACCGCTAACGGTAGATCAACTATTTATTACGCATCATCACGAAGATCATAGTGGCAACATCGCAGAAGTACAAGCCATGCACAAATGTCCAGTATATGCTTCTACGGAATGTAGCCAACTTATGAAAAGCCCTCCATCGATATCGTTGGCACAAAAGCTGACTTGGGGTTCACGACCTCCTTATGAGGATTTGATTGCAAAAGAAGATGTTTTGCAAACACCGAATTATGCTTTTCAAATTATACCAATTCCAGGCCACGCTTCTGATATGGTTGCGCTATACGAGCCTGATCGAAAATGGTTGTTTTCTGCAGACTTATTTATAAATACCCATATCGGCTACTTTTTGTATACAGAAAGCATACTGCAACAAATTGAATCCATTAATCGCATTCTAAAGTTGGATTTTAAAGTGATGCTTTGTAGTCATAATCCACAGTTTGAAAACCCAAAACAACAATTAATCAAAAAACGTGACTTTTTAAATGAATTTTATGATAAGGTGGCAAAGTTGCATAAGGAAGGTTACCAGGTCAACGAAATTATGAACATATTGAAGTTACAGGAATATAAATTAGTCAAACTACTTTCTGGTGGACATCTATCCAAAAAAAATATGGTAACATCAGTGATACGAGATTTTAATACATAAACTATAATGACACCATTAGTACTATTACACGGAGCACTAGGCAGTAAAAAGCAATTTGAAGTCTTAAAAGCAGAACTAGATGCCGACTTTGAGGTATATACCTTAAATTTTGAAGGTCATGGCGGTACCCCATCATTACATGAATTTTCTATTGACTTATTTACGGAAAATCTTATTGCATTTTTGAAAGAGAATAATTTGAAATCTGTAAACATTTTTGGGTATAGTATGGGGGGATATGTTGCTTTAAACCTTGCCTTGAAAAAACCAGAATTAGTAGACCAGATTATAACGTTAGGAACCAAATTTGACTGGAGTGCTGAGGCCGTCGCCAAAGAATTGAAAATGTTAAATCCAGATAAAATTGAGGAAAAAGTACCCAAATTTGCTGCAAAATTAAAACAGGATCATAGTCCTATGGACTGGAAAGAAATGATGCGCAAAACTGCAGCGATGATGCAAAGAATGGGTGAGGGGCAACGATTAGAGCTCCATCAGTTAGCCCAGATACAACATAATGTTATGACTGGCCTTGGAACTGAAGATACCATGGTGACCGAAGCTGAATCAAAACAAGTAAGCGATCTACTGCAAAATGCTAGTTTTATAGCGTTGCCAGAGGTACCACATCCCATTGATAAAATTGAGGCTAAAACCTTGTTGACTTTTATCAAATCAAGCTTGAGCTAGTGTCGGGATGAATGAAAAATACAGCTCATACCATCAATGTGAGCTCTTGGTTCCTTCTATAGATCTTGGTAACCAATAGGGATCATCTTCAGGAGTTCCATTAACATTAAAATCGTGAAGCCATTGCCCAGTAAAATGATTATCAGTTAGTTCTATATAAAAATCAATAAACATAGGGCTGACAGCTATGAGATGTATTTTATTGTCTGTACTTTCAGCCAGAAGTATAGGGAATTTCTTTTTTCTCCTACTTCTGGTAAACTCAATAAAACCTTCGATACTACCGTTCTGGTTTTTGTATAGTTCCATAACACCTTTACTTTTTTTGTTTCGAAGTGAAGTTGTTCTTATGTCCCATTTGCCAACAAGAGTAATAGCGTTAAGCATTGCGTAATCCGTTTTAGTATTACGTTTACTATTTACAAAAAGCTCAGCAATACTTTGGGCTTCTCTATCATTAAAAAAGACTTCATCTCCTGTATTAGCTAAATAAGCCAAAACTATCTTTTCATTTGGGTAAAGCATAAGATGACTGCGTGCGGTTGACATACTGCCACTATGATAAACTATAGCTGTTTGCAGTCTGCTTTGACCAACCTCCCAACCTAATCCATAGGGAATTTCTTTGCCGTTATTTAGTTTCGTTTTGCTAAAAAGTAGTTCTTTTGTTTTGTTTTTCAGGTAGTTGTTTGATAATAATGAATTTCCAAAATGAGCTAGATCTTCGGCTGTAGAAAGGTATCCTCCCCCTGGATATATAAAGCTGCGATTCATAAAAGGAGCTTCAATTCTATGATTTTTATTTTTAATATAAAATTTAGAAAGCGTTGTATCAGCATTGTTGGGTATATCAAAACTTGTATTGTTCATTTCCAAGTCATTCCATATATTTTGCATAATTTCTTTAAAATCGTGTTGACTTGCTTTTTCCATTGCAGCACCAAGTACTACCCATCCATAGCTCGAATATTCAAAACTACTACCAGGTTTAAAAAGTAAATCATCATTTTTAAAAGGAGCTAGGGCCTCGATTAAACTTGCATAGTTTGTCGTAGTCATTGTTTCCTTTTGAGAGGTATAATGCCTAATTCCTGATGTTGAGGAAGCCAGTTGCCTTGGTGTAACGATAAATTCTTTTTGAGGAAATTCGGGTACAAGTTTATGAATACTATCATCCAGCTTTAGTGTGCCGGTTTCTAGCATTTTACCTAAAGCAACTGAAGTTAATGGTTTGGAGACACTAGCGATCCGAAATTTAGTGTTTTTTGATACTGCTATTTTATGCTCTAGATCTTTATATCCAAAACTCTCTGACCAAACCAATACTCCATCAATCATAACTGCAATTTGAACACCTGGAATATTAGTTTGTTTTTTATGCTGCTCAATTAAAAATCGAGCTTTAGTGATGGCAGGATTATAATCCTGCGCCCAGGTATTTAATGTAAGTAAAACGATTAGTAAACAAAAAATTTTCATACAGTATACTTAAAGTTTAATTGTTAAGTGTTGACCATTCATTGTCTTTAACCTTAGCGTATCATTCGTATACAAAGAATTTATATTTTTTATGTAATCGCAAAAGGAATTAAACATTTCATTAGGTTTTTTGCCGTTAACCTCTCTTAATGTATCGCCAAGTTTTATGGGGATTTTATCTGTAGTTCTATTTACGATCCATAATGAATCGTTTATGAATCCTGGAATAAAGGTTTTTATAGGTTTTATTTCTACTTTTTCTGTTTGCTGTAAGGTTATTTCTTCCTCATCATAATCCAGATACACTAAAAAGTGCTCTAAAAAGTCGTTGCCTAACAGAATTTTGTTTAAAGTGGAAAATTCCACATTAATTTCAGTTTCTAAAGTTCCAATTTTAACAGGAAGTCTTTTGATCTTTATAGTATCTCTATTAGTGCCAAAGATTCCTGAAATTGACTGATCAAATACTACTAGATCTTCGTTTCCATCTAATTTATCTAAATAACTCATGGGTAATATGAGACCGCCATTGTATCCCACATCAAAAATTACATCCTCAACTTTTATATTTCCTAATTGAATATTTATTTCGGGTATACCAGAAAGTGTGGAAGTGGAGAAAGGAATAGTAGTACTTTTTAATGTGTTGTCTACGGGTAGCTTTGCTGAGGAAAAGGTCAATAATCTTTTTTTATAGTCGACTTTCCAGTTTGCCAGCTTGATAAGGTTTGATCCTATAATTCCCTGAGGACCGACACATCGGCTAGCTGAACTTTTATCATAGCTAAGTTTACCGGCAGCTATATCATAAAATTTATGATTGACAAATGTGAGGGAATCAATTTTTGTCATCGTAATCATTCTGGTAACCCCCTGAGCCGTGCCGTTTGATTTTTCAAAAATATCGGGGAGCTCCAGCGTGTTACTCAATGAATTTTCAATTTTACTATAAAAAGCACCCGTGTCAAAGATATACTGACCTTGCAATTTGCTGTTATTAGCTAATGCTGTAACAATGATTAGATCTTTTTCATAGGTAAAAGGAATTTCCTTAATGGCTTTCGGATTGTCCATTCGCGCAGGAGACTGTAATCTTGAATGTTCGACAAGGCTACAAGATATGGTACTTGTGGTAAGTGCTAAACAGAATATAATTTTGAGGGGCTTCATACTAGTTTTGTTTAAAGTTAATTTGGATTCTATTTTGATAATACAGTAAAAGTGGTATACCAATTAATGAGGGCAATGCAAAGGCCAAAAAAGGATTCATTAGTTCAAACCGGGTTACTATCGTTGATAAAAAAGCAGTAAAGGTGGCAATATATCCGCCCATCATATTACCAATATGCGCCAGATACCAATGGTAAGGCTCTTTAGGAGTTTTTATAAATTGTTTTAGATTGGTATAGGAGATTAATAATCCGCCGATACCAAATCCGATACTTAATAAAGCGCCTGAATTTATTCCGGGTCTGGCAAGGAGGTAATATATGCCTAAGAGTATAAAAATACTATTAGCTAAACCATTAACGATGCCGGCAGTCCAGTCGTACCATTTTGGTCGTTGACCTTTATGAAGCTTTTTTAACTTAAGAAACCGTACACCACTAAAAACACTATAATAGCTTAAAAATGCAATTAGAAATAAAAAACGGTTAAACCGATATCCAGCTATCACAATTCCAGTGATAAAAACGACTGTCATCGCTAAGAAATAAATTCTACCAGCTTTATTATGATTTGCTCTACCTTTTTTACTTAGGATAGCAATAGCACCGGTAATAAGAGATAAGGTACCAGCAAGAATATGTATGTATAGGATATAGGTAATGATTGTCTCCATATTTTTTTTGACAAAAATGGTAATGGAGAGGCCTTCTAACCATGTGTTAGTAAGGTTTTGGTATCAAATGGAAGGATTAGTTACCAATGGGATGCTTAGCGTTATAGGTTTTGAATCAAGCTTTCTAATTCTTGCCTTTTTTGTCGGGACACAGGCACCCTTTCTTTGATGTTTCGTAATACTAATTCTAGATTACGCGCATTGCCATCCACTCGTATTATTTTTTCTAAGTTGATCACATAACTTTTATGGCAATGAAAAAAAAGATGTTTTGGGAGTGGTTCTTCTAAAGATTTTAATCGATTACGAATTAATTTTTTTTCAATTTTGTTAATACCTGAATCATAATACACTTCGACATAATTGCCGTCGGATTTGAGAAAATAAATTTGCTCAGGATTTAAGATAAGTTCCGTTTTTTGGTTTTCGGCATCAAGTTTTATTTTATGAGTTGAAGATTCTGTTAATTGCGCTGTTGATCTTAATTTTTTGGTCAACTTCAGAGCTTGTTGTAGCTTTTTTTGATGATGTGTGTTCTGATCAATAACGATCAATACTAATACAGGTATGGCTCCTATTAAGACGGTTTTTATAACTATAGAAACAAAAAGAGTGGTAATAGGTTGATCTGATAATCCGCTGATAACAAAAATCAAGAAAATACAGCATATTATGGAAAAAAGAACGCTCAAAACGAGCACAAATTCTTTCCCAACGGACCATTTTTCTTCTTGCATAAAACCGGGAAAAATCTTTTTGTATAACTTTACAATACCCCAAACATTTAAGGAGGCGATCAATCCATTGAGAAAACCAAATGCGAATCTATAAGTGAGATTTAAAGTACCATAACCAAAAGGGGCAAATAGTAAGATAACCAAAAGCGTCACTACACCGGGTATTACAATACTCTTCCAATTGTATATGAAGGGGTGAGGTTTATTAAATACTTGTACTAGCCACATTATCTTTTGGGTTAATTGCAGAAGGAAATAAAAATAAGCTTTTCTTTACAAATAGCACTCACTTAGGTTTTAGTGATTAAATTTAAAACAGATAGCAATTATTTTTCCTTACATCTTTTTTATTTATCAGTCTTGGCAGTTTGTTGCTTGAAATAACTTAATTTGTTTGTATTTTGGTTATGCAAATTGAAAGGAATTAATAACAACAAGTTAGTTTCATACTATAAAAATGGTAGAGATTGTAACCACTATATTATTCTTAATTGCCGTTATAGATCCGATAGGGTCGGTGCCGGTATATCTGGAAGCAACAAAGCATTTGGACACAGCACATAAGCGATTGGTTGCTATAAAAGGTTCTGGCTGGGCATTTATTATCTTCCTCTTTTTTATTGTCATCGGTCAGTTGATTTTAGAAGGGATGGCTATTTCGCTAGAGGCTTTCCAAATCTCAGGAGGAGTCATTCTATTTTTATTTTCGTTGACTATGGTTTTTGGAGATGGTAAACCCGAACGCGAAAAAAGTCAAATAAAAGACTATAATCACGTTACTGTTTTTCCGGTTGCCATACCTTCTATTGCATCACCAGGAGCAATTATGGCTGTAGTATTGATGACCGATAATCACATTTATACCATAAAGGAACAAGCGCTTACCACTTTGTTAGTCTTGGTAGTAGTGGTGTTAACCTGTGTTTTACTATTGCTGGCAAACGGAGTTCAAAAACGTATCGGAGACTACGGTATTACGGTGATAAGTAAAATCATGGGATTAATCTTAGCTTCCTATGCCACACAAGCCATTTTAAGTGGATTGGGTACCTATTTTTTAAAATACCATAATTAACTCAATAAATAAATTGAATAGGGGGTAGGGTTAAATCGTGTTAAGACGTTTATAGTGTAAGGGAGATAACAATTTGATTGATATGGAGTCGGTTAAACTGATAACCTTATAAGCAAAGAAGAATTAGTCATCCAATGGTGGATTGGATAGCGCTAGGTAGCATGGAGTGCCAAAGAGTATGGTTTTGTAATTTGGGAGAATTAACCGGTTTAACTTTTAATTCTATACAAACTTACTAACTCCAGCTACAACTAGCAACTTGCAGGTATTAGGTAATCCTTATTTAAGGCTAACTGTGGTATTTTAATCTTTTCAATATCCAATTTTATTCTTTTACTACCTTTGTTACGTAATGCTTAGCATTGACTTGCAGAGTAATAAAATATACTCCCTTAGCATAAGAACTTAAATCGAGTACCAATTGACTTTCAGTAGCATCTAGTTGTTGAACGAGTTGACCGTTTAGATTATAAATGCTTACTGTTAGAGGCTTACTTAAATCATCCTGAATAGTTAGATAAGCAAAATTTGCAGTAGGATTTGGGTAGATGTTGAACCAAGAAGTGTTCTCCTCCAGATCTGATACCGATAGGGTTTGTTCTTCCATAACTTCTAAGTAAAATTCGCGATTAATCGAATTGCTATCATTAGTACAGGTCCATAGTTGTATGATGGTACCGTCATCGGATTGTCCACTTTTGAGATCCATACATTTATCTGCAGCTTTATTTACAAACTGGTATTTACAATTACTTGTTTCATTAATAATATAGAGTTGAGAGTCACTTCCATTAAATGCTTGTAGCTCCAGCTGTGTACCATTAGACACATCAGGAGCGGTTAGGTATAGGTTATTGCTTACATTTTTAACTGCATAATATCCTTCATTTTGCGCTTCCAAGACCCAACTGTTAATCGTGCTGTCAGTACAACTTTGTTGAATTATAGTATTCTGCTCATCCATTGTTACACATTTATTATGTCGAGTTCTTATGCGATATACTCGATCGGTTTGAATAAGATTACTCTCGCAACTCTCTGTAGCACAATTAGACACTTTTAGGCTGTTAAATCCTCCGTTTACTGTTGTATTACCGACCCTATTAACATTTGGCCAGGCATTATGGCACCAGTCTATTAATTCATTCAGTATGGTGCAGTCAACCTTAGTTTCTTTTAACCTTTGAATCGTATAAAACAGTTTAGCGCTAAAATGCCCCTGGTATAAACCAGAGTTAGGTAGATCACGGATTTCTGTTATGTTTTCCCTGTCCAACATATATTGAATTTCACTACCACCCCAATCATCATCAGGATTACGATCCCAATCATTCAGATTGTTTTTTGATTTGTTTACCTCATCCAAAAACTGAAGTAATAGTGCCTCAATAACCCATTTGTCCAGTTCTGGATGAATGTTTTGTAAGGGCTCTAAAATTCTTTCAGGATTATTTTTCCCATACCACATGGAATTTTGATGATTGATACCTAAAAAGATAAACGGACCTTGATTTCTTATCCTAAATCCTGATTCATCAGGTTTGTAATTATCAAATCGTTGGGTTCCTAGATTTCCGCTCCAGTTTCGGATTTGATACATTTGATTTACGGTAGAATAGTAGCGAAGCGGCTCATCAATCCCGGATTGCTGCATGGTTTTTCCTATAAATTCATTGAGGTAATTAAAATCTGAAGGTGTTGTACCTCCAACCAAGCCATTACCTCCGTTTAATATAAATTGCAAGTGATACCAATTGGTCGACTCAAAAAATCCAGTAGCTCTTGATTGCCCTTCAAAAGCGTCACTATTGTTATCATAGGCCAAACCGGTAAAATGAGGAGGTATTTCAAAAACGTTATATTTTCGAGAAGGCCATTGACGTGTGCCAGGTTGATCTTCAGGATTGGTAAACCAATCCGCCTTATCTTGCAGTTCATACTCATTCATGATTTGAAAATTCTTTACTGCCATATAACGTGCTAAACTGGTAGCAGCGATTTCTGCATTGATTCCATCATTTAAATGTTGATAAGCAGGGCTGTCATTGAATAAGGTCCTCCAATGTCTCGGGTTGGTGGCACCATCTTGTATAAAATTTCTAAATGTACCGTACCAATCCCAATGCTTTCTAATGAAGCGAGATCTAATTTCGTTCTCATTGTTTTTATTAGCATCTAACCATGCAATAAAATCCTCGGTAGCAGCCAAGGGTCTTGTGCCCTGATTATAAATAAAGTCATTTCGAGAAAAGGCATCCATAGGGTGTACTATGGGCAACCAATGTTTCCAATCCGGAAATTGAATCGCTAATGGTATTAGCGTACGATCGTCCATCTTGTTAGCGTTGAAATAATCATATACGGAGTATTTAGATATATTTTCACCAAACAGGTAGGGCGCCATTTCGGCATCGGTTTCTAATACCCATTCTAACCCAGCTCCAGCAGACCATTCTGCTATAGGTTTGTCTTTTAGTACAGGGCCTGGTTGATACGGCGGATTCCAAGGTCTACCATAACGTGCTACGCCGGGTTCGGCTGAGAGACTACGAATGTATGCCGCGATATCTTTACCTTCCTGCTCCGATAACCCGTGAAATTTTGATCGTTCAATAATCGATAGATTAGAGTAACTAAAAATTTCAAGGTCTCTACCGTCTCGGGTATGACAGTCAGTGCATTTGGCACGTATAGTTCTTTTAGCAGGTACCGAGTGGCTATACCAAAAACCTTCTGTATTATTTAAATCATAGTGATTCCAAAGATTACCTCGATTATGCCATAAGTCCCTTCCATTAGATACGGAGCTTCCGGCTGGAGCTGTCCAATCTGCCGGATCCTCTTGTGTAAACCTCGATTCTGGTAAAAGTTGTTCACCATTACTATCCAATATATTCAGGGCGACCACTCTATAGCCAATAGAGATACCATCAGAAGTATTAAATCTAAATTTTAAGGTATTAGCACCCGTAATCAGACCACTCAATGGAATGATTAAACGAATTGTACTTACTGCTCCGTGTGCCATGCCTCCATAGGCAAGCTCTTTAGGGTGAACATTAGCTGTTGTATGATTTAAAGAGATCCAATTTCCATCATTTACTTGTATACTCGCTTTATCTTGATAACTGATATTGTTCATTAGTAACCAAAGCTCATTGGCCGCTGACACCTCAGAAGAAGATAATGTGATGATGCGCTCTACTACAGTGCCTTCATTGCCTAAAACTTCTATGGGTAGTAATATAGATTCATTTTGAGAAGGAATGTCGGTATAATTACCTCGAATAGCTTGATTGTCATTGGAAATAAAAATGGCACTGAAAAGTAAAGAAAAAATAATTCCAGTAGCAAAAGGGATATGTTTCATTTTGGGGATTTAAAAAAATAGCAAAGTCTTAATGTTATGTTAATTTTTAAAGATACAAATCTTTTCAAAAAAAGCTACATCCTTTATAAAATAATAGCAATTAATAAATTTTAGAGCTACAATTTAGTATGTAAAGGACTGATTACTAGGGTAAAAAAGTGAAAAGCCTTATGATTTTTCATTTGTTTTTATTATACTTGCATAGCAATAATTACGGTTTTACCTCAAATCTATTATGTTTAAATACTCATTCATTTTCATCGCACTATTGTGCATTGGATGCAACACGACCCCAAAAAAGGAACTTCCTAATACGCCAGAATACACCAATTTAATTGGACAATGGCAAGTAACCCAATCAGATCTTTTACCTTTTGAGCATCAATCCTACTGCAAACAACTAGGATTGGAGAGTGTATTTGCTTTTGATAAGTATGGAAAGATTAAGATCTACGGAGATAAGAAAGAAGAGCAATTCTGTAATCTAGATCAAAAATTTTGGATTAAAGATGATAAATTAGTCATTTTTGAGGATGATTTTGGATTTGATTACCAGATAGTTTCTCTAACTTCTGAAAAATTGATTCTACATACAGATCATATGCCTGCATACCTTTTTGAGAATAGCGCAAACGACGCAAAAAGTAAATCTTTTGATATTACCAGATTGCAGGATAAGGGTATTACAATACAGCTATCTAAAATACAGTAATCAAGGTATTGGTTGTTTTGTAGTGCTTCCTTAGAGCTCAATGTTTTTTTAAAGAATAGGTCTAAAAATTTACTAACAGCAGCTATTCACTTATTTAGCTACTAGTTTTTATCAAAAACGTTGCTTATATTTAGGTTTTAATCTTAAAACCTTTAATTTCATGTTACAAAATCTTTCAAAATTAGGAACAAAGCTTACAAAAGAGGAAATGAAAGCCACCAAAGGGGCTTGGGGAGGAAGAACAACTCCTTGTTTCTGGTGTCTTTGCGATTATTCAAATCCACCAGCACCAGAGTCTAATTGCTGTTGTGTAAACTAAATTACTATAAATGAAAGCGGACTTCGGTTCGCTTTTCTTATTAAATCTATTTTTTTTTGATATGAACATGAAAAATCCAATAGTCTGGTTCGAGATTTACGTTAATGACCTGAAAAGAGCACAACAATTTTATGAAACAGTATTTCAGGTATCTTTAGAATCCATATCACCACCTTCAGAGGAGGATAAATCTTTCCAAATGCTATCTTTTCCATCAGATATGAATAGTCACGGATCTTCTGGTGCACTAGTAAAAGTAAACGGAATGACAGCTGGCGAAAATAGCGTACTCGTATATTTTGAGAGTGAAGACTGTGCTATTGAAGAAGCTCGTATAGCATCTGCTGGGGGTAAGGTCATCAAATCAAAATTCTCCATTGGTGAATTTGGTAACTGTACTTTAGCTGAAGATTCAGAAGGAAATATGTTTGGGATTCATTCCATGGCATAAGGTGTTTAATAATGCTATCGTGTACCTTAAAACTATTTTTTGGTGATTTATCGAGACCAAAGTGTATTTTTGTGTAGAAACCAAATCGAGTATTTGATCTTGAAAACTCCTTATAAACTCATACTTTTCTTTTTCTTATTTACTATTGCTTTAAGTTCTCAGACTGAGGAAAGCTCCCTAGCTGATCTAAAACGCAAAGTAGCCGAGTCAGAGTCTGATTCAGCTTTTGTAGCTCATAAGATAGCGCTTATCAAGTACGTATTAAATAGAGATATTGATACGACAAGGGTACTGGTAAACGAGGTTTTAACAGACTTGGAAAACATAGACAACAGTACTTCTCCTTTTTATTATAGTAAGCGGGTAGAGGCTATTAATTACCTGGCAATTGTTGACGCTAAACAGAGTTTTGCTGAAAAAGCGTTGTCAAATTACTTAAAGGCTTTAGAGATGGCTGAAAAAATAGAGGACTCAATTGTATTAGGTTTTACCATACATAACCTAGGAATGTTTTACAGAAGACAAAAAGAGTATAATAAAGCCAAAGTTTACCTTAAAAAGGCAATTGCCATCAAAGAAGCTATTTATCAAGACTCAGATGATATTGCATTATCCTACAATATGTTAGGGGTAACACATTTCTATAAGAAAGAGTTTGATTCGGCACTTACTCGATATAGTAAGGCAAAACAATTATATAAAACCAAACTTGGTAAAACCAAAGTAAATGGAAATTTAGCATTATTGTACTATTCTTCGAAACAATATGATAAAGCCATAAACACTTTTCAGGAAAATGCTGAGATTTTTAAAGAGTTAGGGATTTTAAGTGAATTGAGTATTACCTATCAAAATCTTGCCGCTTCTTATAATGGGTTGAAAAATTACCATAATGCAATTTTAATATTGGATAGCGCAATTGCCTTGTCAAAAAGGATCAAACATAAAGAGCGATTAGTTCAGCAGTATGCTAGCCGTAGTTCTGCGCATAGCAATAATGGCAACTACGAACTCGCACTAAGAGATTATAAGATGCATAAGGCATATTATGATTCCATAAATGACATTGATCGGGCAAAACGCATCACAGCTTTAGAATTGAATTATCAATTCGAAAAGGAAAAATTACAAAGTGACTTAGCGTTACAGAATGAAAAAACGAAGCAGCGATGGTATTTAGTACTACTGCTATTGTCGGTTTTATCAGCCCTGATCATATTTTGGCTAATTAGAAAAAATACCAGGCAACGATTGGATTTGTCAAATGAACGGCTTCAAAATGAGCGCTTAGAAAAGGAAACGACCCGGCGAGAACTTGAACTCAAGGAATCAGAATTAAAAAATGAATCTTTGAGTAATCAAGTTAAACACGAGTTTCAAGAACAGATAGCAGTTCAGTTACAAGAAATTATTAAACTTAACGATGATCACGCTAAAACCAAGGCGATAAAATCGCTATTAGCATCTCTAAAATCAACTACAACAAAAAATACGGTTTCGACTAATTTAAGTGCATTTATAGAAAAGGTCAGTCCTGAATTTAAGATCAAATTGTCAACTGATTTTTCGTTTTTAAATGACAAAGAAATAAAGTATTTGTATTTGATGAAAATGGGATTATCTAACTACGAAATTAAAGATGTTTTAAATACCACATTAGCCTCTGTAAAATCAACTAGATACAGGATAAGAAAAAAGCTTAAAGTGGATTCTGATCAGGACATCATTCAATACATAGAGCAATATTCAAATAACGATATTGCTTAAGTCTTTTAAAATAAGAGTTGATACCCATTTGATACCCCTTATTACTTTCACATTTTATTAAGAAACGTTTTATTTGCACTAAATTATCAACGTCTTAACCCATGGCAAAAAAACTACTTTCACTTTTAGCTTTATTTTTTTCTTTAGTAACATTTGCACAAACTACTGCTATTCCGGATAGTAATTTTGAACAAGCCCTAATAGATCTGGGGATTGATTCTGATGGAATAATCAACGGGCAGGTATTGACCTCAGATATTTCTTCTATTACTTCTTTAACTATTGAAGGAAAAAACATAAGTGACCTTACTGGTATAGAAGACTTCGTAGCCTTAGAAGCACTGGAATGTAGATACAACAATATTACGGAAGTAGATATTTCTAATAATGTACTATTAAAAGATGTGTTATTCGGTAATAATAGGTTAACCACATTAGATTTAAGTGCAAATAATGATCTTATTTTGATAGGAGCTGAAAGTAATGATTTGAATGAAATAGTTTTACCTTCTACGCCTACAAAAGTTATAGGAGTTAATTTTAATAATAATGAGTTGACCAAACTGGATTTAAGTGTGCTTCCCGAGCTCAGGCAAATACGATTGAATGATAATTTACTATTAAGTGAATTGATAGTCACTAACATAAGCTACACTAGGGTAACCACTTTTGAAACTCGACGTACACCTTTATTAAGCTGTATTGAGGTGGATGACCCCACTTATAGTGCTGCTAACTGGACTACTATTGATGCCAATAATAGTTTTAGTACGGATTGTCCACCTATTATTACGTTGATAGGAGCTAACCCACAAATCATTGAATTGGGTGCTGGTTATACGGAACTGGGTGCAACTACAAATGATGGATCAGCGATAGTGATTGATGATACAGAGTTTGTTGATGCTACAGGCACATACACTATTTATTATGATGCTACAGATGCAACAGGTAATGATGCTATACAGATAACCAGGACGGTAAATGTGGTGGATTCCAATTCTCAAGTAGGGAATGCGCTGGATTTTGATGGTGCCGATGACATTGTGGTAGTACCTAATAACACAGTGTTAGAATTTGAAACCGGAATTATTGAAACTTGGGTCAAGCCAGACTGGGATTCCGGAACTCAAGGGTATAATCCTTCTTTTCTTGGGTTACGAGACCAAAATGGTGCTCGATTTAGTTTTCATATAAGAGATGACTATTCGGCATTAGACCTCTATAATGGTGGTGTAAGTACACTTAACTATACTTTTACACAGGGGCAATGGTATCATATTGCCTTAGTTTTAAAAGCGACTGAGACAGATGTGTATATCAATGGTGATTATGAAGGAACCATAAATAGATCGATTAATACAAGCCAAACGGGAAAGAATCTTAATATCGGTAGTAGCAATGGAATTTCTGAATATTTTAAAGGGGAGATAGATGATATTCGTATTTGGTCTGGTAGCACAACCTATTGCGAAACCGTGTATTATAGATATGCTGAACTAGTAGGTAATGAAACTGGTTTGATTGCCTATTATAATTTTGATCAAGGCATTGCGGGAACAGATAATTCCTCTGAAACTGTACTCACCAATTTATCCTCAAATGGATTAAATGGTACACTTTTCAATTTTACATTAGCCGGAGGGAGTTCAAACTGGATAGTTTCAGGCGCAACTCATGTGCTAGCAGACAATTGTTACACCGCTATTCTAGATCAAAACTTTGAACAAGCATTAATTGATTTGGGAATTGATTCTGATGGAGTAATTAATGGTTTGGTATTGACCTCCGATATTTCTGCTATTACCTCATTGGTGATTGAAGAACTTGATATTTCTGATTTGACTGGTATAGCTGATTTTACAGCATTAGAATTGCTTAGGGTACGAGGAAATGATTTAACGCAATTAGACCTGTCGAGTAATTTAGAGTTAAGGACATTGTATGCAGGTTATAATTTTTTAACTACTATTGACTTATCTTCAAACACAAAACTAAGTCGTTTAGGATTGGAGGGTAACGGATTAGTGGAATTTATCATATCTCCTTTAGCATCTAATTTATTTGAATTTAATGTTGCAGATAACAACCTAAAAGAAATTGATTTAAGTAGTTATCCAACTTTGGCTTTGGTTATAGTAAAGAATAACCCTGTACTTGAACGCATTTCGGTAAAAAATGGTAATAATGGTGACATCTCTGTATTTCAATCTGCTAATACACCCTTGCTATCTTGTATCGAAGTAGATAATGTTTCTTATAGTGAAACTAATTGGACCGATATTGACAGTGCTAATAATTTTAGCACAGATTGCCATTTGGATGATACATATGTACCCGATAATAACTTTGAACAAGCGCTTATAGATTTAGGGTATGATAGTGTTTTAGATGATTATGTGTTAACAGACAATATTGAAGTGGTTACTAGGTTAATTCTTGACTCTAAAAACATTTCTGATTTAACTGGTATTGAAGACTTTCAAGCTTTGGAGTATCTAAGATGTAGATCAAATAATTTGCCTGATGTCAATTTTTCTAATAATTTGGAGCTACAGGAACTTTTTATAGGAGCAAATGATTTAGAGCATATAGATGTATCAGCCAACACCAAACTTTTTAGATTGGCGATAGAATCAAATCAATTAACGATACTTCTACCATCAGAATTGCCTCAAAGCCTAAGCATTTTAAATGTTGATAATAATAATCTTTCCACATTAGATCTCAGTGATTTTCCTAATTTAAGAACTTTGAGATTTAAAAATAACTCTCAATTGAGCTATTTTGATTTTAGAAATGGAAACAACACTAATGTTACCACCTTTGAAGGCTCTTCTAATCCAATGTTAAATTGTATTGAAGTGGATGATCCTTCTTATAGCACAACAAATTGGACCAATATAGATGCACATACTTCATTTAGTCCGAAGTGCACTCCGCCTCTAATTACATTAAATGGAGCCAATCCACAAATAATAGAATTAGGAGCTGGCTATACGGAACTAGGAGCGACTACAGATGATGGTTCTGATGTAACTATAAATACGTCTGACTTTATAGACGCAGTAGGCAGTTACATTATTTATTATGACGCTACAGATATCTATGGCAATGATGCTGTGCAGGTTACTCGTACAGTAAATGTGGTAGACACTACAGCTCCTGTGATTACATTATTGGGGGACAATCCTCAAACTATAGAATTAGAAGCTGGATATGCGGAACTAGGAGCGACCTCAGATGATGGTTCTGATATCATTATAGATGCTTCAGAATTTATGGATGCAGTAGGTAGTTATACTATCTATTACGACGCTACCGATACATACGGCAATGATGCTGTGCAGGTTACCCGTACAGTAAATGTGGTGGATACAACAGCACCGGTGATTACATTAACGGGTGACAATCCTCAAATTATAGAATTAGGAGACGGCTATACAGAACTGGGAGCAATAACGGATGATGGTTCAGCTTTACAAATTGACACTTTAGAGTTTTTGGATCTCGTAGGTAGCTATACTATTTATTACGACGCTACCGATACATACGGCAATGATGCTGTACAGGTTACCCGCACAGTTAATGTAGTGGATACCACAGCACCGGTGATTACATTAACGGGTGCCAATCCTCAAACTTTAGAATTAGGAACTGGATATGCGGAACTAGGAGCAACTACAGATGATGGATCTGATGTAATCATAAATGCATCCGCATTTGTAGATGCTATAGGTAGTTATACTATTTATTACGATGCTACAGATGCTTCAGGTAATGATGCAGTTCAAATTACTAGAACAGTAAACGTGGTTGACACTACCGCTCCGGTCATTACATTATTGGGCGCTAACCCTCAAACTATAGAATTAGGAGATGGCTATACGGAACTAGGAGCAACTACAGATGACGGTTCCGATGTGATCATTAATGCATCCGCATTTGTAGATGCTATAGGTAGTTATACTATTTATTATGACGCTACAGATGCTTCAGGAAATGATGCAGTTCAAGTTATAAGAACTGTAAATGTGGTAGACACTACCGCTCCGATAATTACATTGACAGGTGCCAATCCTCAAACCGTAGAATTAGGAGCTGGGTATTCGGAATTAGGAGCGACAACAGATGATGGTTCTGATGTGATCATTAATGCATCCGCATTTGTAGATGCTGTAGGTAGTTATACCATTTATTACGATGCAACAGACGCTTTTGGGAATGCTGCGGCACAGCTTATCCGTACGGTGAATGTGGTGGATACTACTGCTCCTATAGCTAATTGTATTGGTGAGCTTCCGTTTTCACTGGACGAAACAGGAAATCTTACCATTACTGCAGATGCTATTGATAATGGCTCTTCAGATCTTTCAGGTATCAAATCCTTAAGTATTGATAGAGCTACCTTTGATTGTTCTGATATCGGAGCACCGATTAGCATCACCCTAACGGTTATAGATAATAATGATTTAGTAAGTACTTGTAGTACTACTATACGTGTAGTAGATACTTCATATCCAGTGTTTGATACAGCTACCTTACCCGTTGATGTCGTTGTAGGCTATAATAATGCAGAGAATACAGGATATATATTACCAGATTATAGAGAACAAATTATACTTACGGATAATTGTTCCACTACCTTGGATATTCAACAATATCCTTCACCCGGACAAACCGTTGGTAATGGAGTACGCACTATTACTATTGAGGTTTTTGACGAGTATAACAATTTTAATTTCTATGAATTTTCATTAACTGTTGATGAAACCTTAAGTATAGAAGACAATACTATTGAAGGCCTATCCGTCTATCCGGTGCCTACAAAAGACATAGTGTATTTTGGCATGGAACTAGATGAAATCTCAGTGATTACGATCACAGGTCAAAAAGTTCAACAACTAAATAATACAGCGTCCATTAATATTTCAGCCTTACCTGATGGGGTTTATTTTGCTCATATTATAAAGGGTCAAAAGCAGGATGTTGTTCGTCTTATTAAGAATTAATTGAGTGTTTTTCTCATAGCATACCTGTAAAAAATTAAGCTAGAGAGGGTAACAAATCTCATTCAACAAAGTATTTATCAATGTTGATACCCATTTGATACCCTCTGTTTTTTCACATTTAATTAAGAATTGTGTTGTTTTGCCTTGACATTCAAATCAATCATTTTAGATAAAACGAAAACTAAACTTTTGGACATAACTTCAATGCGTACTCAGGGTAAAAGGTTTGTAATTTCTTACATAAATAATACGTGTTATTACTTATACCGTAACTAAAATAGAACATCTAATTTTAAACAACTTTCAACCATCAAATAAATTAAACCTAATCATGAAACACACTTTACTAATCTCATTTCTTTTCACATTTTTTATTATTTCTACCGGTATTGCACAGTCTTCAGCTAATGCATCTGGAATTGCTATTCAGGGTATAGCAAGAAATGATAATAATACGGCATTAATTAATAGTGCTGTAAACCTTACATTTCAGTTATACTATCTCAATGCTTCAAATTTAGAAGAGACTGTTTATTCTGAAACCTTGTCACTAACTACGGATGCTTTTGGAGTATTTTCTCACGTAATAGATCCTGGATCTGTAAATAACGCTATAATCGCTAATAATCAGGTGTATCTGCGTATCACAGAAGGTTCCACAGTAATTTCTAATGAAAAGCTAAAGCACGTACCTTATGCTATTTCTGCAAATAATGGAGTACCTACAGGCTCTATAATGCCTTTTATCGGAACTACAGCTCCAGAAGGTTGGGTGCTTTGTAATGGACAGAGCTTAACCTCTGTGCCAGGTGCCGCGAACCTTATAATTTTATTGGGTTCTAATAATGCACCTAATCTACAAGGTATGTTCCTTAGAGGAACAGGAACCAGTCCGGTTAACAACGAAGCAGGTCCTTCTCTTATGGCAACGCAGGATGATGCTTTTGAATCCCATAATCACCCTAATGATTTATCCATAGTCAATGATGGAAATCACACACACGATTCTTCTTTCGGTACACAGCGATTTGATAATGACGACAATGATGGTCCTGGTGATGGTTATGTACGACCAGGTAACGGTACAGAAAATATTGTAGTTACCTCACAGGATGGTTCTCATAGTCATAATATCAATGGTGGGGTGCTAGCTACAGGAAATAATGAAACCAGACCGGTGAATTACGGGGTAAACTACATCATTAAACTTTAAGCAAAACACTTATGAAAAAAGTATATATACTACTTGGGCTTTTGCTCTTGGGGAAGGCTGTTTTTGCTCAAAATGAAGATGGAGCACAGATGGTAACCGTATCACAAAGTGTTCAATCTAATGGATATACGATACAGGTTGGAGTGCCTTTTTTAGGGCAAAACATGAACAATACGGAGCGTACTACAAATCCTGTAGACATTCGCTTTCCCTGGGAGGTTTTATATCTCTATAATACATTCGCAGAGGAATCCTTTGATGTGTCAAAGGGATATTTCGGTGATAAAGTACTGCTTACCTGGAGTATTAGAAATAATGCAGATTTAATTACTAATATTAAAATTTATCGCAGAGCGTATGGAACTGACGATTATGATTTTATCAGTAATGTGTCTCCTATAGCTACAGAATATGCAGATCAGTATGTAGAAGGAGGAGTGTTGTATGAATATAAGTTAGAAGCTGAAGGGATTAGTCATATACCGGACTTGTATAAAACTTTTATAACTGGTGTAGGGTTTAGAAGTCCTACGGCGGTGATTACTGGTAATATCAGTTACGAGGGTGGTAACCCGGTTAAAGATGTTGTTATCAAAGCAACGCCTCAGGGAAGTAGCCTAAATGTTGGAAGCGCTTTGTCGATTCCTGCTTCAGGAGAAATTGAAATAGAAGGATTAGATACTCCAATTACAACAAGAACAACATTACAGGCGTGGATTCGTCCTGCTTCATCTTACCTTGATGATTCTGGTAATGCGATTAGAGCATTTGCCATCAGAAGTTCTACAAACCCATTAGGAGCAAATAATCCAATCGAAGTAAAAACAAAATTATTGGCCGCTTCAAATAGTTTGCAAATAGATGTTGCCGGTAGTGTTTATGAATTATATAATTATTACCCTTCAGGAAACGTAAATGATCGGGGGAATGACGAATTATTGCCGGTTTCAGAATTTAATACTAAATATGTACATTTCTCTATAGTGTTACAAGATGGATTGGTACCACTGGTATATATCAATGGTAGGCAGATTAACGAAGCCTACAGAGATAGTGTACATCAGGCATTAGTAGATAGCGATAGTTCATATAGCGAACCCTATTTTCAGGTTGCTGTACCTACTTCTACGGTTGCTATGAAAATTAATGGTGTATCTACGGATTGGGATGATATCTATATAGGAGGAAGTCGTGAAGCACATATTGATGAAATCAGGATCTGGAATGATGTGGTTAATGAGGACAAAATTCGCACCGATTTTAAACGATATATCAGCGGAAATAATAGCAGTCTTATTGCCTATCTTACAGCTAATGAAGGCATAGGGAATTATGCTTTCGATTTATCCAGAACTGGTTTTAATTATAATAAAAATCACGGTAAACTATTCAATGATTTTACCGCAGATAGTGATAAGGTTTCATGGATTTCAGGTACTGGTAATATTCCTACGTCAGATCAGTTAGGCGTATTAGGAGTAAGTGATAGTAATGGTAATTACGAGATTACAGCTATTCCATATTCAGGATCAGGCGAGTCCTTTAGGATAACACCTTTGTACGGACAGCACCAGTTTGAACCGAATCAACAATTAGTGTATTTAGGGCAAGGTTCTGAAGTCATCAACAAAATAGATTTTACAGATATTTCTTCATTTGTTTTTAGAGGAAAAGTGTTGTATGATACAGATGGCGTTTTTCCATCTTTCGTAGAGGTAAATGGGGGTAGTTTTGTAGGGCTTACAGATGGTGATGAATATGTTAGCGGTCCTGGAATTCTTGATGAAGGATATAATTATTATACTAAAGGATCTGAAAAGTTTTCAAAAGGAGCATATGCATACAATAACAATAATACACCCGATGATGATTCAGACGACTATCTGGAGCGTTATGCTCAAATTCCTTCAGAAGGCGTTCAGGTATTTGTAGATGGTGAAATTGTACTCGATGAAAACAACGTTCCTGTAACCTCTGATAGTGATGGAACTTTTGAAATTAATGTACCTATCGGTAATCATTATATTTCCGTTAAGAAAGATAGTCACGAGTTTGCATACAGCGGACGTTTTCCTGCAGGAAGTGGTAATTATTTTGAATTTTTTGAGGATGCTGAGGAATCAGTAGTTTTCTTAGATAATACACGTGTTACACTTGTTGGTAGAGTTGTAGGAGGAGCTGTGGAATCTCAAAAAACAATAGGTTTTGGTGCGGATGGTGTATTTTCAGGTTCATATACCGACGCTGATGGTAGTCAACAGAATGTTACAATCAGTTCAAAAAATAACATAGGTGTCGCTAACCTTACCTTAGACTATACACCAGTAGGAGCTAGTGTCACTCCTTATACACGGTATAGTTTTGTGACCAACGAAGAAACCGGTGAATATAGTGTTTCGGTGATGCCTTTAGCTTACGAAATTAATCAAATTACAGGGTTACAAATAGCTAGTAATACTACCCTTAATATATTGAGTGCCAATGAGACTGTAAACATGAGTACTATTCCTTTGAAGGAAACTCCTATTTATGAGTATCCTGATGGTAGTATTGAACAAGGGCCAGAATACCATTATGAAAAAAGTTTTACCTACCGTGCTACACCTGTTTTAAGAGTTGTAGAGCAAACTTCAGATCAGACTATTGATGTTAATGGAGATTTACTAAGTACCGAAGGTTTCGAATATCCTGTTTACACACAATTTGGTACCTATTCCATAACTCTAAAAAGTTTTGAGCGATATATTAATTATGATGAGGCAGATGAAGTAGAAGATTTAGTACCTGTTATTGATGGAGAATTAAATATTACAAATAACCTGGCATTGGATAATTCAGAATCAGTAGAAAGAGACCCTAATGAGGCGAGTATCATCCATTATACATTTAAGGGAGGTATACCATCAATAACCCCTCCTTTTACGAATACACTGGATATCAAATATAGAATACAGGGAGTGGATTATGAGGCAGAAAATTACATTGCTGAAGGGATTATTCTTGGAGGTCAATCAGACGGGAGTCAGACTTTTATTACCCAGGCGCCGGATATTCCTGACATCATCCTCCGTGATCCTCCAGGATCAGAGAGTTTCGCTTCAATTGAAGCAGGAGAAAGCATTACTTTAGAAACAGAATACGAATACGAAAGTAATGTAGGAGGATCTCAGAGTTTGAAGTTAATGCTAGGGGCAAAGTTTGAAGCAGGAGGAGGCCTAGCAGGTCCTGTTATCACTTCAGAGAATACCAATAGTGTATCTACAGGTATAAGTATAAATGTAGAATCTGAGAAAGGTTTTGATCTTTCAAAGACCTATACCTTTAATCAAACCATTTCAACAAGTGATAGTCCAGAATTTGTGGGTGCTGAAGGCGACTTGTATATAGGACAATCCAAAAACTATTTTTATGGAGTATACGATGATATTCAATCTTCAGCATCGGCTGTTGATGGTTCGGATAACTTTGAGTTAACCAATATAGACGGACAGAGTGTGTACTTAAGTAAACAGAAAGCCATGTACTTTGTTCAGGAGCCTTCAGAGACATTTTTTGTCTACTCACAGAAATATATTCTAGCATCATTAATACCTAATTTAGAGTTAATTATAGCTAATATCGATAATGGTATCATTTCAGAAGATGATCCAGGTGTCTTAACCAGGGCTGAATATGTGCAGCAAATAAATCTTTGGCGAAAAGCAATTCAGCGAAATGAAAGAGCAAAGTACAGAGCATTAAATGATAGAACTGCATTAAAATCTGAACTAGATACCAATGCCGAGGATTATGTTAATGACCTCGAAAGCGAAATAAACTCAGGTCGTCTAACACCAGATGTGGTAGCTACTTACAGAGAGAAACTTGCTCAGTCATTGGCTTTAAAAAATTTAATCACTGATTCTTTTGAAGATAATATCTCATTTGACGCCGGTGCGGGGGAAATATCACGAAGTGCAGAAACGGCTATTGTGGATACAGAAGCTACTGAATATGAATTAACAGTGATAGAGCAGGTAGCTCTAGAGTTAGGTTTTGCATTGAATAGCATGGGGCTGATTAGCAAAACGAAAGGCCATTTTAGGCAAGAAGCTGAGATTAAGGTCAATGAATATGAAAATACAACCTTAGATATTTCGTATACCTTAAAAGATGACGATCCTGCAAACTTATTTAGTGTTGATGTAGTCAATGTATTTGATGGTAATGGACCTGTATTTAGTACCATTGGAGGAGCTACTTCTTGTCCTTATGAAGGACCTGAATATTCGCTGTTTTATAATCATTCCACATATGATGCAGGTGATGACGATATAGAGGAATTAGTAGAGACAGAACGGGAACAGTTGTCTTATGCAACACAAAAGACAGAGGATCCTCGTATCAGTGTTGAAGTAGCAAGTGTTACAAATATACCTGAGGATAACAAAGCAGAATTTGTTTTAAAACTAGAGAATAGAGCAGACTTTACCAGTGATGCAGCTAGTTTCAACTATTTTGAGTTGTTGATTGATAACACTACCAACCCAAATAATGCAGTTTTTAATCTTTTTGATAATGGTACGGTAGTTTATGTGCCTTATGGTCAAGAGGTTCAGTATACGCTTACCTTAGAAAAATCTGTATCTGATGTTTATGAATATAATGATATCAGGGTAGTATTACAGTCGCGTTGTGATCCCGTAAATGTGTATAGTGATGTACGTGTTTCTGCAGCATTTGTTCCTTCTTGTTCAGAGGTAGCAGTAACATCTCCCACAGAAAATTGGGTATATAATAGAGATACTGCCTATAATAGTGATGGAACCAGCAACCCGCTTGCTATTAATTTGACAGAGTTTGACACTTCTTTTAATAGTTTCCAGAAAATTGATCTGGAATATCGATTAGCATCATCGCCTACCTGGACGAGGTTACATACCTATTATGCTACAGAAGATTTTTATAATGATGCGGTTGCGAATAATGAAACGGATATATCAGTAATCACTACTGCTAATTTATCATACGCTTTTGCAATTGCAGAACGTTCTTTAGCGGATGGCCTTTATGAAATAAGAGCCAGAAGTACATGTACCAATGGTACAGAATATATTTCAGATATCATATCTGGTACCGTTGATTTAACTGCACCAGAACGTTTTGGTACGCCATTACCAATAGATGGTATTTTAACTGCTGGAGAAGATATTCAGGTTAACTTTAACGAAGGTATTGTTTATAATCCGTCAGTAAGCAATATCGAAATCAAAGGGGCTACCAATCAGTTACCTATTAATAATAATGTTTCGCTTTATTTTGAAGGAACTAATAATACGGCAGTGATTAGTAACCCGAGTATTATATCAGGGGATTTTACTTTTGAATTTTGGATGAATAATGCTACAACTTCTTCAAGTGCTACTATTTTAAGTCAAGAGGGCGATTCATTCGAAATAGGAATCGATAGCGGGCTCTTATATTTTAATCTTGCTGATTTATCAGTACAAGGTGCAATGAGTAATGATGGACTTTTTCATCATTATACCTTTACGTATAACAAAGGCACTGGTGAAATCCAAATCTTTGAAGATGATAGGATATTGTCAGAAGGTCCAGGTAGGGTAAATATTCAATTTACCAACAAGAATGACCTAACCATTGGAGGTAATTCTTTTGTAGGAAATATACACGACCTAAGAATGTGGAATAAGTCCTTTACACTCGAAGAAGCCTATGCAAATCGTTATACACAATTGGTAGGTAATGAAAATAATCTTGTCGGCTACTGGCCGATGAACGAAGGTCGCGGAGAACTGGCTAAAGATATAGCTAGATTTAAACATGCGGTTTTAAATACTATATCTTGGGATATTAAACCAAAAGGTAATTCTTATGAGTTTGATAATGGACAATATTTAGAGTTAAATAATGTGTCCTTGGTTCAGCTAACCAACGAAATGGATGCCACATTGAGCTTTTGGTTAAAAACAGATAGAGCTCAGGAGGCTACACTTTTTTCTAATGGAAGAGGAGATGGTACTGATATAGTTCAAGCTGATGGAAGAGCTAACAAATGGTCTGTTGCTATGTCAAATGCAGGTAACTTATCACTTATAAGTGAAGGAACCTCCTATGAACTTACTACAACAAATGTAGCCGATAATGGATGGCACCATATAGCAATTTTGTTCAATCGAAAGGGATCACTACAAACCTATGTAGATGGAGCCTTAGTAACTTCTAATGCCATCTCAAATGTCGGAGGTTTTTATGGAAATAAAATATGGTTAGGCGCTAGAGGTCATATAGATCTTGCTGGTGTTGAAACCGTTGACCAAAATTTTACCGGAAAAATAGATGAAGTTCGGTTGTGGAACACCTTAAGAAATGAAGAGCAGATTATCAGAGATCAGTATAATGAAATCGACCCTGAAAATTTAGGTCTGATGCTATATGCTAAAATGAATGCTCCTGAAACAAGTACAGGTAATGGACCAAGCTATTATCACGATGATAGTAATCAAACTACAAATGTAAGCAATGCATTACTATCCTCTGGAATAGTGAATTACACTGAGGATACTCCAGCTATTCAGCCAGAGCGATCAGTGATTAAATTTGATGTAAACCATATTATTAACGACGATGAAATGATTTTGGAGCCTGTAATTACGGATTGGGCTTCATTAGAAGGACAGATCATCGATATTACGGTGCATAGAATGTTTGATCAGGCAAATAACATGCAATTATCACCTATTACCTGGACTGCTTTTGTCAATAAAAATGAAGTGAGTTGGTATGCAGAAGGTTACAATGATATAGTAGAACTAATACAGGAAAATGAAGAGCAAAGTTCCTTTGAAATTACCTTGTTAAATAAAGGAGGGAATAATCAGCCTTATACTATAACTAACATACCAAGCTGGATGTCATTAAGTTCAACTTCTGGGACACTTTCACCTGATAGTAGAAAGACAATTACGGTTACTATTGATGAAGGATTAGCTCCTGGAGAATATGTGGAGGATTTATATCTAGAAACTGATTTTGGTTTTGATCAGAAGATTCAGGTTTCTATAAAAGTTCTCGCGGATGATCCAGATTGGACTATTGATCCTACCAACTTTGATTATAGTATGAATATTGTTGGTAGAGTGACTATCGATGGTGTCTTTTCCAATGATAGTTATGATAAGATAGCTGCATTCTATAACGGCGAAGTAAGAGGCTCTGTTAACTTGGCGTATAATGCTTCGTATAATGAATATTTTGCTTTTCTTACGGTATATAGTAATACAATTCAGGGAGAAGAACTGACATTTAGTATTTGGGATGCGTCTCAAGGTAAAATTATTCAGGCAACTATAAACCAGGAAGCGATCTTGGTCTTTCAAGAGAACGATGTGGTTGGGACCTTGAGTGCGCCTGCTATCTTCGAAAATACAGATGAGCAGACTAGCGATATAAACTTAAATCAAGGCTGGACATGGATTTCCTTACCTGTTGAGGATGAAAACTTATCAGATGTCAATAGGTTAACAGCGGGAATGCGTCTGGAAACATCGGATAGAATACTTAGCCATTCACCATCCTTACTAGAAACCTATTATCAGGGTAACTCTGGTGGTAGTTGGTCGGGTACGGTTAGTACCAATGGTGGCTTATCCACGGGTAAAATGTATAAAGTCTATACTGCAAATGGAGAAGTTTTATCTCTAAATGGTGCAGCCGTTGATGTTAATACTTGGAGTTTCGATATCAAAGAAAATTGGAATTGGTTACCCTTTGTTATAGGTAGCAGTCAATCAGTAAATGAAGCCATGGCTTATTTTGATGCTACGGATGGCGATGTAATAAAATCACAGAATTTATTTGCGGTATACGACCCTATAAATGGTTGGGTAGGTACTTTAAAATATTTACAACCAGGTAAGGGGTATATGATTAGTTCAGCTATGGACCAGAGTTTCCGTTATCCAGCATATTTAGATTTGACAGCTAATCATATGATGATTAAAAATGCCGGAGATCAGCCTGCAATTGATCGTGAGTTTGCCAGATACGGGCAGAACATGAATGCGATTGTTGAACTTCCTGAAGGGTATACCATGCTGTATGTGTATGATCAAGAAGGAAATGTAAAAGGAACGTCTTCAGTAAAAGATTATATGAATAATAGTCTTGCTTTTATTACTATTTATGGAGATAAATATGAGGAGCTGACGTTTTATGTGAGTAATGGTAACGAACAGCAAAGAACAACCACTAGTTTTGAGTTTACTGCTAATGAAGTATTAGGAACATTGAAAAATCCAATAGTATTAGAAGCTATTTCTGAGTCTTTTACAATATATCCTAATCCATTTACTGAACAATTTACCATCAGTGTGAAAGCTATGGTTGATCAAACCGTAAAAGTTAAATTATATAATTTAACGCATCAACTAATACTTTCTACAACTGAGGAAGTTAAGTCTGGAGAGCATACGTTTACTGTTAATACTAACATAGCACAAGGCACCTATATCTTACAAATAGAAACCAATACCACAATTATAACTAAAAAATTGATCAAGAGATAAGATTTAAATTACCGGAGTAGTAAATTATTTTGCTTCTCCGGTATTAAAAAGTATAGATATGAAAAAATATATAATTAACTTTTTAATAATGCTACTTTTTGGGCAGGCTGTATTTAGCCAAGCTCCTAATTGGCAGGTTAATGAAAACGATTTTCAATATACCATGTCATTTGTTGCATTTTTAAATATAGACGGACAGAATTTAGAAGATCCCAACGATCAGGTTGCAGCTTTCGTCAATGGAGTTTGTAGAGGGGTTACTGATCTTACTTATGTAGCTAGCGAAGATCGATACTACGCTTATTTAACCGTGTTTTCTAACACGAATGGTGAATCGATTCAATTTAAAATATATGATGCTTCTAATGATGCAATAAGTGATATAGCAACTGATGAGAGTTTCGAGATAAATCAACATTACGGAGATCTTTTTCAGCCCTATAGTATTGCTAGTCCTCAATTAAATAATGAAGCTGAAATCTTAGATTTTGAACTGGACAATGTTTATATGAATGATCAGGTTTTTGACGGTAACCAAATTACGTTATATGTTAATAATGGCGTTGATATTTCAAACTTAAGTGCTTCATTTAGGTTAAGCACGGGAGCAAAACTGTATCTGGACAGAAGTGAAGTACTATCTGGTGATACTCGACTAGATTTTAGCAGTCCTGTTACATTCGAAGTGGTATCAGAAGACAGATCGATCATACAAGACTATACGGTAGCAATAAATGTAAGCTCAGGAGATTTTACATTTTATAAAAAGGATGCAGTATGTTATGCAGGCGGTGCTTTAAAGATCACTGCTGTTAGGAGTGGTGATGAAGTTACATTATTACACAATGGTGTCATCATAAAATCTGGAACCATTACTAACGGTGCGTTAATTTTCGATGACTTGGAAACTGGGGATTATACCATCCGAGTAGCGGGGAATAGCAAAAGAATAATAATCAATTTAAAAAACTGACTATGAAAACATATATATGCATAATTCTTATAGCATTGGTATTCGTTGGTTGTTCCAAGGATGATGGAGTTACTACTTTTAGCGCAAATTCAATAAATTTTGTTCAAAGTGATGGCAGAGCAATAGTAGATCGTGATTGTATTGATCCGAATGGTCAGTATGCTATTGTAATCGAAGCAAATGCTGTGGGTAGCGGTCCTGATACACCAACCAAGATTGAATTTACAGTAAATGGCGCATTGTATAGTACAACTTTTACAAATGACGAAATGAAAATTATTCCAATCACTTTACAGGATGGAAATAATATAGCAGAACTAGTTACAAATGGTATATCTAGTTCTATTTATGTGATTGTACAAGATGATTTTGTGCTAGTGCCATAGACATCTATAATTTGAGCAATAAGAATAGAGTTGATCATAATTAATCTTATAAAACCTTGTAGAATAAAACGCTACAAGGTTTTTAGTTAAGATCTTAAAATTTAGTTTAGATACAGCTGTACACTAAAAAAAGGTTTTTTGTCGTTTGTAGTGTAAAACCAATCATCTACACTATGAACAACTATACACCTGCTAAGCATCAATTAGTTTATATATTTTTGCTTATTTGCTTTTTTGCGAAAGCAACCGATTACCATGTAGGACCATCTGAAACATTAATAACAATTGCTGAAGTACCCTGGGCTACATTACAGCCTGGGGATCGGGTATACATACATTGGCGTGCAACACCGTATAAAGAAAAATGGGTAATTAACCGACAAGGAACGGAAACTAATCCAATAGAGATTATTGGTGTTAGTAATGCCCAAGGAGAACAACCTATTATCGATGGAGCAGATGCAGTTACCCCCACTAATTTGAGTTATTGGGGCGATCAACGAGGTGTCATTAAAATCGGAGGATCTAGTGTTCCGCAAGATGGTTTACCATCCCACATTATTATTGACAACCTAGATATCCGATCTGCAAGACCAGCTTATAGCTTTATTGATGAGAATGAGCAGTCACAAACCTATACCAATAACGCCGCGGCGATATACGTTGAAAAAGCATCGAATTTAACGATCAGGAATTGTACATTAAGTGATTCCGGTAACGGATTATTCATCGGTGCTTTTGACGGACAGACCGCCAATATCTTAATTGAAGGTAATTATATCTATGATAATGGAATTGTAGGTAGAATCTTTGAACATAATGCATACACCGCTGCATTGGGGATTACGTACCAATTTAATCGTTTTGGGCCGCTGAGAGATGGAGCATTGGGCAACAACCTAAAAGATAGATCAGCCGGGTTAGTAGTTCGCTACAACTGGATTGAAAGTGGTAACAGACAGTTGGATTTAGTAGATGCAGAAGATTCTCAAGTATTGGTTAATGACCCATCATATAATACCACCTATGTGTATGGTAACATTTTGATTGAACCAGATGGTGCAGGTAATTCGCAAATGGTGCATTATGGAGGAGATAGTGGTACTACTGCGGATTACCGAAAAGGAAATCTGTATTTCTATAACAATACGTTGATATCTACTCGATCTGGTAATACCACCCTTATTCGATTATCGACTAATGATGAAACCGCCAATATTTTTAATAATATCGTTTATAACACGGCTAGCGGAAGTAACCTGGCTATGATAGACGGTAGTGGAACTGCGAATATCCAACACAATTGGTTTAAATCTGGCTATACGGATTGTCACTGTACACCTAGTGGCGCTGTTACCGATCTTGGTGGGAATATAACCGGAGAAAATCCAGGTTTTGAAGACTTAAACACACAATCCTATAACCTGCTGGCCAATTCTGCAGTCATCGATCAGGGGATGGCCGTTCCTGGTAACCTCCTTCCTGATTATGCTGTGGAATCAATATATAGCAAGCATCAATCGTCTTTACCTCGCGTAGTTAATAACGCTTTAGATATGGGAGCTTTTGAATTTGATGAAAACTTATCTGTCATTGATGTAGAGCTCAACGAACAAATTATTGCGTATCCCAATCCGATAAGAAATAAGTTGAATATCTTAGGGATTACAGATCGGTTAACTAGCCCTATTGTGCTCTATGATAATCTTGGGCGAAAAATAAAAACAGTTGCTCTTAGCCAAAACACCATAGATTTATCTGATTTTTCAAGTGGTGTCTATTATTTGAATTTAGGGAGTAGTAAATCAACGATAAAGTTAATCAAAGAATAGTTTTTTTGATTGAGCGCAAGGAGACTCAGCATTATTCTTTACCGGTTGAGGTCAAAGGTAACATGAGTTTTATACGATTAGTTGGAAGGAGTTAACTGCAGAGTGCTTAAAAAGCCTCTGCAATATTGAGATAAACGTTATTGGTGCTATCCCCAAATCCCCAATCAAAACGTAGGTTGAGGTTTTCCTTTTGATCTAGTAAAAACCTAAGCCCTACACCATAGTTAGGTCTTAGATTACTAAACTTAAAATCGTTTAAAGAAGTGTAAACATCTCCCGCGCCAACAAAAGCAACCAATCCAAATCTAGAATTCTTGAAGTTTTTTCGGTACTCCACCTGACCGGCAAGGAGATTACGGTCAATATACCTGCCTTCTTTATATCCGCGTAATATTTCGCTACTTCCAAAGAGTGCATATTCTGAAAGCGGGGCATCTTTATGTAAAAAATGACCTATAAACTGAAACCCCAGTACATCGTTCGTCTTTTTAGATGTTCTAATAAAATGACGAATATCAAATCGTGTAAGTTCAAAATTATATTCACCACCTAGAACCTGGCCGTAGAGACCATGCGTAAACTCCAGATACCAACCATTTTGAGCATTTAAGATATTGTTTCTACTGTCATATAGTACAGCAAATTCTGCGCCAACGGAAGTAGAGCCATCATATCCCAGCGGTTCGTTGGTGTCTAACAATCCATCTGCTACAATCTCGGTTTTGTAGATATGATTATATCTAAATCCGGCTCCTATAAATAGGTATCTGGCAAAGAGTTGTTTCAGGAAAATTGGTTCTACCGTAAGTTGATAAAAATTATAGGTTTCCTCATTGCTATCAGGAGTGTCTCTACCTAATCCATAAAATAGCCTAGGAAAATTCTGAAACAGTAAATTACCTTCAATGACCCATTTTTCCTGATTGGTAAACACTTCAAAGCCAGAGTATACAATAAATTGATTTTTTAAAGTGTATTGTAATGTCATAGGCATATTGGAGGTTCTCGTTTCTTCCCCGCTGCCTTTAAACTTAAAAAGATATTTGGCACCAATACCGAACCCTAAACTTGTTTCAGGCGCGTAGCTAATTACCGGAGCTGCGATGAATTTAGATTTATACAAGGTAGAATCCTCTGCTGCGGCTTTTTTATTGGGATAAAATGTAAAGATTTCCTTGAATTCCTCAAAATCTTCCTGACCTATTGCTGTAAGAGTTGACAAGGAGCATAAGCATAAAACCAGTACCCATTTATAACGTATCATCATATAAAGTTAGATAAATCTACAAGGGCTCAAAAGTAGGTAAAATGGTTAGAACTTATACGCTTAATTAGCATATGGAGAAATACTTTACGCGATAGCGTTAGTTTTTATTTATTAGTAAAAGCTACTGCTTTGTGAAAAGCCTCTTAAACTCTCAAAAATTTTTAATGCAAAATACTTAAGCGTAGTTATTATTATTGGTTAACGAATAAAAATATAGAAGGTTGCATACTTAATATGCAACCTTTTATAAACCAATACAGGTATCTTTTAATTGTTTTCAACTCAAGTGCAGATTGCAAATAGGTTATAGCGGAATATTACCATGTTTGCGATCAGGCCTATGTATTTCCTTATTTTCGAGCATACTAAACGCCTTTACTAATTTTCTTCGGGTATCCTTCGGAAGAATTACTTCGTCAATAAAACCGCGTTGTGCAGCTCTGTATGGATTGGCAAATTTTTCGGCATATTCTGCTTCTTTTTCAGCAAGTTTAGCCTCAGAATCATCCGCCTCTTTGATTTCTTTTCTAAAGATAATTTCGCTGGCACCTTTAGCACCCATAACCGCAATTTCAGCTGTTGGCCAGGCAAAATTCATGTCTGCTCCTATATGTTTTGAATTCATTACATCATAGGCGCCACCATATGCTTTACGGGTGATCAGAGTAACCTTAGGTACGGATGCTTCACTCAATGCATATAATAATTTAGCCCCGTGAACAATGATTCCATTCCACTCTTGATCTGTACCCGGTAAAAAACCTGGAACGTCTACCAAAACGAGCAGTGGAATATTGAAACAATCGCAAAAACGTGTAAAACGCGCTGCCTTTTTAGAACTGTTAACATCTAAAACACCGGCTAAAAACATAGGTTGATTGGCCACTATACCAACGCTTCTTCCTGCGATGCGTGCAAATCCTACGATGATGTTTTCTGCATAATCTTTATGAATTTCAAAGAAAGAATCCTGATCGATAATCCCTTTAATAACCTCGTGCATATCATAAGGTTTGTTAGGATTGTCTGGTATCAGATCCGTCAATTCTTCGCGAAGCTCTTCATTTAATTCATAGGGGAGTTTAGGAGTAATTTCTTTATTGTTTTGTGGCAGGTAACTGATCAATTGTTTCAAATCTTCTAAACACTGTACATCATTAGCAGATGTAATATGAGCCACCCCAGATTTAGTAGCGTGTGTACTGGCGCCTCCTAGTTCTTCAGAAGTTACCGTTTCGTTAGTTACTGTTTTAACCACGTTTGGACCAGTTACAAACATATAACTGGTGTCTTTAACCATCATGGTAAAGTCAGTAATCGCTGGCGAATACACCGCCCCACCGGCACAAGGCCCCATAATTGCAGAGATTTGTGGAATAACCCCTGAAGCCTTTACATTTCTGTGAAAAATATCAGCATAGCCCCCTAAGGATTTTACGCCTTCCTGGATACGAGCACCACCAGAGTCATTTAGTCCAATAATTGGAGCACCGACCTTAACGGCCATATCCATTAACTTACAGATTTTTTCAGCGTGGGTTTCTGATAAAGAACCTCCAAAAACGGTGAAATCTTGAGCGAAGACGTAAACAAGTCTACCGTTGATCGTTCCATATCCAGTAACGACACCGTCTCCATAGAATTTTTGCTTTTCCATACCAAAATCTGTGGTACGATGGGTAACCAGGATGCCTATTTCTTCAAAAGATCCTTCATCCATTAGATAGGTCACACGTTCTCTGGCGGTCAATTTTTTCTTTGCATGCTGTGCGTCGATCCTTTTTTGTCCGCCTCCCAGTTTTGCTTCGTTTATTTTATCTTGTAATGTCTTTATTTGTTGATCCATCTTATAAATTTTTAGGGAATAGGATTGTGCTTAGCGAGGTATTTAGCGCTTATCACTTCGTCCTAAATTTCCTAATTTAACGGTAGTCTTAATTTTTTCTGATCCTTGAGGTATTGCTGAACTGCAAAAAGCGCAGCGATTTTCGCTTCACTTTCTTGAGCGCTTTCAATTTCTTCTGGGTTGTAGTATTTTTTTACGAAATGTGTATCAAAATTACCACTTTTAAAAGCGTCGTGCTCGCATACATAACGTCCAAAGGGCAGTGTAGTTTCTATTCCCTTTACCTCATAATTATCAATAGCTTGCTTCATCAAGGCAATTGCTTCCTCTCTGGTATCGGCATAGGTAATTAACTTAGCTAACATCGGATCGTAATAAATAGGTACATCCATACCTTCCTCAATACCGTTATCCACTCTAATTCCGGCACCTTCAGGTAATTTATAGGTTTCTAAATTTCCTACGCTAGGTAAAAAATCATTCAGTGGGTCTTCGGCATAAACCCTTAGCTCTAGGGCATGACCTTTGATTTGCAATTCCTCTTGAGTGATCGGTAATTTTTCACCTCTGGCGACTCTAATTTGTAATTCTACCAAGTCTACATCAGTGATTAATTCGGTCACAGGATGTTCTACCTGTAGTCTTGTATTCATTTCTAGAAAGTAGAAGTTATGTTGCTCATCTAACAAAAACTCTACGGTACCCGCACCTAAATAATCACAAGCTTTAGCAACTTTAACCGCGGCTTCTCCCATTTTAGCTCTAAGATCAGGAGTTAATACGGCAGAGGGTGCTTCTTCTACTACTTTTTGATGGCGACGTTGTATACTACATTCTCTTTCGAATAAATGAATGATATTACCATGGCTATCTGCCATTACTTGTATTTCGATATGTCGAGGTGATCCTACATACTTCTCAATGAATACCGATCCATCGCCAAAAGCGGATTTAGCTTCGCTTATCGCCCTATTCATTTGCGATTCAAAATCTTTTTCTTCCTGTACGATACGCATTCCTTTTCCGCCACCCCCAGCAGATGCTTTGATTAAAATAGGGTATCCAATATCTGCTGCAATTTTTTTAGCTTCGGTTACATCTGTAATGGCTTTATCGATACCGGGAACCATGGGTATGTCATAGGCTTTCACGGCATCTTTAGCCGCAAGCTTGCTTCCCATTACGGTAATGGCTTCAGATTTGGGACCGATAAAGATCAATCCACTTTTAGAAACAGCTTCCGCAAAGGCTGCATTTTCACTCAAAAAACCATATCCAGGATGTATGGCATCTGCATTTAGCTCTTTGGCTACAGCAATGATTTTATCTCCTCTTAAATAGGATTCGTTTGAGGGTGCTTCACCTACACAAACCGCTTCATCAGCATAGGTTACGTGGGGAGCATTTCTATCTACAGTAGAATATATAGCTACTGTTTTAATTCCCATTTTCCTAGCGGTTTTCATTACACGGATGGCAATTTCACCTCTGTTGGCAACTAATATCTTTTGCATATGTTCTACTCGAATTCTATTAATAATTGATTTTTATCGACCGGTTGGCCTTTGTCTATTGTAATGGACTTGATAACTCCGTCTCTGGGAGAAACAATAACATTTTCCATCTTCATAGCTTCAAGGATAAGTAGTGGGTCATTCTCTTTTACTTCTTGTCCTGTTTTTACCATGATATCTAATAGCAGTCCTGGCATTGGTGCTGTAATGGAGTCGATGTTTGCAGCAGTGTTGAGTGCAAACCCCATTTCACTGATCTGTTGATCTAACTCATCCTTTATCTTTACAGTGTAGCTGGTATTATCAATTTTAACCACATAGTGTTTGTTAAGGAAATCTTCCGCAATAATAGAAGCTTGTGTAGAACTATGGTCCTTAATAATGTGAAACGTAGATTTTCCTGCGGCCACACTATCCAATTGTAGTGCTTCTTCTTCGGTAATACTATATTCCGAAGAATCATTTAAAAGTACTTTATAGGTTTTGCCCATTAAAATGATTTTTTCGTGTGGTTAAAGATAGTTATTATTACAAAAAATGTAGAAGATCCATAATTTTTTAAGAATATATTAGTTAGTAGAAGCTCTTTGTGGTGCAAGAATATAAAATAAGATACCTTGCGTATTATTTCTTTACGCCAATTAGAATATTAGTTATTGCCACACATGCCATTTATTGAAGGATTTTTTATTGGATTATCAACGGTCATTTTTGTAGGGCCTGTGTTTTTTCTGTTGCTCAACAGTAGTATTCAAAACGGTTATAAAGCAGGTTTTGCTGTAGCTACAGGTATTATCGTTAGTGATTTGGTTTATGTAATTTTATGTTATTTGGGTATTTCTGCTTTAGTAGGTACTACAGTTCATCAATTTTGGATTGGAATTTTAGGTGGATGTATGGTATTGGGTTTGGGTGTATATTATCTCGTTAAAAAGAAGTTTGCACGCCAACAAAAAACATCTGTTAAAAGTGTACTAGGCTTTTTTTTAAAAGGATTTAGTATTAATTTTTTCAATCCCTTTGTGCTTGCGGTTTGGATCGGAATTTATCAGTGGGGTCAAGTAAAATATGATTTATCTTCTTCATTTTGGATGTATTTGACTGCAGTACTATTGGGTATATTTTGTACAGATAGTATCAAAGTGATTTTTTCTAAAAAGTTGGGCTATTTTTTATCTGAAACCAGATTATTACTTCTTTCACGAATTATTGGATTGTTATTAATATGCTTTTCTCTACGCTTGTTTTATAGCGTTCTATGAAGTATTCAAGCTATCTGTATTTTGTTTATCTTTGAGTAACAACCTTATAAACAAATCATTATGGAATTCAATTTTTTAATCGCTGCGCTTGCGGCATTAATCCCACTTGTTGTGGGTTTTATTTGGTACAACCCTAAAGTTTTTGGTACTTCTTGGATGAAGGTTACAGCTCTTAATGAAGAGAACCTTAAACAAGGTAATATGGCAATCATCTTCATTTTGAGCTATATTTTTAGTTTGCTCTTGGCAGTGATGCTGAATACTATTGTCATTCATCAGTTTGGTTTTTATTCGACTTTAATGAGCGATCCAGACGTATTGGTCGAAGGCACAGAGCTCAATATGTATGCCCAAGATTTTATGGCAAAGTATGGACAAAACTTTAGAACGTTTAAGCACGGAGCATTTCACGGTTTACTAGCTGGATTATTTATTGCCTTACCTATTTTGGGGACAAATGCGCTTTTTGAACGAAAAGGGTTTAAATATATAGGGATCAATGTAGGCTATTGGACAATTACCTTAGCTTTAATGGGAGGTGTAATTTGTCAATTTGCTTAGTTTCTAGAGAAAAAGAAGCTTTTGAATACGGTACTTTTAGTCACCAGCGATTCTGGATAGGAGCGCTGGTAGTAATTTGGAGGCATCACGCTCAGTTCTTTCTTTTTCTTTGGCTATAAGTTTTCCATTTTCATCATAGTATAAAATATACGAAAAGACAAAATCACTTGTTGAGCTAAATCCCATTTGCCCAAATCTTAGATCATTAAAGATCCATTTATTATGATCTTTACGGATGGCGTACCAGCCTCTGGTTAATTGTATTAACCGTTGGACAATCGATTCATCTTTAATAGCGGTTAATGCACTGTGATTTTTGGGAATAGATGTGAATTCAACTTGCTTAGTGTTATCAAAAATTGAATAATATCCGATAAGGTATGTATCATCGCAAGCCACATTGGCCGTCCATAAAAAACTGGTTAATGGAGCGGGTCGAGTTTGGATTTCGGTATAGGATATTTGTTGTGATGCTAAACTTTGTTTGAAAACAGTAAAGGTATACCATTTTAAGGCCAAGGTAATAAGTAGATAACAGGAGCTTATCATAAGCCCCAGTCGGTTTAGCTTTTGACGTTTGGGATTATTTCGTTTATAAAACATCGTAGCGATAACTAATCCCAAAAAAGGTAAGGTGTATAGGGGATCCACTACAAAGATGTTCTTAAAAGACAGTTTGTAAGGTAATGGCCAAAATAACTGAGTTCCCCAGGTCGTAAAGGAGTCTAGCAAAGGATGTGTAAAAAGTCCCCAAAACATAAGCAGGGTCCAATCTTTCCAGCTTGCATTATTCTTTTTGTATACTTTATGCAATAGCCACCCAAAAACAGGAGCTGCCATTACACAAAACAGAATGGAATGTGAAAAACCACGATGCCATTCATTAGCAGTTACATCATCTACAAAAAATTTAGTGAGTACATCTAAATCGGGTATGGTGCCGGCAACAGCTCCCCATACTATGGCTTGATTGCCTATTTTTTTTCCTAATACAGCTTCACCAACAGCGGCACCAAGTACAATCTGAGTTAAGGAATCCATATTAACTTAGCTGTGCTTTAAACGGGGTTCTTATTTCATAGTCATTAGGAGTAATGAAATCAACCAGTGGTTTTAGTAATTGATTGGAAAGGGTATTACCGTGTTTTACATACAATTTCATTCTCTTAGGTGTCGCACCAACAGTGCTTTTAATGGTCTCTGCAGTTCTGCCTAACCGAAGCTCTTTGGTCCGAAGTTGAATAGCAGTGCTTACATATTCATATAACATTCTTTGGTACAAGGCGTGGGATTTGTTATAGGTGTAATTAATTCCGATATGATTAGCTTCAAGTACTTGATCTTGAGGGACAAAAGCAGTAGTAAATCCTATCAAATCGTCATCTAAGAAATAGCCTTTGAATATGAATTGATCTCCAAGTTGATCTTTGAAACCTTCAAATGCTCTAGCATTTAAATGCCCCAGTTTAAAATCCGCATTTTCAATTACAGAGCGGTATAGCTTATCGATAGCCTCAGCATAAAGTCTTATGTTCTTACTATTAAAATCTTTAATTGAAACAGCAGCTGATTTTTCAAATGTTTTTTTAGCTCTTGTTCTGAATTTGGTTCTAAAGTCTGTTAGATAATCCTCAAAAGTATTCCAATGGGGTTGTAGCTCGAGAACCATATTGACATCTACCTCAAAAGCTTTGTAGTGGAGTTCTTCAAAATCATTACCCAGTAGTTGCACTTTTTCCTGCCAAAATTCTTTCAAAAGAATAAAAGAGGGCTTATCATCGGCGTGGACAACAGTTCTGATGTCTTTTAAGGCTTCAGTGAGCGCTTTGGTTGCTTCTTGAGTATTTATTTTAGTGGTGTCAAAAGAAAATCCATGCGCACCGCAGGCAAATAGATTACCACAAACCAGGGTTTTAATTTCAAGATTCTTTAAAAAAAAGTTTTGTATGGCATCACTTACCTTACAAGGTAGTTTTTGTTGGCTAATCTGTTTTGGGTTTACTTTAATTAATTGCGTATACGCTATCCCAACAGGTATTTGATCTTGATAAAAAATAACATACCAAAAATCGATAGTGGCTGCTAGCGAATCCTCAATAACAGCGAGATAGGGTAAGACTAAGTATAAATTGTCTTCTTTATTTATAGCTTGCCAATCCTTATTTGGTACCTTATTACAGCTTTGAAATAACGAGTAGGTAATTGCTTTTGATTGAGAATTTGATATGATCCTATGTAGCATATTCTATGAATAACTATTCCAATACGTATTAGTTGTTTTTATTGCTTAAAGTTACAGGTATTAGGGTTAAAACTTTTGTAAAAATAGAGTTTTATCACTATTCGAAAGTACTGTTGCAATAAAAATCAATGGAAAGTACTCAATACAAATATGGTTAAACCGTACTTTTTGTCGAAAAAAGATTTGCTTATAACGAAAACTAAATGCTGAATAACAGGCTTTTGATAAAAACTTACGTTCTTTGATCCGTATTTAAATGGTTATGAGGCAATCTGTTAATTCTGTTTTACTGGTTGATGACGATAAAGCAACTAGTTTTTTTAATGAAATCATAGTGTCGAGACATAAAGGATTTAATCAAATTGAAAAAGCCTTTAGTGGTCAGGAAGCATTAGCGTATTTAAAAGAAATAAGGGATAAACAGCAGATAAAGCCAGATTTGATATTACTAGATATCAATATGCCAGCAATGAACGGATGGGAGTTTATAACAGAGTTTGAAAAGTTAGATAAGTCATTTACTAATTCAATTAAAGTTGTGCTATTATCTACATCTTCTTGTAAGGATGATTTGGAAAAGTCTTTGACTAGCCCTACGGTCTTAGATTTCATTCATAAACCGTTGTCATTTGATGCTTTAGATATACTGATCGACACTCATTTTAATGAATATACAAAAATTAATGCCTAAAAATAGTTTATTAATTTAAAGATAATTACCGCCCCAAATGCTTTACATTCTTTTACTTTTATTTGCTGTTTTTGCTATCTCATTTGCCATTCTTTGGGTTCATCATCAGCGTCTAAACAAACAGTTAGTGATTGATCTGGCACAGAAAGAGAAAGACCTTGCAAAACAAACCTATTTGCTAGAGTTAAAAAATACAGAGCTCAAGCAATACAATTACCTGGCGAATCATGATTTCCAAGAACCGTTAAATACAATATCGTGTTTTGTCGGTTTACTACGAGAAGATTATGAAACGAATTTTGATGACTCTGCAAAGCAAAGCTTAACTTTTATTGAAGAAGCTTGCGACCGAATGAAAAATTTAATGTCAGATCTAAACCATTATAAAGTATTAGGCAATCAACAAAAAATGGAGTACGTGGATACTACTCAAATAGTCAATGATGTGCTTTCAAAACTAAGTGATGACATTAAAAAATATAATGCCTATATCCATTGTGATACCTTACCGAAAATAAAAGCAGTACCCGATGAAATTCGGTTGTTGTTCGAACATTTACTATCTAATGCACTCAAATTTACGGATAGTCAAACCGAACCGCGGATCCATATCACTTCCGAGATGGTTATAAATGCCTATGATGAAAAGCTGTATCAATTTTCAGTCACTGATAATGGTTTTGGAATCTCAACACAACATCAAGAAAAAATCTTTTCTATCTTTCAACAATTACATCCCAGAGGCCAGTATAGTGGCCGCGGCACCGGCTTAGCTGAGGCTAAAAAGATTGTAGAATCTCACAGCGGAAAAATGGGTTTAGCTTCTGAAAAAGGTAAAGGAAGCACATTTTATTTTACCATACCCATCCCGGAAATGGAAAAATCACCTAAAAATTTCAATACAAAAATCACTGAAAACAGGTATAGTACAAACGTATAATTACAATACTTTTGGACCAAAATTTAAATATCAAGATGGGAAAGATATACCTAGATAGAAAAAGTTATAGAAATGTTAATGAAATTTTGGCTTCAAGCTTTCTAAGCTATAGTTTTGCAAATCTTTTATAAAAATCTAGATTTTTGGGCTCAAGATCACTACTTATTTTCACAACTTTTATCTGTTCTTTAAGTTTATATAGTCAGGATTTGGAACAAATTGGCAAAGCAAAACTGCTTAATTTAACAGGAGGTATAGCAGCCAACGGCGTTTTCTATGATGGTACAGCGAATAGAGATCCGTTTACCTATTTCGTAAACGGTAATTTAAATTTAAATATAAGTGGGGTTTATAATATTCCATTTTCATTTTCCTATACCAACCAAAAATTTAATACCAGCAATCCTTTTTCGTTCAACAGATTAAGTATTCATCCTTCATATAAGTGGATAACCACCCATATAGGTGATGTTAATATGACATTTTCGCCCTATACGCTAAATGGACATCAGTTTACGGGAGTTGGAGTAGATTTGGCTCCACCGAATACCAACCTTAAGGTTAGTGCCATGTACGGTAGGTTGCTCAAGGAATCGGAACATGACACAATCGCAGTTAATTCTGAGCCCGCCTATAAAAGGATGGGCTATGGATTAAAAGCTGTTTATGCTAATGAAAAATTTTCTGTAAGTGGAACTGTATTCTCTGCAAAAGATGATGAAGGTTCTATAAATCAACCGGTACCGATTGAGTTTGAGCTGCAGGCAAAAGAAAATGTAGTTGCTAGTGCCGAAGGAAGTGTAAAGCTGTTTGATAGAGGAGAAATACGAGTAGAGTATGCAACATCATTAATAACTGAGGATATCAGTGCTGAAGGAATTAATCAAAAAGCAGTGTTTTCTAATCTAATTGCTACCAATGCAACAACTCGGCAATACAGGGCCTACAACGCCAATTTTAACTATCAAGTTGGACAGGGTACTGTAGGTGCAGGTTACGAATATATAGATCCGGATTATCGAACTTTTGGAGCGTATTTCTTTAATAATGATTTAGAGAATTTTACGGTAAATGCTTCACAAACCATATTTAATAATAAAGTAAATATTAGCGTCAATGCAGGACTACAACGTGATGATCTTGACAATACCAAAAGCAGCCAATTACAACGTGTGGTTAGTGCGGTTAATGTAAACTATGCGGCTTCAGATAAAATTACGTTTACAGGGGGCTATTCCAACTTTCAATCTTACACCAATATCAAAAGCCAGTTTGATTTTATCAATGAGGTGTCACAATCCGATAATATAGACACCTTAGATTTTCAACAAATTACACAAAGCGCTAATCTTAATGCCAACTTTATTTTAAAAGATGCCGAAACCAAAAAGCGCAACTTAAATATAGCCGTATCGTATCAAGGAGCTACAAATAAGCAAGGGGGAGAGGTGGCTGAGAATGGAAGTTCTAATTTTTACAATGGGAGCTCTACGTACACCCTGGGATATCCTAACATCAATTTAAATGTGTCAGGTTCAGTGAATGTTACTTATAACACTATTGGTACCGAAGAGAATATCACTTTTGGTCCTATCGTATCTGCAAACAAATTATTTTTTGATAAAAAACTAAGAACTTCGGCATCGGTAAGTTACAATCAAACCAACATAGCTGGAGAAAAACAAGGTGATGTTACTAATATTCGATTAGGCGGAAATTATATATACAAGAAGAAACACGGTTTAAACCTTACTTTACTTACTCAATTTAGAAATTCGGAGAACTCTTCCAATCAGGATTTTACAGCGACTATAGGGTACAATTATACCTTTGATAAAATTAAACCTCCAAGAATTCAATTTAACAAACGCGAAAAAACAAAGAAAGAGCGTACTAAAAAATCCAGAGATAAACGCAAACGATCTAAAAAAGAGGAAGAAGCATTACTTAATTTTAGATACCGAGACTCTAGCTATCAAGGTACTATGGCAGAAGTGGATGTGCAGTTAGAAGCAATGCAAAATCATAGTTATTTTGATCATATTCCTGCCTATAAAAAAGGAGAGCTAACCATGCTGAGGAGTATTGCTTCAGATCAAAGAAATACAGAGGACTATAAGGAGAATGCTTTGATATTTTTGAAGGAACTTTATAGCTATGAAGATTTCTTAAAGAATTATAATCAAATGGTTTTTGAAATTCTAACCGAGCTACGAAGAGATATGAATCGCCTGGATTATGCCTTTGAAAAAGCATTTGTAAAAGCCAAAGTAACCGTTGATAATCATCAATTACATCAATTAAGTGATGAAGAAAAACAAACTAAGGGTAGGGAATTACAAAAGCAATACGTTACTCTTATAGAAGCCAGAGAAAAAGCGTTAGCTCGATTAATCGGACACCGCTGGATGTTGCCTATAATCAGTAGTTATAATACCTTGGTTAAGGTTGAAAAGCCTGATAAACTTTTAGCAACCCTGATGGAGAAAGAGAAGGATAATATTTTTAGGCTAAAAGACAAAGGCGAATCTGAACAGAAAATTGAATTATATTTAATAACACGAATCATTGATTTTTACTTAAAGGAATCGTTGAAACATACCAGTCCTGATAAGTTTGAATTAAAGTACATTGATAAAAACTAACCAGCTTAACCTATGAAGAAAACTTTATTTGTTCTTTGTGCATTTTTATTGGTTTATTTTCAGGCATCCGCTCAGCGTTTTCCTATAATTGTAATACCACAAGTCAACTCACCGGCGCCCGTTTATTTTTACAATTACGCAGATGCCACTACATTGAATAGCCCGCTGCGTGTTCAGCTTATTCTTAATGATATTACCATATCAGATAGACAAATTGCGCTACGTATCGCTTTTCAAGGTAATGGGTTAAGCTTCAGAAGTACCGATGTAGTTGTTGGTGCAGCACCTTTATTTATTAGTGGTGGAGAACCTCTGAGATTGACTAATGTAGAGTTAGCACCGTATTTTGAATTGCAAAATATCCAAGGAATCAACCCTAATGTATATGGACAGGTAATTCCAGAAGGTAGCTACCAGTTTTGTTTCGAAGTATTTGATTTCATGACGGGCAATCGTTTATCCGAATTAACTTGTGCAAATACCTATATTTTTAGAAATGATCCTCCTTTATTAAACCTTCCCTTGAATAAAGTAAATATTGAGCCACAAGCCGTGGATAATATTGTTTTTCAATGGACGCCCAGACAGATCAATGTAAGTAATGTAGAATACGAATTGAGCATAGTGGAGATTTGGGATGATGGAGTAGATCCGCAAACTGCTTTTTTATCTTCACCACCAATTTTTCAAACAACTACCAGAAGCAGCTCATTTGTATATGGACCCAGTCTACCCCCCTTATTAACAGATAAAAGATATGCGTGGCAAGTAAGAGCTAAAGCCTTACAAGGTGCAGAAGAAATAGGCTTGTTCAGAAATGAGGGTAAAAGTGAAATCTTTTGGTTTTCGCGCACCGAGCCTTGTGCTGTCCCTAATGGAGTAGCAGCGCAAGCCCAGGGAATGTCAAAAATCAATGTCTATTGGGAAGAAAATCCTGCTTTATACAGTGAATACATTATTCGCTATCGCGAAGCTAATAAACCCGGAGCGCAATGGTTTACTATGAAAACCAATAGCGGTTGGGCAACGGTTTGGCACCTAAAACCCGGAACCACCTATGAGTATCAAGTGGCGGGTAAATGTAAATATGAAGAAAGCCCCTTTAGCGAAGTACAAGAAGTAACTACTGCGACAGAAGAAGATGAAAGTGCGGATTACAATTGCGGTATTGTGCCAGATGAAGTAGCAATCAGTAACCGCGATCCACACCCAGGATTAAATACTGGGGATCGTATTACGGCTGGTGATTTTATCATAACACTTACCGAGATTTCTAGTCAGTCCAATGGCGTCATCTCTGGTAAAGGATTTGTGCAGATTCCATACTTAAAATATGCTCGATTTGCGGTTACCTATGAAGGTGTTTTAGTCAATACGGATAATCAACTAGCTCAGGGCGAAGTGGTAACGGTACATGATGGTGATTTTGGTGAAGGAGAAGAAATGACCGTGGATGTAGATATTGATATTGATGAAACGATTAATGGCGATGATGGTACCATAGACAGTGTTGAACTTGACTACGAAATTGAAGAAATAGTTATCAATGAAAATGGAGGTATAGAAATAACCGGTACCAACGGAGAATCCGGTACACTACCCGGTGGAGTGGATACTGTAATTACAGACAGTGAAGGTAATACGTATACCGTATCTGAGGATGGAACGATTACGCAAGGTGAAACAGCTCCAGGAGGACCAATCGTTTCAGGAAATGAGGGAGGCAGTGGTTCTTCTGTAGATCAAATAGAAGATTTAGGTATTCGCATTAGTTTTAAAGAATCTGGTACATATGCCTATGATGCTGCTCCTGATGTAGAGAATCAAAACCTGTTAAGTCAATACCCTACTTTACCTTTAGGAGAGGATACTTATTCCATAATCTACAAAGCCGTCTCCAAGCTTAAGGGCGATGATACGATTACCGCCGAAGCTGTTATTATTAACGAGGATTACAAGCTTGAAGATGTGGTATTTAAAACCAAAGAAGGGATTAAGATAAACCTAAACGGAGAATGGAAAGATAATAAAGTCGAATTAAGTCTTCAGCAAACGATGAAATATGCAGAGCAAGAGATTTTTGCTACGGTACCTTCAAAAATAGAAGAAGGGAAATATGAGGTAGTAGGTACCTTTAAGTTAGTGCATTTAGATGCTTCTTTAGCTAATATCAAACTAGTACTGGTTCCGATAAACAATGCGCAAGTTCCTGGGGATTTAGCCAATCAGATCAACACAATTTATAACAAATCAGGGGTTAATTTTGAAATTACTACCGCTTCACCACTTCAACTCCCAGAAGCCCTTTGGAAAGATGATGGAGTCTTTGATGTAGGAGATAGTGGTTACTTATCATGGTATTCTCCCGAAGAAAATGCCGTTATAGATTATTATAAAGAAAACACTACAGTGGCCGAGGAAACTTACTATTTGTTCATCAGTGACTTACCAACCAATAACGAGGGCCTCGATGGATTTATGCCACTAAAAAGTCAGTTTGGATTTGTGTTTTCAAATTCCAACCAGGGTAAAGTGGCAGCACACGAGTTAGGTCACGGGGTGTTTGGATTAGAGCATACGTTTAAAACTTACGGAACAACAGAAGGCGAGACAGAATTCTTAATGGATTATGGTTCCGGTACCCAATTAACCCATATGGATTGGAAACAGATGTATGCCGATGGGTTTAAGCTGTATTGGTTCCAAGGAGATGAGGATGGGGCTGCAGAAAACCCCTATACTGATGCTCAATCTAAATGTGGAGAAACTGTTATAAAGGATTCAGATTTGCAGTATGTGGAAAAATTAAAAGAGCTTAGCCAGAATATTGCTAATGCAGAGGTCTCTTTAATAGAGGATACCATAAATAACATCGAAAACATTTGTGCACTCAAGTACTTAGATTTTACGGTACTTGAAAAATTACTAAATAAGTTAATAGTTGAAACTAGTATTGATGATGACTTGGAAAAGGCGATACTTAAATTGTTGGTAAGTGTTCCTGAGGAAAAGTATTCTGAGTTCCACAATAATATATTAGCATCAGATGATTTTAGTGCTTTAAAGAATTTGTTGGATCGAATGGATGATGAGTTTGCATTTTATGGAGATGATAATAAAACTTATTTTTTAGATACCCTTGCGAATATTATTGCTAAGCTAACCAATGATGTTCAAAAGTGGAATATTGTAAATATAATTATCAAAGAAAGTTACGGTAATATTGAAACCAGAGAGCAAGATGCGTTTTTGAAAATATTTTCATCAATGCAATCAAATCAAGAAAAACTTGATCGACTGGCTTCAATAAATCTGTTATTCACAGAAATGTTAATTGAAGATTGCAGTACATTAAACGATTTTAAAATAGTTTTTGAAATAGCTGAAAAAAGAGATAAAAATCAAGAGGCATTTGCTCGCTTCACACAATCTGATAAAAGGAAAATTAAAATAGATAATTATTACTTTGAGCAATCAGGCGCTTTAAACTGGCTATTACCTTATACAGTTACCTTTAAAAACCCATATTATGAAGATAAATATGCAAGCGCAGAAAGTTTGTACGATTGGGCAGCGTTTCTGAAATATGATTTAGGGAGATATAATCGTCAAGATATAAAAAATAATTATTTAACTAACCACGATCAAACGTATGATTATCTAAATAAGTTTAAGGATAGATACGACGCATTTATTGTTAATCATCAAAATGAAAATACTCAATTTTGGGTTAGGTATAAGGGTAACGGTGGAAATCAATTAATAAAACAGGAAATATCGGAAATAATTAATCATATAAATAATTATGAAAACTCTGAATCTTTAAGGAAAGTAGGTTACTCCACAATGCTTAAAGTATTAATAGCAATACTAGAAAATTCGGAGGTACAAGATGATTTAGATCCAGTGCTTAAAAATGTTCAAAGCGATGCGCTAATGAAGGTAGCATTTAGTGTACCCCAAGGAAGTAGTAGAGTATTAAGAGAGATTGAAAAAGTGGGGTTAAAGATCATATACAAAAATCTTTCCGGAGATCGTTTAAGTAAATTTCTGGCTTGGGTAGGTCAGCAATCAATTGAAGCGAAGGAACTAAAAGGAATAACTGAAAAAGAACTTCTGGATATGGAACTTGCTTCTCAGAATGATTATGATAGCGACTCCATACTTCAACTAGAGTCAAATATATTCCAGTTTGATAACTTCTCCTCAAATGTTGTTGATAAAATTAACATTAAAGCTAATGGAGCAACAATACCATATAATAAAGAGGTCTTGGTTTATGTGGCTGATGATTTCACGTTTTTAGGACAAGACTTCAAAAAAGGTACCATATTAAACTTGCCGATGATACACGCTTTTGCGATCAGCAATAGTAATTGGAATCAAGTTGCTGAGAACTCTGCTTGGCTGGCTGCGGACGTAATTTCTTTTGCTGTTGGTATTGGTGGAATCAAAATTTTATTTACTACTGGTAATATTATTAGAAAAACTATTGTTGTTGCAGATGTTGCAGGTTCTGCATTAGGAGCATTAGAAACTGCAATGAATGCCAGTGCGTTATCCAAAGAAACTAGAGCTAATATTCAATTAATTTCACTTATAGCTTCGTTACCAGATTTAGGGTTGATTACCTCTAAAAAGTTTGACGATCTCGTTACAAGAACCGATAGATCAATTGATCAGCAAGGAGGGATTAGTCAGGTAACCAAATCCACTTTAAAAAATTATTTAGCACGCTTTAAGACTCCAGAATTTAGAGCGAGCAGTATTATCGATAAAATAAAAACTACTAGGCCAAACTGTAAATAATTTGACACATGAAGAATTTAAAATTTTACATCAATAATGTAGTAGTCGCTTTATTTATAGCGCTCAGTTTTCAGTCTGTCTTAGCTCAGGGAGAATGCTCTCTAGATGCTTTGAATAGCGAGTTGGTAACTAAAAATTCTGACGAGGTCTTTAAACATTTTGAAGCCAGTCCAGAACAAGCGTATGATGCTTGGAAAGTATTGTATAAAGCAGATCAAAGTGCAGACAGACTAAATCTTGATATTTTAAAAGAACTCGGCGAGTACATTTCTTTAACCTCTAAGGGGCTTAAAGTAGTAGAAGATGAAATAAAAGCAGTTGGATCGTTTTCAAGCTGGTTCAATAACTCTTCAGGGATATCTAAATCTAATTTTTATAAATCTTTCCAATCATCAGAAGAAGTTCAACTAAGTGCTTGGATATTATATAAAGAAAAAAACTGGGCAGAACTAGAGAAATTATTTACAGATAATAATATTAAATGGCCACCAGCTTATGGTGGATATAATATCGAGAAAATTTCACTTTCAAAAGGCATGAAGTTTGATCGATATACAGACGATTCAGCTGGATTTGAAAATGATATACCAATTTTTAGGAGTGGATTTACAAGTCCACTAAAAAATGATGGTACACCTTATGAATTTGCCCAAAGAGCTTTAGATAGACCAAAGTCTGATTATGATTTTTATTATGAAATAGAGGTTCTCAAAGATCTGCCATTTGAAGGGGAATTGGCAGATGTAATTCCTTGGTTTGGCTTAGTGGGAAATGGAAAGCAAACATCTTGGGATATACCAGTAGAGAGCAGTGGATACCCAAAAACTTTCAGTCAGCTAGCAGAAGAAGGGTATATTAAAATCACTATTAAAGATTCACCTAGTGGAAAATATTCTAGTTTAGTCGGTGATGTAATAGGGCGGGTTGAAATTGACAATGTAAGAGAAAAGGTTTTAGCAAAAAAAACTCATGTCTTAAGTGTTGAAGGTCTTAACAAGACAAGAAATTATCAAGGAAATGAGTTAAAAGGTTTTACAGGTTGCCATACAGAAAAAGCATTACAAGAATTTGTAGAAAATAATGGTGGCTCTTATTTTATTAAAAATAAACCTAATTCTCTTTCTAATAATGAAGTTTACGAGGGGCAACCAATAATAATAATCGAAAATATAGCATATGTAAAAACAAACGGAAAGATTGTTGAATATGAACCAGGAAAGTTTGCAGGTACTTCAACTTTCTTTCCTGAAAATTGGAGTATTACTAAGATATTGCAGGAAGTCGAATACGCAATTCAAAATAATAGGGGAAAGGTTCCAGGTAATAACAAAAATGAATATTATGGGTTTTCAGAAGATGGCAATGTGGAAATACATTTCTATTTAAATCAGAATGGAGAAATAGGTTCATATTTCCCGGTAAAGAAGTAATTATGAATTATAAAATAAATAAGGAAGGTATTATTTCTTTAGAGCATAGGTACTGGATATTATCAGGTGAGTTAAATGATTTTTCAATATCTGAGTTAGATACTATTATTAAGGATATGAATAATGTCTTAGAAGGTAAGTATTCTAGTTCCTCCTTTAGTAAAAATATAATAACGGTCAATTTTGATAATCAAAAAGTAATTATCGAAGATTTGGATAAGGTTATAGGTGAGGAGAAAACAACTCTATTTTTTAAAGCTATTAAAGAATTAATAAATATTAAAAGGAAAAACTTAACAAGTCTTGATAATTTAAATGAATTGATTTTTAGTGTAACTAATATAAATTTTTTAGATATAGTCATTTTAAAAGAGAAACATTTTGAATATAACCATCCAAAGGTTACTATCCACTTTAATTGTTTAAAATGTTGTTGTAATAACAATGTAGATATAATTAATTATCAAACGGGAAGAAATTTTAATGATTTGGTAGAATTAGGTAAAATTGATGTAGAATATCTTCTCAAAAATGACATAGTCAGATATGATAAGGCAATTAGTAAGTACTATATAATCCAAAAATTACCAACACTTTATGAATTGCTTTCTTGTGATTCATGCCAAGAAAAGTATATGATGTTTTTTTCATTAGGAGAGTATCAACCAGGAAGAGATATCTGTGAAGTATCAGGATTGCTAAGAATCGATTTAGGTAAAGAAGTTTAGATAAAGAAAAAGAATGAATTTAGAAAACCCCAGAAAACCGTTATAAAATCGAATCCATTAGTAACTAATATTGTAAAACATATCAAATTTTAAGTTTTTGTTTACACTTATGCTGACCAACTTATTTTCACATAGACCTATGAATAAGATTATTCCAAACCTAGCGTTATCCTTTCTTTTTTGTTTTGCATTGACTTCAATACAAGCCAATGAGAACACCTTATCCGATAATCTAAGAAATAGAACTGAGATTATAACAAAAGATTCGATAGCTACCCCAATAGCTAAGAAGAAGGTTAAAAAACCAAACCCCCCAGTAAAAACCTTTCGTAAGTTTGCTTCGCTCGATAAGTATGACACCCCAACGATCCGAGTAGCACCCGCTGTGTCAAAACCTAAGACTAAAGGGTTTCAGTTTGATGGTGCCAATGCAGCGACCAACCAGGACTGGTTAGAGCTGGCGCAAAGCACCTTTGCCACCATCGAGGAAAATCAAAACTATATCGACGTACTGACCGGGGATAATTTAGCGCAACTGCCGGTTGCGATCGCTCCAAAAACGATTAGTAATACCAAATATACCGTAGGTATCGCTAAGGCTAGTTTTAAACCTTCATACGCGGAGTTGACTGCCTTTTTAAAAGTAGAAACGGCCAGAGGGACTTTGATTTTAGGCGCACAGGATATTAAGTTGTCTCACGATGGCGGTATTGTAGGCGAAGCCAAATTGAACTTGATCTCCAAGTTTACCATCAATATCAATCAAGAAAAAATACTACTGACTCTTAATGGTAGTTTTTCTGAGCCCAAAACCTATGCCACTATGGATTGTGATGGGTTTAAGGAATTGTTCTTAGATGCAGATGTCTCCTTTCATAGTGATATAATTTTTCCGGTAAATGAAGATGGTAAAAAGGTTGAAACTAAACGATTAGAGGGTTCTTTTAAAACGCAGGTTGCGGATTGGAACGATTGGGTAGCAAATGTGACCTTACCCGAATTTGGTGTCAAAGGGTTAGAGGGAACAACCTTTAAATTAAATACGGCGGTACTGGACTTTAGTGATTTGCGCAATGATGAAGCCGTACCACAGGATTATATCAATACCTATTATTCCAATAGTCCTAATTTGTGGAGAGGAGTGTATGTAGAAAGTCTAAAAGTGCTTTTGCCAAAAGCCTTTAAGAATAAAAACAGCAATGAACGTATCTCTTTTACAGGTACCAAAATGATTATTGATGATGCTGGAGTTACCGGTACTTTCGAAGGTGAAAATATTTTATCCATTGATGAAGGATCAGCATCGAAATGGCAGTTTTCATTAGATTACTTTAAAGTAGGATTACGCAGAAATTCAATTACCGAAGGTGCTTTTAATGGCGAAATGATTCTACCAGTTTCTAAGGTAGGTCGATTGAAATATAATGCCGTGATTCAACCCGATGAGTATACCTTTCAAGTATCCAATACCGAAGATTTAGATTTTGATGTGTGGAACGCCAAAGTGAACCTAACACCAGATTCTTTTGTGGAAATGAAGATAAAGGATGATGAGTTTAGACCCAAAGCCAGTCTAAATGGCTCCGTGAGTATAAGCTCTGATCTTAAAAAAGAAAGTGAACAGGGAGATGATAAAACGGTAAACTTTAAGGGTATTGTTTTTGAAAAAATGGTCATTCAAACGGAAGCACCTAAGTTTTCGGTTGAATATTTTGGATATCAAGGCAAGCAAAAATTAGCCAACTTTCCGGTTAGTTTAAATGAAGTGGGATTACAATTAAGTGGAGAGGAAGCTAAACTTATCGTTGATTTTAGTGTCAACCTAACTTCAGAATCTGATGGAGGTAATGGAGGAGGTTGTAGGCTTGCTATCAAAGCAAAACTGCAGGATGAAGGCGGCCGAGAACGCTGGAAATACGATGGTATAGATCTCGAAAGGCTTAATGTACAAATGCAAGTTGCTGGGCTTGAGCTTAAGGGAGCCATTTTTATCTTCGAAGACGATCCTACCTACGGTAAGGGATTTGCCGGTGCCTTAGGTGCTAAATTTACAATGGGTATGGAGCTCGAGGTAGAAGCCAAAGCGCTATTTGGACGCACGGATACGTATAGATATTGGTATGCAGATGCTGGAGTAACCCTTCCAACACCAATTCCTATTTTCACAGGTTTCGCAATTAACTATTTTGGTGGAGGGTTCTATAACCGTATGGAAATGGCAGGTATTGATCGTAGTGCCAATGGTGCCTTTGAAAACATAGGAACTTCCATCTCAGGTGTCGTCTATGAGCCTAGTGAACAAAATGGTTTTGGTATGAAAGCCAGTGTGGGGATTATTACGCAAAATTCAGAGGGGTTATTTAATGCGACTTTGGAATTTGGTATTTCCTTTAGGCGATCTGGTGGAGTGGAAGAAGTTTATTTTAAGGGTGAAGGAAATTTGATTTCGAGTATCCCAGGTAATTTCTACGAAAAACTAACGGATAAACTAGGCGTGTTAGCCAATGGAGCGGATAGCGTTATCGCTTCGTATCAACCAGAAGGCCGTATAGCAGCCAATGTATTTATAAAACACGACTTTGTTAATGATATCTTCCACGCTACTTCAGAGCTTTATGTTAATTTAGGGTTCTTAAAAGGTATAGGACCTAATGGAAGAGCAGGATGGATGGACTTCTACGTGGGGCCAGACACTTGGCATATTCTTATAGGAACACCTGAGGATCCTATTGGTACAAAGTTAGATATTGGTATTCTTAAGGAAGAAACCCGAGCGTACTTTATGACTGGTAAAGATTTACCAGGTAGTCCGCCTCCGCCACCAATGGTAGCACAACTTTTAGGAGTAGATGCAGCTCAACTCGACTATACGCGAGATCTAAATCGATTAGATTCTGGTCGAGGTATGGCAATGGGGATGCATTGGGCGATGTCTACAGGAGATCTAAAGTTCTTAATCTTTTATGCACGTTTTGATGCCGGATTTGGTTTTGATATTATGTTGAAGGACTACGGAGAAGCGCACTGTAAAGGATCGTCAGAACCAATAGGTATGGGTGGTTGGTATGCTAACGGCCAGGCTTATGCTTATTTACAAGGGCACGTAGGGCTTAAGGTTAAAATATTTGGTAAACGCAAAAAAATAAACGTCTTTTCGGGTAGTGGAGCAGTTCTGGTTCAGGCCCGACTTCCTAACCCAACCTGGTTACGAGGATATCTCAAAGGAAAATACAAGCTTTTAGGAGGCTTGGTAAAAGGAAGTTTCCGATTTAAGGTAGAAGTTGGTAATAAATGTGAAGTAGTAGGAGAATCTGCTTTGGATGGTATTGTAGTCATTGGAGATATTCAGCCTAAAAAAGATGCTACCAATGTAGATGTATTTGCCGCTCCACAGGTTTCATTTAACTTACCTGTAAACAAGGTATTTGAATTACCAGATGATACTGGTGATCACAAGTATAAAATCATCCTAGATAAATTCGAGACGTTACATAATGGTCAAGCAATAGAAGGCGAAATCGAATGGGGCTACGGTAATGACTTGGCTACATTTTATTCTCACGAAATATTACCGCCAAACTCCAAATTAACAGGTGTGGTTCAGGTACATTTTGAAGAATTTTTAAATGGAAATTGGCAAGTTATTAAAGACAATGGTGCTCCAGCGACAGAAATAAAAGAATTTGGTTTTGAAACTGGCGAAGCACCAGATAATATACCCTTGTCTAATATTGAATATATGTACCCGGTTATCGATCAACAAAATTTTTATATAGATCAGTATGAAAACGGATATGTAAAACTTAAACGAGGCCAATCTTATTTATTTGATCCTGTTCCAGATTGGGAAAAATCGGTGACTATAAAGGCGGAAACCGCTGCAGAAGAAAAAGTCACGTTTGGTTACAATGCAGCACAGAAGCAACTCAGTTTTGTACTGCCAAGAAACATGGAGCTACAAAGTACCTATAGCTTAATGCTATCGCTTGTACCACCTGGAGACCAGGATACAGAAGATACAACAGCTACCTATTCGACTACAAAATTGGATGATGAAGAAGAGGATGGAAATACCGTATCCATCCGAACCAATACCATCAGTCAGTTAAAGGTACGAGGGGATGAGCGAGAACTGTTAAATTTTGGATTCCATACCAGTGAATACAAAACCTTTCAGAAAAAGATTGATGCTATGAGAAAGGTTGATGATTCCTATGAATTTACCAGCTATCCATATGGATTGACATTATCTAATAAAATTGATCATCAAGAACCTTTTGATATAGAAGAGTTAATAGGAACTCGTTTTACAGGCGATCAACCTTTAGTTGTAGTTCGTGCTGTGTTAAACAATAAGTATTACAATGATGATATTTATCCACTGATCTATGAAAACTATCCGATAGCAGAAAATATAACCGTAGATAGGGATACAGAAAAAGTAGGTATTCCTCCGATAGAAGGGGTAGAGCCAATGACGTGGTATTTAACCTATTTAGAAAATGATATCAATACAGATCTTACATTGAACAATCCGTATCGTTATAATCTTACCTATTATTTCTATGAGGACTATGAAGATTTAGTAGTGAAGCTAGCAAATTCTAATATGCCACCATCACAACTAGCACAGTATACAGATTTACTTTCAGGTCCGTTCCCAATGATGGAATATGGAGATTATGATGCGGAATATAAATATATATTGCCTGGAGGTATGGAAAAAGGGAGAACGAAAAAAATAGAATATTTCAATAAGCAATATGGGCCTAATTAAAATTAAAGGAACGCTATTACTAGTAATAACATTATGCTGCCTGAACGCTAGTTATGCGCAGCAACCTATAGGTGATGAAGAACCATCAGTTAAGGTAATAGCAAGAGTAATTGACAATTCCATAAAGTTGAGGTGGGCGCCAAATACACCCACCCTGTGGAAATATGCCAATGAGTTTGGGTATCACATTGAGCGCCATACCATTTTAAAAGATGGACAGGTACTAGAGCAGCGCGAGATTAAAAGACTAACGGCCACTCCAATTAAACCAAGACCAATGATGGAGTGGGAGTCTTTTGTGGATCAAAATGATAATGCTGCGATAGCAGCACAGGCCTTATATGGAGATGATTTTGAAGTGGATATGCAGGAGGGAGGAAACCCAATGATGCAAATTCTTAATCAAGCCCAAATGTTAGAACAGCGATTTGCATTTGCGTTGTATGCAGCGGATAATAATTATGAAGTAGCACAATGGTCGGGCCTTGCCTTTGAAGACAGCAATTTAGTGCAAGGAGAGCGCTATTTGTACAAAATTATTCCCGCAATCCCAGCAGAAAAACTACAAGTTACTAATGGTGCTGCCTATATAGGTTTAGCGGATGTAAAAAAATTACCCATGCCACAAGAGTTTGTAGGTGTGTTTAAGGATCAAAATGTGTTGTTAACCTGGAATTACAAAATTTTAGAAGCCCAATACAATAGTTATATCTTAGAACGTTCAGATGATTTGGGTAAAAGTTTTAGTCCAGTTTCTAAAGAGCCGCTAACACCATTGAGCGATCCAGAAGTTCAAAATACCGGGCGAATGGTATATATGGATAGTATTCCACAAAATAATAAAGAATATCAATACCGACTTAAAGGAATATCTCCTTTCGGAGAACAAGGTCCAGTGTCAAATACTGTCAGCGGTAAAGGTGTTAAAGGACAATATTACAATCCGGCTTTAATTGATGCAACCTTGTCCAAGGACGAGCAAAGTGTAGTACTAAAATGGGAATTTCCGCAAGACGGTATGGAAGCCTTATCACATTTTGTAGTGTCAAGAGCCAATCAAGCAAAGGGGGATTATGTTCCAATTGTGACTAAAGTTGATAAAAATAAACGTTCACTTACCACAACCTCAATTGAGGCAATAAACTATTATCGCATTACTGCGGTAGGATTGGATGGAAGTACTAGAAACTCGTTTCCATCAATGGTGCAACCTAGTGACACTACTCCACCTGCGGATCCAGTTGGTCTATCAGGGGTTATTGATTCGACTGGAGTCGTGACCTTAAAGTGGAATCAAAACATAGAACCTGATTTTTTAGGATATAGAGTATTTAGAGCGAATTTAGAAGAAGAAGAATTTACACAGATTACGTTTAAACCTACCCCTTATAACACAATAATCGATACGATACCTGTGAAAACTTTGGTTAAAAAAGTGTATTACAAAGTACAGGCATTTGATAAGCGATATAACCCGTCTGGCTTTTCTGAAATTTTAGAATTAAAACGCCCGGATATCATTCCACCAACGCCACCTGTTATCAAAGCCTTTAAAGTTGAGGATGACAGTGTAGCATTACAATGGACACCTAGTAGTAGTCAGGATGCTGTAAAAACGGTCATCTATAGAAAAGTGCAAGGATCAGAAGAGGACTGGCAACTAGTTGGTGAAATACCAATAGCGGACACTTCATTTGTAGATACCGAAGTAAAGGCAGCTACTGGTTATTTGTATACACTGCTAACGGTCGATGATTCTGGTTTAGAATCCGAACCCATTGTTCCGGTGCAACTCAGTATTCCCGCGGCTGAGGTTAATGAGGAGATTAATCGTTTTAATAGTGCAGTAAATAGAGAATTGCAGCAGATCAACTTGAGTTGGGGGTATCGACAACAAAATGTTTCAGAATTTCAATTGTTTAGAGCTAAAGAAGGTGAACAGCCTACTTTGTATAAAGTTTTTGAAGCTGACCAAAAGAGATTTATTGATCGGGATTTGTTGATCAATACAAAGTATACCTATTTATTACAGGCTGTATTTGCTAATGGAAGTAGATCAAAGATTGCTAAGGTAGAGGTGAATTATTGATAAATAAATTAATAATTGAAGTTTAGATAATAGCGTTCTTAAAAATCACGGAAAACGGTTAGGATTTTCCTTAGATAAATCAATTATTTTGTCACACTGTAATGAATTTAGTTGACCAAGTTTTTTGTTATAAAAATGTTAAAAAATAATTTTGGTAACTCGTTGTAAAAGAATAATTTCGCCGACTTATTATAGGAAACAATAATTTTTTAGATATAACTATCAGCACAGCTTATTTTCACAACTGATAAGGTTAGGGGTAACCTTGTCAAACAAAATAATATCGTAGCATATTATGATAAGCTGTTTTTTGTAGTGTTAATACATATCAAATTGTGCTTAAATAATATGATGAAAAAAATTTTATTGATTGGTATTCTTCTGATGGGTATCACTCATACAAGCGCTCAAGATGATTATACGATATCTATCAATGGTAACGTAGGGCGTGGGGATAGATGTGGTTCTGGGGGAGACGGAATGCAAAGAGTTACCTTACTTTTTGAAAGCGGAGCACGGAGAGTAATACACGATGCTAGTGGTTTTCATAATACTTCCTTTACGTTCACGGAAACATTTAGTGATTCCAATAAGGTCACAGGGATAGAAGTATATTCTACTGGGCGAGATGATGATGTTGTGGATTGTAAAACGGATAGAGCTACAAAAACAGTTAGTGTTTCTACCGAACCCTGTTCCTATAGAATATATAATAAGGATGAACTTTTTGTACGTCGGATTCGATCAGGAAGAATGATTGTAAGAGTCTTTCCAAATATTGACCTGCAATTCACAGATGGAACTTTACCAACCGAAATAAATACGACATGTTTAAGTGATGCGGTTACCATTACTGCAGATAAGGATTATCTTCCAACTGAAATTTATACTTGGGAATTTTTCGACGAAATTAACCTGGATGTACAAACGCATCCTGATCTTCGTGCCTTAGAGCAGGAAAGGGATAGGGCTAGAGGTAATTATACGGAATGCGTAAGAACTACCGGAGACCCAGATCGATGTATTCCTCAAGAAAGGGCTTTAGATGAAGCTCAGCAAGCGGTAAATAATTATACTGGTCCTAGAACAATTTTAGTCCCAATTTGGAGGGAAATAACCAGTAAAAGTGAGCAGCCAACTATACAATTACGAGCTACTGATCTATACTCAGATCAAGATGATCTGGATGAATTAGTTGGCAGAAATGTTCAAATAAGAATGGTGAATTGTTCTTGGGGTTCTCCTTTAACTAATGTGTTGAACGTAAGATTTCTGCCCGATGCGCCATCGGTCAGTGGACCACCAGTAGTCACTCCGCCGACTTGTTCTTATGATGAGTTCAATAACATAAGAATTCCTTTTGCGGACGGTATTAATAGTAATCAAAAAATATCCATCTCACTAAAACGTCTAGCGGATGGTCAAAGTCCTTATACCAATGCAGATTCCGCATCAAGTTTAGGAATTACGGATCAACAGTTTAATACCAGAGTAAACAATCGATATCCTGTTGAATATAAGAATGTGGTTAACGTTCGCAATGCTAATTTATCCGCTGGCTCGTATAATTGGAATTTAAATGCCGCTAGTGATCCTGATGCTTTTGTGGGTGGATATTATGCGCTAATCGTTACCTCTTATGAGACTAGTGATACGGGAAACAATAATCCATCTTGTGTGCCTCAGTATTACTTTTTTGAAGTCCAAGCGCCACCAGCTTTAGAGTGGGCAACGTCCACTATAACGGATCAGCAATGTTATGGCGTAAACGACGGGAGTTTTCAATTAAATGTTACCGCTGGTAATGCTCCGTATCGTTATAGTTTGGATGGAGGATCGTATCAAACGATGAGTGGTTCTTCTGTTACAATTACTAATTTATCTCCTGGAGATCATACAATTCGTGTTATAGATGCTAATGGTTGTGAGAATAGAAATTATACTAGTGGGACTACCACTGTTCGTATATCTGGCTTACAAGCACCGATCAGCCATAATGTGCCAACAAACCGGATACAAAACCCTACTCGACCGGGAGCCACGGATGGTAGAATTGAGGTAGTTGCTATAAATGGCGGTACGCCCTCAACAAGTTTTGGTTATAGATATTGGGTCTATAGGAATAACCTAGCAGTAGCTTCCTACCAAAACCTAACTTCACAAGGTAATTTTTTACTAAGTGGACTAAGTGCTGGTCGTTATACGGTTCGTTATCAGGATGGCAACGGATGCGAAATTACCTTGCCATTAGCAGAATTAACAGATCCGGTACCGATTACTTTTACCGTACAAAATACGCCAGCAACCTGTGACGTCTCGGATGACGGAAGAATTACGATAACTAATGTCGGAGGTGCTCCAGGACCTTATACGTATCGATGGTTCCAAAACGGGACTCAAATTACAGGCGAAATAAGTAATACAATTATACGTGGAACAGGTACAGGTTATACAGTAGAGATCAATTCTCCAACCGGTTTTGGTACTCGTCAAAATATAACGATAGGTACATTACCTCAGGTCAATGTAAGTTCGGTATCTATTCCGGATTTATTATGTTATGATGGTACCACTACGGCAACCGTTACGGCTACAGGCGGTTCTGGGAGTTATGAATATGGTATATGGAACGGTGTTAGTACCATTTGGCAAGCGTCCAATCAATTTACGCTTCCCTACGCTGCTTCAGGCTATCGTTTTGTAGTTAGAGATGCAGCCGCATCCGTTTGTACTTCAACACCAAGCGGTATATATACACCTGCTCGTCCAGCTGAACTATTTATAAATAGTAATACCATTATTAATAATACGATTTTTGGAGGAAGTACAGCTAGTATTTTGATTAATGTGGTCGGAGGAACAGGAGATTTGACTTATCAATGGAGTAGAGAAAATGATAATACATTTACTGCAACAACACAAAATATATCTAATCTAAGCGCAGGGCGATATACAGTAAGTATCAGCGATGCTAACGGTTGTTCCACGCAAGGGGTGTTTGAAGTTACCCAACCCGATCGCTTAGAAACAAGCACAGCTGTTACTCAACAAATTGATTGTTTTGAAGGAGTTGGGAGTTTAAGAGCAAGTGTACAAGGAGGACTACTGGATCAAAGTGGCCAATATCGTTATCAATGGGCTGTAAATGAAAACGGCGCTTTCAATCCAATAAACGGCGCTACTTTAGCTAATCTAACCAACGTACCCGCTGGTACTTATCAGGTACAGGTTTGGGATGATTATACCAGCACAAGCGCAATTCAAGTGCTTTCCCAGCCCAATGTGTTGACCTTATCGTTAACCAAGACCGATGCAAACTGTTATGCAGCAGCAGATGGTACCATTACACTAAACATTGAAGGAGGTACTGCACCTTATTTCTATTCTTTAGATGGTAGTACATATACCCCGGTATCCGATTTAAGTAGCAACACCATCACTGGGTTAGTCGCACAAGACTATCAGGTTTGGCTTCGCGATAGTAATGGATGTACTATCGATCGTCCCCAGGAGATTACCATTGACCAACCTGTGGCAATTACCATTACTTTGGATAATAGAGAACCAGCTACTACAGTTGGTGGCACCAATGGAGCATTAGATATCACCGCAGATTTAGGAGTAGCTCCTTATAGTTATCAGTGGACATTGGCCGAAGATGGTAGCTTTAGTGCAACGAGTGAAGATCTTACCGGCGTGGGCGCAGGAAACTATACGGTAGTAGTTACCGATGCCAATGGGTGTACAGCTACGGCGACTTATGAAGTTATAGAGCCAGCCCCTATGGAGGTTAGTGTGGAGATTACCATTCCGATCTT
>NZ_SGXE01000002.1 GCF_004216895.1 Aquimarina brevivitae | reverse complement strand
TAAGTCTATAAACTTTGCGGCGCTCCTAATTCACCTTTATCGGTTGGGCTGTTATCCACAATTAATGAGGTTATCAACAAAGAAAATAAAAAGAAGCAAAAACAAAAGAAAATCAACCACTTACATCAATATTAACTTTGTTAAATTATCTCTATGTGAACAACTATACTAAACTAAGGGCTAGCGCGAGCGTCTCGCTCGTGCCTGCTACCGCATTAAATCAAAGCTTCGATGGAGTCAGCACTTCTTTTATATGGGACTTTCTAACTAATTAAAAATTTATGATTTATAATGTAAGATATAGCAGGGAAAACTATATTAAAGATAACAGGAATTATCTGAAGTATTTCAGAAAAAAACCGTTATTCAACACCTTGATGATTTTTGTTTTAGTTGTAATTATGTATCAATGTGTGAGTTTATTTTATAAAAACGAGGTAGTTTTAACCATTCTGTTTTCCATAGGATTTACAAGTTTTTTCTTTTTTTTAATTGAGATCTACATTATAATAATCAATCTTTATAAAATTAATAAAAGCGCAAAGAGCATAGTAGAAAGGGTTGAAAACATCGTTTTTGAACCTACGGTTATAAATTTCTCTGATGGGGTGCATTCTTTTCCTGTCTTTAAAAGCCAAATAAAAGAGTGTTTAATTATTAAGGATACGTTGTTCATCGTTATGAAAAAGAAGAAAACTTGGCCCGCAAGAATCAACAAATCTGAAGTAGGAGAAAGAGAATTTGAATTGATATTGAATGAATTTAGAAATAATAAAATTAAGGTAACTGAAGTCAAATAAAACCCCACGCTAGCGCGAGCGTCTCGCTCGTGCTTATTGTATTGTGATGCTATCGGTGGTACATAAAGTTTCTTTACCAGCAGAAGCTGCTAAAAGTAGTTAAAAACAACACCTTCTAAACTATTTTATTATGAGCATAAAACAACCTATAATACTGATACTGCTGATGGCGTTTATTAGTTTAGGGATGACAAAAAAAATCGATACTAGCGATATCAAGAGTGATAGTAGTGTATACGTTTGTGGGGCGAGTATGATATATCATCGTAGCAAATCACACTCAGCCCTAGGCAGATGCAAGTCGGGCATTAAAAAGATGACGGATACCAAAGCAATAGATCTAGGTAAACGCGTTTGTAGGTGTAGTAGGTAATGGGTTAATTATCATAATAACATCGTACCTTGCTGAAGTACTCATTGTATATATGGAACGTAATTTGAAAAATACCTTAAAACCATTTTGCTATTTGCTATTGATTAGCATTTTTACGGCGTGTGCGAGTCTCAAATCAGATCCATTCGTGGATGGCCAAATGGAATTGACCAAACACAATTTGTATGCACTAAACGGAAAATACACGCGTAATCCTGTACACCATACTAAAACCCATAAAGGCGACTTATTTTGGAATTTTTATACAAGAGGCTATAATGTTGGTGCAGACAGTTTATGTGCTGTAGCACTGAAGGTAATCGACGAAAAACAGCTAAACGTAACGATTATGAAAAAGGATAGCCTCATAAAATCAAGGATTTTGAAAGGGAAGCTAAAAAATGGATATTTCGAAATGAAACGAAGGGTGTTATTTATCCCATCAATTTTTTTGAACGTTTTTAGAACCAGTAAATTTAGGATTGGATTATTAGAAAATGGTAATTTGACAACTGACTTTAAACAAATAGCGTGGGGAACTGGCTTTGTAATCATTCCCTTTTACAATAAGAAAAAGGAATTTAACGTTGAATACGCCAAAATAGATCGAGATAAAAAGATTACTGCTAAGCCCGTGCCTAATTAATTGCTTGGTAATACCCAGCTAGCTTGGGCATTTAGATCTTACTAGGGTATAGATACACTTTAATGGGTACATATATGTACGTTTACATAGGCAAGCCTTAGCTAATATTTCATCATACTCGCCACCAATACCAAATGAAACTGATAACTAAATAGTAAAACCTTTTATATTACTTTTGATACGTTATTAGTGTAACTGTGATCAATCTAAAAAAGTATCTATGTTTTTGTAGTAATGCTACGTTTTAGTGTGATGTAAAGTATCAAATTAACATAAGTATTGTCGATGTTGCTGTAACAATCTAATGGGTTGCATTACTTATTGTAAAACAACTAAAGCATACACGCTTTAATTTTATTAAATAAAACGAATTATGGCCACAAAATATCCTGCTAAAGTTTCCTACGGATTATTGATTTTTATTTTTAGTGTACTGTATGCTCCATTGGTACCTAGCCTCATCAATGCAGAAGTACACCGAGATACCATAGGACTCTTCGGGTTTTTATCCCTCGTTTTCGCTTTTGTACTCTATCTCTTTTTTGGAACGTACTATACAATAGAAGATAAGCAGCTAAAGATAAAATGTGGTTTTTTTTCTTATAATCCGATAGCAATTGAAGAAATACAAGAGGTGGCACGCACTACTAGTTTACTTGCCTCCCCGGCACCATCCTTTGATAGAATTAAAATAAAATATGGTTCGCGTAACGAAATTATACTTTCACCTAAAGATGCGCATAATTTTGTCGAGGAGTTGATCCTACGTAATCCAAGGATTCAAAACAAACTGATAACGTAAAAAGCTTTACGGTAAGGGTTTGAACAAAGCCAAGCTAATGCTACAATTTATAAATACGATACCTTACCTTTTAAGAAGTCATAGACAAAATATACTTGTACTCCATATTTCAGTCAAGGTATACGTTGTGTCACAAGCTATTTCGGTACTATAAAGCTACCAATAAGCTTTCATTTTAAACACTCTAACCTTTAATTCCTTTTGTGTGAATTTTTATCGATGAAAGGCATTTATGAAACAAATTGATAACCTATATTTCATGGTTCACTCTTTTCAATTTCCTTATCTTCGACCCCTGTAAAATGACGCTGTAGTAGTCAACCAACTAGTACCAAAAGGGTAGTAACCTTACATAAAGATGCTTATAACTAAACCAAACTGCATCGCTTTATGTAAAGGTTGAACTTTAGGTACTAGACACGCTGCTATAGTAGTTGTTTTGCTTAACTCTTAAAACAAAACATAATGGAAAAACTAACTCAGTTTTTAAACGAACTGTTAACCAACCACAACCATCAACAATTAGTTCCGCAAGATGTGCTTACTGAGCAAGTGCAACTGAAATTAGACGCTACGATCTGTGGGCGTATTACCTTACAAACACTACAGCAACCTGACCAAACTGCAATTATCGACGGAACCACATCAATTAGCTATAGCCAATTAGCCAAAAAAGCTAGTGATATTGCCGGGGAACTTCATTATCGTGGGATACAGCCTGGAGCGCTTGTAGGAGTTTGTATGGGGCGTTCGTGGGAACTTGTAGCTACCTTGATAGGGGTAATGCAAGCAGGATGCGCCTATGTGCCTTTGGATCCTGCGTATCCACAAGATCGGGTTAGGTATATGCTCACCCATTCTAAGGCGGTAGCTGCCATTACAGATGGTCCAAACACTGCAGCATTATGTGATGAGGCACAGGTGCTTATTCCTATAAACGAAGTAAGGGATTATGCTTACAGTCCCATTAAGGCATCTACAAATTGGCTGGCTTATGTGATTTACACCTCGGGTTCTACAGGGAGACCCAAAGGAGTGGCAGTAGAACATAAAAGCGTGAGAGCGATGAGTGAGGCCGTACGCGCCAAGTTTACGGATCGCGAGTTACAAGGCGTATTCGCTGGGGCATCTGTTTGTTTTGATACCTCCGTTATGGAACTTATGGGAACGTTATCCCAGGGTGGTACGGTTATACTCGGTAAAAATGCGCTCGAATTAACACAGCTTCCGGCATTAGCAAAAATAAAAACGTGTGTGATGGTTGCTTCTGCCGTACAGGCCTTACTAGCCGTTACTAAATTTCCTGAAGGAATTGAATGTTTGGTTTTTGGTGGCGAGGCCCTTAAAAGCTCTTTAGTGACTCAGATACACGCACAACGACCTGATCTAAGAATTTTAAACGCCTACGGCCCAACCGAAGACACAGTGTACTCCACTATTGCCGAAGTAACACCCGGTACTAAGGTCATTACCATAGGTACGTCTGTACCCAACTCTCGTGCCTACATACTGGATGAAAAGATGCGTCCTGTGGCTAATGAGGATGCGGGAGAATTGTATTTGGCAGGTACTAAACTAGCCAGGGGATATCTGTATGATGAAGAGCTAACTAAAGAACGTTTTATTGAGATGGATCCTACGGATCAGATTCCTGATCGTCGTTTATACAAAACAGGGGATTTATGCAGGTGGACTACAAACAAAGAAATTGAATTTTTAGGCCGTGTGGATCAACAGGTAAAAATTAGAGGGTTTAGAATCGAACTCGAAGAAATAGAAGCTACTCTGGAAACTATGCCTGATATCGATGCCGCCGCAGCCGCAGCTGTAGACGGAGGTATCGGACAAAAGATGCTAGCGGTTTATATAGTGACGCAAAACGACTACCTCACCGAACAGACTATCAAATCGTTCCTATCTGACCGATTACCATCCTATATGGTTCCTCAGATTATCAAACGTATTGCGGCGATGCCGGTATTGCCGAATGATAAATTAGATCGCCAAAAACTAACTTCGATTACTGAAACGATATCACTTTATCAGGAGGCGCCCTTACATACCAGTGCTGTTACCGCTACCGAAGAAAGTAAAGGTAATACTGATATAGTAGCCGAAGATGAGCTGTTAGCTACGATTAAAACCGAAGTGGCTTCGTTACTTAATCTAAGTGATCCGAAAGAGGTGCAATCCGAAGATTCCTTTTATAATTTAGGTTTGGATTCCTTAACAACGCTGGAGTTTAGCTGTAGGCTAAGCCAGGTTTTGGGTTTTGAATTGTCTGCAAACGCGCTTTATGAATATAGTACACCAAAAGCACTAGTGCATTATATCAGTTCGATGAATGGAAACACCAAAGCAAAAGCATCCATCCAAAATCCCCTGATACCTGTAGATTCGCTTAAGAATTTTCAAACGCATATTCAATCCAGCCATCCTACCTTTCAGGCGGCCAAAGCTAATGCCTGGGATGCCACAGATAAGAGTAAACTGGTACAAGAGGTGATGCAGATGGTCAACGACAATAGACGAAACCCTTACAGCAAAGTACTCAAAACAGGAAGTGCTACCAAAGGAATCGTAGGCGATGCCTATAATGACGAGGAGCAAGAAGCGATTATATGGACTACCAATCTGTATTTGGGACTCAATCGTGATCCACAGGTAATCGAAGAGGCTTCGGCTGCACTGCAACGTTTTGGAACCGGAATGGGAACATCGGCAGCAGCATCGGGTATGACCAATCAACATCTTGAATTTGAAAAGGAGTTTGCTGATTTAGTGGGTAAACCCAGTGCCTGTCTGTTTCCTACGGGATATACGGCTAATGTAGGGGCAGTTGCGGGTCTATTAGGAAAAAATGATGTAGTGGTCATCGATCAGCTATGTCACGCCTCTATAGTGGATGGAGCGCGGCTATGTGGTGCAACCATACGAACATTTCAGCATAATAATGCAGCTGATCTTGAAGCAGTACTGCAAACAGAAGCCTCGCCCTATAAAACGATTTTAGTTGTTTTAGAAGGCGTGTACAGTATGGGCGAAGGCGCCGCTCCGGTGGCAACCATCGTGCGTACAGCAAAAAAGTATAATGCCTTAGTATTGGTAGACGAAGCACATTCGTTTGGTTTTTATGGCGAGGGTGGCGCAGGCATTTGTGCTGCTGCAGGCATTACTGATCAGGTTGATTTTATCATGACCACCTTAAGCAAAGCGCTAGGAAGCCTTGGTGGAGTAGTGGCAGCAAGTAAAGAACATGTAGACCTATTGAAATCTTCATCTAGAGCCTATATTTTTCAGGCCTCGATCAGTCCAGCGGATATGGCAGCTGCATTAACCGCTTTAAGACGATTACGAGTAGATGATGCATTACGTGCAAGACTTTGGGAGACTACACGCTATATGCGACAGCAATTTGAAGCCGCAGGGTATGATTTAGGCACCGGTGATGGACCAATCGTTACGCCACACTTTAAGGATAAAGATAAACTGTATGCCATTGTACAGCACTTGTACCAACAAGGTATTCAAACCTCTGCAGTAACCTATCCTATTGTAGAAAGTGGTCGTGGACGTTTACGACTCATTTGTTCTGCAGCACATACCAAAGAAGATGTGGATAAAACACTGGCAGCACTGATCAAAGCAGAACGCGAAGTCGATGCACAGCTTGCCGAGAAGTATCAGAAAACCGAAGATAACACCATAGCTGATGCCGATGTAGCAGCCTGGTGTACTTCATTTACAGAGTATCTTAATGAAGTGATAACCACAGCTCCTAAAACTGTACCTGATCTGGCTATCGAAGTACGTTCTTCAGCATCTTCCAATCCATATAGCATAGTACTAAGAGGCGGAAGTGTAAGGTACACTACTACAGAAGAAAATGAGTTACCAACTTGTTCATTACTACTAAAGGATCAGGCTGCAATTGCCGCCTTACAAGCATCAGACGTGCAAGGCTTGTTAGATAGTATTTGCAAAGGTAACTGTGTACTAAATGGTCAAATTGAACCGTTTATTTGGTTTGTGGGCAGAATCGTGGATCAACGTAAGATGAGTATGATGTTAGCACCGGTATAAGCAAGCACAGCGTATTATCACACAATTTATGTTATGCTACTAATGGAAACCTATGGGGTGCATCAGTTTACCAAGCTGAATCTACTTCATAGGTTTCTATCTTTTTATAGTCTTGGCCTTCAACATTTGATATCAAAACTACTGGCTTTTCTAATTTTTCATTGGATTGTGTAAAGATTAAAGATGACCACGATTCTATTCAATCTTTTGGTTTATCTTAGTTTTAAAGTACCCCTTTAAAGGGTTTTATAGAACCCAAACTAAATCTTAGCAGTAGTTACTATGTTTGCCCCAAATTCCTTATTTTTAATGGCAAACCCCAAGTGATCTAAATGAAATCTATTTTTAAACGTAAAAAATTCTGGAAACGAGCTATTCTCGCGCTCGTACTGGCACCTATAGTAGTGTTAGGAGGACTATTGCTATATGTTCAGAGTAATCAAGCAACCCTGATCAAAGAAGAAATTGACAAACTCAATCAAGAGCATAAAGGTCGAATCACAGTAGGGGATAGTAAACTATCACTTTTTGGGAATTTTCCCTATGTATCCGTTAAAGTATTGGATGTAAAAATTATGGAAACCAAGGCATCTAACGCTCAGGTTATTATGGATGTCAAAGATATTTACGTTGGTTTTAATCTTTGGGATATCATAAAGGGAAATGTAGATATTCAATCTTTAATAGTGGAGGATGGGGTGTTTAATATTGTCATTCACGAAGATAATACTACCAATATCCAGAACTCCCTGGCAACGCCAACGGATACCACTGCAACCACCACCAATATTCACCTTAAACAAATCAAATTAAAAAATCTAGACATACACACCTTAGATGAAGCGTCCAATACCGATGTAGAAAAATTTATTTATAGTGGCTTGGGGGGATTTAGTCAAACCGATTCCAGTATCGCTGGGCATATCGATACCGATTTTGAACTGAATATCATTAAAGATGGAGATACCACCTTTATCCGTAATAAGCATTTTGAAGTACATACTGACGTCGCTTTTGATGAATCAAGCGGAGTGCTTACGATCAAGCCTTCAGGTATTGTAATGGAAAATGGTGACTTTGAGTTAGAAGGGACTATAGATACCAAAAATGACGTAGATCTGGATTTATCGATCAAAGGGACAAAGCCCAACTTTGATATGCTGATCGCATTTGCGCCCACCGATGTTATTCCGATTTTGGACAAGTACAAAAATGCGGGAGAAATCTATTTTAATGCCACCATAGAAGGCCCAGCAAACAAAGGGAATACGCCATTTATCAACGCCAACTTCGGTGCGGCCAAAGCCTATTTAGAAAATACCAAAAGTGATACTCGTATTGACAATATGGGCTTTAATGGCCATTTTACCAACGGTGCCAAGCGAGATATGACGACTATGGAATTTTCGCTGAATAACATGACAGCATCTTTAGAAAAAGGAGAATTTAACGGTTCCATTTTTGTAAAGAACTTTGAGACACCAGAGGTGGATATGAAAGTCAATTCGGACTTTAACTTAGATTTTGTGGTTGACTTTTTAGAACTAGAGCAAGTAAAGGAAGCTTCGGGTCAGATTGCTATGAAAATGAATTTTCATGATATCATTGATATTGATAATCCCGAAAAAGCGCTACAGCAACTCAACCAAGCGTATTTTGCAGAGTTAACCATCAAAGATCTACGTTTGGAAGTAAAAGAGTTCCCAGCACCGGTGCACGACTTAAATGTGCATATGGTTATGAATGGTAAAGCGGCTACCTTACATCAATTTGAAATGCTGATCGGTAATTCTGATATTTCCATTACCGGCTCTCTATCTGATCTGCCAGCTATTGTACATCATACCGAGCAACCGGTAGAAGCGCATATGGATATCACTTCCAAGAACCTGGATATCGCGGAACTGACCCGCTACTCCAAGCAAGACACCACCCAAACCGGGATAGACGAGCAAATCAAAAACTTAAGTGTAGGGTTTTCGTTCAAAGCTTCAGCCAAGGATTTTACAGAATCCAACTATTTACCTAGAGGCGAGTTTTTTATCGATAGCTTATATGCAGAGTTGAAACACTACCCACATAAATTACACGATTTTCACGCCGACGTGCTCATTGACGACAAAGATTTAAAAATCGTTGACTTTACGGGATATATAGATGATAGTGATTTTCATTTAGATGGATTGATTCACGATTATGCCTTTTGGATGCAACCCCAATTGAACGGTGATGTAGCCATTGACATGAGTTTAACTTCCAAAGCATTGCGGTTAGAGGATCTCTTTTCGTATAAAGGGGAAAATTATGTACCCAAGGAATACCGGCACGAAAGTTTTGATCGGCTGACTTTGCATTTCACCTCTAGTATGCATTATAAAGATTCTGCATTTCATTCCATTGATGTAGGGCTGGATAAGCTAGATACCAAAATGCATATGCATCCGCTTCGCTTTACTAATTTTAGAGGAAAAGTACATTATGAAGATGAACACGTGGTGATCAAAGACTTTCATGGTGAAATTGGTAAGACTAACTTTAATGTAGACTTGAATTACTATTTGGGTAAAAAACCAGAGATCAGGAAAAGAGATAATTACCTGGCGTTGAATGCCAATTATATCGATTTTGATGCCTTATTTAACTTCACTATGGATCCTCCAAAATCCAATACTTCGGTAACAGATACCACTGCAGATGTAAAAGAGCATGCAGAGGCCTTTAATATCTATGAGTTGCCTTTTACGGATATGGAATTTGATGTAGCTGTAGACCACTTTATCTATCATAGGATCGATTTACAACGGATTAAAGCCAAGCTAAGAACTACGCCAAATCATTATATCTACATAGATACGCTACATATGGATGCTGCGGGAGGTAGCGTACAATTGAGTGGGTATTTTAACGGTAGTGATCCTAAGCATATTTATATGAAACCGAATCTGGTGATGCAAAATGTAGATTTGGATAAACTACTATTCAAATTTGAAAATTTTGGTCAGGATCATTTGGTATCCGAAAATTTACAAGGCAAACTAACAACCACCATAAAAGGAAATATACGCGTATATCCAGATATGGTGCCGGATTTGGATCAGTCAACTATAGATATGGATGTAAAGGTATTGCAGGGAAGTTTAAAGAATTACGATCCTATGCAAGCGCTATCCGACTATATGGGTGATAAAAACCTGCAGCATATCCGCTTTGATACTTTGCAAAATAGTTTAGCGATCGATAAGGGCAAAATTCGAATTCCTGCAATGACCATTGAATCTACCATAGGGCATATGGAACTGTCAGGTACCCACGATAGTGACCAAAATATCGATTATTTTGTACGCATTCCGTGGAGAACCGTTCGCAAAGCCGCCTGGCAAAAGATATTTGGCAGTAAAAAAGAAGATTCCACCAGCGTACAGCAGCAAGATGAAATCATTGAAGTGGATCCAAACGAAAAGATCAAATACCTTAACCTAAAGATCAAGGGAAGTATTGATGATTATAATATTTCATTGGGGAAGAAAAAGAAGGAGTGATAGGGTAGAAGGTATCAATTTTACTACTATCGAATATCTTTGAGTAATTTTAACGCATACTTTAATCTAAACATAAATGAAACTTATTACTGGCTTTTTGTTTATCATACTTGTTACCACATTCACAGCTTACGGCCAAACGATTGAACAGCAATACATGGAGAAGCTCAAATTTATTGTAGGGGATTGGGTGGGTGTTTCTGCAGCCTATGAGGAAGGCAAGATTAAAGTACAAGTGCCTGCATATGAAAAGATAAGTTACCAATTAGATAAGAGTATCATCACTATCGATTTAAAATCGGAATCACTACAATTGCATACCGTGATTTATTATGATGCGAAGGACAAGACCTACTACTACAATTCGTATTACCAAACCGGAGCCGGTAGATACAAGGCTACCTTATCAACGGATAATAAGTTTATTGTTAACGCTAGTCCGACAAAACGATTTATTTTTCACGCCCCTACACCCGATACATTTCAGGAGTATGGCGAAAAACTAGTTGATGGAAAATGGATCAAATATTTTGAAGATAATTTTACGAGAATTGAATAGTACTTTAATTTAATAGTACCGATCAAATAATCAATGCCATTACTCAAAAAACAGTGTTTTTACAATGTATAGTAACAACCTCAAGTTAACTCATTAACTCTGTTACTTCTGCCTTAATGATACTCAATGCAGCATCACTAGGGGCACCGTTTTCGACCACTTTGGTAATAATCGTTTCTCGCATCTTAGCAGCCGTATCTACAGACTCATCCATAACCGCTTTTCGGATAAGTGCTATGGTATTGTTTTTTGCAGTGCGTACTGCGCTCCAGGATTCATCGGTGATATAGATTTGTTGCGTTAGATTGTGTTCAAACTCCTGATCTATGGTGTGAATTAACAAATTTTCATATCCCTTTTTATCATCGGATACCGGAGCCATTCGCTGCATCAGTTTGCCTGGTGATATCCGCTCTAAAAACAGTGCCATGCGTTCATATGCCTGCAATCGTAGGGGCAAGGATTGTTTTTGATTTTCTTTATGTAGCAAATACCTTCGGCGTCGCTCTTCATTATCCGTATGCATTTTAAAATATAAATACGCGAGTACTGCCACAAATAAAGCAGGGAAAAGTGATAGGATTAATGGAATAATTTCAATTTTCATATCTAGGTTTACTATTTTTTTGAAGTGTTATAGGAACCCCCAAGGTACGGACAATCTTTTAATTCCTGAAGTCCTTTGTAAGGCACAATCGTTTTTTGGTACTTAAAGGATTCCTGCAAGGTTCTTGTTAATTCCCCATCATCCACGTTGGTTTCGATATCGCGCATATTAAATTCACACGGATGTTCGTACCCAGCAGCGTGGGTAATTTCGATAAGTTCTTTTCGGAATGTTTTAAAATACTGTGCTAATCGATCAGACTTTAAAGGGACATTGATACCGTTTTGCAACCATTTGTTTTGTGTTGCTACTCCCGTTGGACATTTGTTCGTATGGCATACCTGTGCCTGGATGCAACCAATACTAAGCATGGCTTCTCGGGCGACATTGATGCAATCCACACCCATCGCAAAGGCCATAGCACCTTTAGCCGGAAAACCTAGTTTACCACTACCGATAAAAACGATCCGATCTGTTATCGCGTGCTGTTGAAAAATTTTATAGATTTTCGTAAATCCATAAATCCAGGGTAACGATACATGATCTGCAAAACTTGGTGGAGCTGCTCCGGTTCCACCTTCACCACCATCTATAGTAATAAAATCTGGTCCTTTGTTGGTACTTTTCATTAAGTCTGCTAGCTCTTGCCACTGATCGGTTTTACCAATCGCCGCTTTGATACCTACGGGCAATCCTGTTGCCTCAGCTATGGCTTCTATGAATGTTAATAATTCGGGTACTGTAGAAAACGCAGTGTGGTAGGAGGGAGAGAGTACATCTTTTCCTACTTGGACACCTCTTATTTTAGCGATTTCGGGTGTGATTTTTGCACCAGGTAGCACACCTCCTTTACCAGGTTTAGCACCTTGTGATAATTTAATCTCAATTGCTTTGATAAAGGGGTTGTCAGCTACTAATGCTTTTAACTTCTCCATAGAAAAGTTACCTGCCTCATCCCGTACCCCAAAATATCCGGTACCAAAATGAAAAATCACATCACCTCCATTACTATGGTAGGGGGATAATCCGCCTTCACCGGTGTTGTGATAGGCATTGGCTTTGTCCACACCTATGTTTAAAGATTCTACCGCTTTTGCTGATAGAGAGCCATAACTCATGGCAGAGATATTGATGACAGAGGCGGGGCGATAGGGTTTTTTCCGCTTATTATGTAAACCCATAACTTTTGCACAGGGTAAAAAATACTTATCTAGTTGATTCGGATGATTTTCTTCCATCCGAAAAGGAATCATCTTATTTTTTATAAAAAGATGCTGATGCACGTAGATGTCTTGATCCGTACCGAAGCCTTCGTAATTATTTTCGTTTTTTGAAGAAGCGTACACCCAGCTTCGTTCAATACGATTAAATGGAAGTTCCTCTCGGTTATTTGCTACAAAATATTGCCGAATCTCCGGGCCGATACTCTCCAGTAAATATCTGAAATGACCAATAATGGGAAAATTGTGATTGATCGTATGCTTTTTATTGATAACGATATCCTTAAAAGCAACAATTACCAGTATCGATAATATCCAGGCCCACCAAGGAATTTCGGCTATTTTTGTTAGGATAGCTTCCATAATACTTAATTTCTTGTCTTATTGCGCGTTTAGATAATCTAAAGTAAGTTGCGACATCACTTTAACCCCTAGTAATAAACCACTTTCATCAATATAAAAATCTGGGGTATGGTGTGCTGCAGCTTTTTCTAAGGTTTCGGGTTTACCTCCTAAAAAGAAATAAAATCCAGGTACCACTTCTTGGAAATATGAAAAATCCTCACCACCAGTGGTCGCTTTCGCTAAAATTACATTTTGTTTACCGGCCACTGCTTGTATGGTAGGTAGCATTTGCTTCACCAGATCAGGATCGTTATAGGTTATCGAAGTATTATTTTGAAATTCAATAGTAGCTTCAGCATTATAGGCTTTGGCAATTGCAGGAACCATTTCTTTCATTCTGCGAATGATAAGTTCTCTCATCTTTGGGTCTAATGTACGCACAGTTCCGATCATTTCAGCAGACTCAGGAATGATATTAAAACGCACCCCACTGGTAATTTTACCCACCGTGATTACTGCAGCTTCGTCTACCAAAGGAGCTTCTCTACTGATAATGGTTTGCAATCCATCGATAATTTTGGCAGAGATCATAATCGGATCTACACCGCTCCAGGGAGCAGAACCATGTGTTTGTGTACCTTTGACGTTAATCACAAAGCGTTCTACGGCTGCCATAGTACCGCCAGGCTTATATTTGATCATATTTACCGGAGTACCTGCATTGATATGCAATCCAAAAATAGCATCTACATCAGGGTTTTTGAGCACACCTTCTTTGATCATAAGTTTGGCTCCACCTTCTTCTCCTGGTGGTGGTCCTTCTTCAGCAGGTTGAAAAATAAACTTAACCGTTCCGTTTATTTTATTCTTATGTTTGGCGAGTATTTCTGCCACACCCATTAGAATAGCAACGTGGGTATCATGACCGCAAGCGTGACTAACACCTACTTCGGTATCTAAAAAAGTGGTTTTAACCGTAGATTTAAAAGGTACATCTGTTCGCTCTGTAACTGGCAATGCATCGATATCTGCACGTAAGGCTACTGTTTTTCCGGGTTTATCTCCTTTAAGTATACCTACCACACCGGTTTTGGCTACATTTTCAGTAACCTCAATGTTTAAGGACTTTAGGTGTTTCGCTATTTTCTTTGCCGTTTCGAATTCTCGGTTAGAGAGTTCAGGGTTTTGGTGGATATCCCTTCGCCATTCGATTACCTTGTTTTCGATTTCCTTTGCAGCAGCGGCAATCTCGGGATCCAGCTCCTGTGCTAGGGTAGTAGTGGTAGCAAGTAACCCAAAGCAAAACAGGAGTGGGTATTGAAGTTTTTTGATAAGCATTGTATGAGTATTAAATTGAATTATGTTTTATATTAAAAATGAATTAAACGATAACCATCGTTTTGTAATTGCACTAAGGCTGTCATAGCGGATAATGCAATACGTATATCAGGTACTAATTGTTCTTTTGTAAGCTTTCGATAATTAGCGGTTTGACCACATAATATGAGCTGCACGTTTTGTTCTGCCAAAGCTTTTAATAGGGGTGTGTTTGGGTTAGAACCCCCATGTTGAACAGCATAAGCATTATCGTTTAGTAAGTCATTAGCGGCATTTCCGTGCACCACCAGTGCTACCTTAATGTGTTGTAAAGGTACTCCGGCAGCAGCATGCATGTTGATAAAACGAGCAGCCGTTTCTAGTAATGGGTTCACCTTGGTAGCATCTTCGAAGGATCTTCCTACATCAAAGACAACCTTAAAATTGTGTTCGGTATTTGTTTTAAAATCAGGGTTATTAACAGTATAGGTTGCCCCGAACTCAGTAATTACTTTACCTGGCGTTTTTTGTTGTCCATACATAAAGCCTACTACAGCTAGCCCCAGAACCAAAAAAGATATAGTTTTCAAACGTTTTTATTTAATTACTTAAGTAAGGTTAACCTGGCATTAGGTCAACATTTGCTTTTTATAAAATCTAATTCTAGATTTTATGTTCCTAAGATATTTAAAAAAACCGTTAACAGAAAACTAAATAACAACTTGAAAAGATCTGATCGGGCTAATGTTTTGTTGTACAATAACTTATTTTAAGTAATGTATTTTACTGTTTGATAAACTTCCCTACGATTTTGTTATTGATTAGTAATATGTAGAGTCCTCTATTCAATCCTTCAACAGGAACAGTTGCATTAGGTACATCTTCGTATACAATTTGACCGTAAGTGTTGACAATTCTAAGATTGATATCTTTTTGTGATAAACCATCTATATGTAAATCGTTGGTGGTGGGATTAGGGTAAAACACAAAAATACTAGATCCTTGGCTCGCATTAAGTTGTGACAAGTCTACTGCAAACGATTCAGAAATATTGGTGCAATCGGACTCGTTAAATACTTCAACACTGTAGTTTCCTACTGCTTCAGGTAAATGACGCTGTGCAGTGGCACCAATAATAGGTTCGTCATCAAGATACCATTGATAAGAGTCGTAAGCGCCATCCGCCGTTAAAAAACGACCATCATTTATTGTAACAACGGGTTGCTGCGGAAGTTCATCAACAACAACAGTGACCGCTGTTCTATTGGCGGTAACACAGTCACCGGCAACACCCTCAACATAATAGGTAGTGGTGGTGGTCAGTTGTGGGGTTTCAAAACTAGCTCCACTAGCCATACTAGTGCCACCCTGTGCTACGGTGTACCATCTGTAGGCATCACTGCCTGACACGTTGAGCTCCAATGATTCCCCAGCACATATATTTTGATCTTCGCCTACAGGCTGAGAGGGAAGGGTAATGGTAATAAAGTTTGCTTTTTGTCTACTGTCCGATCCAACAGTATTAGTTGCTGTTAAGCTTACAGTATAGGTACCACTTTGGTTGTAAGTATGTACAGGGTCTGAGACGTTAGAGGTAGTCCCGTCACCAAAATCCCAAAGGTAGGTGTTAACTGTATTTGCGGTGGTACTTCTGAAGCTAACGATATTACAATCCGTACTGGCTTCGAAATTAACAACAGGAGGTTGTAAGTTATCTCCTGGGATATAACTACCGCTGATCGAATAATTACCTAAAGATGAGTAATCACTATAACCCGTAGAAGGGTTGGAACCATCACCGATACCATCAATTTCTAGATAATAATTACCTTCAGTGAGTTGTGTATTTATGGTTGCACCCATACCCGATTCGGTAGAAGTAGTAACAGTTTCGCCAATGGCGTTTAACACTACAGCTTGTATTTTTAGATTAGGATAATCTGGGTCGGGATTAATAGAAAATTGAACCTCGCCCGTTTCAATAGTAAAAGAAAAATAGTCTTTATCCGTTCGTTGACTGATCAATCCAAAATTCTGTGATGCACTAACGTTTCCATTTCCATCAACTAGTATTGGGGTGGCGTTTTCATAGGTGTCCGCATGATCATCATTTTGAAATCCAACACCTGGATTTGCTGCGATGATAGCAACGTCATCTTCATCATTCGTAGCGCCTGTATATTCACCAAGACTCCAGTGTCCAATCGGTTTACTAGCGCTCCAACCCATAATAGGGCTCCAATCCGCATGACCAGAATAATAGGTGGTTTCGCCCTTACCATCGTGCAATAGTCTAAGGGTATGCCCAATTTCGTGCGAACCTGTTTCGCCAGCAGCTCTGGTAGATAAATTATATACCCAACACGGGTTGTCTCGATTAGAAGCAAAAGAACCGATATAAGCAACACCACCAGAATTCGGTGCGGCATCTTTGGTAGGCGTAAAAATACACATCATTCTTCGATTGGATGGCGCAGCATCGTATAAGGCTCTATTGGTGGTAACATTTAGATTAAAAGGTCTAAAATCTTCTGCCATTATTTTCCAAACTTCTATAATCTTTTGATCCGAAAAGTTAGGCGATTGCGCATCGATTGTAGCGCCACCTAACCAACTGGTTCCTGTGACCAACTCTCCGTCAAAATCGAGATAAATAATACCGGGTGCTCCTGGTAAACTCTCTAATTGGGGAGCCATTTTTGAAAATGTTGTCCCCTTATCATCATTTTTAGTAGTAATGGCTTCAAAATCTACACATAAGATTTTATCAATACTTGTTTTAGTGGCACGTAAAACACCATCTTTGGTCGTATAGAGCTCATAAGCTTCTTTAGTTTTTGTAATTATTAAATTACCTGCAACCTGGTTATTTAAAGCTGTAAGCGTAAAGGTAGATTGTGGTTCATTAAGTAGGTTACCTAAAATTTCAAGCTCTGGTTGCTCTGAATTGTTTATACGATTTACTTTTATAGTTAACGCATTATGTTTAGCAAGTTGAAGCGAAAAAGTCGATTGCTTTGCAGTTTGCAACTGTTGTAAAAAAGCAGGAATGTTGTCTGTGATGATAAAGTCGTTGGTATCCTGAGCGTATAATTTGCTGGTGCACAGTGTTAACACCATAAGGAAACTAGAAATGGTTACTAAAAATTTCATTAGATTCGGTTAAAGTTAGTCTATAAGGGGGAGTATAGTGTCTACAGAACGATGAATAGTTGGGTTTATTGTAACTGTTTTCATAAAAAAACTCCTCTTCAAAAAGGAGTTTACATTTACGTTAGTTAAGCACAATGGATTAGGAAATACTAATAATTCGTTCTAAAGGAATAATCGTCGCTTGTTTTAAAATCACTTCTTTGTCTGTGATTCCCCAAATGGTAGTTTCAACTTTTTTAAATCCTTCGCTATCTACAAAAATGATTTTTACTTTTTGTCGTTCTAGATTACCCAATGAAAGTGCACGTTGTAGCTCTAGGAAGCGATCAATCTGATCTTTTCTTTTTTCGAGTACTTCTTCTTTAGGAAAGGAAAGCGATTTAATGGATTCTTTTTTTACAGTCTGTACGTTGATTTTATTTGGGGCCATAACAAGTAAAGTTTATTTGATAAAAAGATTGTAGTAATCTTGACTCTTAATTAGCTGTTTAAATATAATGCTTTTTATCTAAATAATTAACTTTTAAACTGATATTTTTTCAATAAAATTATTTAATTGTAAGAAAATTCTTTATTCATAACCGATAAAAGCTTCTTTAGCCTCCAATACAGCAGAAACAAAACTTTTAAATTCAGGGTACTCCTGGGGTAAAATGTTTTCTTTATCGGTTACTGCATTGATCATAACTTTAAGGTGATTATCATTAACCAACTCGTAATTGATAGAATAGTGATGTTTTTTAAAACTTAAACTTTGATTCTTTGGAATTTCCGTAAATCGCTGTGATTTTTCAATGTAAATATCATATTCGGTTATGTAACGGTCTACATTTTCATATTTATTATATACAATTGGATATTTGCGTTCCTCTTCATTGATAATGTGAGTGCTGTAGGCCGAAGAAATATTAGGGATTTGAATAATTTTTGTCTTTCCTATTTTATTTATTTTCTCATTTGCTGTGATCGCAGTCGAAAACTTTAGATTCGATTGTTTAATGTCTTTATTGATATTATAAATGGTGTCAATTTTGATTTGAGATCCTAATGTATTTGAAAAATTTTCGAAGATGGTCTTTTTTACGACATCATAATTTGGTTCTGCAAATACACCTTTATAGTAAGAAGTGATAGCGCCTTCAAAACTACTAGATACTTCAATTTTTTGCTTATCCGTATTGACCATCATATTGACATTATTCTTATACACTGAAGGTGTTTTATTTATTTTATTTAGTTTAAACAACTCATAAGTGTCCTTGTTATTGGTAGTCATAAATGGAATTTCTAAGGCCGTAGCATTCTCCAAAGACACTGGTAGTGATTTATAGGGAAGATTTTTATCTGTAAGTTCTAAAAACTGATCGCCTTGATCTAACTTGACTTTTACAATACAATGGTTAAAATTTTGACTCGGCAACACCAAAGATTGTTCCCCATTATCGGAGGTGAGGATCAAAACTAGATTAGCATCTAAGCCAGCTTTTTCGGCTAGTGTAACAAAAAGCGTGGAAAAATCTTTACAATCTCCAAGTTTACTGGAAATGGTTTTTGAGGGTTTTTGAGGAATGTACCCACTTTGTCTAAAACTTACATAGCTATAGTTAAAGTTATCCATGATATAATAATAGATACGTTTGGCTATTTCATTTTTAGATAGGTTTTTAATTCCCGATGGAAAAATGGAGGCAAATGTTTTTTCTACTGTAGGATTACTTTCCATTTGGGAACGCACTAAATCTGAATACCAAAATGCGATCTCATTCCAACTCTCTATGGTGCTGATATGAAGATATCGTGCTATATCCACATCCTGAGGCATAAAATACTCTTGCTGACTTAGCGTACTGCTATTATCTAAGCTCCATTGATAAATTAGCTGATCTCCTTCTTGCTCTTTGGTAAAGGAAAGTTCACCATTCGTTACCTTATATTTAATTTTTTTATCCTGTGGGGCAATTAAGATATATTTAGTTTTTAAACAAGGGTGAAAAGAATCAAATTGATAATAATCTACAAAATCACGATAAAAGCGTCCACTTCCTCCAAAATATGACTCATAACTGATGAGTACTACATCACCAACGGATAGTCCATTAAATACAAAATTAGAACCACTTCGCTCTGCAGGTACAATAGACCCATTAGGTTTAACGATTTCGGATTTTACAATACTGTAGCCGCCTGTGAGTCCCAGATCATATTCTTTAAAATTTTCTACTCCAGCATTAGCTGTAATTTCATACATATAGGTATGTTTCGATTTCCCACCACTTTCTGGATATAGTAAGGTAACAGCTTCATCTAATAAAATGGTAAAGCCGTGGTTATTGGAGATGTTTTTGTTACGATTGATTTCTATATAAGAATAAACATCATTTGTAACATAGGATTCTATAATGTCTTTTTCATTGGTTAAATCACTAATTTTATTGCGTAGTGATCTGTTATTACTATTAAACCCAAGAGCGGTTTTGTAAGCTTGTAATGCCTCATTCTTCTTTTGCAATTGTAATAAAGCATCTCCTTTTTGTTTAAATAACATAGAGGAGTATGGGTAGTTTTGTAAGGCAAGCTCAATGTAGTGTAGTGAAGCTTTGTATTGATTATGCTTTTGTAACTGCGCAATAAGATCAATAAGGGCGTAATTATCACCGGGAATATTATTTTGAAAATTTTGTAAAAGGGCAGTTGCCTTATCCTCTTCGCCCGATTTATTATAAAACTTAACCAGTTTTAATAAGGTGCTATAGCTTAGGTAGTTATTTGTGATGTACTCTAATAACTCTTTTTCTTTTTGTTTATCATTATGTATGATAGTATATAAAGTGCCATAGGTGGTCAGCATTTTGATCCATTGCTGTTCTTTAGCTTTCTTAATAATGCTGGTTAGCTCTTTCTTAGCAGTTTCTCGATCTGATTTTCTTAGTGATAATAGAATTTTGGCAGATTCCTTAAGAATATATTGATCTGTGGCATTAGCTAATTTGTTTAAGAACTCTTCCAATTCATTAATATCCATATGAGATAATTTGGATTGATCCTGAAATTGATACAAAATGGATAAATAATAGTTTTCATCATCCAACTCCATATTTTTTCGCAGTTCCTGTACGGTAGTATATTCTTCCTCAAGCTGATAGCAGATGATCAATAAATTTCGGAGCAATGAACTCTTTGGATAATCGGCCTGTAGCGGTGTTATTAACCCTTTGGCTTCTTCAAATTTTGAATTTCTCAAGTAGGTTAAAATTAACGCATATCTATGAAAAAAGTCATTAGGATTCTGAGCCAGTTTGTTTTTAAAAAATCGCTCAATGCTATGATCTAATGGTTTTGGATCTATTTGCGCTACAGAACTTTTGTTATATTCTTTATAAGCAGTGGTATAGCTAAGATTCGTAATTGGATTACAGAGGGTGTCAGTAATTCGAACCATAAAATAGCTCTCACTGTTGCTTTCTGCATTTTTGATTAACAATCTGTTTGTCCCTTTTGGTAAATTGACAGCTACATTATAAGCGTCCAGGTCGGTTGTTACATCTTTGTTATTGCTGTAAATTTCAACGTCATTTAGCCATAGTTTAAACTTTCCCGAGTTTCCGATGCGGAGTACTACTTTCTGCTCGTTGGGATTAGATATAAAGGTTTGTGCATAATTGACCCCGTGGCCGTATTCGGAGTGGTTACTAAAAAACTGGTATCCTTCTGTATTGCTATGTGGTGCATTATACCAATTTACATATCCATTGCCATTAGTGTCAAACTGTGGAGTGCTTTTGGCAATCGACTCTGGTGGATAGGGGATATCCAATCCACTTTTATTTAAATTTTCGAATACGCCACAAAATTGCCATTCTTTGATGGCAGACATTTGTTGCTGTAAAGCGTAATAGGTTTCCCAGTCGTTGGCATCTCTAGCGATAATAGACTTAAGATAGGTCAAGGCTTCTTTTACGGTTTTATCCTGTATTGTAGAGGGGTCTATCGCTAACGCCCTATTTTTAGTTTCTTTTGTAAATCCGGATTCTAAGTAATCGCTAAATACAAAAGGTTTATTCCAAAATGCATATAAGTAATACTCAAAATCGGTAAAGCTGCTTAATTGTTGAATAAAATCTTTCTCCACAGCAAAGATCCCATTTTCCATACGCAACAGTTTGTGTGATAGAAGGAGTGTAAGTTCTTCTTTGGCAGCAGTATTTTTGGTGAAATTTTCTAATGCAGCTTCCCTTTTGTTTTGCAGCAATAACTCCCAGTATTTTTGATCAGTGTGTTGAGAATGTAGGGTACTGGATAGCACCAAGCATAGTAGAAACAGAATGTAACTATTCTTCATATAAGTAGGTTATTATAAGGAAAGATAAGTGGGGCTTATCTAACTGCCAATATACTAAAACTTTACGTATTTTATAAATTTAAATGTATCGTTGATGTTTTGTTTATAAGTATGTAGGGTTAGAGTTTAATAAAATTGAGATTATAAGTAAATTTCGCCTTTAAAAAATATTACAAGTTTGGAAGAGTATTTAGCTGAATTGAATGATGCCCAAAGAGCGCCTGTATTGCAGAAAGAAGGACCAATGATTGTAATTGCCGGAGCAGGATCCGGAAAAACCCGAGTGCTTACCTATCGCATAGCCTATTTGATGCATAAAGGTGTAGATCCCTTTAATATATTGGCATTGACTTTTACCAATAAGGCAGCCCGAGAAATGAAAAAACGGATTGCTGATATTGTAGGGGCGAGCGAATCAAAAAACCTATGGATGGGAACGTTTCACTCTATATTTGCCAAAATTTTGCGTTTTGAAGCGGATAAATTAGGGTACCCTTCTAATTTTACGATTTATGATACCCAGGACTCTCAACGTTTGGTGGCTTCTATCATTAAAGAAATGGGCTTGGATAAGGATATTTATAAATACAAGCAGGTATACTCTAGAATATCGTCTTATAAAAATAGTTTAATAACGGTTAAAGCTTATTTTCAGAATCCTGAATTGATGGAGTCTGATGCCATGGCAAAACGCCCTCGATTAGGTGATATTTATCAAAACTATGTGGATCGTTGCTTTAAAGCGGGGGCAATGGATTTTGATGATTTGTTATTAAAAACCAATGAGCTGCTCAATCGATTTCCTGAGGTATTATCAAAATATCAAGATCGTTTTCGATACATACTGGTTGATGAGTACCAGGATACCAATCACTCTCAATATCTTATTGTAAGAGCCTTATCGGATCGTTTTCAGAATATCTGTGTGGTGGGAGATGATGCACAGAGTATTTATGCGTTTAGAGGTGCTAATATCAATAACATTCTGAATTTTCAACGCGACTATGATAATGTACAACAATATCGATTAGAGCAAAATTATCGCTCTACAAAGAATATTGTGCAAGCCGCTAATTCGGTTATTGATAAAAATAAAACCAAACTAGATAAGGTAGTTTGGACGGCAAATGATGATGGTCCAAAAATCATCGTGAATAGATTATTGACAGATGGGGATGAAGGACGTTTTGTTGCCAGTTCTATCTTTGAAAACCAAATGCAACATCAATTGCCCAATGGTGATTTTGCGGTGTTATACCGTACCAACGCCCAATCTAGAGCTATAGAAGACGCCCTAAGAAAACGAGATATCAAATATCGTATTTATGGTGGCCTTTCTTTTTATCAGCGCAAAGAGATAAAAGATGTTTTAGCCTATCTCAGATTAGTAATTAATCCTAGGGATGAAGAGGCGCTTAAACGCGTTATCAATTATCCTACCAGAGGAATTGGGAATACTACAGTCAATAAATTAATCGTAGCAGCCAATCATTATGATCGTTCTATTTTTGAGGTGATTGAAAACCTGGATAGGATCAATTTAAAGATAAATACCTCTACCAAAAATCGTCTGGAAAACTTTATGAATATGATCAAAAGTTTTCAGATTGCCAATGAAACCTCTAATGCCTTCGTTTTAGCTGAAATGGTAGCTAAGAAAACAGGATTACTTTTAGAGTTAAAAAAGGATACCACACCAGAGGGGGTTGCACGTATTGAAAATATTGAAGAATTACTTAATGGTATTCGTGATTTTGTGGAAGGACAAAAGGAAGTGGCTGATGCTAGGGGTGCGCTTACAGAGTTTTTAGAAGATGTGGCGCTGGCAACAGACTTAGATCAGGATAAAGGCGATGATGACCGGGTAGCATTAATGACCATACATCTGGCAAAAGGGTTGGAGTTTCCGTATGTGTATATTGTAGGTATGGAGGAAGATCTTTTTCCATCGGGGATGAGTATGAATACCCGAAGTGAACTAGAAGAGGAGCGACGGTTATTTTATGTAGCGCTTACCAGAGCCGAAAAACAAGCCTATTTGACTTATACGCAGTCCAGATATCGATGGGGTAAATTGGTAGATGCCGAACCCAGTCGATTTATAGAGGAGATTGATGACACCTATTTAGAATACCTGACACCTGTAGACGATTATCGTTATAAACCACTCATTGATTCTGATATATTTGGTGAAGTAGATAAAAGTAAATTACGTCTTAAAAAGCCAGTTTCTGGAACACCTCCGACAAGTCACAAGCCTACGGAGGAGCAGTTGCGTAAACTGCGAAAATTAAGACCGGCTACGACTAATGATGCTGCAACTAGTAAATCCAATTTATTCGATTCTGATCTTGTTCCTGGAACGGTGGTAGAACATATGCGTTTTGGAAGAGGTAAAGTACTTAAGGTAGAAGGAGTGGGACAGGATAAAAAGGCTGAGATTAATTTCGAAAATGGGGGTATAAAAAAACTTTTATTACGTTTCGCCAAGCTTAAGGTGTTATAGCCGTCTTTTTGCCACGGAGTTTTTTTACACTTAGATAAAATAATGAGTATCTTTACTATAAAAATACTGCATGGCTGAATATGTAAGGATATATAATGAAAACCCAAACCCAAAAGAAATCAAAAAGGTGGTGGATTGTCTGCGCGATGGTGGACTTATTATTTACCCTACAGATACCGTGTATGGTTTAGGTTGTGATATTACCAATAATCGCGCTTTAGAAAAAGTTGCCCACATCAAGGGCGTAAAATTGGAGAAAGCCAATTTTTCTTTTATTTGTGAAGATTTGAGTAATCTTTCTGATTATGTACGACAAATTGATACGGCAACATTTAAAATTTTGAAACGTGCATTGCCTGGACCTTACACTTTTATTTTGCCTGGCAGTAATAAATTACCTACTGTATTTAAAAAAAAGAAGACCGTTGGTATACGGGTGCCGGATAATAATATTTGCAAAGCTATTGTTAATACATTAGGGAACCCCATTGTATCCACTTCTATATATGATGAGGATGAAGTGATAGAATATACTACTGATCCAGAACTTATATTAGAAAAATGGGATAATCTGGTAGATATGGTAATTGATGGGGGTTATGGAGATAACATTCCTTCCACCATAATAGATCTTACTGGACCAGAACCAGAATTAATAAGGGAAGGAAAAGGGGCTACCGAGTTGCTCTAACATTTAAAAAACCACATAATTTAATTCATTACGATAGGCACTTGGTGTTCTGCCTGTAAATTTTTTGAATTGTTTGGTAAAGTGCGAAAAATTAGAAAACCCACTTTCAAAACAGATATCGGTTATGCTGATTCGTTTTTCATGTAATAGCTTAGCGGCATGTACTAATCGGTATTCATTGACAAACTGTATAAACGTTTTTCCCGTAATTTTTTTAAAGTATCTGCAAAACCCCGGAACACTCATACTGACCAAATCAGCTATTTCTTCTAACGGAATAGCGCGTGTAAATTCCTCCTGCACAAAATTAAATATTTGATTGATTCGATCATTATCCTGTATGCCTGTTTCGAGACTATAACCTTCAGCATTAAGAATAGTATATTGTTTTGTAGCACTCATATCTTGTAAGACGTCTAATAGACCCAATAATTTCTCAAAAGAAGAAAGACCTTGTAAGGCTTCAATTTTAGTCCCAATTGCTCTCTTGGCAGCGGCGTGAAAAACAATTCCTTTCTTAGCATTGTTCAATAATCGTTGTATCTCTTTCATTTCTGGGGCCTTAAAAAAACCCGAGCCTAGAAAATCAGGCATCATCTGAATCACGGTTTCATAACTATTACCAGTAAACCGATCGGTCAAACCACAATGCGGTAGGTTAGAACCAATCAGCATTAATGCACCATTTCGGTAAAAGGATACGTGGCTTCCAATTTGTTGCTTACCCGTACCTCCATTAACGTATACAATTTCGATTTCAGGGTGATAGTGCCAGATAGGATCCTTATTCTTTTTTTCTTTAGAAAAGGTTTCATAATGAAAGGAAGACCCGAATTCGGGTACAATCTTTTCTAGATAGGGCTTTTGCTTGGTGTTTTTAATGGTTTTCATTGCAAAGGTATTAGCTTACGAATATGTGCTTCCAAAAGCAGTATTTTGACAAAAAATCAGTTAGGTTTTTGCTAAATTATATGGTTTAATGTTAAAGAAATACAATATACTAAATTAATATGTTTTAAATTGACTTTAAACTATCTAATTATATAGTAAAAATGCTAATATAGCACATAAATAGGCAAATATAATTGTATTTGTCGATATACAATAGACGTACATTTGCCCTGTAATTCATTAACCACAAAAACCGAGAATTATGAGAAGAATGATTAAAACTTTTGTATTGATATGTACTGCATTGGTTACATTAAACGCTAATGCTTCAGACATTTTATCTGTTAAGATTGAAAACGAATCCACCATACACGTGTCGTTAGAACACGCCCTAAAAGGTCAAAAATTATACTTAAAGAACTATGAAGGAGAGGTATTGTTTACGATGACTTTAGCGGCGGACCAATCTTTTCAAAAAACGTTTGATCTTACCCTAGTAAAGGATGGTATATACTTTGTAGAAACAGAAACAGCTTTTGACATTAAAGTAACTCCAGTGGTAAAGAACGCTCAAGGAGTCGCTCTTATTGATACTTCAGTAAAGTTGTTATTTAAACCTACCATTAAAGTCAAAAAAGGTATGATCCATATTTTATTCAATAATATTGAAGGAAATAAAGTAACCCTTTCTATCAACGATGAAGAAGGAATTGAGCTTCACGAGGAGCAAATATCTAATCAGGAATATGTTATCAAACGTGCATTTAATTTTGCCGAAGTTCCTTCTGGTAAGTATACGATTCACTTTACTACCGGGGACCGTACTTTTAAAGAAGAGGTAAGTATTTAAAATATAAGATTAAGCTTATAAAAGTAAATCCGGGTGTTGTACTACCCGGATTTTTTAGTATACAATTATTCCAAATCTTCTAATTCGTTTTCTATTTCTTTGAGTTCATCAATGGACTCTTCTTTACTTTCTTCTTCTTTTTGCTCAAATTTCTGATCAGTTGCCACTTCGTCTTTTACCCATAAAAACTTGGTACTACTTACTACAATGATCAAAATACTTATGGCTAACAGTCCTAGCGGAAAAACTTTGTTTTTCTCTTGTTTTTTAGATAGGTAGTAGGCTAAAGCTGCAGTAATAAGTGAAAATACTCCTGGTAATACGGCCAATGATCCAAATGGTAGTATTGCCATTAGGGTACCAATGGTAACCGCAATTATTGTTAAGGTTAAAAATAAGGTTCTCATTTCATTAATTTTTTAATCCTGAGGCACTTGATAAGGTTAGTATACCATTACCGGCAGGTATACTAAATTTAATTAATACCGGTACTTTGTTCTTGTCTGCAGTAAGGTAGATAATATTCTCGTTTTTTCCTTTCAAGGCTTTGTTAGAGGAGTTAATCGCAATTTTGTAACACATTTTATTACCAAAAACGGTAGTGTTTACGTTTTCTTTACCTAATAGCGAAAGTGTAACCCCTTGCACTTTTCTGTCGAACAGCAAGTTAAGTTGATGCGTACTACCTACTGGTGCTTTATCGATATCCATATTTCTTATGTGATATAAGGTGGTTACCACATCAAAAGTACTAGCCTTCATAGGTAATGATTGCGTAGTTGGCTTATTTTGCCTCCGTTGCATGGTAGCTTTGATCGTTTTATTTTTGTTGTTGTATACGTATTTTTCCATTTTAACATAGCCGCCTTCATCAATATTACGTTTATATAAATAAGGAGCGAGGTTATTTGGGTTTACATAGGATTCGTACAAATCTCTAATTTTAAAAAATGAATCCCATTTGGAATAGGTTGCCGCATTACACTTTAGTCTTAGGTAATTATTCTTGCCTGTGTTTACGGGTTCCGTTGTCATGGAAACCTGAGCTATATTGGTAAGCAAACCAGACATATTGTAGGAGGCTGTGTAGGTAAGTTTTTCGTTTGATCCGATAGCGGTGTTTTGCTGTGCAATGGTTTGTAAACTTATTACAGTCAGGCAAAGGAGGATAAATTGTTTCATAAAGTGCAGGTATAATAAAAGGCTGATCGCATTAAACGATCAGCCTTCAAATATAAAATATTCTTTTAAAGTCAGAAATTAATTTCCTCCTTCAGTCGCTTTTTTCATACCTTCTTCGATCATATTGTAGAACTGATCTAATTTTGGTAATACCACGATTCTTGTTCTTCTGTTTTTAGCTCTGTTTTCAGCAGTACTATTATCAGCTACAGGTACATAATAACTTCTACCAGCAGCGGTCATACGCTTAGGCTCAACACCAAAATCATTTTGTAAAATTCGAACTACAGCAGTTGCACGTTTTACACTTAGATCCCAGTTGTCTTTAATTCCAGAAGCTTTGATTGGAACATTATCTGTATGGCCTTCTACTAAGAATTCGATGTCTGGCTTATCGTTCACTACTTTAGCAACTTTACCTAACACTTCTCTTGCTCTTGTAGAAACATTGTAACTGCCGCTCTTGAATAATAATTTATCTGATATAGATACATAAACTACTCCTTTTTCAACATTTACTTGAATGTCTTCATCGGCAAGATTACCTAAAGCTCCTTTAAGACTTGTTACTAATGCTAAAGTCACAGAATCTTTTTTATTCATTGCCTCATTCATAGTTTTGATCTGCATATCTTTTTCTTTGATACTTTCTAAAGAGCGCTCTAAGTTTTCTGCTTCTTTAGTAGAAAGTGTAGCAAGATCTCCTACATTATTTAATAATGCAGCATTTGTATTTTTAAGGCTGTTTATTTGATCTTTTAAAACTTCAACTTCAGACGAAGTACTTGCCTTTTCTTCTAAACAAGTATTTAGTTTAACAGTTGCAGTATTTAATAAGTCTTGTGTTTCTTTTTGCTTTGCTTCTAGTTCTGCATATTTTTTTTGAGATACACAAGAAGAAAGTAAAATGGCCATCGAGGCCCCAATAATCATCGCTTTTTTCATTAGGTTATTTGTTTTTAGTCCTATTAGGTTATTAACTCAAAATTATTAAAAATGTTACGCAATGCTATAGCATTAACAATAATTTAATGGTTATCAACCGGTAATTGATCAAATTTTATGTTTTTGTAAATATAATACTGAATTATAACGGAGGAAATAAGATAATATTTTTTAGTAGCCCATCTTTTTTTCCTTTTATTTACAAGTATTCTCAAGTTTTTATAAAAATCAAAGTGTGCTTGTAATATAGCAATAAAATGAGAAAATTTCCCCTCAAAAACAAATTTGATTCCTGCAATTCCATCTAATACTAATCGTACAAAAATGATCCAGAGCACTTGGCTACCGTTTACATTCTTGACCAGATTGTACAAACTATTTCTAAAATTGAGCTTTGTTTTTTTAGGATTCATAACATTTAAGGTAGCTCCGCCGAGGTGATAAACAGTTGAAGTTCCGATATACATAGTTTGGTACCCTAAATTACTAACACGCCAACAGAGGTCGATTTCTTCTTGATGGGCAAAATAATCTTCGTCAAATTTCCCAGCTTCTTCAAAAATGGGTTTTCTAATAAATAAGCAAGCTCCACTTGCCCAAAATATCTCTTGACGATCGTCAAACTGCCCTTGATCTTCTTCGAGCGTATCAAAAATTCTTCCTCTACAGAACGGATAACCATATTTGTCAATATACCCACCAGCTGCTCCGGCATATTCAAAATGTGTTTTTTGTTTGTAATCCAGGATTTTAGGTTGAATAATAGCTGTATTGGGATACTCCTCAAACTCCTTAAGGATAGGCGTTAACCAATTTTTGGTAACCTCTACATCGCTATTGAGCAAACAATAAATATCAGCTTCTATGTGCTCTAAGGCTTCATTATATCCCTTGGCATAACCTCCGTTAGTTGTATTTTGAACTATAATCACTGAAGGAAAATTAGTTTGGATAAATTGAACCGAGTTATCAGTAGATGCATTATCCGCTACATAGATGGTAGCTTCAGGAGAGTTTTTGATCACAGAAGGTAAAAACTCTTCTAATAATTGGGCTCCGTTCCAGTTTAATATGACAACTGCTAGTTTCACGTACTAAGGGTTAATTTAGGGTTTGTTGTTGGTAATTGGGTAATTCTTGTAGAAAATCATAACGTTCATTTTGATAATCCATTTTGCAATAATAATGGTTCAGCCCATTGGTAATCATCAAAAAGTCTGCATTTAATGCCAAATTATACCGTGCAATTTGATCAAAAGTATCTTGCGTGATAGGCACAGATGGTGCCTTGCATTCTACCACAACATTTATCTTACCATTGGGATGAAATATGATGACATCATAGCGTTTGGTTAAGCTATTTATTTTGATTGCTTTTTCGATATTCATCAAACTTTTGGGATACTGCTTTTCTTCTTTCAAATACATTACGGTATGCTGCCTTACCCATTCTTCGGGTGTTAGGATAACAAACTTTTTACGAATATCATCAAAAATAGCTATTTTATTTTCGCTACTTTTGAGCCTAAATTGATAGGGCGGAAAGTTGAGCTTTTGCATAGTACAAATTTGATGATTTTTTCTTAATGGATGAAGTAATACATATTGTTAATGATTTAAAGAAAAGAAATTTCAAGCCGATTTATTTTTTAATGGGGGAGGAGCCTTATTATATAGACCGAATTTCGGAATTTATTGATAAACACGTATTGACTGAAGAAGAGCGTGGCTTCAATCAAATGACATTGTATGGTAGGGATGTAAGTGTGGATGAAATTGTATCCAATGCCAAGCGCTACCCTATGATGGCAGAGCACCAGGTGGTTATAGTAAAGGAAGCACAGGAGTTATCCCGAACCATTGAGAAATTAGCAGATTATGCCGAAAATCCACAACAATCAACCATTTTGGTATTATGTTATAAGTATAAAAAGATAGATAAACGTAAAAAACTGTATAAAACGGTTGCTAAAAACGGGGTGATATTCGAAAGTAAAAAGCTCTATGAAAATCAAGTAGCAGATTGGATACGACGGGTACTTTCTGGTTCCAATTATAGTATAGCTCCTAAAGCGGCACAGATGCTGGTTGAATTTTTAGGGACAGATCTTGGTAAAATCAATAATGAGTTAGAAAAACTTAAATTAATATTACCAAAAGGCACCACTATTTCTCCAGACCATATCGAAGAAAATATCGGAATAAGTAAAGAATTCAATAACTTTGAGTTACGTAAAGCTATTGGCGAAAAGGATCGTATTAAAGCATTTAGAATCATTACCTATTTTGCACAAAACCCCAAGGATAACCCACTTGTAGTCACCATATCCTTATTGCATAGTTTTTTCTCGCAATTATTAAAGTACCACGGCTTGTCGGATAAATCCTCTAAAAGTGTTGCTGCAGCCTTAAAAATTAATCCCTATTTTACCAGTGACTATTCCACGGCTGCCAACAACTATCCTATGAAACGCGTTAGTCATACCATTGGATTGTTGCGAGATGCAGATGTAAAAAGTAAGGGCGTAGGAGCAGCAAATCTATCTCAAGGAGATATCTTGAAAGAGCTCTTGGTTAAAATCATGGAGTAAATCCCACATTTTAAACTTTTGGATTGGTTGCAAAAACTGTAGCCTCTGTAATAAATCCGCGATCATCCATACTTAATAAACTTGCAATGGTATGTGCAATTTCCTCTCCACGTAATTTGGTTTCTTGTTCTGCTGCGGTATACTGTTTTTCTTTTTTATTGTTATCCACTCGGTTATCAGAAAAACTAGTCATCACTTCACTTGGGTTTACCTGCATCACTCGGATGTTGTGCGGCCTTAATTCATTACGCCAGCTTTCGGTCATACCTCGCAAGGCAAATTTGGTAGCCACATAAGGCGAAGCCGTAGGCGAACCTTTCAATGAGGATGTAGAACCAATGTTGATAATATTACCGTAGTCTTGATCTACAAAAATCTTAGCACATTCTCTAGCACAAAGTGCTGCCCCAACAATATTAGTATCCAATTGATCTCTGAGCTTTTGAGGTTCAATATCGACCAGGTTTGCCACATAACCATAACCGGCATTATTGATTAATACGTTAAGACCATTCATGCGTGAAGCGGCTTGCTCAACCATACGTACAACTTCTTCTTCCTGGGTCACGTCTGCCTGTATGTAGCCTAGCTCAAGTTCTTTTGCGGTACCTTCTAAAGTTTCTTTATTTCGACCAGCAATAATAACTTCTGCTCCTTTATCCTTTAGTAATTTAGCGGTGGCTTTTCCTATACCTGAGTTACCGCCAGTGATTAAAATTTTTGCTTCTTTGAGATTCATGTGGTATCTATTTTACTGTCAAAGGTAAAATAACTCGAATACAACCACTGTTAATTGAATTTTAAAAATACCCTAAGTCAAGTTAATAGGTAAGTAGTTTTTTTTCTTTACTTCAGTCATCACAAAAGAGCTTTGTACTTTTGAGATATTGTCTAGTGAAGCCAGTTTATTGGAAAGGAATTCCTGATAACTTTCTACATTTTTAGCATAAACCTTTAGCAAGTAATCAAACATTCCGGCAACGTGAAAACATTCTACAACCTCCGTAAACTGCTGTATGTCTTTTTCAAACTTATGTAAATAGTCTTTTTGATGGAGGTTAAGCGTTACATTACAAAATATCATCAATTCTAACCCAATCTTTTTTCGGTCAATAAGTGCTTGATATCCTATAATAAATCCATTTTTTTCTAATCGTTTAACACGTTCAAAAACAGGGGTTGTTGTTAAGTTAAGACGCTCTGCAATTTCTTTGATTGTAATTTTACCATCTTTTTGCAATAAAATGAGTATTGATCGATCAATCTTATCCATAATTTTTTGCTGGCTAAGCTGTTTAATTTCTGTTAAAAAAGAAAAATATTCTAAAATTAATAAATAAATATAATAAAAAACTGATTTTAGTACTGGATATGGTTTATTATTCTTTCTGCTTTACATTTATTTCCAGTAAAAGGAATACAAATTTTAAACCATAACCCTATGAATAAGCACGATTTTAACCCAGAAAGCTTAATGATGACCTATGGCTATAAACCTGAATTGTCTGAAGGAGCTATTAAATGTCCCATTTTTCAAACCTCTACCTTTGTTTTCAAAACAGCAGAAGAAGGAAAAGCGTTTTTTGAATTAGCATATGGTTTACGACAAAAATCAGATACCGAGGAATTAGGGTTAATTTATAGTCGAATAAATAATCCGAATTTGGAAATATTAGAGAATAGGCTTTCCCTTTGGGACAAAGCCGATGATTGTGCGGTTTTTGAAAGCGGTATGTCAGCAATAAGTACTGTTTTACTAGAGTTTCTACAACCTGGTGATTTGTTAGTATTTAGCAATCCTGTGTATGGAGGCACAGATCATTTTATTCATCATTTTTTAGCTAAAATAGGAGTACACACCATAGGAGTAATGCCGCATCAATCAATGGAAGAAGTCAAGGCTATGATTGAAGCTTCGGGTAAAGCAGATAAATTAGCGATGATTTATTTAGAAACACCAGCAAATCCAACCAATAATATTGTGGACATTGCGGATTTTAGTCTACTAGCTAAAAAATATAGTACCGACGACAAACAAGTTTTAGTAGCTGTTGATAATACGTATATGGGACCATTGTGGCAGCATCCTTTACAATGTGGAGCGGATTTGGTTTTATATTCAGCAACCAAATATATAGGCGGACATAGCGATCTTATTGCAGGTGCTGTATTAGGTAACGCGGAACTTATGATACGAGTAAAAACGCTGCGTACCTTTTTAGGTAATATGGTAAGTCCACATACGGCCTGGTTGATGCTTAGAAGTTTAGAAACTTTAAAAGTTCGTATGGATCAACAAACTAAGAATGCGCAGGTCGTAGCAGAATACTTAAATCAGCATCCAAAGGTAGAAAAGGTATATTATTTAGGACTGTTGGAAGAAGGAACGGATAAATACACTACGTATCGTAAGCAATGTTCTGCTCCGGGCGCTATGGTTTCTTTTGATATCGTTGGTGGAGAGCGAGAAGCTTTTGCCTTTCTAAATAATTTAAAGTTGATGAAACTGGCTGTTAGTCTTGGTAGTACAGAGAGTTTGGCAGAACATCCTAAAACGATGACACACGCTGGTGTAGATCCTGAGCAATGCAAACAAATGAACATTACTGCTAAACTAGTGCGCTTGTCAATTGGTGTAGAAAGTACTAAGGATCTTATTTGGGATTTGGATCAGGCACTGGAAAAAGTAGCTATAACAGAGTCGAAAAATGAAGTGCTAGGGTAAGTGCATGGACTGAACCTACTATTGAAGCCGGATTATTCATATCCGGCTTTGTTGTTTTCATGGTTTGAGGTGAAAACATTACGTCTAATGGATTAAAGGGGAACTTAACGTATGAAATAAGGGTTTTTTCCCCATTGATGTAAAGGATGTTAACTACTACATTTGTATCATAATCATTACAAAATCTAAGTATTAACCATTTTTACATTTTCAGTTATGAACTTATTCGGAATTAAAATTAGCGTAGTTTTAGCATTTCTTAGAGAATTACCTGCAGCTTGTAGCCACGCCATACATAGATAACAGAACTACTGGCTATCCCTAATAGTATTTTTAATCCAATCATTAGGAATCATATCAATAGTCATATTAACACGTTCTGTAGTACTGTGATTGGTTATAGCGTGGGGATCTGTAAGTTTCAGATACCAACATTCTCCGGGCTGCATAGGCACCACTGTTTTATTCAAATAAAAATTAACCTGGTCGTTATGGGTAATAGGAATGGTTAATCGTATCACCGATCGATCAATCTCTAATCCAAGTGTGGGATCTGTATGCTCTTGAACTTCAGCTCCTGCGGCAAGTCTTAGCAGTCTTACCAGTGTTACTTTGGTGTGTTTACGAAATTCGTCAACAACACTTAATAAATAGGGTGAGTTTTGCAATTCTTGAGTATCTAACCAATCAGTCCAGGAACCATCTGCATAGTCATCAGCTGGTGGAGGAAATGGTAAGGAAGGATCTACCAAATGTGCAGGGGATCGTAAAGGAATTACGCTATAGTATTCAAAACCATCTGGTTTTAATTGGTTAAATTCTTCAAACATTTTATTGGCATTAAAGTAAAAAGGCAGTTTAATCCGGTCGGTGGTCAAGGAGGAAGTTTTAAGAGTCATAAACAAAATATTTGTAAAGGCAGCACTTGTGCTTACATTTGTGATCTAAGATAGAAAATGTTTATTAATTCTTAGTATCCCTATTTTAAGAAAGCTACATATTCATTTATAACTCAACATAATTATTAAGAAGCCACAAAATCAAAGTAAGAAAGTTAAAAAGCCATGGCCAACAAAAAAGGCAATGGATCAGATTTATGAAAATAATTTGTGGGGTGGAGAAGAGGTAGATTTTTACTCCGGTATTGGATCACATCATCCAGATAGTGTCTTGCCCTATATTGATGCGGTTAGTACATTTTTAAAGTCACTACCTGAACCTGTAACGGTTTGTGATCTGGGTTGCGGAGACTTTAATGTGGGTAAACAGTTAGTGGAATGCACTTCAACATTTATTGGAGTTGATATTGTCGAAGCACTTATTCTAAGAAATCAACAAATGTACCCGCTGAACAACGTAGTATTTCAATGCCTTGATATTGCAGAAGATCCTTTGCCTAAAGCTGATGTTGCTATTCTTCGGCAGGTTTTACAGCATTTGTCTAATGCTGAAATTAAAAAGATTGTATCAAAGTTAAACAACTATTCATTTGTTATAATAACGGAGCATGTACCAGAAGGTAATTTTATTCCCAATAAAGACATCATCTCTGGTCAGGGTATTCGGCTTAAAAAACAAAGCGGAGTACAATTATTAGACCCACCATTCAACCTTAAGGTTGTTGATGAAACTCTATTATGTGTTGTTCGTTTAAGGGATCATCCTGGTGTTTTGGTCACTAAATTATATCAGATGAACTAGTTAGTTCCCATACCCATATTAGTCATTTCTTCTAAACTTTTAATTTCAACATCCTTAGGTACATTAACATTATAATCACTAAGGTCAATATTTTCTTTTAATGAAGAAGCGGTAAATGTCATGGTCATTTCACCTGCAGTCTGGGTAGAAATTTCTAAGCATATCCCAGGAAGCTGATTAGGCATAATATCAATACCTTCGGGTCTTGGGATTTCTTCGGTGTACCAAAAAACAGAGGTATTGCCTTCTTCATCGGTACTTGTCGCTTTTTTACATTTTTTAGAAAGAATCATCTTAGTTTCATCATGAAACGTTAGGTTTTGTATTGAATTTTCTTCTTCTTTATTTGGGTTTCCTTCAAAAGCCATTTTACCCATCATCCCCTCCATATAAATAAGAATATGATTCTTTTTTAAATCATATTTTGCTACGGTGGTCATCATACTTCCCATTTTAGTATTAACATAAGAAGAACTGGCTCCTGATGCTACTTCCATCATACTGCCTTGCATCATCGCAGCCATCATTTCAGCTTCTGGTGTTGTGTTCTCAATTTTTAATTCATATTTAATATACACGCCATCCTGAGCGAAAGTAAACATAGCTAGGAATACTGTGAGTAGAATAGAAAAGGAAGTTTTCATGGTATCTTGAATGTTTAAATGAATTGGAGCAATCCTTTTTGTTTAGTTTAATTCATAAGGATTTCAATAGTGGCTCAAGATAGTAAAATACCTTGAAATGATGTAATTAATTTTTTAATCATAAACCTACTTGTTTCTAATCGATTTCTTCTGTGCTCTTGACCTCAGTTTTTTATTCTATATTTATGACGGAATAATCATTTTTTAAAATACATATTGTACTATGGGGTTTTACAACAAAATTAAATGGGTTTTAGGGATATTGATCATTTTTGTATTGATCGTTACTACTAATTTAATTGATAAAAATAGCTTTGAAAGAGTTAAAGATTCTGTGGTTTCCATTTATGAAGACCGATTGATTGCTAAAGGATTAATTTTGGATATCTCAAACGCTTTACATCAAAAGGAAGTCGCATTAATTGCATCTGACAGTGTGTTTTTTGATCGTCAAAATTCAATTGCAAATGGTAACATTGCTGAAGCCATTCTTCGTTTTCAACGAACCAAATTGACTACCGATGAGAGCCAGGTTTTTAGCAACCTACAACAAGATTTTGCAGCGCTAAAAAAAATAGAGGAGGAGTCGCCTACACTAAAGCATCGAGATAAGTTAATAGCGCAGATAGCTCTGTTAAAAAATGATCTTGGTACATTATCAGAGATCCAGTTGCGCGAGGGAAATAAACAAATGTCTATAAGTAAAAAAGCTATGGATACCGTTGAATTATTTACCCAAATTGAGATTTACCTTTTAGTCTTTATCGCTATAGTTATACAGATTATTATAATGTATCAGCCTAAAAAAGAAGCGTCATAAATTCAACTAACTGTGTTGAGTCTTAACAAGTAAGCGTTTATTCAGTAATAACGCGGTTCAGGTTTTGCCACATTTCATCGTGAAACTGAATGGGAACCAACGAACCATCCGGTGCTTCGCCCATGCGAATTACTACTAAATTTTGACTTGGGACAATATCGATGATCTGACCATTTTTTCCCAAAGCAGCAAATAGATCATCTGGTGCATTTTCTGTTAAAGGAATCGGGAAGGAGTTTGGCAAACTAGGAAATATGATACTATTTTTGCCATTTAACCACCACAAATAGCCATAAGCAGGATTTAATTCTTGTGAGCTTGATACCATCTGGGTATAATAATTTTGATCATTAAGAACTTCAATACCATCCCAGTTACCTTCGTTTTCTATTAATAATCCAAAACGTGCCATATCTCTTGCTGTACTCCAATATACATTATTATATCCAGACAGGATCCATTGTCCATTCATACCTATAGGAGATTCTATCTTTTGATCTGTATAGTTATTGTAATCTGTACCTGCCGCATTACTCACCACTTGCTCTAGCAATGTATATGGAGCATTGTGATAATACCACTGTGTACCTGCATCTTGTCGATAGGTAAGGCAATTGGGTACGGTGCAGTCAAGATCAGAAATTTCATAATCCAATCCCGTGGTCATTTGTAATTGATCCTTAATGGTAATTAAATTTTCTTTTGCTAAGCTTAGTGAAGTCCAATCTGCACCCAAATAGTCAGAAGTTTTATCCCCAATAGCTAACAAACCCTCTTGTTGGGCAATACCCACCAACGTTGCTGTTAAGGATTTACCGGCAGAGGCCCAGTACCATTGGCTATCCCTGGTAAAAGCAGCGGTATTTACGATATTATTTCCCCAATATTTTTCAATGGCAATCCTACCATTTTTTAGTACAATAAATGCTCGAGTGTTATTGGTTTCTAAATGCATAAATAAACCGGTTAATTCTTCTTCATTCCAGTTCAGCGAAGCTATGTCAACCGTATCCCAATTGTCATTAGCGGTGGAGGGAAAGTACATTTCTTCTTGAGGTATTGTGGTGGTCACTGTTTCATCAGATGAGCTACATCCAAACAAAAGAATACAAAGTGGTAATAGGGGAAATAAAAATCTCATTAATTCATTTTAAAGCTTAGACTCATAATCAGTATAAAAGTTTAATTAGATCACTTATTCTATATATTCTTCTTGTAGCCTTTTTGACATTAAAATAGAATCAACTTTAGCATAAAGTAAACTATCGTCCGGTTTAATGGTGATTTTGAAGGAATCTTTTTGAAAGTTTTTTAGAAGTGAATCATAAATACGTTCTCTTTCTTTACGGTCTCTATTTGCTCTGAATTTAAAAACCTTTACTAGCTTATTTATTAGCTGTATTGAATCTTTATTAAGGCTATCTATTTCTAGTATGGTTTGTGAATTAACCTTCGAAGCTTTGATATTCCTGTCATGTAGCGTCCGGGAGTCTATAGTTTTGCGCTTATTTGATTTTGTGTCATTATTGCAAGCTACAAGTAGCATTACAAAAAACAGGATTGAATATTTCATACCATAATATATAGCTATCAGTAAAGTAAGATAAGGCTTTATTTGAAAAAGATCACATTAGCATATTTCTATTGTTTTACCTTTTCTATTTTATCAATTAATTTTAGACCTTCACGCTTAAACTTAGCGATTTCAGGTAGATATACTTTATAGGTGAAGAACTCTGAGGTGGCAACTCGGTTCTTATAATCTTTACTGTTAACTGCGTAATCAATAAACTCATCAGTAACATTAAGCATTACATAGTCTACCCACCAATTTTCATTGGTTTTCCAATAGTTGAAATTCTCTTTAAAATCTTCTAATCTTAGGTCGTTATCAACTTTAATTTCCCATACTTGCCTTTTATAAAAGCTGATTAATTCTTGGACTAAACGTTCTTTTTGATGAGATATTTCACCTTTAAAATTTTCAATTGCTGTAATTCCACTTTGGTTAATGGTTAATTCAGGGTATCCAAAAATAAGAAAAGCTAAACTTCTATTTTTTTTATAATCCTTTTTTGTAAATCCTGTAGTTAATACTTTTTTATAATAAGGTTTACGTTTATCGTAAAAGGTAAGGATGGTATCTATTTGGGCGATATCTTTTTTGAGATCCTCCTGCACTCGTATCAATAGATAGTTTAATTCTTTATTTTGTTTTCGCTCTTCATTGCAATTGTTTATGGATACAGCAATCAATATTCCGATGACAACTAAAATAATTTCGCGCACGGCATAGCTAAAAAAACCAGTTCGAGTAGCAGAGGCATCGTTTTTCTTTTTTGTATTGAATCTTAGCATTGCATTTCAATATAATAAGAGGTTTAATCCAAGTTTAACAAAATGAAATGTAAGGCGCTATTTTACTTCTTCTGTAAAAACAAAAGCCTTATTTTTATTGGTAACAACGATGTTATACCTGCCTTTCGGTAATGCTAAAAGGGCAGCTTCGTTAGGGTTATACACTTCAGTTATATCTACTGGTACTGCCTGATGGATATCTTCACCTTCTTTAAAAGCTAGAATAAATACAGGCAGCATTTTTTCAAAATCCTTTAATGTAACTGAATGCTTAGTGTTGTTATTCGTAAATAACCAGTCTGCTCTATTATTTGTGTAACTGGTGTTGGGATGAAAAAGGATAATATCGGTATAAGCTTGTTCGCTCTGTGCTCCAAGTGGTTGGCCATCCTTATCTAATAGCACTACGGACTCTTTGATATCGATAGCTTTTGCAAAGGGATGGTTAAAATCAGGATTTCCTTTTTCCATATAGTTAGTTTGATTAATGGTAAAGGGATCTATATCAGTATACTCCTTAAGACGACCAGCCATAGCTTTACCCCAATAGCTATGCGGGCCTTCATAAGCGTGGTCGTAACCACAGTAGATCAAGATTTTTTCTCCAGGATGTGCTTCGATAAATTTTTCGATGTATCTAGCTTGCTCTATTTCACGTTCAGCATTATTAACATCCGATGTTTGCTCATAAGGAAAAAGGGTATACCCAATTGAAAGTGCTTCTCTGACTAAGTTTCCGTATTGGGGCTCTTTCATATAAAACCCTGAGGATTGAAGAGGATAGTTTCGTTTATTTAATAAAGTATCTTTAGTAGTGCCATTGACCAGTCCCTCTAAACCAAAATTTTTATAGCCTAGATCATACAAATCTTGCAATAGTGATTTGGTGAAAAATCGATGAAATGAGCTGTGATGCGCTTCGTTGATTATAATAATCTGTTCATCTTTTGCTCGTTTAAGTATATAATCCTTTGCATTAACCTGTTTATATTGATTGCGTATGGAATCGATACGCTCGGGTGTATAGTTTATATTGCGACTACCCATAGCAGAATCCCATTGCTCCAATGCGTGTTTATAATCTCCTTTAGTAGCATAATCAACTGCACTCATTTGATATTTCCAAGGAGTTGTATCTTGTTTTACCCATTGTTCTATCTCTGATGTAAATTTATACTCTAATGTAAAGTCAATTGGAGTTGGAGCTACATCTTTTTTATCTTTTTGACATGAGCTTAATAAAATAGCGGCCATAGAAAAATAGAAAATAGTTTTCATATATGATTCAGATATTATTTTAGTAGAGAAATGAATTGATTTTTCGTATTCGATCGTAAATATAAGTAACAAATTTTACCAAACAACAGTATCTGTATAAGGTTTATTGAGGTATTTTTTAAAATCTCTAAGCTTTTCAAAAGTTTCTGCTGCACTATTAAATTTCCAGATAGCTGCGTGTTTACTCCAGGGATCTATCAATAGTTCTACTTCGTTAGTATCTGTTTGTCTAATGCAATGGCACCAGCAAAGTTCAGGTTTATTGAATTCTTTAAGCTGATTATTTTTCCATAATAAAAGGTACTCACCACCAACTATTGCCCAATCAGTTGAGGCCGAAATGAACCCACAAGCTGCTTCACCAAACATAGTCCTTCTCCAAATTTCAATTTTGTGGAGTTCATCATAAAAAAAGACATCTTCATAAGCAGTGTATAGAGCATACCGATTTGTTTTGGCAAGAACTTTTGTAAATTTCATTGTGTCCCAGAATTGGGTTGAATATAATTAAATTAGTTTGAAGATAGGTTTCGATATAAAACAGATTTACTCATTAAGTTCAATAAGTACTGGATTTGAGTCAAAATTTATATTTTCCAATGAGGTTACTACAGAAGAATTAGGTGCTTCATTTATATGATAGGCGAATTGATGAATGGTATAGGAATTAGCTTGTAGAGCAGTTAAAACATCAGTGCTATTACCCTCACTCCAATAGACATAAATGGAATTGTTGTTGAAAAATTTAAATTCAAATAAACCATTTCCTATAGAATTAACCCGCTCAAAACCACTAGTCTTGTCTATGAGTAGTTTAAGGTTATAATAGGCTGGTTTTCGTTGGCCACTACTTTTTAATAAGCCAACATAACGCCAGTTAGGAATATAATAGGCCTCAAAATCTACATCAGTGGACACAAATATTTTCTCGATTCCGCAGGCAAAACCAACTGTTAATTTTTTAATCATATAACCTGCTTGAAGACTATCGAACATTGCTATGGCTTGGGGTTCTTCGCTTATCAATTGGTTATATAGTTCTCTGTCGTTTTGTGATCCATACACAGGATCTAACCAGGGAGCAGAGTACATATCATCCACCCACACAGGTTTGGTGTAGCCATAGGATTGCATTTGCTCCTTAATCCAGGTCACCGTTGGTTCTATGGCTTCTAACTCTCTCGAGGCGTGAAATGAAAACACATCAAAATAAGGAGCCCCAAGTTCTAAAACCTTGGTTACAAAATTAAGTTTGTTGGTAATGAGTTGGGTGTTAAAACGATCTGGGTGGGTAAAATAATTGGCAGGATTAAATCCAAAGATCATTATAGTAATATCAGGTTGGATGCGTTTAGCGGTTTGGTATATTATTGCTAGTGCATGCACATAAGCACTTGCATCAAGCCATTCATTTTCAGCTTCGGAGCCGATTTGTAGTACTTCTATATTTAAATTGCTTAAGATGTGTTCAATAACAGCTACCAGGTCATTTTCGTGAGTAGGATTAACTCCTAATATACCACCTTCTCTGGACCCGTCTTCGGGATTGGTCACTGGTTGATTAGGGTCTCTTTGGATAGCCCAATTTGAGGATAAACGAAAATTGAGCTGAAGCTTACGGCTATTACTTTGTAGAGCGCTATTTAATTCAATCATTTCGCTAGTTAGCCGATAATCATGCACACCGTTTTGTGGAGGATTAGGCTCAATGTCATCCCAACTGATACCATTGATGCCAGAGATACCATCAGCCAAAAGGGCGATATCTGATAAATAATTACGATTCAACCCATCAATTCCAAAAGCGGATCGGTTTTGCATCGGTTCCGGATTAGCAGTTAGGGAAAGGTTTTCTTCATTTGTACAACTGGCAATCGCCAATAAAACTATAAAGACAAAGGAAGTCAGCTTTTTCATCATAAGTGCATTTACCTTTTGACTTTACAAATGACCATAAGTTTAATCGCTTATGTAAAATTAATAAGAAAAGTTAGCAATCAGGGGGCAAATTCTTTTGTTATGATGTTGTTTAAAGGTACTTGTTCTCTACCATGTTCTGGTTTAGTAATACCGTTAGACAGACACGGTTTTTGGGTTATGTTTTATGATAAAATTACAAGAATTGGCAATGAAACACATTTTATTAGCCTCTTTATGCAATTCATTTGCTTTTTCAATATCGCTTTTATCAGCAATAGTTACAGATGGATTTAAAGTGACTTCGGTAAATTGGCCACTTCCGTTTTTTGCCATCTCTAGCGTACCGCTAGCTTGATCTATATACTCAATTACGGTGATTTGATTACTAGCACATAGATGTAAGTACCAAAGCATATGACAAGCGGAGAGTGAGGATAAAAAAAGATCTTCTGGGTTATATTTTGTAGGATCTCCTAAGAATGCCGGATCAGAGGAGCCTTTAATCGTATCATATTTACCATCGATCATAATATCGTGGTTTCTAGTATACGATCTGTAGTCTTGGGTACCTTGACCTTTATTTCCGGTCCACACTATTGTACTAGTATAGGTATGCTTTTTCATAGTAAACGTATCAATTTAGTGGTTGTATTGATTGATATGGGTAGTAAAATAAAAGCGTAAAAGCTTATTGTATTAGCGTAGTTTAGCATAGCCGAATTCAACCTAAAAGAGATTTTAAATCATCTATATGCAGTGGTTTATGTACAAATTTTTTCACCAATTTATATTTTTTTGCTTTATGTACATCACTATCATCAGTAGAGGAGGTCACCATACATACTGTTACTTGTTGGAGATCAAAGCGATGCTGTTTTTCTAATTCTTCTAAAAAATTCCATCCATCCAGAATCGGCATATTTATATCGAGTAAGATAACTACGTTGTCTTTAGAGGCTCTTAATTTAGATAATTGCTCAATACCAATTTGTCCATCTTCACATTCTATAATGGATAACTTTGGGACCGCTAAATTACTGATCATCTTTTTACTCATCAGTCGAAAAATGGGGTCATCATCTATGATAAAAACGTGTTGCTGCACTATTGTTTTTTAAATTTAATGGTTTGGGTTTTCTTAACGATATCTCGAACAATTTCATCCATTTCATTGGAGGATACTTTTAATTGTTCTAACCAAAATGCTAATTCGTTTGCATCATTATCCAAATTTTCAATCATATCAACAATGCCTAGGATTCTGGCTAAGGGAGCTCTAACTACGTGAGATTGTGTCCAAGCAATACTCTTCAGTTTTTCATTTTGCTGTTCAATTTGACGTACATAATTACTTCTGCTTATGGCAAAATCAATACTTTTATGAAGTAGGGTAGGGTTGATTTCGTCTTTTATTAGAAAATCGTAGACTCCTAATTCTAAACTTTTTTTAGCTAGGGGAAGATCTGTATACCCGGTTAATATAATAATCGGAATTTGAGGGCTTTGAATCATCATATTTTCAACCAATTCAATACCCTTCATATCGGGTAGATTAAGATCAAGTAAAATGATATCGCAAATACTTTTTTCACATTCTAGAAATTTAACAGTAGACTTATAATCTTTGTGTTTTATAATTTTTACGGTTTTTAATTTTTCAATAAGATAATCTTCTACCAGTACGAGGTCTCCAGGATTATCTTCAATCACCAAGATTGATAAATCTTTTTTCATAAGTTTAGGGCTATACGGCTATTCAGCTAATTTAGATAATTGTAACCAAAAAGCCTCTATTTTTAGTATCGCTTCTAAAAAATCTTTCATATTCAGTGGTTTTTTTACATAACTGTTGGTGTGATTTTCGTAGGCTTTGTCAATATCAGACTGGTTTGAAGAAGTAGTAAGAATAATCACAGGGATTTTTTTTAGTTTTTCATCTGTTTTAATCTTCTTAAGCACTTCATGTCCATTATAAACAGGTAGGTTAATATCCAACAGAATGAGATCAGGTTTTCTGACATCTTCGTAATCTCCTTTTTTATGCAAAAAATCTAGAGCTTCTTTACCATTTCTAACCACACTGATATCATTTTTTACTTTGGTTTCTTCAAAAGCGTCTAGTGTTAATATGATATCTCCCTCATTATCTTCGACTAGGAGAATGTGTACAGGTTTAAAATCCATTGGTGTAAATTTTTAAATTATTTTGGAATTGTAAAGTAGAAGGTACTGCCTTCTTCAAGTTGAGATGCTACCCAAATTTTACCTCCCAAAAACTCTATATGTCTTTTGGTAATTGAAAGTCCAATACCAGTACCTTCGTATTCAGTTCTGTTATGTAAACGTTGAAATATCACAAATATCTTGTCAAAAAACTCGGAATCAATACCAATTCCATTATCCTTAATAGAAAAGGTCCATTCTGTTTTACTTTCTTCCGCGCTTATTTCGATACGTGGATCAACTCCTTCTTTGGAATATTTTATCGCATTATCCAAGAGCGAATGGAATATTTGTGTTATAACAGCTTTATATGAAAAGATTACAGGTAAATTCTCTCCAATAATTGATACAGATTTTTCTGCAATAATTTTCCGTCTCAATTGTTTAAACTCTGAGACTAATCCATTCACATCTATTTTTTCTTCGGACTCCGTTGGTTTTGATGCTCTCGAATAATCCAAAAGGTCTAATATGATTTGTTTCATACGTTTAGCACCATCTCTTGCGAAATGGATATATTGCAATGCTTTGTCATCCAATTGATCTTCATACTTTCTTTTCAACTGATCCATAAAGCTGGTGACCATTCTTAATGGTTCTTGTAGGTCATGCGACGTCACAAAAGCAAATTGCTCTAGCTCCTGGTTGGATCGTTCTAGTTCTTTGGTGTGTTTTTGCAGCTTTTTATTGAGTTTTCTTAATTTTAATTCATAGTCTTTTTGGGCAGTAACATTAGACATTGCTCCAATCATTCGTATCGCTTTACCTTTCTTATTTCTTATGATTAACCCTCTATCGGTTACATGTATAATTTTTCCGTGATCATTATAAATTCTATAGCTAGATTCCCAACGGACACGATCAGGATCAGATAGCGCATCATCTAAGCTGTTTTGTACATCATTTAAATCATCAGGGTGAAACCTATCTTTCCAGAAATCTCTCTTACTCATAGATTCTTCTGCTTCCTCACCAAAAAAGTTCTTAATCGCATTAGAACGATAATAGCTGTCATTAATGATATCCCAATCCCAAATAACATCCTGGGTGGCTTCGGTCACTTTTTCAAAACGCTCGTTAGCTTTAAGGATGTTTTCTTCTGCTTTTTTGCGCTCTGTGATATCTAAAATTATAGCAATAAATTTGGTATTACTACCATCCGAGGTTAGTTGCAGATGTACCTCAACTGGATAAAGACTTCCATCTTTTCGTTTGTGATGGGTAAAAAATATTACCCGTTGCTTTTCTTTTTTTCGTAATGGTGCTACCAATTCTTGAAAACTAGAACTAGAATATTCTGGTTTTAAATCTAAAGGGGTCAAATTTCTAATTTCATTTAGGGAATACCCCAGATTATATAGCGCCCCTTTATTAACATAGCTAAACTTTAAGGTTTCGGAGTCGAAAATGTATATTTCATTTAAACTGTTTTCAAGTGTAGTTTGCAGTCGGTGTTTCTCTTGCTCTGCTTCCTTTTGTTCGGTAATATCTTGAATACTCCCGTAAACTCTGGTGCATTTACCATCGTGCATTTCTGCATTAGCTACTACACGAATCCATTTTTCGTTTTTCTTTGGCGTAGTAATAATTGCATCATAATTTATAGATTCACCATGGTGCATACAATGCTCTAAATTTGCCCGAACCATATCTTGAAAATCTTTACGGTAGAAGGAGATAGAGTCTTCAAAATCGGGTGTAAACTCTTCTTCATTGGTTTCTAAAATTTCGTACACCATATTGGATAATATGACCTTACCTTCGGTCACATCATACTCCCAACTACTAATTTTTGCTAGGTTGGAAACCTGTTCTAGCAGTTCTTTATTTTTTGCTTCTTCGGTGATATCAAAAACTACGGAATTAAATATGACTGTTCGGTCAGCCAAAAAGGTTGGAGAACCAAATCCAGCATGTGTTTTTATTTCACCATTGGGCTTAACATATTTCCACTCTGCAGACCATTTTGATTTAGTACGTATGGACTCAGCTATACTTTTTTGAACAGCCTGAATATCGCCAGCAGCTTCAATTTGATCCCAAACCAACTGACTGTTCTCTAAAACTTCTTCTTCTGTAAAACCCCATATCTCTTCAGCTCCTTTGGATATAATCGTTATTTCATATGACTGATCAGGAAATATGTGGTATTGAAAAACAACACCAGGTAGATTATCTGATAAATTTTGTAATCTAAATTCTATTTCTTTATGTTCTGTGATATCTTGAAAGCTACCAATATAACGCACACATTTATCCTCCACGTACTCAGGACTTCCTAATACTCTAATCCATTTTTCTTTATTACCTCTTGATATTATGGCTGCTGTATAGTCTAACGTAATTCCTTCGTTAATTGCCTTATCAAATAATTCTCCTACAAAGGGTTTGTGTTCTTCTTTATAGAAACTCAATGCTTTTTCTACATTAGGGGTGAATGTATCGGGATCCGTTTCGTGCAAGTGGTGTACCTCTTCTGACCAATAAAGATCATTTTCAATGAGATTAAATTCCCAGCTTCCTACTTTTGCCAGGATATTAGCCTGTGCTTTAAGTTTCCTTAATTTTTTCTTTTCAGTAATATCCTTTGCTGAGCAATAAATGAGTCCTTCATTGATATTGGCTTTGCCGTACCAGCTTAACCAGAGTAATTCACCACTTTTTTTTAGAAAACGTACTTCAAAAGAAAACGTGTTATGCTCGGCAGTTAATTGTCCTATTACTTTTGAAACCAAATTTTTATCTTCCTCGGGATGCATAAAAACCTCAAAAGACTGCCCAAGAATCTCCTTTTCGTTATACCCTAATAGTTTGCACCCTGCTTGATTAATCGTCAAAAAACTCTTTTCCACATTAATAACACCAAGGATGTCCGGGACGGCATCAAATAAATGACTCAAATCATTTTCAAGCATTTTACCCTTAAGCTCAGCTCCGATAAATTGTTCTAATCGTTCAAAAACTCTAGAATACTTTTTAAGGTATTTGGCCTTTTTTTTGGTTCCTATAATTAAAACACCAAGTATAGTGTTATTATGAAGAAGGGGAATTCCTAAAACGGTTTTTAACCCAATTTCAAGAGCTGTGTTTTTTCTCTTAAATGCAGTGTAATTACGGATATCATCCCATAATAACTGTGATTTCTTTTCCCAAACCTGCCCAGGTAGGCCTTCCGATTTTTTACTGGTCTTAAAATTGGAATGTGTTTTATAGAAATGTTCATCTTTTTTATCGGGTAAAAAATAGTTGACTAAATGTAGTTTTGATTTATCTATGCCAGTCGCCCATAATTCTACCCAATCAAAATCACCAAATTCGAATAGGGATTTACACATCTCACGTACGGCGTATTCATAGTTTTCGTTGACGTTTAAATGAAACCCAATGTTAGCGATGAGTTCATTTTCTAACTCTTTATTTTTTTGTTCTGTCACGTCTCTTTCTATGGCAATCCAATGTGTATAAATCCCCATTTCATTTGCTACCGGAGTTACATTAAAGTTAACCCAGAATTCTTCTCCATTTTTTTTGTAATTGATAAGGGTTGCTTCGTAAGGCTCGTAATTTCTTAACGCTAAGCTTAATTTTGACACTTCTTCCTGGCTCGTTTTAGGTCCTTGTAGCATTCTTGGGGTAGCACCAATAGCCTCTTCTGCCATATATCCAGTCATATTGGTAAAGGCTTCATTAACATATATAATTTTAGGCCCTGGTTTTGCTAGTGGGTCCGCCTCAGTTATGATAACTGCATCGTGGGTATTTGTAATAACACTTTCTAGTAGTTTTCTTGTATATTCTTTATTGATTTTATCCGTAACATCCCTCGAGTTAGCAACAATACCAATTACCGCAGGGTTCTCTGTCATATTGGTTAATATGGTTTCGATCCATCGGTATTCCTTCTCATTATTTTGAAATCGATACGGCTCAATACTAACCCTGCTTTCTTTAGTAATACGTTGCAACTTATCCTTTACCCGTTCTTTGTCTTCGGGATGAATGAATTCGAATGCATTTCTTCCTATAAATTCCGTTGATGAGATGCCTAGCACAGAAGTACTTGTAGGGCTAACATATTTATAGTTTCCTTCTAAATCCAGAATGGCAATTAAATCTGATCCTTCTTGAACTAATGCTTTGAAACGTTGTTCGCTTTTTGCAATACGCGCTTCTTTTTCAATAAGTTCTTTGGCATCTCTTGCCACACCATACATTAGTTTTGTTTCTTCATCCCATCGCACTGACCATAAATTGAAGGCAATATTACCATCAGGTTTTCTATAACGGTTAATAAAAGACTTGACTTCCTTTCCATCTGTAATATCCTGTGCAATGGCTTTTGTCTTTTCTTTATCTTCAGCAATGACAAGATCCATATAGGGCTTACCCATTAATTCATCAGGTGCATATCCCCAGTGCTCTTTTGCAGCAGCACTTGCATAAGTAAAGTTGCCATGTTGATCCACGGTACAAAATACATCTAAAGTAGCATCTTTATTCTTTAGTATTTCTAACTTGTTAGCTATAGTGGCTGTGATATCCTGGGCTTTACAGCCCACAGCTTTAATTCTTTGGTGTTCATCAAAAATGGGGGTTAGGGTAATCTTGTAATGTTTTGCTTCTTTGTTTTGAGGAAGAATTAGCTCTTCTTTAGTGGTTACAGGCTCTCCTTTAGTGGCATTATGGTAATAATTTTCCCATTTCTTAGATTTTTCGTTATCAAAATCGGTTATGAATAACGGAGAATCTTTATCTATTGAGTCCTCAGTCAATAATTTGCATAATTCATTATAAGCTTCATTTGAATAGATAACTTTATTATCCAGATCAACGATCCAAATAGGATCATTAGATTGGTCTAAAAATAAGCTTTGTAATGAATGGTGCGGCATAGTTTTGTAATTGAGTTAAGTTACAGCTTAAATCGATGTATGACTGACTCCAAATAAATTATTGTTTGTAGGCCATACATTATCATCTAAGTCTTTAAAATGTAGGGTATGATTTTTCCGAGTATTGTAATTTTTATTTTTACTATATAATCAACAATAAAAACTATTCAATTACAATGCTTTTAAAATTAACAAAAATTCATTGAAATAGGAAAGGATCTGCTAGTTGATGTGACTTCTGTTAAGGAAGTATTAACAAAAGAAGGGGGTACATAAAGGATAAGTTTATCCATAAACGGGATTACATTTTATGAATACCTTTCCATTAGTAACTAGCTAATTCTAAAGTTAAGTGACCCTTGCATTCTGTTTACTACTCTATAGGATTCCATCATCAGCTTTACTTATAGTAACTAATGACTTTAGAGCTCACACTGGGCTTAACTCAGCGCTATTACATCGTGGTATTTAGGAAATATTACCTTACAAAAAGTAAATAAAACTTGTCATTAAGTATTTATTTTATATCTTTGTGTAAATAAAACTTTACAATTAATCAAATACTATTTACAAATGAAAAACAAATGTATTTCTGAGCCTCAAAAAAAGAGCACCAAGCGTCTTATGCTATGGACACTATTGTGGGTTGTTTCATTGTCGGTTTCCACATTCGGTCCTAAGTTCATCTGGAATGAAAATACAACAATTAGCCTTATTGCTATAATCATAAATACTGGTCTTGGAGCAGGTATGATCTGGGCTAATGTAAAGCACTTTACAGTGCTTGATGAACTTCAAAAGAAAATTCAATTAGATGCTATGGGCATTGCATTGGGTATCGGAATCGTAGGAGGGTTAAGTTATTCTACCTTGGATATTGCTAATGTTATTACTAAAGATGCTGAAATTGGCTTTTTGGTGATGTTAATCAGTGTTTCTTACATCATTGCTACAATCATCGGAAAAAAACGATACGCATGAAAAATAGATTAAAGGTACTACGTGCAGAAAGAGATATGACTCAGGCAGATCTTGCACAGGAATTAGAAGTATCGAGACAAACTATCAATGCGATAGAGAAGGGGAAGTTTGATCCAAGTTTACCCTTGGCATTTAAAATGTCTACCTTATTTAAGTTGCCTATAGAAGAGATCTTTGATAATTCAGCTTCAGAATGAGCTGACAAAACATAAAGTCTAAACCTAATAAGCCACAAACGCAATAGCATACAGTGGTAATCCCCAGATCTATTGCGTTTTTTGTTACTTATTTCGCTACAATAATCCTAAACTATTGGGTTTTTTGTAGCAGTGACAGCGCTATTCTTGAGCTATGAATTTTTTATAATGTTCATAACGCTCCATGATTTGTTTCACATAATTTACCGGCTCAATACCTCTTACGTATCCGTACTTTACACCAGGTTTATTATAATTTGAGGGGTAGGTGAGTGCCAGCACCATTTTTTCTACGTGATCATCCCAAATATGGGGATTCAGGTTTTCTTGTTGGGCCAAAAACTGCGCATCTTTAATATGATAATACCCACAATTATAGGCAGCCATAGTAAATTTGATACGCTGTAGACTATCTTTTACTTCCGTAAATTTCTCATAATTCTGTTGTAAATAGGTTATTCCTCCTTTGATGTTTTGTGCTGGATCATTGAGGTTGTTTACCCCTAAGCTTAAGGCCGTACTGGGCATAAGCTGCATTAATCCCTGTGCACCAGTCCAGGACTGAGAATCGTTTTTAAAACGAGATTCCTGATAGATTAATGAGGTTATTAAACGCCAATCCCAACCTATTGTATCCGCATACTTTTTTATGATCCCATCATATTCACTTATTTTATTACCATTGATACTCATAAACTCACTTTGAATACGACGTCTATAATCTCGCTTGTTTTTAAAATAGCGGTTATAAATTACGTGGTAGGGAGCTTCTTTCTTTTCTTGTGCAATCCATTGATTTATAGCCTCCAGTAATTGCGGCGAATTTTTTCGTACTGCCCAAGCAATCCGTTGAGATAGACTTAGGGGAACATTGACATTCAAAATAGGATTATAGGTTGCATTAACATTGGCAAGGTTTTTATCCGCGACTGTATATTTCAGTTCTCCGTCTGCTACTTTTTTAATAATCTCTTCAGTACTTAAGGTACCTGATAAAGTATCGATATAAATGGGTCCACCTAATTCTCTAGACAAATTTTCAATTCTTTTTATATACGATGAATTTTCTCGTACCGCTACGGTGTCACCGATTAAATCAATCGCATTGTGGTATAAACTATCTTCCAACGTATTCCAACGCAGGCTTCGCCAGTTATCAGGTTTTTTTTGCACTAAAACTTGTTGGGTTAGGTATAAATACTCCGTAAACGATACTTCTTTTTTGCGGTCTTTGGTGATGGTTAACCCATGCGCAATCATATCAGCTTCGCCTTCATTGAGGTTATGAAAAATGCTATCCATATTTTTAACCAATACCAATTCCAGTTCGAGATCAAGGTGTGCTGCTAATCGTTCTAAGAGTTCATATTCAAAACCCATAGGTTGGCCACGGTACAAGAAATAACTGGTACTGCTATAAGTAATTAATACTTTGAGTTTTCCACTTTTTTGTATGGCTGCCAGATCTCTCGAAACGGGTTCCTTTGGTATTATTTTATTAGCTTGTTCTTTATCTGTATTGCAACTACATAGTAGGGTGATAAGTGTAAGTATAATTAGGTAGTAGTGTTTCATAATTTTTTTTTGATTTGTGTGCTTTCAGTAGTCTTCAACCTTTTGAAAACTTATGTTTTATAGTTAAAGTTTTGTGTTTAAGATGGCCAGGCAAATTTTTATACCTTGTCGGATATTACCAACCCGAATATTTTCATTGGGACTGTGCTGATTATTATCCATATTCACCATAGGCACAATTAAGGTTGGTAGATCTAGCGCATTTATTAATGGAACAATGGGTACCGTTCCGCCCATAAGGCGAATGACGATAGGCGTGTCTTCAAATTCATTACTCAGCTGGGATCTTATTTGTTTTCCAAAATTAGCTTCAGGGTTGGTTCTAAAGGCATTAATTACCCTTGGAGCGGCTATGAATTTTGCGATCTTAGGATATGTAAGTCTTTCTTCATCTGTGGGGTCTCTATCGATTACATAGTACCCTTGTTGTATGATGTGTTGTTTTATTTTTGCTAATTGTTCGGTGCCTTCAGTTTCTGGAACCAGCCTTACATCCATATGCGCCGTCGCATAGGCTGGGATTACCGTTTTAAGGCCTTTACCTTTCCACGAGGTTTCTATTTGACGCACATTCAGCGAAGGATATTGTAAGGCTTCCTGATAGGTTTGACCGACTTCTTCTGAACTGTATATTCCTAATTGAGTATGCAACGCTGTCGCATCGTAGGGAACTGCTTTGAGCAGCAGATTGATTTTTTGATCGATCCCAATCCCTTTATAATACTCCTGTATCAACACCTTTCCCTGATCATCTTTCATACTCGCTAGTAGTTTGGCAAGATGGAATACTGGATTAGGCACATAATTACCATAATGGCCACTATGCTGTGGTAGCTTGGCACCATACGTCGTTATCGAACAGCTGGCAATTCCTCTGCAGCCAAAGGTAAGTGTGGGTTTGTTGGTAGGATGCATGGGTCCATCCATCACTATAAAATAATCCGCTGCATAGCGATCTTTATAGGTCTCAAGTGTCGACAAAAGTGCTTTTGAACCATATTCTTCTTCGGGATCAAAAATTATTTTAATATTAAATTGGGGTTCTTTTTTCATTTCTAGCTTCAGCACCCGAAGTGCTTCTAGCAGCATAATTATGGGAGCCTTATCGTCCGCTGCTGCTCTGGCAAAAATTCGCCATTCATCATCAATAGTTTCATTCAGTGCTGACCAATCCAGGGTTTGCCATTGATCGTTGGTATTTTTTTTCTTTAATACCGGGATAAAAGGATCTTTTTGATCCCAGGATTGGGGATTTATGGGTTGTCCATCAATGTGAAAATAGAACAACACTGTTTTCAATTTTGGGTCAATTACTTTTTCTGCTAATAGGATGGGAAGGGTGGATGTAGGTAGTAAGGTGGTTGTAAAGTCTGATTGCCGATACTCCTTAGCTACCCAATTTATATTATCTAGCATCGATGCTTCATTATCCGGAAGATTTGGAAGGCTTACTAACGCTTTGTGAAGCAATAGTGTATTCTTAAAGTTTGCATCGATGCGTTGATCAACCGTATTTTGTGCAGCTCCTAGATGTGTAACCAGTACAATCAGGCTCATCAATAAGATGACTTTATCCATTTGCAATATTTTGTGCAGGTACCCCATAATTACTTTGGGTTTGGGTTATGAAATAGTATACAGGGAAAACGTTGTAGGAGCGCAGAGGTTAGGCCGTTTGTAGTCATCATAAGCGTTCTTTTTCTGTAAGATAGGAACTTTAACGCTAATCACAAAGCGCTTCCTAATACCGTAAGGTAAAGACTAAGTCATTTAAAAGCACAATCATAATATGCTCGGAAACCAATAACGATTATTACGGTTTATTTTTTTCCGCTTACAAAGCGATAATAGGATAATTGTTCATAACCTTTTTTATGATCGGCGGTATATTGAAATCCAAGTTTTTTTAAAAGTTTTATAGACTTCATATTATCCGGTTTGGTTATGGCAATAATATGTTTGTAATTGTCTGTTTTTTTCAAGATTTCGAGATAAGAACTGCTTGCTTCATAGGTGTATCCCTTTTTTTCAAATTGGGGTAAAAGCGCAAAACCAAAATCAGGAAATTGTTCTTCTTCTCTTTTAAGAAGCGTAAGAATTCCAATAGCTTTTTGAGAAGATTTTACTTCAAAAACAGTATAAAAAAAGTGTTCATTATCAAGTATCTTGTGAATGTAATTCTCGGCATCTTTTTTATCCAAAACATTTCTATCACCGATAAATTGTAGCCAACCTTTTGAATTCACTAATGCTAAAATAAAATCAGCATCCTTACTATTTATCGGTCTGAGAATTAATCTTTTCGTTTCAATTTTGATATTCATTTTTATAGGCTATTTGGTCACTATCGATAAATCCATTTAAAAGAAGGACTCGATCAATTATACCTTTTGAATCTCTTAGAAATTTCATAGCAGCATCCATATGCTGCATATAAAATTGATTTGATGACTGCGGTATTAGAGGGACTGTATTGGGTCCAAGTACCACAAACAGACTATCCTTTGTCTTTTGAACTTCAAAGTTTACATTTTCATTTAACGAATAGGCTCCTGTATAATTCTTTAAGGTGGAGGTGTCAATCGGAAATGGTGTTCTCAAAAGTGGTAGTTTATAGTCCTCATCTTTTAGAATTGCTACAGTACTTTTTGTTATTTCCTTAGTAACTGGATGTCTACGGTTGCTTAATACAACAATAGAAATGCTGTCTTTTAGATTATTAACCAAAGCGTAACTAAATCCATCATTTTCTAAGTAACCATAAATATTTAGTTCTTTAGGATTGGCGTTTACAATTTTTATCAAGTCGCTTCCAGTGGATTTTAATCCGCTACTGCTATAAGCTTCGTTCAAATTATAGGTTGGAGACCTTTGTAATTCCAATCCTTTGTTTCTATAATTATGATACAGGTAGCCTACAGCACTGTTGGTATCCTTTTTCTGAAAATAAGTGTTTTCCAGATTTAAATTAGCGCTGTATGTTTCGAGATTTTTCTGGTAGCTATTATTGCTTAAACCCTCAATGAGTTTTCCTTTGATGTTTTTATCAACCTCTGTTTCTTTTTTTAGTATATCTTGTATTGTAGCACCTTTTTTAAGGTTGGGTAGGTATTTTGATAGTTTATCAGCGGGGTCTATTTGTTTTTCTATTATCAATCCCTCCAGTATGTTATTCGTTATTACATCAGATATTTCTCCGATTTTAAAAGCTGTTTGGTTGGTAAAAGGAATTTTGTTTTCATAATCAGCGAATCCAAAACTCCGCTGGTAGATCGTAGCTTTATCTTTAACTATAACTATGGTTCCACTAAATCTGTTTAATTGAAGATAACGATTGGCTAAGCTATCAATTGCATTACTTTTAGATGTCTCAAGTTTGTCGCCATAATTGTTTTGACAAGACAAACAGGTAAGTAAACAAATTATTAGGTAAATGATGTTAATCTTCATGATATTGTTCTGGGTATAACATTTATGAGTTAGGAAAAGTAGGAAAAGTTTTGATAACAATTCACTTTCCGAGTTTTAGTATACGGAGCGCTCCCTGAATGACTAACCCAAAAACGATAGTTCCGATAATTAAGTCTGGTAGACTGGAGTTCAGCCAAAGGACTAAAACTCCGGCGAGGACTACGCCTAAATTAATAATAATGTCATTAGAGGTAAATATCATACTGGCTTTCATATGCGCTTCTTCCTTGCTTTTTGACTTTTGTAATAGGTACAAGCAAATACCATTGGCGATCAGTGCTAATAGCGAAACGATGATCATCGTACTAAAGTCGGGTAGCTGCTCCGTTCCAAAAAACCTTCTCAGTACTTCTGCAAATCCAATACAAGCCAATATCATTTGAAAATATCCTGCTAATTTGGCAATCCGCTTTTTTTTAGTCACGGTTCCGCCAACAGCAAATAGACTTATTCCATACACAAAACTATCTGCCAGCATATCCAAACTGTCCGCTACCAATCCCATTGACGTAGCAAGGAGGCCAGTGGTCATTTCGATGACGAAAAACGCAAAATTAATAATGAGTACCGTATAAAGTAGCTTTTTTTGTGTGGTTTGTTCTTTAAAAGTACGTTGTTCCGTAGGTTCCGTTGCGATTTTCTTTCCGCCTAAATTGAGCGCTAAAACAGCGTTTTCGATAGGGGCAACGGTGCCCTGATGATACACGGATAATGTACGGTTGGGGATATCAAAATGCAGATGTGCAATACCTGAAATTCCATCGAGTTGCATTCGGATCAGATTTTCTTCTGAGGGGCAATCCATTTGGGTAATTTCAAATACGGTTTTGTACACGTAGGCTTTTGTTTGAGGAAGCTTCACCATTTGGCTAGGTTCCTTATGCGTTGCAACTCCTAAATTACGAAACAAATAGGAATGAGGCATAGTATTAAGGCGTTTCTCAAATACCTCCTGGACAGGAAGGATGATGTTATCATTAACTGTGTAAACTTGACATTGTACCATAAAGCTATTCTCGTATATCATTTGGTTTGCTTCTAATCTATTTTACGAAACCAAACATTTCGGGTTCTGCCATTAGAAATTTTCATCCCAATTACGTTGCTGTTAGCATCTCTTTTTATTTCAACGGTATCCACTGGCCAAGTACCAGCATATATATCATCAAATACTCGTTTTAATTTGATTTTTCCGTGTCTGATGTGCTCACAATACACCTCTGTCTGTTCTTGCAAAATGGTATAGGTTGTTTTCAATTCTGGACTGTAATACGCTCCAATATACGCTCTCGGATCAGTTGAATTATCCGATGCTATTGTTTGATGCAGCGTTAGACTACCAGGGATTTGATTTGGAATCGATACCGTGATTTTTGGAACCTTGTTAGCTGTTTCAAAATGAAGTAATACATATTCGCCTACGTTTATTAATTGAAAAGTCGAAGCATTTATAGGTACTAATGGATATGCTACACCCGATGGGGTTTCGTATCTCAACCTATCCTTTTTTATATAAATTTTACGTCCGTATTTTTCCTCATCGCTCCAATAAATGCCTTCGAATTTAGAAAGTTGTTGGTTGGATAGGGTAGCATAATTGGTTGATTGCTGCGTTTTAGGAGTCGTTATCACTGTGCTTTCTTCGGTATCAAAAATAATATTAGTTATTGCATTTAGCTTGGATCCCATACCGCTATTCGAAAAATTGGTTAAAATTACAATTTGAACGTGTTCTTCTGGATAAACTCTGGCAACCGCTCTATAACCTCCAACAGCACCACCGTGTTGAATCATTTTTTTTCCAAGATGTTCCTCTATTCGAACCCCAAAACCATAGTTGGTTTGATATCCGTTATGCAAGGGCGTGGTGGTTACTAAGGTACTAAAAGCGTCACTCCATTCTTTTTTAGGATGTATGAAATTTTGCAACCACAGCATAAGATCTGCTGTTGTAGAGTAAATGTTACCAGAGCCATAGTATCCCCAATGTTCTATAGCTCGTCTAAATGGATTATTGCCATTGTACGAGGTGGCATTGTTGGTAACAATACGATCTGGTTTAGCGGCTACGTAGGTGTTTTGCATCCCTAAGGGGTCGAATATAGTATTCTTCATCCAGGTAGGGAATGAGGAGTTGGTTACCCGTTCTATGATTTTGGCTAGTAGGATATAGCCTGTATTGCAATATAAAAACTCCTCACCGGGTTTGAAGTTAAGGTCTTTCTGATTTTGAAGAACTCGGTAAAGATCCTCATTCGTTGCTATATCGGTGGCTCTCCATCCAGCCAGGGCAAGCAGTCCGTGTAGGTCTCTTAATCCACTAGTGTGATGTAATAGATGTCGAATGGTAATGGTCTCTCCAAAATCGGGTAGTTCTACAAGGTATTTGCGAATATCATCGTCAAAGGAGAGTTTATGTTGTTGCTCCAGTAACACAATCCCCATAGCAGTAAATTGTTTAGAAATCGAGCCAATGTTAAACCGTGTTTTTGTAGTGTTGGGGATATCGTACTCCAAACTGGCTAAGCCATAGGCTTTGGAGAAAATGGTGGTATTGTTTTGAACTACCATGATGGCACCACCAGGATGATTAGGGGAATCCCAAGGGGCAAATACACTATCTAGCTGTTGAAAGTGTTGCTGACTATGCGAAGAAAAACAACCCATGAGTACGAATACTCCAATAGCTAGTAATTGATATATTGTTGTGTGCATTGCTAATAGACTTTTGTTTTAAATACGATGGATACAAAAGTCACTAAATAAGACAAGGCAAAAGCACTAGATGACCTGCCAAATCACCGCCAAAAAGCCGCCAGCGCCTATATAGCCTTAGATAATATTAAATTTTACATAAAAGTACAGTTGGTTGTTCTTGTTAAGTTCAATACTGTTTCTTATGATCATAAACGCATTAACGAGTACGAGTAGTAGGAGTGCTCCGATTATTATATCTCGACCCAGGTTTCCAAAATTAATCAGGTTACCGATTACAAAAGTAAGTAGCATAACTATCGCCCAAAGTATTTGAAGGGTTATAAGTTGTTTGGTGATAGCATTGAAATGTTGTTTAAGCAATGCAATAAATAAGGGAACGGCAACATTGACTATAGGAATAAAAACCACTGGCAACGTAGACAGGTTAATGAGATTGTTTATGTTAAAAGTGGTGGTTGATACAGCTACCTCTTTTTGTAACAGTTGAGCTTCATCTACCTCCAGTGCTTTGGCCAGGGCTTTCAGGGTATATCCTTTTGGATCAATACCGGATTCTACACGTTGGATAGTTCGTACTGAAACTCCTGACTTTTCTGAAAGTTCTTCTTGGGTTAGGTTTAATTTTTCGCGGTACGCTACCAGTTGGGACATAGGATTAAATTCGTCTAAGGTTTTTTGAATATTAGACCAGTTGTTTGTCTGGGTTTACAAAGCGTTTATAGTAGCTAATGTACTAAACAAAAAGGAATGTCATAACATCCTGTAGCTAATTTCTAAGTTAGCGGTATCAAGGAGGGAAGTGCCCATATTTAATACAACTTATAGTCCATATAATGATCTAAATAAAGTAGTAAGGTAGACAACAGGTCTAAGGTTTTTCGTAGGATACGTGTTTGTACCACCTTTCTTATTTATATTTAGATTTCATATTAGGAGGTGGTGGCGGTAAAGGTAGTTGCCTGAAATAATCAAAGAAAACTCTCAATTTTAAGGTATCCTTGGTTTCCTCATTGATTTCATCAAATGCTCGAGTTATTTTAATGAGCACTTCTTTGAGTTCTTTTCCATTCATACTGGTATCGATAGTGACTTCTACAAGAGCCCTTTCAGGAGCATCTGAGTAGTGAGGTACACGACCTTTATTTTCAAAATGTCTTTTTAAAATTCTTTTTAGTTCGCTAATTGGATAACCGTTATCAATTAAAATGGAGTCAGATTTTATTCGAAGTACATTTTTGAATTTCACTAATCCACCATCATAAGTATAAGGAATAACCTGTTTCTTTATTGTACTGTCATTAAACTCCACAAATAATCTTTTTTCTTCATTATAATACCTAGCAATTTTATTTGTTAATTCTTTGAAATTCAATTGTACGGTATCCAAATCGACTAATTCTATTTTTTCAATAGGGAATGAGCTTTTTGAAGGATAATATCTGGTTTCAGTGGATTGTTTAGTACAACCTAAAACTAAAAATAACGTAGCTATGTAACATACATTTCTCATTGTCTGTTCAATCATTTGAATGGTGTAATACTATTTTTCGATTATTGACGAGTATTTTTAAGTAATTCCTTCATATGAGCAATTGCATACGGAATGATATCTACTTTTTCGTCAACAAATACATCGGGCGCTATTCCATATGGGTCAATAGGGTTTTCCTTGATATCTTTGGCGCGGTAGGAGGATGGAAAAACTACTTCAAAACAACCTATATCCTTTGATAAACCATTAAACCCATCCACAACTCCTGCTGTATTTTGACCGTACACCACAACTTTGTTGCTTTGATTTGCCCTATACACAAAAGTTTCTCCAGAACTTGCAGTTTCTTTATCTATGAGCATAATGACTTTTTTAGGTCCGTTGTATAGGGTATCTGCTTTAAAAGTGAACGCATACTCTGGATAATCAAAAAATGCGGTGCCTTTATTGGCCATCATTAGGTCATAACCTGCCTTTTCTGTTTCGGTATAGTCTTCAACTTTCTTATTGGGTTCTCCTGTATCGTAATCCATAAATGTTTGAATATTATAATCACTCAACCAAAAACCACTGGCAGGGAGCTTTATTGGGCCATTTAACATGTAGGGTAATACAGGAAAATAGGTTGCGTCATTTCCCCCTTTATTTCCTCTGACATCAACAATCATGATGTCTGCTTTTATAATATTTGTATGGTGCGCCTGTAGTAGGCTATCTACAAATGAAGGCTGAACAGAATAAAAGTCAGGAAGTCTTAAATAGGGGATCTTGTCCACATAGGTAAGATGAAATTCGTTAAATTTTGTTGCTATGGCATCACGATTGGGTTCAGCTGTGGTTGTAGGCCATATTTTTTTCCATTGTAAACCGTCTATTTCTAATGTTGATCTGCTTAGTAGTTGACCTGTTGTATTTTTAATGGAATGGTCGCCCATCATGTATTTTATCTTGTAGGGTTTTCCATAAGTAGTAGTAATTTCAAATTTAATATCAGATGGCTCCCAATTGGAGCTACCACTAGCTGTAATCACCCCTACAAAATCCCGAACCGTTGTACTGCCCTCTGGATTGGGAATGATAGCAACGGTATAGTTTCCACTTTTCCAAATACCAAAAATTGGATTTAAGTTGTAATTATTTTTAACATACTCTTCTTTATACTCAGCTTCTGAAATTTCTATGTGCTCTTCGTTAATCTCACTGGTGCTCTTATTTATAATGTAGGTATGGCCATCTCTAAAGAATTGAAGATACTCCTCCAGCACTGCTCTACAATCGCTTACACCGATAGTTTTATTTGCCTTGGCTCGCATCACTTGCTTATGGGCGGTGTACAAATCCCTGTTTTCGTCCGTAACTTTATAAATAAATAAAGAATAATCTTGTTCATAGGTCGCTACAGCTTTTTCATAGAGTTCACTACATAGGCAATCTTGGGCTTGTATGGAGCTAATTGCGGTTATCGCCAAAAAGGTGGTAAGCAATGGGTTTAAAAATTTTGTCATTAAGATGTATGGTTTTGTGTATGGTAAGTTTCTGTTATAATGTTCACTACTCCTTTGTTACTGAGGTTTGGTGTAGGGCGAATGCTGTAGTTAAGCAATTTACCTCGCAAATACCAACCGAAGCTGTTTGCCGAAAGGTAGGCAATCGATTACTATTATAAAGCGATAGTAAGAGTTATTTTGGATTATCCAGCAGCATTTGGTCAATAATTGGTCTTCACTTCTCCATTATATCTGGGAGCTTAATAAGAGGGTCTTTCATAGGGTAAATTGATGTGACTCGTTTTTTATATTAGGTAATAGGAGTTATTAATGATAATTCCAATTACTATTGAAACCACCATAAAACCGTAGCTCTTTTTAAGCTTTATTTTACTACAGATTAATTGTAAACCAAGAAATAGGTTTACCAAGCAAAGAAATATATTTGCAAATAAAACCCAATCAGGATACATAAAAGCAAAAAGTAGATCAGTATAATGATATTGGTAATAAAGATATATCGTTTCATACATCCAGTATGCGGACAATACCATTTGAATTATGCCTGTACTTATGTTATTTTTCGTTTTTATCATTAATAACAGATAGGAATTAGCCAATAGTAAGCTTGATGTACAAGGTGTTAGTTTTTAAAACGTCTTATTACATAAGAAGCTTAATAATAGTCTTCATAGACTTTTCTGAATTTAATACCGTAAACGACTTCAACTGTTTTGGATAACTAAATCTTTCTAAATCTCTTGAGGCATTAATACTATTACATCGAAGTTACAAACTTCGAATTGTGGAGTATATGTTTTTATCTAAAAAGAATTTCTCGCTCCGATCTGGATTTTAGTTTACGAAATAACGAAAATAAAGTAAGACCCATAATTGTGGAATATCCAATTATAAGTTTTGTTACCCCTAGATTACCGAGTATAAAAACTAGACCTCCTATTCCAATTCTACCGCCGCCACCGCCTCGCAGTTCGAAAATAGTACCTTTTTCAATTTCAATGGCATAATACAGACTCCAAATAAAAATTCCTGTAAGCATTAAGATGGCAAAAATTTGTGCCTTGCAATAATTGAAAAAGCCAGGTAATTCTGATTTATAGGTTAACCCGGGAATATCCATTTTTAAGCATTCAAAAATTTCTTTTTTGGTTTTTTCGTTTGCTATGTGGAGTTCTTCCTCAGAGTCTTTACCAAAATATATTTTTATGTGTTTGACTCCTTTTTGGTTGCTTATTTTTTTGATGTATGGATAGGGTATGCTGAACAATTCTTTTTCAATTTCGTTAGGTAAAGAAATTTCAGGATTTAAAGGTAGTTTATTGATTTTGTCCGGATCAAGATTTCCTTTATAAATGGTTTGGTTTTTAATTAAAATCAATTGGTTTGATTTGGATTCAGGTAGCTTCCAAACTTTTTTCATCTTATATTTAAATTTAATTTGAGTAGTAGCAAGGACATCTATTATGAGTAATTAGATATTAAGTAAAAGTGGATTACTAGTAACTTATTGTATGGGGCATTCGGATTTGATTTTTATTTTTTGGTTGTTGTCTTTTTATCTTTGTTCAAAGCCCATCTTTTTATTTTTTCGTTCAAAGTTGTATAACCAATTCCGCCTAATAACATACCAATTGGCATTCCGATTAAAGTCCGCCAAAATTCTTTCGGGTTTCTTCGATAGTCTGGTAGATAAGCCCAGTATAAGAACGCTCCAAAAAGAATGATCAAAATAGCGATAATTATAAATTCATTCATATTTTGAGGTAATAAGTATTATTTCAGTTTGTCAATTATACGTTCAGCCAAATTATGATCTTTGGAATCAAGCAATATGACCGTTGGCCCAAAAATATTTTTTATAGCAAGAAGCCCATAAGATGAGTTAAATAATATGGGTCCTGTACCATCAGTTACAGGATCTTCTAAGTGATAATAATCAAATTCAATAGAATTAAGCTTATTGTCCTTAAAAGACTTTGTATTAGTTTTTATAAATTTTTCAAAGCCAAAGAAAATAGTATTTGAATCCATGATTTTCTTTATGGAGAAGGTTTTTGTGGTATCAATTAGATTAACATACGTATATTTCTGAGATCTATCGGTTTTAGTAAACGTAAGTCTAAATTTTTCATTCTTAATTTTTGAACCGTAGAAAATAGTAGCAAACTTTTCAGAGCTCCAATTTGAATTATTATCGGTACATCCAAAACAAATCGTGCTGATCAAAATGTATATTACAAGAATTCTCAAAATATAATATCTTTATTGTAATTTGATTATAATAATTATTGTATCACATCGGTATCAATGATATTCTTCATAGACTTTTCTGCATCTACTACAGAAAACGACATTCACTTTTTTGGGATAACTAAACCTATTTAAATCTCTTGGTGCATAAATGTTAGCCATAGGAAAAAGATTCTTTTCTTTTCTATAAGAGATTGTTGAGTTAACTTCATTTCCATCGATTATGGTAACGGTGTCATGCTTCAATTTATAATGATGGACAGGACAACGGTTGAATATCCTATAAATTTGTTCGTATTCGATTGTTTCTAAGTCGTATTTATTAAAAAAGTCCTTTAACAAGGATTCTTGCCAAAATAAAAGTCTTTTTTTTAAAGGAAACGTATCATAAAGAGATAAGATAAAATGATTATATTTTTCATTTCCAACAAACTTCTCAAATTCAATTCTTATTTCTTCGTAAGTCAATTCCTTTTTTATTTAAAATTATCGTTCAACCAATAGTTGGCATACGTCCACATAACATTTTCTTTGTCTTTTACGAGTAATTTTTTTAACTGAATTTGATTGAAATAGGTGCAACCTGAACATACAGAGACCAAATCAGTCGATAGATATGCTTTTTTAATTAACTCTTTGTCCGTTGCTGTAAGCTGGTATTTGTCCAGTTCTGATAATCGTTCCGCCACAATTACCGCCATAAATCGCTCTGCAGGATTTTTTGATTTCAATTTTTTAATAACCTTTTTATATTTTTTGTCACGAATCTCAAAAGTTACATCATTAACAATGTCCGAACTTATCCCGCCCATATAACATCCAAATCCAATTAATTCCTTTGGATTGATGTTATCTTGTGCGAATCCATTGTATGAAAGAAGAAAAGTAAGTAGTATAATTAATTTTTTCATTTTTTTAAATCTTGTACAAGCGTTAAGGCTTAGATTTACTAAATATTGAAGTAGCAATATAACAATTACAAATAAAATGGTATTTGACAGGATTTCCTTAATTAAGTTCCAAAAAACTGCTTAGAATACTTTTGGTTGGCATCAATATGAAGAATGTTAAACATGGTTTGATAATAGACACCAAGTACAATAGCTAATCTATTCTCAAATTTTCTTAGGTCGTATTCGCTTGCCCTATATAAATATTTTTGTGCGAGTCTGGGGCTTAGTCGATATTTTGAGTTCATTCGTAAAAAACTGCTCGTTCCAAGTTTCCAGTCAATGCTGTTAGCAAGACAAGTTGAAAAATTAGCACTTAGTTTTACGCGAATTGGATTCATGGCATCAACATTAAATATTTTTTTCTCTAGTTTTTCTTCTTTTTCTGAACGTGTTGATTCAGTCCATAAGTTCAAATTTCTAATTTTTAATGCTAAGGAATCTTGAAAAAACCCAATGGATAGTTCTTTATCTACCAAATCAGATATGAATTCAAAATAAGCTGCTTCAATTGAAATATCCGTGTACCGTTTTTGCAGTTTGGACTCAAATAATTGCACCGCTTGTACTAAAATTTCTTTCTGTGCTTTGGTAGTGCAATTTTTCGAAGATGAATCATATCCTGATTTACAGGCAAAAAAGCCAAGAAAGAATATTAGAAATAATTTTTTAAATGTTGATACCAATAGTGCTGTATAGGGTTTGTTCTTTGGTTAAGCACCTAATATAAAAAATACATTCTGAATAGTGCTTCGAAGTTACAAACTTAGAAGAGTGGGTTTTTTATTTTTTATTCAGAGTTTTTAGATCAGATTTAACATCTAAAGATTTACGTTCCGCATATTGGATGCTGTCAATTTTTTTGTTCGAAATAAATCTGTAAAATATTCCCTTTTTCATATCTGTAACATACCAAATATAATTTGATTTATTTTCAAAAATGTCGAGTATGGCAATTTGATTATTGTTTAAACCTAAAATAGAACTGCTTGTTCCGTTGATATGATCAATAAGTTTATTTAATTTATCATCCACAACTTGATTATATGTTCCTCCGTCATTTATGGTTTTTCCCAAATTAGTTGCGTCAGAAATTATGACAATCGGTTTATCTGAATTAGTACATCCAACAAGTAAACATATACAAGAACAGACAAGAAGTTGTTTAATTTTTTTCATTTTATTATTTGATTACGCATTACGGTCTCGACAAATAGTAGTTGCGTGGTTTAAGCAACTAATTTATCAAGTACACACCGAATAGTGCTTCGAAATTACAAACTTCGAAGAGTAGGCTAAGGCATTCATAAGATATATTTTTCTTGATAGTTTTTTAATCTTGATGTTCGTATCCAAGTTCTTCATTTTTGTCCCAAAATGCCATAAATAATTCTGAAGCTGAACCTTTTTTTGAAATCCAATCAGCAACGATTTGAATAGCAAGTTCTAAATCTTCAATGTAAGCCATTCTTCCATCACTACCTCTAATACCTTGCTCATTTTTTTTGGCACCACGATTAATTAATATGTTTTTTTCATCATAAACTATACGTCTAACTTGTTCGTTTTCTTTACCTTTTGGTAAGTTATCTTTAAGAAGTTTTGTCAATCCATGATAGTACAGCTGAAATTTCTCAACTGGATCATCTATAGTTTGACCGAGTAATTTTAAAGCTTCATTTTCTACTTCTAGTTCAGAATTTAAATTTATAGAAAGCTGTTCTCCTTTAACTTCTTCTGATTTTTGAATAATTTCTAATCTTTCAATATCAGCTTGTGATAGTTCTCTTTTTTTCTTTTCTATCTCCTTATTTTCCTCTTTCATATTATACTGTTAAAAGTTCTCTTATATTTTCTGCTGCAATCTTTAAAGACTCAGCATCCCAATTTGAAATATTTAGATTTTTAGTAGCCAAATTGATATCAGGAAAATACTCTTTGAAAAATCCCCAATAATTATTGCCTAGTTCTGATTGCCTCCATTGATACTGCGAATAGATTATGCAAGGATGAATTTGACATTCTTTTGCAAATCTTTTTACAATTAATGGATTGTCTATAAGTTTTTCGATATATCTCATTTTTTCAGAAGATAATAGATATTCTGATGCAAATTCGTTCGCTTTATCTTCTTGTAATAGAAATAAATCAGGCTCTCCTGATAAGTGAAATTTTGTGTTTTCTATTGTGTCTAAGTCAAATAAAACATGATTTAGTTCGTGAATAAGAGCAAACCAAATAGTGGCATAATTTTTATTCAGGTCTGTTATCACAATACACGGTTTATTATTAATATAAAAAGTTGCACCTCGAATTTGTGTTTTAGGCAAAGACGGTTGAAATACAACGGTAACTCCAATATTAAACAAAGCTTGGAAAACTGTTAGTAGTCCTTTTTCAACATTTTGCGTATAAGGTTTTATTTTTGGTATTAAATCGACTAAATCTTTTCGGGAATACTCGTTAGGGTTATCAATTAACTCAAAATACTTGTAGGAAGATTTAATCCAAAAGTCTTTCATCTTGTCACTGTAAGACCTTTTTGTTCTACTATATAAAGCGTCGTTTAAATCTTTTTCGTAATCGTAAATTGAATCGAGTTCAAAAAATTCACATATTCTTTCTGATAATTGTTCTACATTATCATCTATATTGATAAAACCTAGACTAGCTAATGTTTTTAAATCAAAATTTTTGTTGATATATGTTATATCCATTGAGTTTTGTAAATCTTTTATTTCCTCTTTAGGTCTATCTTTAAAATGAAGGATTAATAATTCTTCTAAGTTTAATTCTAAAAATTCTCCTAATTTTAAAAGATTCAAAATGTCCGTTTGTTTAGACGATTTTTTTAATATGCCATCTAAACTTTTTCTCTGAATACCTGAAAGCCTTTCAAAATGAGTTTTACTAAGTCCAGTCGATTTAAGTTTGTCCTTGAGTAGTCTTTCAAGGTCTTTGTTCGTCTTAAAACTACTATTTAATATATCACTTATCATTTATTTGCGGTAAATTTACCTCAAATTTAGTGAAAATAATGATATAATCTAATTAAACAAGGTAAATTTACCTCAATTTATGTTTTCTTGAATTAAATATAACGGGAGGTGTATCTTTAATTGGCGACCAAAGAAGCACAGACCTTTATTTTTCAATTGTAAATTTGTAAATAAATCCTATACTTTTGGTTTTAATTCTTAAACCTAGCAATTGAAGACAAATAGTGTTGGCAAGGGTTTTTATTCGATAACTTCTAAGTTCATAGATTTAGCGAAATTTTTTAAAGACTCATCGAAAGTTACTATAATGTCAGTTCTTAAGTTATCATCAAAAATCATTTCTTTGATCACTTCATCTACTAAACTTATATCTCCGACATTGAACGAAAAATTATGTGTAAAAGTTTTTAGAGCTTTTTCTCTGTATTTGTCATCGTAAACTTTATCATATTTACTCTTAGATAATTCCTTTTGTAGATTTAATTTACTAGCTTTTTTTCTTGATAATTTTGAATCTAAAAACTCATATAGAGTTGGAAACGGAATGATTATTTTATAATTATTTTCATCTATTAAATTTGATACAAATTCAACAACTTCTTGTTTATCAATCTCTTTTTCTGGATTGAATAAAGCTATCCAATAGCCTGTATCAAGTATTATTGATTTCATAATTAAAATGGGAGTGTATCATCTTCTTCTTTGCGCCCGAAACCATCCCACACTGGGGTTTTCCTTTGTCCAAATAAGAATTTACCTCTAGGAATTCCCTCATCATTATGTACAATCGCATAAAGTCTATCGTTCTTTTCGAATTTAACCGTTTTGTTTATATCTGTTTTTAATTGTTCAAATTTATCATCATAGGTTAAATCCGTCCCTCTAAAATGATATTCAAAAGCAGAATTAGAATTCCCACAGTCTAAAGCATTATTATTGTCTAAAAATGCATATAGGTTATTATAATCACCTCTCACACCTAAGTCAAAATTTAGTATAACTATATTTGGGTATATCTTAAATAAACTTTTTGGCTAAATTAGTGTTTTTGAAGTAAGCTATTACTTCGATTCTTCATAATTATTGCCAATAGTAGAATAAACGCACCGTTGTGTTTATTACCATTTATATTTATTTATACAAATGAATATACTATTTGTTAATTACCTTAAAGATATAAAAATTCATCTAAGGGTTAGTCCGCAAACAAATCCGAGCTCAAGTAGCGATCACCGCGATCGCAGATAATGGCTACAATAACACCGCTATCCAAGGTTGCTGCTAATTTTAAAGCCGCCGTAACGGAGCCTCCACTGCTCATCCCCGCAAAGACGCCTTCTTCTTTGGCCAATCGTTTGGCCATCTCCGTAGCTTCTTCCTGGCTTACTTCAATGACCTGATCTACTTTAGCGGGATTAAAAATTTTAGGCAAATACGCCTGTGGCCATTTACGGATGCCGGGGATTTTAGCATCGTCAGTGGGTTGCACCCCAACAATTTGTATGGCCTTGTTTTGTTCTTTGAGATAAGTAGAGGTGCCCATTATCGTACCGGTAGTGCCCATAGAGGATACAAAGTGAGTGATTTGCCCCTCAGTATCGCGCCATATTTCGGGACCTGTGGTTTTGTAATGGGCTTTCCAATTATCGTCATTGGCAAACTGATTTAACATTACATAGCCCTCATTCTTTACTTTGGCTTCGGCATAATCTCGAGCTCCCTCAATACCGATATCCGCCGAGGTCAGGGTAACCTTAGCGCCATAGGCACGCATGGTTTGTACGCGTTCTTTGGTAGAATTTTCGGGCATCACCAGCTCAATGTTGAGTTGAAACAAACCGGCAATCATCGCTAAGGCAATACCGGTATTACCACTAGTGGCTTCAATAAGTTGGGTGTCTGTATTGATGTCTCCACGATCCAGTGCCGCTTTGATCATATTATAGGCGGCTCTATCTTTAACACTACCGCCAGGGTTGTGCCCTTCGAGTTTAAGGTAGAGTTTGATGTTAGGGTTGTTGAGTAGCGTGGTGGCTTTTACCAAAGGGGTATTGCCAATGAGGTCTAGGATAGAGTGCGACATTTAAATCACTTTTTTAATCTTAATTTCTGCAGTATTGGTTATTAACGAATTGGGCGGCACGGATTCAGTAATCCACGCATTACCACCGATCGTACTATTAGCACCGATCACGGTATTGCCGCCTAGTATAGTGGCATTGGCATAGATGGTTACATTATCTTCTACGGTAGGATGTCGTTTTACGTTGCGCAGCTTGCGATCTACATACAATCCGCCCAGGGTAACCCCCTGATATATTTTTACATTGTTTTTGATGATTGCGGTTTCGCCAATGACAATACCGGTAGCGTGGTCGATAAAAAAGGATTCCCCAATCACTGCACCTGGATTGATATCGGTACCGCTTAGGCGATGCGCATATTCGGTCATCAGTCTTGGGATGAGCGGTAACCCAAATTTAAACAACTCGTGACTCAAACGGTAAATGGCGATAGCATAAAAACCCGGATAGGCCAGGTACACCTCTTCTATAGAATTCGCTGCAGGATCACTTTTGATGAAAGCCGCTGCATCGAGATTCAGTTTTTCTAAGATTACCGGTAATTTTTCCAAATAGGATTGCCATATCTTACTACAGGGTTTTTCGGTTTCCCAGCAGGCCAGATCGATTAACTCCGCAAAGGTGACCTCCAACATATCAATGTTTTTGGCTACTTCGGTGTTGGAATCAAAAAGGGTATAGAATAACAGATTGGTAAAATATTCTGTTTTCTCTTTGAGTTCTAATTTTAAATTAGGATTCTTTTTTTGCTCTTCGATATTGGCAATAATTTCTGCTCTTGTCATAACCGGTACTTAAATACGTACGTAAATATATTGAATATACACTAGTTTTTGGGCTGCAGGCTACATTTTACAACGAAACCTACACGAAAATAGGAGGGAAGCCGGAGCTCCAGAAAGGTTTTGCGATAAATTTACGTTAAACTTTAGGCGAGGCTGTGGAATTTAGTAATTTTAGAAGACTATCGGAAGTAGTTCCACATCATCTCATTTGTACACGCTCATGAAACATTTAAAAAAAGAAGACATACAGCAAGAAGTTTTTGATTTGTACGATGCCTATGCGCACAACAAACTCACTCGTGGGGATTTTATGAAACGACTCGGTATGTATGCCGTTGGCGGGGTAACCGTAGCTTCGCTAATGAGTTTTTTATTACCCGATTATAAAACTACCGCAGTGGTAGCTAAAAATGATCCTAAGCTTTCTTCGGAAATGATTACGTACCAATCTCCCAAAGGAGGCGGAGCTATCAATGCCTTACTCTCCAAACCGAAAAAACACAAGGGCGCCTTAGGCGGTATTGTGGTGGTGCACGAAAATAGAGGCTTAAATCCTTATATCGAAGATACCGCTCGCCGAGCAGCGCTGGCTGGTTTTATTACGATAGCACCAGATGCCTTAACCCCACTGGGTGGGTATCCCGGTAATGATGATGAAGGCAGAACGATGCAACGCAAAAGAGATCGAGGTGAAATGCTCGAAGATTTTATTGCGGCCTATGAATACTTAAAAAATCATAAGGATTGTAATGGTAAAGTTGGCGTGGTAGGCTTTTGCTTTGGTGGTTGGATCTCCAATATGATGGCGGTGCGTTTACCGGATTTAGCTGCTGCGGCACCGTATTATGGAGGGCAACCCACGGAAGATATCGATCAAATCAAAGCGCCGCTGCAACTACACTATGCCGGATTGGATGAACGGGTCAATGCCGGTTGGCCCACCTATGAAAAAGCCTTACAAGAGCATAATGTGGAGCACGAAGCTTTTGTGTATCCTGAGGTTAACCACGGTTTCCATAACACCAGTACGCCCAGATATGATAAGGAAGCAGCTGAACTGGCGTGGCAGAGAACGATTACCTTTTTCGAAAAGCATTTGTCTTAACAAGAACAAGAACACACATCAATACGTTTTTATTTAATTTATGAATCCAACAATACCCCACTCCGTTTTTGAATTTTTAGCTGAATTAAAACAAAACAATCATAAGGATTGGATGAATGCACACAAAAAGCAGTATAAGGCGAACGAAAAAGCGTTAAAAGAATTTTATGCTGCGGTGGTAGATCGTCTTAACCAAAGTGATGAAATTGAGAAAACTAAGGTTTTTAGAATTAACAGAGATATTCGCTTTAGCAAAAACAAAACCCCTTATAATGTGCATAGAAGTGCTAGTTTTAGTAGGGCAGGAGCGCATCGAAGAGGTGGTTATTATCTGCGGATAGAACCCGGTGCCTCCGCGATGGGTGGCGGTTTTTTTAGTCCGGAGCCCGCAGATTTGCTACGGATTCGCAAAGAGTTTGACATCGATGTTGAACTGATACGTGCTATACTGGCAGAACCTGAGTTTAAAAAAGCATTTGGAGGTTTTAATCAAGACTATCAGGTAAAGACCGCGCCTAAAGGATTTAGTAAGGAGCATCCCGCTATCGACTTGATTAAAAATAAAGCCTTTTTTGTAACACATAGCTATACGGATGAAGAAGTGCTAGCGCCAGATTTTTTGGATAAATTAGTAGGCCATTATGAGTTGTTGCGGCCGTTTTTTGACTATATGAGTGATGTATTGACTACGGATCTTAATGGAGAGTCGTTGTTGGTGTAGTTGTAGCATATAAAGAAGCCTGCTAGACTTTAGCAGGCTTCTTTAGAATTCCAAATTAGCAGATGGTAATTGAATATTTTTTAAATCTGACTCAGCCCGCCATCCACTTCAAGCTCAATACCATTGATAAAAGAGGCTTTGTCGGAAGCTAAAAATAGTGCGGTATTGGCAATTTCTTCAGAAGTACCAAAACGGCCTAAAGGTACTTGTTGCGCAAATCCTTTCCCCATTTCTTCTACAACTTCTTCAGGAAGTCCCATTTTACTGTAAATAGGAGTATCTATAGGTCCGGGGGCAATGGAGTTGACCCGTATGCCTCTAGATTTAACTTCGGCAGTCAGTACACGTTGGTAGGCACGTAGCGCACCTTTACTGGCGGAATATATGCCTAAATTTTCAAACCCTCTTTGTGTGACAATAGAATTGGTAAATATAATGGTACCGCCATCATTGATGTGCGGCAAGGCTTCTTTTACAGCGAGAATTGGACCTTTTACATTGATATCAAAAATATAGTTGTAATGATCCTCGGTAACATCACTTAGAGGAGTAGGAGGTGCTACACCGGCGTTAAGGAAAAGAATATCAATCTTACCATATTTATTTACGGTTTGATCAATAAGTTTTTTGTTGTCTGCTGCATTTGCAACATCAGCGGTTACCGTAATGAATTCCCCTTGAAGCTCTTTGGCAACTTCTTGTAGGGCTTCAGCTCTTCTACCAGAAAGTACGACTTTAGCACCTTGTGCCAAAAATAGTTTGGCAGTAGCCAATCCTATTCCGCTATTGGCTCCGGTAATTACTGCGACTTTGTTTTGTAAACTGTTCATATTTATGTGTTTATTTTGAAACAAACGTTTCAAATTAAGTTAAAAAAATTTTAATGTATGACTTTCAGTATGGTATTGATTAAGGTTCGTAACTGCTGTTCATTTTGGTGTAAAATACCGGTCATGCGTAATCCCTGAAGAGATGCATATAGATATAAGGCGTAATCTGATGCAGATTGCGTTTCATTAAACACACGTTCCATCTGACCGTTATAAACAATATCTTCCAGCATCGCTAAGGTTCTTTCCTGATTATTTTCAAGAAATGATTGAACGTTTGCTTCTTGGTTGGCCATTTCTGATTTACAATTGACCAGTAAACACCCCTTTTTGTCCTTATCTGCTAAAATATCTTGCAAGTATAATTCAAATACAGCTTTGATGGTGTCCGAAGCATTATGATGACCGAGTAGACTTTTATTCATTCGGGCATTATTTGAGGATTGATAGAAAGCTAAGGCTTCAAGAAATAATTGCAATTTGCTGCCAAATGAATTATAGATACTCGAGCGATTAAGCCCTGTACTGTCTACCAAATCCTGCATAGAGGTACCATTGTATCCCTTTTGATGAAACACGGCAGATGCTTTTTGCAAGACTTCTTTTCGACTAAATGTAGCTTCTTTTGGCATAATGAATGAAATGAACGTTTCAAATATAGTGAATAGTTCTGAGGCTAATGTTATAAAAATAATAAAATTAAAATTTAGGCTAGCATAAGCTTCATCATGATATCCGTTTGGACGTCATCACCTAAGGTAAACGTATGGGTGGAAAAAGGGATAAAACCAGCTCGTTTATAAAATTGAATTGCTCTTCTATTTTGATCCCAAACCCCAAGCCAGACAAAGTGTTTGTTTAATTGCCTCCCTAAGTGTTTCGCCTTTTCGATAAGTAATTGGCCTAACTGATTACCCTGGAATTCTTTCTTAATATAAATACGTTCAATCTCTAAGGCACTATTACCAAGATGTTCAGTTTGCGCAGTACCGATGTTTAGCTTTAGATAGCCAATGACTTCTTTAGAATAGGTTAATAAAAAATAATATACATTAGGGTTTTGAAGTTCTGATGCAAGCTTCTCTAAGGTTAGATGCTCGCTAATATAGTGTTGAATATTACGTTCAGTATTGAGCGGCGGGCCATAACTCTCATAAAACGTATGTCGTGAAATATCGTAAAGTGCTTTTTTTTGCTGTATAGAAGCTCTGGTCAGGGATATTTCATTATTTTGGAGCATACCATAGTTACTTATATAATTCTTTTGATCACTCTAAGTTTATGGGTATGCGTTCGCATTTCAGCATTATAAATACCCGTGTGATCAATTCTATCGATACGTACTTTACCACTGGCGTGGATAATGTGGTTATCTTGCATCATTATACCTACGTGGGTAATAATCCCTTCTTCATTGTCAAAGAATGCTAAATCCCCGGGTTCACTTTCTTCAATAAAACTCAAGGGTTCTCCTTGTGTTGCTTGTTGCGAAGCGTCCCTTAAAATGGAATGACCATTAAGGCGATAGACCATTTGAGTAAAACCACTGCAATCAATACCAAAAATCGTTCGACCACCCCATAAATAGGGCGCATTAAGAAAGAGTAGGGAAGTGCCTATTAATTTTTCTTTGGGTTGCGTTTCGGTAATTTTTCTTCCTTCGTAAGTATGATTAAAAAAAGACAGAGCATTTAAAGACGCCCCCAAAGTAATAGGGATTAAGTGATGCTTTTCACAGTCCACATATTCAATCAAATCCCCGGCAAGTATTGGCGGTTGTGCGTTAAAGGCAAGGTATGTCGACTCCTCTATTTCCACATATTGTTTGTTGTCGATCCAGCCTTCATACTTATCGTGTGCTAAGCGAATACGACTCCATTTTTTGCGTTGTTCTAAAACTTTAAAGTGTTCTCCATATAGCACCTGATTCACCATTTCACTTGGATCACTAGGTTCTAACCGTAAAGGAACAATACTAAGGTTACAAATTCCGTATTGCATGTTGTGCTAAATACTTTTTAAAGTGTCAAAAAAATAAAGCCAAAGATACTATTCTTTGGCTTTATCAAAACTAATTTCGGTAGGTTATAATCGTTCAATAACCATTGCAGAGGCTCCACCACCACCATTACAGATCGCGGCAGCTCCAATTTTAGCATTATTTTGTTCTAGTACACTCATTAAAGTAATTAAGATACGTACTCCAGAACAACCTAGTGGGTGTCCTAATGATACTGCACCTCCATTAACATTGGTGTTTTTATCAGACAACCCTAATATTTTCATATTGGCTAACCCTACTACTGAGAACGCTTCGTTAAATTCAAAGAAGTCTACATCGTCCATAGCGATACCTGCTTTATCAATTGCCTTAGGTAAGGCTTTTGCAGGTGCAGTAGTAAACCATTTAGGTTCGTGCGCCGCGTCAGCGTAGCTTTTAATTTTAACCAATGGCTTCAATCCTAATTCTTTAGCTTTATCCGCGCACATCACCACAACAGCTCCAGCACCATCATTTATGGTAGAAGCATTGGCTGCAGTTACGGTTCCGTCTTTTGTAAAGGCCGGACGTAACGCTGGTATTTTATCAATTTTTACATTTTTAAATTCTTCATCTTCGGCAAACATAATTGGATCACCTTTTCGTTGTGGCACCGGCACCGGAACCACTTCATTGGCAAATTTTCCATTTTCCCAAGCTTCAGCCGAGCGCTTGTAAGATTGAATAGCAAAAGCATCCTGATCTTCTCTGCTAAACTCATATTCTTGTGCACATAAATCAGCACATACACCCATCGCATTTTGGTCGTAAGCATCTACTAATCCATCACGTTGCATACCATCTTCAAGAGTTTGTGGACCAAATTTGTGCCCAGCACGTAAGCGCACGTAATGTGGAATCAAACTCATGTTTTCCATACCACCTGCTACGACGATATCTGCATCGCCTAAGGCAATGGTTTGTGCGGCGTGCATCACGGCTTTCATACCACTAGCACATACTTTGTTTACGGTAGTACAGGGAACCGTATCAGGGATTCCAGCGCCTAAGGCGGCTTGTCTTGCAGGAGCCTGTCCAACGCCAGCCTGAACGACGTTACCCATAAAAACTTCTTGTACTAAAGCGGGATCGAGATTAATTTTATCTAAGGCACCTTTGATGGCCACTGTACCCAATTGTGTTGCTGGTATAGTAGATAGACTACCCATAAAACTTCCGATTGGGGTTCTGGCTGCAGATACAATTACTACTTCTTTGCTCATTATAGATGATTTAATTTTTGTATAGTTTTGACGCGAATTTAATGAATTTTTAAGGTAAACCAGAATAGGTCGTAAACTTTAGGAATTTGTTAGGTACTAATGGTGAATCTGTGTTGCTGTACTAAGGCTAAAACCGTAATTTTTTGGGCACTTGTATCAAGATTATAAAAGAAACTGTAACTTGTTATCTTGATTTAGTACATTTGAAAACGCATATAAAAGAATAAGTGAAAAGAATTTTAAGTAAGTTATATCGTAATCAATCTTCTATTTATAAGGTGTTTCTACTTATAAGTATGATTGCCCTAATCGTTTATTTATTTCCAAAAGGAGGAATTTTTAAATATGAATTTACCAAAGGAAAGCCCTGGCAATATGAAAACTTGTATGCTCCTTTTGATTTTGCGATTCTTAAAACGAAGGCCGAAATAGAGGAAGAAAAAAAGGCGATCGAAGAAAATATCATTCCTTATTTTGAGTATGATACTATTATTGCGAATAAGGCTAAAGATTCTTATGATGCAACCTTTGAAAATTACCTGAATAAGTTTCCTAAATCGTCAACAAAAAAAGCGGCGAAGAAGTTTGGTCGTAAGCTTTTAAATGAATTTTATCGCTACGGAGTACTCACCACGGACTATTCTTATAATGATAACAGACAGATTTTTTTAAATAAAGGAACTGCAGCCGAAGCTATTAATTACGCGCAACTTTTAACAACCAAGCAATTAACGAAACAAATAAATAATCGGGTTGATAATAGCGATTTTGTCAATTATAAGAGTGATTTTTTAGCCCTGTTCTACGATATTGTTAAACCTAACGTAAAGCTTAACGAAAAACTCACCCAAAGTACCTTAGAAAGTGAATTAGAAAAGGTATCCACTACACGAGGTGGTGTGTCTAAAAATAGCAGGATAATTGCTAAGGGTGAAATGGTTGAAGGGGAAAAGTTTCAAATTTTAAATTCACTAAAATCTGAATATGAATCACAGGTATGGAGTGATAAGAATTTTTACTGGATAGTTCTTGGCTATAGTGTGCTTATCGCCCTGGCCCTTATTATGCTAATGCTTTTTCTTCATAAATACAGAAGAGATATTTATGAAAATAATACTCAGGTGACTTTCATCGCATTCAATATTTTATTGATGACGTTGATTACAACCTTGGTGGTAAAATACAATTCTGATTACATCTATATTGTTCCCTTATGTATTTTACCTCTAATATTAAAGGCGTTTTTTGACGCAAGATTAGGACTTTTTACACACATCATTACGGTAATGATTTTAGGATTTGTAGTGCCAAATAGCTACGAGTATACCTTTTTGCAAATCATTGCAGGTATTGTAACGATTCTATCCATTTCGGAATCCTTTAGGCGCGCCAATTTATTTATTTCTGTGGGTCAGATTACTCTGGTTTATATCATTGCCTATATTGCTTTTCACATCATACACGAAGGAAGCGTAGACAATATCGACTTTAAAACCGTTAGTTTATTCGTCATCAGTGGATTTGCTACCTTAATGGTACATCCTTTAATTTATGCGTATGAAAAGATATTTGGTTTAGTTTCTGATGTATCCTTATTAGAGCTTAGTGACACCAACTCCGGATTGTTAAAGGAGTTATCGGACAAAGCACCAGGTACTTTTCATCATTCGCTCAATGTGGCTAATATAGCGGAAGCTGCAGCAAATGAAATTGGTGCTAATGCGTTATTGGTACGGGTAGGAGCGCTCTACCACGATATTGGTAAAATGACTAATCCGACTTATTTTACGGAGAATCAATCTACCTCGGGTAATCCACATGATGTATTGTCACCTAAAGAAAGTGCCAAAATTATCATCAATCACGTTATTCGCGGAATTGAAATTGCCAAGAAGAATAACTTGCCAGATCGGGTGATTGATTTTATACGAACACATCACGGTACCAGCACGGTGTATTACTTTTACACCAAAGAAAAGGAAGCTAATGAAAATGTAGAGGTGGAGGATTTTCAATATCCTGGTCCAAAACCTTTTTCTAAAGAAACTGCTATTTTGATGATGAGTGATAGTATAGAAGCAGCGTCTAAAAGTTTAAAAAATCCAACCAGTAGTCTTATCGAAAAATTTGTGGAAAAAATTATAAACAAACAAATGGAAGACGAACAATTTTTAAATGCTAATATTACCTTTAAAGAGATTCAGCAGATCAAAAAAGTTTTTAAGCGAAAGCTCACTAATATCTACCATCTAAGAATAGAATACCCCGAATAAAATAGTTCCCTACGCAAGGAATAGTTTTTAATCTCTTTTTAAATATTTTTTGTCCATCCAAAAGGTGCCAAAAGGTATAATGGAGCATAGCAGTACAATTGTAGTTACTTTGGCATTCCATTTTTTATCTGCTTTGACCAAAAAAGTAAATACAATATAGAGAAGAAATAATATGCCGTGCGCCATACCAATTACCTTATTAGGCTGTGGTTCTTCAAAGAGATATTTTAATGGCATGGTAACGAATAAAATTAATAAGTAAGAGATACCCTCTAAATAGCTAATAATTCTGAAACTGCTGATCATAGTAGTTTAATTTTTTAAAGGAAGGTTGAGTTCAAAAATTTCCAGATCAAAATAAGGAGCTGAAGCTAATAGGTGGTCAAAAATATCAGCCATAATTTGTTCATAGTTCTTCCAGTTCTTATCTGTACAAAAGGCATAGATCTCTAACGGTGTACCCTGAGCTGAAGGTGCAAGTTGTCTACTCATGATAGTCATATCCTTATTGATATAGGGATGATTGTATAAATAAAACTCCACATACTTTCGGAACACTCCCATATTGGACAAATTTCTTCCATTGATCAATAACTCTTTGTTGATCTTATTTTGGGTGTTGTGACTATCTATTTCGTGTTGTCTTTGTTCTAAGAAAGCGGTCAAGATTTCTATCTTTTTTAGCTCCTCTATTTTTTCGGGTGTTAAAAATGCAATTGAACTGGTTTTAATACGAATTGCTCTTTTTATTCTGCGGCCACCAGAGTCTAACATACCTCTCCAGTTTCTGAATGATTCAGAAGTTAAGAGGTAGGTAGGTATGGTGGTAATCGTTTTATCAAAATTTTGAACTTTTACGGAGGATAGATTAATTTCAATTATGTCTCCATCAGCTCCATACTTCTCCATAGTAATCCAATCGCCAATACGTACCGTATCATTAACAGCCACTTGTATACTGGCAACAAAACCAAGAATTGAATCTTTAAAAATGAGCAGTAGTACCGCAGACATAGCTCCCAGCGCTGTTAAAAAAGTCCAGGCCGATTTACCCGTAGCAGAACTAAAAATCAAAATAGCACCAATAGACCAGGCAAAGATCATAAATACCTGTACATAACTATCGATGGGTTTATCTTTAAATGATTTTAGAGACTTCAAAAAATCTCTAAACGTCTTTAATAAACTTCGAATAATCCAAATGACCAAAATCACTGTAAAAATATCAAAGAGCAGCTCCAGATATTTTTCGGTTTTTGGAAAAGGGACAAAGAGTTTAGGTATCAACCCAATGATAATGGATAGTGGTAAAATGTGTGCCAGGTAATTAAAAACCTTGTTTTTTACCAGATAATCATCAAAGGTGTTTTTGGACTTTGCCGCATAGTTTTGAAAAATGACTAATAGGACTTTTCTTGTAATTATATCTATGATATATACTACTAATAGCAAAATAACAACACCAATTGCTGTGTTGAGATATTCTGCCGTAGTTTCAGAAAAATTATTTTCGACCAATAAGTGGTAAAAAAAACGAATCAATTTATCCATAACTCATTTGTCGTTTATTCCATGTTATTTCAAGCGAAATATACGTTGGCATGCTAAATTTAGAAACAAAACTGATTTTAAAATAGGCTAAAAATAGCTATAGCATAGAGATAAAATCGTAAAAATCGAAGCAAGCCAAATAATAAATAGCTTACAAACGGATATTTTATCATTCCTGCTGCTATACTGGTAATAGAAAACGGAATGGGTAGTAGCGCTCCAACTATGATTAAAAAACCACCCCATTTGCGTGTATTCTTAATGTGTTTAGCCATTTTTACTTCAAGATACTCGTGTACAGATGAAATCTTGGTAATGGCTTTACCGATAAAATAAGATATAATACCACCCGTATACGATAAGGTAGCTAATACAGATAGATATAATAGTGGTTGCGTAGCCTTATCAGACCATGCAATAAAAAGTTCTGGCGGAATTAATCCTAACAATGACTCCGAGGCAAAGAACACTCCAAAAACTACCCAATCTGCATAGTTTTCTGTCACATATACCAAAACCTCATTGATATTGATAACAAAATAATTAATTAGCAATAGTACACCTAGAAAAATTAGGATAGGAGGTAAGGCTTTTTTAAGACTAGTTCCTAAAAATTTGTAGAATCCTGTATAAGAATAATACTGATGTAATAATTGTAATTTGTTTTTCTTTACTGTTCTTGACTTCATTAATAACTGTTTCTTGTAAAAAAGGACGTAAAAGTAATTTATTATGTGTAAATATTTACAGTTATAACATACATTTTTTGAGGGAAATGCAAAATAATATGCATAAAAAAAGCTTAGCATCATTTACTAAGCTTATTTTAGAAATATTTTAAGAATATCGCAATTAAAAATCATTTAATGCATCTCTATACTCTTTGAGATCTGCAATATTCATTTTATTATCCAGATCCTTCATTAATGCTAATAAGTAAGTTAAACTTTCCTTTGGATCTACGCTTGTGTTGGCTGTAGTTTCTTCATCTTCTTCTTCAATTGGTTCATCATCAGGAATTGGAATCATAAAGCTTTCATTTTCCTCTATATGCTCATAGGTAAGACGTAACACTTTTACTACTAGTGGAACTTTTTGTTCCAATGCAAAAGCTCTTAATTCCTTTAAACTGTCTATCAAAGCATCGGTGTTAATACCAGTGCTTTCAATATCCTTAATTATTTTATCAATTAACTTATTAGCCTTTTTATTTTCCAATGGATAATCATTTGTTTTGTTAGTAGAACCGCAAATTTAAGTTTTTGGTTAAGTATTCTAAAATGTTTTAAAGTTTTTTATTACAAAGAAAAAAAAATAGCAATTTTTTCTCTTTACTTACAGCAGATCTTAAAACATAAATTACTGATAATAAAGTATTTGTGATTAATTTTTAACGTTTTATTTGTAATCCTGCTAAAGTTTGAGGTAAAACCGTAAGAAAATATGCACAAACCTCTGTATATTTGAAATGTATTCCAATTACAATTTTTCCCTTACTTTTTTTGTTTTCCCCAACACTTACCTCCTAATCCTAGGAGGTAAGTTACTTTTTAGGGTATTCTTTTTATATACTTAGTATACTAAAGCTAAAAATTTCAGGCTAACTCTTTTCTAATAGCACAATGCTAAAAGCTGTGTTTAAGACTACTTTTCCATCTTTAACAACTACATCTGTATTTGAATATGCATCCCTTAAGATCTCACCTTCATTAAAATTTGAATCCACTGGTATGGTCTTGTTACCTATAGGTAATTGCAGACCGATTATAACTTTATCATCCAAAACTCCATTACTATACACTCTTGAAAATACGTATGGATCATCAGAGATCATCTTATGTTTACCTGCACCTATAGCTGGATGCTGTGCTCTAAAAGATCCAAGCTTTTGCCAATGTGTCAAAATAGTATCGTTGTCTTTATTGATGATCGTATTCCATTCCATCATAGACCGTAAACTAGCGTCTCCCTGGGTATCTTTTATGTCTAATGGTCTGGCTATTTCATCTCCATAATAAATTTGAGAAACACCTGGTGTAAGTAATAACTTTGTTGCAGACTCAAAAGGTTTTTTACGCGATTTATCAAAAGGCGCTGCGTCATCATGTGAACTAATATAATTGAGAACACTCTTTTCATTTAGATCAGTACGCAAAAGAGTGCTGTATTTTTTAAATAGCTCCTCATAGCTAAGTGTAGCAGCATCATCTTTAAATTGAAAATTGATTAAATTATCAAAACCGTGTGCAAAAAAGTCTACTTTTTGATCTCCAAAATCATAATATCGTTTACCATCTATAGTATAGCCGTAAAGCTCGCCTAACATATAAAACTCGGCGTCATCCAGAATTTCATTGGGGTGATTTGATTTCCATTCGTTAAAGGCCAACTTGGCTTGAGCAGCCAACGCTTTCCATGCATCTTCTTCTACGTGTTTTACTGTATCTACCCGATATCCATCAATACCTAGCTCACGTACATAATCGGTTAACCATTTGATGATGTAATTTCTAGGTGTTTTTTTCAATCCGGTTTTGGTAAAAAATTCTTCTAATTCTTTCATCTCATGGGCTAAGCGACCTTCAGCTTTCCATTTATCCACTAGGTATTGGGGTAGTTCTACTTCTTGATCAACCCCTGTTTTAACATCAGGGAGATTGTCTACTAATGTACACGACACTGCGGTTTCTTGATTTTGATATGTACAGGTAGGTGTAGTTCGCACCCATTCCTCAGGCCAAACTGGATCTTTTTCGGTTACTGGTCCTGTGTGGTTCATTACTACATCCAATAAAATTCTGATATCATTTTGATGTGCAATTTTCACCAATTCCTGTAGCTCCTCATAGGTGCCAAAATTAGGATCAATAGCGGTCCAGTCTTTGGTCCAATATCCATGATAGGCATAGGTATTGCCGGTTCCTTCATCTGTGCTTCCGTGTATTTGCTCAACTACCGGTGTAAACCATATGACATTAACGCCAAGTTGTTTAAAATATCCTTCTTTGATTTTTTCTGTAATCCCTTGCAGATCACCACCCATAAAACCTCTTAGTTTACCGGTTTCTGCGGTACGGTCCAAAACGATATCATTATCAGGATTAGCATTTTTAAACCGATCGGTAAGCAAAAAGTAAATAGTAGCGCCTTCCCAAACGAAAGGTTTTTTGATGGTTGTTGATGAACGCTCCGGAATTTCGTTTTTATCAACGGTTGATTTTTCTGTTTTATCCGAAGCTTGTTGACAAGCTAGGGTGCAGGTAATAATCAAAATACCAAGAAAAAATTGTATTTGAGTTTTCATAATACGAAAAATGGTTTGTGAAAAGGAGGTTTATGTAAACCCCAATTCTATTTAGTAAGCAACTAAAGTATCAAACTTACTACTTTCAAATATCACGTAAAAAAAACAGAAAGTTGTGAAGGATTTCTTTTTTTTTTGTCCGAAAAAAATTTCCTTTGGTCAAAATAACTAAATCATGTCTAAATTTAAAGCTTGGATTGCTGCGGCACGTTTACGAACGCTTCCGCTTTCTGTTTCAGGAATCATAGTTGGTTCCTCTTTATATAACAATCCCGTGGTATATCCTTATTTGAAGTTAGAAGATTTGGTTTTTAACTTATCCGCCAGAGTACCTTTTTACAAAACCACCCTGTTTTGGCTGGCTATTCTTACGACTTTAGGGTTGCAAATTCTGTCCAACTTTGCCAATGATTATGGTGATGGAGTTAAAGGAACTGATAATGAAGATAGGGTAGGACCAATGCGCGCAATCCAAAGCGGTGCCCTTACGGATCGCGCAATGAAACGAGGTATTATTATAACGGCTGTACTAACTTTAGTGGTGGCAATAGTATTGATCTATACGGCTTTTGGAAAGGATAACTTTGGTTATTCCTTATTGTTCTTTGTGCTAGGTATAGCCTCTATTATTGCTGCGATTAAGTATACCGTTGGTAATTCAGCCTACGGATATCGGGGATTAGGTGATGTATTTGTATTTATATTTTTTGGTTTGGTCAGTGTAGTAGGCTGTTTCTTTTTGTATACAAAACAGCTTAGTGCGTTGGTATTTCTTCCGGCAGTGAGTATAGGATTGCTTAGTACAGCCGTCCTAAACCTTAATAATATGAGGGACTATCATAGTGATAAAAAAGCGGCTAAAAATACCTTAGTTGTTAAATTGGGTTTAGCCAAAGCTAAAATTTATCACCTCTCTATTATTCTTATTGCTATGAGTTCCATGCTTTTGTTCTTAGGGCTTACTTATCAGCGTATTAGTGATTTGCTATTTTTGCTAGCCTATATTCCCTTAGCTTTTCATCTTAAAAAAGTATATACTACCAAAAACGCTGCGCTTTTAGATCCTGAATTAAAGAAAGTGGCTTTATCCACATTTTTGCTTGCAATCCTATTTAGTTTAGGACAGATTCTCTAATTTAGGGCATTGAGTTCAATAGTATTTTAATAAAGGCTTACATCATGAAAATCACTTTTTTTGGACAAAACACGCTGTTTATTGAAGTTGCGGAATGTAATATACTTGTCGATCCGTTTATTACTGAGAATCCTTTGGCTAAAGACTCTGTGGATATCGACAAAATTGAAGCCGACTATATTTTACTTACGCATGCGCACCAGGATCACATTTTGGACGCGGAATATATTGCAAAGAAAAATGACGCCACCATTGTTTCTAATTTTGAAATCGCCACCCATTATGAAAATTTGGGTCTTGCAGTACATCCAATGAACCACGGTGGGGTTTGGGATTTTGAATTTGGAAAAGTAAAATACGTCAATGCGATACATACAAGTAGTTTTCCTGACGGTTCTTATGGAGGACAACCCGGGGGCTTTGTGATTCAAGGGGAGCACAAAACTATTTATATCGCAGGCGATACCGCATTGACTATGGATATGAAGTTGATACCCTTACAGTACAAATTGGATCTTGCTATTTTACCTATAGGAGATAATTTTACCCTGGGAGTCGATGATGCAATTATTGCTAGTGATTTTGTACAATGCGATAAAGTATTAGGGGTTCACTATGATACTTTTGGATATATTGAAATTGATCATAAGGAAGCAAAACAGAAATTTTTTGAAAAAGATAAAGACCTGATGTTATTAGCTATTGGAGAAAGTATTGAGTTATAATGAGAGCAGCATATCATAAATATATACTCAATTTTAAAACACCCAGTGGTACTTCCAGAGGAGTAATGACGACTAAAGAAACCTGGATTATTGTTATTGAGCAAGGAACAAAAAAAGGAATAGGAGAATGCGGGATTTTAAGAGGATTAAGCGTTGATGACCGCCCGGATTATGAAGCGAAATTGCGATGGGTATGTCAAAACATTGAATCGGGACTTACTGAATTATTAGCAGCAACAAAAGAGTTTCCTAGTATTCAATTTGGAATAGAAACAGCTTTTGCGTCCCTAGAAAGCAGTACTGGTTTCGACTTGTTCCCTTCAGATTTTACTAGTGGTAAGGCTGCTATACCGATTAATGGACTCATTTGGATGGGAGATCCAGATTTTATGAAAAGCCAAATAGAAGAAAAATTGGCACAGGGCTTTGATTGTATAAAAATGAAAATTGGGGCTATTGATTTTGAGGAAGAGTTTAAGTTATTAGCATCCATTAGGTCAACTTTTTCTGCAACAGATATAGAGCTTAGGGTGGACGCCAATGGTGCTTTTTCTGCCACAGATGCCTTAGCTAAATTGAAACGATTGGCGACAATAGATCTTCATAGTATTGAGCAACCCATACGTCAAGGACAACTAAAGGCAATGGCGGACTTATGTAAACAAACACCTTTGCCAATTGCACTGGATGAAGAATTAATTGGTGTATTTGATGTAACAGAAAAAGAAAAATTACTACTAACTATACAACCACAGTTTATCATACTTAAACCAAGTTTAGTAGGAGGGTTCAGCGGAACTAAGGAATGGATTCAATTGGCAGAGCAATTAGGTATCGGTTGGTGGATCACCAGTGCGTTGGAAAGTAATATTGGATTGAATGCGATAGCACAGTTTACGTACACATTTAATAATCCAATGCCGCAAGGGTTAGGTACTGGAGGCTTATATACCAATAATTTTAAAGCTCCGTTAGTGGTTAATAATGGGGAATTGAATTACAACCCAGAAATAGAGTGGACTATTAATTTTATAACAAAATAAAGTAAATCGATGTATATAGAACAAGGAAGAAAAGGTGAATTAGGTATGTGGAAGTATATACTCCCGCCGGTAGGATTTTTGCTACTAATGCTCTTTAATTATTTATTATCATCTGGAGTCGATGTGGAACAGCAAATGCAAATTATGGTAAAAAACCTTGGTAAACCTATCACCTTTATCGTGGTTTTAGCGCCTTTCGTAGCTTTCTTTGGAGGACTATTATTCTGGGTTAAATTTGTGCATCAACAAAGTATAAGATCATTAACCACTTCTAGAAAAAAAATTGATTGGAAAAGAGTTTTTTTTACCTTCGGTGTCTATGGACTGTTTATTATAATATCAACAATCATAGGATATTATCTTTCTCCTGAAGACTATCAGATTAATTTTAACGTCAAATCATTTATATTATTATTTATAACTGCCTTAATCCTAATCCCGATCCAAACCAGTTTTGAGGAATATATGTTCAGAGGTTATATGATGCAAGGTATTGGATTAGCAGTAAAAAACAGATGGATTCCTTTGCTAATTACATCCTGTATTTTTGGACTTATGCACTTAGGAAATCCAGAAGTTACTAAGCTAGGCTTAATTATTATGGTTTACTATATTGGTACCGGTTTGTTTCTAGGTATTATAACCTTAATGGACGAAGGTTTAGAATTAGCTCTTGGTTTTCATGCGGCTAATAATTTTTTCCAGGCATTACTTGTCACTGCAACTTGGACAGCATTTCAGACAGATTCAATCTTAATCTACACGGGCGAACCAGGTATTGGTTTAGATTTATTATTTCCCGTTTTGGTAATCTACCCAATTTTCCTAATTGTCTTAGCCAAAAAATACAAATGGAGCAATTGGAAAGAGAAGCTTTTGGGCAAGGTTGAAGAAGAACCACAAGGTGTTTTAGAAGAGTAAAATTCTTCTAATTCATAATAATTATTTTACACCAAGTTAACTTTTGACTATTTTAGAACATGGATATTTGAATATGTCAATTGTGGATACACCTATACAACAGTACATACATCATAAGTTTACATTAAACGGGAGATCTTTTACTTCAGCGTCCTTGCAAGCATATGTGACGGATTTAAAACAAGTAGGAGAACCGTATGAACAAGATGTAGCTGAATTCATTTTAGAGTGGTTAGATGATAAGGAGTATGTGGTTGCCAAAACCTCTGGGTCCACAGGAGACCCCAAAAAAATCGAGATCTTAAAAAAACATATGATTCATAGTGCTAGGGCCACAGGTCGTTTTTTTAAGGTAGAAGAGGGGACTTCGGCTTTATTATGCTTATCCGCAACCTATATTGCAGGTAAAATGATGTTGGTACGTGCAATGACGTTGGGGTGGAAACTGGATCTAGCTCCTCCAAAAACCAATCCATTAGATAATGTGTACAAACAATATGATTTTTGTGCACTGGTACCTCTCCAGTTGGATAATTCTCTAAATAGACTTCACTTAATCAAAAAGCTGATTGTAGGTGGTGGTGTTATTTCAGAAAATCTTAAGCAATTAGTACAAGGCATTGCCACTAAAGTATATGAGACCTATGGGATGACGGAAACCGTTTCTCATATTGCTGCTCGCCGAATCAACCCAAAGAAGAAAGAAGTAAAAAAATATTTTAAAGCCTTACCTAATATAACCCTTAGTGTGGATGATAGAAATTGTTTACGTATTAAAGCTCCTGAATTAGCAAAACATCCTATTCAAACAAACGATGTTGTGGAGTTAAAAACGTACAAAAAGTTTTTATGGAAGGGAAGGTATGACAATGTAGTGAATAGTGGAGGGGTAAAACTTTTTCCTGAAACCATAGAAAGTAAACTACAATTACTTATTCCGCATCGATTTTTTATCACCAGTCAACCCGACGATTCTTTAGGAGAAAGGCTAATTTTAATTATTGAATGCGATTACGATCCCGAAATAAAAAAAGAACTGCAAAAAGCGATTCGCAAAGAGGATTCCTTAGCAAAATATGAGGTGCCAAAGGAAATTTATTTCTTACCACAATTTATAGAAACCCCAACTGGAAAAATTCAAAGAACCAAAACTTTGGAATTCATCAACTGATTTTTAAAAACATATTCCTAAGTTTTTATATCTTTCCTATAAATAACTTGGCAATGGGGCGTACTTTCATAAGTATATTACTGGTTTGTTTTTCCTTTTGTATGCTAAAAGGATCTACGGTTACTGAAAATTATAATTTTAAGAACATTGTAATTTATTGGGATGCTTCAAGAGCGCAGCATACTAATGACCATCAAAAGGAATTTGATTTTTTGGATAATTATTTCAATAGATATCCTAATTCAAAAGTAAAACTTATAATTTTTAATACGCACATAATATCCGAGAAGGATATGATGATCAAAAGTTCTGATTGGGATGTACTTAAAGCTATTTTAAGTAATGTTACCTATGATGGAGTGGCGAACTATAAGTTGATCAAAACGGATCATAGCGTTGATGAATTAATGCTATTTAGTAGTGCTGCTGCATATTTAGGGGAAATAGATGTTGATTTATACGCTCCCCGAATTGTTGCACTTGCTAGTAGTAAAAAACCGAATATCCGCCTATTATATGAACTGGCTTTTTATAGCGGAGGATACTACGCAAACCTTACAGAGGTGGACATTCCAAAAACGGTACAAGCACTACAAGAAAAAAAGACTTTGCCGAGATTACAATTCGTCAAAGATAAGAGTACTACTAATCAACTAATTTCAGGCTTTGTATATAGCAATGATGAACCTCTTTTAAATGCCAAAATAAGTATACCTAAAAAAAATATAGCTACTCTTAGTAATGATCAGGGCAAGTATACTATAGAAGCACAGGCCGGTGATGAGATCGTTTATCAGTATAATGGAAAAAAGACCTCTACAATTATTTTAAACAACGAAAAAACAATAAATGTTGCGTTAGTCGATACTGACACTACCTTAGAAACTGTTTTTATTAAATCCGAAGTAAAGACAACTGCTAATAATGTGCTTATAGGCGATAAAGTCGTTGACAAAAGCTCCTTAGGATATGACGTACAGCAAATATCCAGTGAAGCTATTAGTGCAGATGAAGTGAACCTAGGAGAGGCTATGGCCGGAAAATTTGCGGGCGTACAAATGGGAGGAGGCAATGATCCAGGCCAAATGATTATTAGAGGTTTCGATTCATTTACGCTGACCAATCATCCTTTGTTTATTATAGATGGAATACCGCTTCCTCGTAGCAGACCAGGCAACACTTCGCCCATGGATTTGATAGATCCTAATAATATTGCTTCAATATCAGTTTTAAAAGGTTTGGCGGCTACCAATAGATATGGTTCAGAAGGGAATAGTGGTGTAGTACTGATTAAAACTAAAACAGGTACTTCAAAGGTCCTTGATAAACCTATAGTGGAAAAAGAGCTACAAATTGACTACAAAACCTACACTAAACCTTTAGTAGTAGCTAAACCTTTTAACTCCCCTTATCAAAGTGTATTAGCTTCCTATAGTAGTATTGACCTTGCTTATTCTTATTTTGTGGAACAAGTTCCACAACATCTCAATACGATATCTTTTTTTACTGAAAGTGCAGATTACTTTTTTGAACAAGGGGCAAAGCAAAAAGGTACAAACGCATTGACGAACTTGATTGCCTTATTTCCTGAGGATACCTCTATTTTAAAAATAGTAGCCTTCAAGTTAGAACAACATCAAGTTTATGAATTAGCACAGGAAACCTATAAAAAAATTATTGATAAAGCACCTACTTTAGCTCAAACCTATCTGGATTTAGCGAATTGCTACGCTACTGCCAAAAATTATCCTGAAGCATTGAAACTATTTAAAGCAATAACCACAAATAAAATAAATGCGATAGAAAGTTTTGAAGGATTACAAAATCAAATTAGGAATGATTTCAAGGCATTGCTAAAAAAACGAGATAACAGCTGGAATCTAAACGGAATACCGAAATCTCTTTTTTATACAACCCCTCAAGACTTAAGAATAATAATTGAATTTTCGCACCCACAAACCAATTATAAATTGCAGTATATAAATCCTAACAAAAACTATTTTATACTGACACATACTACTGAAGAGAATCAAAAAACTTTATTAAATGAACTAAAAGAAGGCATTACTTCTGAAGAATTTGTACTTTCAGCTACCGAAAAAGGCACCTGGTTTTTAAACCTGATCCTTCCAATTACTGAAACAATAGATTATGAAAATCCCAAATTTTTAAGAATTAAAGTTTATACTAATTACAACAATTCTGATGAAAAAATGGATACATACCATATCAACTTAGGTAGAGTCTCTGGTTCAGAATTATTTGCAAAATTTACTATTTAAATGACTAAAATGAATACCATTTTTAAATTGCTTATCGTTTCACTTTTTTGTTTTCAATCCTTATCTGCGCAATATGATATTTTGCCCATACGGCAACGCGCAGTGGTTATCGATAGTGTATTGAACAACCGTTTTACCAATTTATTACCAAAATTAATGGATAGAACAGGGTTTGATATGTGGATACTCATTTCTAGAGAGTATAACGAAGATCCTATTCTAAGAACTATGCTGCCCGCTAATTGGATCAATGCCAGAAGAAGAACCATACTTGTGTTTTATAGAAATAAAGAAGAAAACACAATTGAACGACTAGCGGTGGCTCGCTATAATGTTGGCAAAAATATAACTTCAGCCTGGGATAAAGAGAAACAACCCGATCAATGGAAAGCCTTAGTGGACATCATAAAAGAGCGAAACCCGAATAAAATCGGGCTCAACTACTCCTTGAACTTCGGAATTGCAGATGGGATGGTAAAAACAGATTATGAAGCTTTTATGGAGGTGCTTCCAGAAGCGTATAAACCTAAAGTAACTTCTGCAGAAAAACTAGGCATTGCCTGGATAGAAACTCGAACTGAGCAGGAAATGGAGTTGTATAAAAATTTGGTTAAAATCACACATGATATCATTGCAGAAGCTTTTAGCAATAAGGTTATTAAGCCAGGCATTACTACTAGTGATGATGTAGAGTGGTTTTTTATGCAAAAAGTAAGTGATTTGGGACTCAAAACCTGGTTTCATCCCACTGTTGATATCCAACGTGCAGGCGAGGAATTAGAGAGTCATATTGTGTCATTTTCTAACCGCCCAGACAAGAAAATTATCCAGAAAGGAGATTTAATTCATTGCGATTTTGGGATCACCTACTTACGTTTAAATACCGATTGTCAGCAACATGCGTACATTTTAAAGGATAATGAGAGTGCGCCTCCAGTATTTTTACAAGAAGCCTTCAAGTCAGGGAATAAGGTGCAAGATATTTTAACAGCTAACTTTAAAACTGGTAAAACAGGGAATCAAATATTATTAGCCTCTTTGGCAGAGGGGAAGGCAGCAGGATTACAGCCTTCAATATATACACATCCTTTAGGCCTTTATGGACACTCTTCGGGTCCGACAATTGGTATGTGGGATGCGCAAGGTGGAGTACCGGTTAATGGTGATTATCCATTATTTGAAAATACGGTGTATGCTATTGAACTCAATAACACCGTAAACCTAGCAGAGTGGAATAAAAATATTAGAATTATGCTTGAGGAAGCAGGATTTTGGGGTGCAGATGGCTTTAGTTATGTTGATGGTCGACAAACCTCGCTACTTACGATACCAAGAACAAACTAAAACAATAAAGGGCTGCCTAACAGGCAGCCCTTTATTCCTTGTTGGAATATATACGATTTATCTTTCCATAAGGAAACATCTTCCTGAAAGTGTACAACTACCTCCACACAATCTTAAGCAAGTTTCAAAATTTCCGTAATCAGTTCCACCTTTTACGGCTTTTTTAGCCTCTTGATTTAATTTTTGTACTCCCTCTAATTTTAAAATGTTATTTAACATGAGTTTTTGTGTTTATGTTACCTACTCTTTCAATGGCTTTTCGGTTTCCGCCAAGTATTATAAATTTTCACTAGTTTAATAATGAATGTACTAGACATTAGATCATTATCTAATTTTCGTTTTATGGACAGATAGGATTGCAAGGAGGGTCGATTATGATATCTCCTGGTCTTCTTACGGTTCTACCGTCAGCCCACTTTCTGGCTTGTGGATTCACTACCCAAATTCGTAATCCGCGACTTGCAAATTGACTTCTTTCATATGCAGACCCCAAACGTAAAGTAATCACTTGTTGTCCTTGTGCATTAGTCGTCAGCGTTCTATTGGATCCACGATAGGTACCTATGATGCTTGAACCTGTTGTAGTTCTAATATCTACATACGCATTAGATTCGAAGTTTTCTCCTACAATCCAAATACAATAGTTATCCTGACAACCAGCACCTGCTCTATTTATTTTTGGCGTTCCATCTCTAGAAATAATGGCGGCATTATATCTGCCAAAAAATAGGTTGTAATTCGGACAATTTGGAGAGTTGATGTATTCATCCACATTCCAACCGGGTGGAATCCCCTCAACAGAACAAACGATATTAATGTCAAGATAATTTTTTTCTAAAGCGGTTGTGCTATTGTCATTGGTTATGGCATCGTCTTCAAAAAGTTCTTCTGGTTCATTTTGACAACTAAGGAATACGGTCAAAAAAGCCAGAGCGATAACTTTCGTAATTAATTTCATTGTAATAATTTTAATTGTTAATACTAATTTTGAGTTGTGGATCAGCTGATAACCCGTGAGTAAAACTATTAGTATTCCTTTGTTTATTAAATTATTAGCAAGTCAATTTTATAAATTTGAGCACATTTGTACCTAATACAGCTTTCAATTTTCTAAGTCTAAACAATCACAACCTCAGTTTTTGATCAGCGTGCCTTCATAGGTCGTTTTGTTTACCGTTAGTTTATAAATGTAGGAACCAGACGAGAGTTGACTACCGTCGTACAACATAAAATTTTGAGATGATTTGTTATTTTCGATAATTTTTTTCTCATCTATTAATTTCCCAGTAGTGGTATAGATTTTCAGTTCAACATTAGCATCGACTATAGCAGGAATTGCTAAATTCACTTTTTCTTGAAATGGGTTAGGGTAAACTACTATTTCTTCTGTTTTAGTTTTACGTCTGGAAAAAGAATTATCCGGATAGGATATATCAGGAAGCGATACCACAAGATTATGAAGCTTACCATTATATTGATGATACAATTGTCCGTGGGACCGTTCAATCCAGTCTGATGAAACGTAATCATCGGTTCCAAAAATAGCTGAGTAATAAAATGCTCCTTTGATGTGGGAGTAAGGCACCTCTAATGTATGCTGACCTTTTGGTTTACCGTATATAAACAAGGTAGTTACATAGTTTGAAGTAAAATCATAGAGATTAATTTGTATAAACTGATAGTCCTTAAAAACGGTATAGGTAAAGACTCCTTTCTTATTAACATAATCCATATGAAAACGTATCCGCTGACCATTAGCGTTTTCTAAATCTCTATTAGCAATTCGTCTGATGTTATCTTTTCGGGTATTTTCAATAAGCTTTTGATACGGGTCAATGACAAATTTTAATTCTCTATTGTTAAACCAATTAAATCCACGATTAGGGACATAAAATAAAGTAGAAATTGTCGATCGGGGAGGTAATTTCTTCATGGTTTTCTTAACCAATAACGCTTCCTGACCATTGTTCTTTTTATAAAAAACACCTATTTCTATGTCATCTGGACTGTCATAAGCATTATGATTTTTAACTAAGCAGGATAGTCGCACTCTTCCACTGTGATCTTCAAAAACTCTTGCCTCTCCAATCAATAACCGTGTTGGATGCTCGGGTAAGCTCGGAATAGCTTGTGAGATTCGATAAACATTCGAATTATTATTTTCACAGACTTCCTCATATTGATTATAAGGATCAATCTGTGCAATCAAATATTTGTTTCTAGCAGTGTTATACGCTGAAGCAGAAATTTCTATAAAGAATTCATCGGGATCATACCAGGATCTCTTAGTTAAAAGTCGATCGTTAGCATCTAAAACTGCATCATTGGATACGTATAATGCTATGGTTTGGGAGTTGTCATAATCCAGATCACCAGCGAGCATATTTTCAAAAGTACATTGTACCAAAACACTGTTATTCGAAGTACTTTTAAAAATACCCACTATAGATGTTACTAAATCCAGATCATCAAAGCTATATACTAAAAAAGGAATGTTTTCTTTCTGATCAATAATTTCACTTTTATTTCTTAGGTATAAACTAAAATTATGTCGACCTGGAGGAAGACCTTCGTCATACCTAAAGTCATCCTGATAAGCATCCCAGGGTAATTGTATAGACCTGCTAAAAAAACAGTTAGCATTATTTTTGATTGCATCAGTTCTTTCTCCAGGTGGAGGTGGAGGTGGAATTTCTACCGGGTCCAAGGTGGTATTTATAAAAGGAAAAGATATTAAAAGATTCAAATGCTCCACCGCGGAATTTGTTGTTCTATAGTCCTGAGCACAGATGTTGAGTATTATAGATCCATATTCTTCTTCAGTAACAAGATTGTAGGATTCTGGCAGTACGAGTTTGCTTCGGTTATTATAAATTTCTAGGGTTACCTCAAGAATGTTGGAGTCACAATCCAAGTAGGATTTACTATTCTCTTGTGCTACTACCGTTTTTAAGGCTATGACAAAAAGTAAAAAAAAGGAAAAATTGAGTTTCATGGTTTGGTGATGGTTTGTTGAATTTTAACAAAATACTAAAATTGGTTTGTTGCCTCTTTAAGGAAAATTAGAAAAAGCATCAATTTTATAAATTTGAGTAAGTTATGCGTTTACAACTTCTTCTTTGGTAGAGATTTGATTAATGAAAAACGAATGCGAAAGGCCTGTTTGTTTCTTAAAAGCAGCCGTAAAAGTATTTACACTTTTATAGCCTATTTCATTAGCGATACCCTTAATCGTATAAGACCTAAATTTTCGATCGAGTTTTAAGCGTTTAATACAATAGGTAATTCTAAGTGTTGTGATGTATTCATTAAATGATTTTTGCAAATGATCATTAATTATTTTTGAAAGATAACTAGTGTTCGTATCCATTAACTTAGCAGTATTGTATAGATTGCAATCCTGTTGGAGATAAAATTCAGTTTTTTCTAATGCTTTCAGTTTACCAAGTAAAGTACTTGCTTTATCATCCGTAATACTGTCTTTTTTGGAAGGTATTTCTGGGACAGTTTCTTTTTCCTCTAAGGTTTGTTGTAATTGAAGATATCTTCGTTTATTTCTTTTATTTCGGTAATATTGAATAAAAGCAAATGATCCAACGAGGACTACAGCTAGCAGCAAAAACAACGCTATCTTCTGTTTTGACGATGTTAGATTTTCATTTTCTTTTTGGAGGGTTACGATATCATTCTGATATAGCTTGTCTTTGGTATTTAGGTTGTCAGTATAAATAGAATCCACAATACTCCGATACGCTTTGCTATAGGCTAATTGTTTTTCTTTATTACCTAACTTTTCCGCAGAACGTTCGGCTAAATCATACATTTCCATAAGTTTATCGACCTGGATCTGATCTTGTACCTTTTTTAGCTGTGTAAAATTTTCAGTTAAATATTGCAAAGCCTTTGTGTACTGTTCTGTTTTATAATGTAGATTAGCTAAGTGTAAATTAATGGTGTAAACCAATGGATTAACCGAGTTAGGCGTATTTTTAAGTAATCTTTCTTTCGTAGATGCCAATAGGGCTAATGCTTCTGGATATTTCTCCTTTGCTATAAGTGCTTCGCCAATATTCGTATTAAATATCGGTATGTGTCTTAAAGAATTAAGTGTTTTAGCTTTGTTGATTCCGAATGTATAGGTTTCAATCGCTTGATCATAATTCCCAAGCAAATAATAACAAACACCGATGCCTAGCGTATTGGACAGGTATGTACCAGAGTAATTCGATATATTTTTATAGTCTTTAGTGCTAAGTTTGCTTATGATTTGCTGATAAGAGTGGAGTGCTGTTTCTACCTTTCCTACTCGTGTTCTGATATTATTAATGTTGGCCAGCAATTGAAGTTCAAAATCCCGAAAATTAGTTGCTTTCGCCAGTTCAACAGCCTCTAAATAATACGGTAAGGAAGTATCATAATCTCTATGGTTGTAATAGGTATTCCCCAATAAATTTAGCGCACTTATTTCATAATGTGCATTGTTGAAGTTTTTACTAATTGCAACTAGTTTATTACCATAATTTACTGCGGTTTCCAGATCTTTCTTGGATGAAGCAATTTTACTTAAATTGAAATAAGAAATGTATTGGATACGATTGTTTTCCTCTAGTTGGCCGCGTTGTAAGTATAATTGATATAAGGATTCACTTTGAAGGTTGCCTGATTTTAAAGCAGTGCTTAAAAATTGCTCAACACTATCAGTTTTCTTTTCGCGAAGTATAAAATCTTTTAAATCCTGATTGATCGTAGGGGGTAAGCTTCGCTGATTATAGCCATAGGCCAAGGAGAGCATTCCAAGTATAAGCAGCAGTCTATATTTCAAAATAAATTGAATACGCATTAGATGATTGTGTGTGAATTTGTGTGTTGAAGATATTTGATTCTTAGGTATTAATCAACAATCGAGGTATTAAATTAAAAGAAACCCTTATTGATCATAACAAACAAAAAGCCCTGAAACTAGTTACAGGGCTTTTGTAGATTATACATAATGACTGTTTAAATAACATTTATAATTATATACGCTTTTTGATATAAAAAGTGTACTGTTATACTTGTAGTACCCCTAAATTAAACTTCTTTTCAATAGGTGCATGATTTGCGGCTTCAATACCCATCGAAATCCATTTTCGGGTATCTAAAGGATCAATAATTGCATCAGTCCAAATCCTTGCTGCAGCATAATAAGGCGATATTTGCTCATCATAGCGTTTCTTTATTTTTTCGAAGAGTGCTTTTTCGTCTTCTTCAGAAATTTTTTCGCCTTTGGCTTTGAGCGAGGCAGTTTCTATTTGTAACAATACTTTCGCCGCCTGTGCACCGCCCATCACTGCCAATTCTGCACTTGGCCAGGCACAAATTAACCTTGGATCGTAAGCTTTACCACACATTGCATAGTTACCGGCACCATAAGAGTTTCCGATAACCACGGTAAACTTAGGAACCACGCTATTACTTACTGCATTCACCATCTTGGCTCCATCCTTTATAATTCCTCCGTGTTCACTTTTACTACCTACCATAAACCCGGTTACATCTTGTAAAAACACTAATGGAATTTTCTTTTGATTACAATTGGCAATAAAACGTGTAGCCTTGTCCGCAGAATCAGAGTAAATCACACCACCAAATTGCATTTCCCCTTTTTTGCTTTTTACAATTTTGCGTTGGTTAGCTACAATACCAACTGCCCAGCCATCGATACGAGCGTAACCCGTTATAATGGTTTGTCCATAACCTTCTTTGTATTCTTCAAAATCGGAGTCATCAACTAGTCTGTTGATGATCTCTTTCATATCATATTGTTCATTACGTGCTTTAGGGAGTATACCATAAATATCTTCAGGCTTTTCTTTTGGTTTGCTCGCAGTGGTGCGATTAAATCCAGCTTTTTCAAAATCACCTATTTTAGACATGATATTTTTGATAGTATCAAGTGCATCTTTGTCATCTTTGGATTTGTAGTCAGTAACGCCAGATATTTCGCAATGCGTTGTAGCTCCCCCAAGGGTTTCATTATCGATACTTTCGCCAATAGCTGCTTTTACCAGATAGCTTCCTGCTAAAAATATACTTCCTGTTTTATCTACAATCAGCGCTTCATCACTCATTATGGGTAGATACGCACCACCGGCCACACAGCTGCCCATTACTGCAGAAATCTGGGTGATTCCCATACTACTCATTACGGCGTTGTTTCTAAAAATTCTCCCAAAATGTTCTTTATCCGGAAAAATTTCATCCTGCATCGGTAGATATACCCCGGCACTATCGACGAGATAAATTATAGGGAGTTTATTTTCTATAGATAATTCTTGAGCTCTAAGGTTCTTTTTACCTGTAATAGGAAACCAGGCTCCGGCTTTCACCGTAGCATCATTGGCCACTACGATACATTGTTTACCACTAACGTGTCCAATTTTTACAACCACACCACCACTAGGACAGCCTCCGTGCTCCTCGTACATATCCTCGCCAGCAAATGCGCCAATTTCGATAGCTTTTTCTTCATTATCCAATAGGTAATTGATTCGTTCTCTTGCCGTCATTTTACCTTTGGCGTGTAGTTTTTCAATTCGCTTTTCACCACCACCAAGCTTTACTTTTGCTAGTCTTCTTTTTAATTCTGAAACTAATAGCTTATTGTGATCTTCGTTTTTATTGAAGTTTAAATCCATGTATATAGGTATTGTGTGATTTTTGCTGCACGAAAATACGAAAAAGACATACATTTTTCATCATACTCAAAATTCATCAATAAATAATCGAAAGGATATGTAGGTATTTGGATTTATATCAATGATATTCAGAGCGTAACAATTATCTTAAAAACAGTAAAGGTTTATATTTTAACGTAATTTTAGAAAAGTGATATGAGCTGAGTAATGGTAATTGTAGAAATTGTAAATGGAAAAGCATTTGATTTATAACATAACTAATTGTGTACGAGTCAATAATTGATAAAGATCTCATAATGTATCTATAAATTGTATTATTTTGGGGATAAAATACCGATATTTGCACTTATTTAAGTTAAACAATGTACTAAACAATAACTATGGGAATGAATAAAAATACAGTGCTCGCATGGGCCACGTTTATTATGATTATTGTAGGTTTATCATTAATTGCTTTAGGTGCTTTTAGATATCGCGATGTCTCTGGATGGGGATTCGCTTCTGTAGGTATTGGTTTTTTAGCTAATGCTTGGGTTTTTAACGCATTAAAAGGAAGAGTTTAATATTTATAATTCACGTATAATACTTTAGGGCTTATGTCAGATGACAAAAAGGTGATTTTCTCCATGTCTGGAGTCACCAAAACGTATAAGAGTGCTAACACTCCCGTATTAAAAAATATATATCTCAGCTTCTTTTATGGAGCAAAAATTGGGATTTTAGGTCTCAACGGATCCGGTAAATCTACCTTACTGAAGATTATTGCTGGCGAGGACAAAAATTATCAGGGAGACGTGGTTTTTGCACCAGGGTATAGTGTAGGTTTTTTAGAACAAGAGCCAAAACTTGATCCGGAGAAAACTGTGCTAGAGGTTGTCAAGGAAGGTGCTGCAGAAACCGTAGCCATACTAGATGAGTATAACAAAATCAACGATATGTTTGGGTTGCCAGAGGTTTATGAAAACCCTGATAAGATGCAGGAGTTGATGGACAAACAAGCTAAGTTACAGGATGAGATAGATGCTAGCAATGCGTGGGAACTAGAGACTAAGCTCGAGATTGCCATGGATGCTTTACGTACTCCCGAAGCAGATAAAAAAATCGGAGTCTTATCTGGTGGTGAAAAGCGACGTGTCGCACTTTGTAGACTGCTATTGCAAGAACCAGATGTTTTACTGCTCGATGAGCCAACGAACCACCTGGATGCAGAATCCGTACATTGGTTAGAGCACCATTTACAGCAGTATAAAGGAACGGTGATCGCTGTTACTCACGACCGCTATTTCTTAGATAATGTAGCGGGATGGATATTAGAGTTGGATAGAGGAGAAGGTATTCCTTGGAAAGGAAACTATTCATCTTGGTTGGATCAAAAAGCCAAGCGATTAGCGCAGGAACAAAAGCAAGCGTCTAAACGCCAAAAAACATTAGAGCGAGAGCTCGAGTGGGTAAAGATGGCACCTAAAGGAAGACAAGCCAAGCAAAAAGCACGTTTGAGTAATTATGACAAATTACTGAATCAAGATCAGAAACAAGTTGATGAAAAATTAGAAATCTATATTCCTAATGGACCAAGACTTGGAACCAATGTTATTGAAGCAAATGGCGTAAGTAAAGCGTTTGGCGACAAGCTGCTTTATGAAGATTTGAATTTTAAATTACCACAGGCAGGTATCGTTGGTATTATCGGACCCAACGGTGCTGGTAAAACAACAATCTTTAAAATGATTATGGGCGAGGAAACTCCTGATAAAGGTGAGTTCATTGTTGGTGACACCGCTAAAATAGCGTATGTTGACCAGGCACATAGCAATATTGATCCTGAAAAAACCATATGGCAGAATTTTAGTGAGGAGCAAGAATTAATCATGATGGGCGGTAGACAGGTAAACTCCAGAGCATACTTAAGCCGTTTCAATTTTAGTGGTAGCGAACAAAACAAAAAAGTGTCAACCTTATCTGGGGGAGAACGTAACCGTTTGCATTTGGCCATGACGCTTAAAGAAGAAGGAAACGTATTGCTACTCGATGAGCCAACCAATGATCTTGATGTGAATACACTACGTGCATTAGAAGAAGGTTTGGAGAATTTTGCAGGGTGTGCGGTGGTCATTTCTCACGACCGCTGGTTTTTGGACCGTATATGTACGCATATTTTAGCATTTGAAGGAAATTCTCAGGTATATTTCTTTGAAGGTAGTTTCTCTGATTATGAAGAAAATAAAAAGAAACGTTTGGGTGGAGATTTGATGCCTAAGCGTATTAAATATAAAAAGTTAGTAAGGTAAATAAGTTATGAAACGTGAGTCCCATAAGACTCACGTTTTTTTTTTGAAGTTTATAGAATATATGTCTTTACAATCAATTAAGGCCATAGCCTTTGATGCTGATGATACCCTTTGGGTCAATGAGCCTTTTTTTAGAACAGCTGAAGAAGAGTTTTGCGAATTGTTAGCAGAATTTATGCCTAGGGATAAGGCTAATCAATTGCTATTTGATGTGGAAATGCGAAATCTTCCCTTATATGGTTATGGAATTAAACCTTTTACGTTATCCTTAATTGAAGCAGCAATTGAAGTCTCTAAGGGTAACGTTAACATAGCACTAATAGAAAAACTAATTGCCAAAGGCAAGGAAATGCTGGACTACCCTGTAGATCTTATTGATGGAATTGAACCTACCTTAGCGACCCTGAGTAAAAAATACCGCCTAGTCATGGCTACCAAAGGCGATTTGTTAGATCAGGAACGTAAATTGATTAAATCAGGCTTAGAGCCTTATTTTCATCATATCGAAATCGTATCGGATAAAACAGAAAAACAGTATACCAAACTGGTAAAACACTTAGATGTACAACCTGAAGAATTTTTGATGGTTGGCAATTCACTAAAGTCAGATATTGTGCCAGTATTGAACATCGGAGCCTATGCTTTTCATATTCCGTTTCATACGACCTGGGCACACGAGGTGTATGAAGGTAAAATTGAAAACGATAAATTTAGAAGTTTTGAAAAGGCAACAGATTTGTTGGAGGTACTTTAATCTCCTTAGGTGATTTGGTCAGAGGTATTTCTATAGGTTTTGCTAAATTCGTGGCAAGTAGCAATAAACTCATCATCAAATTGAAGGGGGACTACCTCACCAGGTTGCATTTGTTGTAGCTGTAAATTACCAATCCGAACACGAACTAATCGTAGGGTCGGATAACCTACAGTACTGGTCATTTTCCGAACCTGTCGATACTTACCTTCTTGAAGTGTAATGGAAACCCAGGATACTGGTCCGTGCCTGGCATCTCTAATCTTTTTACCCCTTGCGGGTAACTCAGGTGGTGAAGGTAATTTATGGACTACACAGGAATTAGTAGTGTACTTTTTACCATTTAAACCAATTTTGACACCACGCTTCATTTTTTCTATGGAATCTTGAGGAATGTCGCCGTCTACCAAACTGTAGTATTCTTTTTCGATGCCACTACTGCAAAAGTAATTACAGACTTTACCATCAGTAGTTAATAAAAGTAATCCCTCTGATTTTTCATCCAATCTTCCTACAGGCATAGTGCCTTCAGGAAAATCGAATAAGGAACCTAACAGTTTTTTTGAGTTCTTTTTCTGTCCATTATTAACAAATTGGCTCAAGTAGCCGTAGGGCTTATAAAGTAGAAAATGAAAATGCTCCTCCATCAATTCAACTACATTAGTTTTTGATACAGGAGCAAATATATTAGTATTCCATTGATTAATCCCTATTAGGATACCAATCTAACTGTACTACTTCTATATCAGGATTACCGTTAGTAACGATTTCTTTAAACTTTGAAACATCACTTAACCCACCGGATCCTCTGTAATGATACGGATACACTTGTTTTGGCTTAAAATCAAGTACAGCATCCGCAGCTTTGTCTACGGTCATGGTGTAGGGTAAATTCATGCATACATAAGCTCTATCTATATTTTTGAGATTACGCATTTCAGCAATATCTTCAGTGTCGCCAGAAAAATAGATACGTTCTCCATCGATAGTCAATACATATCCATTTCCTCTTCCTTTTTCGTGAAACTTCAGCGCTTCTTCTCTTAAGTTGTACATTGGGATAGCTTCCACCGTAATTCCATCAATTTCTTTGGTTTCACCATTATTGATGATAACGATTTGATCGGTATACGCTGCGGGTAGTTTTTCAGCTACAGCTTGCGGTACAATCAATTTGCTGTTTTCGAGATTAAGACTGTCTAATGTTGAAATATTCATATGATCTCCGTGGATATCTGTAATAAAAACTATATCTGGGGTTTTATAAGAAGCGTAGGGTGTAGGACCACCGGTGGGATCTATAAACATCGCTTTGTTGCCCGATTTAATAACGGCAGAAGCGTGAGAAATTGGAATGACTTCTACAGCAGCTTCTTTTTGGCTAGTTTCAATAACTTCCTCTTTTGCTGGTTGTTCTTTAGTATCACTTTCTTTCTTTTTATTTTCCTGGCAACCCAAGAGCGCCAAAAAAAGGATACATAAGGTGGAGTATCTGATAAGCATAGTTTACATTTTTTTAATGTTATTGTGTTTTGTTGCTCTAAGATAAAGTACTGTAATAAGAGCATAAAGTTTATTAGATAGTATTAACATATTTTCGTATTGGAAAAATCAATAGATGATCCCTATTTACTTGGTTTGTCATATAAATGTCATACTAATGTCATAATAGTATCTTAGCATCTTAGAATATCAAAAAATACATTTGCATTGAATTCAGTTAGATCAAAAGTGATTGCCGAAGTGGTAAAAAGTAGGAGAGTAGCTTTAGGGTTAACACAACAGGAAGTAGCGGACTTAACCAAGCTTAGTTTACGCTCTGTACAACGGATCGAAAAAGGAGAAGTGGTTCCCAGGATGCATACGCTAAAAATGTTAGCTCAGCAGCTAGATTTTTCACTTGAAAATTTGGATGAAAGTAACGCTAAACCTCAAAAGTTTAGTAACCAAATGTTGTTTACCGGTCTATTACTTTTTTTGGAAGTAGTAGCGTGGGCTTTCTGGCACAGTCTTCTTTTTATCCCGAAACTACTTTTGAGCTGCTGATGTACATCGCATTAACCATTGCGGTTACTATAGTTATGTTGTACATCATTTGGTCGATAACTGGCAAAAAGTAAAATTAATTATGATCGGAATTGCAGTGCTTTTGGTACTATCCCACGTACTCCTAAAATTTATACTTAAGAAAAATTTAATGGTTTTGGGTTGGACTCCCATTGGTAGACAATTGTTTACATTTCTTTGCGGTACAGTATTGGCTTTAGTTATCCACTTTTTGACGGTCTATCTCAGTGAACTCTTAGGGCTCCAAACATTTACCTATAATGACAATTACGCGTGTAGTATGTTGTTTCGTTCTTTGTTTTATCACTTACAATCTGCATTCACGGAAGAATTAGTATTTAGAGGAGCACTTCTTTTTATTGTAATGAACAGATTTGGAATACGAAAAGCCTTATTTATTTCAGCTTTCTTTTTTGGAATCTATCACTGGTTCTCCTACAATATTTGGGATAAACACCTTATCGCTTATGTTTATGTTTTTATAGCCACTGGTTTTATGGGTTATGTGTATGGCTATAGCTATGCGAAGAGTGGAACCATTTTACTTCCATTAGGTCTTCATCTTGGCTGGAATTACCTGGCTACTTTATGCTGTGATGCAGTTCCATATGGAGAATTGTTATTTGAAAGTGCTAGAGCCGTAACTTATGATGAAAAGGTAGAAACATGGTATTCTTTACTAAAAGCTATAATGCCTCCATTACTAATGCTATTGACATTAAGAATACTATACGCTAAGCAATGGTTGATTTTAAAACATATGAAAGGTACTACTATTAATCAAACCAAAGTTTGATTGCCATAGTGACCACCATGATAATCAAAAATATCTTGACCAAACCATCGCCTTTCTTTACCGACCATCTGCTGGCAAACCAACCCCCGGCTGCATTACCCGTAGCCAGCACAATACCATAGGTATAATTTATTTGTTCATTATACATAAATATGGCAAGCGCAGCGATAGTGTAGATTAAGACGACTACCACTTTAACCGAATTTGATTTGACTAATGAAAACCGGTTGACACTACTTAAGGCAAGGAGTATTAAAATACCGACTCCAGCCTGTATGAATCCACCATAGATTCCAATAAAAAAAAAGCATAATATCGCGATCCAGAAATACTTCCCTTCCACACGCTCTTGTAGTTTTTCGATATCAATTTTGGGTTTAAATACCATAAAGAGCACGATAACTACCATTAAAATGGCCAGTATGCGGTTAAAAAGTTCTCCTTTGATATCAATGGCAATTTTAGCACCAATTATGGAACCAACGAGTGCCGCTATACCCAAAAATAAACTAATCCTAGTAGGAGTGATACCTTTACTTTTAAAACCGGCAATCGAAAAAATACTTTGAATAAAAATTCCAATTCTATTCGTACCATTAGCCACGCCTGGCGGTAACCCCATAAAAATTAAAATCGGAAGTGTAAGCAGAGAGCCGCCACCGGCGATTGTATTTACAATGCCTGCGAATAAACCAACCGCAGCTAAAAGTAGAAGTTCAAGGTAATAAGCCATAAGCATTAGTTACGCCTCAAAAATAGAAAAAGCAATGCGAAATACCTTTTCTATCCCTCTAATTTTAATTTAAATGAATTCATTCGTAGTTTTACTTATAATTCTTAAACCCATTACTATCAAAAGGTCGTTTAACATTATTCCGTTTATACAGACGCTAAGAGATTACTCCTTTTCTTCCTTAAAAGGAGATGCAATCGCAGGAATTACGGTAGGTGTTATTTTAATACCTCAGGCAGTAGCCTATGCGATGTTGATGGGAGCACCACCCATTTATGGATTGTATGCCAGTTTAGTACCCCTGATGGTTTATGCAATATTTGGGAGCTCTAAATACCTTAGCATTGGCCCCGTGGCAATCACGGCAATATTATTGATGAATGGCGTAAGTGAATTGGCTACTCCCTTCAGTGATTTATTTGTTACGTTTTTAATTGTAGCGGGGTTGTTAGTTGGCTTATTTCAAATCTTCCTTGGAATTTTGCGTCTTGGGTTTTTGGTTAATTTAATTTCCCAACCGGTCTTATCGGGCTTTATTTCCGCGGCTGCACTAATTATAGTATTCTCGCAGCTAGGAGGCCTTTTAGGTATTCGTATTCCTAAACAGGATCACCAATTTGAATCGATTATCTATATTTTTAATCACCTAGGTGATTTCAATTGGATTACTACAGCTATAACCATTGGAAGTATGCTGTTGTTTAGTCTCATTAAACTATGGAAAAAGTCGTTTCCATCCGCTTTATTACTGATCTTAGTAACTACGTTAGGTTCCTATTATTTTGATTTACAGGCAATGCAAGTAGCTATAATAGGAGAGGTCCCTACTGGACTTCCTTTTGTAAACATACCCGAATTGTCCATAGCGCAAATCCAGCAATTACTACCCACCATATTATCGGTTACTTTTATTGGGTATGTGGGTAGCATTGGTGTAGCAAAAGCCCTGGAGGTTAAAAAAAGGGATCACACCGTGCGACCAAATCAAGAGCTTTTTGCTCTGGGACTTGCTAAGGTAATTGGTTCTCTATTTTTAGCCATTCCAACCTCTGGTAGCTATAGTAGAACTGCAATCAATGAAGAATCTGGAGCCAAAACCACGGTTTCTTCCCTAGTATCAGCCTTTTTGGTGGTTATTGCGCTTTTAGTGTTGACTCCCTTATTTTATTACATACCCTCAGTAATACTGTCAGTTATTATTGTGTTGTCGGTAGTTAAGCTGATTGATGTCCGCGAAGCCATTCGGTTATTTAAAATACGACGAAGTGACTTTTTGGTTTTCTTAATTACTTTCATAGTTACTTTTTTTATGGGGATGGAAAAAGGGATCTTAGCTGGTGTAATTCTATCCTTCATTTTTATAATTTATCACAGCTCACGTCCGCACTTGGCAGAACTAGTTAATATTCCTTCAACACCTTATTATAAAAATAGAGATCGCTTTCCGGAGGCTTCTTCAACAGAGAAATTATTGATCCTTCGCTTTGACGATCAGCTGTACTTTGCAAACGCAAGTTATTTTAAAGAAGCGATGATACGTTTTGTAGAACAGCGTAAAACCAAGCCCGAATTTTTGATTTTGGATTGCACCAATATGCATGACCTGGATAGTACAGGTTTGCAGGTGCTTATTGATTTATGGAGGTATTTACATCAATATCAAATACAATTTTTATTATCTGGTACCATAGGTCCGGTGCGCGACTTTTTAAAAAGATCTGGATTCACCGAAATGATCGGAGTAGATCACTTTTTCTTAACTATCAATGATGCCGTAGAGTTTACCGAGCATAATACTATTGATCCTACCCGCATGGAGTTTGCGAATCAAACCAATACTAAACGAAGTTTATTGGATTAACGCCACGCTTAATCCTCCTCGTAGAGATAATACTTGACTCCCATACCGTAATTGGTATGACCAATTTTTAATAGATTATTGTTCTTACTATAATTTGGATCGAAACGTTGCCAGGTTCTATTCTTAAAGAAAATTCTTCGCGTATAGGTCTGATATCCTTCTTGTTTATCAGTAAAAGGGAGGAGTGGCCTAAAGGTGGTAGGAACTTTAACAATACCCTTTCTGGTTTCTATTTCACTGTACTTTTTAGTTTGCTCTAGTTTACCGTTTTTATCAGTATAGCCTAACACCTGAATGGATATGAATAAGCCTTCTTTTGGCATGTACACTCCATACTCTTCTATATCCAATTCAAAATTTGCTTTGTCTTCATCGGTTATTTCGAAAATGATATTTTCATAAGGTAATCGTTTATCGGGGTAACCATCTTTACCTTTACTATAAAACTGCATTTTAAATAAGGTAGAAAAACGTTGTTTTTGACCGGATCTACGATTGGATTCTTCCATTTTTACCGGTAGGTAAACGGTAGCTATTTTTGTGTCCTTTTCATAGGGTTTCGGAAAATAGACGGAAATTTCGGACTCCACGGTGGGTAACCAACACTTAAAATAATCATCGTGTATTTCAGAACTTATTTTTTTGGTTTTATACTTTCGTTTCTTTTCACTTACTAAAAACACCTCCTTTAATTCCGACACATCTTTTTCCAACAGTATCGTTTTAGGTAATTTTTGAGTTGCTAGTGCTTTTTCTTTATAGCCTAAAGCGGAAATATATAAGGAATCAATGTCTGAATACCACTTTTGATAAAACAAAAATTTACCATCTTCATCGGCAAAAAGTCCATTACCATTACCAAAAGAAATAGTAGCATAAGAAATAGGGGTGTTGTCCTCTTGGTCAAGTATAGTGTGTCGCTGCCCCCATACTGAAGAAGCTAGACATAAAAAGGTTAACAAAACTATTGTTTTCATAAACGATTTGGGGTTCGGGTTGGTAAAAATACTAATTTCTCAGCACTTCAAAAACCGTATCCGCTTCAAGATCAATTTACAAACTACTAAAATAAACATACGCTTAGCTCAGCATAGCTGAGTTATATTCACCTGAATACAATACCCTTTCTTATAAAGGGGTTTTTCCCTCTTACTTCTTTGCGAATCGTATTGTATCTTTAGTAATCATTTCACACAAAGCATATACTTATGAGAAAAACAACCTTCTCGATTCTGTTTATTATAGTAGTACTACTATGTTTTACTTCTTGTTATTCTGTTAGAATTGTGAGCTCACAAGGGACCGTTAATCCAGATCCTATGAGTGAAAGAGCGGATTTTTATCGCGATAAAATGATTATTGAACTGGACACTGTAGTCAAAGCTAGCGCGTTTACAGACGAAGTAAGTTTTATTGCCTCGGGCACAAGATGTAAATCTGGTAAACTTCACTCTGTAGAGTATAAAAATAGTTTTGGAGCTTCCTTATTGTATTTAGTCACTTTTGGCAGTAGAAGAAAAGTTAAGATTAAGTACGTGTGTTTAAAAACAGAAAATTAAAACGTTATGGCTCATACAACCACATACGCTAAAACCAGTTGGGACACCTTGCATAATAATGGTCCTTTTCCTTTAAAATATCTGCAAATTACAGAATTGGAGAGTAACAGTACGTTACCCAATGCTATTGCAAGATATAATGACGCGACTTTAGAGATTCAACAACTCATACAACAAGCATTAGCGCATAACCAGGGATTCCGTGCTTACGGGTCCAGATGGTCTATGTCTAGCATCGCACATCAAAAGGATAGACTGCATTATAACGGATACATGAATCTGGATATTCCGATACCTGTTGATGCGGTTCGATCAGATTCGCCCTATCAAGTAGAGAATTTATTTTTCTTTCAATGTGGTAATACGATAAAGGAAATCTCCCAAAAACTTTCGCAAAGTGGTAAATCCTTAAAAACCAGTGGCGCCAGTAATGGACAAACTATTGCAGGATGTATCAGTACAGGAGTTCACGGGTCTGCGCTGGATGTAGGCGCCATCCAAGACTACGTGGTGGGCATACAGCTTATTACGGGTCCTAAAGCCAAGGACGTGTTGTATCTGGAGCGGCATACCAAACCAGCACTGACTTCGGCATTTGTACATCAACTGAATGCCACGGTGATTCGAAATGATGAATTATTTAATGCCGCGTTGGTTAGTTTAGGTTCATTTGGATTCATCCATGGAGTAGTCATTGAAGCCGAAGATCGTTTTCTATTACACCGCTACGTACGTAAGGTTGATAAGCAATTAGCCTTGTCATTGGCAGATACTATGGATTTTTCATCTCAGGTTTTGATTCCCGAAGCAGTAGATCGTAACGGTAAACCTCTGCGACCTTACCATTACAAAGTGTTTATCAATCAATATGTCAATGATCCACAGTATGTTATTGAGGTGATGTATAAAAAGCCATATGTCACTCCCTATCCCGATCCATTTACTATCATAAACAAATCTTTATATCGCGATTTGATACATCTGTTAATTAAGATCAGTGAAAAATATCCGAAAACCATACCCTGGTTTATCAAAAAATTAGAGAAGCAAATCTTGCCCGATGTCAATGAAGAAACCTTAGGAACCTTGTATGAAACCTTTTGGGATGCTCCTTATCAAGGACCTGCATTTGCCTGTTCTTTTGGGGTAGACCACAAAGATTCTTCAAAAGTACTAGAATTGCTAACCAAGACCACTTTACAAGAGGGACCCATACCTGGCATTTTTGCGATGCGATTTGTCAAAGGCGGTAAAGCTACGCTAGGATTTACCAAATTTCCGATCACCTGTGTTATCGAAATTGATGGGGTGCTATGGCAAAAAACGAATAAGCTTATAAGTCTTAAAGAATATTCGAATAAAATGATCACGGTGCTGCAGCAGCATAATATAGACTTTACCTTGCATTGGGGTAAGAATGCAGATTGGTCTTATCCAGGGTTAATAAACTATATGTATAGTGCCAAAGCTGAAGAATGGAAAAAATTTCGCACCGCGTTATTGCGACCCGAGTTAGCAAGAGTTTTTTCTAATCATTTTTTAGAAAGTACCAAATTATCAGACTCGGTAAGTGTGGTTCCACAAGACTTAATCGTTTCCTTATGATAGCGTATTCATAAATAGCCCTTATCTTTGGCCTAGCTATGAAAAAGGCCATTTATTACATGCTAATCAGTGCAGTTTGTTTTACTGCCATGAATATCATACTGAAATCATTGGATCACTTTAGCGGACCACAATTGGTGTTGTTCAGGGCTCTTGGTTCTTTATTTTTTACTATTCCATTTTTGTGGTATCATAAAATTCCTGTGTTTGGGATTCAAAAAGGCTTATTGATTGCAAGAGGTTTTGCCGGTGTGACCTCTATGGGGTTATTTTTTGTTTCCATAAGCTACTTACCCGTAGGTTCAGCTGTTTCTCTTCGATATATATCTCCCATATTTGCAACAGTTTTTGCGGTGTTTCTTTTAAAAGAAAAAGTAAAACCCATTCAATGGTTATTTTTTGTCATTGCCTTTATTGGAGTTTTGCTAGCTAAGGGGTTTAATCCACAGATTGAGGGGTTGGGTTTAGTGTTGGTATTGTTGTCCTCAGTATTTAGCGGAATAGTATATGTAATTATTAATAAAATAGGGCATCGAGATCACCCTGTGGTTATCGTCAATTATTTTATGTGTATTTCTGTATTGGTAGGGGGCACCTTAGCCATTTTTAATTGGCAAACGCCAAAAGACTTCGAATGGCTTATCTTATTAAGCCTAGGCTTTTTTGGGTATTTTGGACAATTATTTATGACCAAAGCCTTTCAATCCCAGGCTACAAACAAAGTGGTGGCATTAAAGTATGTGGAGGTCGTCATTACCCTAGTTGCTGGCGTGTTATTATTTGGAGATAGCTATCCCTGGCTAAGCCTGGTTGGCATAGCTTTAATACTTTTAGGACTGGTACTCAATATTTGGTTTGGCAAGCGCAAAGCTGTTTATAAAAAACGTTAAAGCTTTAGTATTTACTGAAAATCTTCATTTAGGTAATACATCAGTTTATTGATGTCTGTAAAGCTTTTAATGGTTATGATCTCACCAGTAATTTTATTGTAGATGACTTCTACAAACAAAAAATTGACATAAAAAATACTGTAGTAAAAATCTCGATTGCGATCATCTACGGTTTTGAGATGAATACCTTTATTCCAGAGATCCTTATATTTTTTTTCTAAGTTCTTTTTATTAAACTTTTGCGATAAAGTAGAAATTTGCATAAGCGTATTAATTTGGGTTTGAGACTTTAGTAATTTACGGTAAAACCATAAGAACTGCAAATTTTTTTCATCACTCATCTGATATCCCTTTTCCCTCATTCAAGTATATAGATCCCTAATTGATGCTTGTAGGTCATATTTCTTTAACATAAATTAGAAAATAACAGCTAATGTGACTTATTCATGAAGTCTGATTTTACAATTGGAATATTGTAAGTCTACAAAAGTTGTAATTGGCTAATTCAATAGTTTGGCTAACTCTTTTGAGGGGAAAACGGATACTGCTTTAGGGTAGTTCCGTTTTCTTATATTATAAAAAGAGTACTGTACTTTGCCGAAAAGCTTGTTGTTAATATGTATCTATTGGACTAGTTTTTAAACATTTAACAAAATTATAAGTAGGGTAAATAACATAATACTGCAATAATATCGTTTATTTTATGCAGTCAACAATGATTACTACCGAAAGAGAAACACTAATAAGGACGTCTAAGGGGCTTACACTAGTAAAAAAACTGGAATCACAAATATACATACCTCGGAAAAATTGTGGTGGTTTGCCTTTTAGGCTCCTTTTTTATGTTTAACAAATTACAAAGGCGCGCTGGGCTATCAAAGCTTTACTAAGAACAAGCCTTCTGTCTAATCCCGTTTTTTAAGCAGTACCAGCTATTTCATTTTATTTTCTTACTTTAGCTATCACACTCACAAGTCCTCTTTTTTTAAGCTCAATACGTAGAATTTTTTAGTTTTTATGGTTTATTTAAAGGAAACACCATATTATCAGGATGCGATCCACGAAATTTCATTTCCTAGTGGTACGTTTTATTTGTTCGACACCTTTGTGGTGGCTGAAGTAAATGAGGGGATTTTATTTACCTGGGAAGAGCACGCCAAACCCGTGGTGGAAGAATTAACACATCTATACGATCATAATGGATCCGATATTGTGTATATCTCCAATCGCGTTCATTCTTACGCTACGCGACCTGCAGATTGGTTGAAATTCTATAAGAGTGACTTTAAACTTCGTGCTTATGGTATTGTAAGTTACTCAAGAAAAAGTATGTTAAATGCGCTTATGGAAAAACTTTTTATGCGCGATCGATTTCAAAACTTTGCCACTTTGGATGAAGCCATCCATTGGGCTAAATCCCTTTCTGAAAAAGTATCAGCGGATCATTGATTCGCTATACGGGTTAAAACTTCTCTCATATAAGACCATACGCCTTGTATTACTGTTCTATTTTTAAGTACTCAGGATTAGTATTTAGGAAGAAATAAAGAACGTATGAAATTTTCTAGAAAGTATGGTATTGCTTTGCTGACCATTGGATGTATGGCACTACTTTATATTGGTATTGTCATTTGGGCCAAAGCTACAATTAAAGAACAATTACAATCTTTGAACAGTACCGATCAAGAATTGCAGTATACAGATATGAGCTTGTCGTTGTTTTCCAGAAGTTGTACTATTTCAGATGTGTATGCCGAAAAGAAAAATAAATTTAAGGTATCAGCTTCACAGTGTTCGTTGAGTGGGGTTGATATCCTATCTTTACTTCGCGGAGACAAGATCATAGTAAACAACCTGGTAATCGATACACCTAACATCATTTTGTACTCCAAGGACAGTACTACTACTCAGGAAAAAAAGAATATCCAAGCTTTATCCACTTCGGTATGGATCAAAAATATACAGCTTACAAAGGGTTCATTTTTGCAAAAAAACAAGAATGACAGTATCCAAGCGATAGCAGTAGATAGTTTTAGTTTAGATATACAAGATTTTAGACTGGATTCTAATACTGTAAAGCAAAAGATTCCTTTTACTTTAAAGGATATTTCTGGTAATGTACGTACAATAAAGACACACTTAAACAACTATTATCAATTTACAATCGACCAATTGAATATAGCATCTTCATATATTCATTTAATAAACTATGCTATAACCCCCACAGTTAGTGAGCAGAATTTTTTACAGCAGATTCATAAAGAACAAGATTATATGAAGCTCCAGGGAGCCTCATTAAAAATAAACAGTCCTCAGTTCATCGAATCTAATGACCTACTAATGATAAAAAGTAAAACTGTACTAATCGATAGTTTACAATTTGATATTTCCAGAAACAAAAAATTACCCGACGATACCAGTAAAAAGAAGCTATACAGCACTTTATTAAAAGATCTCCCTTTCAAGATCAGCATTGATTCACTTGTTGCAACAAAGAGCTACATAAAGTACACCGAACAACCTGATAGTAAATTGGATCCGGGCGTATTAGAATTTCATAACCTTTCACTTAATTCTTCTTCCATAAGTACGTTACCCGATGCCAAAAAAGTAAACATAGTTATCAATGCTGACTATATGAATCAAGCCCCTATAACATTTAATTGGGAAATGGATATGAGGGCAACAGATGATGCCTTTACCATACAAGGAAGTATTAAAGATGTAGAAGCTGCATCGATCAATGCCTTTATAGCACCTACCTTGCATATTGAAGCAGAAGGGAAGTTATCTGAATTCTATTTTACTTTTAGCGGTAATAAACATCGAGCTCTCGGGGATGCTAGTATTCATTATGACCACCTAAAACTAAAGCCTCTGAGGCATAAGGCTAAAATGCTAACCTCTATACTCACCAGAGCAGCTAACTTAATGATAGGGAAACAAAAACATAAAGGAAGGGTGACTAAAAAAGATATCAAAGTTGAAAGAGATCCCACTAAATCATTTTGGAATTATGTTTGGCTTTGTATACGACGAGGGTTAATCAAAACAGTAGAGTCGTAAATCTCGCTCCACACTAAAGTTTTGTGAAAACTATAAGATATTTTGTTGAAGTATATTTTATTTTAGATCAACAAAAATAGTTAGCTAAAAGACGAAATTGATGAAAAAGGAAGATTATAAAATACACATTATAGGAGCAGGGATAAGTGGTTTGATAGCGGCTCAGGTTTTAGAAAATCACGGTTATCATCCCGTTATCCTCGAAAAATCAGATCGAATAGGGGGAAGAGTGACTTCAGATCAATTCGATAACCACACCCTGGATCGTGGATTTCAGGTATTATTAACCGCCTATCCATTGGCCAAAAAATACTTGGATTATAAAGCTTTGGATTTACACCACTTTTTGCCGGGCGCAGCACTATTCAACACTAAAAATATTCAGAAAATTGGGGATCCCTTGCGGTCATTTTCTCTGCTAATACCGACCCTATTATCCGATGCGGCTACGTTTTCGGATAAGTTAAAAATCTTCAAGCTATCTCGTGCCCTAAAAACCAAATCTATTGAAGAAATTTTTGAAGAAGAAGAGCAAACTACCTTAGCCTTCTTGCAATCGTATGGATTTTCTTCAACGGTAATAGATAATTTTTTCAAGCCGTTTTTCACAGGTATATTCCTGGAACCCGACTTACGCACCTCGAGTAGGATGTTTCAATTTGTGTATAAAATGTTCAGCGAGGGTAGCGCGGCAATTCCTAAACGTGGTATCAAAGCCATACCCGAGCAATTATACAATAACCTGAAACATACAACCATTCAATACAGTACCGATGTACAACAAGTAAAAGAAGGCAAGATCATCTTAACGGATGATACTACAATAGATAGCCATTTTACCATTATCGCAACCACACCCAGTAGTTTAATTCAAAATTTGAACAATCAAGAAACGGTTTGGAAAAGTTGTGATACGCTATACTTTGTGACGGCTACTGCGGTTTTGTCTGATGATTTAATTGGTTTAGTCACGGAAGAAGAAAGTCTTATTAATAATATCAACTATTTGCCACAAGTACAAACCTCAGGTGATGATCATGTGTTGTGTGTTACTGTGGTCAAAAAGCATCAATTGACGGAAGAGGAACTCATTACTAAAGTCCAAGAAGAATTGGCAGCCTACTGTGGTATTGTTCGAACTAAGTTTATCAAACGTTATCGCATTAGTCAGGCCTTACCAGATATTACGAATGTGCACTATAGCATGTCGCCTACAGAGACCAACATCTTACCACGGGTATATTTAGCGGGCGATCATTTACTCAATAGCTCGCTTAATGGAGCCATGCTTAGTGGAGAGTTAGCGGCTATGGGTGTAGTCAATGCTTTGGAAGACGGATTGGTCGTAGGGGAATTGACTTCTGAGTATCGCTAAAAGGAAGATCAATTTGCATAGGTTACGATAGCTTTACTACAGATTATCGCATGGTGAAAAGTATAAGTAATCGGAATATTTCCAAAAATTACTGGAAATACTCCTAAATATAATTTTTTGTTGTAATTTTGAGCTTGTTTATGAGGAGCTAGTATGCCACACCAACGATTTGCAATTATAGACGTTGAAACCACCGGAAAAGGAATTACCGGCAATCGGATTACCGAGATCTGTATCGTACTGTTACAGCAAGGAGAAATTATAGATAAATTTACCACACTGGTCAACCCACAATGTACCATATCTCCATTTATTACAGGATTGACGGGCATTGATAATGACATGGTACGCGATGCACCTACCTTTCCGGAAATTGCAGAACAAATTATAAGCATGACTACGGACGCTGTTTTTGTAGCGCATAATGTCAATTTTGATTACAATGTTATCCGTGGGGAATTTAAAAGTTTAGGATATACCTACACGCGCAAAAAATTATGTACGGTACGCTTATCCCGAAAATTAGTGCCAGGCTTGCTATCCTATAGTTTAGGGAAATTATGCAGAGCATTAGATATCCCTCTAGTAGATCGCCATAGGGCAGAGGGCGATACCGATGCAACGGTCCAACTTTTTCAATATTTATTAGCATTAGATGAAGGTCAAAAGACCATTCAACAGTTCATCAATGCACGCTCTAAGCAAGCTACGTTGCCGCCACACCTAGACCCTACAGCTATAGAGAATTTACCTGAAACCACCGGAATTTATCTGTTTAAAGACCAGCAGGGCAAAATCATCTATGTAGGCAAAGCCAAAAATATTAAACAACGGGTCATTAGTCATTTTTACGATAAAAAGAATCGCGAATATGCCTTAGGGCAAAGTACACACGATATAGATTTTGAAACCACCGGTAATGAACTCGTCGCCTTATTAGTAGAAGCCGATAAAATACAGCAACACTACCCGAAGTATAATGTAGCGCAGAAAAGACCGGTACATATGTTTCGCATTATTCGATATACCAATCGCAAAGGGGTTATTCAGTTGGCTATCGATCGATCGCGCAGTTCGGCACAAGAAACCCTGGATGTATTTTATACTCGGGCTGAAGCACAAGCTTGCCTGGAGGAATTATGCATCAAGTATCAATTATGCCCTCGATATTGCGGGTTACAAAGTACCTTAGAACAATGCTCGCATTACAAAATAAAAACGTGTAAGGGTATTTGTACTAATAAAGAGTCTGTAGCTTTGTATAACATTCGGGTACAACAAGCGCTTCAAGAGTTGCACGAGCAAAAAGAAACCTATGTGATTCGCGAAAAAGGTAGGGCGCAAGAGGAGCAAAGTTTTGTGCTTATACAAGAAGGTATTTATAAAGGCTATGGCTATGTTACGGATGAAGATCAACTGACTTCTATAACCGCTTGCGAAGATTTTTTAATCCCGCAGCAGCACACCTATCATACTACTAAGATCATCAAAGGCTATCTCAAAAAGTATGGGGAACGCAATGTGGTGTATGAAAGTTAGTTAAGACTAGGTAGCAGGAGTGAGAATCTGTTAGATAGTCAATCGACTTTTCACTATTAGATGTTCCAATTCCGAAATAGGATGGTAGTAGTTAGGAGTAAAGATTCACCAGCCACAAACCAATAAGTAATGACTAGAAACCACCAACTACCAACTAAGAACTACCAACTACAAAAACTAATACGCATATTCTTTGAGCTTCTCTAACGTGGTGTACTGCAATGCTTTTTGATGTGTTGCTGCAAGGACTACTTTAGGAGCTTTACCAGCTTTTTCTGCCTCAATCCATCGCGAAACACACAAACACCAGGAGTCACCTGGTTGTAGCCCTGGAAATTGCCATTGTGGAATGGGAGTGGTTAAATCATTACCGCGGGATTTAGTGTACTCTAAAAAAGCAGCGGTAACCACAGCGCATACGACGTGTGTACCAGTATCCTGCGGCATGGTCCGGCAATACCCATCTCTAAAATATCCTGTCATGGGAGTGGTACAACAGGGTAGTAATGGGTTTCCAAAAACATTCTTTTCCGTACTATGCTTTTCTTCAGAAGGCGGAGTAGTACTCATATGGTAGAAATATCAATGGAGTCTACGTGCGGATACTGCTGATCATATTCTGCTTTAAGCCGTTGTAGTTTTTTAAAGAAAGCCTCATTTTCACGATGTGTTCTGTTGTTTTTAAATAAAACGAACTTTCCTTGCGCATGGATACTCACCGCTGGCGTATGATACATATAAAACTGATAGTAGGGGACTACCCAGGTAAAATTCCGCAATCCTTTGGTTATAGATAGTAAAATTCCCTTGGGACGCAGTTCAATATTACCATAGTTTAAATCCGAAACGGTATTAAGTACTTGGCGCATGCTAGGGCTCACTTTATCAATAATCATTCGCTTGGAGCCAATACCGCCCATTCTTATATTTTGCAAGAAGCTGAACGGTTTTCCTACCAAATCGTTAATCAATTCCTTATTTTCCTTACTGCTATATGTAGTTTCTAATATCATAACAGATTAAAGATACAAATTGTTTAACCATATTCAATATTCATTAAACAAACATTAACACTAGGGAGTCAGGAGTTAGGAGTTAGGAGTTAAAAACTAAGAGTTAAAAACTAATAATTAAGAACTACAAACTAAGAACTACAAACTAAGAACTACGTACCAAGAACTACGAACTCACAGACTCAGTCCAAAACATCCATTGACCCCCTTCAAAGGGGGGAAGAAGTACCTGATTTTAATAGAATATGATTACTTCTAATCAATATGTTTTTTAGACTTTTTGAGTACGTTAACGTCCTAGAAATGAATATATAAAAGCGAAGTAAACTGAATAATACTGTCATATCGAGTCCTTCGGCGGGCTCAGCTCAGGACAGGCTTAGTCGAGATGTGACACTGTTTGTAACAATTCCAAGCTCACTGCCTCACATATTCACGAACTAATAACTAGGTCTCGATACAAGCTGCTATGCAGCCCACTCGACCTGACATCACGTTTTTCAATTTAAAGCACACTGTCACATCGAGTGATTTTTGGGTATCAAAAATTGTATCGAGATGCTACCATACCTATGGCTATAAAACAGGTCTCGATACGATACTTACATTTCGGACCCCTCGACCTGACATCACGTTTTTCAATTTGAAGCACACTGTCACATCGAGTGATTTTTGGGTAACAAAAATTGTATCGAGATGCTACCATACCTATGGCTATCAAACAAGTCTAGATAAGATCCTTACATTTCGGACCACTCAACCTGACAACTAAAACCTAAAATCCATTTTCAATAAAAAATATCTGGGCAGCAATCGATATTCAGTGCGTAATTCACTGGTGTCGCCAATGTAGAAATTAGCATAGGTATCGGTATTCCAGATATTCTGCGCAGTAAATTTTAGGGTAAGCGTATTTTTTTTGATGGTATATTGGGCATTGAAATCGCTAAAATAGAATACCCGATTATCTTTAGCTAAATTGCCAAAGTAATATCTTTCATTGGTTAAAGAGAATTTTAGTTTTTTTGAAAAATCTAAGGTAACATCCAAAAATGATTCGTTATTAAGGTTTGTATTTGTAGTATTGATTTCGACAATGGAATTCATCCACTTGGTTCCTATATGAAAATTAAACATACCATTAAAGACCGATCTTAACTCCATACCATAGGTATATGTACTGGTTGTAATTTTTCTAAGTTCTGAATTGTTGACAATATTCTCAAAGTTAGTGCTTGACACCCCTCCGTTTACTTTGATATTGGATGATAGTTTATTTATAAACTTGTCAATGTTAACGCTCAATGAATAAAAGTCCTTGTCATTTAGAATTATGGTTTCATTGAGAGAAAAATTTTGACGTATAAGACTGTTACTGCTGGTATAATTATCATCTTTCTGATATAGGAAAGAAGCATTTATAAGAAATTCATCATCCCAATTGCCATAGGTGTAATTTGATAAAAACAAGGAACCATTTAACTGGTCAAAATTGCCAGTTCCCCTTTTGAAGCTTCTGAAATCTGTGAGAATATAGTTGCTATATAGTTGATTAAGCGAAAAATTCGTAGTCGTATATCTATATAGCGCTGTAAGTTTATTTCGTTCATTTAATGACCAGTTAATACCTATAGTAGGAATTGTATAAAATGGATTTTCAGTAGAACGCTCTCCCTCTTGTTTTACGGTACTTATGATTTGATGAGTTTCTAAGGTAAGTGATAATTTTAATTTTCCCAAAGCATATCTATATCTAAAATTAGCATAAATATCATCTAGTAAAAATTCAAGGTCATTAGAAAATTCTTCACCCGCATTCCTTACCTCATTATTGGTATCTAAAAATAGGAAATCACTATGTAGATCATTCTTACTATTGGAGTATCCAAATTTTAAATCAATATTGGTTTTGTCTCCAGAAATTACATAATTACCTTCAATCCCTAAAAAATGAAGATTATTTGTTGATTTTTGAAGTACTCCATTTATGTCGTCTGAATTCGAAAAAAGTTCATCAAAAATATAGGTGTCTGTTTGATAAATTTGAGGTTTGCTATCGTATATATAACGACCAGTTAAAAGAAAAGCCTTATGATCACTATTTCTATGGGTATAGGTAAACCTTTGATCAAAAAACCTGGATTCATTTTGTAACTCTTCATTGATTGCCTCTTCATTAAAAATTAAATTTGAAAAACTGTCGGTATTGCCAATTTGATATTTACCTGTATAGGCTAACCGTGATCTCTTTGATAAATCACTGATAACATCCCATTTGCCAAATCCGTTGATAGATTTTCGCTTTACTTCGCGATCTTCAGTATTGATAAAGCTATCTTCACCGATTAGATAATTAGACGTGAGATTACTAAAAAAGTCGTTTTCATCACTATTAAAAAAAGCAAGGCCTTTAATTTTAAGCTTATCTGAAGGATTATATATACCATTAATGGATGCAAACTCTGCATTATTGAAATTTATTCGATTATCTTTTAGATTAGGTCTAAAAGTTCCAATATCAGTAAATTCTATTGCTTGTTGATCATCACCTATATAAGTTATTCCGCCAAATAGACCCGGATTGAGTAAAGCATAAATATCCCCAGTAGGATCAACCCCTGTATTGTTAAGGTTTCCAAATAAATAGTATTTAGTTTTTTTATTGAAGGAGATTAGGTTTAATCGGTTTTCGTAAAACTGTCTAGTACCTAGCCCCAAACTTGCATTACCAAAAAGCGTTGATTTTCTACCCTCCTTTATGGTTAAATTTAGAGCCACCTTATCACTATCTTCAATACCTTTGAGTAAAGGATTGTCTGAGAAATTTTCCAATACCTCTACCTTACTGATAACTTCGGAGTTTAAATTTTTTGTCAATAGTTTATACCCTTTTTCAAAAAGGTCATCACCCTCTACCATAACCTTTTCTATAGATTTACCTTGTACAGTGATATTTCCTTCCTCACTTACCTTTATCCCAGGAAGTTTTTTAAGCAAATCCTCAACTACATCTTCAGTTCCATCTGTAAAACTGCTTGCATTAAATACTATGGTGTCCCTTTTAACAGTAATTGGAGCATCCGATTGAATAATAACCTCTTCCAATGCAAAAGGCTCATTGTATAATTGTATCGATTCTTTTATAATTGTTCCCGAAGCGGTTAAGTTAAGTTGAAGTTCTTTAGGCGTATATCCCAATGCACTAATTCGTAATACTAATTGGCCAATGTTGTCTGATTCAATACGAAAATCTCCATTTTGGTCGGTATAGTCATATGCCAAAATTGTGTTGGTCGAATTCGTTTGTAAGAGTACATTTGCAGAGATAATGGGTTGCCCAATACTATCAGTTACTTTTCCTTTGATTATAGATTGTGAAAAGGTGATGTGCGTGGTAAATAAGAAAAGTATGTACAAAACATAAGTTCGGTTCATATTTTTAGAGCAAATCATAAATAAGAATCTGTGTGGTGAAAGTGTGATATTAAATAAGTTATTGTTCGAATTCAAACGAATTCTCTAAATAGTTTTCTTGGCTGCTATCTAATGTAGCGTTAACACCTCTAGGTAATTTAGACTTAAAGGTTTTAACAATGGTATTCAATAACTCTTTCCTTACCGCTACAAAATCCTTAAGCGATATTTTCTCTCCTTCGAGCGTTGCCGTGTTTACAGTAATAGGATATGGTATAGTCACCTTTTTTACAGCAAAATAAATTTCTCCGGTTTCATCTCTCGCTTCTAAAATTGCACCTGGTAAACCTTGTAGTTTCCAAGGTCCAATCGGTAAGGGAATCTGATTGGTATACCAAACCGTATAGTTTCTTCCTCTAAAACTACAGTTAGCTTTAGAACAAAGAAAATTGCCAATTTTCTTTTGTTCGTTCAGCAATTTCCAATTTATTTTGGCAATCTTTTCATTAATCAGATACGTTTTACCTTTTATCCATAGTGTTCTTGTTACTATTGAATCTTTACTGAAATCTGTGATGTTTATGGTGCCAATGCTATCTTTAATCTCTACATCAAAGGAAATGTTACCAAAATCATCTTTACTTGCCGAGGATTGATCCGCAGTATCATTCCAGTAAAAAATGGACTTTGATTGATTGAATATGAGATCAGATGAGTATTTTTTTATTTTATTAAGATTATAATCAAAATTATACTCAATTTTTCCTTGAAAATCCGATTGCTGGGCTGTCATTGAAGTTACTAGTAACCAGAAAAAGGAGTGTAATACTATTGCTTTTTTCACTTTTAAAATAATGTTAGACGGGTAAATATAGTTTTTTAGTTTTTATTTATTCCATTATTTTCTTCAACTCCTTGACAAAACCAGACGCGGCTTGTACCGCTCCAGCTCCTGCTTCCTCGCACGTATCAGCTGTTACGCTAAAACTAGCAGAAACACCGTTATATGAAACTTCTACAGAAACCGTACATTGACCAGTTTCTAAATAATCAATAACTACAGTATCTACTTTTAGGTCTATAAGTTGATTATTTAACTCTGCTTCAAAATATGATTCCGTACAAGCTGACTTACTATTATCTATGGCAAATGCTTGTTGTGATGTAAAAATTGTTAATGCTACTGTGATGATTAAAATTACTTTTTTCATGATTTTAAATTTTAGATTATTAATAATTGTATTTACCCGTCTTCAGGTTTTTTTACCTCATTATTTCATTGATTAAACCGTCTACTGCTGCTCCAATCCCAGCTTCTGCTTCTTCACAAGTATCGGCTGTGATACTCATTCCAAAACCAATTATTCCGGCTTCTGTTGGGATGTATACCTTAAAAGATAGTGTACAGGAATAGTCATTTTCGAGAGTTTTGTTTATGTAACTTATTGTGGTGTTATTGCGGATTTCATCCTTGTCAATAGTTCTTAATAAGCTGTCAGAATTATTTGCCATCAAATGATTTGAGGAAAAAATTATGAGCAACACCCAGATTATTGTTTTCATACTATTTTATTGTTATTTTAGTTTACACCTACTCTGTTAAAGGCTTTTCGGTTATCGCCTGTATTGCGCAATGTCAGCCCCCTATCCTCAAAGTGGGAATTCAGTGGCCAATGTTTTTATATTGTTGTTTTCTATCCTTCATTTGAAAAGCTGACTCTCTTTTTTTAACTATAGGAATTATCCAGAGACTCACTAACTCAAAAACTCCCCAACTCAAGGACTATAAAAAAACATAAGTAGGCGTTCACGGTGGGTCTGCTTGTATACAGACCGGCATTAGGGGGTAATCAAAGGGGTCTCAACCAACAGTGAACCCTTTCGAAGCCTTAGGTTAATCCTTCGAATGCTTACTACAAAGGGTATAACCCCTTAACACTAGGCCTCCCAGGCCTACAGTAAAGCCTGTAATGCTTACCTAATGGGGTCTAGGGGGTATCCAAATGGCCCTCTGACCCTAAAATCAATGCTTCGAAGCCTTACTTTAATCCTTAGAAGCACTTCAGTAAGCCCTCTACCCATTGTCATTAGGGGTAGAGGGGGTTATGATTACCCCTTAGATTATTGTTCTATATCATTCTCCTCTTGCGCTAACACCGGGCTACTTTTGCTAAAAAGCACTTTCATATCCTCGTAGACTGATTTAGCACCCGGTTCATTCTCTCCTGCTAAAAAGCGTAGCATACGATAAAAGCTTAAGGCATTGTTATAATTGTCGTGATCCAGCAAGGTTTTGGTGTCCACAAGTTGTGTAGACAAACTTTCTAAGAGTTGCACTCGGTTTTCTACCTGTTGGCGGGCTGTGTAGTCGCGGTCAAATTCTGATTTGTCAACAAAGCGAGGTATCCAATCCGGATGTTGCTCCATATAGTTTTTGGCTTTGTCTACAATCAGTTTGTTTTGATTGGCAATACGTCCGTATTGCCTGCGTTGGTCTGGGGTGAGGTTAACGGTCTTACCCGTTAATATTTGGCGGATGCCTAATAAGTGACTATCTAATTGTGTTAATTCTTCTTCCGTAAAGCTTATGCTTATTAAATTTTCTAATGCCATGTTGTATTAAAATTTAAGGTGATTAAAATCCCAAAACTGAATTTATCGAAGTGCACTTGTGGTTTTGGATTGGGTCAAAGATAGGGGCAGATAAATGGGCTTTACAAAGGTTGCTAGTCGAGATTCTAGAATTATGGGGTCGTAATTCTAGAATCTCGATTCATTTTTTAATCTATCTTCCCTAACTGATATTCAGAATAATTTTAACATTATATTTGTACTTTAAGATCTTAAACAGAAGACCTGTATTTATGTTCAACAATACTGTTTTATCAACGACTATTTTTCTAATTACATTAGTTTCAAACCTATTTGGGCAAACATCTAATTATAAAACAGTACCAGATTCTTTAAAGACAAAGTCATTTGATTACTTATCTGAAAAATTTAGAAATAGTAACGAAAAGCAAAATATTGAGCTCTACTCAAGAGCTTATTTAGAAAAAGCAAAAAAAACTGGTGATAAGGAAAGAATGATCACCGGACTTTTACAGCGGGGTAGCTACTATTACATTATTAGAGACTTTCCGGCAGCTATAGATTATCACGTAAAAGGCTATGAACTGGCAAAAGGCATAAAAGACCAAAATTATTTAAACAGAGTAAACCATAATATAGGGGCAATTAGGGTTAGATCCGGTGAGTATAAAAAAGCTTTGGAAGCATTTAAAATTACTTTAGACCATTATCAAAATAATCCAGAGAAAATAATTGAAGAACAAAACAATTATCATGTTACTTTATTTTCAATAGCCAATGCTTATAGAAGATTAAAAATGCCTGACTCTGCTTTTTATTTTACAAAAATTGGTTTAGATAATTTAAAAGAGAAAAACCTTAACTACTATAATTATTTATTGACAAATACGATCCTTAAAATAAAATTCAATCATGATAAACAAGATTTTTTAAATAAAAGACTTGACTCAATTATTCAATTCTATTCCAAAAACAAGAAACGCACTGATCCTAATATTGCGTTTGCTTATTTCTATCTAGGAAAACTGCTTTTGAAACAAAATGATACCATAAAAGCAATTGCTAATTTCAAAAAGATAGACTCTCTATTTAAAGTTCATAATGATATCCACCCTGAATTAAGACCAACGTATGAATATTTAATCAACTTTAATAAAAGAAATGGTAACATTAAAAATGAATTAAAATATGTGAAAACTCTTTTAAAAGTTGATAGCACCTTAAACGAAAACTATAGACATCTTGACACAAAAATATATAAGGAATACGAGACACCAAGGTTGATCGAACAGAAAAATAAACTGATTAGTTTAATGCAACAAAAAAGCAATGTAGCTACCATAATCATAGTGTCACTTTCCATTATCTTATTTTTGTCTATCATTCTTATCGCTTTCAACTATAGAAAAAGGAGGATATACCACCAAAGATATATTGAACTTATCGAGAAAAATAAAAAGCTTCAATTAACAAATGAGGATCGAGAACAAGCAAATACTAAAAAAAATGAAAGCACCTCTAACTTACTATCTTCAATACCTGAAGAAATAGTAAGTAAGGTAAAAGATGAAATCAAAAAGTTTATAGAAGAGAAGAAGTTTACGGATTGTAATCTTACATCTACCACATTAGCCAGTAAATTTGGAACAAATACTAAGTACCTATCTTTAATTATCAAATCTGAGACTGGAAAAACCTTCACGAAATTCCTTAATGACTTAAGAATTGAATATGCATTAAAGAAAATTCAAAATGATAGTACATTTCGCAAATTTACGATTCAAGCCATAGCCGAAGAATGTGGATTTAATACAGCTGAAGTGTTTTCAAAACACTTCTTTAAAAAAACAGGCATATACCCATCTTACTTTATTAAAAAGCTAAAGGAAGACCTATAATTATTAATCGATATTCTAGAATATCGATTAATTCAATTGTATTTAATATCTTCACAATCCTATATTTGTTGAAAATTAGAATTCACTAAAACTCATTATTCAATGAAATCAAACAAATTAAAACTGGAAAAGTTTCAAATCACTAAACTCAATAACTTAAGTTTAATTAAAGGAGGAAATAACAGTATTAACAATATGACTACCACTACAGATACTGATGGCGGAGGTGGTGGAGGCGGTGGCCAAACTGATGACAGCCTGGTTAAAACATATGAAGACAATGGTCAATAGTAATTAAATTTTACTGATACTTAAAAGCCTTATTCTTTAAGGCTTTTCTTATTTAAGTTTTATGAAGCACTTTTTATTTTCTTTTTTTATTTTAAGCTTACTATATTCTTGTAACAAACAAACAAAAATTATTGTTGTTGATAGAATAGTTGCAGTTACCAAAGAAAAACAGGACGATATTGGTCCTGATTGGCATTTCAAAGATATGGTGGATGATACTCTTGCTGGTATCAGTCTACAAAAAGCATACAATGAACTGCTAAAAGATAAACAAGGAGATACCGTTATTGTAGCCGTCATTGATACGGAGACGGATATCAACCATGAAGATTTAGTAGGTAGTTTTTGGGTAAATCAAAAAGAAATACCAGATAATAATATCGATGACGATAATAACGGATATGTGGATGATATCCATGGTTGGAATTTTTTAGGCAATGCCAAAGGAGAAAATGTAATCTTTTCTAATTATGAGGTAATCCGTATACTTCGTAAGTATGATTCACTTTTTTATCAAAAAACAGAAGCAGATATTGATCCAGCCCTACTAGCAGAATTCCAGCTTTACCAAAAAGCATTAAGCGAAAAACAAGAAATAAAAGTTGGAGTAGAAAACTTAAAAAAGAGAGCAGAAGTGCTGTTAAATAGAGTGCGCAACGCTACTTCATTTTTTGATTCTATCTATGGGCCAGATGCTAATAAAGAAGCTTTAATAAAGTCTTATCAACCTGTTGATAGTATGACCGAAAAATTGAAAAAGGATAAATTACTATTCTTAAAAGGGGGATTAACTGATGACCTACTATTAACCCTAATCGAGCAGCAAGAAGGACTCTTAACTAAAAGTCTCGATCCTCAATATAATGAAAGAACGATTACGGGTGATGACCCCTATAACATAGGAGATAAAAACTACGGTAACAACAATGTTTCTGGAAATCTTAAAGAACTATATCATGGAACCTTGGTTTCTGGAATTTTGTCTGCTAACAGAAATGATACTATTGGTGTAAAGGGAATATCGGACCATATTTTACTGATGCCTCTGGCAATTTCCGCTAATGGTGATGAACATGATAAAGATATTGCACTTGCCATACGTTATGCCGTTGATAACGGAGCTGATATTATTAATATGAGTTCTGGTAAATCATATTCTTTAAATCAACAATGGGTACAAGATGCGGTTAGGTATGCCGCAGATAATGATGTGTTATTTGTTACTTCCGCAGGTAATGATAACTTAGATTTAGATACTGATAAACATTCATATTATCCAAATGACAATGTAGATAACGAGACTGAAATCAGTGATAGTTTCATTATGGTTGGTGCATCAACTTCGTATCCTAATGAAAGGTTTCTATTCAGTTCTTCCAATTATGGTAAGAACAATGTTGATATTTTTGCCCCAGGTGTGGGAATTAAGACTACGATACCTTTTCATAAATATCGGTTAGCAAATGCAACTTCAGTTGCTACGCCAATTGTTGCTGGAGTAGCTGCCTTATTAAAATCCTATTATCCTGAGTTCACTGCAGCCGAGATAAAAGATATTTTATTACAATCAGGCACTACTTACCAGGTGGAGGTTGAAATCGAACAAGAGGACGGAACTACTAAAACAGTTCCCTTCTCAGAGCTGTCCAAATCCGGTAAAGTGGTGAATGCCTATAACGCCTTACTGATGGCAGAACAACTTTCTAAAAATTAAAAAACTCAAAGGCTCAAAGATTCAAAGACTCAAATATTAAAAGACCAGGAATAAAGAGAGCATTAGATGATTATCGATGGCAAATAGGCAACTAGCCACTAGTTACTGTGTGTTGTGAACTATAAACCTTAAACTACGAATTACAAACCACGAACTACTAACTCACATACTCAAAGACTCAAAGATCAATTGCTATTAACTATCAACTACCATCTACAAACAAAAGCAGCTGCCGAGGTTGTTTTTTAGTGAGTAGTTCCGGTTGTTTTGTGGATAACAAATAATTAGTATATTAGCTGTAACGTAAAATGTATAACCCCATATTCAGAGGAAAATTTCCTTCTGGTTATGGGGATTTTTATTTTTAAACCAACTTAAGTTTCACATGAAAAAACTACTACTCACCTTATGGTTACTAAGCTTCTTTAATTTTGTCTCAGCTCAGGAAAACCCAACGCTAGGAGTCGGACTCGAATCATTGACTATGAAAAAGGGAACAATTGATGTCGAGGTATTAACTGAAATTATATCGGATAAGCAAAAAGAGCTCAAAGAAGAAGCCTTAAAGCGATTTATGCTAAAGCTATTTCCTGAAACAAACTATACTACAAAATATTATATACAGAATAGCATGAACTTGCTGCTTAACGAGAAAAATCCTGAAGTTATAGAGAAGGAAATCTTAGAATTAACTACTAATTATGCGTTAGCATTGGGCACTGCGTATGCACTATATAGGAAAAAAAGAGATACACTGGATTTAAGTAATAATATTCTTGAAAAAGTAAACTATTCTGCATATGAACAGAAAACAGGAATATATCAAAAGAATGAAATAAGAAAATACAAAAAATTATTGGATGAGAATAGAGCCGGATTATTTAAATCGAATCTTTTACGCCAAGAATTTGAGGTTTATAGGCTAAAAAAAGACTTGATGAACAATAAGAATAGAGAATTATTTATTTCTAAAATCGATTCTTTAAAAGTTTCTAATGAAGAATATGATAAAAAAAGTAAACGTTTATACAAGATTAAACAGCGCAGAGGAATTGATGAAGCTAATGAAACATATAATAGAATTAAAGATCTGGCCTTTAAGATAAGAGAGCAAATAGGAAAACTCGAATCCAATAATAAGGAGGAGTTATATGATTTGTTAGAAAAGCTTAAAATTCAGGAGTTATATAAAAAGGTTGAAAAGAAAAATGAAAATACGGATTCGTTAATTAGATTACTAAATGAGTTTAGAGTAGATAATATACTAAAAAGAGATGAGAAAAATATACCTAATCAGAAAATTGACCTTCCTTTTGAGCTAGTTGTTGATGTAACAAGTTCTGCATTATCAGAGATAAAAGAATTAAGGGGTAAAGGCTTTTTTAAAAATAAAATAGATTATAGGAATGGTAATTTTTATAAATCTTTATCTAGCACAGATGCAGGACTAAAATTAAAAATCGATTTGGATTCTTTACATATTCGTGTAAAAGAAAAAGTTGAACCCTATGTGTTATATTATGATGTCATTAAAGAATTAATCAAAGAAACCAATTTCTCAGATAAAAAGTCAGACGAAATTATAGATGAACTAAAAAACAGAGTTATAAACATACTTTCTAGTGACCTTTCTTCTTTGTCCAATTTGAATGATACATCCCTTAAAACCTTTCTAACCAACATAGATAACCGAAATCAACTTATCGATGTTTTTGAAAAAATTATAAGTTTAAAAAATCAATTTAAGGTTATTGGTAATACTGGTAGTTTTCAAATTGAATTTTTAAATAAATTACAAAATAATCTAATAGCTATTGATGAGTATAATAAAATATATACAAACTCTAATAGTTTGAAACCATTAATTGATGAAGACTATAATTCATTAAATGAATTATCAGACGTGCCTTTAGGTTTATTGAACTACCTAATAATAGAAACTAAAGAAATTCCCGATACGGGAAGTATAAAAGCTCAGGCAAAATTTATAAATGATCAAATCAGTCAGATTAAGAGAACTAAGGAAATAGAAGATTTTAAAAAAATCTACCAAATTATCAACAATTCATTTAATGAAATAAAAGATTCTTCACCGGAAATTGAACCTCTTAGTACATATTTAAATATAAGTTTAAATATTGATACTTTATCTGCTTTAAATAAAAGAATTCAAGATGTTAAAGATAAGATTAAGACTTATCAGGAAAAATTTCCAAAGACAAAAATTGAAGAAACAATTAAAGAGAATTTAAAATTTATCATTGAAGATAAGAATTTTATAAACAACTCTATTCAAGAATTGTCTAATGAGATTTTGAATGGTAAAATTAAATTTAAGGATTCAGTAATAAAGGATGCCACTACTGTTAATAGAACTACAAAATTGATAACAGAGTTATATGCTCGAATGAACAAGATACGACTCACTAATAATTTTACATTATTGGATATTAATTATATGGATACTACTCTTAAAGAAATACTTATAGAGTTAGAAATTAAAGATCCTTTTGATAATAATGAGTTTAATGAGTATCTCAAAGATTTTGCAATAAAGGTTACACCACTTTTAAAAATCAAAAAATTACAAACAATTAATAAATTAGGAAAGTATGACAAAAGCTTACTTACTCTTTTTGAATTTATTGGAAATTTAAACAACCTCGATAAAGCAGAAACCTTTAAAAGCATTGTAGATATGATACGTACCGGTAGTGAAGAAGTAGAAGCAAACCTGCCGGATACTAAATTTAAAGAGAGCTATCTGTTATTTATCAATGCCATGAAAAAATATACGTTGATCAATGTTAATGAAAACTATGTAGAGGTAGATGTAGCCTCCTTCTTGACCGATTTAGAAGTATATTTTAACAGAAATGATGCCTCCAGGTTTTCATTGTATTTATCTTTAGGTCTTAATCAAAACTTATTTTTTGCCGGAGATACAGAATTTCCAGGGATAGAGGAGAGGATCAATAATATTGGTTTTGCCTCAGAGAAGCTTGGTCTGCGGCTAAGGCTACACAGTTTTAAACGATATGGTGGCTATGAGAATGTAATCAAAGATGATATCTATCTTAATAAAAACGCACCTTTTATTAATGATTGGTATGCTATTGTTTACGGTTCTGGCTTATTATATTCCCTGGCGAATACCTCTACTAATGAAAATTTTGATTTTACCCATATCGGTATCGGTACCGGTTTTAGATTCTACAATGCGTTAGATATCAACTTTATGGTCGGTTTTCCTTTTATCAAGGATAAAAACTTTGGGGATAAGGCCTTTGTAGGAATGGGATTTGATATCCCTTTAGGAGAGTACCTTGAAAAATTAGGGAATAAATAATGGATTCAATATCAAAAAATAAAAACGATACAAACTATCCCTATTAAAAGGTTCTTAAACGCTATATCAACCTCCCCGGTAGCAAAAAGCAACTGCTGGGGAGTCATTCTTGGGTAGTTGTTGCGTTTTCCGTATCTTTAATCGCATAAAATATACCCCAACTATATTTTAAAACCTGGCGTAACGTAGCCACAGCGTCGTAAGTGTATATGTACAAACACAAAACACCTATACGATGAAAACAACAACACAAACACTTTTTACCACAGTACTTTTCCTATTGGGCAGTATGCTGCTCCAGGCACAAGCACCTTTTTCTACCTTAGTTAAAGAACCACGCTTTGTTAAAAAACAAACCACTGACGATAACAAAACGGTTTATAAAGCCGTCGATAGCGCAACGGTGTCCAAATACCTAACGCAATCCGAAACCGAAAAATCCGATACAGATACCATAGTCAATACTCAGAAGGATGAAATTGATTTCTTTGGCAAGAACTCCTTGTCCTTTTCCATCCTCAGCAAAGGTGAAAACAGAGCCTCCATCAGCGCGCAGGTAATTCATTACAAACTCTATGTAGCCGATCCCAGTGATGCCAATACCTATGCCACACATCGCTACAACATACCGTTGCTACTGATCTCTAAACTCTCCTCATCGTATGATACCATCAATTCCTCTAGTGCGATTGATGTATTGGACTATGAAGCTGCACCGGTAACCCTGCGGGTGATGCCTTCTTTTAAAGTAAAGTTTGACAATTACAAAGACGAGTTTCTGTTTGGGATGTATGCTGATATGCGCGGCTTAAATATCTACAACCAGCAATCCACGGACTATGATGTAGAGGTGATCGGCTCCGGCGGTATTGGATTTACCTATCGCGGTAGTGGAGAGGCAGGGACTTATAACGAAAAAGGGGAAGATTACTCCACCGGTAAGTATCAAATCTCCGTGATGCTACAGGGCGCAATTGGTAAAAAGGAGGTGATCGGCAGACTGTTTAATACCGATGAAAATTATACTACCTCCATACAGAGTTATTTTTTGTTTAACGTTGCTAAAAACAGCAAAATGAACCTCAAAATTGGCTACCAATATTTCTTTGATCGCACCCTGGCAGGTGACCGCTCTAATTTTTCCATCGCTTTGGGGATATAAAAGTAAAAAACGCCGATATGCCCTTTAATTGACAAATCGGCGTTGTTTTTAAAATACTATAAATAATCTTATATTGCATAGGTCTTAATTATCCCCAAATAAAATATACCAACTTTGAACAAGAAAGATCTTTCAGAGGCAGATATCTCTGCTAAATACATTACACCTTCCATACTAAAAGCAGGATGGGATGAACAAACACAATTAGGACGCGAAGTTTTTTTTACAGATGGTCGGATCTACGTGAAAGGAAAACTGACTGCTAGAGGAAAGAGAAAATTTGCAGATTATATTTTATTCTATAAACCAAATGTCCCTGTTGCTATAATTGAGGCAAAGGATAATAAGCATTCAGTAAAAAGTGGAATACAACAAGCGTTAGGGTATGCTAATATTCTAGATATTCCTTGTGTGTTTAGTAGCAATGGAGATGGATTTTACTTTCACGACAAAACAGCAACAGACGGAGAAATTGAAAAAGAACTGACTTTAGACGAATTTCCAAGTCCTGAAATTCTTTGGCAGAAATACAAAAAGTACAAAGGAATTGAAACCGAAAAAGTTGAACAGATCGCCAAACAAGATTATTTTCAAGATGGATCTGGTCGTAGTCCAAGATATTACCAGCAAATTGCAGTAAATAGAACTATTGAATCAGTTGCTAAAGGTTTAGACCGAATTCTTCTGGTAATGGCAACAGGAACAGGAAAAACCTACACCGCTTTTCAAATTATTTATCGACTTTGGAAAAGTGGAGCAAAAAAGAGAATTCTATTTTTAGCGGATAGAACTGCATTAATTGACCAAACAGCTCGTGGAGATTTTAGACATTTTAAAGATGCGCTTACAATCATAAAACACAAGAGAATTGATACTGCTTACAACATTTACTTAGCATTATATCAGGGTTTATCGGATAGCAAATCAGAAGATGCTTATAAAAAATTCAGTCCTGATTTTTTCGATTTGGTCATCATAGATGAGTGCCACAGAGGCAGTGCGAAAGAAGATAGTAAATGGCGTGAGATTTTAGCTTATTTTAATCAGGCAACTCACATAGGTTTAACTGCAACACCAAAAGAAACCACAGAAGTTTCAAACATTGATTATTTCGGTGAGCCTATTTATACGTATTCGTTAAAGCAAGGAATTGATGATGGCTTCCTTGCACCTTACAAAGTTGTAAAAGTAACCCTAGACATTGATGCAGAAGGTTGGCGACCACCACAAGGTTTCTTAGATAAAAACGGTAATACTGTAGAAGATAGAATTTATAATAGAACAGATTTTGACAAAAATATTGTTGTTGAAGAAAGAAGAAAATTGGTTGCAAAAAAGATAACCGAATTCTTAAAAGGTTATGATAGATTTGCAAAAACAATAGTTTTCTGTATTGATATTGAGCACGCAGAAGGAATGCGTACCGCTTTGGCAAACGCCAATGCCGATTTATTTGCCCAAAACAATAAGTACGTAATGCAAATTACAGGCGATAATGAAGAAGGTAAACGAGAGTTGGATAGTTTTATCAACCCAAGTGAACCTTATCCAGTTATTGCGACCACTTCAAAATTAATGACTACAGGAGTCGATGCGCAAACCTGTAAACTCATTGTTTTAGATAGTAACATTGGTTCAATGACTGAATTCAAACAAATTATTGGTCGTGGAACGAGAATCAATGAAGAATATGGCAAAACCTATTTTACTATTATGGATTTTCGAAATGTAACAGATCATTTCGCAGATCCTGATTTTGATGGCGACCCAGTAATGATAAAACAAGTTGGTGAAGATGACGACTTATCTGGTGCAGAAGATGAAACCACAGAAGAAGTTATCTCAGATATAATAGACGGTGAAATTGTTGATTTTCCAGATATTGAAGGTGGTGGAGAAATTGAAGAAGACACAAGACGCGAAAAAATTCGAGTGGATGGCATTCAAGTAAAAATTGTAAATGAACGTGTACAATATTTAGGAAATGATGGTAAAATCATAACCGAAAGTTTAAAAGACTACACTAAAAATAGCGTTACCAAGCAATATCAAAGTTTAGAAAAATTCTTAAACACTTGGAACAATGCAGAAAAAAAAGAAGCAATTATCCAAGAATTAGAAGAACAAGGGATTTTCTTTGATGCTTTAAAAGATGAAGTTGGTAAAGAGTTTGACCCTTTTGATTTAATCTGTCACGTAGCTTTTGAAGCAAAACCATTGACAAGAAAAGAACGAGCAAACAACGTAAAAAAGAGAAACTATTTTACCAAATATGGAGACAAAGCTCAAGCGGTTTTAAATAGTTTGCTCGATAAATATGCAGAAGATGGTTTACTTACCATTGAAAGCACAGAAGTATTAAAATTGGACCCGTTGAATAAATTAGGTACAGCAATGGAACTCATTAAATCTTTTGGCGGTAAACCAGAATATTTAAAAGCATTAAAAGAATTAGAATCACAGTTATACAATACCACAGCATAAATGGCAAACGTAGCAGCAGTAGTAAGCAGCATAAGAAATATAATGCGTCAAGACAGAGGAATTTCTGGTGATGCACAACGATTAGAGCAATTAGGTTGGATGCTCTTTTTAAAAATTATCGACGATAAAGACCAAGAATTAGAAATCTTAAAAGACAATTATCAATCTGTAATTCCAGAGAAATTTCAATGGAGAACTTGGGCAAGCGATCCAGAAGGCATCACAGGAGAAGATTTATTAGAATTTATAGATAGCAATGCACAAAACAACAGAGGTTTGTTTGCAACGTTGAGAAATTTAACAAGCGTAACTAACCCAAAACGTGCTGCCATAGTAAAAGAAGTGTTTGATGGCTCAAACAATTATATGAAAAGCGGTTACGAAATGCGTAAAGTCATTAACAAACTCAATGAAATTGACTTTAACAATTCTGATGACAAACACATTTTTGGAAACATTTACGAAAGCATTTTACAGGAATTGCGTGATGCAGGTAATAAAGGAGAATACTATACACCAAGAGCTGTTACGCAGTTAATGACACAAATGACCGACCCAAAATTGGGCGAAAAAGTGCTTGACCCAGCAGCAGGTACAGGCGGATTTTTAACAGCAGCAATTGACCACGTTAGAGAACATTATGTAAATACAGTTGATGATGAACATACGTTGCAAAACAGTATTACAGGTTGGGAATTAAAACCTGTGGCTTATGTGTTAGGGTTAACCAATTTAATTTTACACGAAATGGATATTCCAGACTATCATTACATTGATAGTTTAAAAAAGGAATACAACAGTATTGGACGTAAAGACCAAGTAGATGTTATTTTGGCAAATCCACCTTTTGGTGCGAGTATAGCAGATGGAGTAGAAACCAACTTTCCTGCAACCTATAGATGTAAAGAATCGGCAGATTTGTTCGTGATATTGATGTTGCAATTGTTAAAACCAAAAGGACGCTGTGCCATTGTATTACCTGATGGTTCAATAACGGGTGATGGCGTAAAATCTCGAATTAGAGAAAAGTTATTGACAGATACGAATTTGCACACCATTATTCGTTTACCACAAACTACCTTTTTTCCTGCAACTGTAAGTACCAATTTATTGTTCTTTGAAAAAGGCAATAAAACCAAAGACATATGGTATTACGAGCATAAATTACCAGAAGGTCAAAAAAGTTATTCCAAAACGAAGCCCATACAATTTAATGAGTTTGAACCTTTAATAAAATGGTGGAATAACCGAGAAGAAAACGAACAAGCTTGGAAAGTAAATATAAATCAATTAGACAATTGGAATTTAGACATTAGAAATCCTTACGAGAAAGAAGAGGTAATTGAGTTCTCTAGAGATGAGTTGATTGAAAAACTTAAATCAAGTCAAAAGACTATCACTAATTTAATAAATGAGTTAGTATAATGGGTTTAAAATTTAAATATATACCACTTACATTCTTGACTGATGAAGAACAGATAAAATATCAAATAAAGAACACTATTATTCTTCGTTATCTATTTGATAAATATGAAAAAACTTGCAGGTTAGAAAATCTAATTGTGAATACACAATATGGCTATAATGCTTCTGCTTTAAAAAATGGAAAGAATAAGTTTCTACGAATAAGTGATATTACTGATGGGAAAGTTGATTGGGAAAGTGTTCCATTTTGCGATTGTAAAGATGAAGATACTTATTTGTTAAAAACAGAGGATTTATTGGTAGCAAGAACAGGTGGTACAACAGGCAAAAGTTTTATGATTTCTAATCCACCAGTAAATTCTGTATTTGCTGGCTATTTAATTCGGATGCGAGCTAATGAACAAAACAATCCTGAATTCATAAACTTATTCTTGAATAGTTACATTTACTGGTCTCAGGTAGTTTCTTTAAATAAAGGAGAGTTTAGACCAAGTGTAAATGCCACTAAACTTAAAAATTTAATACTACCAGATGTTGATATATCAATTCAAAATGAAGCTGTCAGAATATCTAATAGTGAACAAATTGAATCTTACAAAGAGTTATATAATCTGATTGAATTAACATTGTCTGAATATTCTAAATCTAAAATAATTATTGATGAAGTTCATAATCAATTTCAATATTCAGACGATTTAAAACAAGCCATTTTACAAGAAGCCATACAAGGAAAATTAACCGAAGAATGGCGAGCACAAAACCCAAACACAGAATCTGCAAGCGAATTATTAGAACGCATAAAAGCTGAAAAAGAAGAGCTAATAAAGGGTAAAAAACTTAAAAAGGAAAAACCATTACCTGCAATCACAGAAGATGAAATTCCTTTTGAAATTCCTGAAAGTTGGGTTTGGTGTAGATTGGGTGAAATATCGAAATATATTCAAAGAGGGAAATCACCAAAATATGTTGAGCATAGTAATGTTCCTGTTATTTCTCAAAAATGTGTTCAATGGGGAAGATTTGATTTTAATAAAGCTAGATTTATAAATGAAAATACATTGGATAAATATACAGAGGAAAGGTTTTTGCAAAATGGAGATTTGTTGTGGAATTCAACTGGAGATGGTACTGTTGGACGATTAATTGAATTTAAGAACGTAACTAATTATAGCAAAATGGTTGTTGATTCTCACGTCGCAATTGTTAGGCTATTGGTAGTAAAGCCAAGTTATATTCTTTATTACCTTTCAACCAAATTAGTTCAAGACAAATTAATAGTTTCGGGAAGTACGAAACAAACGGAATTAAGTAAAACAACTATAGTTAATCATTTAGTTCCAATTCCACCTTTAGAGGAACAAAAAGCCATCGTAGAAAAAGTACAAGCTTTACTACAAAAATGCAATGCTTTAGAGCAAGAAGTTACCCAAAGTGAACAACACGCCAATATGCTAATGCAAGCGGTTTTAAAAGAAGCGTTTGAGTCTAAAAATGAAAAAGAGGATGATATCATAAAAGAGCTATTACCAGATAAGGATAAATATGCTCAAGTGGCTATTGCAACATTAAAAACAGAATTATTACTAAATCGTAATTACGGTAAAGTAGAAAAGCAAAAAACAGGGTTCTTATTAAAAGCAATAAAGAAACAGCCAATTCCTTATGCTTTTGAAAATTACAATTACGGTACATTTTCCAAAGAATTATCTAATGATCTTGATCATAATCCTTACTTATTCAAAACTCATAGTGGAGAAGGAGAGGTTTATAAAATCAAACCTGATAAACATAAGGAAATAGTTGCTTTGTTAAATCAACCTGAGCATGCAGATTTTGTTAATGCTATTGAGGATATCATCAGAGTATACAAAATGCCACTTATTAAAGGAAAAACAGAACAGATAGAATTATTGAACACCGTTTGTAAATCAATCTTAGATACCCAGTCAACAGATTTGGAAACTATTTATGGATATATGGAACTCTGGATGATAAATCAAGACAACCATACTACAAAAGCAGAAAAATTCACCAAGAACAATACTAAAAAAATGCTAGATTTAGTATTAAAGCTAAATTGGGATAAAGAATTGATAAATTGAATATATGGATTCTTCCTTAATAACAGCAGATAGTTTTATACACCGTTTATCGGAAGGTAGGATGAATTCCAGTTCTTCATACACTGTTAATCAAGACGTAATTTTAAACGTGGAAAATATCACCTGGGAATTAGGTATAATAAAAAATACAATATTTACTAGAAATGTTAGTATTTATGGAGAGGTTAATTCTGGTTTGGTATTTCATAATTGTACGTTCAATGCAGGGATAATTTTTAGAGGAATAACTTCAGAAAATTATAGTCACAATATAAATGACAGCAATTCTGTAATTTCATTTTATGATTGTAAAGCAAATAATATAAGTTTCGCTGATGGTTGTAATTTGCAGAGAGGTATTACCATTTCTGAGCATTCTGTTGTTGAAAAGGTTATGTATTACAATTCTTCGCTTAAAGGTACTTTTAAGATTAGTGGCAGTGAAATATCAAATTTATTCGATATTAATCTTTCAAAAATTACTTCTTTAATCATACAGTCAAGATCCACTGTTAAGTCGTTGCGTATAAATTCATTGATAGGGGATATTTCTCTATTAAAATCAACATTTACCGATAATGTTAATCTTTGGAATGTTGAAATACAAAACAGCCTAACCTTAAACTATAATACTTTTGAAGATACATTTGAAATAAAAGCAAGTAAAATTTCAGCTTTTAATTTACACGGGGATACTTTTAAAAAAAAGGCTAGGCTTGAAAACAGATTTGATAATGCGCAGGTTAGAGAAACTTATTTGAATAAATTATATCTCACGGATGTCAATTTAATTGAAGGTTTTGAATTCGACGGCATGGGTAAGGAGTTGCTAGAATTAAAACTACCAATTACAACTAGTTTTGCAGGAGTATTACGTTTTATCGGATGGAAAATTAAGTCTACCAATATCTCTGGTATTAATCAAAATTTAAAATTGATATTTACAAATACGTTATTTGAAAAATTAACTTTTAATGATTTTTCAAATTTCGCGAACGTTACTTTTGACCAAAGCGGAGCAAATCAAGACAGCGATGAAGAAACTTTTATAATAGCAGCTAATACAGATTTCGGAAATTCTAAGTTTAATGAGTTTAATTTTAATTCTTTTGATTTCATAAACTTCAGTAATACTTCATTAAATGATATTGTAACAATAAATGTAATATGGTTTGATGAAAGTAAAATAAGAATTGATTCATTAGTCTTAAATTCTTCTAAAAGTTTTAGAAGAATAAGAGAGGTATATAGACAAATTAAACAATCATTAATATCTCAAGGTAATCAAATTGATAGTTTGGAGTTTAAAGCTAAAGAAATGAGAGCTTATAGAAATGAATTGAATGCAATCGATAAAGAGGGAGGAAAATATAGTTTGCCAGACAAAATAATAATGAAGGTAAACCAAACTAATAACTATGGTTTAAGTTGGTGGAAACCTGTTTGGATTACCTTATTATTAACGCTAGCATTTTATATCATTGAATTACCTTTGTTTTCAAAGAAAATAAATTATACTCCAGCTACTAATTGGGAGGACTTATCTACAACATTATGTGAATTCTGGAATAATTTTGACGTATACTGGCAAATGTTGAACCCAGCACGTAAATTCAGTTCAGTTTATGGGTATAACGACATAGCTTTTTTATACTTCTTAGATTTTTTGCATAGACTAATTTTAGGAATACTGATTTTTCAAATAATAAAAGGCTTTAGAAGATTTTCTAGTAAGTAAAACATGCTTATTGAATAAAAAATAAACAATTAATGAATTTGATAAAATTAGATTTTACTACCACTATTAACTTAGATGAATTTATTGCTTCCTGGTCTAAACTATACTCTTATCCTTTAGAGTATAAGTACTCTAATTCAATTCACAAAGACGAGTTTGATGAAGATGACATCAAAAGTTTATTTGAATGGAAAAATGGTATGAATTTGAGTACCGCTAAGAATGATTCATTAGAAAATAAAGTACTTTCAAAGATTAATATTATTAATGATCTTAAAACGCAGAAAAATCTTGATTTAAAAACTTTTAAAGTAGAGTTTTATAATTTATCTGCTGTATGGAAGATTTTCTTACTACATGTTATAAAACCAAATGAGTATCCCATTTATGATCAACATGTCCATAGAACCTATCTTTTTATTAATGATCTTGATTGGTCTAATATTTCTAATTCGTCTATAAGTAATAAAAATAAAGAGGCGTTTTATTTTAATGAGTATTGCAAATTCATAAAAAAAAGTGATTTTAAAGATTTAAGAGCAATGGACAAAGCATTCTTTGCCTTTGGTCAGTTTTTAAAAAAGTATGGAGATGTATTTACAACTTCTTAGTACCCTAAATTAACTATAAGCATGAGTTCCAGACCACAAACCATAAAAATCTTCTTGCCAGACGGTTCACCCACCAGCATAAAAGAAGCGGAGATTACTAATCGGTTGGTAAAAGCCTTGTTATTCCCCCGTAATAAATTACAGGAGGTTGCAAAACGGGATTTGATACATTTTACTGGAGTATATTTTCTTTTTGGTAACAGTGAAGAGGATGCTAAGTCTATTGTATATATCGGAGAGGGAGAGGATTGCTATTCACGCATACTAAGTCATAACAGATCTAAAGATTTCTGGACACACGCTGTGGTTATTGCCACAAAAACTGATGAATATACCAAGACAGATGGTAAATTCTTAGAATACTACTGTATAGAGCAGGCGCAACATATCAATAGATACGAGTTGGATAACAATACAGGTTCTCGTAAACCATCTTTATCAGAGAGTAGAGAGTATGACCTGCTAGATAACTTTGAAACTATCAAAGTCTTATTAGCTACGCTAGGCTATCCTATATTTGAAGAAAAGCGTAAATCAAAAGATAAAAAAGAGTTGTTCTACTGCCAGATTAATGATGCCAATGCTACAGCGGAGTTAACAGACGAAGGGTTATTAGTACATAAAGACAGTATTTGTTCTTCCAAGACCCACGGCCAAAAAGATGATTGGGCAGCAGGATTACGAAAAAAACTCTTAGAGCAAAAGGTTATAATCCAAGTGGGCAATAATCTTGTATTTCAATCAGATCATATCTTTAATTCTCCAAGTACAGCGGCAGTTACGGTATTGGGCCGTAGAGCTAACGGTTGGACAACATGGAAAGATAAACAAGGTAGAACCTTAGATGAATTAAAAAGAAAATGAGACTATTTACCTATTGTATTCCAGTAGACGATGGCGCTGCACCCAATCCATTTTTTGGGGTCTGTACCTTGGCAATTTGTAAACCGAGAATCCGATCAGTTGCCGAGATCGGTGATTGGGTCGTAGGTTTAGGTTCTAAAAATGTCAATGGTAAAGACTATTCTGGTAAAGTAGTATATGCTATGAAAATAACAGATGTCAAAACTTTAAAAGAATACGATGAATATTGCAAAACATATTTACCTAAAAAAATACCCAACATAACACATTCGGATTTTAGAAGAAGATTAGGAGACTGTATTTATGATTATAGTAATAAAGAGGTTTTACAAAGAGCTGGAGTTCATAATAAGAATAATATAAAAACAGACCTTGGAGGTAAAAATGTTCTATTATCTACGCACTACTATTATTTTGGAGATCAGGCTATAGATTTAAAATCTAATCTAAAGCCTATTATTCATCAGGTGCAGGGTCATAAGTCTAACGCTAATAACCCATATATGAAAGATTTTATTGATTGGATTGAAACTATTGACAAATCAGCAATGCTAAATGCCAAACCACAGTTAGAAATAGATTTCTCTGATCATAATTGTGTATCCATATGTGCTGATAAGCGAGAAGAAGAGGGTAAAGTAGATAAAGAATGTTCACCCATTTGCTAGCTATGCTTAACTTTTTTAAAATAGGTAAGACGCTAAACGGTATAGAAATAGGCACAACACTTTCTAATCTTATAACTGCTCTAGGTGAGCCTACAGAAATAGTTGGAGATCATCAAAATGGATATGTGTATTATGAATACTATAGATATGGATATACAAAGAATATTATCACTGAACTGTCTATAGAATTCCCACTCATTGAGACACCAATCCTTCTACAAGATGTTGAGTATAAGAAATATGACATTTCATTATTTGAGGACTTCTCTCTAGATCAAGACACTCAACTTCATGAATTAATCAGACTACTAAATCACCTACAGCTGGATTGGACGTCAAAAAATGAAATTGATAAAGATCACGTAATCATAAGGCTAGACAATGGCCTTAATATTGTTGGTGATTTAAGTGAAGGGTTTATAGTAAGAATAAGTATAATGAATGGATTTAAAAACTAAACAATGAAATTAGAAAATACCAAACAAACCTGGCAAGGATCATTTAGCTACTTAGAGGACCATTCAAATTTAGTGCAACATATCGAAGTTCCCTTTATTATGCAGATTGAAGAAAAAGAAGGATCTTTTTTCGGTACTTCGGTAGATGACGAATCAAAAGAGGTGTTTGATCAACCCGCTATGGTTACTGGTTTTTTTGAAGAAAATATGGTTAGTTTTATACTTAAGTATCCCTACAGCTATTATAGAAATGAAGAAGGTGTACTTATCGTTGATAAAAACAAGGAGCATCCTGATATCCACTATACAGGGTTTTATGATCCGGACTCACAAGATTTTCAAGGTAATTGGGAGCTAGTGCTTGATAAGATATTCTTTGGCAACGATTATCTTGAGGAAGTCTTACAAGGTCCTTTTGAAATGAAAAGGATAAAATAAATTATAGTTATAAATAGGATTTAGCAATCAAAGTACATCTTCAATGCTAAGAAATTATAAAATCTCTAAATTACAATACAATGCAAACTAAGCACTACTTAATAATTTTACTCTTTATAAGCAGCTATGGCTCACTACTAGCCTGTACCTGCAGCCCAAAAGAAAACCTAAAAGCATCCGTTACCAAGCATTACGATAGGGCAGACGTCGTATTCACCGGCGAGGTCATTAAAATCGAAGACGCCCAAAAAACTCAAAGGCAATCATCCATGGATGTCATTCGATATACCTTTAAGATTACTAAAATATTTAAAGGCAATACAAAAGAGGATACCATTACCGTAAGTTCTTTTCGCGGTAGTTCGGCTTGTGGTTATTCTTTTACCAAAGGTAAGGCGTATGTAGTGTATAGCTCTTATATGTCCATCAACAACAAACAATTCTTACAAACCGATCTCTGCACCCGGAATCAAGTCTTATCATCCGTGCAGCGCAAGGAGATCCGACTGCTGCGCCGCAAATCCAAACAGTACGCAAAGCGTAACGCAGACTACTAGGGCTATAGATGTAGTGTAGTGTTCTTTAGGAGGTATAGACACACACCCAAGAATTGCTAACAAATTGTAAAATTATTGGTATGATAGGTTATATGTATATATTAGAATGTGCTGATGGTAGCTACTATACTGGGAGTACAAAAGATATTGAAAAAAGAATCGCAGAACATCAAAATGGCTTAGGAGCCAATCATACCAAAAAGAGACTACCGGTAACTTTGGTATATTATGAAAAGTATGATCGTATCGATACCGCTTTCTACAGAGAAAAGCAAGTTCAAGGTTGGAGTAGGGCCAAGAAAGAAGCATTGATTAAAGGAGAAGTCGATGAATTACATAAATTATCAGAATGCCAGAACGAAACACATTGGTTAGAACGATATTCCTCCGCCTTCGACTGCGCTCAGGCATCGGAGCAAAATTCGAACCCTGAGCGCAGTCGAAGGGTGAACAATGAAAACGAAAATCAAGCGGTCACTGAGCCCTTCGACACGGCTCAGGATAAACTTAGTCGAAGGGTTGGGCGATGCAAAAAAGAATATAAATTCTAATAAAGTAGAAGCATCTTCACTAATGGATCCTAGTCTGCACTGGGATGACAACTGTTTTTGTTTAATCGTATATAATCCCATCAAGGGGATAGGAGTACCAGGCAGACTCCCTTCCTTAGCAAGGAAGGGTTGGGGATGGGTGTTTTGTATGCTTCATCAAAAAGGGGAACCTATAATGAATTAAAACAATTATCAACTACTAATGGGTCTCGATACAACCTGCTACGCAACCCACTCGACTTGACATGTTTAGTAATTAGTACAAAGTAGGTAGTACTAAGTAAGTAGAATAAACAGCTTAAGCTTTGAACCCGAGTTGAAAAATCGAAGTATCATCTCAGTAGCTCAAATACTCATAAACTCACATGCTCACGAACTAATAACTAGGTCTCGATACAACCTGCTTCGCAGCTCACTCGACCTGACAGTTCAGTAATTTGTAGTAAGTAGTAAGTAGTAAGTAGTAAATTAGGAGTTAAGAGTTAGGAGTTGCGTAAGCATTAATCCACAGTTTCAAGGCCTCACAGACTCACATACTCACAGCCTCACATACTCACAGCCTCAACGACTCAACCTAATTACTTATGGCTTTTGGCTCTAATCTAATGTCTTTCACTTTAAACTTTTACATTTTGCGTGTTACATTTAAAAATTCCTAGTGCATAAGAGCTATGTTCCTAAAGCCTAAATCAGAAATTGAATAAAAAAAACTAACCCCCGAAAACTCAGCGGTTAGTTGTTTAAAGGCGATAATTTCATTACGACTTACAGAACGATATAAAATCATTGATCGGTCCTGGTTCACCATCTCCAGTGGTAAGTTTTACGGTGGCCGAAAGCGTTATAGTGTAGGCACAGGGCAGCAAATCCTTTACGGATTGACCACTTGGCGTAAATTGCAATTGAGTGGTGCCAAAAGTTTCAGGTTCAGACATTAGGCTGATTGCGGGAAAGCTAAAGTTTTGCCCCGGTTTTTTTGGTCCTACGATACTCAAGGCGACACTGCCAAGGTTTTCGTGTCGTGCAGTATATCTTACATTAAGATCTTCCGTAATTTTATTACATCCGGTAGACCCCGAAAGGATTTCGTCAATATCTACCGATACCGCAGCCACTTGATTGCTTGCTGTGCTTGGTGCCCAACTACCGTGTTTATTGACGTTGTCATAGCGTACATTAAATAGTGCTATAGCTTTAGAAGTACCGGCAACAACTTCGGATGCTGGATTATTTTCTTCGCGTTGTTTCATACGGATCGCCACATACTCATTCTGCCTGCGTGGATTGGTAGCTGTGGTGGCACTACCAATTGTTGCGGTGGGTGCACTCATATCTATATCCGGTCGGGTATCAATCAGATTGGTATTGATCCTAAGAATTTCAGCATCTTGATGTGCCTCAAAATTAGCATTCTGTGGTACCTTGATCCAATCTCCATTGTAGGTAACCTCCGTTTTTCCGGTACCCACAGGATTGATATACACCGGTTCTTTCACCACCGGATTCATAGGATCACTGGTTAGGGTGATTAAATTACCAATCACCGTTTCGGGTATCATATTGTTTTTTACTGGTAACCAACCGCTAGCACTCAACGGTGTAGTAGGTGTAGCTACTTTTTGATACTCAAACAAATATTCCATCGGCTGATTGTTCAATCTTTTGGTGAGACTACCAATCATAAATACCGAACCATAAAAGGCATATCCCTCAAATCCAGTGCGCTGTGTTTTACCATTAGCACTATTGATTTCACTTTGAATTCCAATCTTGCGTGTACGACCAAAATGGGTAAAGGAGGCTGGGATAGGTACATCTGGTATGTCAATAGTATCCAGGCATAATTGAACACATAAGCAAGGTCCTACATTATTGCGCTTATCTGATGGTTTTTCAAACGCAATCGGCGTTCCTGCCAGCTCCAATTTAAAATACACATCCGGTCCACTGTTAAAGGGAGGAAAAGGTGTTTCTACATTGATTACAGGAGACAAGAATGTCTTTTTAAAATCGCTACTGGTGTAATCAATTCTAAAATGTCCTGAACCATCCGTTACCGCGCTGCCTAAGGTATCATCAGTGATCCAATCATCATCCATAGCAATAACAGTAATCCCTGGGATAGGTGTGTTTTTTTCTTTACAATTTAAGAGTCTACCACAAATCACCCAGGCGTCAAATAGCTCGCGTATATGACACCAAAAACGACTTTGTATACAATACTTCCAATTAAAGATAAGGTTGTCTTGATCATCCTGTGTCCATCGAGGTTGAACAGTGGTTATTGTAAATTGAATAGGGTCTCTATCTTTGCTTTTTTGCTGATAGACTCTATGGGTTACGATATCAATAGTTAATGGACCATCATATTGTTCATTGCCCTTAATCACTGTGCTATAGTCTCCGTTTTCATCAATTTTAGCTTCAGCAACCAACAATTTACTTTTGACTTTGATTTCTTTTTCATCTAAGATCCGAATCGTTTCTTTAGGATCAGCGGCAACGTGACTTAGTATATCACTGTTGATGTTATCCACGCGATAAAAACGTATTACAGAACCTAGTAACGGTTCTTTACAATCCTTACATAATGCCCCGGTAAGGTTTCCTTTAAAAATAATTCCCATGATACTGGTTTTAAAAGTTAATTAGTGTTTGTTTATTTACATAATTCATGGAGATCTATAGTGCTAAGTAGGTGATTGTAAAAGTAATAGCATTACCGGCTTAAGGATAGGGGTGTATACCCCATTTAGGAAGAGGGGATTCACTTTTTTTAGTGTAAAGGAAATCTTCAGTCGGTGAAGAGGCGTAACATTTCGGAAGCTTTGCTACATCACAACTTAAAGCATTTTTAAAATCTGAAAATCTGAAGAAACAGAAAATTTAACATTCTATTTGTTTACCAAAAAGGAGAACCGGGTAGTATTAAGTGCGAAGTAAGCAGTAGTTATTGACGAGAAAAATATTGAATTCTTCAATTGTCAACCTCAAACTAAAAACTAAAAACCGAAAACTCACATACTCACATACTCACATACTCACATACTCACAGACCACAAACCACAAACCAGAAACTACTCCCTGTTAAACGTGGGTTAAAACCGCTGTTTTCCTTGTAAAATCAATGGTTTCATCGTAAATTATAAATATGGAAAAAATACTAGTAGTCGGTGCAACAGGCACCACCGGAAATAACGTCATTAATGAATTGTATAATCATCAAAACTACGAACCTGTGGCTATGGTCCGTAAACCTGAGCAGCAAACACAGTTTGAGCAAAAAGGGATAAAAACGGTACTGGCGGATTTATCAGAAGAGGTGACCAACACCACCGAAGGAGTGGATAAAGTGATCTTTGCAGCAGGGTCGAAAGGAAAAGCCTTGGATGCGGTAGACCGAAAAGGTGCTATGAAAATGATCGATGCTGCCAAACGCCACAAAGTAAAAAAGTTTGTGATGCTAAGTTCTATTGGAGCGCATAACCCACAGAAGGCAACTGAATTACGAGAGTATTTGCAAGCCAAAAGAGATGCGGACGAATATCTTGGCAACAGCGGATTAGATTTTACCATTGTACGTCCAGGTGCATTGAGTAATGATACACCCACCGGAAAAATTAGAATTAGTGAATACCTTGATGATCGATCTGGGTCAATACCAAGAGGAGATGTAGCCAAAGTGCTTGTCCACAGCTTAGATCAGGATGTCGCCAATCGTGAGGTATTTGAAATCCTCAATGGAGAACGACGTATTGAAAATGTATTACAAACTGAAGAAAGCATCTAAAAATAGGCTTCACACAAGCAAAACACAAAAAGCATCAAGAATGTATCTTGATGCTTTTATTTGTTGGTACTTTATAAATTGATACGTTGCTGTTTAGGATATTTTACCCGATAGGAGAAGGATTTTGATACCTTTTCTTTGGGTTGCAAGGTCAATTTCCATTGTAGGATACCCGTATCCGAAGTATAGGTTGCCGTACCGGTAACTAGATCATCTACCTTGATTTCTTTGTCTTGTGAAACCGGTATTCTATCCTCAATGATAATTGATACCGCTTTTGTTGTATTATTTTTTAATTGAATTGAATAGGCTTTATCCACGATTCTATTGGATCCCATAAATGAGGTTGCTTTTTGATTCTTAAGTTCTTCGCGTTTGATAACGATGGAAGGATCTACACCCATAGATACGGTTAAACTGTCGGCAATGGCTATAGGGTCGATATAGGATTTGCCTGCATAATTACCGTTGAAATATACTTTGGCTTCACCTGCCAGTAGGTCTAATTCTTCCCAGTTCTGAATAGATGCGGTCAGAAATACATTTTCATTGAGCTCTGGTGCCGCATAATACTCATAATGGGCAGCTAGCTCATACTGATCAATAGCAACATGCGTAGATTCGTTACCTGAGGGTATCGAATATTTATTCTTCAATACGAAAGATTTAGCAATTAAACTTTCTGTAGTGGCCGCAACATCCTGAAAGTTCTCTAAGTTTTTCGCTTCTTTTTCTTTTTGATAGCGAGAACGACTAGAATACGAATAACCAGTAACTACAACTTCCTCTAAAAGTTCATTATCAGATTCCATTCGAATTGGCATATGGGATGCATAAATAGGAAGAGTTACTGTTTGAAAACCTAGATAGGAGAAGACTAATTCTTGTCCGGTGTAATTATCAAGGCTATACTGCCCATTACTATCCGTTTGCGTTCCTGTTGTGGTACCCTTGACCACTACATTTACACCAGGTAGGGGTAGACCTTGTTCGTCAGTAACCACACCGCTTACCCGTTTTACCAATGGGTTGTATTTATAGGCATAAGATGCTTTTGCTACACCTCGCGTATACCGGCCATAGGTGAAATTTAAAAATTTTGGTGCAATGATTGGCCTGGTGGTATTCATATAAGGATCTGCTGTGGATAAAACCAGGTTGACATCGTTCCAATCCGTACCCGATAATTGATATACGGTAGCTTTATAGGCTAAGGATAAGGGTTGATCAACCGTAGTCGCCCTGAGTTCATATCCTGGCACCCAACCTGCCCCGCTTACAATATAACCGATTCCCAAACTTAGTTGGGTCTGCTGTTGAGCCTGTAATTCAATTATAATTTCGCCTCTTTCTTCTTCTGCTTGTGTACGAGCTTTATTCTTTTCGAGGGTTACATCGTTTATCGTATTGCCCAGCTTATCCTTTTGTAGTGCTATATCATATTTCTGCTGTTCAATACTTTTAATGCGCTCACTGTAGTAGGCCGCGATGTCTTTTACTTGTTGTAAGGATAGGCTTTGGTCATTCCCTTTTAATTGTTGGTTGTTTTGATACAACTGTAGCTCTTGTTCCAATCCTTTCAACTCACTTTCAAGTGTATTAAATTGTTTGTTCAACAGCAGTAGTTCCTGTTCTAATTGCAGATATCGATCAGAAAATGCTTTTTTCGCCATGGCATTTTTAGCAAACGAAATGGAAGTAACCGAGGTGTTTTTTAAACCAGTAAGTTGAATGCTATTTTCATCTACTAAAGGCGAAAGACCTGTTAAAACGATAGTGTTTTGTCCGCTAAGCAGATTCAACTTGGCCACGCGTTCGATTTTGGCCGCACTTAGGTAGACGGTAACTTTTTCAATGGTTGAATTGGGTTGTTGTATTTTGGTGTTAGCGTGTAGGGTTAAGGAAATCAAACCTATTAAGAGTAAGATACGTTGCATAGTGAGTATTTTAAAGTTTTATACGCACAAAGAAGTACGTATTACTCGAATACTGCAATGGCTAATGCGTGAATGCTCCTTTTTGGTTAGGCAACTAGGTATCATAAAAAGAATTATGCAGAAAGAAGCATAAAGATATGGTGAGGTGAGGTGACGTTCTTAATTTTGAAGACCATACTGGCATGAATAAAGCTTAACTATTAAGATATATAGCCAAAAAAAAACAGCCTCCCTGATTAGGAAGGCTGATGTGTTACCAAATGTCCTGAGCTTAACCTCTACAGCTATGGCTAGGATCTAGCGTTTCTTCACATACCGGAATTAAAAATGTGTTACCGTTGTTGAATGCGGTTTGCATGCATTTGTTCACAGCATCACAGATATCAACATCCTTGCTACTACCGTTAATTGATTTTAATTCCGTTCTTGAAATTTGAAATTTCTTAAGCTCTTTAAGAGTCATCATGTGTTAGGTTTTAAATGTTAAAATGTGACCCAAAACTAAAAGAACAATTTAAAAATTAAAAAGCTTTTACTAACTATTTTTACTTGTATAATGTAACATTCTCAGCTTCAGTAAGTACCTCCTGAAGATTTTCTGATTCGTCTTCAGATGTTGCACTAGCTATAGGTTCCTCTATAGGTTTATCATTTTTTACCTCAATAAATCGTTCAACCTTATCCATTTCGGCTTCTTCGCCAGAAAAATAAGGAAACACATCCATAATAGGAGATTCTGCAATCGCTGGGATCGTATAATCACCCATTGTATTTTGCATCGCTTGATTGGTATTGTCAAACGCCTCTTTTACATCATTAGCTTGTACCAACAGATACATATTCGACTTTCGCTCCTTACCACTTTCTTCGTCATAAGCTATAAGGGATACTTTGGACTTAAACCAACGGTCCGAATTCTCGAAAGGATGGATCTCGGCATAATTGGCTACTTTGATATTAGTGATTTTAAATTCATCACTAATATATGCGGACATTTCTTCAGTTATTCGTTGTTCTGCCTCTGTATAAGACATGGCATCCACCAAATACGGTTCCGTAGTCATTTTTTGAACTCCGTTATCATCAGTTTTTCTGTATTTGATTTTACACTCGTACCATATTGCACTCATAATTCATTTGTTTTTGGGTGGCCAAAAATATAATTATTTACACAGCTTGCTTGTGGTTTATCAAAGAAGATATTCACAAAACCGAATCCCTCTTTTGATCTTAAAAAAAAGGGCTATAATTGAGTAGGTTAGGGTAGCTATTCAGAATTAAAATTCGTATCTTTAATAGTATAAATAAGTAACACAATCACTTTTATTATGGCATCAAATGATATCCGAAAGGAGTACCAAAATGGAGATCTTACCGTGGTTTGGAAACCAGGAAAATGTATACACTCAGGGATATGTGTGAAAACCTTACCCAAGGTGTACCACCCAAAAGAAAAGCCCTGGATCAAACCTGAAAATGCAACAAAACAACAATTGATTGATCAGATTGATACATGTCCTTCTGGGGCGTTATCCTACGAGTTATATAGTTAAAGGGATAGCCTTGCGTTTAGGATGGTGAATGTTAGAATTAACGCATCGTATTTCAATCAATATAAATAGGAAATGAACACATTTTTTTAGGAATAAAATATATTTTAAAATAAATATTTGTTTAACCCTTAAATCCTAGACATATGAGTTTATTAAGAAGAACAGCAGGATTATATCCTAGCTTTATGGAGAATTTTTTTGACGATGAGTGGTATGGTCAGAAAAATATGATCGATACCGGAACTAAAGTTCCTGCGATTAACATCAGGGAACTAGACGACAACTTTGAAATTCAGGTGGCAGCACCGGGGATGAATGAAGACGATTTTGATATCAGTATTGAAAATAGCACCTTGACCATTGCAGTAGAAAAAAGAACAAGTAGCGAGACCAAAGAAGAGGATAAGTATACCAGACGCGAGTTTAACTACACCAGCTTTAGTCGTTCGTTTACACTACCAGACACGGTCTTAGAAGATGAAATTACTGCAGAATATGATCAGGGAGTACTAACCCTTGCTATCCCTAAAAAAGAAGAGGCTAAACCTAAACCACCAAAAAACATCAAAGTGACCAAGAAACGTCAACTTGCTGGTAAAGAGTTTTCGACCAACTAAACAAATCAGTAGAAAAAGCTGTATAACCTATGCAAAACGCATAGGTTATTTTTTTTTGTAGATAGTTTGTTAAAAACTTCATTTTCGATTCCATTAAAATTATAAGTACTTTGCCATCGGAAAAAAAGGGACTATTGGAACAAAGCGACTCAAAAAAAGTAAAGAAATACAATCGCCATAATTTTTTTAAAGACACTTATTGTGTATTTAAAGGCGCTCCATTGTATAAAATCGTAAAACGAAAACCTAACTATAAAAGCGAATCGGGTAGTAGCTACTACTATACAACCAAAGGGGTGTATCGCTTGGCAAATCACTGGGGTAGAGCAGCCACCTGTCATTGGCGACTGGACTCTGATTATCCTGCAGAATTTGATGATCTTAAATTAGGATTTGCGGAGTGGGAAGACTTTAGAGAAAATCTAACCACCGAAGACGCTTATTATATCGTAGTAGATTTTGAGGATAAGAAAGTTTCTTATATGCATAAGGATAATCCCGCATATGATGGCGTAGCAGTACTTCGCACTGCAGATGCCACTCGTAAATTGATCAAACAGATTAAAAATCTACTCGAAACTTATAAATGGGCAAAGTATTATGAGTATGAGGATCTGGAGGAATTTAGAAAAGAAGTAATTACCAAACTCATCACAACCAACATTACCTTAAACGAGCTACGACGCGAGTTGGTGTAAAATCATCTCATACTATAATATACTAACTTTGCGTATTGGATTCTAAATTTTATGAAACCCTAATCCAGATCTAATATCAAATTCAATCTTATTATACCTAGCGGGGATCGGGTATAGGTACAATTTAAACTATGTAGTATTTGTTCTCTTTTCATTTTAAAAATAACCAACGGAACAATAAGATTGATTTTCTTCAATACTAACTAATACTCTTATATTATCATTCAAACTAGTACTATTAATAAGCTGTACATTTAGAAGTTCTTTTATACTTATCGGTTCTTTCTCATTAATAATGATTTTGCTTTTGTTTTTTAACAAATCAATATAAGCTAGTGAATTTTTATTTTTTACATCATTTACTATATAATATAATCTTATGCCTGGAACTTCACCTTGAGAAAACTCGAATACATAATTTTCATTTTTTATCTCAATAGTAATTTCCTTTCGTAGAACTTTTTTAATATTTGATAAGTCTTCAGGTTTGATTTTATTTAGAATATCTATGAGACTTCTTTTTCTATACTCTTCTAAATAATAAGTTTTGCTTAGACAATCTATAAATAGCTTCTTTAAAGACTCTCCATTAATAGCACTACTTGAGTTTAGTACTGAATTTTGATTGTTACAGCTAGTTACTAGATAAATTATAGCAAGAATTTTAAATATTTTCATAAGTATCGTTTAATCTCTCTTCTAATAGAGCTAGTGCGGATGTAAAATCCGTACGTGGATTAATAGTTATCGTTTTAGAATACAGTTCACCTAATAAATTTTAAACGAGATGCCGCAAGGAAAATAGTTCCATGCTGTCATAGTTCTTGCCCTATACTAAGCACCAGGCAACGGAACATAGGTGTCGTCTTCAGGGACGGCAGGAAATTCTTTGTTAATCCAACGTTGTTTGGCTTCTTCTAATTTTTCTTTGCTATGCGACACAAAGTTCCAAAACATATGCCTTTCTTCTTCAAAAGGGGTGCCACCAAACAAAAAGATATGGGTATCCGCGTGTACCTGAAGCTCACATAAATTTTCCGTTTTAGAGACTAGCATATTACCTGCTTTAATTTCTTCATCACAGGCCGTTACACTTCCGGTCACCACACAGACACCTATTTCGCCTTCTAATTGATCTTGAATCCGAAGCGCATATGATGCTTTCGTTTTAAGCTCTACCATAAACAACTCAGAATGTACGGGTAGGGGAGACTCTCGATCGAATCCTTTACCTGCAACTAAGGTAAATTCCGTGTCTCCATCTTTCCACTTTGGTAATTGAGAAGCATCGAGATGATGAAATTCGGGTGCAATGTCTTCTTGGTCCTTTGGCAATGCCACCCATATTTGATAGCCGTGGGCTGTAAACGATCGACCATCTCGCAACTCTTGTGGCGTGCGCTCGGTATGGGTTACCCCTTTACCCGCTACCATCCAATTCACCGAACCCGGAGCAATGCGTTGTACTGTACCCATACTATCCCGATGCATCAGTTCGCCCTCGAGCATAAAAGTTAAGGTGGATAAACCAATATGCGGATGCTGGTCAATATCCATATAGGCACCAGGCTTTAGTGTTGATGGGCCCATATGGTCAATAAATATAAAAGGTCCGACCATTCGCTTTTTTCTAAAGGGTAATAACCTACCAACCAAAAAGTTACCGATATCTCTACTGCGTTCTTCAATAATTAAGCCCTGATTTGACATAGCGTACTTTATTTTATTACCAGTTAAAAATACACTTTTAGCCAAAACAAAACGTTAAATAGATACTAAGAAGGAAGTATTATTTTAGTATCTTTTCAAGCAAAACACACGCTAACCCACAACCACTATGGATTTATTTTCGTCGTATAATGTCATTATCGAAGTATCCCTCATCATCATCTTATCGTTTATTTTTAATGGTATTTCAAAGAAAACCAATATTCCTGCGGTACTTATGTTAATCATTCTTGGGGTGATCATTCAATATGTAATTAAAGCCGTTGGCAGTGCAGCAGACCCGATTGATTTTTTTCCGGCATTAGAAGTTCTGGGCATTGTAGGACTGATTATGATTGTGCTCGAAGCAGCGTTGGAATTAAAATTAAAGCGCGATAAGCTGATCCCTATTCTAAAAGCATTCACAGTAGCGCTAATTGGCCTCATTGCTAGTACCTTTATAGCAGCTGTAATTTTAAAAGCCCTTATCGAAGGAATGACCATGCAATCGGCCTGGTTATATGCTACGCCTTTATCCATATTATCTAGTGCGATTATCATACCTAGTGTAAGCGGATTAGCAGAAGCGAAAAAAGAATTCCATATCTATGAAAGCACCTTTTCGGATATTTTAGGTATTATGATGTTTTATTTTTTGACCGGTAGATTAAATCCAGCGGAAGATGGTGGAGTAGTGGGTTTTGCCTTTAATATAGTGCTCACTATTGTCATCTCTTTAATCGCTAGTTATGGTATTATTTTAATTTTTCAACGAATCAAAAGTCAGGTTAAACTGTTTTTGCTTATTGCGGTACTCTTATTACTCTATGCTTTAGGCAAAAAGATGCATTTATCGTCTTTGATTATCATTCTTATCTTTGGATTGGTCATCGCTAATATGAAATTATTCTTTCGAGGACCTTTGCATAAATTCTTACACTTCGAAAAGGCAAAATCAATCTATCATGAGTTACACGTTATTACGGCAGAAACGGCTTTTGTAGTGCGTACTTTATTTTTCGTAATTTTTGGTGTTACCATCGCGCTTTCTTCTTTATTAAATTTAAAAGTAACCTTAATAAGTTTGTTAATCATTATATCGATTTACCTGATTCGTTATGGAATACTTCGTGTATTTTTTGGAAAAGATATCAGTCCGCAGGTATTCATAGCGCCTAGAGGATTAATTACGGTATTGTTATTCTATGCCATCCCAGAGGAGGCCTTAATCCCTGGTTTTGAAGCCGGAATATTGCTATTTGTTATTATAGCTACCAGTATCATCATGACATTAGGGATGATTAGGGACAAAAAGCAACAAGCGATGCAAGTAGCCACATCGGATAACTTAGCATCGCATTTGGTAGATACCACTACGGATATAGACGATATATCTGATGAAAACAATGCACCAAATACCCAAGAAGATCTGTTAGGTGATGATCCACACGAACATTAAATGAAGGGTAATGTTGATCCATAACACTGGGATTGTTTTATAGGATTAATGAAAAGGGTTTTCCTTTTTTATTAAATATTCATTAATTCCTATTGTTTTTAGCAGTATCGCCTCGCTTATGTTATGATATTTTCATAGCTTTAACAGGAGTAAACACAATTTTCATCATAAAACTCATTTCTCTTGTTCTATGCATATTATTCATACTAGTTTTGAATGTTATCCTGTCGCAAAAGTAGGAGGGCTTGCCGATGTGGTAGGCGCCTTACCAAAGTATCAAAATCGTTTGGGTCACCAATCGCACGTAATTATGCCCTTTTATGATACAAAATTTACAAGAGACAACAGTTTTAGTATATACTTTCAAGGGTCCTATACAGTAAATGCAAAAGAAGTTGCCTATACCATCAAAACACTTGAAAATACAGGCTTAGGCTTTGAAATCTTTTTTGTAGATATACCGGATTTACTCTTTAGACCCCAAGTATATTCTTATCCCGATGATACCGATAGATTTTTAGCGTTTCAATACGCTGTCTTAGATTGGTTAATAAACGGTCAATCCCAATCCTATGACCTTTTGCACTGTCATGATCACCATACCGCATTGCTCCCTTTTTTAATGACAAGTACCGAAGAATTCAAGGCATTAAAAACTATACCCACCGTACTCACCATACATAATGCACAATATCAAGGTCATTTCGGGTTTAACGAAATAGCGAAATTCCCTGCGATTACAGACGAAGCCAAAGGACTCCTAGATTGGCATGGCAGTATCAACCCTTTAGCGGCAGGTATTAAATGTGCCTGGAGTGTAACAACCGTTTCGCCTAATTATATGAAAGAACTGAAAAAATCAGCCAATGGTTTAGAAGATTTATTGCAGAAGGAAAGTAAAAAATGTACTGGGATTTTAAATGGAATAGATACGGATTTTTGGGATCCGCAGAACGATGCTATGCTTATTAAAAATTTTAGTTCTCGAAATCTCACAGCAGGTCGAGGAAAGAATAAAGAATGGCTGTGTGAGCATTATGACCTGGATCCGGAGCGCCCCTTATTCGCTTTCATTGGTAGATTGGTAGGAGAGAAAGGAGCAGACTTACTACCAGCGATAGTAGAGGAAACATTAGCTATAACTCCAGAACCGGTACTCTTTATTTTAGGGTCTGGACAAACAGAAGTAGAGCAACAATTATTGAAGTTAAAAGGAAGGTACCCCAAACGCTACAACACGTATATCGGGTATGATGAAGAATTATCGCATATCATTTATGGAGGAGCTGATTTTCTATTAATGCCATCTCGGGTAGAGCCTTGTGGACTCAATCAAATGTATGCCTTGCGTTATGGTTGTATTCCTATTGTAAGACGAACAGGAGGATTACAAGATACGGTAGTGGATATCGGAGATAATGGTTTTGGCATTTGTCATGATCAAGCCTTAGTATGGGATGTCTGTTATTCCATTAAACGTGCGGTTTCCTTATATGAGGATCAGGAACAGTTCAAAAAAATTCAGAAAAAAATAATCAAAATCGATCACTCTTGGGATCGGTCAGCAGAGGAATATATCAACTTATATCAATCTCTTAAATAACCAATATGATCAACAAAAAAGTTTTAGCGATTATCCTCGGAGGAGGGCAAGGTACAAGACTATCACCCTTAACGGACCAACGTTCTAAACCAGCGGTTTCTATAGCTGGGAAATATCGATTGGTAGACATTCCAATTTCTAATTGTATACACTGTGATATCAAACGCATGTTTGTTTTAACGCAGTTCAACTCCGCTTCTTTAAACCGGCACATCAAGGATACCTATGTATTTAGCAGTTTTAGTGAGGCTTTTGTGGATATCTTAGCAGCAGAACAAACGCCGGATAATAAAACCTGGTATCAAGGTACTGCAGATGCCGTACGACAATCGTTACACCATTTATTGAATCACGAATTTCAGTATGCACTAGTTCTATCGGGGGATCAATTGTATCGTATGGACTTTAATCAAATGCTCAAAGCACATATTGATAAAAAAGCAGATATCAGCATCGCTACCTTACCCGTAAATGCTAAAGATGCTACCCAGTTTGGAATTCTCAAAACGGATACTGAAAGTTTTATTTCCTCGTTTACCGAAAAACCTCCTTTGGATAAATTACCGGGTTGGGAGTCCGAGGTAAGTCCTGAAATGAAAAATGAGGGTAGAGAATATCTCGCCTCTATGGGGATTTATATATTTAGCAAAAAACTATTGATCGAATTGTTAGACAAAACTGATACCGTAGATTTTGGTAAAGAAATTATTCCCCAGTCTATTGGTAAACGCAAAGTATTAGCGTATCAATATGAAGGATACTGGACCGATATTGGTACGATTCATTCCTTTTTTGAAGCTAATATTGGGTTAACGGATAATTTACCACAGTTTGACCTGTTTGACACCTCGCACACTGTACTTACCCGTCCAAGGATATTGCCTCCTTCCAAAATTTCGGGTACAAAAATTACACAATCGATGATCGCAGATGGTTGTATTATTAACGCCTCAGAGATTGAACGGTCTGTGATAGGTATACGATCTCGTATTGGTGCAAATAGTATCATTAAAAACACCTACGTTATTGGAAGTAATCGTTATCAGGATCTAGAGGAAATGAGTCAGGATCAAGAAGAAAACACACCTCATATCGGTGTTGGCGACAGTTGTTATATCGCCAATGCTATTATTGACAAAGATGCGCGTATTGGCAACAATGTAGTGATCAAAGGTGGTGAGCATCTTCCGGATAGGGAGGATGATAAAATCGTGGTTAAGGATGGGGTAGTGGTCATTCGTCGACGCGCAGTTTTACCTGATGGATTCGAATTAACCTGAATTGTATGTATTCGAGCAAGATAACTACTTCTTAAAATTATTATTGATCTAAAACCAATTATGAGTAACGTACAGGTACACAGTTTATTTACAGATTTTGATATTAATCTTTTTAAAGCAGGTAAGCATTATCGGCTTTATGAAAAAATGGGATCACATATCATAACTCATAATGGTGTACAAGGTACCTATTTTGCAGTTTGGGCACCTTCGGCTAAAAGTGTGTCTGTTATCGGTGATTTTAATTATTGGGATGATAAGCAACATCAACTGCACGTAAGATGGGATAAATCTGGCATCTGGGAAGGTTTTATACCGCACGTGGGTAAAGGCAATCTGTATAAATATAAAATATATTCACATCATAGAAACGTTATCACCGAAAAAGCAGATCCTTATGCTCGGAGATCAGAACACCCACCAAAAACGGCTTCTGTTGTTTGGGAGGATGATTATCAGTGGCAAGATACCCAATGGATGCAAGATCGGCATAAACATAACGCTATCAATGCTCCGTTTTCAGTGTATGAGGTGCATCTTGGATCCTGGAAAAAAAAGATAGAGGAATACCGTTCTTTATCCTATACCGAATTGGCAGATGAACTCGTAGCTTACGTCAAGGAAATGCAGTTTACCCACGTAGAGTTAATGCCGGTAATGGAATATCCATATGATCCATCCTGGGGCTATCAGATAACGGGGTATTTTGCACCCACGGCAAGATTTGGATATCCCGATGAATTTAAACTCCTGGTAGATAAGTTACATCAGGCGGGTATTGGAATTATACTAGATTGGGTACCCTCACATTTTCCTGAAGATGCACATGGACTTGGTTTCTTTGATGGTTCGCATTTATACGAGCATCCTGATAAACGTAGGGGTTATCACCCAGATTGGAAGAGTTTGATATTTAACTATAGCCGCAATGAAGTAAAAAGTTTTTTGATCAGTAATGCTATTTTTTGGTTAGATCAATATCACGTGGATGGGCTGAGAGTCGATGCCGTAGCTTCGATGTTGTACCTGGATTACTCAAGAGATGAAGGAGAATGGGAACCGAATAAATACGGCGGTCGCGAGAATTTAGAGGCTATTGAATTCATGAAAGAGCTGAACAAGGAAGTCTATAGTAGCTACCCTGATGTGCAGACCATTGCTGAGGAGTCTACTTCTTTTTCTATGGTTTCTAAACCCACTTTTGAGGGTGGATTAGGGTTTGGAATGAAATGGATGATGGGCTGGATGCACGATACGCTCATCTATATGGCCAAAGAACCTATTTATAGAAAACATCATCAAAATGATTTAACCTTTAGCATGACCTATGCTTTTACAGAAAATTTTATGCTACCCTTATCCCACGACGAAGTAGTGTATGGTAAAAAAAGTATAGCATGTCGGATGCCAGGTGATGAATGGCAACAGTATGCTAATTTAAGAGTGTTGTACAGTTATATGTTTACCCACCCAGGCACCAAATTATTATTTATGGGAGCAGAGTTTGGACAACGAGAAGAATGGAATTTTCAGCAGCAATTGGATTGGTACACGCTAGAGTATGATGTGCATAAAGGAATTCAACAATTGATAAAAGATTTGAATGTACTCTATAAATCCCGACCGGAATTGCATGAACTTCAATTTGAGAGAACTGGGTTTGAGTGGATTAACTATAGCGATGCTGAAAACTCCGTACTTTCTTATCTGCGTAGGGATAGTGCAGGTAATTATTTAGTAGTATGTTGTAATTTTACACCAATACCTAGATCAAATTATCGAATTGGGCTTCCGGATAAAGGTTTCCTCAACGAAATTTTAAATAGTGATGCCCAAAAATATGGAGGTGGAGGTATAGTGAATAAAAGCAAAATTAAAATTGAAAAGAAGGATTGGAACTATCGAAATTTTTCAGCAGAGATAGCAATACCTCCTTTAGGAGCAGCTATCTTTACACTGGAGAATAAATAAATAGGAATAGTTTTCTATAAGGTGGTAAAAAGAAGGAAACCCTAACCAAGTTTATCCTTTTGATTGCCGTTTTATAATGCTAATAACTTAGTACGAAAACTAGTTTTACTATGCTATTTTTATCGTTTTTTTACTTATACTAAGATAACCAACTATGATAACTAATACAGAACTTGAACACAGAGGAAATTTGTTTCCAGGTAAAGTGATTTCGTTTTCACAAAATGTAGACAAAATCAATTTTACTACCGAAAATGGTGTTATTCTTCAGATCACCATTTTGCGCGGAAGCGTTGTTCGCTTTCGATTTGCCACCGATGATAATTTCGAAAAGGATTTTTCCTATGCCATCAGTGAAGATGGTGCCCGCGGCTATAGCAAACTTGAAGTAACCGAAAAGGTGAATCAATATGACATTATTACGTCCAGAATTAAAATCGTCATCAATAAAAATGACCTCAAGGCAACCATACTAGATCTTGAAGGCAATGTAATTTGTAAAGATGATTGGGGATTCCACTGGGAACAGAGTTATGAATTTGGGGGTAATATTGTAAAGATGAGTAAAAGTGCTCCCCAGGGCGAGTGCTATTACGGTCTAGGAGATAAGCCTATGCATTTGAATTTAAAAGGGAAACGAGTTGAAAACTGGGCTACCGATCAATATGCATTTAGTAAAGATCAAGACCCTATCTATAAGAGCGTTCCGTTTTATGTAGGTCTCCACGAAGAGCGTGCTTATGGTATCTTTTTTGATAATACATTTAAAACCTTTTTTGACTTTTGCCACGAACGAAGAAATGTAACTAGTTTTTGGGCACACGGAGGAGAAATGAATTACTACTTCTTCTATGGTCCAAATATGCAAGAAGTTATTACGCGTTATACCGATCTTACCGGAAAACCCGAATTGCCTCCCTTATGGGCCTTAGGATATCATCAGTGTAAATGGAGTTATTATCCTGAAAAGAAAGTAAAAGAAGTTACTTCTAAGTTCAGAAAACTTAAAATTCCTTGTGATGGAATCTATTTAGATATTGATTACATGGACGGATTTCGTTGCTTCACCTGGAATAAAGAATATTTCCCCGATCCTAAGCGTATGGTCGCAGAACTGGCCGAAGATGGTTTCAAGACGGTGGTAATTATAGACCCAGGCATCAAAATTGATAAAGACTATTGGGTGTACAATGAAGCTATGGAAAATGATTACTTCTGTAAAAGAGCAGATGGCCCGTATATGCGCGGTAAAGTATGGCCTGGAGAGTGCTTTTTTCCAGACTTTACCAACCCTAAAGTTAGAGAATGGTGGTCTGGTTTATTTAAGGAGTTGATTGACGAAATCGGCGTTAAAGGCGTTTGGAATGATATGAACGAGCCTGCCGTAATGGAAGTACCAGGAAAAACTTTTCCGGATGATGTACGCCACGATTACGACGGTCACCCGTGTAGCCATAGAAAAGCGCATAACATATATGGAACACAAATGGCTAAAGCTACATACGAAGGCGTTAAAAAGTTTGCCTACCCTAAGCGACCATTTATCATTACACGTTCCGCTTATTCTGGTGCACAACGCTTTACGTCCTCCTGGACAGGCGATAATGTAGCTACCTGGGAACACCTTTGGATTGCTAATATACAGGTGCAACGTATGTGTATGAGTGGCATGTCATTTACAGGTACAGATATTGGTGGTTTTGCTGAACATCCCACGGGTGAGTTATATGCACGCTGGATACAATTGGGTGTCTTTCATCCTTTTTGCAGAACGCATTCCTCAGGAGATCACGGCAACCAAGAGCCCTGGACTTTCGGGGAAGAGATCGTTGATGTTACCCGAAAATTCGTGGAGCTGCGCTATCAATTATTACCGTATCTCTATACCATGTTTTATGAATATGCAGAAGAAGGTATCCCGATGTTGAAACCTCTGGTTTTATATGATCAATTAGATACCCAAACCCATTATCGTACCGACGAATTTATATTCGGGAATCAGATTTTAGTATGTCCGGTTCAAGAGCCTAATGCCAAAGGCAGAAGAATGTATATTCCACGGGGGAATTGGTATAATTACTGGACAAGAGAGTACATCAAAGGTGGCTTAGAACATTGGGTGGATGCAGACCTGGATTGCATACCTATGTTTATCAAAGAGGGCTCCATAATTCCTAAATATCCGGTACAACAATACGTAGGTGAAAAGAAAATTGAACAGCTTAATTTAGAAGTATATTATAAATTAGGAAACAAAGAAGTTTCCAAGGTGTTTGAAGATGCCCAGGATGGCTATGATTATATGAAAGGTCGATTTAGTTTAAGAACGTTTTCGTTTACCGGGAAGGAGAATGAGATCATCATTCAACAACACAAAAATGGTACGTTTATAACTACGTATGAAACCTTCAAAATTGAGTTTATTGCCTTACCTTTTACTATTGGAGAGATAGAGATTGATAATGAGGTAGTTCCTTTAACAAAAGTCAATTTTGATGCAAAAAATAACACCATTGTGGTCCCTAAAGGTTTTTCAGAATTACATATCACGGCAGTATAGGCAAGCAAAGTTTTAACGGTTTTTTAGCGTAGTTTTAAAAATTAAAAAATACTTTGGTATACAGTATACAGTATACAGTATACAAGGAGCTAATTGCCTTTATTTTATTAGATATTGGCTTTTCAATTAATTCGTAACACTTATGAAAAACACAAAAATAATTATTGGTTTAACGTTGAGTATATTGCTATTTTCCTGTGCTACAAATCCATTTACAGGTAAGCAAACCTTAGCCTTGGTGCCCAATTCACAAATTCTCCCCATGGCTTTTCAACAATACGATCAATTTTTAAATGAAAATAAAGTAGTGACTGGTACCACCGAAGCTACCATGGTTAAAAATGTAGGTCAAAAAATTTCAAAGGCAGCAGAGCGCTGGTTGAATGCAAATGGCTACCAGGGCTATTTAGATGATTACCGCTGGGAGTATAATTTAGTTCAGGATAAAAGTGTTAATGCGTGGTGTATGCCAGGTGGTAAAATAGTTTTTTACACCGGGATTATGCCTATAGCAAAGAATGAAGCTGGGGTCGCAGCTATTATGGGTCACGAAGTGGCTCATGCTTTAGCGAATCACGGACAACAACGTATGAGTGCTGCACAATTACAGCAGGTTGCAGGTGCAGCTACTGCGGTGGCTACATCTAATAAAAGCGAAGAAACACAACAAATCATCGGTACAGCATTTGGACTGGGTAGTCAGCTTGGTGTAATGCTTCCTTTTAGTAGAAGTCATGAAACTGAAGCCGATCGTATCGGAATACAATTGATGGCTATCGCAGGATATAACCCTGATGAAGCAGCAGAGCTTTGGAAACGAATGAAAGCGAATAGTGGGGGACAAGCACCGCCAGAGTTTATGAGTACACACCCTTCTAATGATACCAGGATCGCTAACTTACAAGCTTGGGCCCCTGCGGCAAAAGCAGAAGCTAAGAAATTCGGGGTGACAAGCTTTAAATAATTGTAAACTTTCTTTCTTTAAAAAGATTATACCTATTTTTAAAAGCTGTTTTAGCTAAGGCTAGAGCAGCTTTTAATTTATATCGACAGCTATGCAACCACTACCTAAAGGTCATCGCAAATTACTTAATGCCTGGGCATTTTACGATTGGGCCAACTCTGTTTATAGTTTAACTATTGTTTCTGCGGTTTTCCCCATTTTTTATGGAATTATTTTCGATAAAGGTGAAACCATTTCGGTACTCGGCTTTGACATTAGAAGTACACCACTGATAAACTACGCCACTGCAATAGGGTTTTGTATTGTAGCGTTTAGTTCTCCTATTTTATCCGGTATTGCCGATTATATTGGTAACAAAAAGGTTTTTATGAAGTTCTTTAACTACCTAGGTGCTTCCTGTTGTGTAGGCCTATACTGGTTTAGTAAAGACCATATTTATTTCAGTTTGGTTTTATACATATTTGCGTTAGTAGGATTTTGGGGTAGTATAGTTTTTTATAATTCCTATTTACCGGATATAGCCTATCCAGAGCAACACGATAAAGTTAGTGCAAAGGGCTATTCTTTAGGATATATTGGTAGTGTTTTATTATTGCTTTTCAACCTGGGAATGGTGATGTTTCCAAGCTATTTTGGATTAGGAGAAGGAGGAGAAGCCTCTCTCAAAGGAATGCGGTTTTCTTTTATATTAGTCGGTATATGGTGGATAGCATTTAGTCAATATACCTATTACTATTTACCCAAAGGCTATAGTAAAGGCCACAAAGTAACCAAAGATGTGTTGTTTAAAGGGTTCCGTGAATTAAAACAAGTGCAACATGCACTGTCTGAAAATAAACAGCTAAAACGATACTTGGTAGCCTTCTTTGTGTATAGTATGGCAGTTCAAACCGTAATGTTGGTGGCTACCTATTTTGGTGAACAAGAAATTAATTGGGGAGATAATGACCAAAAGACGATAGGGCTCATTTTAAGTATTTTAATCATACAAATTGTAGCTGTACTGGGAGCGATAATAACTTCGCGTTTATCAGAGAAATTCGGAAACGTTTTAACCTTAATTGGTATAAACTTGATATGGGTTTGTATTTGTATTTATGCCTATTTTATCACTGAGTCCCTGCAATTTTATATTGCAGCAGGAGTAGTAGGCTTGGTTATGGGCGGTATCCAGTCCTTATCAAGATCAACCTATGCCAAGTTTTTACCAGAAACTGAGGACACCACCTCCTTTTTCAGTTTTTATGATGTAGCAGAAAAGATCGGAATTATTATCGGTATGATCATTTATGCTACAGTTGATGTAATTACAGGCAGTATGCGCAATGCAGTGCTGTTTCTGGTTGTGTTTTTTGCCATAGGTATCGTCTTACTATTTAGAGTTCCTAGATGGAAAAAACCAAACAATTAAAGTAAATCAGTCAATTTTAAGAGCATTTGAGTACTCCGAACTTCTAACCTTCTACTATATTAAAGGTTAAAGGTAAAATAGTACGTAGGGTAGTAGATATTTATGATTTATTTACGACAAGGTAATCCGAAATATATAGACATTTACTACGTTATCTATTGAACTAACGACTAGCTTATTTTAAAAAACCAAAACATGAAGAAAATCATTTTAATTGCAGTGATAGCCCTACTTGCATCCTGCAATACCACTCAGCAAACTATTATTGCTGCTAAAAAAACTCTAAAAGGCGAATGGTCACTGGATAATATTACCTATAACCGATCTGGTATTTTTGAGGTAAACTTATATGACGATGCCTCCGCAGAGTGTTTTACCGGTTCCACCTGGAAATTCATCCCCAATAATAATACCGGTACATATAATATCAACACAGATCAATGTACTTCAACGGGATTAAGAAATTTTAGATTTACGATTCCAGAACCCAATGCAGCAGGGGAGTATAGTTTTATGTTTAAGCCCATAGACGAGAAAAAGAGAAGTACTAATAATAATAAAGGGTATCGAATGTCATTAATACATCTTGATGATACGACCATGACCTGGACACAATCAGTAATGTTAGAGGGAGAGCCTTTTGTGATTACTATGAACTTCAATAAACTACAATAAATAACTCAAATCTAAGATAGAATGAAAACACAACTTAAAAAAAGTATAGTAGTACTAGTATCCATTGCATTTTTATTGAGCTGTGATGCTGTTAAAAATGCAAATAACACACAAAAAGGAGCCGTAATTGGTACCACTGCAGGAGCTGTATTGGGCGGTGTAATTGGTAATAATGTTGGGGATGGTAACACCGCATTGGGTGCAGTGATCGGTGGTGTTGTTGGCGGTGTAGCCGGTGGCCTGATTGGTAAGAAAATGGATAAACAAGCACAAAAAATAGAAGAAGAAATTCCAGGAGCTGAAGTAACCCGAGTTGGTGAAGGTATTGGAATTACTTTCGACGAAAATAGCGGAGTATTTTTTGATACCAATAAATCAAACATCAATGCCAGGTCTCAACAAAACCTGGATAAACTCATCGGTATATTTAAAGAATATCCAAATACCAATATTATTGTAGACGGTCATACGGATAGTACCGGAGACGACGCCTATAATATGGAGCTATCCAAAAAAAGAGCTACCTCTGTTACAAATTATTTAATTCAAAATGGTATAAGTAGTGGTAGATTAACTACGTATTGGCACGGTGAAACTTTACCAAGGTATGATAATTCAACGCCTGAGGGTCGAGCTAAGAACAGAAGAGTAGAAATTGGAGTAGTGGCTAATGAAGCGATGAAACAAGAAGCCCTAAAAGAAGCACAAAAACAATAAATAGTGATCCACTAATTTTGTAATAAAATCCCGAGTCATTCGGGATTTTTTATTTGTATATTGGGCTATGCACAAATCTGATATTCTTATTATAGGTGGTGGATTAGCAGGGCTAACAACAGCAATTCACTTATCAAAATCGGGTCTTAAGGTTACCCTTATTGAAAAAGATAGCTATCCCAGGCATAAAGTGTGTGGCGAATATATATCCAATGAAGTACGTGCCTATTTAAAATTTCTTAATCTCGATATTGATGCTTTAGACCCTGTAAACATTGATCAGCTTGAAATTAGTACACAATCGGGTAAACTACTCAAAAGTAATTTACCGCTTGGAGGTTTTGGCATTAGCCGATATACTTTGGATCACTATCTGTGGAATAAGGCTGAGGAAAATAAGGTGCAATTAATTGTAGATACGGTTACTGATGTATATTTTAATGATTCAGTTTTTACGGTTTCAACCCTAACTAAAAAACGTTTTAAGGCTATTTATGTTATAGGAGCACAGGGCAAAAGATCAAATTTGGATAAGCACTGGGATCGCAAGTTTATGAAGAAAAAATCACCTTGGTTGGGTATCAAAATGCATTACCGAGGAAATTTTGATACTCAGAAAGTAGCTTTGCATAATTTTAAAGGCGGCTACTGTGGGATTTCTAAGGTAGAACGTGGGATTATCAATGTATGCTATTTAGTAAAATACAGTAGTTTTAAGAAATACAAGGACATTGACGCCTTCCAGGAACACGTATTGGCAAATAATTATCACCTCAAATCATTTTTTGAACAAGCATCTCCCGTATTAGACCAATATTGTACTATTAGTCAAATTAGTTTTGAACGTAAAGTACCCTATGAAAATAACATTTTTATGATCGGGGACGCTGCAGGATTAATCCATCCATTATGTGGTAATGGAATGGCCATGGCTATCGAAAGTTCAAGACTATTGGCTACCTTAATTGTTAGCAACAAACAAGATCTAATAGCCAACCGATCTAAAATCGCTAAGGCTTATGAAAAATCTTGGAACGCAAACTTTAAAAGACGTTTGCGCTTTGGTAGAGTTTTGCAATACATACTTTTGAATGAAACTCTGCAGCAGTTAGCCTATGGTATTGCTAAATGGTTACCTTTTTTAGTGCCTAAAATTATTAAGAAAACCCACGGAAAACCTTCTTTATGCTAGTAAACACCACTTATCGTACTTCCAAAAGCGAAATTTTAGATGATTTTGAATTACAAGGAGAGGAACTTAATGTTTCACTGCAGGATATTGCGAGAGTCAATAAATGGCTAGGAGGTAATGCAGTGACCTTATCAGGAATTGAAGAGTTACTGAATAACTTTCCGAAGGAAAAAACAGTAACCATTGTAGACATAGGATGTGGTAACGGAGATATGCTTCGCGAAATCGCCAATCATTTTGAAAAAAAGGACAGAAAACTTGAATTAATAGGTATAGATGCCAATGCAAACACCATACAACAAGCTGAAGCCTTATCGCAATCATACCCAAATATTAGCTATAAAACTATTGATATTTTTGGAGCAGCTTTTTTACAACTGAATTATGACATAGGCCTCTGCACCCTAACATTGCATCATTTTAAAGATCAACAAATTACTGAGATGATACCGTTATTTACCAAGCAATCCAATCTTGGTGTGGTTATTAATGATTTACATCGAAGCAAATGGGCTTATTATTTATTTAAAATAGTAAGTAGTATATTTATCAAAAGCGAAATCGCTAGACACGATGGGCTAATTTCGATTTTAAGAGGATTTAAAAAAGACGAATTAAAGGCGTGGGCTAAAACTATTGAGGCGCAATCCTCGATAAAATGGAAATGGGCTTTTAGATACCAATGGATAATTAAAAAATAAAATTAAAATACACTAACACAACACAAATTTGGGGGTAACGATTACTGGTGTAGCGAAAGAGCTACCAAAATATACAAGAGAAACAAAAGATATTCTTCCTTTTGTCGATCAGTGGCTATCCGGACAGGAGGATAGATATCGCAGAAAAGTGCTTAAAATTTTTGAAAATGCTGCTGTAGATAAACGTTACGGTATCATGGATATTGAGGAAGTGTTTACTGCAACTTCTTTTGAAGATAAAAATGATATCTATATCAGAGAAGTTAAGAAACTCGGCACTGCGGTCTTACAAAAAGCTTTAGAAGATACCCAATGGGCTCCGGATAGCTTAGATTATATCATTACGGTGAGTTGTACTGGTATTATGATCCCTTCGTTAGACGCTTATCTTATCAACGAATTAGGTTTACGGCAGGACATTGTACGGTTACCAGTTACCGAAATGGGTTGTGCAGCAGGGATATCTGGGATCATATATGCCAAGCAGTTCTTAGCAGCGAATCCTGGTAAAAGAGCTGCTGTAATTGCTATCGAAGCTCCTACAGCTACTTTTCAAATGGATGATTTTAGTATGGTCAATATGGTGAGTGCTGCGATATTTGGGGATGGAGCGGCTTGTACCCTCCTTAGTTCCGAAGAAGATGCAGTTGGCCCAAAGATACTAGGGGAGCAGATGTATCACTTTTATGATGCTATACATATGATGGGCTTTAAACTAACCAACGGTGGATTACAAATGGTTTTAGATCAAGAAGTGCCAGATAAAATAGCAGAACACTTTCCAAATATCATTAATCCTTTTCTTGCAAATTACAACAAGACGATTGAAGATGTAGATCATCTCATCTTTCACCCTGGTGGTAAAAAAATAGTACAAACCGTAGAATCCCTTTTTGGCGAGTTAGGTAAAAATATTGACGCTACCAAATCAGTGCTCAAAGAGTATGGAAATATGAGTAGCGCCACGGTATTATATGTACTCGATGAAATTATGAAAACCAATCCTCGAAAAGGGGATTTGGGATTAATGCTGAGCTTTGGCCCTGGGTTTTCTGCCCAACGGGTATTACTAGCTTGGTAAAGGAAATAGCAAATGAAAGAATTCAACACAGACCAATACGCATTAATACTAGGAGGAAGTAAAGGCTTAGGGGCAGCCACAGCATTAAAACTGGCAACTCACGGTATGAATATCATTATCGTTCACAGAGATCGTCGGGCGGATCAAGAAGAGATTGATCGAAACTTCGCAGCCATTCGAGCGCAAGGTGTATCCTTATTAACTTATAATATAGATCTTCTTAATACCCAAAAAAGATTGGATACTATAACGACTATCAAAGCTCAAATCGGACCAAAGAAACTAAAATCCTTAATCCATAGTATAGCTAAAGGCAACTTAAAACCTATGATCGGGTCAAACGCCTCCTTAAAAAATGATGATTTCCATTTGACCATAGATGCTATGTCCATAAGTTTATATGATTGGGTTAAAACTTGTTTTGACCAAGAGATGTTTGCAGAAGACACAAGAATATTGGCTTTTAGTAGTGAGGGTAGCTCAAAAGCCTGGCCCAATTATGCAGCAGTTTCAGCCGCTAAAGCCTCACTTGAAGCTATTGTTAGAAATATCGCACTAGAGTTTGCTACTCATAATATTAAAGCCAATTGTTTACAACCCGGAGCGGTAGATACCGCTTCATTGCGCATGATCCCAGGTTTTGAGTCCATCATAAAACATAGTATAGAAAGAAACCCGTATAACCGCTTAACCACCCCACAGGATGTAGCAAATGTTGTATATTTATTATGTAAAGATGAGGCGGCTTGGATTAATGGTTGTTTAATCCCTGTAAATGGCGGTGAGCATATTAACTAATACGCCTCATCTAAGCAAAGCACTAAGCTATTTTTATAGTAGGAAAATTAGCTTATAACGGGAACAAATTAAAACCAACACACATTGAATAAAACTCAGATTCTTAAATTATTACCCTACGACAAACCCTTTTTATTTGTAGATAAAATTGTTAAGGTAGATGATTCAGGTATCATAGGAAAATATACATTTACCGAAGACGAATTCTTTTATCCAGGTCACTTTAAAAATAACCCCATAACTCCAGGGGTAATTTTAACGGAATGCATGGCGCAAATAGGATTAGCCTGTTTAGGACTCTTTTTGATACGAGATTGGGTAAAGGATAAAGCACCGAATGTCGCTATGACCAGTAATGACATCCATTATTATAAGCCTGTTTTACCTAAAGAAACCGTGGTTGTAACAGCTACTAAAGAATATTTTAGATTCAATAAATTGAAATGCGCAGTAACGATGACCAATGAATCAAATGAGATCGTTGCTAAAGGGACGGTATCAGGAATGGTAATTAAATGAATTGACAGGCTATGAGTTTTCGATACTCCATATTAAAGTTTTTCCTGAAAGTAGCTGGCGAAAAAAAATCCTGGTCAAAGGATCCTATAGATTTTCATAAAAAAAGAAAAGATAATAGACCAGAACCTTCTAAAAAAGCATTGCGAGGCATTATACCCCAACAGTTTCAGGTTTTAGATAGTAAAATCACTGCTTTACAACCTAAAAACAACGATTCCGAGTATCTCTTATTTTATTGTCACGGAGGTGCGTTTATTTACGGTCCTACAGAACATCAGTGGAACAGCGTCTGCAAAATCGTCAAAGAAACACAAACGAATTGTTGGGTAGTGGATTACCCCAAGGCCCCCGAGAATAAAATTATTAGTATTCAAGAAAATATTTGCAAGGCCTATGAAGAAGCTGTGAAGCAGTATGATCCTTCTAAAATTATTTTAATGGGAGATTCAGTGGGCGGAAATTTAGTAACAACTTTGGTTCAAGGGTTGATCAAGGAAAAGGTAGAAGTACCGAATCATTTACTTTTAATCACTCCTCTGATGGATGCTAGTTTATCAAATCCGCGAATTAAAGATATCGATCCTATAGACCCCATTTTAAGTTATCAAGGCGTACGTTCTGCAAAACAAATGTGTGCTGGTGACACTTCATTAACTGACCCGTTGATTTCACCGCTGTATGGAACTTTTGCAGCCTTTCCAAAAATATACCTCTTTATGGCTACCAATGATATTTTAATGCCGGATCAAGAAATATTTATACAAAAAGTAACCGACTCAGCAGGAGAAATCGAAGTAATCAAAGGTGAGGGAATGCCACACATATGGCCTTTTTTGCCCTTTATTCCCGAAGGAAAACGAGCTTTACAACAAATTATAAGTATAATCAAAGCGATCAAAGCATAACGATATGGATAAAAGGAGGGTGGTCATTACTGGATTGGGCGTTGTAGCACCTAATGGAATAGATAAGACAGAATTCACCCAGGCCTTACAGCAAGGTACAAGCGGTATTCAATTCATCCCGGAATTAGCAGATCTTAATTTTTCGTGTCAAATAGCCGGCAAACCGAATATTAGCAAAGATTACTTAAACCATTACTTTAATAAAGTACAGTTACGAGGTTTAGCCGCTACAGGTTTGGAGTATGGTGTGATTGCTGGTAAAGATGCCTGGCAAGATGCTGGTTTGTCCATACCCGAAGAGGAGGAAGACCCGCGTTGGGATACAGGTGTAATATTTGGAACGGGCATTCTGGGTGTAGATAAATTTAGAGAAGCGATCTATAAAGTAGACGAAGGCAATGTGCGCAGACTGGGGAGTAATACAGTCATACAAACAATGGCGAGTGGTATCAGTGCATTTCTAGGCGGTATGCTAGGATGTGGCAATATAGTAACGACGAATTCTTCAGCTTGTAGTACGGGTACGGAAGCGGTTTTAATGGCTTACGATAGAATTGCTTCTGGGCAAGCAGAAATCATACTGGCAGGTAGTACTAGCGATAGCGGGCCCTATGTTTGGGGCGGTTTTGATGCCATGCGGATTTTACCTCATAAGTATAATGATAATCCAATCACAGCTTCCAGACCAATGAGTGCATCCGCCAGTGGTTTTGTTCCCGGAGCAGGAGCAGGGGCTTTAGTTATTGAAAGTTTAGAAAGCGCCTTGAACCGAAAGGCTAACATTTATGCAGAAATAGCAGGAGGTGCAGTAAATAGTGGAGGGCATCGTAATGGTGGAAGTATGACCGCTCCTAATAGCAAAGCAGTTCAACAATGTATCCGTAGCGCTATTGCGCAGGCTAAAATTCATCCAAAAGACATAGACGCCATCAATGGCCACCTAACTGCGACCACCAAAGATCCCGTGGAAATTGAAAATTGGAGCATAGCATTAGAAAGAAATGGGAAAGATTTTCCGTATATCAATTCATTAAAATCGTTAACAGGCCATTGTTTGGCTGCCTCTGGTAGTATCGAGAGCGTGGCCTCGGTATTACAAATTAAAGAAGGCTATATTTTTGGAAACATAAACACGGAAGACCTTCATCCTGAGATTACTACGATGATTCCCAAACAAAAAATTCCCGAAACCACCCTGGCCATTGCACCAAAAATTGTAGCAAAAGCAAGTTTTGGCTTTGGTGATGTCAATGCTTGTGTTATCTTTAAAAAGTATTCGGAATAAAATTAACATATGACTCAAGAGCAATTACTTCAAAAATTAAAAGTTATTATTACACCTTATGTTCAAAATGAAACTGCCTTACAAAACTTGTCAGAGGATACTGATTTTATCAAGGATTTAGAGATTAATTCTGCGAATTTAGTCGATGTAGTCCTTGATGTAGAAGACGAATTTGATGTAGTTATTGAAAATGAGGATATGGAAAAAATGCTTACCGTAAAAGCTTCATTGGATGTCATTCAATCCAAACTCAACGAAAAATGATTGGTAATGATATTGTAGATCTTCAGCTTGCTGCAAAACAAAGTAATATCTATCGCAACGGGTGGCTTTCTAAATTGTTTACAGCAGAAGAATGTCAAACGATTGAAAAAGCAAAGCTTCCCGAAACTATGGTTTGGATACTTTGGAGTCAAAAAGAAGCGGCTTATAAGGCACATCAACGAAAATTTAACCTGACGCCACGTTTTAACCCCAGGTCATTTAGCGTAAACCAGAATACAGTTATCATAGACCATCAGGTTTACTATACTACTACAAGAAGTACATCAACCTATGTGTATACTTTAGCACTAGAGGAAGACAATAAGCAAAATAAGGTAACTACTGCATTTAATGTTACCAAAGACCATTTTATAGCTTGCCTGGCGAAGCAAATAGGGGAGTCACCTAATACGCTTGAGATGGTAAAAAATTCCTATGGAGTTCCTGAACTTTGGGCTAATTCAAACAAGTTAACCATACCTTTTTCTATAACTCATCACGGTAATTATCAAGCATTCGTAGCGTATTGCTAAACTTGTTATCCGGATTACTTATTTTGAAAAGGTAAATAAAAATAGACGGTAAGTTTATTTTTATCATATGCTTTATGAATCTTGATATCAAAATCTGCAGTATTGATCTTGGTTTTACCTACTAAAGTTAGTTCTTCCTTGTTATAGGTAAAGGTTACAATGATTTCCTTTGTAATGCCTTTTATAGTCAAATCTCCGACTACCTTAAATTCGTTATTATCAAAATCCACTACCTGCTTACTTTCAAGATAAATCTTAGGATGTTCATCTTCGTTAAAATATTTCTTCCACATTAAATGTCCATCTCTTAAAAAATTATCAGTATCCAGGGTATTTACCTCTGCAGTACCCTTAAAGACGGAATTTTCAATAGCATTGGGATGAAATTTCACATTTAATTGAAGTCCTTCAATAGTACCATCTGTATCATCGTGTAAGAATAAAAATGAAATCTTGGCATTAATCCTATCAAGGGTTAGGTTTTGCACATCGTCAATCAAAGCATACTTTTCTCTAGAAGTACGTTGCGCTGTTTCTGGTGGAGATACCTGTGCTAATGTTAATTCAGCCACTAAAAAGATACAAAGTAAGAGCGTAATTTTCATTTAAAGGTTTTTTGCATTACACGATTAAGTAAGAAAAGTTAGGTCTGATTCTTTCAAATTTAAGTACTAATTAACACCTATACCTACTAATGGACAAATATTAAAATTTAGATAAAATGTTGTTAACCCAATACTTAGCATTAAAAAAAAGTAATAAATTTAATAGGCAAAGACGTTTAAAAATTTATGAATCCAACAAAACTAATGTATCATGACCAACACAAGAACCACCACAACAAAACGCAGATTTGCCGATTTTCAAAATTCATATCGTAGATCTTCTAATTTTGGCTATGGCTCTAAGAGAGATCATTTTGCTATCGCAGGTAATGGAGAATTATCCTTTACAGAAGATAATACGGCTCAAAACAAGGAAACTTGAAAACTTGATGTAAATCATTGTATTCAGCAATCCGTTAGCTTGCTAAAGGGAAATAAATCGCCTTTGCTTTTGCTAAACCATTTAGGGTCTATTTTTGAATTAAAAATTACGTGATATAAGTAGTATTTTCATAAAATTCGTAGGTGTTTTTTATGATATTAAAAAAAATAAGTCGCATTCTGCAATTAAGCAAAATAGAATTATCAAAACTAAAAGTATTATAGTATTTTAAAAACCAATAGCTTATAATTCATTTTACAAACCTAAAACAACACACAGATGGAAGAAAAACGAGCAGGTACTCCAAAAGAAACAACAGCACCAACACAACAAGACAATAATCCAATTAATCTTAACGTTATTAATAATAACATATTTAGTGATAAAAAAGATAGCATGCCTAAGGCATATAATTTAGGGCTATAATTACATAAATTTTGAAGAAAGAGAGGTCTGTAAAGTATCACCTTCACTTCGCTTTACAACCTCTTTTTTCTTTGCTTTTCATCCACTAGAGTTTCTAGTATTTAGTCTTCAAGCAACGATATTAACGAATATTTTGTATAAGAATACCTTATAATCAGTATCTTACTATGGATATGAAAAAGGTGTTATATTATTTTATTCTAGGTGCAATTTGCGTAAGCTGTTCTTCGACAAAACAAACAGTCGATAGCGCCACTGCTGCTAAGATTCAAACCTTAGTTACTTCTGATCGCTGGACGGTGGAATCCGATTGGGCGTTTCCGCTAACCACAAGTAGTATTAATATCATGTACAATGCCGGACTCATTCCGCCAGGAAGTACTGGAAACCGAATTAATTTAATTGGTAACACCAATTATTTCACTAAAGTAGGGGATAGTATATCCGTTTACATGCCATTTTTTGGAGATCGTCAACTTGGAGGAGGCTATAACAATACCAGTTCAGCCATCACTTTTGAGGGTGCTCCTAAACGCTATGAAGTTAAGAGAAATGAAAAAAAAGCAGTTACTACTATAGAAACCGCATTTACCAGCAAAACGGAATCATATAACGCTATCTTACGCATATATGACAGTGGTATTACCGAAATTATTATCTATGGTAGCCATAGAAGTTCTATGCGATACACAGGTCGGATTAACAAATTAAAAGAACAAGCAGTAACCTCCTTACAGTAGAGATTGACGTTAATTAAAAAAGGCTTGCTCTAATTATTAGATCAAGCCTTTAATATAAAGTTTTATATGTCTGGCATCTATTGCGCTTCCATAGCTTTATCCACTACAATACGACTATCGCGATTTGCCAGTTCCCAGGCTGTATAAAAAACCAATCGTGCACGATTTTCTAGTAAATCATACTGAATTTTATCTGGAGTGTCACTTGGCTTATGGTAATCAGCGTGTGTGCCATTAAAGTAGAAAATCACCGGAATGTTATTCTTTGCGAAGTTGTAATGATCAGAGCGGTAGTAAAAACGATTCGGATCATTTTCATCATTAAACGTATAATCCAATTCAATATTAGTATATTTTTTATTTACCGCTTCGGAGATTTCGTGTAATTCGGTACTTAATTTATCACTACCGATAAGATATACATAGTTTCTGTTATCACTTTTACGATTAGGATCCGTACGGCCAATCATATCAATATTCAGATTGGCAATGGTTTGATCCAAAGGAAAAATAGGAGCTACATCTGTATAATACTTAGAACCTAATAATCCTTTTTCTTCACCAGTAACGTTAAGGAATAAAATAGATCTTTTTGGTCCCTTACCATCCTTAACAGCTTTAGAAAATGCTTCTGCAATTTCTAAAACAGCCACGGTTCCAGAACCATCGTCATCAGCACCATTGTACACTTCGCCATCTTTCACACCTTCGTGATCCAAGTGCGCAGAAATTACAATAATTTCCTCTGGTTTTTCTGAACCTTTGATAAATGCAGCCACATTTTCTGAAGCTAATGATTCTACATTATTGGTAAAGTCCATAGTAATCTTAGTATCTATGGCTTCAGCAGTATCATTTTTTTCGATATCGCTTAAAAGGGTAGTGGCAACATTCGTATTGATAAAGAAGAAATACGAATCTTCCATATCATTAGCTAGCGTCATACTACCAGAATCACGACCAAACCAGGCTGCAATTTGTGGATACATTTGTGGGCTGTAGAATAATATCGCTTTAGCGCCTTTATTCATGGCTACCTCGCGTTTTGCTCTAAATTCCTGTCTTGGGTTAGACCATTTAGACATTTCTGTAGTACCAGATATTACATTCGTACCGTCTTCCTTTTTAGGCTCGCCATATTTTATCAATACCACTTTATCGGTTACATCCATATCACCATAGCTAGAATAGCTATCCGTTTCAATACCGTGAGCCACGTATACAATTTGGTCCGCAGTTATCTTTCCGGTTTTACTAGCACTAGCGGATACAAAATCTTCCACGTAGGTAAAAGACTTATCCTGTACTGAAAAAGTAACGGTAGGTAGTTTTAAAATGTTTAAAGGTACGTTTTGAAAATAATCTCCATTATCCTGGGCTGCGGGAATTCCGTACGATTCGTAATTCTCTTTTAAGAAATTTACCGCCTTTTTCTGACCCGGTTGACCGGTTTCACGACCCTGAAACTCATCAGAAGCGTAGGTATATAAAGCAGTTTTAAGATCCTCAGACGTAATAGTTTGTGCATATTGCTCAGGACCAACTGTAGTTTTTGTTTGTGACTGTTGTGCAGTCGTACTTTTTTGGGTGGTACCACATGCTACTAAAAGAAGCGATGTACATACTAATAAATAAGCTTTTTTCATGAATTATGTTGTGAATTTTGATTCGTAAAAGTAACAGAAAAAAGTAACCTAAGCTGTTAAGCCGGTGCAAAAAATTGAAATTTATAAGCAAAACCAAGGGCTAACAACTTAAAAGAGGCTAAATTGTTAGTTTAACCTCTTGTACTTCTATGGTCGTAACTATAGATTACTAATCAAACCACAATATAGAATTTACCTTATTTGGATATGCAGCCCGCAATAACGAAAATGCTAATCCTGCTGTACCGGTAAATAAAGCGGCTGTTAAATTACAGTAATGACTTCTTGGAGATTGAAGTGATATCAATGCCACGGCTTCATCTTTGTAGGCTTCCGTATGTGCTGAGGGACAAATTTGATGTAAAGTAATCATCGTATCTACCAATCCTGCTGACCCACAACACAATCCTGGTGCGGCTTCTGTAAAAATATCTGCAGGTTTTGCATCCAATGCTTTTTTGACAAAGGGATCCTCTTTAAAGGGGAGCTCTAGTGCATTGTATATAGCCAATCGTGCTAACAAACCGCCAGAACGACCATTACACCAAGTCCAGGTACTACTTTGTTCATTTTCTACATCCGCAACACGAGCGTCAATCCAGCCATCTTCTTTAGTATCCCAAAATGAATTATCATAGCGTAAGGCTTCTAAAATAAGGTGTTTGGCCTTTTCGTCTTTTGAAATTACATACCATCTGGATAAAGCCATAGCAATACCAGAGGTACCGTGACTCATATTGGGCAAGGAATGTCCATCGAGGACTTTCCAGCAACTACCTTTTTCTAAATGCTGCGCACTCTTGATGAGCGTATTGGCAATCGTGTCCATAATGGACTTGATCTTTGGATTTGGTCTGCGTTTATATATGGCAGTTAAGGCCAGTAATAATCCGCTTTTTCCGTGGAGTACTTCATCCAACACATCAATAGATAATACATACTTCGAATGTTCAATCGCTAATTCCACTGCTTTATCTAATATAGTTTGATCCTGGGTAGCCTCAGCAATCCGAAGCATGGCGTATATTAATCCGCCCAGCCCTCTGGCCATACCTGCTCCACGTTCGATACAGGCTGGTTTTTCACCGTTTAGTATAGGATTAAGAATTGCCTTGGCTAATCCCAGCCACGCGTCATTAGCCGCTAATTTTCCCGCTTCTGCAATGGCTACGGCTGTACCCAAAGCTCCGTCATAAAACGCCTCACGATCTGCATGCACCATAGTACTGCCATAACCCGGCGCATAGGCAGTGTAGGTCCAAAAAGGATCATCTTGATTATAACCCGTAGCATCCACAATTGATTGAATAATATCATAAGCATGCTGTGCCTGCCATTGCGGTACAGTACTTTTATGTTTGGTTTCCGCTACAGATTTGGTCCGATCGATTAATTTTTCGCGAATGGTAACCAATTGCAATTGCAAATCCAAAGCATTCAAACGCTCATAGCGTTCTTTTGCTAATTGTACAGGAGAAAACATCAAAGGGGTGTCATAAGCTTGTGAACCATCAGACTGAACTTCAAATCTGGGAATATCTCCATCCAATAGGTTTTCAATTTCGTGTGCGGTGATATTATCTAAACTATCTAAGCGCATTTTACCTAGAAGCTGTAAATCGGAAGCGATCTTTTCTGCTCGGGCTTTTTTAGAAGTTAATAACTGCGGGCTTATCGATCTAAAATATAGCAAGGCATAATGCATAGTTGGACGCACTAATAGTCGGAGATGAAGTCCCGATAATTGTGCTAATAATTGTTTTTCATTTAGTAAATAGGCACGTTTGTCAACTAAAAAGGTATGCGTTTTGGCAAAGCCTTCTTCAATAGCATCAATATGATCCACTGGTAATTGTGGTTCATCGTATAAATGCGGTAGGTTCGGAAAAGCAGAAGCTTTTATCGTTATTTCTTCCATTTGCAAATGATCAGATCCGATACCGCAGGGCACAAATTCTTTCATCGGTTTCAAGGCAAAAGGGTAGAGGGCACCCACCAAATAGTCCTCGTAGGCATCTTCTTCTTCATTAAGCTTAGACAGCATACTATGTGGCAAAATACCAATATCCATCACCGACTCCTTAGAGTCGATATCTTCCAGGGAGATACTTTTGTCTAATTTTAAACGATTTTCGCCTTGCTCAGAGTGTGACAACACACATCTAAAAAGTGGCTCAGCGTCAATAACCACAGGACCGTGTTCGCCGACAATAATGTTTTCGTGATGCAGGTCATAGGTGCCAAAGGCGTGTGCAATGGCCATGATAGCTCCATATTGTTCAAAACAATCTTCAATAGGTTGCTGTGCGGTATGCGAAGTCGTAGCAATAAATTCCATAAAGCCATAATCCTGATACCGTAGTATTTTAGGGAGGTATAGCGAATAGGGAAGACCGTTATCCATCAAATTGGCTACCAAAACATTCCAGCCGTATTCACCATCCAGAGATCTAGGTTTGTATACCACTTTTTGAGCCCCAAAATGTAGAATAGCCGCCGTACGGCCATTATGGTGTGGGTCCGAAATTCCAAAAGTTACACTGGTAAGATCTCGCAATTGCACTGGAGCAGCCAATAATTTCTCACCAATAGTGTTGGCATGTGCGCTGATACGCGTTAATAGTTCTATGGATGCTGCTAACCAGTTGGTTCTAAACTGATGTACTAAACGCATCAATTCTGGGTAGGGATTTTGCTCAGAAAAGATACCTTGTTGTTGTTCCCATTCCATATAGGCATCCAGCTTATGACGCGTTGCGCCCGGAGTAGCATTGCCAGGAGCAGACCGCTTAGGTCGCCACAATGGATATAAGGTTAAGAAATAACTAGAATAGCGTTGTACCAATAAGGTATTGGTGGATCGCGCAATGATACGCGTGTACCATCCGATAAGATCGTCAAAAACCTTAGGATTTATATGTAATTGATTTTTATAGAGTGCCGCACTGAGTTCTTCTTTAGCCTGATCTACATCAGGTTGCCACAATTCGGGCATAACCAGGGTAGCGTTGAGTGTTTCTGCTAGTTCGTAATCATAGGATTGTTTGGGTTTGGGAGTGGGTTTAAGCGTAGCTTCCATAGGAGTGTGTATAAAATTAGTGTAAAGGCAGCACTTCATTACTGAAGCACCACCTTTAAAAATACTAGTGTAGTATGTTACTGATTGCTTATGCGCAAGTTAATGACGCCAAAGAACCAATACATATCGGTGTGGTTGTTGTACAGGTTGTACACCAGGTCGTACCACTTTTGTCACGCGCAGATTTCTCTAATGCAGCATTGGATAAATCATTACCACGATATTGTGGTATGCTAATGTTATACGTATCTGCAGTATCTTCGTTTACTTTGATCTTAAGACCATCAGGCACATCTACGCCGTGTTTTTCTAGTACACTTTTGGGGTCGCTAAGAAATTGTTTTCTAAAGTTTTCATCCACACCACATTCGATGCGAATCTTATCCAGGTCTGACAGGGCACTTGTTTTTCCCCATTTACTAGACTTTAAATTTGAAGTTGACATAATTTTAGGTTTTAAAAATGAATATTGATCTGTGTATTGCAATAACAGTTGGTAATATTACTGATATCAAAGGTGAAAATTTAAGGTCTTAATAACTAGGGGTATATGTACCTGTTTTACAAGTTCTATTTTACATAATATAAATTATAGAACAAATATAGTTATTACGGCAGATTGACGGATGCTTGCATTTTACATAATTGCAGATATAACAACACGCAGTGTTATATATCGATAGTAATTATGTAAAAGTCAATTTGCGATGTATATTGATACATTAACTCGTATGCTGTTCTAAATGCCAAAGCTGATTTTGCGACATGCCAGAGTTTCATATCGATTCCCAACCACATCATCTCGCAGATACAATAAATTGATTCACTGGATCAATTTATTGAACTCGTGTAAAAGTTTTATGCCTTTATTATTATTATTATTGGCAGTTACTTACATCATATATAAGTACAGTAATCCTAAAACCAAGTGTTTCATATCAATTCCTATCCTAATTACATTTTCTCACAGAATTAAAAAAATGATGTAAAGGATTAAAAAACACCAAAAATGAAACCCTCACATAAATCGAATATTCCGTACCATTGTCCAGAAAATTTCAAATACGCGATTCTCAGCGAGGTCAATATTGTATTAGATGAGTCCAAGAATGTTTTCGCTTTACTCAGCGATTAGGATTTAAGGGGTTAAAAGTTCAGCATACTATGCTTTTCTACATGTTGGTTGCTATTTTACATAATTATTTTATTTAAGTTTTTTAAAGCTTATATTTTTTGCTCTTCCTGTAGATAGCCTAAACCTATTTTTAGATGCTGTAAATGACAATATTAGATATGGTCCTACTTTAACAACATTATTCATTATAGGAACCAATCTTTCTACAAATTCATCTTTTATATATAATCTCAGTTCATTATCAACGTGGTTAATTACGTAGTAGCTATCAAGCTCTTTGCTATAATACGTGCCAGTGTAGCTAGAAAAGTCAGATGTGCTAAAAGATGCTTGTGGGGTGTATTTTTTAAATACCATCGGCGTATCATCACCAATATTCAATACAAATGTAGCTTCGCTGGTATTCTTAAATTGTAAAGTAATCGCAGGTGTATAGCCTGGCCACAAAAATTTACCTTTAGCAACAGCCAACATTTTAGTAGCACTACCATCATCACGTACATAGCATAAGGTATCATTGATTATTCGAAGCGTTCTGCTAATTCCCTCCCTGGCATTCCAATACCTACCCTCAAACTTTTTAAGCTCCTTATGTGGCAAATTAAGGATTGATTTTTTCTTGGTCATTGTTGGATTCGATTGTTCACCTGTATTTTTCGCGGGTAGGTACTCCTTTTCTAAAAATATATCTGCTATCTCATATGCCATCTCCGTTGGACGTGCGTCAGATCGATTGGCAAGTATTATGACTGAAAAATGTTGTTCAGGAAAACGAAGCATCTCAGCTCTGTAGCCGGCCATAGCGCCACCATGCTGTATAACTTTTAATCCTTTATATTGATTGATATCTAATCCTGAAGCATACGTGAGTTTTTGCCCATTATGTAAACGCCCAACATTAGTCATTACTTTCCAAAATTCCTGATCTAGAATAGTATCGGTATAAAAAGCATCGTCCCATTTCTTTAAATCAAGAATAGTAGTGAAAACTCCCCCATCCCCTACCATATTTAATGTAGTTGTGTTAATCAAAAATTCATCATCTTTAGTGGGGCTATACCCAATAGCACGATTTTTTACAATATGTTTATGATTGTCATGAAAATGGGTGTTTTCCATTTGTAACGGCTCAAAAATATTCTTCTTTGCAAACGCTGATAAGGACTCACCACTGACTAGTTTAACGATTTGGCCCAAAAGCCAATATCCTGAATTACTGTATACATAAGCCTCACCCGGTGTAAAGTTCAACGCTTGTTGACGGGATAACCAGTTATATATAGTCTTGTCCGTATAATGATCTTCATCCTTAAACCCTGCTAAATTAGCAAGTGTCAAATAGTCCCTAATACCGCTGGTATGGTTTAACAGATGGCGGATGGTAATGGTGTTTGCATAATCCGGAAAATCAGGAAAGTATTTGATGAGCTTGTCCTCCAGCGATAGCTTATTTTGCTGTGCCAGTAGTACAATACAAGCGGCGGTAAATTGCTTTGATGTTGAGGCAATACGAAAAACAGTTTGGGGACTGTTAGGTATATCATAATCCAGATTTGCAGCACCATATCCTTTTGCAAAGATGAGTTGACTATCTTTGATGATACCCACCGCAGCACCAGGTACTTTTGTACGGTTCCAGGGTGCAAAAATAGCATCTATGCTTGTTTGTTGTGTAGTTGATAATTGCGCCCGAACGTTTAACCAGCTCAAGACGAAAACAAAAAGTAATAAGGTGTATTTCATAAAATGATGCGTTTAGTTTAACCAAAGATCAAACTTCATCAAATGCCCGGTAGTATTGAAGAATAACGACCCGACATTATGCCGAAAAAAAGGCGACACCAATTATACAATGCTGTAATTTAGCTTAATACGAAGTTGTTTATTTTTATCAATTTCAAATGCATTGCGTAGCACAATAATAATATTGATAAGGATGCAACCCAATAATACAGATAAGGTTAGTTGCTTATGTAATGAAAATGCATTCTGAAGCGTTTGAACCATAAAAAATACTATTACTATAGCTAAGATCCATAGGATTTGAATAGAAACAATTTGTTTCGTTATCTCATTTTTTTCTTTTTTAGCGTGCATGATCACTAAAGGTACTACAATGTTTGCCAAAGGAATAAAGAATACTAAAGAAGCTAAGTTGATCACCTTAATAAGCGGGTAATTGTAAGATGGTTCCACTGCTGTAGCATCTTTTAACTCAGAAGGGTTAACATTTAAAGCCTGAGCGATTACTTTTAGGGTATGACCTTTAAGCTCTGCACCAGCCTCAATACGTTGTATAGTCCTTACGGACACCCCTGATTTATCAGAAAGCTCATCCTGAGTATAATTTAGTTTTTTTCGGTATTCTAAAAGTTTAGACATTTATTATCCCAAATGTTTTTATGTATAGTAGTACCCCGTTAAAAAAACTTGATAGTTCAACACTTTGTTACGGTGTTCAATTTATATATTTTAAGCACCATGCACAAGTGCTAATTTTAAAGGTTCAGAATATTTCAAATACGCGATTCAAAGGTTTTAAGAAAAGTCTCTGGATCAAATGAATTACTATGCATTTGCTATAGTTTAGAGAGCATACAATTGAAAATCCAACAGATATCTGATTTCTGCGCGAACGAGTTGGTATTTTATTGATTTGTAATACTTTTTTATCAATAGTAATTTGAAGTATCTCCCAGTTCTATTAATTCCATCTTCGGAGAATCAATTTATCCCCTTTTTGGTTTAAAATGTTTGAATGGATTTTATGAATTTCTATTTTACATAATATTTAAAACCACGTTTCTTAGAGATTCTGATTTAAATTTTTAGGTATTTCAATGGACCTCTTATGCTTTTACTACTGAATCTTATACCCCACAATCAGTGGCGGACGATCATAAGTACCCATTTGTCCTGCTTTACTTAAGCACAGATATAACATCCCTGATCCAGAATCAAATGTGGCTCCGATAATACTGTGCTCCCCTTGCTCATCAAAAGGTACCGAAAATCGACCGTAGGCATAAGGACGCGGATCCCAAACATTCTCTGCATTTAAGATATCATCTAGATCAAAAAACCAGTAGTAATTGTAGTAATCAGCTGCTTGATAAGCACAATACCCTCCACATTCGTTGCCATTATCCTGAATGATCTTATACCCAATACCACTATCCACGCCTCCACTCGATCCAAACACTGCAAAGGTTCTGGTGCCTGGTATGATAAAACCATAAATCCCTTCGGACAAATAGTTCCAAAGATCTTGTCCAGGGTCATTACTGGGTGGGGTGATATGATTACCATTGGCAAAACTGAAATTTAAGAACGGATTTGTGTTGATAGGCCCTGTGGAGGCTGACGTATTTAATACATCGTTTTCATCAAACGTAAATAAAGAAGGGCCATAACTATACCTGGAGATAATGGAATTCACCGAAGACCATCCTGTTATGTAGGAGGCATTAAAGCTAGCCTGCCACTCCTCTGGGATATAGGATAAATAGCCAGCTGCATTGGCGGCACCATTTAGTTGGTAATAGCCATCAATGGTGGTATTCGTTAGGTCATTGGCATCTCGTAGGACAAGTGTCGTATTTTCGTTAGTACCGCTGGCATCATACCATTTTTCAGCATTGATGATAAGTTGTCCATTTTTATAGAGCATCCCGTTGATGCGATCTACACCAGTGGGATTTGCAACCGCATTAAGAATGGTTGTAAACTCCTGGGTTGGGGCTTCGGAAGCATTAAGTTCGGCAAGCGTTGCCTTGTCCAATAACTCTGGTATCGGAAACTCAGCAATCGCATTTACCTGCTCGTTACCCACTATAAAAAGGGAATGGTTATCAGGATTATACGCTATAGGACCGCTGGAATAATTACTGCTGGAGGCGCCAAAAGTAGCACTTGAAATCCGAAACGCACCTTGATATTGAAAATCAGTAATAGTTACCAATTGAGGATCGTTAGGTGGTGTCGAGCCCTTATTATCGTCATTAGTACAAGAAATAAATACTAAAACGGCAACACATAGGTATACCGTTTTAGATAAGGTATAATGTAACTTCATCATAGTACTTTTGGGTCTGTTGTTAAAGTATAACGCAAGTTTTAACAATATATTTTTTTTAATCCCTTAGTGCTATGAAAACGTAATAAAAAACTTCGGGCTGAATGCTCAGATCCCGAAGTAATTTTAATGGGTACAGTGGATTATTTTTTAATTCCCCATTTCAGCCAACAATACTTTGGCCTCCGCTCCTACTTGGTTTGCACTATCCAGCTGAATGGCTTTGTTTAAGGCCTCAGCAGCTTTTTTCGTTTGTCCTAAAAACATATAGGATTCACCTAAATGCTTATAGGCACTGGCAGATTGAGGATAAAATGCTAAAACGGTAGAAAATAGTTGAATAGAGGCCTGTACTTGTGGTCCACGTCGACTTTGCAACAATAAGTTCCCTAGTTTAATGAGTCCGGTTTCAAAATCAAAAAAAGCATACTGCGGATCCTGAATCATTTTAGGCAATTCTTCTGCCAGTTTTTGGGTTTGACCAGAGGTATACAAGCTCACAATATATTCCAATGGCTTGGGCTTAAAATTAGGGTTGTTAAACGCTAATGCAGCCTCCAATACAGGATCCTGATTGGTCACATATTCCTCAAAGCTCATCTCAACCGGGATACTGGGTGCCATCCATTCTGCATTTTCTAAAGCCGGTTTGTCTTGCCACCATAAATATGATACCGCAATATTTATAGTACTATTTGGCAATATTACGGGTCGATTATCACCCCAAAAGTTAATATTTTCTGCGGTTGGTTCGCCTACAAAAATAGCATTGGTATAGTTATCGATTTCATTCACCAGATTTTGACAAGCCGAAAAGGTTCGTCTTCCTATGATTACAAATAGCTTTCCGGTTTGGTTGATCTCATCCGCTTTAATAAGGGCCTTGATGACCTCTTTATTTAAATAGTTGTTACCACCACCATTTAAGCGTAAATCAATGATTAATTTTTCGGCTCCTTTGGCCGCTACTTCCTTAAGCACCCGATCATAAAACTCCTTTGTACTTTCTTCCGCTTCATTTTTGATTCTACTATGACGTACATACATCGCATTTTCTTTAGACAAATAGGTAGCGAAATACACTTTATCTAACTGCTGTAGATACAAAGGCATAGTAGCTTGTTCTCTAGCGGTTACCCAATTATCATCTTGGTGTACGAAACCACGATGTGTCGGTACATAATCTCCCTTCTCCAAGACTGTAAAGGATTGGGTAAACGTTTTACCATTTTTTTCGAGAGTTAGTTCTATTTCATCCTGCAATGAATCAGTAATGCTTTGAGCGTGTAGAATTTCAGGATAACGAAGGTTATTAATTCCATAAGCCTTAAAATATTGCGAATTCTCTGCCTCTACGGTAGGTTCAATAGCTTTTAGCACTTCAGCAATAGGTTTACCCGCTACAGCAATTACCTTTGCTCCTACCGCATTTGCATATCGCTTATGCGTCCCCTGGATATAAATATCCTCTTTAAATTGATAAAGATTAAAAGGAAACTGCGAAAACTGAATGGCTTTTTGATAAAAGCTAAGGTGCGTATGCCCGTATTCGAATAAAGAAACGATTCGGGCAAGACCTACCTGAATTTCGTGCTCCTGTAAATTAGGAATATCCTGGTAGAGTGCTTCCACTTCGGCATCAAAGGTTTCTTTATTGGTTTTTACGAAAAGAAAAGCATACTCTTTATGTATGGTTTGTTGTAAAAATCGAAGGTCTTCTTGCCATTGTGTGGCTGTCAACGGTTCTTGTGCCGAAAGTGAAGACAGTACAAATAGCTGTAAAATAATGAGTAATCGTATCATGAGTATGTTTTTGTTTTTATAGATAAAAAGGTTGTGGTTCAATTTTATCCTGTGATTAGATTTTGTTTTCTAAGATCAAAACTAGTAGGAAATCAATGTTTTTAGGCTACACCCTCGAGTAGTTTTATAGGGTCGGTTCATCACACATAACCTAAATTTTGTTTTTAGCACTACCCATCGGGGTAGTTTTGTAAAAAAGCTATCTTTGTACTTATGGCGGATACCAATTCTTTTTTTTCGTTAAAAAATACAGTCGGAAACCTGACGGATAAGGACCTACATCAAACTTCAAATTACCTGGAAGTTGTTGAGGCTTTTACCCGAACCACCTATAAAAGTGTATATGTCATTGATTACGAAACCAAAGGTTTTGAATATGTTTCTGAAAATCCTTTGTTTTTATGTGGAAACTCTGCTGCTGAAGTACAGGAAATGGGCTATGACTTTTATTTTGAATACGTACCAGAGGAGGATTTAACGCTACTTTTAAAGATAAACACGGTTGGTTTTGACTTTTATGAGACCCTACCACTTGAAGAAAGAAAGCAGTATAGCATTTCCTATGATTTTCATTTGAAAAATGAAGAAGGTAATATGATTCTTATCCATCAAAAGTTAACTCCATTATTTTTAACCGAAACTGGTAAAATCTGGAAAGCGATATGTTTCGTATCCTTATCGACACAGCAAAATTCGGGTAACATCACGATCACCAAACAAGATGGCTCAGAAACGTTACTATATGATTTATCAAGTGATTGCTGGAAAAGTATCCCGAAAGTAGCGCTATCTGATAGAGAAAAAGAAATATTACGCTATGCGATTAGAGGTTATGCTATACACGAAATTGCGGAAAAAATCTATATTTCACCAGATACGGTTAAATTTCACAGAAAGAAATTATTTGAAAAATTAGGCGTTGCTAATATTTATGAAGCCATTTCGTATGCTACGATGTACAAGTTGCTTTAGGCTATTATAGTTACTGAAATAGACTATTCTTCTCTTCTTAAAGCTAACCACCCACTCTTTGCCAAAGTATAAAATATAAAATGCTGTATATCAATTAGTTAAAACACATTGATGTATACAGGTAATTTTATGTACAACTCCGCTAGTTAATGCTGAATATCCCATTCTCAAGCTAAATATTATGTAAAATAAAATACGGTATGTGAATGCTCACAACAATATTTCTGTATAGCGATGAAACTTCTTAAGATATTTACTTTATTATATTTGCTGAAACAAAAAAAGTCTACCAATACTGGTAGACTTTTGTACAATTGAAAGTATGTTGTATGTATTAGATTACTCTTACGTTCACTGCGTTCAATCCTTTGTTTCCTTCTTTAAGATCGAATTCCACTTCGTCACCTTCTCTTACATCATCAATTAATCCTGACATGTGTACAAAATGATCATCGTTAACTCCTTCTTCAGTAATAAAACCAAATCCTTTTAATTGGTTAAAAAACTTTACTGTTCCTTTATTCATTATACTATAATTAAAATTTATTACTGCAAAGGTGACCCCTTTATTTGGATTTAATGGAATTTAATTCATTTATTTTCAATTTATTACAATATAGTCTTTGTTTACAGGGCCTAATGTGCTAAATAGATTGAAAACAATCTGTCTTTTTACGCTTCAGTTACGATCAAATCATCAGAAACCCCCAGTTTAATCAAATCAGCTTTTATTGCATCTTCCATTTCTGGTGGTCCGCATAGATATACAGGTTTGGCGGTATTCAAATTGTATTTTTTTAAAATTTCAGCATCTATATGACCCGAATCGTATTCCTCCTTAGATTCTTCGGATAACACAAAATGTACATCCTTACCTAACCAAGCTTCTAAATTATTTTTATAAATGATATCTCTTTCCTTTTTATTGCTAAATAACAATGTGTTATCCTGTATCTCATCTTTATACACTAAATCCTTGAAGATAGCAATAAAGGGGGTGATCCCTGCCCCACCAGCAATGAACGTTCCAGGACCTTTATATTCAATGGCGCCCCAGGCATCAGAAATGATCAGCTCATCACCTACTTCTAACCCTTCTAATCGATCGGTTACTCCATCCCTTGCTGGGTATACTTTAATAGTAAACTCCAAACGGTCATCTTCTGGTAAACTCGTAAAAGTAAATGGACGATTTTTATCCTTCCACCCATCTTTTTTGATGGATAATTCTGTTGCCTGTCCTGGCCTAAAATCATATCCCTTGGGTTTATCTGTAACTATCCTTAGCACATTATGATTAACATGCTCTATGTGTTGAATATTTATTGTATGCTCCATTATTTTAAGTTTAATTAATTCGTTTATAATAATGTAACTAATACTTGGCGGAGAGCTTGACTCAATTGAAAAATTTCTTTGTCCGGAAGCAAATACTAAGACTAACAAGACCAATCAAATGTCATTATTTGGCTATTTCAAGCTTGTACCCAACACCGTGGCTATTGGTTATTTTTAAGGTTTCATCTAACTGTAGCTTTTTGCGTAATTTAGAAATATAGGTATCCAAGCTTCGCCCTACATAAACCCCGTTATCCTCCCATATTCGTTTGGTTAACTCATCTCGAGTCACCAGTTGATTAGGATTGGCTGCTAGTATGGCTAGTAATTCACATTCCTTTTTAGAAAGTTGAATCTCTTTAGATTCCTGTATCAATTTGAGCTGATCCTCAACAAACCAAAAACTACCAATTCGAACACCATCATGTTTAGCTTTTTGGGTAGTATTTGTCTCATGAGTTGGTTCATTTTTGGGATATTTAAAAGCTTTTATGAGTACGATCAGCAAAACGATTCCTATACTAACTATGCCGATTAATACAATATTATTTTGTATTTCTACACTCGTTGCCTGATCGACGAACTTTACTTCTATAGTATAACATTTGCTAGGCAAATTGCGACCGCTACAGGCTACTATCGTATTTTCAACTTGTGCCATCATTTGATAGCTATAGGCAACTTCCTGATCTTCGCATTGCTTTACCATAACCCGATAGTTATTTGGCAATTCGGTTCGATCAAAACTATTTTCGACAACCTTTACTAAGGTATCTGGTGCAATGGTCAGAGGTTCATCAAAAGATAATTGATACGTATACTGCTTCAGTCTTTTAACTGGTTGTACTAAGGAGGTAGAATCTTGATCATAACGTAGTAGCTTATCCCCTACATCTCGCATCGCAATTTTAACCAGTTCAGCAAAATCTTCTTGTTTCTTACTGGATTTTCCAAAAAAGAAAATCCCTACAAGTGTTAGTAACACTATACTCAAAAGTATGATCCGTACGTTTTGTTGCTTCTGTATCATGGAGACTGTAAATAACTTATAAAATCCTGAATTTTTACAAGGATTGACAGTTATTTTACACTTTTTTGACATTTACCTATAGCTTCCCTCCTAGTTTTACCAAAAAATTATTTCCTTATGAAAACATCTCTTATAGCTATAGCATTAATAATAGCTTCGATTGTACAAGTTAACGCACAGGACACGGCCAACTTAGATATCCAAAAAAGTAATTTATATTGGATGGGATCCAGTTTTATGGGTTTTAATAATCACCACGGAACGGTAAAATTTAAAGAGGGCTATGTAAACCTTACCAACGGTAAAATAAGTGGTGGTGAATTTACCATTGATATGAATACCATAACCAATTTGGATGGCAAAGGGTATAATGAAGGTCTGGTTGAGCATCTCAAAAACGAAGATTTCTTCTTTACCTTTAGGTATCCCACAGCCCAATTAACCATAACTCAAGTTGATTATATTGATGCTAATACCATTACAATTAAAGCAGATTTAATCATTAAAAGTATCAAAAAGCCCGTTAAATTTACAGCATTATTGGATTATGACAAAAAGGAGATGTTAACCAATTTTGACATTGATCGTACCCGTTGGAATATACTACATGCCACGGAGTTTGATACCAAAATTAAAAACAATATGATTTCAGATACGATTGAATTTAAGGCGCAATTGATTTTTAAGTAATTGTATTTTTTTACCTATTAAAAAGCGTAAAGTAATGCTCACCGCAAGACTTTACGCTAATTTGTTTTATAAATTAGTGTTTTTTTTATTTTAAGCAAAGCATCAAGAAGATTTACCTATGGAAGGGATAGCTTACTTAACTTTTTACCGAGGAAAGAGCGGTCACCTTGCGTCAATTTTATATATGTTATTCCATTTTTTTCTTCTAATTCCAAAATAGCGTCATTTTCACCAATTGCAAATCCATCGATAAATAACCTTTGCCCCGATATCTGTTTCAATTCAATAGTTTGAGGGGGTAAATAGTCCGAATATCCTGTATCAAATACACCTTGAATTTTCTTATCCTTATCAAAAATAATTTCAAAATCTACATTTCCAAGCGTACCATAAAATCTAGCAGTGGCCACATTCTCCTTAATATCATACACTATGGCCTGCTTAATATCCCCTATCGGTTTAGTTATTTGATTGAAACCTATTGATAACAGCCCGGTATATGCTACCGTTTTCATTTCACCATCGCAATATTTAGCGAACTTCCAATACTTTCTTTTAGATAAAGCTTCAGAAGCTTTTATGGCTCGAGTGGCTATTTCATCATTTTCCACACCCACAGATTGGTAAAACTTAAATCGATACAAGGATAAGTTTGCTTTTTTGTGTATTAATTTGGCAATACTATCCTTAGTTACAATAGACACAACCGTTCCATCTTCAAAAGCATAGCTACCATTAAACACAGAGTATGTAGTATTGCTTTTTGCCAATTTGGGTAATGCTTTTATTTTTTCACCATTGACAATATCAAGTAAATCATACCCTATTTGTTGTACCCAATCTTCGCTTTCTCCTAATAACTCCAATTCTTTATGGGTTTGATTAGTTAGAATTATTATTCTGAGATCTTCTTGCGGTACAGTAAGAAAAAATGAAGTCGATCCGAAATCCGTACCATCATGATATACCAATTTTTGATGATTTCTTTGTGTAATTACCCAACCATAACCATAATTCCTTGCGTATACTTTAAACAATCGCTCTTTGTTTTCTTGATTAAGAAAGTTCCCATGGTGAATTATTGAATACCACTTGTTTAAGTCTTCTACTGTCGCATAATTACCACCTGCCCCTCTGTACCAGCTATAATGATATTCAGGTGCTTTCTCCATTTCGGTAGGATCGTAACAAAAGTGATTATCGGCAATTAGATCTCCTTTTTTACTGACCGTGGTGGCATATAGCTTATTCGCTTTAAATACATATTCTTCCATAAACTGGTGATATGGAATCTGTGTGACTTGTTCAATAATCAAAGCCAAAAGAATATACCCAGTATTATTGTACATATATTCTTCTCCTGGAGTATTAATAAGCTTGAGATCCTTAAAATATGCTATTTGTTCATCCCAAGAAATACTTGTTTCCCTAGGCCAATACTCATCTAATCCCTGTCCACTTTGTAGAATACTGGGAATTCCTGACTGATGTGATAATAGATGATGAACGGTAACTTTTCTCCATCGATTTGATGCAAATTTGCCCAGATAGGTATTGATTGGATGATGGAGCTCTAATTTGCCATCTTGATATAATTTTAAAATCGCAGTTGCTGTAAATTGTTTTGTAATAGAGCCTATATTGAATTTTGTGGCTACTGTATTATTAATCTGTTGATCAAGTTTGGCTATTCCATAGGCTTTTTTTAATAGCACTTGTTCACCTTTTTGGACTAATACTGCACCCGAAAAACGATTCAATTGGTGAGCTCTGTCTAGATAATTTTCGATAGCAGCACTTTTATCCTGACCTATTGCGTAACTACCTATGAGTAAAACTATTATAGCACTTATTATTTTATTCATTTTAAATTCTCTTTAAATTTTGATACGAAAGTGATTTATTTTTTCAAATACTGATGTCTCCTAGGTACATAGAACTAAAATTGATATATCTTTTACAGCATTAGTAAAAACTGGTTATTGGTATGCTAAAATTTGTCGTTTATATACTGGCCATATGAGATGGTATTAAAATTTTTATATTGCAATTAATGAGTATCGTACGTAGAAAATATTTGTATCTCCATGTTATAGTTTGGGTGTATGGCTTAATTTTAATCAATATACCTGCACTAGAGTTAACTGTTGGTAATTTTGAAGCTGCTACTAACTCTTTATTGATTCCTAGTTTGTATGGAACTTTATGTAATGTTTTTGTTTTCTATGGAAATTGGAAATATCTTTTGCAACGTTTTCGTTTAAAAAGCATAACGTATTGGTTGTATATAAGTATTGGAATCTTAGTTATATCCCTTATCGAATCTAAGGTAGATCAATGGTATATAAATACTTGTTTTCCTGAAAAAACGATTGGTTTTTGGGAAGGAATAGTTGTAGACAATCTCCTTTTTCATATCATATTTTTCTTATTGCCCTCCTATGGTTTTTGGTCTTATGAAAATTATAGTATCATCAAGAAAGAACAACAGTTATTGCAGGAACAGAAATTGCAAGCAGAACTTTCTTTAATGCGATCACAAATAAATCCTCATTTTTTGTTTAATGTCCTTAATAACCTTTTTGCTAGCGCACATAAATTTGGTGATACTAAAACAGCGAACGGAATTTCTAATCTAGCAGAAATGATGCGTTATATGCTCTATGATGCAAATGAGCAAACCGTACCTTTGGAAAAAGAAATTAACTATATCGAAGATTTTATCGAACTTCAGAAATTAAGGTTCTCTGAAAATGATCGTATAGACATAACCTTTACTAATAGCATTGATAACCCTGAAGAGCTAAAAATTGCTCCAATGCTCTTTATACCATTTGTAGAAAATGCATTTAAGCACGGGATCAGTTTAGAGAGTCCTTCGGAAATTAAGATTATGTTATCCCAAGACGGCCATACTTTACTATTTAGTTGTAAGAACACGATTACATCAAATAACCATAAATCACCTGATACTAACTCTGGATTTGGTTTGAAAAATATCGAACAACGATTAAAACTATTATACCCAGGACGGTATCAGTTAAAAATCAACAAGGAATCTCATAGTTTTGTGAGTACATTACGATTAGATTTATAATAACCAACGTATGAACTGTATTATTTTAGAAGATGAGGCAATGGCACTTTCTGTACTTGAGGATTATGTCAACAAAGTTCCTTTCCTAGAGCTTTCTGGTAGTTTTCGAAGTCCTTTACAAGCAATTGATTTTGTGAGTAAAGAAAAGCCAGAGTTGTTGTTTTTGGATATTAATATGCCGGATTTGTCAGGACTTGATTTTTTGGACACCTTAAATTATCAACCTTATGTAATTTTTACAACAGCTTATTCTGAATATACCTTGAAAAGCTTTGAATATAATACGCTTGACTATTTGTTGAAACCTATTCGATTTAGTCGATTTTTAAAAGCAGTTACAAAGGTTAAAATGTTTCTTGAAGATAGAAGACCCGAACTAGCACCTAACCAATTGGCAACTACAGAACAAAGTATTACACTTAAAAACACGAATGGAACCCATAGAGTATTTCTTAACTCCATCGTGTATGTAGAAAGCTTTAAAAATTATGTCACCTATCATACTGAGCAAGAAAAAATTGAAATAAAACAAAGTTTATCTGAAGTAGAAAAAATACTGCCACAAGAGCAATTTATGAGAGTACACAGGTCGTTTGTAGTAAACACCAGCTTCATAAAGTCTTTAAAATATGACGGAATACAGCTTCGAAATGATATCAAATTACCGGTCGGAAGATCTTATCGCGAATCAATTAATACGTTTTTTTCTACTTGACTAATATATCGAGTTCGAGATCTTTATAAAAAGTAATGTTATAAAATAGAGATGTTTTAAAAACCAATTGAGGTTATCAGAACTTTATTCTAAATCTATGAAATTGCTTTAGACTTTAAGGTAAAAATAAAATTTTTGCACAAAAAAACACTGGCATTTTAATACCAGTGTTTTATCTATATCATTATTTGTTTTTACGGCATCACTACCGTATCAATAGCGTGTATTACTCCATTTGATGCTGCTACATCTGTCATTATAATTGTAGATGTTCCTCCTTTTGCATCAGTAAGAATTACATTTTCTCCATCCAATGAGGCAGTTAATGTTGCTCCTTGCACGGTTGTGATGGTAAAGCTTCCATCGCCTTCTTTAATAGCTTTCACCACGTCAGCTGCCATTACTTTACCAGCTACTACATGGTAGGTGAGTATTGCCGTCAAGGTCTCTTTACTTTCTGGCTTTAATAAGCCTTCAACAGTACCTTCTGGTAATTTATCAAATGCCTCATTTACCGGAGCAAAAACCGTAAATGGTCCATCACCATTCAAAGTTTCTACCAATTCTGCAGCTTTAACGGCTGCCACTAAAGTGGTAAAATTTTCATTACCTGCTGCAACCCCAACAATTGTTGGTATTTCTTCTACTACCTCCTCTTTTTCAACAACAGTTTCTTTTTCTGTCGTTTCTGTAGTTTCTGCAGTCTTTTCTGCTTCTTTTGTGTTGTTATTTCCACAAGCGGCTGTTACCAGTAATCCACTTAGTAAAAATGTAGTTAGCAATATCTTTTTCATAATTAAATTTGTTTAGCGTAAAGATAATGAGGTATTTAGGTTAATTTACTATTTTTTGTTTAAAGTTTAGTTAAATAAATTAAACAAAATATAAATTAAGACCAGAAACCTGTCTTTTAGCTTCAAACTAAATAATAAAACGAACAGCAATGATTATAAAAATCTGATGAATTCTCTTATTAGCCATCTAGCTATAGCAAGTCTTCACCAAAATTATACTCCATTACTATTGTCGATACTAAGTACATTTGGTATAGCCTATACTGGATTATTCTTTTCCGGTACCCATTTTATAAAAGATATAGGCATATTCACATTTACTCTTACTTCTTAAAAAGGCAACCAACTCCTCCTCTGCTCCTGGATTTTCTTGCATTATTTCATCAGATAATAAGGTATTAAGATCTGCACAACCTTCTATCTTTTTGATGGACTGCTCAAACTGCTTCATCATTGCTGCATCCTGTACAATCTGGTCTACCTGATCAGGATTGTTTTTGATATATTCAGTAAACTTCTGATTGGCTTTTTCTTGTCCCATACGATCCATATCACGAACCAATACTTTTAATTGAGGGTGTAGTTGATCCATAAAGGAGTTCATGCAATCGCACATCGTATTAGCTCCCTTCTCTATATCAACTAGAGAAGCATTTTCACCCCCATCCTGTGCCATACTTAACAAGGGTAGACCTAACAACATTAAATTAATCGTAAAACGTAGGAAATGTTTTTTCAAAATGATAAAATTTAAATTTATAATCAAACAAATAGCATAAGCTATACCTTCAAATCTAAAGAAAAAAAATTAGTTTGCTTTTTTACTATGGTCAAAAAATAAAAACCCACATTACTAATAATAATGTGGGTAGTATTATGAAGGTCAGTTTCTTATTATTGAACGACCAGCTTTTTCTCTACTGTTGTTCCATCTCTCATTGAAAGTTTTATAATGTAAATTCCAGCACTTAACCCCAGATTACTCACCGAAAAATTATGAGTTCCTTTAGCTAATTGCGCTACATATTTTTGTTGTCCTAGAATGGAAAATATCTGTAATGTAGTTTCGCTATTACTTTTAGCAGCTATTTGTAAACTAAATTGATTTTGTACAGGGTTTGGATACACACTGATCCTAAAAGGCCCTTCCTCATCTTCATCTCCATATATTGGAGTAACGTTAGTGCTACTTAAAGCTCTTTGTGCTAGTTGAACAGCAACACAAGATCCTTCATAAATTCGAACATTACTAAATAACGAAGTGTTTCCAAAACCAGTGTCATCATCATTTATAAAAACCAAGCGGTCAAAATTCCCCGTATAGAATGCTCCCACGGGAATTGTATAACTAACCGTACCGCCTCCATAATTATCATAATTGGTAATACCATAATTCTGTGTTCCATAAACTTTAAAGTATCGAGTGGAGGTTAGTGTATTATTATCCTCGAAACCAATACCGTGAATTTCACCCTGATTTGTACTACTAAAATCAAATGAAATTACTGTATTTGGAGTAACTGTGTAATTAAGTGCAATGTATTTCCAGGTATTATTTTGTAGTGCTAAACTCGTTCCATTGGCTGCGAAATCTCCTGCCACATCTTGATTAGAAAAGGAAATTATCTGAAAATTATCAAAATTAATAGCATCACATTCAGACGGAGGATCAACGGTGCCATTTTGAATTTGCACAGCATCTAATGCAATGTCACTTTGCCATCCGCTAGTTCCATTTCCTGTAACCGCATTAAAGCGTAATTGTACACTACCTTCTCCTGCAAAGGCAGTCAAATCAACAGTAGCTAAATTCCAACTAGACCCTTGCGATCCTGTACGGTTAAAAATACTGACCCACTCTCCTACATTATTTAATCTTGCTTCTAACGCTAAGGTTTCGATTTCACTACCTTCCATATGGTATTGAAATGAAATCAATGGATCGTTTACATTACTAAAATCTAAACATGGTGAGTTTAAAATAGCGCGCTTATTAGGATACCCAACACCCTCACCAGATGCTTCTACGTATACATACACATTTCCATCTACCGCACCATCAGGTCCTGTACCAGAGGAAGGAGTGCCTCCTGAATTTCTTGTCCAATCTAAATCATCACCCGAAGGTTCTTGTGTCCAATCATTTAAATTAGATTCAAAACTTGCCACAAATGGAAAACTGTTGATCGATCCCTGACAAATTGTATTCCCTGGATCAGTAGGGTCGGTTATTACATCATCTATTTGTAACGCATCAATAGCAATATCTCCCGTAAAGCTGCTACCTGTTAGCGCACTGATTCGCAATTGCACACTAGGATTACCAGCATAGGCATCTAAATCGATAATGACACTGTTCCATTGATCTCCTTGAGATCCTGAAACGGTAAATACAGGGAGCCAATCTCCTTGATTATCGGTTCGAGCTTCAACTGTTAAACTACCAATCGTAGCGCCCAGCATATGATATTGAAAAGCCAGGTCAGCTGTGGTTAAGTTGCTCAGATCTAAACAAGGCGAATTGAGCGTGGCATTTTTATTAGGATAACCCGTACCATTTCCAGAGGCTTCAATATAAATGTAGGAACTACCATCAATTGCACTACTAGGACCGGTACCTGACGAAGGTGTACCCCCTTGGTTGATCGTAAAGTTTAAATTATCCCTTGTTGATTGTGTCCAATCTCCGATAGTTCCTTCAAAACTCTCTGAATAGGGAAAAGATGAAATATTACCTTCGCAAATTTCGTCTGTTGGTGGGGTTTGATCAATTGCACCATCAATAGTAAATCGCGAAAGGAAATTCCAAACTTCTTGAGAAGTTGCTACATTGCCACCATTCCAGCTATGTCCTTTACCAGCCACACGGATAAACTCTACCGTAACGCCATTATCACCATTATCCCAGATGGATCGGGTTGACCCTCCACCCAAATCAATAATATCTGGGGTTAGATCCGCATTATTATAAGACGCCCAATATTCCATCACATCCGGTATGGACTTCCCCAAAGCACCACCTGAAATGGGAATTACATTATCATTCGTTCCTGTGATTTGTAAAACAGCTGTTGGATGTTGAGGCTGACATTGACCGTTATCGATCCATCGGGCTGTCATACTGCCAGCAACAGAGGCAATTGCTGCAATCCTAGGACTGAGTTCGCAGGCTAAGCGATAGCTAAAGTAACCTCCATTAGAAAATCCCGTAGCATAAATACGCTTTTGATTGATAGTATACTCGCTACTAATTTTATCAATGAGCGCATCCGTAAAGCCTAAATCATCTTCGTTACCCCCAAAAAAGTTATTAATCGCCCAGCCAGGAGTATTTCCTAATCCCTGAGGAGTTACAAATAAAAATTGATTATCCTCCGCCAACTGTTGAAAATTACTTTGATTGTATTGGATTTCTATTGTATTTGTATATCCATGATAATTTAAAAGTAACGGTGCGGGTTGACTTGGATCATAACTTTGAGGCACATAAAGACGATACGCTCTAGTTCTACCATCAAATTGAATGGTTGCGTCGATAACCTGCTGCGCTAGGGAAGTAAGTGGCAAGACCAAGGTAATCAGTAAGGTCAAATAAAAGCATTTGATGAATTGTAAATTAGTTTTCATTAGTTGAGTTTTAAGTTAATTTGTGTGTTAACAAAGGTCATTAATTGACCCAACCCCTAAGATGCTAAAATTACATTATTAACAAAATTAAACCCTTAATAATAACATATTTATAATTATAGTATTATAATTTTATCAAATTAATGATTTTGTTAATAATTAATGTTAAAAAATTAACAATTGTTGCTATTAAAATATTCTCTGTTTATTGAGCAACTATAGGCAGGTTATGGCATTTTAGCGTTCTTTTGCCTTTAAGTGTTGCACTTCGGTCTTTTACGATACTATAAACACTAGTAAAAGAGTTTCAGAAGAGTTTTTGCGTTAAATAAGACGTTGCTTTTACAATTCTTGTATGGATAATTGAGTAGCTAAGGTTGAAGTGGTTTTAGCTTGTATACTCCCCATAACAGGCAATGTGTTTTGAGGATATGCCGAAGAAGCTATTGGAAAATGAGTATTTCCTGTAAAGATACCATGACTGGGATCCATACCAATCCAGCCTGCACCTGGGAGGTAAACTTCAACCCAACCGTGCAGTTCATAGGCGGGTTTTTCCATTTTAAAATAAAAATATCCACTCACAAAACGTGCTGCAATTCCAAAATGTCGAAATAAATTAATTAACATCCAGGATAGATCTCTACAGGAACCCTCTTTTAAACTATAGGTTTCACCTGGCGCTAAAGGAGGTCCCTCGGCCCTATACACTACCTTAAAATCGCGATGAATTGCTTTGGTAAGATCTGATAAAAATTGAACGGTATTGTACTGCGCTTCCTGTAAAATTGTGCTCCCATAGTCTTGCAGTATTTTGGGTAATGGTTCATACACCAAACTTTCTCCCAATATTTTGTTTTGTAGCGGCTCATATTGAAAAGGAAGTTTGCTGAATGAAGGAGGATATATGATAAAGTCAAAAGGATTAAAAGCTTTAATGTTCAATATACTGGTAGTGTGTATGCGTAAGGCTTTGGTTTCTTCTCCGAACCAGCACATATCCACCGTATTATGGTCAACATCCTGAATTACACGATGAAATTTTGGTAACGGATCAATAACCATAGTAAACTGTTCTACCTCCATATACGAGTTGCTTTTTTGTAGAAATCGAAATTCGTGTGGATTAAGCATCACTGCTTTATCAAAGGTATAATCAGTTTGATGGGTAATTTTAAATTTCATCAATTGCTTTTTGGAATTTCATAGTAATCAATCTAGTAGTAATTAGGGATGAATATGATTTTCAATCCTGAAGAATGAATTATAAATGGCAGAGGATATATCATTTAATTTTTTCTGTATATCATCAAGATACTCGTGCATACCGCTGTCGATTATCTCTTCGATAGCTACATATTCTAACTGTGATTTAAGCGCACCTAGCTTTTTTTGAGCTACATTACTAAACCCTACAGAGCTGCCCGATAATATCACTAAGCATTGTTCAGCTCGTATTAAACACGCCAGTATTGACCTGGGAAACTCAGTGTCTAATATCAAAAATTCAGCAATGCAAGCTGGCGTTAATTTGCCATATTTCTTTCTGTACATATCATAGGCACTTACTGACTTAAGCAAAGCTGCCCATTGTATTAAATCAATGGAAGACCCAATAAGTTTAGGAGTGTCCAGCAAAAGATGATATTTGGTATCTAGCATACGAGAGGTTTTGTCTGCTCGCTCAATTACTTGTCCCAACTTAGCAAAATGCCACCCTTCGTTACGAGATATGGTACTAACATACATGCCATAGACCAATTGACAACCTTTCTTTATTTCAGTAAAAAAATCGCGATATTTTGTATCCGTATACCGTTTTTTTTCCAAACCCTTTTTCACCAAAAAGTACAATTCGTTAATTTGTTCCCATACTTCTTTAGTGATCTCTGTTCGTACCGCACGGGCATTCTCTCTAGCATTGCGTATACAAGAGTAGATGGAGTTAGGATTTTCTTTTTCAAAGGCTAAAAAATAGATCACCTTGCTTTTTTCTACCTTATCATTGAGGGACTGATACAACTCCCAGTCTCCTGTTACCATAATTAAAGGTAACCATTGTTCTGTTTCGTTTGGAGATAAGTCTAATGACAGGTTATAATTAACATCCATAAAGCGCGCATAATTCTCTGCACGCTCCAAATAGCGATTCATCCAAAATATAGTGTTTGCAACTCTTCCTAGCATAATTTTTTCATTTTAACTGTTAAGCACCCAAGTATCTTTACTTCCTCCTCCTTGAGAAGAGTTGACTACAATTGAACCTTTTTTTAAAGCCACCCGAGTAAGAGCACCTGGTATGATGTTAATACTGTTACCATACAAGGCATAAGGTCGTAAGTCCACATGTCTTCCTTCGATGGTATCCCCAGTCATAGTTGGTACTCTGGAAAGATTTATCATTGGCTGTGCTATATATTTACGTGGTTTGTCCTTGATCTTGGCAATAAACTCCTGCTGTTCCTTTTTTGTAGATTTAGGACCGATTAGCATGCCATACCCCCCAGAGGCATCGGTCTGTTTCACCACTAGCTTATGAATATTTTCGATAACGTATTTACAGTCGTCTTTTTCATCGCAAATGTAGGTTTTAACATTAGGTAAAATCATATCCTCTCCAAGGTAGTATTTAATAACTCTAGGAATATACGCATAAACCGCTTTATCATCGATAACACCGGTTCCCGGTGCATTCACGAGCACCACATTTCCTTTGAGATAGGCATTAAATAATCCAGGGGTTCCAAGTAAAGAATCTTTATTAAAAACTAAAGGATCAATAAAATCATCATCTACCCTACGATAAATGACATCTACCCGTTGCAAGCCATGAGTTGTAATCATATACACCATATCATCCTGTACGGTCAAATCCTGACCTTCTACCAGTTCAGCTCCCATTTGTTGTGCTAAATAAGAGTGCTCGAAATAAGCAGAATTATAGATACCTGGGGTAAGTACAACAACAGTAGGTTTTTCTTTTTCTGATAATGACTCCAGCGTATCTCGCAATACATGAGTATAATCATATACCGGTTTAACATCCAATTGCTCAAACAACTCTGGGAAAGTACGTTTAAGAATCTCTCTATTCTCTAACATATACGAAACCCCAGAGGGGCATCTAAGATTATCCTCTAAAACGTAATATTTACCATCAGCACCTTTGATTAAATCAGATCCTGTAATATGACACCAAATACTTTTTGGTGGTGTAAAACCCTGTAATTGACTTAGGAAAGCATCACTAGAAAATATCATTTCTTTCGGAATAATGTTATCCTTTATGATTTTTTGATCATTGTATATGTCTTGAATGAAAAGGTTCAGTGCTTTTATACGCTGTTGTAATCCCATTTCTATAAATGACCATTCAGAATTCTCAATAATTCTTGGAATGATGTCTAAAGGAAGAATACGTTCTATTCCTTGATTATCGCTATACACATTAAAGGTCATGCCCAGAGACAATTGCGCTCGGTCAGTAGAGTGGCGTAACCGATTCAGTTTACCTTGGCCTATTTGCTCCAAACGATTGAGAAAAAGCTTATAATTTGGGCGTACAACATTATTTTCATCAAACATTTCGTCATAGAAACCTTGAGTATCGTAGCTGGAAAAATCTAATTTTGACATGATGACTAGTGAGTTTTCTTTTTTTCAAATAGCGGTATATCCTATTTAAAAAATTTGATTTGTGTGAATTATACCTACCTGTTTTTAGTAACCTAATGGCTTTATAAACTACAAAAAATTAATGAATTATATATGAGGTAATCACTAGAAATCCGAATGCTATTAAAAAATGAAACGTTAATTGCTAGAAAAGTAAAATTAAGCGCACTAATCGCATAATTATTAAAAAGCAATATCGTTTTTGCTATTACCTTTAAAATAATGTAATCCTAAAAAGTGACACTCCATTTAAAATTTTTTGCAATAATCTGTTCTTTTTTTTCACTCAAATAATTTTTATAGGCTACAGCTGCGGGAGATAAATTTTTGGACTGTAAATGAACCAAATTCCAAATTGTAGTGATCGGTAAACCTCTTACAGGTAAAATCGCTAACTCTCCACTTCTAAGTTCATTTCGGATTCCTATCAAAGGCATTATGGAGCATCCTAGACCAGCCAATACCGCTTGTTTTACAGCCTCATTAGAAGCCAACACCATTTTCTTTTGTACCTCAAATTTATTGTCTTTGATAAACGTTTCCATAGCATTACGCGTTGCTGACCCCTGTTCTCTATAAATTAACGGAAGCTCTTCAAATAATTTTCTTCTCGTCATTCCTGGTTTAATTTCAAGCTTGGTACTCGTTACAAAAAACAGTTTATTCTCCATTAGTGTCACCGTTTCCAATTTTAATTTTTCTGGTAGTACTGAAACTAATGCAAAATCTACTTCGTTATTTTCTAAGCTCTCCACTACTCTACTCTTATTCGTTACATCCATGACCAACTCTATACCTGGATGCTGATGCATAAAATCTGACAAAAAGTAAGGCATCACATATTTACCTGTTGAAACTACTGAAATCTTTAAACGTCCAGATAATTGCCCTTTAAAAGCCATGGTTTTATAATTAATTGCATTGACTTCATTCAAGATTTTTTCTGCTGCTTTAGCGATTTCCATGCCAAAATCTGTTACATATAATTGTCTTCCTACTACTTCTGTTAAGGGAATAGGGAACTGATCCTGAAAATTTTTTAGCTGAATTGACACAGCTGGCTGTGTTAAACTTAAGCTTTCAGAAGCCTTTGTAATACTTTGTAATTCAGCTATTTTAAGAAAAATCTGAAGTTGATGCAAAGTGTAATTCATAAAATTTATTTATGTATTGTATAACAAATATAAATAAAAATATATGAATAAATAGTTTAATATTTGCCCCGGAAAATAAAACAAGAATTCAAACTAATTATTCAAAAACAATTATAATGAAAACCGAAGAAGTATCTAAAACAAAAGAAGTAACTCAAAAAATCCAATTGGTAAAAGGGGAATTTACACCATCAGAAGCAGCTCACATCGTCACTAATCTGATTGATGAAAAAATCAACTTCCACAAGCTACAACGTTTACAAGTTTGGGAAGGAGACCATAAACGCGAAACCAATCAATTAGATAATCGCATTGAAGAGTTGGAAAAGGAAAAGACAATAGCAAAAGAGTACATAAAAAGTCTACGTGCTTCTGGGAAAAACTTAACGATAAACGGTACCCTAGAAATTAGTGCAGTAAAGTAGTTGAACAAAGCTATAAAACTCTATATATGCAACTATTTAGATCTAAAGTACTACCGACCCTTGGTCTTTCAATTTTGATCCTATTCATCATACTCTCGTATTATAACAATCATTTATTCTTAGATGAAATGCTTCACTGTAATTTCATCTTAGCTATGCTCATTCTTTTAAAGGCAGGAGATCAGGATAGTACTAAAAGCAAAGAAACAACTGAGGTTAACAACTTCAAAAAACACTAAAAATGGCGTTTGACAATACTATTAAATTAAATACAGTAGCACCAACGACACCTAAAAAGCCAGCTATGCAAACACTAGCTAATATCGTTTTATGGTCTCTTTTTGGTATTAATCTTTCTTTACTGATTATAGGTTTCAACCAACCTATTGATTGGAATTTCGATCCTTTTATTAGCATTACTAACTTTACGATTCTGATTTGGACAACCGTAACTTTTTTTAGTGCAATTGTTAGTAGTTATGCTACCAATTACTTAACTGGTTTTACCTATCACTCGGCATTTATGATTCGGTGCTTAGGGTTTACCTTTTCCGTCATGTTACTAGTAATGGCCAATCATATCTTACTTGTAATATTAAGTTGGTTATTAATGGGGGTGTTTATGTCTCAACTGATTGGGGTTAATAAAAAATGGGGCGAGGCACGAGAGGCTTCCAAATTTACATTGCGTTACTTTCTTACAGGTACAGGATTCTTGTCGGTTGGATTACTCATACCCGCTTTTTATACAGGAGTGTTTACCATCACCAAGCTTACCGCACTGATTAGTGAAATCCCCCTCTTTATCACCTTAATTTCTGCAATGTGTATTATTGGAGCAGCTGTCGTACAATCGGCTATGTACCCCTTTCACCGTTGGCTACTTTCAGCAATGACAGCACCAACGCCAGCCTCTGCACTTATGCACGCAGGGTTTGTAAATGGTGCAGGTATACTATTAGCGCTATTTGCTACCTTTCTATTTGCTTCTAATACGCTACATATTCTTTTTATCATCGGAGGATTAACCGCAATCATTGCACAGTTTACCAAACTACTTCAGGTTAATGTAAAACAAAAATTAGCGTGTTCTACCATAGCTCAAATGGGTTTTATGATTATGCAATGTGGGTTAGGATTCTTTAACGCAGCAGTAGTGCACTTGATACTTCACGGTTTTTACAAAGCTTACCTATTTCTATCCTCAGGAGAAGAAGTGGGCCAAACCAAGCCTCAGCAACCTATACATCTGCGTATACAACCCTTACAGGCATTTGCAGTACTTCTTTTTGGAGTTTTAGGCGCAGTATTGTTTGCTTTATGGACCGGGAAAGGAACTAAACTAGATAGCGGTATATTTTTAACCCTTATCGTAGCTATCACTGTAGGTCAGGCAACGTATAATATAGTGAAAGAGAAGAGTTTATCTGTAGTACAAAAAAGTATCTTGATGCCCGTACTCTTTATGGCTGGTATCGGAATATACGCACTTATGTACTTGGGTGTAACTCAACTGATGGCTGATCTACCAATGATTGCACAACCCCTGCCATTATCTTGGGTGCAGCTGGTCTTTGGTATTGTGTTTTTACTTGGATTCTTTTTAATGAAATTGGGCATCTACCAAAAATTTCCTTGGCTGTATGTAAAATTACTTAACATTTCTCAGCCTTATAAAAGATCCGTTTTAATGTATAAATCAAAATAACATGAATACATCTATTCAACATACTATTGATAAAGCTTCTAAAATTATAGGTGATACCTGGCCACTATACACTTTCGTGGCTTCGAATCCACTATCGGGGTATGAAAATGCCCCTTTCAAAGAAGCAGTACTAAAGGCTAAAGAGCAGTTAACAGCTTCCGTTTTTCCGGATGCCAAGCTTTATAGACAAGCCTGGAATAAGGGTGAGATTGACAAAGAAATAATCTCCGAACTTTTAAAATACGAAGGATTTACGGATGCTCCTGAAATGTATCTTGAGCATTTGGAAGCACAACAACCTACGGCTATTGTAAATGAAAACAATAAGTTAGACCGTGTAATGTCCAAATGGCTTGCTGCTTTTATGGATGAAGGATTAGCAGAATGGAGTATGCCATTCAAAACAGAAGGATTTTACAACTCGTGGAGACATTTGGTCATTTATGATGATGAATGTGATTTTACTTCTTTAAAAGAGATACCTAAGAGTCCAAAAGACGTATTCGACAATATCTTGAAAGATTTTAAGGAAGAAGAGTACATTGCACTATTTACGTATCACCTAGCAGCATTACCGGGATGGACTGGATATATCAATCATCGACAAAAAACAAATAGTGATTGGCAACAGCACTACCCTATAACCATAGAAGAATATTTAGCCGCTCGATTATGGACTGCAAAGCATTTGGATATTCCTTTACTGAAAAAAGTAGAACAAGATACTTCTCAAAAAGAGATAGCAAAACTCCAATACATATGGTTAAAAGCCTGGGAGGCTAGTTGGCAAAAAGACTTAGTACATACGGTAGCCAAACAGACGACAAAAGCAACGGATGAAAAAAGTAATAAACCTGATGCACAATTCGTATTTTGTATCGATACCAGATCAGAGCTGATTCGAAGACACGTAGAATCCAAAGGAGATTATGAAACCTACGGATATGCAGGTTTCTTTGGAATCACTATGGACTACGAGAGTCTTGAAGATGGAATTACCCGAAAAGCTTGTCCTCCTATTGTAGCTTCAGGATACACCGTTTCTGAAAAAGCTCAAACCGGAAAAGATCAAAGCTTAGCTAAATACAAGTCCATAAATAGTATTGATAAATTTAAAGTATACTTCCTTAAACGGATGAAAAACATGCTTCCATCAGCATTTGGATATGTAGAGGGATCGGGTCTATATTATGGAGTATCGATGATCATCAGGACTTTATTTCCTGGTAAAGCGTATACCCTAAAAAGCAGTAAGCAGATTAAAACAGAATCCTTCTGTGAGCCTTCTATAACTAAAATTGATTCTCAGGACACTGATGGAATTCCATTAGCAGAACGAGTGGGCATCGTGAAGTCGTCCTTTAATCTTATGGGGTGGAAACAATTTGCTAAGCTGGTACTTTTTGTAGGTCACGGTAGTCATACCGCAAATAATCCATTTGGCTCAAGTTTAGATTGTGGTGCCTGCGCAGCAACTCCAGGACGAAACAATGCGCGTATGCTGGCTAAACTGGCCAATCAACCAGATGTAAGAGAGGAATTGAGTAGTGCCTATGGAATACAAATACCTGAAGATACCGTATTTATAGGAGCGGAACACAATACTACTACTGATCACATCGAACTATTTGACGCTGAAGTTCCAGAATCACATCTTGAAGCTGTAGCGGTAGTAAAAAGAAATTTATCACTTGCCCAAGAAACCGCAACACAGGATCGTTTAGGTAACTCTCAAAAAAGTATTGCTAAGGCTCATCAAAAAGCAAACAACTGGGCAGAGACCAGACCAGAATGGGGTCTTGCAAAAAATGCAGGCTTTATCGTGGGTCAACGAGATTTGACCAAAAACACGAATCTGGGTAGCCGTTGTTTTCTACACTCCTATAACTGGGAGCTTGATAAAGAAGGTAAAGCACTTGAGGGCATTATGCAAGGACCTATGGTAGTAACACAGTGGATCAACAATCACTACTACTTCTCTACTGTGGATAACGAAACTTTTGGTGGAGGGTCAAAAATAACACATAACATCACTGGTAAATTTGGAGTGGTTCAAGGTAATGGAGGAGACCTTAAAATGGGACTTCCACTACAGTCTCTCTATGATGCAGATGATCTGATGTACCATCAGCCCTTACGTTTATCTGTGATGATCGAGGCTCCGGTAAGGCGAGTATCTGAAATTTTGACACGAAATGAAAACTTACGGATGTTATTGGATAATGAATGGATTTATCTAATGGTTGTAGATCCTACACAGCAAAATGTAATTTTGAGATACCAAAAGTCCATCCAGTGGGAAACCGTATGGAAAAAAAATAAAAATGTTAGAAAAGAAAACAAAACTGCTGGCCAACAAAAGTTAGCAGAGGAGATTTCAATGTAGTCTTCAATGGAATGCTCAAGAAAAAATGCCATCACTTATGATGGCATTTTTTTTAACTTATGAACTTAAGTTATTGTATTTTTTCAAAGTTAGCATCTTCTCCTTCCAAAGTAAAATGCAGAATACCGTCTTTGATCGTAAAGGGAATACATATGCTTTTTTCGCGATTCGCTGCAGAATTAAAGCACAACTCCTGGTTTTCTATAGACCATAGACTTTGATCAAATTCAGCATCTTTATTTAAAATCTGATGCGTTACCACACCATTCTGCAAGAAATAAAAGGTTTCTTTTTTATCCTTATTAAACCAAAGCCCTATAAATTTTTCAGGATTTTTAGGATTGTTAGTTATTTTTTGTTCCGCAGTAACTTCTGTATCGTTACCACTAATCACCAGAGCGTAATCTATCGTTACTTGGTCAATTACCATATCCCACTCTTTCTTAGTTTTACTCATTACTTCATCTATCTTAGAAGCTGCTGCATCTGCTAATTTACAATTTTGAGCAGAAGCGTTGTTTCCATCTACTTGTTGTAACAATGACATTAAGTGTACTATAATATCCTGTTTTTCTGCTATTGATTTACTAAAATATTCTGAAGAAACTAACTTAATTAAATATTGTGCCTTCTCCTTATCATCCCAATTTTTTTTGATTGCAAGTTCACTTACCTGCTGCTCAAGCTGCTGTTCCATTTTCTTTTCCATCGCACGACTAAGCGCGGTTTTTTCATTGATCATGGCTAAAACTTCATTTTTATCACAAGTTTTTTGTGCTGCTACGGTATTTACACAGATAAAAATAAAGCTTAGAAATATTATTATTTTCATATTGGTTAGGTGTTGAAAAAGCGAATATAATTTTTTAGTGTTAAAAAAGTACTAAAAATCTACATTTTCGTAGTAACTCCACAGACTGAAATGCTAATTATAGGGACATTCGAAATGAATCGGTGTATCCGAAAAAAACCGATGGTAGAACCATCGGTTTCAATTCTTACTAGCTATGTCTACTACTTTTTATTCTTTTATATTTTCCAAATCTAGCATAAAGGCATACTCTAATGCCGTACGCTTATATCGCTCAAAGCGACCAGAAGCACCACCGTGACCAGTCTCCATATCCGTATCTAATAGCAGCAGATTGTCATCTGTTTTTAACGCTCTTAACTTTGCTGCCCATTTTGCTGGTTCCCAGTATTGCACCTGACTATCCCAATATCCTGTTGTAATTAAGATGTGTGGATAAGCTTTTGCTTCTACATTATCATATGGCGAATAGGATAACATATAATCATAGTATTCTTTATTTTTAGGGTTGCCCCATTCATCAAACTCAAACGTAGTTAGTGGAATGGTTTCATCCAACATAGTAGAAACAACATCTACAAATGGTACGGCAGCGATTACTCCATTCCATAATTCAGGTTTCATATTAAGCACGGCGCCCATCAGTAGTCCTCCTGCGCTTCCTCCTTCTGCATATAAATGTTCAGAACTGGTATACCCTTTATCTACAAGATATTCTCCTACATCAATAAAATCGGTAAAGGTGTTTTTCTTCTTCAACAATTTTCCATCCTCATACCAATAACGTCCCATTTCTTGACCTCCGCGGATATGGGCGATAGCAAAAACAAATCCTCGATCTAAAAGACTTAATCGTGCAGAACCGAATCTTGGTTCTATACTATTACCATATGATCCATATGCATATAGTAACAAAGGTGTTTCTTTGGTTTTCTCAGTATTCTTATGGCGTACAAGAGATACAGGAATCTTAGCCCCATCTCGTGCGGTTACAAACATTCTTTCGGATACATAATTATCCTTTGAAAAATTAGGATCAACCACTTCATCTACTTTAAGTACAGTTTGTTCTTTAGTACTCATGTTATAATCTATTGTACTCCCAGGAGTAGTCAAGGAAGTATAATAATACCGTAGAACATCTGTATCAAAATCCATATTGGTGGTAGGATACGCCATATATGCTGGATCATCAAATTTAATATAGTGATCATTGGATCCATCCCACTTCATAACTCGTATAGTTCTTAAACCATTTAAACGCTCCTGCAACACTAAATAGTCTTCAAACAGCACAAAACTTTGCAGTAATACATCATCTCTATGAGCAATTACATCCTCCCAGTTTTCTTTTGTAGTTTTAGCAATGGGCGTTTTTGAAAGTTTAAAATTAGTAGCATTCAAATTATTGTAGATATAAAAATGATCTCCATAATGGTCTACACTGTACTCTAAATTTTTCTCACGTGGTTGAATAATTTTCCACTCTCCATTAGGAGTATTGGCATCCAAATAACGGTATTCTGTAGATAAGGTCTGTGAACTACCAATCATCAAATAGTTGTCTGACCTGGTTTTAAACACAAAAGTACTGAAGGTGTCATCAGTTTCATTAAAAACAAGCTCATCCTCTGCTTGATCCGTGCCTAATGTGTGTTTATATATTTTATCTGCTCTTAAAGTTTGAGGATCTTTTGTAGTATAAAATATGGTTTTATTATCATTAGCCCAAGCCATGTTACTTGTAGTATTCTGTAGCTTATCCGCTAATAATTCACCTGTCTCCAGGTTTTTAAAATAGATCGTATATCTTCTACGAGATACCGTATCAATTCCGTATGCAAGTATTTTATTATTCGGACTAACAGATTGATTTCCGATGCCAAAATAAGAAAGCCCTTCAGCCATTTTTGGTCCATTAAGAAGAATCTCCTCCTCTGCTCCTTCTGCTACCTTTTTTCTGCAGTATAAGGCGTAATCCGCACCCTCTTCAAATCGAACGTAATAAGAGTAGCCGTTATCTTCATAAGGTACAGAAGCATCTTCTTTTTTAATACGACCTACAATCTCATCGTATAATTTTTTTTGCAATTCCTCGGTATGCTTCATTGCTTTTTCCTTGTATGCGTTTTCAGCATTAAGATACTCCAATACATCTTGCGTTTGTGCATCAGGAGTGTCTGCATTTTTCTGTTCATCCGATAAACGCATCCAGAAATAATTATCAACTCTGGTATCCTCGTGAATTGTTAAACTTTCTGGTATTTTTTTGGCTACTGGAACTTCAATAGCTTCATACGGCCTTTCTGGTGTTGTGGTTTCTTTAGCTTCTTGTTTACAAGAGATAAAGAAGACTCCACATAAAAAAATTGAATAAATGAGTTTCGTTTTCATAAAGTGATTGATTAATTTAGAATAGGGTCACCTATTTATAATTGTTGCACCTAAACTTAAGATTTAAAAACAAAAAAACCGCCCTATGAAGGCGGTTTTTATAATTAAGGATATCAAATCCTATTATTTTATGTCAATTAATTCTAGTTCAAAAACAAGATCCTGACCAGCTAAAGGGTGATTGGCATCAACCACGATAGCATCTTCCTGAACTTCAGACACTCTTAGTTGTCTTTCTGATCCATCCTCGTTTCTTGCTACTAATCCCATACCAACTTCTGGCTTAATCTCTTGAGGAAGTTCCTCTTTTTTTATTGTATGGAATAATTCTTTTCTCACATCACCATAAGCCTCTGCTTTAGGAATATCAATAGTTTTCTTTTCATTTACTTCCATGCCAATGATACCATTTTCAAAACCAGGAATTAACATTCCTTGTCCTAAAGTAACCTTTAATGGTTCTCTTTCTAAACTGCTGTCAAATACCTGACCATCTTTAAGTTTACCAGTATAATGTACTTCTATAGTATCATTCTGCTTTACTTTGCTCATAATTATTTTTTTATGATTTATATTCTATTTTGCAAACATAACTTTTTGAATTTTGCTTAAAGAATAATAACTAAGAATCTTATTGAGTTAAGATAATATTAACATATATAGGCGTTGATATGTTAATCAATTGATTTACATATCATTTATACAGCAAATCGGCTTGATTTAACAGTACAAAGTGATCTTTAAATTTGTAATCCCTACAGCTCATTTTTTTGTGAAAGTGAATCGAATCGAAACAAATACTCTGTTTCACCTCGTACTATTTTTGAGGATATTAATTTAAAGTTATTAAGCAGGTAAAACTCCTGAAGCTTAGACTCTTCGGTGGTTAACCAAAACGATCGATCCGGAAACATAATTTTTAGTGCGGTCAACCAATCTGAACCATATCCTTTTCCTCTAAATGTAGTAGGCACCCATAAAAAGCCAATATACCAATACCCCTGTTGACATAACTCCTTTGCCTCTTTTCTAAAAATTAAGGTGTCAGGAGTAATTTTTCTAAAAACAATTGCTCCGGCCACTATTTGTCCGTCTACAAGTAATACTAGAACCTCACTATGCTTTTGATAATAGGTCCAATAAGGCTCTAAAGTTTGTTTCCAATCCTTAGGTAAAAGCTCAAAAAAAGCTTTGGGTTGAGATGTAATATTTGTTAGCATAGCAATGGCTATAACCAGCCCCAGGACCACAATTTATCAAAATCTTCAAACCATCGGTCACCAATATCTGTACGATAATAACAGTTATTAATGATAATATGTTGAACTTTGTTGTACATATTTCGCTGTGCATCTTTCATGGTTATTCCTGTGCCAGTAACTAATACGGCAATACCAGTATCTCCAGTAATCAACCATTCTCCATTAATTTGTTTAAGGTGCATAGGATGAACCCCTTCTTTGAGCTCTTTTTTAAAAATTACAACAGCATCTTTAGAGAATAAATTAAAGGCTTTTTTATCGGTAAACGGAAAAGGTGGAACCACCATAAAGACCCCAACTTGAAATCCTTTTTTTACGGCAATGTGAAAATTTTTCCCTTCTGCTAATTTGGTAAAAAAGACTCCCAATGGTTCCAATAATCCAGCACGTTGAATCATAATCTGTGGATATCCAAATCTAGAAGTAAACTCTAAGGGAAAAATACCATTACCATTAACAATGCAATTAAGGTCGATATGCCCAATAAAATTTTTATCCGCAAGCGTTTTTTCAAATTTTAAGAGTGTTGCGTCAAATATTGGAGATTCCTTTACCCAAAACATACTAGACCCCATTTCGCCAGTAGATACCCCCAATTCTCCTGGAAATAGTTTTTTATGCTCAAAGGTAATATTTACCGGACTTAAAAACTTTTTCCCATTAAAAAAGGCTGAAGCTGAAATTTCAACCCCTTTTACTTTCTTTTGTAGCTGAAACGCACCAAAATGATCTCCCCAGGTTTTTTCATAAGCCTTTAAAACTCTAATTACATCAGATCCAGAATCATCACTGCCTACAAATAATAATTGTTTAAGCTCTTGAATTTCGCCAGAAGGCTTTATTACATAAGAATCAGGATTTTTGGTAACGTACTCGATAGCCTCCTTAAAACTGGTAAATTCTTTAAACGGTAGGGTTTTAATCCCGAGTCGTTTAAGCTCATTTTGACCAAAATTTCGATCCAATTCTAGGTTATCTGTGTAGACCGAGCCTCCGATAACCAATTTCCCTTCTTTTCTTAGAGACTCACATATTTCACCATATCCTGTGTAATCAAATATAAAAAGGTCTGCCCAGTCCTTGTGCTTTTTCCAATCTAATACCTTTGGGATAAAACCTGTACCGATTTCCTTGCAGCCTTTATCCTCAATAAACATTTTTACCTTATGCCCTTCTTTTTGAATGGCAAATGCAATATCAAGAGTTTCTCCGTAGCGAGATACAAAAAGGATATTCTTTTTGTTAACTATATTTTTTTTCAATAAAACTTAAAATTTAGAAGTGTACTATAAGTGAGGTTTACTTATTGGTTCCTCTGGTATGTATATAAGAGGTTGATTTAGTATGATACTAAGCTCAATAAAAACCGAAAATCTATTTGCTAATATAGCATCTTTTAACTTCTTAAATGTAATGTAAAATTAGTACAAAAAGAGTTAGGTTGTATACAGCTGTTAAAATTATTTTTAATTATAAAACACCTATTATAAAAAAACCTGAAAAATATATGAAACTATACTTTTCAGGCTGATTTTAATAACATTAGCTTTTTAATTCTTTAAAGACGCCATATCAATAACGAACCTGTATTTTACATCGGAGTTTACTACTCGCTCATAAGCCCTGTTGATATTTTGCATATCAATCAATTCAATATCTGACACTATATTATGTTCGCCACAAAAATCTAGCATCTCCTGAGTTTCTTTAATTCCACCAATTATGGAACCAGCAATACGTTTTCTCCCCATAATCAATCCTCCTCCGTGGAAGGGCTCTAAGGGCTCAATAGCACCTACAAGCACCATGGTAGCATCTCTTTTTAATAAATTAATATACGGATCCATATCATGTGATACAGGAACAGTATTCAATATAAAATCGAAACTACCTGCGTGTTTTTCCATTTCCTTTTCGTTCTTAGATATCAACACTTCGTGTGCACCCAGGCTTTTGGCATCATCCGCTTTTGATGGTGAAGTTGTAATCATCACTACGTGAGCTCCTAAAGCATTGGCAAATTTAACACCCATATGTCCTAGCCCTCCAAGACCTACTACACCTACCTTGTCACCTTTTTTAACATTCCAATGTCGTAAAGGAGACCAAGTCGTTATACCTGCGCATAATAAAGGTGCAGCAGCTTTTTCGTCAATATTCTCCGGTACCTTTAAAACAAATTCTTTATTTACGACAACCATAGTAGAATACCCTCCATACGTATGCCCACCTAAGTGTTTATCTTCACTATTATAGGTAAATGTGGCTCCATTTTCACAAAATTGTTCTACGTCGTCCTTGCAAGAATCACAAGTCTGACAAGAGTCCACCATACAGCCGACTCCTACTAAGTCACCTTCCTTATAATTCTTTACATTTTTACCTACTTCCATGACACGTCCAATAATTTCGTGTCCTGGTACCACAGGATATTTGGAATTTTTCCAATCGTTATTAACTTGATGAATATCGCTATGGCAAACTCCGCAAAAAGTAATGTCAATTTTTATATCATCATTACCGATATCTCTTCTTTTTATTTCCATAGGTTGCAAATCAGCTTTAGCTTCCTTCGCACCGTAGGATTTTATGATCTCTGGCATTATAAAGTATTTTTATTTAAGATTTGTAATAAGATTAATTTTGGTATCTAAAAGTTTAGAAATTGGACAAATATTTTTAGCTTTTTGTGCAATCTCAGTAAACTTTTCTGAACTTATTTCAGGTATACTAGCTGTTAAGTTGAGCGTAACCTCAGTAATACTGCCATCCTCGAATAAAACATTAGCGACTACATCTAGTGTTTCTGGTTGAAAACCTTCTTCTCCTAAAAGAAAGCTCAATTGCATGGCAAAACAACCGGAATGAGCTGCTCCTACCAATTCTTCTGGGTTGGTACCTTTAGTTCCGTCTTCAAAGCGAGTATGAAAGGAGTATGGTGTTTCGTCTAACACTCCACTATCTGTGGATAAGGTTCCACTACCCTCTTTACCACTGCCACTCCAATGTGCTTTAGCTTTTCTTTTAAATTTCATTTGATTTGATTTATGTATTATACATATTAGGTTTCGCTTTATAACATTATATAGCAATGGATATTTATCACGTTGCTTAAAAATGTTTTTTCAGCTTTTCTTAAATGTAATAAGAGCTAATAGAACTATCAACCACATTAACCTTTTCTAAAGAAGAATTCGACTGCTTTTTGGAAGTTTTAATATACCTTTATGTTTTATACCTAATAACATCCTCCTTCTATACCAAAAAGTCGTTTTTGATTAATTTTATTTTTAAGCATAAAAAAAAAGACAGCGAACTGTCTTTTTGATAACACTAAGATAGATAACCATCGTAGTTTTGAGGCGAAATTTATTTATTTGTTGCTAGTAGCACATAATCATTATTTGCAACAGGTTTAACAGCATATCCTTTTACGTTTTTGAGGCGTTTAACTTGTTTTTCTGCCTCAGCAAAAGCCAGATCTAACGCACTTACTGTAGCATTTTGATGTACAGAAATAGTCTTAGATAGCTTATCTCCATTATCGTACTCAATGGTTATTTTCCATTTACGTACTGAATGAAAATTCTTATTCTCAGCTTTCTTAGCTTCTGTTTTCTTTTTGTCTTCTTTACCCCCGTTAGTGTTTTCAATAGAAGCGTTTGCAATGGCACAATTCATAGTTAGTAATCCCAAGATAAAAAGTAAAGTTTTCATAGTTAAGGTGATTTGATTTGTTCTGACCAAATATACAAATATATTTTTAATATACAAATATTTTTTTAATAAAAATTTATATGTATATTTGATTCCTTTTTTCAGAAATTACTATGGTTAACAAGAAATTAAAAAAACTCCTCAAAAGGAGCAATGGACAAAAAACAGTGTATGGATTATCAAAAACCTTAGGCGTAAGCCCGCAGGCAGGTGAATATGTAGTAAAGCAAAAAGACCTGGCTAAGGATTTTGAAAGAATTAAAAAAATCGCTGATTATATGGAAGTAGATATCAAGGATATAATCGGATAATTCACTAAAAAAAAGCCATAGTTTTGACTATGGCTTTATCCTATTCCTTTTAGTTTGTTATCTTATACTTATCTAATGTGAGAACCTGCATTGATATCGAATGTTGCGCCGGTTGCATGATCCAACAATCCGGCAGAAAGAAATGCAACAAACGGTGCTATATCCTTTGGTGTAGTAAGTTCATTTAATGCTAATTCTTGTAGCACCTTTTCTTCTCCGTGATGTGCAATAAATTGTTGCGCCATGGCTGTTTTTGTAAATCCTGGAGCCACTACAAAAGCTTTAATATTTTGTTTACCAAATGATCTGGCTACACTCCTTGCTAAAGAAGTTATTCCTCCTTTGGAAGCTGCATAAGCCAAATATTCTTCGGTTTCCCCTCTGAATGTTGCTCTGCTACCTATGTAAATAAAACGTCCTTCACCTACCTCTTGAAAATGATCTAAAAATAATTTGGTGAGTAATCCTACCGCATGGAGGTTAATTTGAATTGTAGTCTTCCATACCTCAAACCAATCTTTAGTTGGTTTAGAAACCGAGTGCGCTACAAACACTGCCGCATTACAGATTACAGTATCTACTTTTTTATAGTTTGAGAGCACATCTTGTACCAAGGTGTAGATCTGATTTTTAGATGATAAATCCGCCTGGAAGATTTTTGAACGTTTAGATTTATCTTTTTCTAATAAAGAACGTGCCCCTTGCTCATCTGTATGATAATGAATCGCTACTATGGCGTTGCAAGTTAATAGATGAGCTGCTATTTCTTTACCAATACCTTTGGAGGCTCCAGTTACTAAAACTACTTTATCTGTTAATGATTCAAACAAGGTTACTTATTTTAAAGTGCACCTAAAAATACGATTATAAACTAAGTTAACTTAATGTAACATAAAAGGAATTCTATAGAACTTACTTCCTCATCCAAAAAAAATAATAATAAAAGTAAAAACTGTGTTCTAGTAAAATGCTTTATATACAATTTCGCCGTAATTATTTGGTGTTATAACACCTTTTAAAATATTGAATATTAACACTTTAAATTATTTTTTAGATCCTAAAGGTTGTATCTTTAAAAGGCCCACTTCTCAAGTTACTTGATGCTACTTTTTTATTTTTTTAATTCCCGTAACTATAAAAACAAGTATTATGAGTATTGCTAAATCTTCCCCAAAACAAAAATTGGAAAAACCAAAATTTAAAAGTCAGTATGATAATTATATTGGCGGAAAATGGACCCCACCCGTGAATGGTGACTATTTCGATAACATTTCACCTGTAGACGGCAACAGCTTTACTAAAATTGCAAGATCTACTGCTGATGATGTTAATTTAGCCTTAGATGCTGCCTGGAAAGCTGCACCAGAGTGGAATAACTCTTCAGCTACTTATCGCAGTAACTGTTTGTTAAAAATTGCCGATGTGATAGAAGAAAATCTGGAGGAGTTGGCTCGGGCAGAAACCTGGGATAACGGCAAAGCCCTTCGCGAAACCTTAGCTGCAGATTTACCGCTAGCTGTAGATCATTTTCGATATTTTGCTGGAGTGATTCGCGCAGAGGAAGGAACAGCTAGCGAATTAGATTCAAATACGGTTTCCTTAAATATTTTAGAGCCATTAGGTGTAGTTGCTCAGATTATTCCTTGGAACTTTCCCTTGTTAATGGCTGCTTGGAAAGTAGCGCCAGCTCTTGCTGCGGGTAATTGTGTTATTTTGAAACCTGCAGAGCAAACACCCGTTGGAATTTTATTACTTATGGAATTGATTGAAGATATTTTGCCAAAAGGGGTACTAAACATCATTAATGGTTTTGGTGCAGAGGCTGGTAAGCCTTTAGCATCAAGTCCTAGGGTAAATAAAGTTGCCTTTACCGGCGAAACGACTACCGGTCAATTGATTATGCAATATGCTTCTAAGAACATAACTCCTGTCACTTTAGAGCTAGGAGGTAAATCTCCAAACATTTTCTTTGAAAGTATTATGGAAGCGGATGATGAGTATTTTGACAAGTGTATTGAAGGAGCTGTAATGTTTGCCTTAAATCAAGGCGAGGTTTGTACTTGTCCTTCTCGAATACTTATTCAAGAAAGTATTTATGACCAATTTATAGAACGTGTCATAGAGCGAACCGAAGCAATTCAATTAGGACATCCATTGGATGAAAATACCATGATGGGTGCGCAAGCAAGTAACGACCAATATGAAAAAATATTGAATTATATAAATATCGGAAAAGAGGAAGGTTGTAAGGTGTTAACTGGTGGCGAATCTGCTTATATTGAAGGTTTAGAAGGCGGCTATTATATAAAACCAACGCTTTTAGAAGGTAATAATAAAATGCGTGTTTTTCAAGAAGAAATATTTGGCCCAGTGGCCTGTGTAACTACTTTTAAGGATGAAAAAGAGGCTATAGAAATTGCCAATGACACCTTATATGGACTTGGAGCTGGAGTTTGGACTAGAGATACGCACCAGGCCTATACTATTGCCAGAGCGGTAAAAGCTGGTAGAGTTTGGGTAAACAATTATCACACCTATCCAGCTCATGCCCCATTTGGTGGATATAAAAAATCTGGTATTGGTAGAGAAACCCACAAAATGATGCTGAATCACTATCGCCAAACTAAGAACATGCTGATATCTTATGATAAAAAACCAATGGGATTTTTTTAACAAAATATGATAGAACGAATTAAAATAACTGAAGCTGCTACTAAGGTGGTAGATCAGTTAAAAAAGCAACATGGGGAGTTACTATTCCATCAGAGCGGAGGATGCTGTGATGGTTCCTCCCCGATGTGTTTTCCGGTCAACGATTTTATGGTTAATGAAACAGATATATGTCTAGGGGAAGTTGCTGGATGCCATTTTTATATGTCATCTGACCAATTTGAATATTGGAAACACACCCAACTGACCTTAGACGTCATTTACGGGAGAGGATCTAGTTTTTCATTAGAAATTCCTCTGGGTATACGATTTGTCATTAAATCCAGAGTTTTTACTGCTGAAGAACTACCAAATCTTTCACCACTTAATGTGGTACAATCACAAGATTCTTGAATCAAGATTTAGCAACAGATTCTACTTCTTTTGCTTCAGAATATTTAGTTTCAAAAGGTAGCTTTAATAATTTACCTATTTTAGTCTCTGAGGTAACATCCGGATAGGTATCTACACCGTATTTTAAATCCTTATTGTTAATTTTAGAAAATGTTTTAAATATTCGATCCCAAATCGAAAAAATATTACCATAATTCGTATCGGTATAGGGTAAAACATAGTGGTGGTGTACTTTATGCATATCCGGAGAGACTATTACCCAGCTTATGGCATTATCGATACTTTTAGGTAATTTAATATTAGCGTGATTAAATTGAGATAAAACCACAGATAAGGATTGATAGAGCATAATTATACCGATAGGTGCTCCAGCAATAAAGGTACCTAATGTAGTAAAAACAAAACGTATTACACTTTCTACAGGATGATGCCTATTAGCGGTTGTGGTGTCCACGTGATCATCCGTATGGTGAATTAAGTGAAAAAGCCAAAGCGGCTTAACACGATGTTGCACATAATGCGCTAACCAAGCTCCTACTAAATCCAAAATAGCAACTCCTAAAAGAATAGTTGCCCAGAGCGGCATATCTAACCATTGTAATATACCGAAGTCATTAGCTACTGTCCAATCACTTACTTTTAGCAAAATAAAGGCTAAAAAGAAATTAACCACTATTGTAGTTAGCGTAAAGAAGATATTAGGCCAGGCGTGCTTAAACTTTTTGTAATTAAATTTAAATAAAGGTGCTGCATATTCCAATACCCAAAAAAAGGTAATTCCTCCAACAAGTATCAAACTTCGATGCGAGGACGGTATCGTTTCAAAATAGTTAATAATCTCTTCCATAGTATTCCTTTTTTTTTTCTTAAAAACTATATCTGTTTTGATTTAAACCTTTCAATATTGTAGAAACTAGTATCTAAACAGTTACAATCTTCTGCTCTAATATAATTATAAATGTTTATCTATGAAAACAATAGCTTCTTCTAAGGAATCAAAAACATGAATTGTATCGTGGTAAAAAATTTGTTCGACCTTTACACTTTCTTTTTGCATACTCGTATAGGTAACGATACAAAAAAGTTTTAGGTTTTTGAAAACGCTTTTTACTTTACGGTAGTCCGGTGGATTTACGGAAAAGGAATTTTTTCGGTTAGCTATATAGGCATAAGGAGCATCTGCATAAATTTCATCTATTACGCTTGCTATTTGTAGTGCCATGGAGTGATCAAAATTAACTCCTTCATTTATTTCAGTGATTAAAAATTTATTGTGAAAATATACCTTACCAAAATCAAATTCTTGTAATCGAACAAGAGTTGACTGCGTAGCATCCTGTGACATAAAAATACTGTTTACGTAATATGGGTTCCTAATCTTTTACTAAGCTATTAAAATTGCAGCAGAAATCTAATAGTTCATTTAATATTCTATAGTCGGAAGGTTAAAAAATATTGCTATGGAATGGAAATTTATGATGTCAATTAGTTTTAGACTTAGTAACTACCAATATAGACCTTACTGAAGATCGGCATTTTTAATTTTTAAACACTTTCATTATAGCTTTTCTACCTGTTATTAAATTCCAGGCATTACCAGTAATTAAATTACCTAGATGATCGTATAATTGAAATTCCGCAGTATTGGGTGGAGCATAACCTTCATTAAGCGCTTCGATAACTATTGTATTTACACCAGGTACTAAATTGATCTTTAAACTTCTAAACGCGCCTCCTAGGGTTTCATTACCTCTTAATACATCACCATCAACGTAAATCCTTACCATATCACTATCAACTTCTCCAAAGTCTCTGTAGAAAAGATGCACAAAACCACCATTACTTTTAAACTCACCGAAATATTGGTCGGAAGTATTTACACTAGTATTTCCATCTTTATGATCTGCATTTATTTTGTTGATGTCTACATAATCAGCTTTTAGTAAGCCATTATCATCCTTCATACTGAATGGACGTTGCATTCGATTGGCGAATAAAGAATCTACAGAGCTGCTATATAATTTAAAATCCGATGAATTAGGAATTTCTTTATTGGCTGAGGGTAAGGAAAGTGAGTTGGTGGTATCCTCCTTTTCCGCATTAATGCGCAAAGTAGTCGTGTTTTCAACCTGAGCCATTGTACTCATCGAAAACAGAATAACCATTATAGTAAACAGAAACTTTTTCATCATTTATCTTTCCTAATTCTTTTAAAGAATAGTTCATCAAATATCATTCCTAATAATACTTAAATTTCATAAAAGAACATAATTTAATTTGTTCAACTTTTTACACTGAAAATAATAAAGATTGGTAATACCTTTTGAAATGGAAAATAATGTTTAAACCTTAGATAAAATTAGCATTAAAATACAACCAAACGTTGCCCAATCCGTAAAGGTGTACTATGCTTTATAGCATTTTTCTTGCACAATTGCGTTATTTTGACCCCATATTTATTGGCAATTCTATACAGCGTATCTCCTTTTTTTACAACATAAATTTCATTTTTTGCTGGTGTAAATTTTTCCGCTTCCTGTAATGTAGTACACACCTCAATCTTAGATTGACGTGTGGATCTATGATACCGTGGAGAAGTCCATTTTTCGGTTACATAAATGGAGTTGGCGTGAATCTTTGAGCTTTCCGAAAAATCAAATAAATATTCGGGGTTAATTGTATTTCCATAATACCTTACCTCAAGATGCAAATGACTTCCTCTTGCGTTACCGCTAACCCCACCTTTTCCTATTATGTGACCTTTTTCAATCTCTTGATTCACTGACACTGTAAAAGAGGATAAATGCGCATACACCGTTTCTAAACCATTATAATGCCGAACAACAACCGTATTACCAAATCCTGAAGTATACCCCACATAGCGTACTTTACCAGATAGAATGGATTTGACATCATCACCGGTAACCAAATCAATATCAATTCCTCGATGTGGTCTGCCTCTTCTCCATCCATATCTTGAGGTAACGTGCATTTTTTTATTCACAGGGGCAGCAAATGAATCGGTTTGAAATTGCAATACAAACGGATAATTTACTTCCTCTGTAAAAGGATTAAATCTATCCGTCTCCCAGAAACCTGTCATATCTCCCAAAACCTCTTCAGCATCGGATTCATCTAATGCAGAAGCAAGAGTTAAATTATCACAATTACAGCCCTTAAATATTGGTAATTGTAGTAAACCATCGCTAGTGGTTATGGTAGTAAACCCTATAAAATTATCATCTGCATAATTTAAAGTTGATTGCGAAAATGAACAAAATGGTAGTAGACTTAATACGATTAGGACCTTAATCCTTATCATTCTTTTTAGTTTCATTGCTCCCCAATTATAATTAGTTGTTTCCTATCATCATAGGACTGTAGTTTGAGTGCAATGTTACAAATTATTATATGGATTATTTAAAATTTGTATTTCTTCGATGCTTTGTATTACAACTATCACTTAATATATTGTATATCAATTAGCTCAATAAAATATGATTTGACTTCAAAAAAAATATTAACAAATCTTAAGGTTTTTGTGTGATAATTTTGGGATACCACATAGCAATAATTTAGCAAGTCGATAGTTTAACTATTAGTAACTAATTTAAATAACCATGAAAAAAACATTCACATTAATCACATTATCTGGGGTATTTTTATTGACTTCTTGTGTATCAAAGAAAAAGTATGTTGCACTAGAGCAAGAGCTACAGGATACCAGAAGTAATCTACAGCGTACAAGCGTAGAAAAACAAGAGTTAGAGTCAAAATTTGCTAAAATTGAAGCTCGTGTAGCGGACTATAATGCAAAGATTAATACGCTAACGGAATCCAATAACGAAAAAATGGTAATGGTAGAAGATCTTGCCGTGTTATCCAATAACACTAAAGATAAGATGAAAGAAACCTTAACTAAGGTTGATCCTGAAAAATTGAAGGGAGCTAAAACATTAGAAGACTCTATGAATCTAGCGGTTTCTTATAATCTAAGAAATTCTCTTGATAGTAATCTTAAAGAAGATGACGATATATCCGTAGATATTGACAATACTGTGGTGATGATTTCTATTTCAGACAGACTGTTATTCAACACTGGTAGCTATCGTGTAAGCAATAAAGCTAATGATGTACTTCAAAAATTAGCAAACGTCATCAACTCTGAGCCTAGTCTCGAGGTTATGGTGGAAGGGCATACAGACCCAAGAACAATCAACACTCCGGTATTAGAAGACAACTGGGATCTTAGTGTTAAAAGAGCAACCTCAATTGTAAGAAAATTGCAAAACACTTACGATGTAGCTCCAGAGAAATTAATTGCATCAGGTAGAAGTAGTTACAAGCCATTAGTACCCAATGACAGCAAAGAAAATATGGCCGCTAATCGCAGAACTAGAATTGTATTATTACCAAACTTAGACAAGTTCTTTGCGTTACTCTCTGCCAACGAATAAGCACTAATTTTATTTTATTTTCAAAAAGGGTAAGCAAATTTGCTTACCCTTTTTTTAAGTATCAATTAAACCTTTAGCTCCTCGTTGCGTCTAACTACTAAATCTTTAAACTAAACGTTATGAAAAATACGATGTTAAAACATGTTATGATTTTCAGTTCTCTTATAGCGCTACTATGGATTGGCAGTAGTTTTAAAGCAGCACATAGTAGCTATTGGGAGTATTTGGGTTGTAGTACAGTAAATTATAAGTTGGACAGAGATGTGGTTAAGGTAACTGCTAAAAAAGGGGTGTTTAAAAAGTTAAAAGTAAAGGTGACCGGAGGTTCGATCAATATACATAAAATGGTGGTTGAATATGGTAATAGTAAGAAGGAAGAAATATCACTTCGCCATCATTTTAATAGAAGTGCAAGTACTAGAGTGATAGACCTAATAGTTAATCATAGAGTAATACGAGACATTACTTTTATTTATGATACTAAAAACCGATCTCGAAGAAGAGGAAAAGTTCATATCTACGGTAAACATTAAAAATAAGGCAGCATTAGCTGCTTTTTTTTAGGATATACGGTAGTATCCGCACTTTAAATAAGCCCCCTCTGGAAAACCTATAGGGTGATCATCATCGTGAAATGTTTTTTGAATACATTCAAAAGTTAACCCCTGAGTTACAATTCCTTTTTCACTGACCTTAAAAAAATCATCCGCCGAAACTCGAGAGGTACAAGAAGCTAAAACCAGTAGCCCTTTATTTTTCACTAGTGCTGCTCCTAACCCAGCTAGTTTTTCGTAACTTTTGATAGCTTTAGGGACTTCTATTTCTTGTTTTGCAAATGAAGGAGGATCAATGATAACCATATCGTACTTCTTTCCCTGATGGATAAGCTGCGCTAAACCTTCAAATGCATCAATAACCATGGTATGATGCGTCCCTTTGTAATCATTAAGATTTGCGTTGGCTTTGGCTAGTGCTAAGGCTTGCTTACTAATGTCAATACTAGTAACTTCTTTAGCGCCTCCTACCAATGCGTGTACTGAAAAACCACCCGCATATGAAAACACATCCAAAACTGTCTTATTGGCAGCTAAGTCTCCTATCTGCTTTCGGTTATGTCTGTGGTCTAAAAAGTATCCGGTTTTATGCCCCTTAATTACGTTTGCCGAAAAAAGAACTCCATGTTCTTTAAAAATGACCACTTCATTTTCTAAAACCCCGTGTAGCACATCGCCCTCTTTAAGCTTCAGGCTGTTTTCTTTCTTTTGAAGTGCTCTACTAAGCCTTAATACGCAAATCTTTGCATTAGATTCTTTGATCAAGGATTTTACAATCCAGTGCAAATACGGAAACCAAATAAAAGAATATAATTTTAGTACCAGAACTGTATCATAAACATCCGCAATTAAACCAGGCAAACCATCATTTTCTCCAAAAATAAGACGGTAGCTATTGGTATCTGTTTGTAATAAATCTCTCCTTTTATGAAAAGCAGCCACTATTTTTTGCTGAAACCAATGCTCGTTTATGGTCGCTGCTTTATGCACTTGCAATACTTTTATTCTGATCGGGGAGTCAGGATCATACAACCCACAGGCTAAAAAGTTATTTTTACTTTGGTCGAAAATTATACAAAGATCACCTGCCTTCCCTTCTTTATTTTGTTTTACGATGCTGCTTTCAAAGATCCAGGGATGCCCTTTTTTAACGAATTTTTCAGCTTTTGGAGTAAGCTTAATCGCAATTTTATCTATGGATTCTGTAGGGGTAAGATTCATAGCAGCAAGATTACTAATATTTTTTATCATTATTCTCCAAAAAAGGAAGACTACTTTATATTTATTCGAATACTACGAAGGTACTAAAATTAAAAAGCGCTCATCCCGAGAGTATCAAGATAAACGCTCTTTTATAACGTAAAAAATTAAATTGTAAGTTAAAGCAATCGTTTTCTGATTGACCGATAAAGTAGTGTTTTATTTTAAAAAGCATTTCTCCCAGTAACCAGGAGCAACGCCCTTTTACACTCTTGTTAACTAACTTCTACAACCATATGACGAATGAATCACAATATTGTTACAGCAAAGCATAAAAAAAATCAGGAGCCTTATAAAACAGCTCCTGATTTTCTAATATATCACAGATTAAACAGTTTTGTTTATCTCCTAATACAATGTTTGTAAGGCAGTTACATCACCAGATGTAAATGGTCTATCCGTTCCATTACTACACGCCAACATCCAAGATCCATTTTCTGGTCCTGCGGGTGTACCTGGAATATAAACAGCACCAACACCAGCGTCTCCCTCATCGCCACCTTGACCACAACTAAATGAACGATCAAAATAGTCTGTGTGTCTAAATCCTATTGCGTGACCTATCTCATGTGCAATAACAGTCGCGGCATCAGCGGGTATACCACCTCTACGAGGATTATAGATATCAGAGTTTAACACAATTGGCGTTGCAGGGTCTCCATTTGCATCTGGGAAACCAGCACTTCTTCCTAAAATTACAAATCCTCCTGGTGCTCTTTTCAACTTTTCTGCTAAAATATCAATATCCGCTCCTTCACTTGTCGCTCTTTGAAAAGTTAAATCTAAGCCTAACGAATTATAACGGTTTAAGGCGTCATCAAAGGCAGCCTGCATAGTTGAATTAAACTCTACATCCATATAAACGTTAACTACTCGGGGAGCACTTACTAAATTATTGGTACTATAATGTTTTTCGTTAATGTCGTGACCATCCAGGTTTTTGGTTGTAGATAAATTAGCAATATCTTCTTTGGTTAAAAATATATCGCGCTCCACTACATATCCTGTTTTACCATTGAACGTATCTTCAAAAGTATCTGATGTATCGAATCCTAAGCTATTTAGTTTGGACAAGATAGATGGATCTATACTTTGTACTTCATCTGATTCACTATCATTTTGACAAGAAGTCAGTGTAAAACTTACTAATAATGCAGTTCCTAAAACTGCTAAAAGATTTTTCTTTTTCATTTGAAATTTGGGTTTTAAGTTACATTTCTCAATTTGTAACGGCATTGCTTGCATGATTATTATACCGTAAACTAATTTTAACATAATTGATCAAAAGGATTATTATTTCCATATAATTACCAAATTTTTAAAATTTTTAAAAATTTATTAAATAACAGGAGGTTTTATCTTACAAATAATATTCAGTATAAAAAAACAAGGCCTAAGAAGCCTTGTTTTTCTAGAATTAAATAGATCTACAGTGCTAATATAGTACGTCTAAAGCGATTTTGTCATTAGCATTAAATCTATCTGCAGGTCCACAAGCTTGCATTAATGAGGTAGCATCAGATCCTGTTGGTGTGCCTTCGATGTAGATGGCTCCTACTCTAGCGCTGCCTTCATTAATATTTTGACCACAGCTTTCTCTGGTCATATAGTCTGTGTGTCTAAAACCGATACAGTGCCCTACTTCGTGAGCCATAGTTCCTGTAACCTCTGCTAAAGATGGGTTTAACAACTCAAACCATCTACTATTGATTCCAAACCCTTTTGCTGGATCTCCTTTTCTTGTTGGAAATCCTGCAGCTCTACCAAGCGTGATAAATCCACCGGACTCTAATTCATAAAATTCAGTCACTTCAATATCAGCTTTATTTTTTCCTTTTCCGCCAAAATTTACTCTTGTAAAGTTTAACTGAAGGTTTTCCGCATTATACATAGCGATCATTGCATCTAATGCATCAGATCCTAAATTTCCCAAATTAGGATCTACGCTTACCGTAATCTGTCTTGGTAGACCAGTAACTAAATTACTGGTGCGGTAATGTTTTTGAAATGGCTGCTGAGCTTCGCTTGCTAATTCATCAATCTGTGCAAAGGAAAAAAACATGTCTTCTACAGCTACACCATCTTCTCCCATAAAATGGGTAAGTTTTGCTCCACTGGTATCAAAATGGGCAGCAGTTAATTTTGCTAGGACATCTTGTGGTACTTCTGACTGGGTAGTTAAGTCCTCTTCTGATGTAGTACAAGAAAAAAGTAAGGTACAACTTAGTGCTAGTACCCATAAATTTTTAAAAGTTTTCATGTGTTGAGTGTTTTAATTATTAATACAATTCTATAAATATAGTTAAGTATTTAACAATAAAACACTGTTGTTTCACCTTTTCGATGAACGAAAAAGTTAAATAGATGAAAAACTTAAAAATTGAGTTTAGAACTAAAAATTATGATAATTACAAATCAATAACAGAATAGTATATTGATATTCAATAGCTTATTCACCAATAAAAAGTTGATTGATTTTAGTACGCAACTTACGCTTATATTCTTCTTCTAACCAATCCCTGTAGTTCTTGGTACTCTTACTAATACAATAGGAATATCTACGGACTCTATATTCGATATCATCTTTTAATAATCTACTTAAAATTCTAGCATCAAAAACATCTTCGCTATTTTCTTTACACATTTTAGCGTGTTGTTCTACCGATTTTTCGATGACCGTCATGCTTCTTCTATTAAAGCGCTTGGTTTTTGCGTATTCTTCTTCTATATCAAACTCTGTTATTTCAGAGTTTTTGAATTCTTTCCTAACATCATCTGGCATTACGTATTTAAAATTTCTTTCAATTTCCTCATCCGCAACCAGATTATCATAATAAAAATCAGGATTTCTAAAAATCGACTGCCAATTCACTCCTGAATTCCACAATCCGAATCGAGCTGTATTATTACCTAGGTCAATGATTGAAAATTCTTTCTTCTCCGGTAAAATTCTCGAAGCTCTACCAATCATTTGAAAATAAAGGGTCAATGATTTCGTTGCTCTATTTAATATAACAGTTTCTACGGTTGGTTCATCAAATCCAGTAGTTAATATACTAACTGAAGTCAAGATGGCATCGTCTGTATTTTTGAACCATTCTAAAATATCACTCCGCTCCTGTTTACTGTTTGTATTATCTAAATGTCTAATAGGATATCCTTCGTGTTTAAAGGTTTCGTAAACTTGGATAGAGGTATTAATTCCATTGTTAAAGATCAACGTCTTTTTGCCTTTAGCTCGCTCTTCATAAGCTTTGAGCAGTTTTTCTTGCATTAAAGAGTTACCGTACAAATCTTCTGAAGATTTAACGGTATAATCACCATTCATTCCTATTTTTAATGACCCTAATCCAACATCATAAGTATAGGTGACCGGTTTCGCCAAAAATCCTTTTTCAATAAGACTGTTTATGGTATCACCCGTGATGAGTTCATAATACTTGTCTTTCATAGGAAGTTTCATATTAGAACTCAATGGGGTTGCAGTTACCCCAAGAATAAAACACCCTTTGAAAAACTTAAATAACTTTCTAAAGGAATTGTAATGAGCCTCATCGATAATAACCATTCCAACATCTCTTAGCTCTAGCTTATCATCATTAAGGCGATTGTTTAAGGTTTCCACCATCGCCACAAAACACATGTACTCATCCTGATCTTCAAGTTCTTTAACGGAGCTATTGATAATTTTATTTTTAACATTAAATTCGGAAAGCATATTGGAAGTCTGCGCACACAACTCAATTCTATGTGTTAAAACAACCACTTTTTTACCTCTGGTTTCAATATACCTTCTTACAATATCAGAAAATATCACCGTTTTACCACCACCAGTAGGAAGCTGATACAATAAATTATAATTATCATTATATTTTTCAAGTCTAGAGAAGACTTTATCAATATCTCGTTTTTGATAATCGTATAATTCCTTTTCTTGTTTATCTAGTTCCGTTGTATCTACCTTCATTGTGTTGTCTGAAAAAATAAGCTACAAAATTACGGACTTTATCAGGTTAAAAGAAAATCTGAGCTTGCTAATTTTGGAAAATATCTATTTTACTAAAATCCAAAGCATATTTGTTAATTAATCTTAATTGTTCTCTATAAAAACAAGGAAGCTGTAATTTTAAACACATTATTAGTTTAACAATGAATCAACTGGATAAAGATACTTTACCTGTACAATCCTTACTAATACCACAATGGATTATCAAAACAGGTAAGCTTTTAAATTTTATTTCCCCATTTTTAGCTTCACGGTTTGCAGCAAGAATCTTTTTAACACCTTTTAGTTATGAAATGCCCAAAAGAGAGCGTACAATGTATGAAAAGAGTGAAAAAGAAAAAGTTCTTGTTCCCCGCATAAATAGAGAAGTAATCGTTTACAAGTATGGTACATCTGATAAGAAAATTTTACTGGCGCACGGTTGGTCCGGTAGTGGCACACAATTATCTAAAATTGCAGATCAACTCCTAGCCAACGGATACAGCACCATAAGTTTTGATGCTCCAGCGCACGGACGTTCTCCTGGTAAGTGGTCTATGATGCCGCACTTTATAGAAACTATACATTATCTCGAAGAGCTCTACGGACCTTTTGAAGCCGCAATAGGCCATTCATTAGGAGGAATGTCTTTACTTAGAGCAACTAAAGATGGTCTTTCTATTAAAAAATTAGTAATAATAGGAACCGCAAATAGTGTAACAGAAATTGTCAAGGATTTTATTAGTAATATACAACTGAGTCAAAAAGTAGGTAAGCTTATGAAAAACTATTTTGACACCAAGTTTGGGGAAGATCTAGATAGTTATTCAGGAGCTTTGTCTGCTAAGCAGGTTAAGGTACCTACCCTAGTGGTTCACGACAAGGATGACGTAGATGTACATTACAGCTGTGCTGAACAAATTCACCAAAGTTTGCCTGATAGTGATTTATTTTTAACTACAACCTTAGGCCACCGAAAAATTCTTGGGGATGCTCAAGTCATTACTAAAGTTGTAAACTTTTTAACAAAATCGTAATACCAGATCACTGTTAGGTAAAAACATTATAAACGACCCATATAAAAAAGAAATTATGAAAAATATAATCTTGTTTAGCTTATTGTCGCTTGTATTCGGATGTACAGGTACTGCTCAGAAAAACGACGCTAAAGAAAAAACGTATCCAATTTCTAAATCCGATAAGGAATGGAAAGAAGTATTGACCAAAGAACAGTATTATGTTCTACGACAGGAAGGAACAGAACGACCGTTTTCTAGCCCATTGAATAAAATTTACACCAGCGGTACTTTTTATTGTGCTGCTTGCAATACACCGCTGTATGAAGGTGAACACAAGTTTGATAGTGGAACCGGATGGCCAAGTTTTGATAGAGCTATAGATGGTAATGTAGACAAGGATATTGACCATAAATTAGGCTATGCTCGTACCGAAGCCGTGTGCGCTACTTGTGGTGGTCACCTTGGCCATATATTTAATGACGGACCAAGAGAAACCACAGGAATGAGACATTGTATTAATGGAGATGCACTAGTTTTTAAACCAAAAGAAAAATAACAATGGGAAAATACAAAATAGAGAAATCTGAAGAGGAATGGAAAAAACAACTCACTGAAGCGCAATATAAAATACTAAGGCAAAAAGGAACCGAACGCCCTTTCAGCGGTGAATACAACATTCATTTTGAAAACGGCACGTATACTTGTATGGCTTGTGACACACCTTTATTTACGAGTGAGTCCAAATTTGATGCTGGATGTGGTTGGCCTAGTTTTGATAAATCGATTGAAGGAAGTGTTGAGTATGTTAAAGATACTTCACACGGTATGATCCGAACGGAAATCTTATGTGCTAATTGCGGTAGTCATCTAGGTCACATATTTGATGACGGTCCAACCGAAACTGGACAGCGGTATTGTGTAAATTCTATCAGTATTAATTTTGATAAATCAACTACTAAGTAATTTTTGGAACGCTTCTTGATATCACTAAAACTGATAATCTCAAAAACATATAAACTATGAAACGAATATTCTCAATTCTATTTTTAGCAACAGTATTATTTATGTCTTGTGAAGGACCACAAGGACCTCCTGGACCCCCAGGATTTGATGGTCAAGACGGGCAAGATGGCGGTGTGTTTTTAGCACAAACCTTTGAAGTAGATAACGTAGATTTTATCTCTGATAATGGCTTTGATGCGTTTGTAAATATCCCTGTCCCTAATACTATCGATGTTTTTGAATCAGATGTAGCTCTGGCTTATATACTTGACCCTGTAGCATCAGACGCAAACGGAGCTGATGTTTGGGAGCCTATGCCAAGAGTATTTTTCTTTGCAGATGGGGGCTATGCACAATACAGATATAACTTTATCTTTGATGATGCCACTGGTATCTTCGATTTAGAGATCATATTAGAGTCTGATGACTTTGCTTCTTTGCCAGCATCTTTTACGGACAACCAGATTTTAAGAATTGTAATTGTTCCTTCAGAGTTTGCGCAAACAAACGATGTTAGTGACTTAGATAAAGTAATGGCTAAATTAAATCTTAGCACTTCAGACTTTATCGATTTAGAATTATAAAATTGCTATTGGATCATCTAAAAAGTAATATTTCAAAATGTACTAAATGTGCTGAGTTTTTAGCTTTAGGTAGTAATCCTATATTTAAATTTAGTGATACATCTTCTATACTTTTGATTAGTCAAGCACCAGGAAGACAGGCACATTATCAAAATAAAGCCTGGGATGATCCAAGCGGCATAAGACTTAAAGAGTGGTTAGGTATTCCTAATCATGATTTTTATACCACAAAACAATTCGCCATCTTACCGATGGCGTTTTGTTATCCTGGTAAAAGTAAAACAGGGGACTTGCCTCCTAGTCCACTTTGTGCTCCTTTATGGCACCAAAAAATATTAAAAAACATACCCGATAATCATATTAAAATCTTAATTGGTAAATATGCCCAGGATTATTATTTAAACGATTCGCATACGTTGACCAAGCGTGTACAAAATTTTAAGGAGTATTTACCCAATTACTTTCCGATTCCTCATCCCTCTCCTTTAAATAATATTTGGCTCAAAAAAAATCCTTGGTTTACAACGGAAGTAGTACCATCACTTCAAAAGTTAATTCAATCAAAGCTTAGGTAAATCACTTTTAGGTTATCACAATTATCCGTAAATTCGTCAATTCAAAAAAAACAACGATTTATGAGCTCATATGATATAATAGTTTTGGGTAGTGGCCCAGGAGGATACGTTACAGCCATCAGGGCATCTCAATTAGGTTTCAAAACCGCAGTGATTGAAAAAGAAAGCTTAGGTGGTGTATGCCTTAACTGGGGTTGTATACCCACAAAAGCACTATTAAAAAGTGCCCAGGTTTTTGATTATCTTAAACATGCTTCAGACTATGGTTTAACAGTAGATAAATTTGATAAAGATTTTGATGCGGTAGTTCAAAGAAGCCGTGGTGTTGCTGAAGGTATGAGCAAAGGAGTTCAGTTTTTGATGAAAAAAAACAAAATTGACGTAATTGAAGGTTTTGGTAAATTAAAAAGTGCAAGTAAAGTTTCGGTTAAAGATACAGATGGAAATGAAAAGGAATATGAAGCCAAACACATCATTATAGCCACAGGAGCAAGATCTAGAGAATTACCTAATTTACCTCAAGATGGTGAAAAAGTTATCGGGTACCGTAAAGCAATGACCTTACCGAAACAACCTAAAAAAATGATAGTGGTTGGATCAGGTGCTATAGGTGTAGAATTTGCTCATTTCTATAACGCTATGGGAACAGAAGTAACCATTGTTGAATTTCTTCCTAATTTAGTACCCTTAGAAGACGAAGAGGTTTCAAAACAATTTGAAAGAAACTTTAAAAAAGCCGGAATCAAAGTAATGACCAATAGTTCTGTAGAAAGTGTAGATACTAGTGGTGATGGCGTTAAGGCTACCGTTAAAACTAAAAAAGGTGAAGAAGTACTTGAGGCTGATGTAGTATTATCTGCTGTAGGTATTAAAACCAATATTGAAAACATAGGTTTAGAAGAATTAGGTATTGCTACCGATAGAGATAAAATTGTAGTTAACGATTGGTACCAAACCAATATCCCTGGTGTTTACGCCATCGGAGATGTGGTACCTGGACCTGCATTAGCACACGTTGCCTCTGCTGAAGGTATCATCTGCGTGGAAAAAATTGCCGGAATGCACGTGGAAGCCCTTGATTATGGTAATATTCCGGGTTGTACATATGCATCACCAGAAATTGCAAGTGTTGGTATGACCGAAAAAGAAGCTAAAGAAGCTGGTTACGAATTAAAAATCGGTAAATTCCCCTTCTCTGCTTCAGGTAAAGCCAGTGCTGCCGGAACTAAAGATGGATTTGTAAAAGTAATTTTTGATGCTAAATATGGTGAGTGGCTAGGGTGTCATATGATTGGTGCTGGAGTTACCGATATGATCGCTGAAGCTGTATTAGGTAGAAAACTAGAAACGACAGGTCACGAAGTACTTAAAGCAGTACATCCACACCCAACGATGAGCGAAGCGGTTATGGAAGCCGTCGCTGATGCCTATGGTGAGGTGATCCATTTATAAAAAATATCAAAAAAACAATATAAGAAGAGACTATCTATTTTAGGTAGTCTTTTTTTTATAAAGATGACGTCACTTGGGTAGTAAGTCACAGTACCAAAATGAATTATCCCAATTGGCCGGTTCATCCTTTTTAGAAAAACAATTATCTTCATCATCCTCGGAAAGTTCATAAGTGCGCAATACCTTTTCTCCAATTTCAAAATCTACGGGTTTTGAAAAAATTGGACCATCAAAAACAAACGTATGAAACTCCCCATTTTCTCCACAGGGATCCACATTTGCTGGTAATTCATTTATGAATGCTTCATCAATAATTCGACCACAAAATGTATCATCTAGATAGTTAGCATTGACGCAAACTGTAATCGCTTTAAAACCATCTTCGATAAAAGACTCCATCAACTGTTTGGTGTTTTTTTTCCAAAGTGGAAAATGCGCAGTTATACCAACTGTATGTAGTTTTGCTTCGCGATACGCTTTTAAGTCTTCCAGAAAAATATCTCCAAATATGCAATCCGTAAAGCCCTGACGTTTTAATAAATTCATTTCATCTACCATAATAGAGTCGTATTGTTTCATAGAAACATTACCTGGTAGAAAAATTTTATGAAGTGGAATATTCATCTGTTGTGCCTGTTGTTCCAATAACTCTATTCGCAGCCCATGCATAGAAACTCTATCATATTCAGCATTAACTGTGGTAACTAATTTAGACACCTTTAAAAATTGCGATTTTTGAATTTGATATAAAGCTAGTGCAGAATCTTTACCACTACTCCAATTAAAATAGGTTAACCCCATTATTTTAAAATAAAATGTTGAATAGCCAATTCATAGCTTTGCAATCCAAAACCTAGGATTACGCCGGCAGCATTGGCCGATATATACGATTGATGTCTAAAAGATTCTCTAGCATAGGTATTGGAAATATGAACTTCAATAACAGGTTTTTCTATAGCTTTAACCGCATCCCCTATACCTATTGATGTATGCGTATATGCCCCAGCATTTAGGATGACTCCATCGAATTCATCATCAGCCTCCTGTATTTTTGAAATCAGTTCTCCCTCTATATTCGATTGATAATATGCCAATTCAATTTCTTTATATTTAAATTGAAGTGTACTAAAAAAAGCTTCAAAGGTTTGATTCCCATATATAGTTGGTTCTCTTTTACCAAGTAAGTTAAGATTAGGACCGTTAACAATAATTAACTTCATTAAATTTTTATTTATTTTTTAATTGCCTTGTTGTTCATCAAATGGCCTTCTGTTATTGCGAGTTTTAAAAAGATATCCTATGGATAGCTGAGCAAGACTGGTATTAAATGAACTGTTGCTCCCTTGAATATTATTAATATCAGATAAGCCAAACGTATATCTTGCCTGGAAAAACATTCCACTTTCAAATTTATATCCTAAACCTATATCCCAACCAAAATCAAAATCACTAAACGAATCATAAAATTCATCGGTATCTGTATTTTCAGAGTCAGTAACAGAGGCTAAGGTGGCAAACCTGGGGCCCGTTTCTATAGAGAACCCTTTAGCAAACTCATATTTACCAATGATTGGCAAGGCCAAATAGTTGAGACTGATATCATTCTCTGCATCACCAGAACCTATGGTATACCCCTGAGCTGAGTACAGCGCCTCTACCTGTATAAAAGTTTTATAGTTTAACGGAAATTCTAAAACAGCTCCCAGATGTAGTCTAGTCCGTGCATCACTATCAAGATCACCACTAACATTAGCGTAATTGAGACCTATCTTAAAACCTGCTCGTGTATATAGTCGTTCTTCATCTTGAGCGAAACAAGATAGGTTTATAAGAAATAGGGCTATTAGAATTGGTATTATTTTGTTTAACATACGTATATTAATTATCATCTTGAGTAAAAATAGGTGTTTTACCTTAAATAAAAAAGGTGCTCAAAACTGAGCACCTTTTTTCTATTTGAATTAAATTTCTTAAAATTTATAACCTACAGAAAATTGGATTACACCATTCTGATTATCGGAATCACCTTCATCATTGATATTAGATAAACCTAAGTTATAACGACCGTCAAAGAATAGCCCCATATCTAATTGGTATCCTAGACCAAAGTTAAGACCAAAATCAATATCATTTACTCCTTCGGCATCTACAGAATCACCATCCAATTTAACTTTTGAGGAAAGTAAAAAACCAACTTGAGGTCCTGCTTGTAAACTGAAGCCTTCAGCTACATAGTACTTAGCCATTAAAGGTAAGTTTAAATAATCTAAAGCTAAAACAAGGTCATCTCCTCCAATATCTTGCTTAGCTCCTTGTGCCGAGTATAAAAGTTCTGGTTGAAAAGCAAACTTTTCAGAAATTGGAATTTCAGCAACTGCTCCAATATGTAGAGAAGTTCTAGAGTCTAAATCATCTGTATCATCTCCTGTGATAGATGCGATGTTAAGACCTGCTTTTGCACCAAAACGAATACCTTCTTCCTGGGCACTCATAAAACCAAATGTAGCCACTGCCATAGCAGTCAAAATTAGTTTTTTCATAATAATTGTTTGTTTAAAATTTTGTCGAATCTAAATATTTTTAATTTAATTGCATACAAATTTTAACAAATTTTTTCGTTTAATCGTTAAAAAAGTGCAATTTGTCGAATGGATATTATTAATTTAAGAGTCTTGCTTAATATTTATCAATTATATATTGATCTGATTATTAATTATTTAAAATGAACTGGAAATCTGCTTTACAAGAATACACGCATTATCTCAAAATTGAACGGGGGTTATCGTCTAATTCAGTGGCTAGTTACGTTTTAGATGTCAAAAAACTAATGGACCATTTAGAAAATCATAAAATAATAAAGTCTCCTCTTGATATTGATCAAGAAACGGTGCAACAATTTATATACTCGATTTCCAAAGAACTTAACCCACGATCTCAATCAAGAGTCATATCTGGTCTTAAAAGCTTTTTTTACTATTTAGTTTTTGAAGATTATCGAGAAACAAATCCAATGGATCTAATCGAAACCCCAAAAATCGGGAGAAATTTACCGGACACCTTGTCTGTGGATGAGATCGATGAACTTATAGCGCAAATAGACCTAAGTAAAGCCGAAGGCGAACGTAATCGAGCGATTATCGAGACTTTATATGGTTGTGGACTGCGTGTAAGTGAATTGATAAATTTACGATTATCGGATTTATTTTTTGACGAAGGCTATATCAGTGTCACCGGTAAAGGAAATAAACAGCGCTTTATCCCTATTGGCGAAATTACACAAAACTATATCAACTCCTATAAAGACAATACTCGCAATCATTTAGATATTAAATCAGGGCACGAAGATACTTTATTTCTTAACCGAAGAGGGCGTCAATTAACAAGGGCCATGATTTTTACGATTGTAAAACGGCTTGTTGAAAAAGCAGGCTTACAAAAAAATGTAAGCCCGCATACGTTTAGACACTCTTTTGCCTCACACCTACTAGAAAATGGCGCTGATCTTAGAGCTATTCAATTAATGTTAGGTCACGAAAGTATTACCACTACTGAAATCTATATGCACCTAGATACGAGCCACCTTAATCATATTATGCTTAATTATCATCCAAGACGATGACGACCTTCTATCTTAAAATTAATTGGGTCGTACCACCCTACCTGAAGGCTCTTGTGTGTTCGGTAGCATAGTGTACGGATTATCAGCACCTGTCATTGCTCCTACGTTGACACTCAATGGCCGAATAAAAAATGGAGCCGGGTCTCTATCTTCAAAGGGTTCAATAGTAATAAATACGGTTCTATTAGTAACATCAGCAGGAAAAGTAACTCCTGTAAGTGGTATTTGGCTTGGTAAAATTAAAAAGTCCTCACCAGGATAATTAGGTACTACACCTCCTGATCCTCTGAAAAAATTGGCATCATCTGTGGCAGCTGGATCATCAAATGTACCGGTGGAAACGGTTCTATTACCAAAGTTAACCCACCCTTCATATTTCCAACCAGATCCCAAGGCTGGTAAACTTAGACCTGGTGCAGTTAATCCTTGACTAAACCAAACACCGAACTGGTCGTTATCTGGGTCATCATCGGTATACGTAGCTAAGTGTAATTCTCCACTAACATTGGCTAAATCTCCAACCACAGAATCAAAATCCAATGTCGCAGAGTTTCCATTAAATGTTCCTGACAAGACCACTGCATCTGATGGTAAGTTATCATTGTCGCCCACAGCCTCTACAGTGATATAAAAACCTGAAGCATCTTGAGCATCTGACTGTAATACCGTAAGCGCTATAGTTTGGTTGGGATTCGTAAATTTGGCTGTGGGTTTTGATACGCCATCTACAACCAACCAACCTTGATATGAGGTCCCGCCTGTTAATGTTTCTAATCCAATGGTATCGACATCAAGCGTCACTACAGGAGGCCCATCATCTTTGGAACAAGATTGAACTATAACAACTAATAATATTAGTACAGCAAGCAGTTGTTTCTTCATAATTTTATGTTTTTAAGTTGAATTAACAACTCAATATGTTCTATAAAATTGTAAAAAACTAACGTTTTATGAAACTTTTATAGTAGTTAATTTTCAGGTTTTGTAGCTTCTCTTTTAAACAAATCGACGTAGGCATTACCTAAATTAGTAATGAGGTCTCCCGCAATTAAGGATTCATAACCTTTCTTGGATGCACCAATATCTCCTGCTCTGCCGTGTAAGTAAGTACCAAATATAGACGCTTGTAATGGATCGTATCCCTGAGCAATCAACCCTGTTATAACCCCCGTTAATACATCACCACTACCCGCAGTAGCCATACCTTGATTACCTGTACTATTGACATACAAATTATTACCTGCAACCACTATACTATAGGCACCTTTAATTATCAGTATACAATGATATTTTTTTGAAAATGCTTTAGCCTTTTCGATTTTTTCAAAATCGTGCTCCCAGCTACCTACTAAGCGTTCTAATTCTTTAGGATGAGGCGTCAAAATAGCATTTTCTGGTATCAATTCTTTATAATTATCATTTTTAGCCAAAATATTAATTGCATCGGCATCAATAACTAATGGAGATTTATTTTGTTCTAAGAATTTAATAAATGCTGTTGTAGTTTGATCAGAAGTACCCAACCCCATGCCAATACCAATAGCATTATGCGATATTGAGATATCAATAGTTGTAATGTTTTTTTCTCCATCCGTGATCACCATAACCTCAGGGTTAGATGTTTGTAACGGTATATAGCCACATTCAGGTACATATGCGCTTACTAAACCTGCACCTATACGAAGTGCAGCTTTACTTGCTAATATGGTACTACCAATCTTTCCATAGCTCCCACCAATAATTACCGCATGTCCATAAGTCCCCTTATGAGAAAACTTGGGTCTTGGTTTATATAAAGTACTAATTTCTCTTTTATGAAATAATAACGCTTGAGGATTTACCTGGTGAAGAAAATCTTTATCCAATCCAATATCTATAACTTCGAAGTTTTCGGTATACTTACCTGTTTGCGGTAAGAAAAACACCATTTTCGGAGATTGAAAGGTGACTGTGGTAGAAGCAACAATTACAGCATTTGGATCATCTGGTGCTTTATCTGAATATAAACCAGAAGGCACATCCACTCCTAATGTAAAACAACGTGCTTCATTAATATGTTTCACCAAATCCACAACCCAAGAGACCATGGGACGGTTCAATCCAATCCCAAAAATCGCATCGATAACCATATCTTGTCTAGCAATTTTTGGAAAATCTTCCTCAGACCTTAACTGAATAGGCCATTCTTTGCTCATGCTTTTAAGCCGATCATAATTGTCTAAAAACTCAGGTGAACGATGCTCACTAAAGTTTACTATGTATGTCTTAACAGTATATCCATGCTCTAGCAATAATCTTGAAATAACTAAGCCATCTCCCCCATTATTTCCTATTCCACAAAATACGTGTATCAGTATCGGGGCACCTTTTAATTTTTGATGAATAGAATTAAATACCTGTGAGGCTGCTCGCTCCATTAAGTCAAGTGAACTTATCTGCTGGTTTTCTAAAGTAACCTGGTCAGCTTCTTTTAATTGATTTGCTGATAATATTTTCATATATCTTTAATTATTCTTTAACAAAAGAGGGACAAAATTATGAACCTAATAAAAATTTAAGGTTTTTGATTGATTAATTTTGTCTAAAATTAAAAAATTATACATTTGATAACCTAATAAATGGTAGACAAATGATAACTACTTCATCAATAATAGCTGTACACCTACATGCCGCTTTATATAAAAAGCAGGACACTATTATTATGACTACTACCATTACCCCTAGGGGTTAATTTTCTATATATACCATCGTATACTAGTAGTAAGTTACCTTAATGGTAACCGAACATTACTTTAGTCAACTATTCACTTAAAAAAAATAATAATGAACGTTCTAAAATTTGGAGGTTCTTCTGTTGCCAACGCTGCCAATATCAAAAAAGTTATTGATATCATTGATCAACAATCACGAGATCAAAAAGTGTATGTCGTGGTATCCGCTTTTGGAGGAGTTACCGATTTACTTTTAAAAGCAGGAGAAAAAGCCGCTAAGGGCCAGGAGTCCTATAAAGAAATTATAAATGAGATTGAAGATCGCCATATTTCAGCTATCAAAGATCTTATTCCTATTGCAGTGCAAAGCCCTGTAATCAGTAAAATCAAAGCAGAAATAAATACATTAGAATCTCTGTGCGAAGGTATTTTCTTACTCAATGAATTGTCTCCCAAAACATCTGCGGTGTTAGCTAGTTTTGGAGAAATACTATCATCGTACATATTGTATCACGCTGCCAAAGCAAAAGACGTTACTATCCAATTAAACGACTCACGAGATTTTATCATTAGAAATAATAATAGTCAGGTAGGCATTAATTATATAGAGACAAATAAACGTTTCTCAGCATACGATACTACTACTTCTGGTGATGTACATTTATTTCCTGGTTTTATAGCTAAATCAGAAAATGGAGACCCCACTACCTTAGGTCGAGGTGGATCTGACTATACCGCAGCTATTATAGCAGCAGCTTTAGAGGCTGAAGAGCTTCAAATATGGACAGATGTAAGCGGTATGTACACAGCTAACCCTAAGCTTGTAAAACAAGCAAAACCAGTGGATCATATGTCATATCATGAGGCTATGGAATTATCACATTTCGGTGCCAAAGTAATTTATCCCCCAACTATACACCCCGTTTTAGATAAAAATATTCCAATTCATATCAAAAATACTTTTGAGCCAGAAGCAAAAGGGACCTTAATAACCCGATCTGTTGATAATCAATTAAAGCCCGTGACGGGTATTAGCCATATAGATGATATATCCATTCTTTCATTAGAGGGAAGCGGAATGGTTGGTATACCAGGTTTTTCAAAAAGACTATTTGAGGCTTTATATCTCGAAGGCATTAATGTCATTTTAATTACACAAGCCTCCTCAGAACATTCTATATGCCTGGCGATAGCAGCTGAGGTTGCTGCAAAAGCAAAAAAAGTGCTTGATGCTACTTTTGAATTTGAAATTGATAAACATAAGATTGAACCAGTAAAGATTGAAAACGATGTGGTTATCGTTGCGCTAGTCGGAGATAATATGTACCATCATCAAGGTATCAGTGGTAAAATGTTTAGTACTCTTGGTAAAAACAATGTAAATATTAGGGCGATTGCTCAGGGAGCATCTGAGAAAAACATCTCAGTAGTTATCGCTAAAAAAGATATCAAGAAAGCCTTAAACACCTTACACGAACGTTTTTTTGAGGTAAAAACCAGACAATTAAATTTATTTATTACAGGGGTTGGTAATGTTGGAGGTAAACTAATCGATCAATTGCAGCAACAACGAAAATATTTAAAAGATAATCTCCGCCTCAAAATTAGAGTTACTGGACTTTCTAATTCAAAAACAATGATTTTTAATGAAAGTGGTATCGATTTAACACAATGGCAGGTCTTACTAGCCCAAGGACAACAATCCGATCCATCCCAATTTTTTGAAAAAGCAAAAGAATTGAATCTTCGTAATTCTATCTTTGTCGATAATACTGCTAACGAAGCCATCGCCAATGTGTACAAAAATTACTTGCAAGAAAGTATAGCTGTGGTTACTTGTAACAAAATTGCTTGTGCAGATGCTTATGCCAACTATAATGAATTAAAAGATTTATCTCGCAAGTACAACGCCTCATTTTTATTTGAAACCAATGTAGGAGCTGGTCTTCCTATTATTGATACGCTCAATAATCTTGTGGCTTCCGGAGATAAAGTTCATAAAATACAAGCGGTGTTATCGGGTAGTCTCAACTTTGTTTTTAATAATTATAAAAAAGGTGAACGCTTTTACGATATTGTTAAACAAGCACAGCAGGAAGGATATACAGAACCTGATCCACGAATTGATCTGAGTGGTGTTGATGTGGCCAGAAAAATATTGATTTTAGCACGAGAGAGTGGGTATATTTTAGAACTAAATGATATCGAAAATGACTCCTTTTTACCAAAGGAATGCCTCGAAACCGACAGTGTAGATGATTTTTTTAAATCTTTACAAGGCTTCGAAGATCATTTCAGTACATTACTCGAGGAAGCTGATGCCAAAAATAGTAAGTTAAAGTATGTGGCACAATTTGAAAATGGCAAAGCTAAAGTCGGTTTACAATTCATACCCAAAGAACACCCTTTTTATAACCTTGAGGGGAGTGATAATATTGTATTATTCTTTACAGAAAGATACCCTATTCAACCGCTACAAGTAAAAGGAGCCGGAGCAGGAGCTGAAGTTACTGCCTCAGGAATTTTTGCGGATATTATTAGACTAGGAAAGAATTAATCCATGAAGCAAATAAAAATTTTTTCGCCTGCTACTATTGCCAATTTATCATGTGGATTTGATGTCTTAGGTTGCTGTTTGGACACTATTGGAGATGAAATGAAGGTTTCGTTAACGGACACTCCGCGGATTAGTATTGAAATCATCAATGGTGCTAACCTTCCCACAGATCCTGAAAAAAACGTGGCCGGGGTAGCAACTAAGGCGCTTTTAGAGCATTTAGGGAAAAATGTTGGTGTCCATATTACTATCACAAAAGGAATTAAAGCTGGTAGTGGAATAGGCAGTAGTGCCGCTAGCAGTGCCGGAGCTGTATGGGCGGTTAACCAAATACTAGGAAGCCCCTTAAAAGCTAAGGAGCTCATACCTTTTGCAATGGAAGGAGAACGTGCGGCTAGTGGTAATGCCCATGCGGATAATGTAGCCCCTGCCCTTTTGGGAGGCTTTACTTTAGTGCGAAGCTACGATCCTCTAGAAGTAATAGGACTGCCCTCACCCGCCGATCTTTATGCTACAGTGATTCATCCGCATATCGAAATTAAGACTTCGGATTCTAGGTCGGTGCTTAAAAAAAACGTAACCCTAGAACAAGCCATTACGCAATGGGGTAATCTCGGAGGTTTAATTGCTGGTTTATATACGAATGATTACGGGTTAATTGGTAGAAGCTTAAAGGATGTTATTATTGAGCCTCTACGCAGCATACTCATCCCTGCATTTAAAGAAGTTCAATATGAAGCTGTTATAGCAGGAGCTCTGGGCTGCGGTATATCTGGGTCTGGGCCATCCATTTTTGCATTGAGTAAGGGAAGAGAGATAGCCCATAAAGTTGGACAATTTATGGGTGAAGTGTATGCAACTACAAAATTAGATTATGACATCCATATTTCGAAAATTAATCCCGAAGGAATACGAGTTATTCCGTGATTTTTCACATAAAAAAATAACACGTTAATGCTTAATGTTATATAACAAACAAATGAAATACTATAGCTTACATCATAACGCTCCTAAAGTAACTTTTTCTGAAGCTATTATAAAAGGAATTGCACCAGATAAAGGGTTGTACTTTCCTGAAGACATACATCCTTTGCCCAAATCATTTTTTGAAAATATTGAACAATACGATGAAGTTGAAATTGCCTATCAAGCCATAGCTCAGTTTGTAGGTAATGAGATTCCAGAAAATGACTTAAGAGCTATTCTTAAGGATGTTTTGAACTTTGAGTTCCCTGTGGTGGAAGTAAAAAAAGGTAGTATCGCCACACTCGAATTATTTCACGGGCCCACTATGGCTTTTAAAGATGTTGGTGCTCGCTTTATGGCGAAGTGTTTAGGATACTTCAACCGTGCTAATAAAAATAAAGTAAATGTATTGGTTGCAACCTCTGGAGATACAGGAGGTGCAGTTGCTAAAGGCTTTCTAGGAGTTCCAGGAATTGATGTAACTATTTTATATCCCAAAGGCAAAGTAAGCGACATACAAGAAAGGCAATTAACTACCCTAGGTAAAAATATTACTGCACTTGAAGTTGATGGTGTATTTGATGATTGCCAACGCATGGTAAAAACTGCTTTTATGGATAGTGATATCACGGAGAAAGTTCAATTGACCTCTGCCAATTCAATTAATGTTGCCAGATGGTTACCCCAGATGTTTTACTTTTTATTTACCTACAAACAACTCAAATCTAAAAATAAAGACCTGGTGCTTTCCGTTCCTAGTGGTAATTTTGGGAATATCTGTGCAGGAATAGTCGCATTTAAACTGGGATTGCCTGTTAAGCAATTAATAGCAGCCACCAATAGCAATGATACTATTGTTCGCTATTTATCAAATGGTGTATACGAGCCTAAACCTTCAATAGCTACATTGTCTAATGCGATGGATGTTGGCGACCCTAGTAATTTTATTAGAATCAACACACTGTTTAACAATGACTTAAACTTATTAAAGGAAAAGTTCACGGCTTTCAGTTTTAATGATGAGGAAACCAAAAAAGCCATAGAAACCTTATATACCACGTATAATTATATTGCGGATCCACACGGCGCAGTGGGATATCTAGGTCTTTTAAAATATGGTATTGCTGCCGATGAATACGGGGTATTTTTTGAAACCGCTCATCCAGTAAAGTTTAAAGCTATTGTAGAGCAAACAATTTCGCAAGAATTAGCTATACCAGAGCAAATACAATCTGTACTCCATAAAAAGAAAAAAAGCATTTCTATTCAAAACTATGAAGAACTAAAAAGGTTCCTTCTGTCATAGAGGAACCTTTTAACTGTTTTATTATTAGTTGAGAGTTATGCTTTTTTTTAATTAGTAGCATATGCAATCATTACGTTATATACAATTTCAGTAGTGGATGCTAAATATTTAAAATTCACCGTAGTATATTTATCATCTTCCTGACTTACAAAAGGAGAATTATCTGCATTCTTCAATTCGGCAGTTAAAGTAACGGTTTCATAACCAAAATTGGCAAAAAATCTACTTTCAGGTATTGCCACCATTCTTTTATAAATTGGTACAGGAGATTCAATACGATAAGATGATTCCAAACTTATATTAGAAGATAATAGTTCAATAGCTCTATCTTCATCATTATCCCAACCCATATAGTCAGCTCTATGCATAGAATGAACATTCCAACCTTTTTCTTTGATCAACTTAATAAACATACGTGTTCCTACTAAGTTTTCTTTCCACTGGTCAAAAAATACCACAATAAAGTTTTTATTTCTCTGCTCTAATTCTGCTAGTTTTTTAGCTGTGTAGAATGCTATCGCAACTCCTGTAGCATTGTGTACTGCTCCGGGACTATCTTTTACGGTATCATAATGTGCTGAGATAATAATATATTCATCACTACCATTGGTTGCAGGTATTTCTGCATACACATTAGTACCACTATACACATTACCACGTTTATCTTGCACGTTATATGTATTCTCTTCTGCCTTTAAACCAGCCTCTTCTAATTCGTCTTGTAAATAGTTAGCAACTAGTTTTCGCTCACTATCCGAATGACGACTATCAATAGTCTTCTTACCTTTGATAGGTAAATGACCCGTTAACTTTCCTACAATTTCTCTTTGGATGTTAATAATTTCTGCTTCTCTGATATCCTTTTCTGACTGAGAAAAACAAACTTGAAACGGAAGACCTAAAACAATAAATAGTAAAAGTGCTTTATACGTGTTATTTTTAAATATTTGCATTCTTTTCTCTTTTAACTCAAATTTATAAAACAATCTAAAATATTACAATTCATAATTATAAATGTGAAAAAGATTAGTTGTTTTAAAAATAACAAAAAGCATACCACTTTTTATAATTCATCTGTATAAATTGTGCGAAAGCTTGTTATCCCTGACGATTTCTTATATCCCCGTTATAAAAAACCTAGTGCGAAATTAGAAAATTTTGATTTAATAATCTATATTCTTATCAAATATAAATTAAAACCATTGATAAATTATGTATATAGCAGTGAAAATAATATCCAACACTAATTAATTTCCTAGTTTAGGGTAGTAATTCTTAAAAAAGTAAATACTTAGCCTACTTCATAAAAGAAGGCAGTCTATTCCTAACAATTAGTACCGTACTCAACTTTTAATTAATAATTCAGGGAACTATTACTCAAATCTAGGTCTCAGAAAATATTTATAATTACTTTATCCTTACAAAGAACAATCGGAACCGTGTTAAGGGTAAAGCTGCAAAAATAAAGCTTTAGCATAATTACCTAACAAACAAAGGAATAACACATTTATATAACTTGTAAGAACCTGAACAGCTAAACCTATTCGTTGTATTAAGATATACTTAATATTATTGAAAAGATTGTATAGCACTTTAAAGTTTGTTACTTTCGAGCTCGATTTTTTAAACCACATTTATCATTAATTATGAAGAATACTGCACTTACCGATACACACATAGCTTTGGGAGCAAAAATGGTTCCTTTTGCTGGATATAATATGCCGGTTTCTTATGAGGGTGTAAACGTTGAACACGAAACGGTTCGCAATGCCGTCGGTGTTTTTGATGTATCCCATATGGGTGAGTTTTTGATAACAGGGCCTAAGGCGCTTGAATTAATTCAAAAGGTAAGTTCTAATGATGCCTCTAAATTGGTGGATGGAAAAGCACAATACAGCTGTTTACCCAACAATGAAAATGGAATTGTTGATGATCTGATTATCTATAAATTAGCTGACGAAAAATATCTTTTGGTAGTAAATGCATCTAATATTAAAAAAGACTGGGAGTGGATAACTATTCATAACAGTATGGGTGCAGAAATGAGAGATTTATCCGACGAGTATTCTTTACTTGCTATTCAAGGTCCAAAAGCAGCTGAAGCCATGCAGTCATTAACTTCGGTAAAACTTAGCGAGATTTCCTTTTACAACTTTGTGGTAGGTGATTTTGCTGATATCCCTAATGTAATTATATCTGCTACGGGTTACACTGGTAGTGGTGGGTTTGAAATCTATTGCAGAAACACAGAAGTAAAGCAAATTTGGGATAAAGTATTAGAAGCTGGTGCTTCTTATGGAATTAAGCCTATTGGTCTTGCTGCAAGAGATACATTACGTTTAGAAATGGGATACTGTTTATATGGTAATGATATCACTGACCAAACTAGTCCACTAGAAGCTGGATTAGGTTGGATTACCAAGTTTACTAAAGATTTTATAAACTCAGAAGCTTTAGCAAAGCAAAAAGAAGAAGGTGTATCGCGCAAACTAGTAGGATTTGAGATAGAGGAAAGAGGTATTCCAAGAAAAGATTACGATATTGTAGATGAACAAGGTAAAGTGATAGGGGTCGTAACTTCTGGTACGATGTCGCCTTCGTTACAAAAAGCAATTGGATTGGGATACGTACCTAAAAGTTACGCTTCTCCTGGAAGTAATGTATTTATTCAGGTGCGAAAAAAATCCATACCAGCAACCGTAGTTAAATTACCATTTTACAAAGGATAAGACACATAATAAAAACAGATTTATGAAGTTTCAAGATTACGTTAGTAGGTGATTTTGAAACTTTTTTTTATACACTTATAAAAAGCAACATTTAGCAATTAAACAGTAACAATTTTTGAGTAAAGTCTTAATCATAGGAGCAAGTGGATTTATAGGCAGCGCCTTATATAAGGAGCTCAATTCCTATTTTGACACCTATGGTACCTATCATACGGATAATGATTTTTACGAAAAAAATCAAAAATTTTTTCAGTATGATATGGAGCTTGAAGATATCACTATATTATTAGATAATCTAAAGCCAAAGGTCATCGTTTCTGCTATACGCGGAAATTTTAATTCGCAATTGGACGCGCACTACCGAATCATAAACTGGATAACAAAACATAAATCAAAACTATTATTCCTGTCAAGTGCCAATGTTTTTGACTCCTTTAGCAATTATCCATCCTATGAATATGATAAAACGCTTAGTGAAAGTGTTTATGGCCGTTTTAAAATAAAGATTGAAAATGCCTTAATGCGCTTACCTACTAGCCGCTACGCCATTCTAAGAATACCGATGATTTTTGGGGCAAAAACTCCACGAGTAGAAGAATTGAAAATGCTCCACGACTTAAACGCCCCGATAGAGGTATTTCCAAATGTTATAATTAATGCCACTCATATTGCTAAACTCACCCAGCAAGTGCATTATATCATTAATCGCAATAAAAAAGGGGTATTTCATTTAGGGAGTACAGATTTATCATATCATTATGACCTGATTAGAGAGATTTGTGATATGTTAGCATTAGACGATCCAATTTATAAGCAAGTTTTTGACTCCAATAACGACAGATATCTTGCGGTGATACCAAAAGATAATATGTTACCCAAAAATTTGCAATTAACCATTGAAGAGGTCATTGAATCAGTTGTCATCAAACCCAAATAAATAGTAAGTTTTAGTTTAAAGTCATATGTCAACAGTAAAACATAAAATCATTTTGTTTGATGGGGTATGTAACCTGTGTAACGGAGCTGTAAATTTTATAATTAAGCGAGATAAGAATTCTATTTTTAGATACGCTTCTTTACAAAGTGAAATAGGTCAACAATTGACTTCAGAACGAGGTATTGATACCACTCAAATCGACTCTATCATTTTAATCGATCCTAATGAAGCCTACTATATCAAATCAACAGCTGCCCTGCAAATAGCAAAACAGCTGTCTGGATTCTATCCCTTGCTCTCGATTTTTTTGATTTTCCCAAAGGTTTTAAGAGATTGGATTTACGATTTTATCGCAAAGAATAGATATAAATGGTTTGGCAAAAAAGAACAATGTGTAATTCCAACTCCTGAGTTAAGGTCTTTATTTCTAGATCAGGACGCCTGAGTAAATTGCTGAACAGCCATAACTAATCTAAAGATGAGATTGGTTGTTCCTCTTCTGCCTTTTGAATAACTAATTCTGTAGATTCTTCGTTTATGGATGTAGTTTCACGTACTCTATTGTCGATTGTCTCTAAATGAAATATACATAGACAAACAACTGCAAATGCAATTAATAAAACGGGTAATACAAGCCTTTTCATAATAGTGAGTTATTTAATTTGGATGTGATACGTCAAAAGTAAATTATTGACATCGCTAAAATAAGGGGATGTTCACTAGGATTCAATAGGGGTTTTCCCCCTTTTTTTAGATAAGAATCAAACCAACTAGTAGATACAATCAAAAAAAACTAATACATAGAGTAGGCAAACAAATATGCTTAAAGCGACTATTGATTGCGTTAATTTGATTTAACCTAATGTAATCCACCTAAGTCCTGGAATTTTTCTATAAAGAAATGATTCTGTAAACGTATCGACCAGCCCAAGTTCACAGCTTTAATATGCAATGAATTTGAGTTATGTTACTACTTTAAAATCTAAAGGGCTAAAAATTTCATAAAAACGAATTATAATTAACTAGCTTGCTTTTTGTAGTTATCATCCCAGTCCTTCACATGGGGGTCACCGAGTTTGTCGACGCTTTTAGCTACCATCATAGATACCGCTGCATCCCCTGTAACGTTCACTGTAGTTCTGCACATATCTAATGGTCTATCAACGGCAAAAATTAAGGCTAATCCGGCTTCAGGAATACCTGCCTGACCTAACACGATAACCAACATTACCATCCCTGCTCCAGGAACTGCAGCAGAACCGATTGAAGCTAAGGTAGCCGTAACAATAATTCCTAGCTGTGCTCCTAATGAAAGATCCATACCAAAAGCTTGAGCAATAAATACCGCAGCTACTGCTTGATACAAACTCGTGCCATCCATATTTATAGTAGCACCAATAGGCAAAACAAAACTAGATACCTCCTTCTCAACGCCTAAATGTTCTTCTACTCTTTCCATAGTTACCGGTAAGGTAGCGGCACTAGAGCTGGTGGAAAATGCTAATAACTGCGCAGGAGAGATACCATTAATAAAAAACGAAGGTGTTTTTTTGGTAAATATCCAAACAAATAATGTATAGATACAAATCATCAATGCAAGACCGACTATTACACATACCGCATACATAGCTAAAGCAGCGAATAAATCTGCACTTGGAGATTCAACCACTAACGCAGCCAATAACGCAAATACACCATATGGTGCCGTGAGCATAATTAAGTCAATCAGTTTTAGAATAACCTCATTGAAGCCATCGAAGAAATCTTTAACCGGTTGTGCAGTTTTTTCGGGTATAAGAATTAAGCCGATACCAAAGAATATCGCAAAAAAGATAACCTGAAGCATATTTCTATTATCTCCGGCAGCGTTGAATATATTTTCAGGCACTAGATCAACCAACGCTTGTAATGGTCCCGCATCTTTTTGTTTCTGGGCATCTGCAATTTTGCTGTCGGCATCTCCTTTATAGTTTTCAACTAATTCATTACGGGTTTCTTCGGTAATCGTACTCCCAGGTTTTACAATATTTACTACCAATAAACCTATAGTAACCGCAATCACTGTAGTTACGATATAGGTAGCAATTGTCCTACCCCCCATTTTGGATAATTTAGAGATATCCTTTAGATCCGAAACTCCTTTAATCAAAGAGGCCAAGATCAGGGGTACAGCAATAAGTTTTAACGCATTGATAAAAATGGTACCAAATGGTTTTACCCAATCACTAATGATATCAGATCCCCATTCAAATCGCGAAAGTATAAGGGCAAATACAACCCCTGCTACCATTCCTATTAAAATTTGCCAGTGTAATGCAAGTTTTTTCATCTAAGCTTTCTTTTTTTTCCAAACAGCGTCGAAGATATGAATTATATTTGTAAACCTTAAAGACCTCGTAAATCAATCATCAAAGCAGCATAAAGATTCCTAAGAATTTTTGATCGATTCGATTAAAACCTAAAGTTTTAAGATTTTATGGTTTTGTTTAGTAAGTAGAAATCTAAAAGCACTAAGGCCGCCATTGCCTCCACAATAGGTACTGCCCTTGGCACTACACAAGGATCGTGTCTACCTTTACCTTGCATCACTACTTTTTCGCACTTATTATCTATAGTTTCTTGGTCCTGCATAATGGTTGCTACGGGTTTAAATGCTACATTGAAATAAATATCCATACCATTAGAGATGCCTCCTTGAATACCACCAGAAAGATTGGTTTGTGTACTGCCATCGGTATTGAACAAATCGTTATGCTGACTACCTTTTAATGAAGCGCCTTCAAAACCACTTCCATATTCAAATCCTTTAACCGCATTAATTGAAAGCATGGCTTTACCCAATTCCGCATGTAATTTATCAAAAACCGGTTCACCTAATCCTACGGGAGCTCCTTGTATGACACAACTTACAATACCTCCAACGGTATCCCCTTGTTTTCGTATTTCTTTAATGTAGCGCTCCATTTGTTCTGCTACCTCGGGGTCTGGACAACGCACGATATTTTTTTCGGTTTGGGCTAAATCTAATTCCGAATAGGGTTTATGCAACTTAAGCGGACCAACAGCACTTACATAGGCATTTATATTTACTTCTTGAAGTACTTGTTTTGCGATAGCCCCTGCGACCACTCTACTTGCGGTTTCGCGCGCAGATGACCGGCCTCCTCCTCTGTAATCTCTAACTCCATACTTTTGATCGTAGGTATAATCCGCGTGTGATGGTCTATAAGAGTCCTTAATATGAGCGTAATCTTTGGATTTTTGATTTGCATTTTTAATTACAAAACCGATAGGTGTACCAGTAGTAACGCCTTCAAAAATCCCAGAATAAAATTCAACTGTATCGGGTTCCTTACGTTGTGTGACAATTGCTGACTGCCCTGGCTTTCTTCTATCTAATTCAGCCTGAACGAACTCCATATCTATGGTTACACCCGATGGGCAACCATCAATAATACCGCCTATTGCAGGTCCGTGTGATTCTCCAAAAGTAGTGAGTTTAAAAAGCGTTCCAAATGTATTTCCAGCCATCTAAGTAGAATTTATAACAAATGTAAATTTTAATATTTAAAATCATAAGGCTTATTACATTTTAAAAGGATGATCCTGATATTTTACAACCGAGAAGCGTTACTAAACGATAGCTAATTAACTTCTTCTTAATGTGATATAATTAGATATAATATATCCTTAAAGTATACATAATCAATACATAACCGTAATGTCTCAAAAGTTGATCTAACTTTGACATATGAAAAAAAGAAATGTTGATGTAGTCGTAATCTCTGATGTTCATTTAGGAACCTACGGCTGTCAAGCAAAGGCATTGTTGCACTATCTTAATAGTATCAAGCCTAAACAACTTATTCTCAACGGTGATATTATTGATATTTGGCAATTTAGAAAACGCTATTTCCCTAAGTCACATTTAAAGGTTATTAAAAAAATAATATCCCTTGCTTCTAAGGAAACGGAAGTTTTTTACATTACAGGTAATCACGACGAAATGCTTAGAAAATTCAGCGATACCAAAATTGGAGATTTTCACATACTGGATAAATTGGTGCTAGAACTCGATGGTAAAAAAGCATGGTTTTTTCACGGAGATGTATTTGATGCCTCCATCCAAAACGCCAAATGGTTAGCTAAGCTAGGCGGCTGGGGGTATGATCTGCTTATCTTAGTCAATCAGGCCATAAATTGGTGCCTAGTTCGATGTGGTAAAGAAAAGTATTCACTATCCAAGAAAATCAAGAATAGTGTAAAAAAAGCAGTTTCTTATATCAATAATTTTGAAGATGTTGCCTCAGAATTAGCTATTGATAATCATTATGAATACGTAATCTGCGGTCATATCCATCAGCCTCAAAAAAGAATGGTGACTAACAAAAATGGATCTTGTTTGTACCTTAATTCTGGCGACTGGATAGAAAACCTTACCGCGCTAGAGTATCACCAAAAAGAGTGGACTTTAGTCCGTTATGAGGATCTATTAGTAAACCATGATGTACCACAACTTCAAGAGGAAACTGATGACTTAGTTCCTATTCCATTAGCAGAAATCATAACTTCAGCCTTTACTAAATAGCTTTACGCTCTATCGATACAATACCTATTTAAAATACTAATCGGGTGCTCGGCCTGTCGCTTGGTACCATCAACGATTTGATGTCTACAACTGGTACCTGGAGCTGCTATCAACACTTCTTTCTCTGCTTTTCGTACTGCCGGGAATAAGGTTTGTTCTCCAATTTGCATACTGATATCATAATGCTCTTTTTCATATCCAAATGATCCTGCCATACCACAACATCCTGAGGGTATTATAGTAACTTTAAAATTTTCAGGTAAATTCAATAGATCAAACGTATGCTTAATTGATGACAATGCTTTTTGGTGACAGTGCCCATGAAGTTTTATGGATTTTGCTTCTTTAGAAAATTGAGCTGTACTAATGTTTCCTTTCTTTAGTTCCGTATCCAAGAATTCGTCGATAAGAAAAGTGTTTTTAGCAAGATCCGTAGCCTTATCCTTATCATCAGCCAATCGTTTATACTCATCGCGTAGTGTCAGTATGGCCGAAGGTTCTATTCCTATAAGTGGTGTGTCTTCTGAAACTACTTTAGTTAACACCTCAATGTTATCATTAGCAATACTCTTTGCCTGATCTAATAAACCTTTGGAAATGAAAGTTCTTCCACTTTCTTTATGCTCCACAACAGAAACCTTATACCCTAATTTTGCTAACAGTTGAATGGCATCGATACCAATATTGGCGTCCAGATAATTTGTGAACTCATCTATAAACAAATACACCTCCTGTTTAGGAGATACTGGTTGTATAACACTTAAATTCTTTTTGATCCAACTTCTTAAAGATTGCTTAGAAACTGTAGGAAGACTACGTGATGAAGCAATACCTAAGGTTGATTTTAGTATACCAGAAGTAATTTTATTAGTAAAAAAGAAATTGGTTAAAGAAGGTAACTTGCTACCAATCGCATTGAATTTAGTATTGTAGGCAAACAATTTGGTTCTTAAAGAAGCTCCGTTAGCTTTTTGATATTGATATTCAAATTCTGCTTTTAGTGACCCTACATCAACATTAGAAGGACATTCACTACTACAGCCTTTGCAGCTTAGACATAAATCGAAGACTTCCTTTAATTCTTTATGATTAAATTTATTAGGTTGGGTACTATTGGTTAAAAACTCTCGTAATGTATTTGCTCTACCTCTGGTGGTGTCTTTTTCATCTTTAGTAGCTCTATAACTAGGACACATTGTTCCCCCAGCATCGACAGATTTTCTACAATCCCCACTCCCATTACATTTTTCTGCGGCTCTTAGTATACCCAAGGAGTCAGAGAAATCTAATAAAGTTTCAATTTGTGGTTCCTCTCTATCTATCTCATACCTTAATTTTTGATCCATAGGATAGGCATCTACAATCTTTCCTGGATTAAAAATAGTATTAGGATCAAAAGCAGACTTTATACTCTTAACGATTTGGTAGTTCTCTTCACCGATCATATATGGAATGTAGGGAGCTCTCACAATACCATCTCCGTGCTCACCACTCATGGACCCTTGGTACTTTTTAACCAAAACAGCGACGTCATCAGTAATTTGTTTGAATAGCGCTACATCTTCTTTTTTCTTTAGGTTTAAAATAGGGCGCAAATGTAATTCTCCCGCCCCAGCGTGTGCATAATACACAGATTGCTGTTGATGTTGCTCCATCAATTTGGTGAAATCATCAATGTAACCTGCCAAATCTTCAATAGCTACAGCAGTGTCCTCAATACAGGCAACTGCTTTTTTATCACCAACAATGTTTCCTAATAAACCTAATCCCGCTTTTCGCAATTCCAAGGCCTGGTCAATTTCCTTCCCACGAAGATCAGGGTTTGCATAACTATCGGTTTGTTCTTGAAGCGTTTTAAGAATTGCTTTATGCTGTTGCGCTAAATCCTGCGGATCATCAGATCTAAGCTCTAACATTAGTATTGCTTTTGGATCACCCAAAATAAAAAATCTATTCTTTTGCTGTTCAATATTATCCAGCGTACAGTCCAATATAGTTTTATCCATCATTTCACAAGTATAAAGCGAATGCTGCATTATGGGTGCCACAGCCTTCATACAAGCTTCAATACTATCAAAGTGCGCAGCAACCATTAAGGTTTCTGCAGGCGGCAATGGATCTAACTGTAATTTAATTTTTGTAGTAAAAGCAAGTGTACCTTCACTACCCGAAAGTAAATCACATAGGTTTATCTTTTTATTATTCGTTCCAAAAACTTCAGAATCTAGTAATTGATCAATAGCATATCCTGTATTTCTACGGTGAATTTCTGCTTTAGGAAAGCTATCGATTATACGTTGTTGGACCTCCTTTGACTGAAGCTCATTATACACCGTTTTATAAATACTACCTTCTAAAGATTTCAACTTTGTCTTTGCAGCAAACTCTGGCGCTGTGATGGATTCAAAAATTACCTCAGATCCGTCAGATAATAACGTTTCCATAGCTATGACTTTATCTCTGGTGACCCCATATTTTATGGAAGTAGTTCCGCTACTATTATTACCAATCATCCCTCCTATCATACAACGATTAGAGGTAGATGTATTAGGTCCAAAAAATAATCCATACGGCTTTAAATACCTATTCAGGTCATCGCGAATGACTCCAGGCTCTACCGTTACAGTTTTTTCCTTACTATCTAAATCGATGATTTGTGTAAAATGTCTGGAAACATCAACCACAATTCCATCTCCTACACATTGACCAGCCAATGAAGTACCCGCAGTTCTAGGAATAAGGCCAATTTTATGATCATTCGCAAATTGAATCAATTGTTTTATATCTGCTTTAGATTTTGGGTAACAGACCGCCAAAGGAATTCGACGATACACAGAGGCATCCGTAGCGTATAAGGCTTTAGTGAGCTTATCAAATTTTAATTCTCCTTCTAATTGATTTGCTAAATTGAGTAATGCATCATTACTATTCATAAAAATCTTGTTTGGCTAATGAGTCTAGAGCAACGGGTCTTCTAAAGTTGGTGTCAAAACAAATGAAACTATCTGTTCCTGCAACACCATCAATGCGGTGTACTTGCTCATAGAGGATTTCTCTAAGATGGTGATTATCCACCGCAAATATTAATATAAATAACGCATAGTTTCCGGATACGTAATTACACTCTAAAATCTCTGGAATCTTTTTTAGGCCTTCCACTACTTCTTCAGCATAGCGTGCTTCTCGCAATCGGATCCCTACATATGATTTTGTTCTGTACCCAATCTTGCGTTCATTAACTACAAACTCTGCATTATCAATTACCCCTTTCTTTTTAAGTTTTTTGATACGTTGATGCACTAAAGAATTTGAAATTTTTAGATCTTCAGCGATCTGCGAAAAAGGTTTTCGGGCATCTTCTCGTATCTGAAGTAATATTTGTTGGTCTATATAATCAAAATGGTTCATTACCTTGAATTTGAATAGCTTTTGATGTCATTTTTTTATATTTCAAAAATTGAAATTTTAAAAAATGATTAAAAAATAAACTATATAGTGTAAAAATGATTTTTATATTTAAAATATAATGTCAAAATTAATAATTTTGTCTTAAATAAAAACATTTTTATTCTAATGAAAACAAATGAAGTTTTTGAAAAATTATGGAATCAGTATTCAAAAAAGACCCCTTCTGCCCAGAAGGTAAAGGATCTTTTTGAGCGTGAAGGAAATACTGTATTCAATGATCATATTGCGATACGAACTTTCAATGATCCACGAGTGGCTATTGAAGTGTTAGCCAAACCATTCATTGCTATGGGCTATGAACCTATAGGTGAGTATACATTTGAAGCAAAAAAATTGTATGCTAAACATTTTGAACTCAAAAACGATCCTACTGCACCTAAGATTTTTATAAGCCAATTATTAGTTGAAGAGTTTTCTTTGAAGTTACAGGAAAGGGTAAAAGCAATTTTGGATAGCCTACCAAATACTGCATTTGAGCAAGAAGATTTAATTGTCAAAGGATGTTTATGGGACACTCCTTCCTTTGAAATTTATCAAGAGTTACAAGCAGAATCTGAATACGCAGCCTGGATGTACGTCAATGGATTCTGTGCCAATCACTTCACCGTAGATGTTAATAAACTAGCAACATTTGATAGCCTGGAACAGGTAAATGAATTTTTAAAAACTAATGGTTTTAAAATGAATGCTTCTGGTGGAGAAATTAAAGGTACACCTGATCAATTATTAGAACAATCCAGTATTTTAGCTGACGTCGTTCCTACTAGTTTTAAGGAAGGGACAAAAGAGATCACTTCTTGCTATTATGAATTCGCATATCGTTACCCAAAAGCTGATGGAGAGTTATTTACAGGATTTATTGCTAATTCTGCTGACAAAATCTTTGAAAGCACGGATATGAAACTACAATCCCCTAAATAATATTAACAAAATTTTAAGTTTGTAGATCTCATATCAATTCGATTATGACGTTATCTTCGATATAATTATAAACTTAACACAATGATGAAACGCATACTATTTATTGCTGGTTTTGTGTTGGCCACCGTGGGCTCAATACAAGCACAAAGTATTTCGAAACACGCTTTAGGGGTTCGTTTAGGAGACAACGACGGTTTTGGAGCAGAAATTTCTTATCAACTTGGAATCGGTGAAAATAACCGATTGGAGTTCGATCTAGGATGGAGAGATTTTGATGGAGGAAATGCAATTAAAGTCGCAGGAATTTACCAGTGGGTATTTAACCTAGATAAAGGATTTAATTGGTATGTAGGTCCTGGAGGTGGATTTGGTATTATTGATTTCGATGATGATTTCCCAGGAGATGATGGCAGTGATAGTTTTATATTCCTGGCCGGAGATATTGGTATTGAGTACAATTTTGATATTCCTTTATTAATATCCCTAGATTTAAGACCTGAAATTGGTTTTGGAGACTATAATGATGACTTAGATTTTGATATAGGATTAGGGATTCGATATCAGTTTTAATCCATTACTGAAGCTACAGCATAGTTCTTTATAGAACGAAATCTTAAAATATATTGTTCCTAAGTAGGTATCATTGCTTTTTCATAAAGTTTGATGTACTTAGGAACAATTTTATTTATATCAAATTTAGAAGCTTGTTGAAAAGCTCCCATCTTAAAGTTTTCTAAGGTATCATCATCCTTTAAAATCTTTATCGCATTAGCCGACATTTCTGCAATATTACCCACATCGCTTAGGTAACCGGATATACCCGGCACATTGACTTCTGGTATCCCACCAGTATTACTGGATATCACAGGAACTTTATTAATCATAGCCTCCAAAGCTGCTAAACCAAAGCTTTCACTCTCCGAGGGTAGTAAGAATAAATCTGAAAAACATAAGATCTTTTCCACCTCATTACTATTACCAAAAAAGATGACTTTTTCTTTTAAGCCCAATTCTTTTGATCTCTGCTCTGCTTTTAGACGTTCTGGACCATCACCCACCATTAATAATTTTGCAGGTAATGTTTTTTGAATATTATAAAAGATATTAATGACATCCATTATGCGCTTTACCGGTCTAAAATTACTAATATGTGTAATAATTCGTTCTTCATCCGTTGCCATTAAACCTCTTTGACATTCGGAGATATCATTTTTCACCAGGGACACATCAATAAAGTTAGGTATTACTTCGATTTCTTTTTTAATATCAAAAAGACGCAGCGTATCATCTTTTAAACTCTGTGATACCGAAGTGACTATATCACTTTTATTAATACTAAAGGTTACTGCGGGCTTGTAAAAAGGATGATTACCAACTAACGTAATATCTGTACCGTGCAGGGTGGTAACCATAGGAATGGATACTCCTTCTTCCGCTAACATTTTCTTCGCCATATATCCCGCATACGCGTGTGGTATTGCATAGTGCACGTGTAAAACATCAATCTTATATTTCTTAACCGAATCCACTAACTTACTAGATAAGGCAAGTTCATAGGGTTGATAATGAAAAAGTGGATATTCTGGAACCGTAACTTCGTGAAAATGAATATTTGGACTCAATAAATCCAATCTTACTGGCTGTTTATAGGTTATAAAATGGACCTGATGATTTAACTTAGCAAGTGCAATACCTAATTCCGTAGCAACAACTCCACTACCTCCAAAAGTAGGGTAACAAACAATGGCAATATTCATTAAAGAAGTTCTTTTGCTCGCAATGTACTGGAAAAAGCAGAATAGATTTGTTAAAAGTATAGTAAAAAGAAGCAGGTCATAAGCCGGATTCTGTCTTCTATGTAGAAGCCCTTATCATTTATCTAGCCTTGTCATTACTAACAAGATCGAACCGCCTACCCTCCAGCATTGGGCGTGCAACCCTCAAAAGCTGGTTTACATGGCGTTGCACCGCATAGAGTTTACCTGATTTCACTACAGCATTACCTGTACATTCTTTCTGTTGCACTTGTCCTCGCCTTTCGACGGACGGGTGTTACCCGCTATACTGCACTACGGTGTCCGGACTTTCCTCTCTTTCATTACTGAAACAGCGATAAGGTGACCTGCATCTTATGTTAAAAAGATACTTTAATAATACTAACTACAAAAATATTGAAGCCTTAATTATGCTACATTATTTATTTAAAGATTTAAAATAGGCTTTGCGTTGTTCCAAGCTATCTATTTTAGTCCTAACGAGGTTATGCGAGTTACGATGCATAGCCATAAAATACTGCTCAATACTATCACATTTGACTAAAACCTTTTCAATTTCACCTTTTTCTTTGTCAAAATCAGATTGACTGATTTTTTTACGTTTTAATTTTTTTTCTAGTTTTTTTAACTCTTCTTCCTTCACTACCTTAGTTTCTTTGGCTGTTTTAACCTCTGGTGATAAGGTCATTGCTCTTGCACTTGAAATGATTAACATTTGTAGCGAATCTTTATGCTTTTCTATTAACGTTTCTAAGTTAACGATAGAATCTTTAACGTTTATCGCTATTTCCTCTTGTGCGCTTGTTGAAGTAGCTACTAATAATGTTATCCCCAATACTATGAATGCAATATTTGTTTTCATAAAACTGACTATTTAGTGTAAAAAAGCGCAAATATAGAATTAAAATGTATACCTATGTTATGTTTTATTTTATGCGCTACGACCTTTGTTAATAACTACTCTATAAAATAACCCCTTCAAAATTAATTTTTAGTCTTCAATTTATAAATTTGTATCGATGGAGCATTTTATTGTATCAGCCCGTAAATACAGACCTCAAACATTTAAAGATGTTGTGGGGCAGCAGGCTATTACCAATACATTGCTAAATGCTATAGAACACAACCATCTTGCACAAGCTTTACTTTTTACTGGACCTCGAGGGGTAGGAAAAACTTCTTGTGCCAGGATTTTAGCAAAAACTATAAATCAAGAAGGGCACGAAAACCCTGACGAGGATTTTGCTTTCAATATTTTTGAGTTAGATGCAGCTTCAAACAATTCCGTTGATGATATCCGTAGCTTAATTGATCAGGTTCGTATTCCTCCGCAAGTTGGTAAATACAAGGTATATATTATTGATGAGGTGCATATGCTATCTCAAGCCGCCTTTAATGCCTTTTTAAAGACTTTAGAGGAACCACCAAAGCACGCTATTTTTATACTGGCCACGACGGAAAAGCATAAAATAATACCAACCATCTTATCTAGATGTCAAATATTTGATTTTAAAAGAATCACCGTCACCGATGCCAAAAATCATTTGATGGATGTGGCTAAACAAGAAGGTATTGACGCAGAAGAAGATGCACTACAGATTATTGCACAAAAGGCTGATGGTGCTATGCGCGACGCACTTTCAATCTTTGATCGGGTGGTGAGTTATAGTGGAGACACCTTAACACGCCAGGCCGTTACTGAAAATCTAAATGTACTGGATTATGAAACGTATTTTAGTGTAACGGATTTAATAGTAGATGGAAATATCCCTGAGTTACTCCTAGCGTTCAATTCAATTTTAGCTCAAGGTTTTGATGGTCATCATTTTATATCCGGTCTAGCTTCTCACTTTAGGGATTTACTGGTCTGTAAGGATCCTGCTACTATACAATTATTAGAAGTTGGAGATCAGACCAAACAAAAATATGCTGAGCAAGCTACCAAAACTTCAAGATCTTTTTTAATCAAAGGCATTGAGCTTGCTAATGATTGCGATCTAAAATACAAATCGAGTAAAAACCAACGACTGCTCGTAGAACTTTGCTTGATGCAATTGGCTTCAATCCTTACCACACCGGAAGGAGAAAAAAAAAAAATGACCAACCCTACATAATTCCACCCTCTTACTTTAAGAATAAAGGAATCACACCCGTAAAAGTTACGCTTCCGAATAAAAGTGAAGAAAGCCAATCAGTAGAACGTCAAACAAGTCCTCCTAGTAAACCGGATGAGATAGAAAATACATCGGACCCTATAGCTTCAACGATGCCAACCACGCCAGTAGTTGATATCAAGAAACGAAAAGCTTCAGGACTATCTTTAAAAAGTATAAAAAAGAAAAAAGAGTTTGAAAAGAGTAAGACCAATAATGTAGTTGATCCAAAAAGCTTACCTACTGAAGAATTTACAGAGTCTGAAATGCAAGCTGCATGGGTAGCTTACGGAAAAAAACAGGATAAAAAGGGAGAGCGCATTCTAGGGTCAATGTTTGCTATGAATATTCCGGAGCTCAGAGATCAAAAAATTGTGGTTACCTTACCTAACCAGTCTATGAAAGTAGACTTAGAAAATGCCTTACCTAGTTTTTTTCAATACCTCTATAAAAAGCTCAATAATTATAGCATCGAACTAGAAATTGAGGTGAATGAAGAAGCTTCAAAAAAGTATGCCTTTACGCCGCAAGATAAGTATGAAAAGCTAAAAGAAAAAAATCCACTGATTGATAAATTAAGAAGCACCTTTGACCTTGACCTGTAGAGTATAGTTAATGTATTTATTATCTTTGCAAAAAATTAACTATAATGCTTGGTTTAAAATTACCTACAGACCCTAGATGGATTAATATCGTTGAAAAAAATATTGAAGAGATCCTTACAGATCACGCTTTTTGTGAACAAAAGGCAGCCTCCACAGCAATTTCATTAATTGTTAGCTTTCCAGAATATACCGATCTTGTCCAGGAAATGGTTAAATTGGTGAAGGAAGAAATTAGCCATTTTAAGATGGTGCATGATAAAATTATTGAAAGAGGATGGATATTAGGTCGAGAACGAAAAGACGAATATGTAAATCAATTATTGCGATTTTTTCCCAAAGGAGGTAGTAGAACGGATCAATTAGTTAATCGTTTATTGTATGCTGCTTTAATCGAAGCTAGAAGTTGTGAACGTTTCCGATTGTTATCAGAAGAGCTAACGGATAAAGAATTGGCTGAATTTTACAGAAGCCTAATGGTAAGTGAAGCAAACCACTATACCATGTTTCTTGGTTTTGCGCGTCAATATGGAGACCGAACTCAAGTTGACCAAAAATGGCAAGATTTACTACACTTTGAGGCGGAAATCATGAAAAACCTGAGTAAAAAAGAAACGATCCACGGATAAATTTTGCTGTTCTTTTAGAAACCTTTAAATAATTTATATTTCGGAAATAGCTACTGCTAAGGTTGATTCAATGGCTATTTAGCCTTTAAATTTATTGTTATAAAGCGATTTAATTATTCCATCTGCTAACCCAATTTTTGGAACGAAGATCTTACTGGCCCCACTCCACTTCATGGCAGAAAGATAAATTTTTGTAGCTGGGATGATTACATCCGCTCGATCTTGATTTAAGTTTAGCTCCCAAATGCGTTCTTCGTAAGTATAAGAATTTAACAATTTAAAATAGGAGCTTAAGTAAAGATACGTCAATGGTTTTCCTATTTTCTTACCGCTGGTTTTAAAAATATTATTGATATTCCCTCCAGAACCAATTAAAGAAATATCATCATAAGTAGCGGTTTGACTCTTTATCCAAGTTTCGACTTCTTTCCAGGTTTCATCACCCACTAATTCATTCAATAATCTTACTGTTCCAAGCTTAAAAGATTTTGAAGCAATCGTTTTGCCGTGATCATAAAGGGTAAATTCTGTGCTCCCTCCTCCAACATCTACATATAAATAGGTAGTATCCGAATTGATCAGTTCATGTAGATCAGTTAGTGCGATAATGGCAGCTTCATTTTTACCATCAATGATATCAATCTCAATACCTGTTTTTTCTTTAATCAGCTGTACCACTTCTGCTCCATTGGTTGCTTCTCGCATCGCTGATGTAGCACAGGCCTTATATCTGGTGATTTTATGTGTTTTCATTAGTAATTGATAGGCCTGCATAGTATCGATTAGTCTTGCTATATTTTCATCCGATACTTTTTTAGTTACAAAAACATCAGCCCCTAACCGAATAGGAACCCTTACCAAACTTGTTTTCTTAAACCGAGGAGGTTTGTCTTGATGCTCGTGTACGCTATTGATTAATAGTCTAATCGCATTAGACCCAATATCAATAGCTGCATATTTTTCTATAGTTAACAAATTCGTTCTAGTTTGCTAGTTTATTAAGATAATAGTCATAAGTAGCGATTTGTGACCTTATCTTAGTATTGTCGTTTCTAATATACCTATTATCCTGATCTTTGGAAAGTATTCTTGCTTTTACGTTATCATTCCAACAAATTTCAAAAGTTTCTAAGAGTTCATTCTTAATATCTTCATCATAGATAGGGCAAGATATTTCAACTCGTCTGTCTAAGTTCCTAGTCATCCAATCTGCGGAGGATATATAAATTTTAGGGTCTCCTGCATTATGAAACACATATAATCTTGGGTGTTCCAAGAACTTATCCACCACACTTATTGCCCTGATGTTTTCGCTCATACCAGGTATTCCAGGTACCAGACAACAAATACCTCTAATGATTAAATCAATCTTAACCCCTGCTCTACTTGCCTCGTATAACATATCGATCATTTCATAATCACTAAGGCTATTTAGTTTGAGCTTAATCCCAGATGGTTTTCCCTCATTGCTATTTTTAATTTCTCTTTTTATCAACTTTTTTAATGAGGACCTGGTATAATGAGGTGAAACCAAAAGATGTTTATACCTATTAATTTTATAATTGATTTCAAAAAATTTAAATACTTTATTTGTTTCCTTCAGAATCGCTTCATTGGTGGTAAACAAGGTATAGTCTGTATAAATTCTGGCTGTTGATTCGTTGAAATTACCTGTACTTATGAAACCATATCTTTTCAATACACCATCCTCTTCGCGCTCAATTAGACAGGCCTTACAATGCACTTTAAGTCCGGTAACACCAAAAATTAAATTAATCCCTTCGCGTTGCATTTGTTCGGCATATCTGATATTCGCTTCCTCATCAAAACGCGCTTGTAATTCAATCTGAACCGTAACCTGTTTTCCGTTTTTAGCTGCGTTTATCAAAGAAGATGCAATATGCGATATGGTTGCTAATCGATAAATTGTAATTTTAATAGTTTTTACCTTGGGATCAATAGCACATTCTCTTAAAAATTTTACGGTATAAGAAAACGTATGGTAAGGCGCATACTGTAAATAATCTTTTTTGGCAATTTTAGCCAACAAATTGCCTTGTAAACTCAAGCCAGGAATCTCCAAAGGTGGATTAACCTGATAGACTAGATCTTTTTTACCTAAATCCGGAAATTTCATATAATCTCGACGGTTATGATACCTACCTCCGGGAATGATACTATCCGAGTTATCAACTCCCATTTTATCCATTAAAAAGGTTAAGGTATCTTTATCCAGTTCTTTATCATAGACAAATCGCACCGGCTCACCGTCTCTCCTGGATTTAACACTACTAGATATTTTTTGGATAAAACTTTTACTTAAGTCATTATCAAAATCCAACTGTGCATCTCTGGTAATTTTAATCATATGAGATGTAGCGTTTTCGTAATCAAAAATACTAAAGTTGATACGCATACAATAGCGAATCAAATCATCAAGGATAATGATATATTTCTTTCCATCCTTATCTGGTAATACAACAAAGCGATCGAGTGTTTTTGGAATTTCAATAAGTGCATAGATTTTCTCTTTCGTTTTTTGTTGTAACATCTTGGAGATGCGACCTTCTTTAGGTATTTTATCCTTTAGCGTTAATTTTACCGCCAAATAAGCAACACTATCTTTGAGATGTGGAAATTTATCCAAGTCATTCAAAATATAGGTTACCAATGCGGGACTTACCTTGGTTACAAAATAATTTCTAATAAAAGCATCCTGATCTTCAGTTACCTCTTTTTCATCAATAATAAATATATCTTGCTCCTTGAGCTTTTCTTTGATAATATCAATCGTTTTTAAGCTTTGCGCCTGTTGCTTAATAACAATTTTGGTTATTTTCTCTAATAATTCACTAGCCACTTCTCCTTTAAGTACCTCTCTACTATCCGTTTTTGCCAAATCTATTCGCTTAATAGTAGCATAGCGAACTTTAAAAAATTCATCCAAGTTATTCGAAAAAATACCTATAAATCTTAGACGCTCTAGCAAAGGAACTGAATCATCTGCCGCCTCTTGTAATACCCTTGCATTGAATTGTAACCAGCTTAATTCTCGGTTTATGTATTGGTTGTTGTGCTTTTGAATCATTTTTTTAATGCTTTAGGAAATATTGAAAGTAAGTTTTTTCCTACTTTAATATCTTTCCAATGGTCTACATCAAACTGAATTTCTACAAATCCAGCAGTTGGTAAATTGTCAATTTGTTTATCTCCCAGTGTATTACATAAAGATGTAAATGCATGGTTATGTCCAAAAATTAATAAATAGTTGACCTTATCATCTGTATTCTTTATGCAATCTAATACCTGGTAACCCTGAAAGTCATATAAATCTTCTGTAATTATAATATCCTCCTCAGAAATACCTAAATATTCAGTAACAATTTTTGCTGTAGTTAAGGCTCGATTTGCTGGACTACTACGCACCAAATCTATTGGTTTATCTATATCGGAAAGAAATTGACCCATTAATTTAGCGTCATTTTCTCCTCTCTCATTTAACGGTCGCTCTTCATCTGGTAGGTTATACTCCCAAGATGATTTAGCGTGACGTATTAAGTAAAGCGTTTTCATACCTTGAATTGTATTTCGATTCCTTGCTATGGCTATCTGTTACAAGTTTACTAATAAGGTTTTAGAATCTATAACTATTCAACTTAAAAATATAATAAAAAAGATCTGTTTTAAAATTTATTCAGTTGATAGGTTTTTTATCATTAAGCACATCCGACACCGCTAATTTTATGATTTTGAGATAACTAAAGGCAAAAACACTTTTATCGTTTAAATCACCATTTATATCGAAAAAGCTTTTTTTTTCTTAATTAATTAAATTTTAACATTTAATTTTACCTTACGGTTTTCCCTTAAAATAGACCTATTGCCCTATAACTATATCATACAATAATATCCTGTTTTAGTATTTAAAGCAGGTATTATAAAAACCTTTTAAAGTGTGGAAAAACTATTTTTACATCACAGAAGACTTTTAGGATTTCAGATTCTAGGCCTGCTTATTTTCAATTTCTTTTATAACCAGAGCTTATCTGCTCAGGTAGAAGTACCGTTAACTAAGCGAACAGAATTCACCTTAAAAGGAGATTTTAAGTTTGTATCGAATACGGTATTGGGAAAAGTGAGCCATGATGACGGGTCACAAGTTTTTGATCCTAATAATAGCTATAACGATGGTGGTCTAAACAATCAATTTAAAATGGGATTCATTGATATTGATGATGACCCTTCTACATTCAACTCCAGTAGTGCTGATTTAGATCTTGAAACCCCTTGTAATTCAATAAAACACGTAGGATTATACTGGACAGCTTCTTACGCAGATACTCCAAGAGCTCACGATATACGGTCTATTAAAATAAAATATCCAGGGAACTCCTCTTACACCACATTAACTGGTGCAGAAGTGATCCACGATTACTATAAGGATCCAAATTCTGATTTTAAACAATATTCTTGCTACAAGGATATTACTGAAGATGTTTTGCGCTTAGCAAGCCCTATAGGCACCTATACAGTAGCTAACATACCTGCAACTACAACTGAAGTTAATGATGATGAAAAGTTAGGCAACGGTCTGGCTGGTGGTTGGACAATGGTTGTGATTTATCAAGATGACAACAAGCAAAGAAAACGTTTCTATGTATATGATGGGTTTGTTAATATTGATTCCCAAGCTGATCCTGTTGACTTTTCATTCAATAATTTTCAAACGATTCCTAAAGGAGCAGTAAATGGTAAAATTGGGGTAATCGCTTACGAAGGAGATAAAGGAATTAGAGGTGATCGCTTTCAGGTATATTCTAATGAAGCTGAAAAATATAGAGGGATTACGGACAGTTCTAACCCAATGAATAACTTTTTCAATGCAAATATTACCGAAAATGGTAGAAATGTAAAAACCCGAGTTCCTGCAAGCGAAAATACCTTAGGATACGATGCAGATCTTTTTAGTATTAAAAATTCATTTAATTCCATCATAGGTAATAACCAAACAGAAGCTAAATTTAGACTATTGACGGATAATGATGGATACTCTGTTATGGCTGTGGCGTTTAGCATTGAAATCTATGAACCTGCTATTCAGGTTGTAAAACGTTCTAAGTATCCAGATAATAAATTCGTTTATCCCAACGATTTGATAGCGCCAGATCAACAGATCACCTACAGCTTAAAGGTGTACAATGACGGTAATGACGATGCAAAAAATACTATCATAAAAGACCAACTACCTAAGAATGTAATTTTATCTGAGGAGTCGATCACATTACCATCCAAAAGAATAAAATATCACTACAATGAAGAGTCCGGAAGCCTAAGCTTCTCAATACCTGATAAATTTGTAAAGCTCAACAGTGAACCTGTTGAAATCAGTTATAGCGTACAGGTTAATACCGGTTGCAGCCTATTAGAAGATACTTATGAAATTTTTATAGAAGATGAGCCTGTATTTGCAGAATTTAGTGGTTCCCTTAATGACAATAGGGTTACGACTAAAGGATTTAATCATATCAACAAATGTAATTTCCCAGACTTTTACAGGTTAAAATTAGCAGTTGATATGAGCGGACTAAATTGCCCAAACTATATTCGATTAGCCAATAGGCCAGATAAAGAACTTACAGAAAAAAACACAGAGATTACTGAGGTTTCTGAGGATAAAAACACGGAGAGTTCTGGTATCGAACCAAATGATGTTGTAGCCAATCCAACTGATCCAACCTCTGAAAGAACGGCAACTACTAAAGTAAACAAGACCATTCAGGATCTTATCGAACTCAATGAAATTTATTTTGAATTTGATAAATGGGATATTACACCACGTGCTGAAATAGAGTTAACCAAAATTGTTAACCTTATGACAACGGATTATCCGGATATGATCATACGGATTGAAACCCATTCCGATAGCCGAGGAGAAAAATTATACAATTTAGAACTATCTCAGAAAAGAGCAGAATCGATCTATCAATATCTGATCAGCAAAGATATTTCTAAAAATAGAATATTATCATATATCGGTTATGGCGAAAGCAGACCGATCAATAAATGTAAGGATGGTGAAGATTGTAGTGAAAAAGAATATAAACTAAACAGAAGATCCAGTTTTGTAATTATGGATTAAAAAAACAGAACTATCCCTTAAATTAAATATCCATAAAAAGAGCGTTTTAACAAGATAAAACGCTCTTTTTTTATGCTTATCTGATCAATTATATATCAATCAATATTGGTATTTAAAACTTAGGGTGCTAAACGATCTACTTTCCAATCATTACCCTTTTTTGCATATCTAAACCGATCGTGTAACCGATTAGGCCTACCTTGCCAAAATTCAATTTCAACTGGCCTAACAATATAACCACCCCAAAAAGGAGGTTTAGTTATTTCTTTATTTTTATATTCTTCTTCTAATGCTGCCAGTTTATTTTCTAAAACTTCTCTAGATTCAATCACCGAACTTTGATTTGAAGCCCATGCTCCTAACTTGCTACCTTCTGGACGACTATTAAAATATAACTCGCTTTTAGCTTCATCCAATTTTTCAATAATTCCTTTTATAGTAACCTGCCGCTCTAGGTTTGGCCAGAAAAATGAAATACCAACTTTATTGTGTTTTTCTATAGCTTTAGCTTTCTGTGATGTATAATTAGTATAAAACACAAAACCATCTTTATCATAACTTTTAAGCAAAACAATTCTACCCCGGGTAAAACCATCCTCCTCCAACGTACTCAAAGTCATAGCATTTGCTTCTTCCAAGCTTCCTTCATTTTCAACTTCCTTAAACCACTTAGAAAACAAATCCATTGGTGAAGCTGTTAAATCTTTTTCTTCAAGAAAATCTAGTTTATAATTTTTTCGATACTCTGATAAATCTCTATTCATTTTTTATTTAAAAGTTAAAAAATTTGCCATCCTCTGCAATACCTACTCTTTCAAATATTTTTAAAGCTTCTTCTCTAAACTTTTCGATACTATCATATCGGGTAGAATAATGGCCCAATATTAAATAGCCAACGTTAGCTTTTTTTGCTATGAGCGCTGCTTCGGTAGCTGTACTATGCCCTGTAGGATAAGAGAGGTGCTTATGGCTCTCTAAAAATGTAGATTCGTGATATAATGCCGTAACGCCGTTTATTAATTCAATTTTTGTTTCATCATACCTGGTATCACTACAAAAAGCATAGCTTTTTGGGGCAGGTGGATCCATTGTGATCTTCTCGTTAGGAACAACCGTTCCATCTTCAAGTATTACATCCTTACCTTTTTTTATTCCTCTGTAATACGCCCGATCAATTCCATATTCCTCAACCTTATCTATCAATAAGGTCCGATCAGCTAACTTCTCTTCGAATAAAAACCCATTGCAATAAATACGATGTTGTAAGGGTATCGTACTCACTTTAACTTTTTCATCTTCAAATATAACCACCGATTCAGTTGCTGTCAATTCTTTAAAATAAAGCGGATAATCTGTCCAGGAATCAGATAATTTGAGCTGCAGCGTTATTATCTCCTTAATACCTTTAGGACCGTGAATCGTCAATGGTTTATCTCTTTTTAATAACTTAAACGTACTAATTAAACCTATTAAACCATAAAAATGATCACCGTGTAAATGCGAAATAAATATGTGTTCAATTTTTGAAAACCGTATTTTATTTCTTCTTAATTCAACCTGCGTTCCCTCACCGCAATCAATAAGAAATAATCTATTTTTTATTTCTAAAACCTGAGATGTTGGATTAGTAAATGTCCTCGGAGTAGCAGAGTAACAACCTAATATGGTTAATTTCAAAATTTATAATAAGGTATTTATTTTATTAAAACTCTAAATCGCGTTCGATCTCTTCCATTTCTACTAAATCATAGGCCTCCTGCAGTGTTGGCACTATAGTAATCTCTTCAGGAACTTCGTCATACGTTACCTGTTCAGTAACGATTACGAAAGATCTATTTTTTGCTTTATGGGTTTTTGACATCATTAAAAACTCAGTGATGTCTTTTGCTGTTAAACTTTTTAATGAAAATAGATTAATAATTACATTGTCATTAGCAAAAGTAGTATACTTTTCGTCTAGTTTTTTTAAGAAATCCCCTATTGTTGACTTCTCTTGAGTGATAATGGTTGTTGAACCTTCTTTATTAAATATCATACGTTATCGTTTTATCTTTGAAGCTAATAAATAAATAACAGCCATCCTAACCGCAACCCCGTTTTCTACTTGATCCAGAATGATAGCTTGTTCTGAATCAGCCACATCACTAGTGATTTCTACTCCTCTATTGATGGGACCGGGATGCATAATAACGATCTCTTTATTTAAACTGTCGACTATCTTTTTTGTTAATCCAAATTGCTGGGTATATTCTCTTGTAGAAGGAAAATAACTAATTTCCATCCGTTCATTTTGCACTCTAAGCATATTGGCTACATCACACCACTCCAATGCTTTGATAAGATTCGTTTCTACTTTGACGCCTAATTGCTGAATATATTTTGGTAATAGTGTTTTTGGACCACACACCATAACCTCTGCACCTTGTAATTGCAGCGCAAAAATATTTGACAAAGCTACTCTGGAGTGTAGTATATCCCCAACTATTACTACTTTCTTTCCAGCTACTTCACCTAAACGTTCTCGAATGGAATAAGAATCCAACAAGGCTTGTGTTGGGTGTTCGTGAGCTCCATCACCAGCATTGACAATTTTGGCGTCTACGTGTTTCGATAGGAAAACGCCTGCGCCCGGATTTGGGTGCCGCATCACTACCATATCCACTTTCATAGAAAGGATATTGTTTACGGTATCTATTAAGGTTTCTCCCTTTTTAACCGAAGAAGAGGCTGCAGAGAAATTAACTACATCTGCCGACAATCGCTTTTCTGCTAGTTCGAAAGAAAGACGCGTCCTTGTACTATTTTCGAAAAACAAATTGGCAATCGTAATATCTCTAAGCGAAGGAACCTTTTTTATTGGTCGATTGATCACCTCCTTAAAATGATCAGCTGTTTCGAATATAAGCTGAATATCTTCGGGTTTTAGGTACTTAATTCCTAATAAGTGATCTACACTTAATTCGCTCATTTTTTACGTTTTCTTTTTAGCTGTTATCTTTATCTGCTAACTAGGTAAACCGCATCTTCACCCTCATTTTCTACCCAATTTACCTTTACCTTTTCCAAATCTATTGCATCTACTTGTCTTCCTCGATAATTGGGCTGTATGGGCAAGTGTCTACTAAATCGTCTATCAATTAAGGTCAATAATTCAATTTCTGTGGGGCGTCCGAAGGATTGTACCGCTGTAAGTGCTGCTCTTATGCTTCTACCTGTATAGAGTACATCATCTATAAAAACAACCCTTTTGTTTTCAACAATGAAATTTATATCTGTTTTATTAGCTTCTAAAATTTTTTCTCCCCTTCTAAAGTCATCCCTATAAAATGTAATATCAAGATAGCCCAAAGACAGGTTAGAGATTTGATGCTCCTCTTCTAAAATTTTTTTGATACGATCTGCTAAATACTTTCCTCTTGGCTGTATACCAATAAGCACTGTATCACTAAAGTCTGGATGATTTTCTAAAATTTGACAAGCCAATCGGTGCAAGATAATATCTATTTCTTTTGCACTAAGTAGTAGTTTTTGACTCATAAGATAGGTTAGCAAATCTGTGTATTACAAAAGTAATGAAAATTTAGTATTTTAAAATTAAGTGTTGGGCTTTATTATACACATAAAAAAACAAAGGCTGCTAAAATAGCAGCCTTTGATGTTATAATGATAGTACGAAAATTATTTTTCGCCTTTCTCTAATTTAGCTTTTAAATCTGCTAATGCATCGATATCACCAAGCGTTGTTCTTTCTGCTGTGTTTGCAGCAGCTTTTTTCGCAGCTTGCTTAACAATCTTTGCTTCTTCTTCCTTAAATAAAGCTGTATGAGAAGCTACCACTCTTTTGAATTCTTTGTTGAATTCAATGATTTGGAATTCTGCCTCATCACCTTTTTTAAGTTTACTTCCATCTTCTTTCTCTAAGTGTCTTGAAGGAACGAATGCAACGATATCCTCGTTAAACTCTAATGTAGCACCTTTATCTACGATTTCTGCAATCTTAGCAGTGTGCTTAGTTCCTACACCAAACTCAGTCTCATACTTATCCCAAGGATTATCCTCGATTTGTTTGTGACCTAAGCTTAATTTACGTCCTTCAACATCAAGCTCAAGAACAACAACATCAAGTTTATCACCTACATTAGTAAAGTCTGATGGGTGCTTAATTTTCTTAGTCCAAGATAGGTCTGAAATATAGATAAGTCCGTCAATACCTTCTTCTAACTCTACGAATACTCCAAAGTTAGTAAAGTTACGAACTACACCACTGTGCTTAGAACCTACAGGATATTTAGTAGTTATATCTGTCCAAGGATCTGGAGTCAATTGCTTAATACCAAGTGACATTTTGCGCTCTTCTCTATCTAATGTAAGTACAACTGCTTCTACTTCGTCTCCTACATTTACAAAATCTTGTGCAGATCTTAAGTGTGTAGACCAAGACATTTCAGAAACGTGGATAAGACCCTCTACTCCTTCTTCAACTTCGATAAAGGCACCGTAATCAGCAATAACTACTACTTTACCTTTTACCTTATCACCAACTTTAAGCTCTTTATCTAAAGCTTCCCACGGATGTGGTTTTAATTGCTTAAGACCAAGTTGGATTCTTGTTTTATCCTCATCAAAGTCAAGAATTACTACGTTAAGCTTTTGATCAAGCTCAACGATTTCATTTGGATGATTAATTCTAGACCAAGAAAGATCAGTAATATGAACAAGTCCATCTACACCACCAAGGTCAACGAACACACCATAAGAAGTGATGTTTTTAACCACACCTTCTAATACTTGTCCTTTTTCTAACTGACCAATGATTTCTTTCTTCTGCTCTTCAATATCAGCCTCGATAAGTGCTTTATGAGAAACTACTACGTTTTTAAACTCGTGATTAATTTTAACCACTTTAAATTCCATAGTTTTTCCTACATAAGCATCATAATCACGGATTGGTTTAACATCAATCTGAGAACCTGGTAAGAACGCCTCGATACCGAATACGTCAACGATCATTCCTCCTTTTGTTCTACATTTTACGTAACCATTAACAATCTCTCCAGTATCGTGAGCATCGTTTACTCTATCCCAAGCTTTAATTACTCTAGCTTTTCTATGAGATAAAATTAATTGACCTGTTGCGTCTTCACGAACGTCAATTAATACTTCTACTTTGTCACCTACTTTTAAATCCGGGTTGTAACGGAATTCATTTAAGGAGATAACACCTTCACTCTTTGCATTGATATCAATGATTGCATCACGGTCCGTAATATTAATTACTGTACCTTCTACAACCTCGTCATCTAAGGTGTCAACAAAATTTTCTTCAACTAGCTTCTCAAACTCTTCTAATTTAGAGTCAGCGATTGGGTCAATACCCTCTTCGTAATTGTGCCAGTTAAATTCTTTCAAAAATTGCTCAGGATTAGCCTGTTGCGGAGATGCTGCAGGAGCTTCTTTTTCCTGAACTTCAGTGTTTTTAGTTTCTTCAGACATTGAAGATTTAATTTGTATTCTGTATGTGTCAGAGAATTTTAAGACGAAACCTTATACAGAAGGGTTATAGTTTTTGATTATTCCTTTTTTCTCTTACTCGCCAAAAGGAGTGCAAAATTACAACTTAAATTTTTATAAACCAAGAAGTTGTTTAAAGATAGTTGCTTTTAAACTGTATAAGTACTGATGCTTTAGTGTCGACTTTGCAATACAGCCACAATATCCTTCAAAGTATACCCTTTGGCTTGTAGTAAAATCAAATAATGAAATAGTAAATCTGCACTTTCGTTTAGAAACAACTCTTCATTATTATCTTTAGCCTCAATAACTACCTCGACCGCTTCTTCACCTACTTTTTGAGCTACCTTATTAATTCCTTTTCTAAACAAAGAAGCTACATAAGATTTTTCATCCTCTTGATTTTCTTTTCTGCTTTTAATAATAGTCTCGAGCTGCGACAAAAATCCAAAGGTTTGTTCATTAGATTCATTCCAGCACGTATCTGATCCCTTATGACAGGTAGGTCCTTTTGGTTCAACGCTAACCAATAAAGTATCTTGATCACAGTCATTTTTTATATCCACAAGCTGTAAAAAATTCCCACTTTCTTCACCTTTAGTCCAAAGGCGTTGTTTAGACCTACTATAAAATGTAACCTTTTTAATCTCTAATGTCTTGGTATAGGCTTCTTCATTCATGTAGCCCAACATTAAAACATTCTTAGTCTCTGCATCTTGTATGATCGCAGGTATTAGTCCGTCGTTGTTTTTATTAAAGTCTATTTTCATTATAAATATATTATTACCCTTAGAGCCATTTTAATGTAAAGAATAAATACTCCTTTCTTATCATATTCTAGATCAAGTCTGGAATGACATCCATTAAATCCTAACCGGAATGTTATTTTTTCTTAATTCTTCTTTTAGGTCTATGATTTCTATTTCTTTAAAATGAAAAACACTAGCTGCCAAAGCAGCATCCGCTTTTCCTAGTGTAAAAGATTCCACAAAATGTTGAATATTTCCTGCTCCCCCGGAAGCGATAATTGGTATATTTAAATCCGTAGATAGTTTAGCCAAGGCGTCATTAGCAAATCCATCCTTAGTACCGTCATTATCCATAGAAGTAAAAAGGATTTCTCCAGCACCTCGTTGTTCTACTTCTTTTGCCCATTCGAACAGGTCTAATTCTGTTGGAACTTTGCCCCCGACTAAATGCACTTTCCATTGTCCATCAATTTGCTTAGCATCAATAGCTACGGTAATGCATTGACTACCAAATTTAGCAGACAGTTGATTGATCAACTCCGGGTTTTTAACTGCAGAGGAATTGACAGAAACTTTATCTGCACCATTTTGAAGAAGAATATCTACATCCTCAACAGAGGAAATACCACCGCCAACTGTAAAGGGAATATTCACTTTTTCTGCTACGCTTCGGACAAGATCAGCTAGCGTTTTTCTTTGTTCTTCAGTAGCTGAAATATCCAAAAATACCAATTCATCTGCACCAGCTTTGGAATAGACATCAGCTAATTCGACAGGATCACCGGCGTCTCGTAGATCTACGAAATTCACCCCCTTAACGGTTCGTCCGTTTTTTATATCCAAACAAGGAATTATTCTTTTTGTTAACATCTCTAACTTATTTTTGTACCGTTACATACCTTACGATCCGGTTGAATTAAAATTACCTCTTTCCCATCTCCTAATCCTCCGATGAGTAGACATTCACTCATAAAATTTGCAATTTGCTTTGGAGGAAAGTTAATCACTGCAACGACTTGTTTTCCTATCAACTCACTAACCTCATATAACTGAGTAATCTGTGCAGAAGTCTTTTTGGTGCCTATTGCTCCAAAATCAATCCAGAGCTTATATGCTGGTTTTGATACCTCTTCAAATACTTGCGCATCGATTATGGTTCCAATGCGCATATCTACCTTTTCAAAGTCACTCCAGCTAAGGGTTGTTTCAGACATTTTTATAATTTAAAATAAAACCTTCTAATTGTTTCAAGGTAATTCTATTTTCATAGATAGCCTTACCAATGATAGTTCCCTCGCAACCTATTTCTGCCAATTTAGGGAGTTCATCAAAAGTTGAAATACCTCCAGAAGCTATTAATTTTAGCGGATTACTATCTTTATTTCCCTGACATTGTTTGATGATTTTCTCATATAGCTCAAAGGAAGGCCCTTGCAACATACCATCTTTGCTAATATCTGTACAAATCACATAAGCAACCCCTTTTTCTTGATATTTTTGAATAAACGGAATTAACTGCTGGTCACTTTCTTCAACCCAACCGCTAATAGCTATTTTTTCATTAGTAGCATCTGCACCTAAAATAATTTTTTCTGAACCATATATATCCAACCAGTTGATGAATGTTTCAGGATTTTTGACAGCTATACTTCCGCCTGTAATCTGATTAGCACCACTTTCAAAAGCTATTTGAAGATCTTCATTGGTTTTTAGACCTCCTCCAAAATCAATACTTAGGTTTGTTTTTGAAGCAATTTGTTCTAATATTTTATGATTGACTATGTGCTTAGATTTCGCTCCATCTAGGTCGACCAAATGCAAGTGCTGAATACCGTGGTCTTCAAATTGTTTTGCTACTTCTAAGGGATTTTCATTATATACTTTTTTCGTATCATAATCACCTTTTGACAGTCTTACACATTTTCCATCTATGATATCTATTGCTGGGATGATTCGCATGTTTAGTTACTAGTTTTTAGTTGTTTGTTTAGAGCTCTAAAAAATTCTTCAGGATTTTCTCCCCGGTACTACTACTCTTTTCTGGGTGAAATTGTACTCCATAAAAATTATCCTTTTGCAGGGCCGTTGCGTACGGCAGTCCATAAGTAGACCGTGCCACCGTTTGATCAGTTATGGGCGCATAATAACTATGTACCAGGTAAACGTATTCCTTTTCAGTGACCCCTTCAAACAAAGGTGAATTAAGGTTTTCAATTTGATTCCAACCGATTTGTGGTACTTTTACCTTATGGTTAAATCGCAGTACATCAACATCAAAAATTTTTAATCCCTGGGTATTGCCTTCTTCAGAATAATTACACATTAACTGCATTCCTAGACAAATTCCTAATACAGGCTGGGTCAATGTAGGAATAACCGTATCTAAATGAGTAGCTTTAAGTTTTGACATGGCACTACTCGCTTCTCCTACTCCCGGAAAAATTACTTTATCCGCGTTTTGAATTTCCTGAGCATCATGACTCAGTTCGGCCTCATACCCCAAACGTTGAATGGCAAATTTTATAGATTGAATATTACCTGCTCCGTAATTGATTATTACTATTTTCAATGTTTTTTTACTTTAAGTTAATCGCTCAGAAATCTATAACATCCCCTTTGTACTTGGAAGTACCATCTTATCAGGGTCTCTTTTTACCGCCACCTTAATAGCTTTAGCAAAAGCTTTAAAGATTGCTTCGATCTTATGATGTTCATTGGTGCCTTCTGCTTTTATATTAAGGTTTGCTTTGGCTCCGTCAGTGAAAGATTTAAAGAAATGAAAAAACATCTCGGTAGGCATTTTCCCAATCATTTCGCGTTTGAAATCTGCTTCCCAAACTAACCAATTTCTACCTCCAAAATCAATTGCCACTTGCGCTAAACAATCATCCATCGGCAAACAAAAACCGTAGCGTTCAATACCTAGTTTGTTGCCCAAAGCTTTAGCAAACACCTCGCCTAAAGCTATGGCTGTATCTTCAATAGTATGATGTTCATCTACTTCTAAATCACCTTTGACTTTAATATCTAAATCCATTTGTCCGTGTCTGGCGATCTGATCTAACATATGATCAAAAAACTCCAAGCCTGTACTAATAGTACTTTTACCAGTACCATCAAGATTTAATTTGATTTTAATATCGGTTTCATTGGTTTTTCTATCAATTTCAGCAACTCTATCCTGTAACTTTAAAAACTCGTAGATACTCTCCCAATCATTGCTTTCTAAGCCGATATAATCGTTTAATTCTTCGCGTTTCACCGTAATTTCTCCTGTGCCTAAATTGGTGTTGTCATTGATAAAAATTCCTTTAGCACCAAGGTTTTTGGCTAACTCGATATCTGTTAATCGATCGCCTATAACAAAAGAGTTTTTTAAATCGTATTGATCAGAAAAATATTGTTTTAGTAGCGCGGTACCTGGTTTTCTGGTTTCAGCGTTTTCGTGCGGAAAGGTTCTGTCAATAAAAACCTGTTCAAAAACAACACCTTCATTTTCAAATGCTTTCATTATAAAATTATGAACGGGCCAAAAAGTATCCTCCGGAAACGCCTCTGTTCCTAAGCCATCTTGATTGGTTATCATTACCAGTTCATAATCTAATTCTTTAGCAATCTTACCTAAATATGTAAAAACTTTAGGATAGAAGATCATTTTGTCGAAAGCATCAATTTGCTCATCAACTGTTTCTTTGATGATAGTTCCATCGCGATCAATAAATAGTACTTTTTTCATTGTATTCATATGTCCTTACTACAGTAAGGGTTATGTTTTATTAATTATTTTAACTAACTACGATGCTGCAATTGATCTTAGCGCATCCATCAATTGCTGGTTTTCTTGTGCCGTACCTATCGTAAATCTTAAAGTGTTATCACAAAGCGGTTGGGTACTTCGATTTCTTACCACTATCCCTTTCGCCAGTAGTTGATCATATCTTTTATTAGCATCATCCACTCTTGCTAATAAAAAGTTAGCATCTGATGGAAATACCTCTTCAATAAAAGGAACTTCTAGTAAAGCAGCATTCAATTTCTTTCTATCAGTTAGTAGTTGAGCCACTTCTTCTTTTACCTGTTTTATATGTTGTAAACGTTCCAAAGCCCTTTTTTGAGTAAGCTCGTTAACATTATAAGGCGGTTTTATCTTATTTAAGGTTGAGATAATCTCTGGTGAGGCATAACAAACTCCAAGGCGAATACCTGCAAGACCGTAAGCTTTAGATAATGTTTGTGTAACAATTAAATTTGGAAATTGCTCCAATCGGTTGATCCAGCTTTCGTTTGCGGAAAAATCGATATACGCCTCATCAATTACAACAAGTCCATTAAAACTTGTTAAGAGTTGCTCAATACTCGATGTAGCAATAGTATTCCCTGTTGGGTTATTAGGAGAACACACAAAAATAATTTTAGTATGCTCATCGATTGATTTTGCAATATTTTCAATATCCAACTGAAAATCTTCCGTTAAAAGTACCTCTCGATTTTCGATATTATTGATACCGCAAAGTACTTTATACATTCCATAAGTCGGTGGTAAACTAATAATATTATCTTCTTTGGGTTCACAAAACACCCTAAAAATCAAGTCGAGTACTTCGTCACTACCATTACCTAGCAAGATATTAGTTGGAGATACCTTTTTTTGAGCAGCTAGTATTTCTTTTACCTTTCTTTGTAATGGATCGGGATACCGATTTACTCCATTTTCAAAAGGGTTTTCGTTAGCATCCAAGAAAACCATTTCTGAACCATCACTGACATACTCATCTCTAGCTGAAGAATACGGTTTGAGGTGCTTAACGTTATCCCTTATCAGTGTATCTATGTTGAATTGTGTTATTTTCATACCAGCGTCCTCCTACTTATTATTTAAACTATCCAATCTTAAGGTTACTGCATTTTTATGTGCTTGTAAGCCTTCTGCCTCGGCCATTAATTCAATAGCTTCACCAATGTTTTGAATTCCTTCTTTAGTAATTTTTTGAAATGTCATTGACTTTAAATAGCTATCCAGATTAACCCCGCTATACTGCTTGGCATAACCATTGGTTGGCAGCGTATGATTAGTACCAGAAGCATAATCCCCAGCACTTTCTGGCGTATAATTACCTATAAAAACTGAGCCAGCGTTTACTATATTATCGATGTAGAAGTCTTCATTATCCACACAAACGATAAAATGTTCAGGACCATATTCATTAATTAAAGCTAAAGCTATCTCATCGTTTTCTACATAAATCAGTTTAGAATTATCGATAGCTGTTGCTGCAATATCTTTTCGTGGTAAAAGGGGTAGTTGTTTCTCAATTTCTTGTTCGACTTTATCAATTAATTCTTTAGAAGTTGATACCAAAATCACCTGGCTATCTTTACCATGTTCTGCCTGACTTAATAAATCTGAGGCTACAAAGGATGCATGAGCACTATCATCAGCAACCACTAACAATTCGCTAGGACCTGCTGGCATATCAATCGCTACTCCATATTTGGTTGCGATTTGCTTGGCAACGGTGACAAACTGATTTCCTGGCCCAAATATTTTATATACAGTTGGCACGGTTTCTGTACCAAATGTCATCGCAGCAATTGCCTGTATACCTCCAACTTTAAAAATCTTAGTGACTCCACACAAGGATGCTGTATATAAGATAACTGGATTGATGTTTCCCTCTTGATCCGGCGGCGTACACAATACAATTTCTTTACAACCCGCAATATTAGCCGGAACAGCAAGCATTAAAATACTAGAAAATAAGGGTGCAGTACCCCCTGGGATGTACAAGCCCACCTTTTCGATAGCTCGCTTTTCCTGCCAACATCGTACTCCAGTAGTAGTAATTATGGAAACTTTTCGTGTCTGTTGCGCAGTATGAAAACTTTCAATATTACTCTTCGCTAAAGAGATGGCCTCTTTCAATGGAGTACTTACAAGTGCAGCCGCATTACTAATTTCTTTCTCAGTTACTTGCATACTATCTAAGGTAACCTTGTCAAACTTAGAAGTGTATTTAAAAACCGCTTTGTCTCCGTTTTGCTGAACATCCTTAAAAATATCCTGCACAATGGATTCGATATCTTCAACAGTTTGTGTTGGGCGTTTTAGCACCTCTGCCCAATCTGATCGTTTTGGTTGATATACTTTATTCATTAGAGTACCATTTTTTCTATTGGACAAACTAAAATCCCTTCTGCACCTTCAGCTTTAAGCTCATCAATTATATCCCAGAATTTATCTTGATCAATCACCGTGTGTATAGAGCTCCAACCCTCTTCTGCTAAAGGCAAAACGGTAGGGCTTCGCATTCCTGGTAAAATTTTTACGATATCCTCTATCTTTTCATTGGGTGCATTAAGCAATACATATTTAGAATTTCTTGCTTTTAATACAGATTTGATTCTAAACTGAAGCTTTTCGAGTATTTTTTTATTGTCTTCAGAAATTTTAGGTGAAACCGCCAAAACAGCCTCGGAAGTTAGCATTACTTCTACTTCTTTTAAGTTATTTTTAAAAAGTGTACTACCGCTAGATACAATGTCACAAATTGCATCTGCGAGACCGATATTAGGTGCAATTTCTACTGATCCTGAAATTTGGTGAAGATCGGCCTTAATACCTTTAGCATCTAAATATTCGGTTACCGTATTAGGATAGGAAGTGGCTATTTTTTTACCTTGAAGATCTTCAATAGAATTGTAATTAAAATCTTTGGGTACTGCTAATGATACTTTACATTTTGAAAAGTTAAGTTTTTCTGCAATAGCGATATCTTTGCCCTTTTCAATCAAAACATTCTCTCCAATAATTGCTATATCGACAACTCCATCTCGAAGGTATTTTGGTATATCACCGTTACGAAGAAACATCACTTCCATCGGAAAATTTCTTGTTTCGGCTTTGAGCTGATCTATTCCATTATCAATAGAAATACCACAGTCTTTTAGAATTTTTACGGAGTCTTCATTGAGTCTACCGCTTTTTTGAATCGCAATTTTAATTTTAGACATTTTTGTTGAGTTTTGTGCTTAAACGAATCAGAAAACGGGTTAGTAAAAAATGAAAAACCCGTTTGATCGCTCAAACGGGTTTTTATAATATTGTTAATTTATACACATACCATACTTACCTCGCCTGAGCGTTGCTGTAAGAATGATGATGATGTACAAAAAAAGTATTCATTGATATTTTTTACTTGCGCAAATCTATAAAAAAAATCTCTTATTCAAAATCCCTTTCTAGCATTTTTTACGGATTTGTAGTTTTTGATTTTTTAAAGGTTCATTTATAGTGTTTTAGCAATAGGAATATCTTACTTTATAAGTGTTAGACAATAATTATATAATAATCCTGAGAGTATTGCAATCCCAAAACTCAACAAAGTACCAATAAGTACATATTCGGTAAGTTTTCGGTTTTTCCCTTCATTAAGATCACCGAACCTAAATACCGATTTTGCTGTAATTAAAAACCCGATAGCAGACCAGGTACCTAAGAGTACAAAGCTAAAAACGAATAAACGCTCTAATATGCCTATATATTTACCTGCTCCTGGGATGGATTTATTATCAAATTCAATTTCATTGTCCCAGGGTGCAATTAAGTACTTAATAATAACTGAACCGGCATAGGTGACTACTATTAAGAATGTGAAAAATAATATCATCTGATCAGTAATCAAAAAATCCAGGTCCATATCCTGTGGATAATAATAATAGGAAACTCCTACTAAAACCAAGATGTGTAATAGCTGATCTATGATAAACAATAACCTCTCATTATATGGTTTAGTGAAGTATAATTTGAATAAATCTATCAGGTAATGCGAACCTATGACTGCGAATATTCCTACCCAGTATGAAGTTTGTAAAATTACCACTAGTGCACAAAAGTGAACCAATAGATGAACATACAGATATGGTGACCTGATCTTTTTTTTAGTTTTATGTTCCACCCATTTTGTTGGCTGCAATAGAAAGTCCCCGACCAAATGAGATAACAGTAATTTAAAGAAAAATGAAAGCATTATAATTCGGCTATTTTTGTGGTGTATACGTTTATTAGCTTGCGTATGGCATCATATCCTGCCCTATTCAATGATTCGCTGATATTACTTTGTGGCTTATCCAAAACTTTACTAAGTTGAGTTTGATTTAATTTTTTATTTTCAAGCGCTGCCGCCACAACTTCTGATGTAACTGGTGGCCAGTTATCCATTGTCAGCGTAGCCAGTTCCAAACATAAATTCATCACTTCATTGAGCGATGTATTAGGTGTTTTGATGGCTAATGTTCTTTTCTTTAAATGATCAAAACAGTAACCTGAGTTTACAAAAGCACTGCCATTAGACTCTGAAATAGATTTACCTTTAAAGTCTTTTTCTCCAATACCAATACCGATACGTACATCCAACTCTTTAAATTGTTTGATATAAGATTTGATGTGTATCGCTGCTTCTAGAGCATTTACGGGACTGAGTTGTAATTGAAATGTATCGCCTCTGTATATCTCCCAATCCGCAAACTCTTTTCCGTATATACCTAATATATGCCTCAATTTTGGCATCCATAAGTTAGCCGCTACCGATCTGGAATTGATAATATCTCCTGTTAATACTGCTATCATATAAAAAAATATACGCTAATATACATATAAATTTAGTTATATGCTAATTAACGTATATTTATTATTATACTTCGGTTAAAGTATTTTTACTGGTTACCTAAAATTAATGGCATTCCATCTTTTCCTGAACCTACAACAATAACTTTAGAGTTTGGAGATTTTGCTAGTTCTAAAGTAGCTTGTATTCCTTTCTCTTTTAATATCTTATCTGTTAAGGATTCACTTAAAATTTGGTTAGCAACAGCTTTACCTTCTGCGTCAATCTTCTGTCTTTCAGCTTCCTTTTGGGCTTTTGTTAATTTAAACTCATACTCCAAGGATTCTTGTTCTTGTCTTAATTTACGTTCAATAGCCTCTTTTATTGTTGGAGGTAAGGTAACATCACGCACTAAAACTTCATTAAGTTGTACATATTGGTCTTCTACAATTTTTTTAGTCTCTTCATAAATCTCTTTCTGGATCACATCTCTTTTACTAGAGTATAATTGTTCTGGTGTGTAACGACCCACTACACTACGCGCTGCAGATCGTATGGTAGGCAATAATATTCTTGCTACGTAATTTTCTCCTTTTTCTTGATGTAAGGACCCTAATTTATCGTACTGAGGCTGAAACCAAGCAGACGCATCTAATTTGATCTCTAAACCGTTAGAAGACAGTACCTGCATTTTTTCAAAAACTTCTTGCTGTCTAACTTCATACGTATACACTTTGTTCCAAGGAGCGACAAGATGAAATCCTTCCCCTAGCGGAGGTTCATCAGTAACCACTCCACCCGCAAAAGTTCTATACAAAACTCCAGCTTCTCCAGAACCTATGGTAATAGTTGATTTAGCAATAAATATAATAAGTAATACGACGCCGATTAATATTGGCAAGCCTATTTTTGGTAATCTTTCCATGATATGTGTTTGTTATAATTTGATTAAAATAATTAAATATGACCGTAGTATTTTCTTAAAAACCATTCTGCTGCTAAACAAAAAATTATGAATGCTAACAAGTATTTCCAGTCTATAAAAGAAACTACCGTGGTGTTACTTTTTTGTAAAATTTTATAGTTTGGATTAGTTGTAAGACTGTTGACCAAATCAGTAAACTGATTAGCATAATACAACTTTCCATTAGAATTAGTAGCTAATTGGGATAGTTTTGTTACATCTGTTCCAACAAATTGTTGTTCTACGTCATATTCCAGCACGCTAAAAGACCCTGATCTAGATAAATTTTCACCCATAACACGGACCGTATAGTCATATTCTCCAGGAACAAGATTACTAAAAACGACTTCATAAGAATTATTTTTTAGTAGCATAGGAATCGTTTGAACTTTATCAGTTGCCTTATTTCTTACATCAATCTGTAGATTTCCTCTACTATCAAACTCGTAATTCTTTGTAAAATACTCCGCTTTTATAGTAACTCCTGCATTACCATAATAAAACGATTCTGCTATGGTATTTAACCTACTACGCTTTTTATTGGAAGCCAGATACTGAATAATCTTACCAAAGAAATTATCAAAACTTTCAAACTCCTTATTAATCAGGTAACTATTGGCTCTCCATCGCCAAATACCTTCACCAAATAACATACCTGTTCGTATACCATCTTCTTCAGCGGTGATTAGTAATGGGTCTTGGGTTTCTATATCGTTAATATTACGATACAATAAGATCTCCGCTGCGCCATTAAAAGATGATTCTCCAAAATTACCTATTAAAGGAGGGTAATCACTAAATCCAATATCCTCTGCTAAAAAAGACCCATAATTAGAATTAAATCTCGGTAAATAATATTCTGTTTGACGCGTTATTTCTTGTCGATATTTATCCTGAATTCTATTGAGAAATACCCAATCAGTATTTGAAGCGGCAACAATGAAATAGTTTTTTCTTAGTGAGCTCAATTTTTCAAAAATAGCTTGAAATCTACTGTTAGGCTGATACAAAATTACTAGCTGATAATCTTCTAAATCCTTAACCTCTATAGGCTTTTTTAAAGTTACAGATCTTTGCTCGTTACTTTCAATACTTTTTTTAATTGTACCTAAATCTGGGTGAGTTATATCACTAATAACTAAAACATTAGTTTTTTGATCAATAACTTCAACTGCAAAAGTTGTTACATTGTTAACTTTATTTTTTTCCCCAGGTATTGGATCTAGATTTACTTTATACACCTGCACTCCTGGAACTTCTGCTGGTAACTCAAAGTTGAGTACCGCAGAGTTATTATTTTTTGAAAAGTCAACATTAGTTGCATAAACTGTAGCACCATTATTGGTAACCGAAAGATTGGTAGTAATTTGATCCGAACCGGAGTACGACACTATGACTTCTACCGGAAATCTATTTTTAACAAAGGCATAACGATTAACATTGAGCTTATTTATTTTAGCATCCGTAAATTTTATCGTATCTCCTATTGCTATTGGGTAGATTTGCTGTTTAAACCCTGTTCCTAAATACTGATAATCCTTACCGTAAGTTTGATTACCATCAGAGATTAATACAACCGGAGCTATTTTATTTTTATATACCTGGTCTAATTCTTCTAAGGACTTAGATATATTGGTTTGTGGTCCTTTAAAAGATAAATCTAAGGTATCTCTTAACTGCTCTGAAAAGGAATAAAATTCAAAATCAAATCGATCTTGTAGTGTTTTACTAGCTTTAATTTGTGCTAGTAACTGGTTTACATTTTGAGTTTGATCCAAATGTTTTATGGAAGCCGAGTTATCAACTGCAAGAACTAGCTTAGGCTTTTCTTGATAATAGGTTTTCTTTTTTAAAGAAGGATTAATCAATAATAAAAAAACCGCAAACCAAGTTAAGCATCTTAAAAAGGCAAAAAGCAGTGTTGTTTTATCCTTTCTTTTTGCCTTATAATAATATTGAAATAAGGATATGAGTATAGCAGCAATACCAGCAAATATGATCCATACAATGGTTTCTGTACTCATAAAAAACTTATTCCTTTAATTTTAAGATTATATGATGCTTATCAGGTTAACATCCCTCCGTCGACATTTAAAACTTGCCCAGTAACATAGGTGCTTAAATCACTAGCTAAAAATAAACACGCATTTGCTATATCTTCAGGTGTTCCGCCTCGTTTTAAAGGAATAGCATTTCTCCAACCTTCAACCACTTTTTCGTCAAGTTTATCTGTCATTTCTGTTTCAATAAATCCTGGAGCAATAACATTACTACGAATATTTCTTGAACCTATTTCTAAAGCAACTGACTTTGAAAAACCAATAATACCCGCTTTAGAAGCTGCATAATTAGCCTGCCCGGCATTACCTTTAACCCCAACAACAGAACTCATATTGATAATACTACCTTTTCTTTGCTTAAGCATTGTCTTTTGAACCGCTTTGGTCATATTGAAAACGCTTTTAAGGTTTACCTCAATCACTTTATCAAAATCTTCTTCGCTCATCCGCATCAACAAATTATCTTTAGTGATACCGGCATTATTAACCAACACGTCAATACTACCGAATCGTTCTAAAACATCCGATGCTAATTCTTGTGCCTGGTCAAAACTTGCTGCATCGCTTTGATATCCTTTCGCCTTTACACCCAATTCTATAAGTTCTTTTTCTAATTCGTTTGCTGCTTCTACCGAAGAACTATACGTAAATGCAATATTTGCCCCGTGCTTAGCAAAAACTTGAGCAATTCCCTTTCCTATTCCACGAGTGGCCCCTGTGATAATAGCTGTTTTTCCTTCTAAAAGATTCATTAGATCTATGTTTTTATTTTTTGGTCTATGTAATACTCAAATATACTAATAAGTACTTCCTTAACAAGTAAAAACCCCACGATTTCTCGCAGGGTTTTTTATTAATACGCTTTGCTGTATTACAATTTTAAATCCTCATTTTTCTTTTCGTAATTGAAAAGATAGTCTACATCAAGCTCTTTTACCACACCAAGCTTGGATAGAGCGTCCATATCTACTTCATTCTTATTTCCAATTACAAGTACATTATAATTTTCACCTTTAATATTTTCGTTGAAAAAGGCTTTTAGATCAGATAGCTCCATATCTTTAATCGTGTTATACATATCTTTTCTATAATCGTTTGAAATGCCACGCTTTTTTAAGGATTCGTAAGTCCAGAATATATTAGACTTGATAATTCTTTCAGCTGCAATCTTCTTGAGTGTTGCTTCTTTAGCTGCTTTAAATTGTTGTTCAGCCTCTGGCATATTCGTCATTAATTCCATCATTGCATCAACAGCTTGCGGCATTTTATTAGCTTGCGTACCGATATATGCTGTAACATAATTTGGTTTACCTGCTTCGTTAGCGTTACCATAATATGCATAGGCAGAATAAGCTAAAGATTTAGACTCTCTAATTTCTTGGAAAACTATGGAAGATAATCCACTACCAAAGTAAGTGTTAAACAAGGTTGAGGCCGCAAATTTAGAAGGATCTAGTTCTGCTCCCTTAGCCAAGAAAATCATTTCGCTTTGCACCATATCGTAATCAACGAAATACACGTTTCCACCTGTTTCCTTTTCCACATATTCAGTTTTTTCTGGATAATCTTTCAGGGTTTCAGATACCGGATGAAGTTTTTCTAAGGAAGCTATCGCACCATCGATATTTTTTCCATAATAAAAAACTCTTTGTTTATAATTAAGCAGTGCCTTTATTTTATCCACTAATTCTTGAGGATTCATTTCCTGCAACTCACTAATAGTATAAATATCTCTTAATCTAGAGTTTTCTCCATATTTTCCATAATTCACTAAACCTACTCGAAGAATATTTCCTTTTTGAGTTTTTGCATCCTGTCTTCCCTTAGCAATTTTATCTACGAACTTATCATAAGCATCCTGATCTGCAACAGCATTCTGCCAAAGGTTTTCTAAAAGCTCAAGTCCTTTATCTAAGTTTTCTTTAAGCCCAGAAACACTAATATATGTTTTATCTGAAGCGGAACCTATAGAATAGTTTACCCCTATTTTATAAAATTCTTTCTTTATTTCTTCTGCAGTGTATTTGTCAGTTCCTAAGTAATCAAAATAGCTCGCTGCCATAGCCAGTTTTTTGTCATGGTCGCTGCCCATATCAAAAATAATGTTCAAGTTAAAAAGATCATTATTTTTATTTTCTACATAAGATACCTTGATACCAGAATCTGTAGTATATTCTTTAATTGCAGTTTCATAATCTACAAATTTAGGCTGCAAATCTGGAGAGGTAATTTTTTTGAAAGCCGTTAAATATTCTGATTCTTTATCTCTATTTAATTCAATCGGTGTTATACCCGGGTTTTCAACTTTCACTATGTTTTTGTCTTCTCCTTTGATTTTATGAACTTCAACATAATTATTTCCATATTGCTTCTTTGCAAAATCCATCACATCCTGTTTGGTGATTTCACCCATCTCATCAAGCATCGCCAATCTATCTTTCCAATCCGCAAAATGAACAAAAGCATCTAAATATGCATAAGCTGTTGCACTTGCATTTTCGTATTGCTGAATTTTGTTTAATTTAAGATCATTGATAATCGCCTCAATAAGCCAATCATCAAACTCTCCATTTTTCACTTTTTCAATCTGTTCTTGTAATAATACCTTTACTTCGTCTAAAGTTTGACCAGACTTTGGAGTACCATACAACAAGTGAAATCCATAATCATTATCAAAATTTGTAAAAGAAGAGGCACGCTGTACTTTTTGTTGCTGATTAAGGTTTAAATCAATTAAACCAGCCTTGGAATTTGCCAAAATGTAATCCACCAAAGTGGTCATTACTTCAGCCTTAGTACCATAACCATCTGTTCTATAAGCAACATAAATAGACTCTGCTGTTGGCCCGTAAACCTCCTTTTTAACTGGTTCAGTCATAGCAGGTTCTTCTGGAAATTCAGGATGCTTTACTTCTTTAGCCTCATATCCTCCAAAAGCTTCATTAACTTGTTTAATAGTTGCATCATAATCCAAATCACCAACTAAAATAATCGCCATATTATTTGGCACATAATACGTGTCAAAATAATTGTTAATCGCCTTCATAGAAGGATTTTTCAAATGTTCAGACTTACCAATAGTGGTTTGCGTACCATAAGGGTGATTAGGAAACAATCCTTCTAAAACTGCAAAATATTGTTTTCTTCCATCGCTATCTTGTCCTCTATTAAATTCCTCATAAACGGCTTCCAATTCCGTATGAAAAAGTCTTAAAACTAATTTGCTAAAACGCTCACTTTCTAAAGTAAGCCATTTGTCCAATTCATTAGAAGGAATTTTATTTACATATACCGTTTGTTCATTTGATGTAAATGCATTCGTTCCTTCCGCTCCAAGCGAAGCAACCATTTTATCATACTCATTAGCAATAGAATATTTAGATGCTTCAAGTGAAATTTTATCAATTTCCTTATAAATTTCTTTTTTCTTTTCAGGGTCAGTTTCTGCTTTATGTTTCTCATATAAATCAGAAATTTGCGCTATAAGTTCTTTTTCTTTGGTAAAATCCTGGGTACCTATTTCGTCTGTACCTTTAAAAACCATGTGCTCTAAATAATGAGCCAAGCCGGTATTATCAGCTGGGTCATAGGTAGAACCAGCACGTACTGCAATTAAGGTTTGAATCTTTGGTTCTTCTTCGTTTTTGCCTAAGTACACCTTCAATCCATTGTCTAATGTATATAATCGAAGTCCTGTAGGGTCATTAGTTACTGTTTCGTAAGAAAATCCAGCAGGATCTGTGTGTTTTTCTACTTGTAATTTTTCAGAATCCTCTGATGATGAATTTTTACAGTTGAATAGTGTAAGCGCAACTGCAAGAATTAAAAGCGATTTTAAAATCTTCATATAAATTATTTTGTTTCGTTTGTTACCTCTATTTAACGCAAAATGTATATAAACGTTACATAATTTTAACTATTTAACATTTTGCCACAATAAAAAACCCTCAAATTTTTGAGGGTTCTTAATTAACTATATTGTTTTGTATTAGCCTAAAACTTCAGCTACTTTTTTACCAATTTCTGCAGGAGAATCAACAACGTGAATACCACATTCCTTCATAATTGCTTTCTTAGCCTCTGCAGTATCATCACTTCCACCAACAATAGCACCAGCGTGACCCATAGTTCTACCAGCAGGGGCAGTTTCACCAGCGATAAAACCTACAACAGGTTTTTTAGTACCACTTTCTTTGATCCATTTTGCAGCATCCGCTTCTAATTGTCCACCAATTTCTCCAATCATAACCACACACTCGGTTTCTGGGTCGTTGATTAATAATTCTACGGCCTCTTTGGTCGTTGTTCCAATGATTGGATCTCCACCAATACCAATAGCTGTTGTTATCCCCAATCCTTGCTTTACTACTTGATCTGCAGCCTCATAAGTTAAGGTTCCTGATTTAGAAACGATACCTACATTTCCTTTTTTAAATACAAAACCAGGCATAATACCTACTTTTGCCTCGCCTGGAGTTATCACCCCCGGACAGTTAGGTCCAATAAGACGTGCTCCACTTCGCTTAACATAATCATATGCTTTAATCATATCAGCTACAGGAATACCCTCTGTAATTGTTATGATTACTTTAATACCAGCATCGGCAGCTTCCATAATTGCATCTCCTGCAAAGGCAGGTGGAACAAAAATAATTGAAGTATCAGCGCCTACCTCTTTAACTGCATCCTCTACAGTGTTAAATACAGGTTTGTCTAGATGAGTTTGACCTCCTTTTCCTGGAGTAACACCTCCAACAACATTAGTACCGTATTCAATCATTTGACTAGCGTGAAAAGTACCTTCACTACCTGTAAATCCTTGAACTATAATTTTAGAATCCTTATTTACTAAAACACTCATTATGTTATGTTATTTTATTTTTTGAAGTCTTCAAAAGTACGGTTTTGAAAACAGTAGTTAAAATTAAATTTAAAAAATTAACTAATCTTTACTTAATCTATAAAAATCTATTGAAAATAGGTCCGTAAGTTTTCTTTAGTAAGATCCCCTTGCTGACTAATTTGATATCCTCGATACAATTGATTCTCTCTTAACTCCCATATGGAAATGAAATGTGCTACAGCCTCCTCATGATCAGGCTCTTCAATTGTTTTTACCAAAAATGTGTACCGTATGGATACTTTATTATCCTCAGCTAAAATATGAGATATTTCGCATTTTAAGCTTTCAAAAGCTACAGCCATTTCCTTGAACATGTTTTTTATGTCTGTCAAATTCTTTTTTGAAAAACCAAAACTGCTATTCCAATACAATTCAACTTCAGGGTGTAAAAATTCAGAAAAAGCCTGTTCATCCTTTAACAAATCCGATTCGTAAAAAGATCGAACAACTTCTTTTGCTTTATTACTCATTTTCTTTCAATTTATTTAACAATTCAGGAATCTGCTTAATCGATGCCAATTCCTTATATTTTTTTCTAAAATCATCCGCAGGAGTTCCAAAATAGCTTTTACCGCCAGGCAGTGATTTGCTAACCCCAGATTGTGCAGAAATAACTGCTTTAGCACCTATAGTAATACCACTAGTAATACCAACCTGACCCCACATGGTAACTTCATCTTCAACAATCACACAACCTGCAATACCTACTTGCGAAGCGATTAAGCATTTTTTACCAATTACGGTATCATGACCTATGTGTACCTGATTGTCAATTTTAGTACCTGTCTTAATAGTTGTATCTCCAGTAACCCCTTTATCTATTGTACATAGCGCTCCAATATCTACATGATCTTCAATGACTACTCTCCCACCCGATTTTAACTTATCAAAACCCTCTGGTCTATTTTTGTAATAAAATGCATCAGCTCCCAGTATACTACCAGAATGTATTGTCACTCCATCCCCAATTACAGTATTATCATAAAGACTAACATTAGCATGAATAATACAGTTTTTACCTATACTTACATTATTGCCCACAAATGCACCAGGCTGAATTACAGTATTTTCACCTATAATAGCTGTTTCTGCAATTTGAGCAGTACTGCGCTGAAATGGCTTAAAATAATCGGTAAGTTTATTAAAGTCTCGGAATGGATCATCTGAAATCAATAATGCTTTTCCCTCGGGACAAGCTACTTTCTTATTGATTAACACCACTGTTGCTTTACTGTGTAATGCTTTTTCATAATACTTAGGGTGATCTACAAATACAATATCACCTGGAGTAACCACGTGTATTTCATTCATCCCTAAAACCGGAAAATCAGGACTACCTATAAATTCAGCATTTATGATCGTCGCAATTTGCTTCAGCGTATGTTCTTGAGGAAATTTCATATCCTAGTACGAATAAAGAATAATTATTCTTTGATTCTTTCTTTATAGCTCCCTTTTTCGGTTTCTATTTTGATTTTATCCCCTTCATTTATAAAAAGTGGTACCATAACTTCCGCTCCTGTCTCTACTGTCGCTGGTTTGGTCGCATTAGTTGCGGTATTTCCTTTTACACCAGGTTCTGTTGCAGTTACCTCTAATATTACACTAGCTGGCATATCTACGGACAATGGCATTTGGTCTTCAGAATTAATACTAACCGTTACCACTTCTCCTTCTTTTAATAAATCAGGAGCGTCTAATGCTGATTTTTGTAGGGTAATTTGGTTATAATCCTCTGTATTCATAAAATGGTAGGTTTCACCTTCTGCATACAAAAATTGAAACTTATGCGTTTCTACTCTTACATCATCTATTTTATGACCTGCAGAAAATGTATTATCCAGCACTTTACCGGTTGTAACGCTTTTTAATTTAGTTCTCACAAATGCAGGTCCTTTACCTGGTTTAACATGTAAAAACTCTATAATCTTATAAATATCATTATTGTATCTAATACATAATCCGTTTCTGATATCGCTTGTACTTGCCATTTTATTTATATTCAGTAATTATTAACTTGAAAAATATCCTTTCATAATTCCACGTTGAGAATTCTTTACAAATTCCAGAATTTCATCACGTTCTGGGGTAGCTTCCATCTCGGCTTCAATAATTGCCACCGCCTGAGAGTTATTATAGTTTTGTTGGTACAATATCCTATAAATATTCTGTACCTCCCGAATCTTTTCAGTTGTAAAACCTCTACGTCTCAAACCTATAGAGTTGATTCCTACATACGAAAGTGGCTCGCGTGCTGCCTTTACAAAAGGAGGAACATCTTTTCTAACCAAGGATCCACCTGTTACAAATGCGTGATTACCAATACTACAAAATTGTTGAACTGCTGCCATTCCAGCCAGTACTACATAATCGCCTACATTGATATGACCTGCTAACGTACTATTATTAGAAAAAATACAATTATCGCCTACAATACAATCGTGCGCAATATGGCAATACGCCATAATCCAACAATTCTTTCCAATTTTGGTTTTCATTTTATCGGTAGTACCTCTATTGATGGTTACACACTCTCTAATTGTTGTGTTATCGCCAATTTCTGTCACCGTATCCTCATCATTAAACTTTTTATCCTGTGGAATAGCAGAAATAACTGCCCCTGGAAAAATACTACAATTTTTTCCTATACGTGCACCTTCCATAATGGTTACATTGGATCCAATCCAAGTACCCTCGCCTATTACTACATTATTGTGAATAGTAGTAAAAGGCTCGATAACTACGTTTTTTGCAATTTTTGCACCTGGGTGTACGTATGCTAAAGGTTGATTCATAATTTTTAAGTTACTTCGATTTTACAATTTGAGCCATCAGTTCTGCTTCTGTTGCTAATTTTCCGTTGGCATACGCAAAAGCCTGCATATGGCAAATTCCTCTTCTGATTGGAGTGAGCAACTCTAATTTAAAGATTAGCGTATCTCCCGGTAGCACCTGTTGTTTAAACTTAACTTTATCAATCTTCATAAAATACGTTAAGTAATTCTCAGGATCAGGCACAGTACTTAATGCTAAAATCCCACCTGTCTGAGCCATGGCCTCTACCTGAAGTACACCTGGCATAACCGGTGCTCCAGGGAAATGTCCTGCAAAGAAAGGTTCATTCATGGTAACATTTTTTAGACCTACGACGTGCTTATCAGACATTTCTAATATCTTATCAATAAGCAAAAACGGTGGTCTATGTGGAAGCATGGACATTATTTTATTAATATCCATTAATGGTTCCTGGGATAGATCAAATTGTGGTACTTTATTTCTTTTGTCAATTTTTATAATCTTCGATAGCTTTTTTGCAAATTGGGTATTTACAAAATGACCGGGCTTATTTGCGATTACCTTTCCTCGTATTCGAGTACCGATTAAAGCTAAGTCCCCAACTACATCCAATAGCTTATGTCTTGCCGCTTCATTGGGGTAATGTAGTGTAAGGTTATCTAATATTCCGTTTGGTTTTATTGCGATTGAATCTTTACCAAAGGCAACCTTAAGCTTCTCCATAGTTGTTGAACTCAATTCTTTATCGACATAGACTATAGCATTATTTAGATCTCCTCCTTTAATCAATCCATTTTCTAAAAGCATCTCTAGCTCGTGTAAAAAGCTAAACGTTCTCGCATCTGCAATTTCTTCCTTAAATTCTGAAAGGTGCTTAAGCGAAGCATTTTGGGTACCTAAAACTTTTGTCCCAAAATCTACCATAGTGGTCACCTGATATTCGTCAGATGGCATTACTAAAATTTCGCTTCCACTTTCTTCATCAGTATAGGAAATTACATCTTTAACTACATATTCTTCTCGTTGTGCATCTTGCTCTACAATACCCGCATTCTCCAACGCTTCTACAAAAAACTTTGAGGAGCCATCCATAATTGGTGGTTCAGAAGCATCCAACTCAATTAATAAATTATCAATTTCTAAACCTACGCAAGCAGCCAAAACGTGCTCTGAGGTTTGAATGCTAACCCCATTTTTTTCTAAATTGGTACCTCTTTGTGTATTGACTACATAGTTAGCATCCGCTTCAATGATAGGACTACCTTCTAAATCAACTCTACAAAAAGCATATCCATGATTTACAGGGGCAGGTTTAAATGTAAGTGTAACATCTTTACCAGTATGAAGCCCCACTCCTGTAAGTTGAACTTCTTGCTGTATTGTTCTCTGCTTACTCATAGAAGTATCAATCATTTTTTGTTATCTTTTTCTCTAGTTTATAAAGTTTATCAACAATTTTTGGAAGATTTTTGAAATGAACATAAGACTTATTAAAATCAGAATATCCAATCGCAGGAGATCCCTGTATCGTTTCTCCATCTTTAATATTTCTTCCTATACCAGATTGTGCCTGTATCCTTACTTTATCACCGATGTAAAGGTGACCTGCAATACCTACCTGACCTCCAATCAAACAATGTTTACCGATCTTGGTTGATCCAGCAATACCGGTTTGGGCAGCAATTGCTGTATGCTCACCTATTTCAACATTATGAGCGATTTGTATTTGGTTATCTAGTTTTACTCCTCTTCTTATGATTGTAGAACCTAGTGTGGCGCGATCTATAGTTGTTCCTGCCCCAACATCTACGTGGTCTTCTATAATTACATTTCCGGTTTGAGGAACTTTACTATACTCTCCTTTTTCATTAGGAGTAAATCCAAAACCATCTGCTCCAACAATAGCCCCGCTGTGTATTACACAGTTATCACCAATAATGGATTCAGAGTATATTTTAGCACCTGCAAAAACAACCACATTATCTCCAATAGTAACATTATCACCAATGTATACATTGGGATAAATTTTTGCATTTTTACCAATGTTTACGTTATCTCCTAAATAAGAAAACGCTCCTAAATACATATTTTCTCCGTATTTAGCCGAAGCTGAAATAAAACTGGGCTGTTCTATCCCCGTTTTATTCATTTTTACCATATTATAATATTCCAGCAGTTTTGAAAATGCTTTATAAGCATCGTCGACTCTAATTAACGTAGTTGTAAGATCAGATTCCGCTTCAAAATTTTTATCAACAATAGTGATAGATGCATTAGTGGAATATATATACTGAGTATATTTGGGGTTAGACAAAAAGGTTAACGAACCTTCTGTACCCTCTTCAATTTTGGCTAATTTAGAAACCTCAACTGTTTCATCTCCTTCGATCTCACCGTCAAGAATTCCTGCAATTTGTATGGCTGTAAAAATCATTCTAGCAAAAGTATAAAAAAAGTGTTAATCTGAAAGCTTAGGGTAACATATAAAATGTTTTGTTACTGGTTTAGCCAAGGCCTTTAAATTGAATTGATCCGTAGCTTTAACAAGGTCAACGATTTTTTTTGTTTTATATAGGATGTTGATATTCTGTTTATTTTGATGATAAGCCTGATTAGAAATGGTCCCCGTAAAAACAAAATAGGCCGCTTCTTTTTCAGATATTTGGTGTTTCTCTTTAAAAACTGCTAAATGTTTTACCACCTTATCATTCTTTATAGGACGTTTTTTAACCTTTATTTTTAATAAATCTCTATCAATCAGCATAGCGCACAAAGTACGCAGTACAAAATCTTCTGATCTACGCCATTCTTTCATCGCAGAAACAATATCATAGTCATCTAAAGAGGCAAATATGTCCAATACTTGATCCGTAAAATTAGCTGCTGTTATCTTATGAACTAAAAAATATTGTAAAGATTCACTACAACGCAATTTACTACCGCTGTCAACTAATTCCTTAGCTCTTTGTAGTACTCTTATCAATAAATTTTCTGCAACAAGGCTAGTTTTATGAAGATAGACCTGCCAATACATTAATCGTCTGGACAATAAAAATTTCTCTGCAGAATAGATTCCCTTTTCTTCTACAACCAGCTCATCATCAACCACATTAAGCATCGTAATAAGTCGTTCACTGTTGATGTTACCTTCGGCTACACCGGTGTAAAAACTATCTCTTTTTAAATAGTCCAATCGATCCATATCCAACTGGCTGGAGATGAGCTGATGCAAAAATTTTCTTGGGTATTTCGCTGTAAATATGTCTATAGCTAAAGATAACTTGCCATCAAACTCGCTATTAATTTTTTGCATAAACATTAATGATATCGACTCATGACTTACCTTTTCCACAATACTGTGTTCCATAGCATGAGAAAAAGGACCGTGACCAATATCATGTAACAATATAGCTATATATAATGCTTCCTCTTCTTGTTCTGTAATTGTAACTCCCTTAAAGCGTAGGACTCTAACCGCTTTTTGCATCAGGTACATACATCCAAGTGCATGATGAAATCGGGTATGATGCGCACCTGGATAAACCAGGTAAGACAGCCCCATTTGAGATATTCTTCGTAATCTTTGAAAATATCTATGTTCTATTAGATCAAAAATTAGTTCATTTGGTATCGTAATAAAACCGTAAATTGGATCGTTAAATATTTTAAGCTTGTTTCTTTTCTTCAAGTTTAATTTACTTTTGCGGAAACAAATATATGGATTAGTATGGCATAATAGCTACTTTAATTTGTAGAGTAAGCCAAAGCTTACCAAAAAAGAATAATAGATTTACATAAATTAGAAATTAGAACTATACAATGGGCAAAATAAAAATTCTTTGGGTTGATGATGAAATAGACTTACTTAAACCACACATTCTTTTTTTAGAAAAGAAAAATTATGAAGTAACAAAATGTCAAAGTGGTACTGAAGCTCTTGATGTTTTAGAAGAAGATAGTTTTGACATTGTTTTTTTAGATGAAAACATGCCGGGTCTCACAGGTATAGAAACGTTATCAGAGATAAAAGAAAAGAAGGACAACTTGCCGGTAGTTATGATAACCAAGAGTGAAGAGGAATATATCATGGAAGAAGCAATTGGTAGTAAAATAGCTGATTACTTGATCAAACCTGTAAATCCTAACCAAATTTTATTAAGTCTCAAAAAGAACTTAGATCACTCTAGGTTGATTAGTGAAAAAACAACTTCTAATTACCAACAAGAGTTTCGGAAAATAGCCATGGACATGGCTATGATAAATAGTTTTGAGGGTTGGGCCGAGCTTTATCAAAAGTTAGTCTACTGGGAGATGCAATTAGAAGATATTGAAGACACAGGAATGTTTGAAATATTGGAATCTCAAAAAATAGAAGCCAATTCACAGTTTTTTAAGTTTATAGATAAAAATTATAAAGACTGGTTTATCAATGGAGATGGGGCTCCTGTAATGTCTCATACTTTATTTAGAGAAAAAATAGTTCCTGAACTCAATAAAGAACAGCCTACATTATTGATTGTCATTGACAATCTTAGATACGACCAATTCAAGGCTTTTGAACCCATCGTAAATAATTATTACAAAAAGGCTCAAGAATCTTCTTACTACAGTATATTACCAACAGCAACACAATATGCAAGAAATGCTATTTTTTCTGGGTTAACGCCTTTAGAAATGAAAAAAAGACATCCAGATCTATGGCTTGATGACACTGATGAAGGGGGTAAAAACATGCACGAAAATGAATTTTTACAAGCTCAATTAAAGCGCTTGGGGTTACCTATTAAACACGAATATTACAAAATAACCAATGAACGTGATGGTAAAACCTTAGCTGCTAACTTTAAAGGGCTTAAGGATAACGACCTAACGGTGGTAGTTTATAATTTTGTGGATATGTTATCGCATAGTAAAACGGAAATGGAGGTCATAAAAGAATTGGCATCTAATGACAAATCTTATCGCTCTTTGACGCTAAGTTGGTTTAAAAATTCCCCGTTATTAGAGATGATTCAACAAGCACAACATCTGGGGTTTAAACTTATTATAACTACGGATCACGGTACGATAAATGTCAAAAACCCTTCTAAAGTAATTGGTGATAAAAATACCAGCTTAAACTTACGTTATAAAACGGGAAAAAGTTTAACTTATCAGCATAAAGAAGTTTTAGCAGTTGAGGATCCAAAATCTGTACAATTACCATCTATAAATGTTAGCAGCTCCTTTATTTTTGCTAAGGGTGACTTTTTCTTCGCTTATCCTAATAATTACAATCACTATGTAAGTTATTATAGAAACACTTATCAACACGGTGGTGTTTCCCTTGAAGAAGTTATAATTCCTTTCGCAGTATTTAACCCAAGATAAGTATAGCTATGGAAGTGCGTTATTCGCTCGAAGAAGTAAGTACCGTTGCCAAAAAAATAATTGATTATGTACCCCATAAAACCTTACTTTTTTATGGGGATATGGGTACAGGTAAAACCACACTAATCAAGGAAATCTGTAAAGTTCTTGGTGTTAAAGAAGGGGTGTCGAGCCCTACATTTTCAATAGTCAACGAATACAGTAGTGATCAAGGTGCAATTTATCATTTTGATCTTTATCGTATGGAAGATGAAGAAGAAGCCTATCAAATGGGTATAGAAGAATACTTAGACTCTGGCAATTGGATATTTATCGAATGGCCAGAACGTTTACAAACACTTAAGCCACAAGATGCTACAGAAATTAGAATCACCTTATCAGGTCAAAATCTAAGAAATCTTGAGATTAGGTAAGATAGAAATTGCTCAAAAATACTTGTAGTTTCGGTAGGTTTATGCTAATTTTAAAATCAATTGAACACCCTTTAAGGGTATTGATATCAGCTTTTAAAAAGTATTTTTAGACACGCAATAACAATTATGGCTGTAATGAATCAACCGGAAGAACACACTAAACGACTCACTCAATTAAGGTATTTGACTGTTGGTAGCAGTATAGCTTTTGTAATAATAACTGCCCCACTTTTATTTTATATTGTGGCTATTTTTCCTGATGGAAAATTATGGGAAACAGATTTTTTTACCTATCACAGTAAATATTTTCAGAGCGTAAGTGTATTTGTTTGGGTTCTGGTAGGCAAGTTGGTTCCCCTTTTATTATTAACTATCTGGTATTTTACGTGTAAAAATTGGTGGTATAAAGCACTGTTAATACCTATCGCTGTGTATTGTTATCAATTTATCTCAGTTTTGTTCGAAGATTCTCAAACAGTCGACAGTCATCAGGTTTATTATATAGTACCTTTTGTTATTATAGTGCTTTGTTCGTTATACGGAATAAGGACCAAACTTTTTGATCGTATAAATAATATTGACCTTTCTGAGCTGATAGATATGAACAATCAAAGGAAAGGATGGAAGCGGTTTTTATAGCGTAGTTTAACACCGCGCTGTTCTAATTTTCAATAATACTTGTTTTGTTATTATTTTTATTCTTACTTTGATTAAAATGATTTCGCACAAATGACCAAACCAACCTCCCCTTTTACCAAAGAGCAATTACTACCTCAAGAGGAAATGTTAGAGGTAGCTCGAAAAAAAGGTAAACTTTTTATAGGTATTCCTAAAGAAACATATTATCAAGAAAAAAGAGTATGCTTAACTCCAGATGCGGTCGCAGCTTTAACTGCTCATGGTCATAGAGTTATGCTAGAGTCTGATGCTGGTTTAGGGGCTAGTTTTACGGATAAAGATTATAGCGAGGCCGGTGCTGAAATAACTAATGACAACAAAAAGGTGTTTGGATGTCCAATCATTTTAAAAGTTGAGCCTCCTTCTATAGAAGAACTTGAGCTTGTTAATCCACAAACCGTATTAATTTCTGCACTTCAGTTAAAAACGCAATCCAAAGAATATTTTCAATGTTTGGCTAAAAAAAGGATCACGGCAATTGGATTTGAATTTATTAGAGATGCAGATGGTGCATATCCTGCAGTAAGAGCATTAAGTGAGATCGCTGGAACAGCATCTATATTGATTGCTGCTGAACTTATGAGTAGTGCCACCCAGGGATCTGGTTTAATGATGGGTAACATAAGTGGTGTACCGCCAGTAGAAGTCGTTATTTTAGGTGCTGGTACCGTTGGGGAATTTGCAGGTAGATCTGCTATAGGACTAGGAGCTAATGTAAAAATATTTGATAACTCCATCACTAAATTACGCTGTATCCAAACGAATTTAGGACGTCCCCTCTACACTTCTACCATTCAGCCGAAGAATTTACTAAAAGCCTTAAAGCGTTGTGATGTATTAATCGGTGCGGTCCACGGTAAAAATAGAGCTCCAGTTATCGTAACAGAAATGATGGTTGAACAAATGAAAAAAGGTGCCGTAATTATCGACGTTAGTATAGATCGCGGTGGCTGTGTTGAAACTAGCGAGGTAACTACACACGATCATCCTACTTTTGAAAAACACGACGTAATCCATTATTGTGTACCTAATATCCCATCGAGATATGCGCGTACCTCATCATTATCCATCAGCAATATATTTACCCCGTACCTGTTGCAAATTGGTGAAGAAGGTGGAATAGAAAATGCCGTCCGCTTTGATCGCGGTCTAAAAAATGGCTTATATTTTTATCACGGTATACTCACTAGCAAGCCCATTGCTGATTGGTTTGACTTATCCTATAGAGACATTAACTTATTAATTCTTTAGTTTATTAGGTAAAAATTTTTTGATTGGCTTTTAATACTCTTCAAATTATTACATTTGCCGAAAATGTAAGTCAATGAATTTAGGACAACGTTTACTCTACTATCTAGGTGGATTTGGAATTGGTCTTATCCTTTTATTTTTCTTTTTAGGAGGAAAAAACACTTCTTGTGATTATGGTCCAAGCGCTAGAGTCTTAAAAAATATTCGAATTAAAGAAAGGGCTTATGCTGAGGAAGCACTTCAATCCCTTAAAAAGTATAATTTAGATACTTCAAATGTTTCTTCTATATTACTAAATGGTAGTGTTAATTTCTCAAAAAGTAACACCGATTTAGATTCTTGTAATCTATATAGTATTGAAGGAAAGAGTAAAAAAATCGCTATTGAATTGACTGTTGAAAATTGTGATAGTATTGCGGTTATTCAAAAAATCACAAGTATTAATTACTAAGCAAATAAGCATTTCACGCTTATCATTTCAGCTATCTATTTGCTCTAAAATCAACATTAATTTTTTATTGATTAATTCTCCAAGGAGGATCTTTACGATTTTCACCAGCGTAGTATAAAACAATTCGATTACCATCGGGATCCTTTAAACGAGCTTCTCTCCATAGCCATGATTGATCTGTGGGTAGTAGGTCAAATACTATGTCTTCTTTTTGTAATCGCTCTACCTCCTCATCAATTGCTTCCGTCTCGAAATAAAGGTATACCCCTTCTCCATTGGGTAATTGATCTACGAGATGAATTGAAAACGTAGCTTCGCCATCAGGGCATTCAAAACGAGCATAATGAGGTAAAGCTTTTACAATAAGTTGAAGCCCGAGCTTTTTGTAAAAACGGATTGAATTTTCAACATCGATAGAAGGAACCGTTACTTGATTAAGATTCATTTTCGAGTTTACGTCTTTTTCGTTCTCTGGTGATTAATGTAAGCTCTCTACTGGTTTGACCTGCTACTGAAGTATTTTCTTGTGCTCTTCTAATCAAGTATGGCATTACATCTCGAACCGGACCAAAAGGAAGGTATTTGGCAACGTTGTAACCTGCTGCTGCTAAATTAAAACTGATGTGATCACTCATACCATACAATTGCCCAAACCAAATTCGAGGATCATAAGGCTCTAAACCTAATTCCTCCATTGTTTCTATGGCTAGTAAAGTACTATACTCATTATGGGTACCAATAAAAACATCGATATCCTCAATATTATTAAGTATATAGATTAACGTGGTATTAAAGTTATCGTCTGTAGTTTGTTTATCAATGCATATCGGAGAAAGGTACCCGTGTTCTTGCGCTCTTTCATTTTCCTTTTCCATATACGCACCCCGAACTATTTTCATCCCAATTTTATATCCGTGTTTCTTGGCATCCTCGTGCAGTTCTTTAAGATATCCCAATCTATCGTGTCTATATAATTGTAGGGTGTTGTAGATAATTGCTTTATCTCGATTATATTTACGCATCATATTAGCGACTAAATCATCAGCTGCACCTTGCATCCAACTCTCTTCACTATCTATCAATAAGGCCACATTGCAGTCGCTAGCCTTATTACATACTCGGTCAAAACGTGCTTCTATTCGATCCCATTCTTCTTCCTCTGCTTTAGTAAGTGTTTTGCCCTCTGTTTTCTTTTGCCATAATGCAAATCTTCCAAAAGCAGTTGGTTTGAATACTCCATAAGGTATCGGTTCTTTTTGATCTACAAAATCCAGAATTTCTAAAATTCTGTTCATAGCCTCATCAAACTGCTCTTCTTCCTCCTTACCTTCTACAGAATAATCCAATACAGAACATACCCGCTTTGTATACATTTTATTGACCACTGAACTACAATCAGCCTCACTAACACCACCACAAAAGTGATCAAAAACGGTAGCTCTTATCAAGCTTTTAACCGGTAGTTTTGCCTTTAACGCAAAATTCGTCATAGCAGTACCAATTTTTACCAAAGGTTCAATGGATATCATTTTAAAAAGAAAGTAAGCTCTATCCAATTCAGCATCACTCTTAAGGGCGAAAGCCACTTCCGTATTATCAAAAAGGTTTTTTTTACTCATTAACTATATAAATTAAAAATCTTCAATGAAGAATTATATTTTATGTCTATTCAACAAATAAAATGGTGATATACCATATATTTTACGATATCTGCAAATATAAAATTTGCAAGTTTATTTTATTATAAATTCTACTTAATTTCGTGATTCTAAAAAATGCCTATGAAACCTATAGTTTCCAAAGATTCTATCGTTTATTTTAACACCGATGGTTATACCAATCTCAATACATATCTCGAAAAAAGTAAGCCTTCTAAAATTTTTGTATTAGTCGATAGCAATACACATCAATTTTGCCTTTCCTATTTTTTAGGAAACGTAAAGGGTGACTATACAATCGAAATTATCGAAATTGAGGCGGGTGAAATTCACAAAAACATAGAAACGTGTACTGGAGTTTGGAATGTACTTTCGGAATTAGGAGCTGATCGAAAAAGCTTAATGATTAATTTAGGTGGTGGTGTGGTTACTGATTTGGGTGGTTTTGTAGCTTGTACGTTTAAAAGAGGAATCCCTTACATCAACATACCCACTTCCTTATTAGCGATGGTGGATGCTTCTGTTGGGGGAAAAACAGGTGTTGATCTTGGTAATTTAAAAAATATGGTGGGTGTCATCAGTGAGTCAGAGATGGTATTGGTCGACTCCACTTATCTATCAACTTTACCCGCTGATCAAATGCGTAGCGGACTAGCAGAAATGTTAAAGCACGGATTGATCGCTGACAAAAGCTATTGGAAAAAATTAACAGATTTAGCAAACTTAACGACGGAAGACCTAACCACACTGATTTATGAATCTGTTGAGATCAAAAACAAAATTGTAAAGGAAGATCCAAGAGAGCAAAATATTAGAAAATACTTAAATTTTGGACACACTTTAGGCCATGCTATAGAGTCTTTTTATTTGACACATTCGCAAAAGCCAACCTTATTACACGGCGAAGCCATCGCTATTGGCATGATTACGGAAGCTTTTTTATCGAAAGAACTTTTAACCCTTACCGATCAGGAATTGAATGAAATCGCTTCGATAATTTTAAATACCTTTCCAAAGGTTGACATCGATGAAAAAGATTATGAAGCCATACTTAAACTATTAATACACGACAAAAAAAATGAAGGCGATACTATATTGTTTGTACTTTTAGAAGAAATTGGCAAAGCCAAATATAATTGCACAGTACCTAACTCATTACTCACAGCCTCATTAAATTATTACAAATCACTTTAAACCTCTATTTTGAAAAAAATCATCTTAAAAACGATAAAATTCGCCGGTTTTGGTATACTGGCAATTATAGTAACGCTACTGATTACATTTTTAGTTTTAGACGAAAAAATACCATCTGCTAGCCCAAGCGCTGATGCGGATCAATTTGCTCGCAACATACAAGAAGCACTAAATTATCAGGCTTATAAAAGAACTGATATTATTTCCTGGACCTTTAGAGGTAAGAACAGCTACCAATGGAATAAATCAAATCAAACAGTGCACGCAAAAATTGCTAAGGACAGTGTTTTTTTAAATTTTTCGAATCCTAGAAAAAATAAAGTACTGAAGAAGCAAAGCAATAGCTCGGATGACGAAATAATTGAAAATGCCATCGCCAACTTTAATAATGACTCCTTTTGGGTAGTAGCACCTTTTAAATTATTTGATCCCGGTACCAAACGAAGTATAATAACTAACGAAGGTGGAACCAAAGAATTATTAGTCACCTATACCAGCGGAGGAACCACACCTGGAGACTCCTACTTGTGGCGAGTAGATGAAAACTATATTCCGATCAGTTACAAAATGTGGGTTTCTATTATTCCTATAGGAGGATTAGAAGTTACCTGGAGTGATTGGACCACTATGAACAGTGGTGCACAATTCGCAAAAACTCGCAAAGTATTAGGTGTTTTAGAGATCCCAGTTAGTAATCTTAATGTGAGTACTCTTAAATAGTCTTTTTCCTGACTATTTTTTGCTACTCCCGGTAAATTGCTGAGATTTATTTTTAAACATCACATTAAAGGTGGTTAAACTTCCATACATCCGGGTAATATACTGTTGCAGATCTACCTTGTCCTGGTCATCAATCACCTTGGAGCTATTGATTTTTTGTTCCATAACGCGGATACGATCTCTAACCATGACAATTTTATGAAAGAACGTTTCTATTGGAATTTCTTTAGACGATAAGTTAGTATCACCAGGTTCTAGAATGATCTTACCTCCTTTCCATTTATCAGCTATAGGAACAATCTCTGATATATCACTATACTTTTTTAGTAAGTTTCTTAGCGTGTTTTCTACTTCATAAAAACTAACCGTATCAACTTCATCTTCCGCTGCTTCAATAATTTCAAATTCATCATCGGTATCGATAGTTTCTAATCCATTATCAATAAAAGTAACCCAATACATTTTTGAAGTCACATTAGTAACCACACCTTTACCATATTTGGGATGATTTATTCTTGAACCTATTCCTAAAATCATGAGTTAAAAAATTTGATTAGTACGACTGCTAAAATATAAACATTAGACAGCTTTACACGGTAATATCAAAAAAATATAACACCGCTTTAACATTGATCAATGGAAAGCTATTTTACAAAAACCAATCTATTAACTACATTTGCACTCTTGGTCAAAAAATTATGGTTTCATCAGAAGAAAATATAGAAGTTTTAGGTGCTAGGGTACATAACCTTAAAAATATTGATGTAACTATACCTAGAGAAAAATTGGTAGTCATCACTGGTTTATCTGGTAGTGGAAAATCTTCACTGGCATTTGACACCATATATGCCGAAGGGCAACGTAGATATATTGAGACGTTTTCTGCCTATGCTAGGCAGTTTTTAGGTGGTTTGGAACGCCCAGATGTAGACAAAATTGATGGGCTATCTCCGGTAATTGCCATTGAACAAAAAACAACCAGTAAAAGTCCGCGTAGTACTGTAGGAACGATAACCGAGATCTATGATTTCTTAAGATTACTTTTTGCAAGAGCTAGCGATGCCTACAGTTACAATACTGGCGAAAAGATGGTCAGCTATAGTGATGAGCAAATCAAAGATTTAATTATTGAATCTTTTCAAGGCAAACGGATTAATATACTTGCCCCTGTTGTTCGGTCAAGAAAAGGACATTATAGAGAGCTTTTTGAGCAAATTGGCAAACAAGGCTTTGTTAAAGTAAGAGCCGACGGAGAAATAAAAGATATTGTTAAAGGGCTTAAACTTGATCGTTATAAAACCCACGATATCGAAATCGTTATTGATAGATTGATTCCTGATGCCTCCAAGGACAATTCCAAACGATTAATGGAAACCATCAATACAGCGATGTATCACGGTGATGATGTTCTGATGGTATTAGATCAAGATACAAATGAAACTCGATTTTTTAGTAGAAATTTAATGTGTCCATCCACAGGAATTTCTTACCCTAATCCCGAGCCAAATAATTTTTCTTTTAACTCCCCTAAGGGTGCCTGCCCTAAGTGTAACGGTATCGGTACTTTACACGAAGTAAATCTCAAGAAAATAATTCCTGATGAAGGAAAATCAATAAAAAGTGGTGGTTTAGCCCCACACGGCGCACAAAAGAATAATTGGGCCTTTAAACAGTTGGAACTAATCGCACAACGCTTTAACTTTAAATTGAGTGACCCTATCAAATCCATTCCTAATGAAGCCATGGATATGATCTTACACGGAGGTAAAGAAAAATTCTCAGTAGATAGCAAAACCCTTGGTGTTACACGCGAGTATAAAATAGACTTTGAAGGAGTAGCTACATTTATTGAGCAAACCTATCACAAAAATGATTCAACCTCTTTGAGAAGATGGGCCAAGGAATACATGGATAAAGTAGTATGTTCTGAGTGTCAGGGATCCAGACTTAGAAAAGAATCACTTTATTTTAAAGTAAACGCAAAAAGCATAGCTGATTTAGCACAAATGGATATTAGCGAGTTAGCAGATTGGTTTTCGAAGTTGCCTTCAGAATTATCAGAAAAACAGCAAAAAATTGCAAGTGAAATTCTTAAAGAAATTAATGCCCGACTCCAGTTTTTAATAGATGTTGGACTCACCTATTTATCGCTCAATCGAAGCAGTAAATCCTTATCCGGTGGAGAGGCTCAGCGTATACGGCTTGCTACACAAATTGGCTCGCAGCTTGTTGGGGTCTTATATATTTTAGATGAGCCAAGCATCGGGTTACATCAAAGAGATAATGAAAAATTAATTAATTCGCTAGAACAGCTTAGAGACATAGGCAACTCTGTTATCGTGGTAGAACACGATAAAGATATGATAGAAAGAGCAGACCACGTTATCGATATTGGACCAAGAGCAGGTAGACACGGTGGTGAAATTATTAGTCAGGGCACTCCAAAAGAGATAAAAAAACACCATACCCTCACAGCAGACTATCTTAGTGGTGCAAAGGAAATTGAAATTCCTGAGAAAAGAAGAAAAGGTAACGGTAAGTCTATATCACTTAAAGGGGCTACGGGTAATAACCTTAAAAATGTCAGCGTTGACATACCTTTAGGTAAAATGATTGCGGTTACTGGTGTTTCTGGTAGTGGTAAGTCTACTTTAATTAATGAAACCCTTTACCCTATTTTGAATGCGCATTATTTTAATGGGGTAAAAAAACCAATGCCGTATAAGAGCATTAAAGGTTTAGATCACGCTGATAAAGTAATAGATATTAATCAATCACCTATTGGTAGAACACCTCGATCTAACCCAGCTACGTATACCGGAGTATTTTCTGAAATACGTAGTCTTTTTGCTAAGACTCCTGAAGCTATGATACGGGGTTACAAACCCGGTCGATTTAGCTTTAATGTTACTGGAGGACGTTGCGAAACTTGCAAAGGCGGTGGTCTGCGTGTAATAGAAATGAATTTTTTACCGGATGTCTATGTGGAATGCGAAACCTGTCAGGGCAAGAGATTTAATAGAGAAACCCTAGAAATACGATACAAAGGAAAGTCCATTGCAGATATTTTAGAAATGACTATTAATGAAGCGTGTAGCTTTTTTGAACCTATTCCCAAAATTCATAGAAAGGTAAAAACAATACAAAACGTTGGTTTAGGCTACATTACCCTTGGGCAACAATCCACTACCCTATCTGGTGGTGAAGCTCAACGCATCAAATTAGCTACTGAATTATCCAAAAGGGATACCGGAAACACTTTCTATATCCTGGATGAACCCACAACTGGGTTACATTTTGAAGATATTAGGGTACTAATGAATGTACTCAACACCTTAGTAGACAAAGGAAATACAGTATTGATAATTGAACATAATCTCGATGTAATCAAAATGGCAGACTATATTATTGACATCGGTTATGAGGGTGGAAAAAATGGAGGAAAAGTAGTAGCGACCGGAACCCCCGAAGAAATAATAAAGGACAAAAAAAGTTATACCGCAAGGTTTTTAAAAAAGGAATTAAAGCATACATAGAAGATGAGAAAAGAACAACATCATAAGGGTTGGAACGAGATTAAAACCAATGACTCCTGGGCAATATTCAAGATTATGGGAGAATTTGTTAACGGTTTTGAAAAAATGAGCCGTATCGGACCTTGTGTTTCCATATTTGGTTCAGCAAGAACAAAAATTGATACTAAATATTACCAATTAGCAGTTGACATTGCAAAAGAAATTGTAGATCACGGCTACGGAGTAATTACCGGTGGTGGACCAGGTATTATGGAAGCTGGTAATAAAGGTGCACACCTAGCAGGCGGAACCTCCGTAGGGCTAAACATTGATTTACCCTTTGAACAACACGATAATCCTTATATCGATAGTGATAAAAGCTTAGATTTTGATTATTTCTTTGTAAGAAAGGTAATGTTTGTAAAATATTCTCAAGGCTTTGTAGTAATGCCTGGGGGCTTTGGAACATTAGATGAATTATTCGAAGCGATAACTTTAATACAAACTAAAAAAATTGATAAGTTTCCAATAATCCTGGTAGGAACAGAATTTTGGAGTGGATTGATCGATTGGGTTAAATCTACACTACTGGATAGTTTTAAAAACATTAGTCCCGGTGATATGGATCTAATTCACGTAGTTGATACTCCGGAAGAGGTTTTGGCAATCTTAGACAAATTCTACGGCGAATATAACTTAAGTCCTAATTTCTAAACGTTATTACATTTATAGAATGAATATTCGTTGCAATAGCCTATCGCTAGTAGTGTTTTTGACACTACTCTGTAGTTCCCTTGGGTTTGGACAGTCGGTTATCAAAACCATGTTTTATAATGTTTTGAATTATCCCACGGCACCACCATCAAATAGAGAAGTATACTTGGAAACAATTATTGATTCCTACGAACCTGATTTGTTTATGATTTGCGAATTAGAAAACGAAACAGGTGCCGATGAAATTTTAAATGATGCCATGAATGATGACGGGCAAATATATTCTAGAGCACCTTTTTTATCCAATTTTTCAAATTCTGATGTAGAATTACATCAAATTATATTTTTTAATAATAAGAAATTAAAGCTACTCAATAGCGAAAGAATTAGTAACACAATCAGAGACATCAATTGGTATACTTTACAATTTATTACCGAAAACCAAGAAACTAACCCTATTTACTTAGAGGTTTTTGTAGCTCATCTTAAAGCTAGTCAAGGGATAGATAACGAAAACAAAAGGCTGGAAATGGTCGAAGGCTTTATCGACAATCTACCGAATCTTGCTGAAGATGCTTATGTACTTTTTGCAGGTGACTTTAATTTATATTCTTCAGATGAACCTGCTTATCAGGCGTTATTGAACCCTGATAATCCAATTATTATGGTAGACCCTATAAATACACCAGGCGATTGGCACACTAATAGCACATTTAGCGATTTACATACACAAAGTACCCGTCTTAGTAATAATGAATTTGATAATTTTGGTGCAGGTGGAGGACTCGATGATCGCTTTGATTTTATTATGATGTCTCAAAACCTATCATCCGATCCTGTTTTGCACTATAACGAAGGCTCTTATGCGGCCTATGGCAACAATGAAAACTGCTATAATAAGCGCATTGATGATGCAGAATGCACAGGCACATATAGCTCTGAACTTAGACAAGCCTTGTATCAGGTAAGTGACCACCTACCAGTAGTCATGGAATTGACATTAGAAGAAGCGCTTTTATCCACCTATGATTTTAACTACATTTCGGCATCCATAACCTTAGAACCTAATTTAGTTGAAAATCAATTAAATGTTCGCATTAATAGTTCTGGTGAAGAAATATTTTTTGATATTTACAACGTACTAGGACAAAAACTAAGGTCATTTAGTGCTTCCAATGGGATAAAGACTATTAGTATTGACAATCTAGCAGAAGGTTTATACTACCTCAAGCCTCTTGGAATAAATCACAAAACATTAAAATTTTATAAAAAAACTTGACTCTAAAAAAGCTTCTTTATTGTAGTATTCTTATTTCGTGCCAGTTTATAAGCGCTCAGCACCGGATTGGCATTGAAGCAAGTTTGGATGATAAAAAGAAAATAATTGCAATAGACCAAACTATTGAATACCACAACACCTCTAGTGATACACTTACGGAAATATTTTTTTTAGACTGGGCGAATGCGTTTAGCGGAAAAACCACCGAGCTAGGAAAAAGATTTTCTGAAGACTTTTTAAAGCGTTTTTATTATGCTAAAGAGGAAGAAAGAGGAAGAACTGTAATACAATCCTTTACTTCTAATGATAAATACCTTACCTGGAATAGATATAAAGATCTATCAGATATTATACAGGTACAACTTAATAGTCCTTTACTTCCGGGAGAAAGAGTTTCATTTCAATTAACCTATCAGGTTAAAATTCCAAGTGAAAAATTTACGCGCTACGGTTATTACGATAATGGAAATTTTCATTTAAAATATTGGCACATCATCCCAGCGGTATATACTGATAATTGGGTTTTGTATAGTCATAAAAATCTTGATGACTTATACGCTCCAATGATGGATTACGATATTAAGCTTACGTTTTCAGATAAATACACACTGAAAACAGAATTAAACTCAAATTCCCAAACAGCAACCAACTCTAAAAAAACAATTGCGCTATCCGGGGCTAATCGAAACAAAGTAGATCTGTATTTTGTACAGCAAGATTTATTCTATTCTTTTGATCTTGGGCATACTGAGTTTTTAAGTGACATTGAAGATAATGATCTGGGCAATGAAATGAAGTTAGTAGCAACCCAACGAATATTTGATTTCTTAGAATTTCGCTTAGGATCTTACCCTTTTGATAAGCTAATGGTATCAGAAAGTGATTATAAAAATAATCCTGTATACGGACTAAATCAACTTCCTGACTTTTTACGTCCATTTCCCGATGGTTTCCAATATGAGGTGAAGCAACTAAAAAGTATTACGGAAGCTTATTTGGAAAACACTCTGTTTATAAACCCACGCGAGGAAGCTTGGGTGGTAGATGGGATTCATATTTTATTAATGATTGATTACGTCAATCAATATTATCCAAAAATGAAAATTGTGGGCAATCTAAGCGAAATATTTGGACTTAGATGGTTCCACTTGGCAGACTTAGAATTTAACGATCAATATTATCTTGCCTATAAAAATATGGCGCGACTAATGCTCGATCAACCGCTCAATACTCCTAAAGATCGCTTAGTTAAATTTAACGCTAACATCGCTAATGCCTATAAGGCCGGTATCGGTTTTAAATATCTCGAAGATTATCTTGAAGATGATAACATTATACAAAATAGCATTCGGGAGTTTTATGAAAAGTACAGCCTGAAGTATGCTACTCAGCATAATTTTAAGGAAATTCTAACCAAAAATTCTAGTACTAAAAGTGTAGCCTGGTTTTTTGAAGATTATATACCTACTAAAGAAAAATTAGACTTTAAAATAAAGAAAGTCAAAAAGCGTGAAGATTCTTTGGAGGTCACCATCAAAAACTTTAGAAATAATGCTATGCCTATATCATTGGCAGGAATACGTGATGATCAACTGATTTCAAAAACCTGGATAGAAAGTGTGCCTGGTACAAAAAAAATAACCATAGCCAATCCAGACCTGGATAAATTAGCTTTGGATTATGAACAAAAAGTACCTGAAATAAATCGTAGAAATAATTACAGAAACTTAAAATGGATCTTTAACCGTCCTTTACAATTCCGCTTTTTTCAAGATGCGGAGGACCCTAGATATAGTCAGGTATTTTTTATACCAGAATTTGAATTTAATATTTATGACGGCTTCACGGTAGGTTCTAAGTTTTACAACACTACCCTCATACGTAGAGATTTTAATTATAAAATAACGCCTTTCTATGGTATAAAATCAAATAAATTACTTGGATCTGCAGGCTTTTCATATCGTCACCAAATAGGTGATCACGATCTTTATATGATTAAATATATTTTTAGCGGTAATATGTTTAGTTATGCACCAGATCTACTTTTTAGAAGGTTTTCGCCTACTATACAGTTCTTTTATCGTCCAGAAGATTTAAGGTCTAATCAAGGACAGGTAACCACTATACGTAGTATTAATGTGTTGCGCGAAAGAAATGAGGAGAATCCTGTAACCACACCTGATTATAGTGTTTTTAATGTAAGACATCAATTTTCTGATTTTAATTTGACCAACTTCAAATCTTTTTTGGTTGATTATCAAATTGCCAAGAATTTTAGTAAAATATCTACTACCCTTAATTATCGAAAACTATTTCTAAACAACAGACAAATCAACTTGAGATTCTTTGCAGGTACATTTTTATATAACGATACCGAAAAAGATGGGGATTTTTTCAGTTTTGCACTAGACAGACCCACCGATTACTTATTTGACTACAGTTACTTGGGTCGAAGTGAGGATACAGGATTCACGAGTCAACAAATTATATTAGCAGAAGGAGGTTTTAAGTCCAAACTTGACAATCAATTCGCCAATCAATGGATTACTACCTTTAATGCAGATACTAATATCTGGAATTGGATTTACCTGTATGGAGATGTTGGTTTCATAAAGAATAGAAATGTTGCTCCAGAGTTTGTTTATGATTCTGGAATACGCTTAAGCCTAGTTCAGGATTATTTTGAGGTTTTCTTTCCCCTTTACTCTAATAAAGGTTGGGAAGTAGGACAACCCGATTATGACGAACGAATTCGTTTTATTGTGACCCTAAGTCCTGAAACGCTGATTAAGCTCTTTACTAGAGAATGGTATTAAACGGACTAAAAATCTAAAAATATTGAATATTTGTTAATGAAAAACTAATAATTAGCTTTAAAACAATAATTATTCAATAAAAAACCTAAATATTTAAAATATACTCAAAAACTTAACAGCACTCCATCTTGCTTTTGAATGACTTTTTAGTTAAATTTGCAAACCTTTAAAATTCGTTCACATGCAGCCTGAAACACTATCTAAAACCAATATTTCTTTTGAAGAATATAGAAATCAAATACTTAGAGATTTCAAAATTGCTGTTACAAGTAGAGAATGTAGTCTACTGGGAAGACGTGAAGTATTAACCGGTAAATCAAAGTTTGGAATTTTTGGTGGTGGTAAAGAACTACCACAATTGGCTATGGCTAGAGTTTTTAAAAATGGAGACTTTAGGTCTGGCTATTACAGAGACCAAACATTTATGATGGCCATTGATAAATATACGGTCAATCAATTCTTTGCAGGATTATACGCACATACGGATATCGAGAAAGAGCCCTTTGCAGCAGGAAGACAAATGGGTGGACACTTTGCTACACACAGTTTGAATGAAGATGGAAGCTGGAAAAAGTTAACGGAACAGAAAAACTCAAGCTCCGATATTTCTCCTACTGCTGGTCAAATGCCTAGATTACTAGGGCTAGCACAAGCTTCGAAAGTTTATCGAAATGAAAAAACCGTTCAAGGATGGGATAATTTTTCGATTAACGGAAATGAAGTAGCTTGGGGAACTATCGGTAATGCCAGTACCAGCGAAGGACTATTTTGGGAAACTGTAAATGCCGGTGGTGTTCTTCAGGTACCCATGGTGATCAGTATTTGGGATGATGAATATGGAATATCAGTACACGCTAAGCATCAAACCACCAAAGAAAATATTTCTGCTATACTCGAAGGTTTTAAAAGAGATGAACATACTGAAGGCTACGAAATCTTAGTCGTAAATGGATGGGACTACCCTGCGCTAATTGAAGCCTACGAAAATGCGGAGAAGCTTGCCAGAGAAAATCACGTTCCGGTAATCATACACGTTAAAGAACTAACACAACCACAAGGACATTCGACTTCGGGATCGCACGAAAGATATAAGAGTGAAGAGCGATTAAAATGGGAAAAAGAACACGATTGTATCAAAAAGTTCAAAGAGTGGATCATTGAGCACGAAATAGCTACTGAAGAGGAGGCGATACAAATTGAAAAAGAGTGCAAAAAAGAAGTTCGAAAAGGAAAGACCGAAGCTTGGAACGAATTTATTGCTGAAATTAAAGCAGAACAGCAAGAAGCACTTGCTCAATTAAATGCCCTGGTAGCTAACAGCAGTAATAAAAATTTTATTGCACCACTTGTCAAAACCTTAAGTGACAAGGACGAACCGATTAGAAAAGATATTCTTGAAGCTACTCGCAAAGCATTGCGCTATGTAGTTAAAGAAAATTTACCCGAAAAGAAAGCTTTGCAAAATTGGATTAATTCCTATATCGAAAAAATTCAGCCTAAGTATAGTGATCACCTTTACAACGAATACGATTCTAAAGTAACCAATGTACAAGAGGTTAAACCAGTGTTTAACGAGGACTCGGAACTTGTCGATGGTCGAATTATCATTAGAGATAACTTTGATAAACTATTTAACCGTATTCCCGAAGCCCTTATTTTTGGAGAAGACAGTGGTAAAATTGGTGATGTAAACCAAGGTTTAGAAGGCCTACAGGATAAATATGGAGAAATCCGTGTATCTGATGCAGGGATTAGAGAGGCTACCATTGTCGGTCAGGGAATCGGAATGGCTATGCGTGGTCTACGACCTATTGCAGAGATTCAATATTTAGATTACATTTTATACTGTGTACAAGGTCTAAGTGACGATCTTGCTACACTAAGATACAGAACGTTTGCAAGACAAAAAGCACCGTTAATCATTAGAACCCGAGGTCATCGTCTGGAAGGAATTTGGCATTCAGGCTCACAAATGGGTGGATTAATTCACTTATTAAGAGGAATTCATATTCTGGTACCAAGAAATATGACTAAGGCAGCTGGATTCTATAACACCCTTATGGAAAGTGATGAACCAGCAGTGGTAGTAGAATGTCTTAATGGGTATCGTTTAAAAGAAAAAATGCCTGCTAACCTTGAAGAAATAAGAACACCATTAGGTGTTGTAGAAACCTTAAAAGAAGGTAAAGACATGACCTTAGTGTCTTATGGATCTACACTAAGACTGGTAGAACAAGCAGCAAAAGAATTATTAGCAGTTGGTATCGATGCAGAAGTAATTGATGTACAATCGTTACTACCATTTGATATCGCCAAAGATATCAGTAAAAGTGTTGCTAAGACCAATAGATTGTTGATTATAGACGAGGATGTACCAGGTGGTGCTACCGGATACATTTTACAACAACTTATGGATAACCAAAATATTTATAGATATCTTGACAGTAAACCAGAAACACTAAGTGCACAACCGCATCGACCTGCTTTTGGTACGGATGGAGATTATTTTAGTAAACCATCTGCAGAAGATATTTTTGAAAAAGTTTACCAAATTATGCACGAGGTGAATCCTAAAGAATATCCTCAATTGAGGTAATTACCTTTTCAATTTAAGTATAGTAAAGTAGCATTGTAATATCATTTTACAATGCTACTTGCTTTTTATAGCAAGTCGATATAGTTAAAGGAAGTAATTAAAATGGATTTTCAATCTTAACCCGTTCACCTTTTAAATATGAGATTACAAAAATTTTATTAGAAAAACCTGCGCGAATCAATTGTCTCCTAAAGTAACGTGCTTCTTTTACAGTCTCAAACAAACCTAGACTAAGTTTAAAAAAATCTTCCCCTTCGTAGACCAATGCATTGGAAAATTTATCAGTAATAGAAGCAATTTTTTCTTCTCTAAAAGACTGTACTTGCACAGAGTAAATAGTATCTTCAGCAATCAACTTTCGATACAAATAAATATTTCGTAGATCCTGCAATTTTACATTGGTCTTCTTTAGTGCTTTTATTTCCTCCTTTAAAGAATCTATAATTACTTCGTTGCGCTCCTCTGTTACACTTGATATCGTAGAGAAATTATCAATTGAATCGGGCCCAGAAAATGCATAAGTGTATATCAAATACCCAGAAAATAAAACTACTAGCACAACACAAGTAATTCTAAGCTTATGCGCTAACACATTAGCATTTTTTAGCTTTTGATCTTTCAAATCCAATAAGCCTTTTAACTTTTCCTGCTCCACTTGTGATTCTTCGATCTTATCATGGAGCCCTATTAAATCTTCTTCTTTAATGATTGGCATTATGTGGGATATTTGAGTTCGTTATATTCTAAATTTGTGTTAGCTCTTTATAGTTAACTATTAAATTCATTCATTATTACCAAGACTCTGGCTTATTTATGGCAGTATTTGATGACCACTAGTATACTCAACTCAAAAAAGAGTAGAAAAATGATATCTCTACTCTTTGATTCTTATCTTATGTTAAAAAAAAGTAATTGAGTAGTTCACTATTGAAAACATAATGGTTTTAAATCCATTGACCTCAGAAACTCTAAGGAATCCATTTGATATCCTTAAAATTTGGTTTACGCTTTTCTAAAAAAGCATTTCTACCTTCTTTAGCTTCATCGGTCATATACGCCAATCTCGTGGCTTCTCCGGCAAAAACTTGTTGCCCAACCATTCCATCATCCGTTAAATTCATGGCAAATTTGAGCATCTTTATAGAGGTAGGGGATTTTGCCAATATCTCTTGAGCCCATTGATATGCCGTATCTTCTAATTCCGCATGCGGTATAACGGCATTAACCATTCCCATTTCATACGCATCCTGTGCAGAATAGTTTCGCCCTAAAAAGAATATCTCTCTGGCCTTCTTTTGTCCCACCATTTTTGCTAGATAAGCAGAACCATATCCACCATCAAAACTGGTAACATCTGCATCGGTTTGTTTAAAGATTGCATGTTCTTTACTGGCAAGAGTCATATCACAAACTACGTGTAAACTATGTCCGCCACCAACAGCCCATCCTGGAACTACTGCTATCACTACTTTTGGCATAAAGCGAATTAATCGTTGTACTTCTAAAATATTAAGACGGTGTCTTCCATCTTCTCCGACATAACCCTGGTGTCCCCTAGCCTTTTGGTCTCCTCCACTACAAAAACTATACACACCATCTTTGGAAGAAGGTCCCTCCGCAGATAATAAGATTACTCCTATTGATGTATCCTCCTGTGCATCATAAAATGCATCATACAACTCGCTTGTTGTATTTGGCCTAAAAGCATTTCGAACATCAGGTCTATTAAAGGCAATTCTTGCTACACCATCACATTTTTTGTAGGTTATATCCTTATATTCTTTGGCTATTTTCCAGTCTATAGTACTCATGAGTTTTTATTTTAATTCAAAAATATAATAATAAATACTATACTCCTATTCCGAGCTATACTTTAGGTAGTGAACTACAAGATTTTTGATATCTTAGCATTAAAATTATTTATTTTATGAAATTGATAGGTATATTTTCTTTGTTATTCTTTTGTGCTTTTAGTCAAGCGCAAGAACTACAGGAATACGGTATACCGATACCAGAGGTACGATCGTCCTTAAGCAATTTAAAAGAAATCAAATCTGAAACCAATTTTGTACTTACTGAAGTTGATCTTTCTAGAGACTTGAGAAGAGAGGCGTTTAGAGATCAATTTTCGATGGTACTCGAAGAAAAGCCTAAATATAAAACGGTAACCCCTAATTATAATATTGCTATTCCTGAAAGTAACGTTAAAGTATATATCAACGCCTTCAATACGGACCGCTTAAATAACCGTACCTATACTAGTGGAATAAAAAATAATGCTTACAAAGATGCTAGTACTTATTCAGGTTTATTTTGCCCACAAACTGGACAACGTATTTTCTAAGCATCTTCTTCAATAAGTCTTATACCTTCTGGTTCAATAACAATTATCCGAGATTTATATAAAGATCCGATTGCTCTTTTAAAACTTTTTTTACTGAGTTGAAAGGCTTCTTTAATATCCTCTGGAGCAGATTTATCATTTAGTCTTAAAAATCCACCGCTAGCTTTAAGCTTCTCCAAAACTTTTTCGGCATCGGGTTCAATACCTCTAAAACCGTGTCTTCGTAGTGTCAAATCAATTTTACCATCCGGCCGTACTTTTTTGACATATCCTTTTAAACGATCTCCGGGAGAAAGTTTTTGAAAAATATCATCCGAAAACACTAATCCAATATGTTTTTCATTTACAATCATATTCCATCCGTTTGGTGATGGATGAGAGGCAATAAGATCTACCTGATCATATGGAGCAAGCAATACTAAATTATTAGAAAGAAACTTATTGGTTTTACTTGAAGCTGCTAACCTATTGGTTTCCTCATCTAAGTACACATATACCAAGTATTTATAACCTTCTTTCATACGTGATGCCTGTTCCTTAAAGGGAACAAAAAGCTCTTTATCTAATCCCCAATCCAAAAATGCTCCTATTTCTGAAACACTAGTACATTTTAAAACAGCAAAGCTATTAACTGTGGCATAGGGTTTTTGGGTAGTTGCGATGATTCTTTCTTCATTATCCAAATAAATAAATACCTCAATCATGTCTTCGATCTCAAAATCTTCAGGCACAAATTTATTTGGCAATAACACATCATTTCCATCTTCATCCTCTAAGAACAATCCTGGATCTCGTTCTCTAACAATCTTTAATGTATTATATTTTCCTAGCTCTAACATGTAATCCTATTTATTTTGTGGACAAAGATAGCTTTATTAAAATGTTTATACCATAGCTATAAATTAAAAAAGCATCGAAAATTCGATGCTTTTTTATATATGTGATAGGCGTATTAATTATAAACAGCTTCTTTACCGAAGTGTTTAGTTAATAAATAATAAACTACTGCTCTATATTTGTTTCTGTTTGAAGCGCCATACTGCTCGATTACAGCATTTATCGCATCATCAAGCTTGGTATCATCTTTTAAACCTAATTTTTTGATTAAAAAATTCTTTTTCACGGTTTCTAATTCAGATTTATCTGTACCGGAAACAGTTGCCGCGTCAGCGTTATAGATAGCGGGACCACAACCAATAGTCACTTTGGTTAATAGATCCATATCAGGTGTCTGTCCTAATTTATCCTTAATATCTGCAGCATATTTTTCGATTAGTTCATCTCTTTTACTCATAAGATTTAATTTTAGAAATTTGGTTCATAGATATACTCTTAAAAATAATGTTTATACACTACACCTACCTCGTTAACATATATTAAAAATTAGTGAAATTAGATGAAGTTCTTAAAATAATCGATCAACGTAGCATCATTTGCAGTTCTGGGGGTAAATACTTCTAAAATCGCTGGTTTTTGATTTCGTTGAAATAATAAAGTTAATCCTTCACTCAACTCCTTTTCATTTTGTGCTTGATAATATGTCATGTTATACATAGCACATAAATGTTTAGCCGTTAAGGAATGACTAGTTTCAAAAAAACGTTCGAAATTTTCGGTATTTTCTTTTCCCGGTAAAATTCTAAAAATACCGCCACCCGCATTATTAATGATGATAATTTTAAAATTCGCTGGTATATATGTATTCCACAACGCATTACTGTCATAAAAAAAGCTCAAATCACCAGTTATTAAAGTACAAGATGACTCAGATACCACCGCTCCACCAATGGCCGTAGATGTACTTCCGTCTATTCCACTAGTACCTCTATTGCAAAACACTTTAAAGCTAGGATTTAGGGTAAATAATTGTGCATACCGTACGGTTGAGCTGTTACTGAGATGGATCATCTCATTATCGGGCAGCATTTTAAAAATTTGTTCATATGCCTTCAAGTCTGTGAAGTCTACTGTATCTAAATAAACTTCGTGTTGTTCTCTTCTGGAATCTCTTACTGCAATCCACTTTTCTTTATAAATTTTCTCCTGTGGATTCGTATGAGGCATAAAAGCTTCGAAAAAGGAGTTAGGAGCCATTTTAACATGTTCTGTTAAACAGAAATACGTATCAAAAGCTTTTTTTTCATCAATATGCCAATGTTTTTGGGGTTGATAGTTACGTAAAAAAGCCTTGATTCGTTTAGAAACGACCATACCACCAATTGTTAGTAGAATATCTGGTTGTAATTCCTCAAACTCCTCAACGGTCAACGTAGATATCAGCTGATCAATACAATTGATATGTGTAGAATGATAAATATTTGAAGTCGTTTCAGTTAATACTAAAGTAGAAGGATCCTTAGCAAATCTATTTAGCCATTTATCTGCTACAGCTCCGGGCGTATTTACCCCGATTAAGATCATTTTTTTCGACGCGGCATTCCAATCCGTTACCATTTCGTCCAATAATGTATTTTCCAATTGAAACTTTGACCGCTCTAAAGGAATGTTTTTTGGATTTACGGTAGGCATTTCTACCCGATCATATAAAGGCTCATAAAAAGGAATGTTGATATGCACCGGGCCTTTACGTTCAATAGCTGTATTAAGGGCGATATTAATTTCGCGCTGATTATGTTTTTGAGCTTCGTGCTGTTTACGGCGTACTTGAGGATCAATTATTTCCTGACTCGAAAAAATCTCTGAATATAAATTCGCAGAGTATAAGATATGATTCTCAAATACATTTTTTTGCCTGATAGTCTGTCCATCACCTATGTCAATTCGCTCTATAGGTCGATCTGCACTTAGCACCACTAATGGAATATCACTATAATAAGCTTCAGCTATCGCCGGGTAATAATTCAACAAAGCACTACCCGATGTACAAACTAATGCTACAGGCTTACCTAATTGTTGGGCCATACCTAAGGCAAAGAAAGCAGCACACCTTTCATCTACAATACTATAACAGTGCATATTAGGGTTTTCTGAAAAACCTATGGTTAATGGTGCATTTCTACTACCGGGCGATATAACAATACGACTTATGCCTTTAGCCTCGCACAATGCCACTACGGCTTGTGCTAATGGTATTTTGGAATATAATTTTCTTTTCATTGCTATTGTAAAAATACAACCTGTGCTTACATTTCCCAAAGGAAAAACTTGCTATTATAGATTACAGAAAAGTCACTTTTGAATAATTAAGATAATCCTAGTACGTTTTTCATAGTACCGGCTTTTTTAACCGTCTCCTTCCACTCCTCTTCAGGATCAGAATCCAACGTAATACCTCCCCCTATGTATAACAAAACCTTATCCGGTTGCAATTCCATACATCGTAGGTTTACAAAAAGATCAATCAACTTCCGCTCAGCATCTTCCGCTATGATCCCTAAAAACCCAGTATAAAATTTACGAGGATATCCTTCGTGTTGTAAAATGAAATTTTTAGCAGCATCTTTTGGTAATCCACAAACTGCTGGTGTTGGATGCAGGGCTTGTATGAGCTTAGCATTGGAAACTGTTTCCTTTTTTACTGCTTTGATATCCGATCTGATATGCCATAAATTTCCTGCCCTCACTGTGTAAGGACTTGTAACGTTTAGTGTTTTACTTACCGGTTGTAAAGATGCTACAATAAAATCTGTAACCAGTTGCTGTTCGTTCTTTTCTTTAGCTCTCCAATGCACCTCCTCATCAGGTAGATACGCTTGTGTACCCGCCAATGCCATGGTAGTCAACTCATTGTCCGTTAAGGAAAAAAAAGTCTCAGGTGTAGCTCCTGCCCACATCCCAACTTGCGGATGGTACCATACATATACAAAGGCATTGGGATAGGTATTTAGCATACGTTCAAAAATCAATATGTAGTTTTCGCGATTTTTCTGGGCTATGGTCTCTTTTCTAGAAAGTACAACCTTTTTGAACTTGCCTTCTTTTATGGCTGTTATACCCTTTTCAACCAAACGTAAATGAGTAACTTTACTTGCTTCTAGTTCTAATGCTGTTTCACCTATTTCTGTACTCTTATCAGATTCTGAAGGTTGAAAAATAGCCTTAATTTGCTTACTGGCTGTTTTAGGAATGATATATGATTCCGTTAAGTCAAACGACGCCATCACAAACCCATTGGTCTTATAGTTCGCTGTGAAATGAAGTATACTATCCTGCTGCAAATAAGCATAAACTTCTGATATGTCAGGTTTACGATAGATTACAAATGGTAAATCTGCTTGATATTGCGAAGTGATGTGTTCTGTAAACTCAATAAACGTCATCAGTTACCCTTTTTTAGGTAGTGCAATTGTGGTTAACTTTACTACAGAAATAAGTTGATTATCTTCATCGGTAATCTTTATATTCCATAATTGAGTAGTTCTTCCTTTATGAATAAATTCGGCTTTGGCATATACATAGCCATCCTTAACACTCTTAACGTGATTGGCTGCGATTTCTAACCCTCTAATATAAAAGTTATCGATATCTAAAAATACGTGCGATGCAGCACTCCCTACGCTTTCTGCTAAGGCTACCATAGCCCCACCATGCAGTAATCCATCAGGTTGATGCACTCTGGGTGTTACTGGCATCTTTGCAATTAAAAAGTCCGGACCAACCTCACAATACTCGATTGCTAAGGTTTCCATCAGTGTATTCTTACTGATTTTATTACATGCTTCGAGAATATGTTTTTGAGAATCAGAATTCATGTTTATTTTTTTAGCTAAAATAAGGATAGATCTTTAGCTTTTTAAACTTAGGCTTACTTTTTAAACAGTTCTTTGCCCTTCTCTAAAATTCCAGTAATATTGTGAATCCTTTGAAATCCTATATAGAATAACTATGTCTACCATAAAAGAACATTTAGTTTCTTACCAAAGTACCAATAGCTATAGTACTTTACATAAATTATCAGCTACTACTGAGAATGTTTGGATTGTTTTTCACGGAATCGGCTATCTAAGTCGATATTTCATCCGCTTGTTCAATCATTTAGATTCCGATAAAAACTATATCATTGCTCCCCAGGCACCATCTAAATATTATAAAGGAGAAGATTATAGAAAAGTAGGCTCAAGTTGGCTGACTAAAGAAAATACGGCTATCGATAAGCAAAATGTCTTAGCCTACGTGGATGCCATTATCGAACACGAAAATATTCCGGAAGATAAGAATCTCATTGTATTAGGCTATTCTCAAGGAGTTAGCATTGCCAGTAGGTGGGTAACTAGCCGAAAAACAAAATGTGATAGTTTACTATTTGTGTCTGGTGGTTTCCCAAAGGAACTAGGTAAAGAAGATGTCGCTTTTCTTGAAAACCAAACGCGTATCATACATATACTTGGGGAAAAAGATCCGTATTTTAATATTGAAAAAATAGATCAGGAAAAGGACAGGTTGATTCAATTAATGCCCACTATAGAATTTAGAACTCACGATGGTGGACATGAGCTTAACCCTGAATCATTACAAGATATTCTTTAAAGAGATTTATGATGGTAAGGATTTCAAAATTTCACGGCTTCTTACCGTATCATAGATAATTTGTAGTTCTTTGATTTTGTTATTCTTATCTAAAACAATAAGATCCACTACTTTAAAATCAACTATTTCCTTATTGCGCATCGTCCATCGGTAATCAAAAACCAGCGTAAATCGATTTGAGTTTTTTTCTTCAAAAACTCCATCAAGTTTTAGTTCTGAAGAGACTGTATCTTTAAACAAATTCCTATAAAATTCGGTAGCTTTTCTTTCGCCATATAGTGGAGAAATAATCTTAGCATCTTCGCTACATAAAGACAGAATCTCAGTAAGATTAGCTTCTTGTAAATACTGAAGATATAGTTGTGCTATTTCTTGTTTAGAATTCATGGTACTTTTAGCCTTTAAATTACAAAAAAAAGCCGCCCTTTTGAGGGCGGCTACAACAAATGCTCAAACTAAAATCCTAAAAAAGGAGGTTTTACTTGGGCATCTATATAAGTTATGCATGTTGTTCATCATGCTTTCCTTCATAAACTTCTTCTACCAGTTTATCATTAAATGCTTTTAAATCTTCTGGTGATCTACTGGTTACAAATCCTTGATCTACTACAACTTCTTTATCCATCCAAATAGCGCCTGCATTCATTAAATCTTTCTTAATCGCGCTAAACGATGTCATTTTTCGATTTTCTACCACTTCCGCATCAATTAAAATTTGCGGTCCGTGGCAAATTGCCGCTACTGGTTTCTCTTGTTTAAAAAAGTCGCGTACAAAGGTTATTGCATTCTCATCTCTTCTTAATTGATCTGGATTAATTACTCCTCCCGGTAATACTAAAGCATTGTAGTCTGAAGCAGTTACTTCATCTAGTGTCTTATCAACTTCAAAAGTAGAACCCCAATTTCCGTCTTTCCAACTTTTTATGGATCCTTTTTCTAAACTAATAATATGAGTTTCAAATCCCTCTTTATCTAATGCAGCTTTAGGACTTGTCAACTCTACTTCTTCAAAACCATTTGTCGCTAAAATTGCTATTCTCTTCTTCATGTGTGAAATTTTAATTATTAAACTTGATTTATAATAAACTACAAATTATTAATCCTTCAGTATGATAAAGGAGTTATAAAAAACACGGTAATAGTGTTATAGTTATTTTAAAAAAGTTTAAGATTAAAAAACTTATGTTAATAGCAGGTTCTTATGCTATTTTATAAATATCTATCTTGAATAACAGACAGGTGATGTGCTTGATGACCAGCTATGATATAGCCGATTGCTCTTACACTAATCCCAGCACCGCTTGCGACTCCCATTAGCTTTAAAGCGTCATTATTAAAACGATTAAATAAACTTAGAGTGCTTTCTCTAACCGCAGTAAATTCTTGCAATAATTCTTGTTTGGTATAGGATTTAGCATTGCTGTAGGGTACATATTCATCATGTTGAAAACCCGGTAAAGGGGTTGTATCTCCCCTACCAATTCTGAAAGCACGATAACTAAAAACTCTTTCGGTATCAATTAAGTGAAGTAACACTTCAGCAATGGTCCATTTACCTTCAGCATAACTAAAGTGAAACTTCTCATTAGGTATTTGAACTACAAAGTCAATAAAACGCTGTTTTCCCAATTGAAGGCCTTTAGTAATATTGGCATCTTCTACAAGATTGATATAGTGTTGATAATAGGAATCATATTCCTTTTCATTTGGTTTGAGTGTCATACGGCAGAAAAATTTGAGGTGGAAAATTAGTAATTCCACCTCAAACTAATGTAATTATTGTTATATGTTTATGCGGAATTTCTACTTGCATTGATGTTACCAAACAATGATCGGGTTACCATTTTTTCATAAGTATTTAATTCTTTAGTATCCGCTTCTACCTTCGATCTATTAATATCCTGAATTTTTTTCAAGGCATACTGCTGAATTGTCAATAAAGGCAACACAATTTTTTCTCTAACATCAATGGAAGCCTTACCAGCAGGTTCGTGTTGCATAAGTTGCTTAAAATCCGTTAACTTTAAAATTAATTCTTTTGAGAGTTGGTATTCATCATAAATGATATTCCAGAATGCACCATACTCCGGGTCATTCTTCATATACGCTGTAAGTTCAAAAAAGGACTTAGACAAACTCATCATACTATTACCAATAAGTGCTCTAAAAAACGCAGATTCTTTATATAGCGTTTTTACCTTATCAAATTCCCCTCTATCTTCGAAAGCTTTTATCGCGGTACCTACCCCATAAAATCCAGGTACATTTTGTTTCAATTGACTCCAACTACCTACAAAAGGAATCGCTCTAAGATCACTGAATACCAAGGAATCACTCTTTCCTCGCTTTGATGGTCGGCTACCTATATTGGCTTTTCCATAAAATTTAAGGGTACTCATATGCTCTAAATACGAAAGGAATTTAGGATGATTCTTAAAATCGGTATACGTTTGATAGCTGATATCCGCTAACTCTTGCATCACAGCTTTATTACCATCGGAAAATCTGTTTTCTTCATTTCCAGATAATTCATTTTCAATTCCTGCACCTAATAACTGCTCTAGATTATATTGACAGGAATCTAAAGTTCCAAAATTTGAGCTTATGGTTTGTCCTTGTACCGTCAGCTGGATTTGCTCATCCTCAATAGTTGGGCCTAACGAAGCGTAAAATTGATTGGTATTACCCCCACCTCTGGCAGGTGGTCCTCCTCTACCATCAAAGAATATCACTTTGACATCATATTTTCTAGAGATTGCAGTTAAGGCTTCTTTGGCTTTAAAAATAGCCCAGTTCGCCATCAGATACCCTCCATCTTTTGTTCCGTCCGAAAAACCAAGCATTATGGTTTGTTTCATATCACGCTTTTGTAGGTGTTCCATATACACAGGGTTGGCATATAATTTTTCCATCACCTGATCTGCTACTTTTAAATCAGGAACTGTTTCAAATAACGGAATCACATCTACCGTAGGGTTACTCCAATCACATAGTCGTATCAACGCAAAGGTTTCTAAAACATTCAATTCATTTCCATTATTACTAATGATATACCTATTGGTTGCCCGCTCGCCATTATCCGCCTGAATGGTTTTCATGGCATAAATTGATTCTAAAGTGGCTTTAGTAATATCGTCTTCAAAATCTGATGGATCCAAACTTCCTTCTACGGAGGTTAACACGTCCATTTTATCTGCATCGGATAAAGATTCGTAATCCGCTGGAAAAATACCTAAATCCAATGCTTTGGTTTTTTCAACCACAGACATCAATACCTGATGGTGAATCCTTGCATCTTGTCGGATATCAAGGGTGGCAAAATGAAACCCAAATATCTTTACCTTATTTATTAGGTCTTGTAATTCGTCTAAGAAAAGTGACTGATGCTGTGATACCAGCTCCTCTCTTATGGACAGTAATTCCTGTAAAAAACCTTCTTGTGTCAATGGTAATGACGGATTAGGATAAGTAAAATTATCATACAAAGCCCGCTCGAGCTTTACTATTCGATCTTGTAGATTGCCAAAAGTAATTCTTCTTTTAAGCTCTCTTATATCTCTATAATAATTGATTAAAATTGTTTTGCGTAGCCGCTTGGCTACTTTTAGAGTAGTCTCTGTAGTTACAAAAGGATTACCATCTCTATCCCCACCAGGCCAAAACCCAAGATTGATCAAATCATTATCTATTTCTTCGGACTCAAATATATTTTGCTGTACATAATTATAAATGGCACTAGCAGAATGATAGAATACGTTTTCTAGATACCAGATGAGGCTAACTGCTTCATGGTATGGAGTTGGTTTTTCTTTTTTAAAGAAACCAGTTTTTCCTAATTGTGCCAATAAACTTTTAATACGCAATAAATCGTTACCTCGTATCGCTTTATCAAGATCGTGTATAATTCCTAAAACAGTACCAGGATAAAACTGAGTTGGATGAGCCGTAAGCGTTGGGCGTATTTTAAATTTCTTCAAATACGCTTTAAGCGCCTTTAGCTGTCCTTTAGCTTGTGCTTGTTCCTTAATGCTTCGGAGGGTTCCTCTACCGTCCATATTATTAACAATAGGAAATGCCGCATCCTCAATAGCATCAAAAAGTACCACTTGGCGTTCAATATATTGTATGAAACGAAACAAAAGATCATTCTTTTGCTCCTCAGTTGGATTATCTTGATACAGTTTAAAAAATTCTTCTACGATTTCAGTTGGTGTTTTATGATTGGCATAGCCTTTTTGGCATACCTCCTGAAAAAGTGGTAAAAGCACTCCTGTATTGGTAATCGTATCAAAAGGAAGTGTCATAAATATACTATTGTATATTTGATACTTAGCGAGTACATTTTCGTTAAATCGTTCTAATTTAGGTTTTCTTGCCATAGTTGTGGTGGTCAATGATTGTGTGGTTAAACAATTTTATAATAAAAAACCCCTTAAGCAATTACTTAAAGGGTTTCTATAGTTTATGGTAATGGAATACCCTTACATATCTTGAAAAATAGAGTGCATTAAACGCTTCTTATCATTAATGCTTTCCTCTAAAGAAATCATCGTTTCTGTTCTATATACTCCATCAATATCATCTAATTTAAAAATAATTTCTTTAGCATGATTGGTGTCTTTTGCTCTTACTTTACAAAAGATATTAAATTTGCCAGTAGTAATATGTGCTACTGTTACAAATGGAATATCATATATTCTTTCTAACACAAATTTGGTCTGTGAGGTATTTTGTAAGTAAATCCCAACATAGGCTATAAAAGAATATCCTAATTTTTTATAATCCAATGTCAGCGATGAACCTTCAATAATTCCGGCTTCTTCCATTTTCTTAACACGTACGTGCACCGTACCTGCAGAAATTAATAATTTTTTTGCAATATCCGTAAACGGTGTACGGGTATTTTCGATTAGCATGTCTAAGATCTGGTGATCAACTTCGTCTAATTTAAACTTGGCCATAGTAGTTCTATATTATTTTCCCGATTAATTAGATTGCAAATTTAGCAGAAAAATCGACTAATCACGATTTTTATTTTAACTTTTTACTAATTCTGTTGAGAATAATTCAGCATCTAAATAAAATTTTAACAATATAGTGTCTGGGAGTATTTGATTTCTAACGTTTTCGTTGCGTATGACCCTTTTTTGACCTAAGATTTCTCGGTGACCATAAAATTTTCTAAGATCTCCAATTTTAGAGACTTTTGGTAAGAACTTTACTACATCATCATCTAAAATTTCTTCATACTGAACAGCAATATCCACGTTTTTTTCATTTAAAATGACATTGCGGATAACGATATCATAGAAAAGTTTTTCATTTTCAGGTATTGAAAAGTAAGCATCATACCCTTCACCTAAATTATCTGCTGTACTGATATAATGAGCAGATGATACTAAGGCATAAAAAATAAGTTTTCGGGTTATTTCGCGATCATAATCATCAGGATGATGCCCAGCTTCAAAAAGGATGACAGGAACATCTCTATTCGCCAACGTATCACCAACACAATTGATATTAAACCCATCATCATACCTACCCACTTGATCTGGAATTACAGTTTGTAAAATGGTATTCATTTCAAGAATAATATCCATTGCAATTTTTCTGCTATCCGTAAGCCCACGGTCAGCATTAGCAGCAGGGGACAAAAAGGAAACGATAGCAGACTTACGTTTAGAACCTGCACTAAAAATGGTGCGTTGGCCATGTAGATTAAAAGCAACATCTGGATGTATAGCACGTAGTTCCTTATCTAAGATAACACTTTCCCTTTGGGTGCGTTGCTGAGCATCGCGATTGAGGTCTACCTTATTTGCATTAAGCCGTGTATACGCATTAGCACCATCTGGATTAAGCATTGGAATAATATGTAGTGTGCAGGTTTCCAGTATCTTGTTTACAAATGTATACTTTGATTGCGTCAACATGTTTATAAAATCAAAGACAGCCTTAGTCGTAGTACTTTCATTGCCGTGCATCTGCGACCAATACACCAATTGGATGCTCCCTGATCCTAAAGAAAGTTTGTATATGGGCTGATCTTTCTCTGAATGACCAATGATTTTGATGGACAGTCTATTCCGTAACCTATCAATTAAGGGTTGTATATGATTAGAAGAGATATATCGTCCGTGTAAAGAAGCTTCCTTATGCCTTAGATACAAAGAATGTAATTGTTGTGGATCCATAACTGTGTTTATACTTCAAAAATACTATAGTTTTGGAAGATTTATACCTGTATGTAGGTAGAATTTTTAAGATTACAAATGTAAACCTAAGTTAGATTTACAACTGTAAACAATAATTGTTTACAAAAGTAACAGACTAAATTCAGGGTGTATGTTTACAACTGTAAATACGTATTCAGTATAAAAAACGATAACTCTTATGATAAATGCCATTTTAATTTATAGCTTAATATTTTTAGAGTAATACACTATTTTTCAGTTGTTTAATGCGTTTTTAATGAATATTAACTTTAATACACGTTTTTTAGTAGAATTACTTTTTACATATGTAAACAAATAGTTCAGCGATAATTGTTTACCTTTGTAACACACTCAATAGTTTTAAACTGTTTACAATGGTCAACACTAAAGATTTTGGAAAACGTATTGAAAAAATAATGGATCACTATACCATATCTGCTTCTGCGTTTGCCGACGCTATGGGTGTAGGGAGGTCCTCTATATCACATATTCTATCAGGTAGAAACAAACCAAGTTTAGACTTTGTTATGCGCATCGTTGAAGCATATCCTGAAGTCAGTCTGCATTGGTTGTTGTATAACGAAGGAAGCTTTCCTCCTGCATCAAATCAATCAAACGATACGACTGCCAAGGAGGTAATCAAAACTTCTACTACTCCAGCTAAGAACAATTTACAAGAACCACAACAAGCATCAGACTTGTTTAGTGGTTCTAACGAGGAAGAGAACGTTTTTTCTACCTCTGGTCCTAAACCTAAGGAACAACTCAACGTACCCGTAGACAATACTACCTTTACGGATCAGGCTATTGAAAAAATTGTATTGTTTTATAAAAACGGAACCTTTAAATCGTATGCGCCACTGTAAATGAAACGGTCGAAATGTATCGTATTCTGATAAATAACTTTAATTTTGCAACCTACACCCATAAAATTACAATTACGTGAAGGTTTTATATCCGCTTATTTTAATTATCTCTACACTGCTTGTCATAAGTTGTACCTCTGCAGAACGAAATTGTACTGATTTTCATACTGGAACCTTTGAATTTGAAGCGCTAATTGATGGAGAACTTGCTAAGACTACATTTGTACGAAATGACACCTTAGAAATCGATTATTTTCAGGGAAAGAGTGATACTTCCGCTATTCGATGGATTAATGATTGCGAGTATATCGTTAAGAAAATCAATCCAAAAAATATGGCTGAACAAAAAGCACTACATATGAAGATCTTAACTACCAATAAGAATACCTATACCTTCGAATATGGCTTAGTAGGATCTTCTAATAAACAACGCGGAACTGTTACCAAAGTAAAGTAACAGTTCTTTATTTTTATTAAACTTTCACTTTAGATATATATATTTAAATAATTAATAATCAAATAATTAAAAATAAAGTTAACTTCATTTTCATGATATGGATAACTATTTAACAGAAAGAAGTAACTCTTGCTGCGAGTTATGTAGCAAGCCTGAAGAGCTTATAGTCTATAACGTTCCGGAATCCCCAAATGTAGGTTTTGATGCCCAGATTGTTATTTGTAGCACTTGTGAAAAACAAATCAATAATCCAGAAAATTTAGATCCAAACCATTGGAGGTGCCTCAATGATTCTATGTGGAGCCAGGTACCCGGTGTACAGGTAACCGCATGGAGAATGCTACACAAACTTAAAGATGAAGGCTGGCCACAAGATTTATTGGATATGCTCTACCTAGATGAAGAAACATTGACCTGGGCTAAAGCCACAAACGATCATCAAGATGATAAGGATGCTATAAAGCACTTGGATACTAATGGAGCCCGCTTAACCGCAGGAGACAATGTGGTTTTAATTAAAGATCTTGATGTAAAGGGAACTAGCTTTGTTGCTAAAAGAGGAACCGCAGTACGAAATATTTCATTGGTATACGATAATGCTGAGCATATTGAAGGTAAAGTCAACGGACAGCAAATTGTAATCCTCACTAAATACGTCAAAAAATCCTAAGCACTGATTAGTTAACCCCTATTTAGTAGAAAATCGTATGACTTATCTATTTTCTGATCAGTTACCATAGCATATCAATAAACAAGCCCCTTTTTGAAAAGGGGCTTGTTTATTGTATAAATTATATAAATCTATTGAATTAGAATAAGCTGGTTTGTTCTCCGTCGCTATCCGCACCGCCAGATTTTGTGTCCAAAGTACCATCAGTATCGTCTTTGTCATTAGAAACGGTTTCTTCTTCAATTACCTCCATTTCTTCTGCTGGTGTTTCTTCTGCTTCTTCAAAAGGCAAAGGATCCAATAAATTCAATTGTTTTACTTTGTGGGTAGTTAGTTGATTTCCCTGGGCTTTAATTCCTTTGACCGCAATAAAATCTTCGATATCTATTTCTTCATTGGGTCTTTGATCTTTTCCTCTACTCTTAGAGAAAACGATTTCTGCCATTGGTTTATAATCGGTAGAAACAATTTCTAGATACGACTTTGGATGATCCGAAATAAAGTATTCTTCTTTTTCTGGGTTTTCAATTACAAAGCGTTTCACATAGTAGCGTTCCTTTTCTCCATCCCAATAGATAGCAGAAATGGGTTTGTTGGGTTTCCATTTTTCCAGAACAATCATATCGTCATCAAAATGAACAGTTAATTCTGGAACGATCGTTTTAATTAATCCTTTTTGGGTTATAATCAGCAGCCTATCCTCTCCCTTAAAGGCTCCAAGCAACTCTCCTCTACCATCGACATTTAATCGCTGCACTGTATCATCAAACCAAATTTTTCTAGGCTTTAAGGTAGAAACGCCTTGTTCTTTGAGTTCAACTTTTTTAATATTATACTTAGTAACCAAATTACCTTTTACACCTCTACCCTTAATTAGTAAGTCTGCAAAATCCAGATCAAACTTTAATTTTTTGATGCTTCCGGTTTGTCTTAGGAAAATTGTAACGACTTCCGCTTCACCGTTAGGATTCGCAGAAAAATAATGTACTTTAGAACCTTTCTTCCCTTTGGTTAGATCATACTCCTTATCTCTAGTCACTGAAGTAACTGCAAAGCGTTTTACATAAGACGGTCCGCCTCGACCATCTTGATAAATCATATTGTATATGGTTCGCTTGTCTTTTTTCTTAAAAATAGCAACGTGGATAATATTTTTACCAATAAACGTTTTACTATCCACTTTAGTAACCATCATCGTTCCATCCGCGGTAAAACATATAATATTATCGATATCACTACAATCCGTTACATATTCATCTTTGCGTAAAGAAGTACCTATGAAACCTTCTTCTCGATTAACATATAACTTGGTATTACGTATGACTACCTTTGTCGCCTCAATATCATCAAAGATCTTTATTTCGGTTTTTCGCTCTTTTCCTGCACCATAGGTGTCCTTCAATCTTTTGAAGTGTGCGATAGCGTAGTCAATAAGATGCTCAAGGTTGTGTTTTACCTTAGCAATACCGTCTTCTAAGGCTTCAATTTTTTGTTGCGCTTTATCAATATCAAATTTAGAGATACGCTTGATTCGAATCTCGGTTAAACGCACAATATCCTCTTCTGTTACTGCTCTTTTCAGATGTTTGATGTGTGGCTTTAATCCTTCATCAATAGCTTTTATAACACCCTCCCAGGTTTCTTCCTCCTCAATTTCGCGATAAATTCTATTTTCAATAAAAATCCGTTCTAAAGATGCAAAATGCCATTGTTCTTCGAGCTCATTGAGTTCTATCTCTAATTCTTGCTTCAATAATTCTACGGTATTGTCCGTAGAACGTCTTAACATTTCGGAAACACCAATAAAATTCGGTTTATTATCTTCAATTACACAGGCTAATGGAGAAATCGAAACTTCGCAATTGGTAAATGCATACAAGGCGTCAATGGTTTTGTCTGGTGAAATACCTGATGGCAAATGCACCAAAATTTCTACCTCGGCTGCGGTATTATCCTCAATTTTTTTAACTTTTATCTTTCCTTTATCATTTGCCTTAAGAATAGAGTCTATTAAAGTAGTAGTGGTTGTAGAAAAAGGAATTTCTGTAATCACTAAGGTATTTTTGTCGTATTGTGAAATTTTAGCACGCACCCGTGCTTTTCCGCCTCGGTTACCATCATTATAATTCGTAAAATCTGCAATACCAGCTGTTGGAAAGTCTGGAAACAATTTAAACCGCTTTCCCTGCAAATGCTTTATGGAGGCATCGATGAGTTCTATAAAATTGTGAGGTAAAATCTTGGTACTCAGACCTACTGCGATACCCTCAGCACCCTGAGCCAATAACAATGGAAATTTTACCGGAAGATTAATGGGTTCCTTTTTACGCCCATCATACGATAATTGCCAATCCGTTACTTTAGGGTTGTATACAACGTCCAAAGCAAATTTTGATAATCGAGCTTCAATATATCGTGCTGCCGCAGCTCCATCACCGGTTAAGATATTACCCCAGTTACCCTGCATATCAATCAGCAAGTCTTTTTGACCGATCTGTACCATCGCATCAGATATACTGGCATCACCGTGTGGATGGTATTGCATCGTATGACCAACGATGTTGGCTACTTTATTATAGCGACCATCATCTAAGTCTTTCATGGAATGCAGTATTCTACGTTGTACCGGTTTTAATCCATCTTCAATAGCAGGTACAGCACGTTCAAGAATTACGTATGATGCATAATCTAAAAACCAATCCTGATACATCCCAGAAACTTTGGTTATTTCTTCCTGTGGTTCATTTTGATTGGACTCGTTATTTTGTAATTCTTCGTTTTCGTTTTCCAAATCCATACGTAGTTATGGGGCTTTTGATTAAATAACTTAATATTATTTTACAGGATGTTGAATGCTTTTTTTATGATAATTCCTCTATGGTATCCAATTCTACTTTGAGGTTATCGATAATAAATTCCTGTCGTTGGGGTGTGTTTTTACCCATATAGAACGACAGCAATTCCTCTATACTTTTCTCTTTGTCCAGCATTACTGGATCTAAACGTATATCCTCTCCAATAAAATGCTTAAACTCATCAGGTGAGATCTCTCCTAACCCTTTAAACCTGGTAATTTCAGGTTTTCCCTTAAGCTTTTCGACAGCATCACGCTTTTCTTGCTCAGAATAACAGTAAATCGTTTCCTTTTTATTTCTTACCCTAAATAAAGGAGTTTGTAATATGTAGAGGTGACCTTCTTTTATCAATTCTGGAAAAAATTGAAGAAAAAAGGTTATTAGCAGTAATCTAATATGCATTCCATCGACATCAGCATCGGTGGCAATTACAATATTATTATACCGCAAGTCTTCCATTGACTCTTCAATATTAAGCGCTGCTTGCAAAAGATTGAATTCTTCATTTTCATACACAATCTTTTTGCTCATATTGTAGCTGTTCAGTGGCTTACCCCTAAGACTAAATACGGCTTGTGTATTAACATCTCTGGATTTTGTGATAGAACCACTAGCGGAATCCCCCTCAGTAATGAATAACGTACTTTCTAGGTTTCGCTCTTTTTTGCTATCGGTTAAGTGTACCCGACAATCTCGAAGCTTTTTATTGTGCAAACTCGCTTTTTTAGCACGTTCTTTTGCCAATTTTCGAATACCGGATAACTCTTTTCGTTCCCGCTCCGCTTGTAATATTTTACGCTGTAATTTTTCGGCGGTTTCTGTGTTTTTATGTAAATAATTATCGAGTGCTGTTTTTACAAAATCGTTGATATAGGTACGTACCGTTGGCAAATCACCGCCCATATCGGTAGAACCTAATTTTGTCTTAGTTTGACTTTCAAAAACCGGTTCCATTACCTTGATACTAATGGCAGAAACGATAGACTTTCGGATATCGCTTGCTTCATAGTTTTTATTGAAATGTTCCCGTACCGTTTTTACCACGGCTTCTCTAAAAGCAGACTGATGGGTACCTCCTTGCGTGGTATGTTGCCCATTAACAAAGGAATGATACTCCTCACTGTATTGTGTTTTACTATGCGTAATAGCTACTTCAATATCATCACCTCTTAGGTGAATAATTTCATATAACCGATCATCCTCATTGATACTTTCTGCAAGTAGATCTTTTAAACCATTCTCTGAGTAGTATTTTTCGCCATTAAAAATTATGGTCAATCCTGGATTGAGATACACATAATTTTTAAGCATCTTCTCTACATACTCGTTTCTATATTTATAGTTTTTAAATATCGTATCATCCGGTATAAAAGAAACTTTTGTTCCTTTTCTTCGCGATGTTTCATCAAGTATTTCTTCGTTGGTAAGATTACCGGTTTCAAATTCTGCTGAGGCAGATTTTCCATCTCTAGTTGACTCTACCCTAAAAAATGTAGATAACGCATTAACCGCTTTGGTTCCTACACCATTTAGTCCTACTGATTTTTTAAAAGCCCGGGTATCATATTTACCCCCGGTATTCATTTTAGACACTACATCTACCACTTTCCCTAATGGAATCCCACGACCATAATCTCTAACAATTACTTTATTGCCCTGTATAGAAATCTCAATAGTTTTTCCTGCTCCCATGACAAATTCGTCAATGGAGTTGTCTAAGACTTCTTTTAGTAAAATATAGATTCCATCATCCGGAGAAGAACCATCTCCTAACTTACCGATATACATCCCGGGACGCATACGAATATGCTCTTTCCAATCTAGGGACCGTATATTATCCTCTGTATATTTTGTTTCTTGACTCATAAAAATTTGGGTAGAATGCTGGCTAATATAAGGCTATAGCCACACATTTGAAACCTCTGTAGTGTAAATTAATTAACAATTATCAGTTTATCTTTGTTGATTACATTGTATTACTTACCCTAACTTAAAAATCCATAGTTTTGTTATTTGCATATAGTTTTTAATGCTATGATAAGATACATTTTTCTTACTTCTTTATTATCTTTTGTTTTGCTTTACACCTCTTGCAGTTCAAAAAATAATAATAAATTACGAATTACGGCTGCGGCCAGTACTCAGTTTGTTCTCGATGAGTTGGTCGAGGAATTTACTAAAGAAACTGGGGTACCTTGTGAGGTTATATTAGGATCATCCGGAAAATTATTTGCTAAAATAAAAGAAAACGCTCCTTATGATATCTTTGTCTCTGCTGATACCATATACCCTAATCAACTATACAGCTTAGGGTTAACAGAAGAAAAGCCCGTATTCTACGCCCAGGGAAAACTTGTGCTTTGGACGCTGCGAGATGACGTATTCATAGAGGATTTTACGGTTACTGACCAAAACATCAGTACCTTAGCAATTTCTAATCCCAGACATACGCCCTACGGCAAAGCAGCTTGGCAAGCCTTAAAAAATATGACCGTTTTTGACAGTATAATATCTAAAGTGATCATAGCTGAAAGCATATCGCAAGTCAATCATTTTGTGTATTCTAATACTGTTACTGTCGGAGTCACCTCTAAATCAACTGTTTTAAGCCCCGAAATGAAAACTGTCGGACGCTGGAAGGAAATACCCCAAAAATACTATGATACAATTAACCAAAGCCTGGTTATTTTAAAAAATACTACCCATAAATCCGAAGCACAGTTATTTAGCAATTTTATGGTTTCTGATCGAGCCAAAGAAATACTTAGTACATTTGGATATCTAACACTTTCAAAAAAATAAGTTATGGATTGGGGACCAATACTTCTTTCGTTTAAATTGGCTGCTGTTACCACAGCTATTTTATTCGTTATTTCATTACCTATATCCTATTGGTTGGCCTACACCAAATCAAAATTAAAACCATTTATTGAGACCTTTATAAGCTTACCCCTGGTGTTACCTCCTACCGTTTTGGGTTTTTACCTTCTTATTTCATTAGGCCCCTCGAGTAGTATCGGTAAATTTATAAATTCGTTTTTTGATCTTCAATTGGTGTTTAGTTTTGAAGGATTGGTATTTGCGTCAATACTATATAGTTTACCGTTTATGGTACAACCTATTCAGTCTGGATTATCGAATTTACCAGCAAACCTTAAAGAAGCCTCTTATTCGCTTGGAAAAACAAGAATTCAAACCTTATTTAGAGTCCTTTTGCCGAATAGCAAAACTGCCTTACTTAGCGGAATTGTGTTATCTTTTGCGCATACCCTGGGAGAATTTGGAGTTGTTTTGATGATTGGAGGCAATATACCAGATGAAACGAGAGTCGCTTCCATCGCTATATATGAAGAAGTAGAAGCCTTATCGTATGATAGCGCTAATCACTATTCTTTAATCCTACTGGTGATAACTTTTTTATTATTATTACTTGTGTACAGCAGTAATTCCAAGATATTTAGAAAAACTATGTTATGAGTCAGATTAAACTTCATAAAAAGTTATCCGGACCTAAAGGGGAAATGTTGCTTGACGTTGATTTTACATTAAGTAAAGGAAAGATTACAGCTTTATATGGCCCATCCGGGGCAGGGAAAACTTCAATTGCCAAGATGATTGGTGGCTTTATGAAACCGGATCAAGGACTTATTACTATTGATAATACTATTTGGTATGATTCGCAACACAATATTTTTAAAAAACCACAAGATAGAACTGTTGGGTTTGTTTTTCAGGATTATGCGTTATTCCCTAATATGAGCATTCGACAAAATCTAATCTATGCGTTACCAAATAAGACTTCACTTCCTTGGGTTTCAAAAATACTTGATGTTATGGAACTGTCTAAAATTGAAGGTGAGCGACCAGAAAAATTATCTGGTGGTCAAAAACAAAGGGTAGCCTTAGCCAGAGCATTGGTACAACAACCTAGTCTATTGGTATTAGATGAACCTTTATCTTCTTTAGATGCACAACTTAAAAGTAAGATACAGACTTATCTTAAAAACTATAGCGAAGAGCGAAAGCTGACTACACTTTTAATTAGCCACGATAGGGACGAAATTGAATCACTTTCAGATTACATCTACACCATAAAAGAGGGTAAGATTGTGCATCAAGGAAAACCTGAAATCAATACTAATACTTTAAACAACAAGCTTCAACTACAAGGAAAGGTAGTTCGAATTGAAAAAAACGAAAACCACCAAAAAGTAGTACTTGACATAGCAGGCCAAACAATTACCATTGAAGTCAATTTGGACATTCAAATTTCGTTAAACGAAACTTTTTACTTAAATAGAGATGTTTGCTAATAACTCTGATACGTAAATGGTGTAATTTCAAAATGTTTAAGCAGTGTTCCATCTGGATAAATTACATCCACATCATATTTCAACTTATGATCTCCACGTGGTAGATTAAGAATAGCAAAGGGCAAAAAAACCGTTGCATCTTTATAAACGGTATTCTTATATTTTGGTTTTAACTTTTTGTACAACGATAATTGACCTGAAGCATTTCTATAGCCGTATTTTTCCGTTTTTACAAAGGTACCATCTTCATTCATAAGACGAACTATCATACGTAGTTCTTTACCTTCAAGGTCATAAAGATTAAATTTAGCATGAAACCTTATACCTTTTTCTCCGCTGTTATTCGTTACATTTTTTTCGATCCAGGTATCTGAAAATTTAGCCCTGCCTTTTTTCTCGTTATAAGTATTGCTATCAACGGAATCGCTGAGCACATCAAGATAGTAATTATCATCCTTTAGTATAATATCATAAAAATTCCAACACCCTGTTTCGCAACCTAATTCAGTTAACGAATAAATATCTTTGGCTTTAGGCAATTTATCAAAAAATAATTTTACTACTTTTCTGTCCCCTGCATTTAAGCGAATAGTACCATAACCACCACTGTTAGGGCCGGTCCATCCTACTTGATTTTTTAACGCATAGCGATTACCTCGCCGATCACTTAATACATACGGAGATTTGCCCGTTGGTGGATGTAGCGTTGCGTTAATAGCAGTGGTTGGTCTAAATTCTAGTGAAATTTCTGTCCAAGATCCTAAATTCTGAACATCGATAATTTTAACGTAATCAGATGTTGGGTTAACAACTTTAATTTTATCACTTTGCGCCTTAGCTGTTAAAAAAAACATCAAAAAAAGAGGTAGAATGTACTTATAGATCATAGGCTTAGCATTTTAGAATTATAAATATACTAAAAAAACACAAACTATGCTTTTACCATAATGCTAAGCAGTTATAGTTGTAAATATAATTTGTGCTTTTAACAATTATGACAAAAGAGTAGGAAAGACTTAATAATGCGATGTTTACATATGCCCATAAATTTTAATGAATTGCATTAAAAAAACAGAGTGTACCTACATACACTCTGCTTCATCACTTTTTACTTTTAAGTCTTTCTACTCTTTCTTTCTGAAATTCTTTTGCTTTTTTTCTAGCTGCTAATTCTTTTGTAAACTTTGTCCCATCGGCGTGCATGTCTGCCAAAATAACATCTTCATTTGCTTGTTTCTTATGCATAATTTTTTATTTTAATATACTAAAAAACACACAAACGTTCAGTTAAAAGCTAGTTAAGGAAAAGGTATAAATACGTTAACCTTTAAGCCATGTTTTTCTTAAAGCAACCTGCTGTTGAGAGGCATCTTCTTGTTCTTTAATTCTCTTTCCTTGAGTATAAGACGTAGCGACTTTTGTTTTAATAATCACTTCTTCTCCTGCCCTATTCAGTTTAACTTCTATATCATCACCTATTTGCCATTGAAATGTAGCCCCCAATACGGCGTTTGCATTTGCCATGGTAAGTTCGGTTCCATTTACTTCAACAATTTCATCATTTGGTTGTACGCCATTTTCTGCCCAGAAGCTATTTTCACTTACCAGATCGTTAAAATAAATAGTACCTTTCTCTTGATTACCAGATACTATAAAAGCACCTGCATTTCTTACATAGTCTGTAGCTACCTTATCTTCTCCAATAGTTAGACCAACCTTATCAAAAAAGACATTATAGTCAATAGGAGTAGTTCCTTGAACGTGGGTTTTCAAAAAGTCACCCACAACAGGGTATGTCATTGCAGTAATCTCTTCAATAATTTTATCATCTTCAAAAGGCTTATTCTTTCCATAATTAGTAGACAATTCTTTCATCAAAGAAAGTATACCGCGTTGTCCATTACTTTGCTCTCTAAGCAAAATATCTATACACATTCCGATCAAAGCACCTTTTTGATATACATTGGCGTAGTTTCTTGCATAGGGTTGTTCCAATATATTTTGACTCATTACCGTAAAGCTCATAGCGTCATCATAACTTTTAGAAGCCTGAATTTTTTCCATGATTTTATCGTAGAATTCTTGTTTTTCAACTAATGCTTGATCTACTTGAAATAAGGTAGCAAAATACTCAGTTACACCTTCATACATCCATAAATGTTTAGAGAATGTAGGATCATTATAATCGAAATAATGAACATCTTCAGAATGAACACTTAAAGGCGTTACAATATGGAAAAACTCATGAGAAACCACATCAATCATGGAACTAGCTAATGCTTCGTCTGGCATTTGCTCGGGTAAAACAACCACCGTAGAGGTATGGTGCTCTAAAGCCCCAAATCCACTCGGAGCATTTTCTGCTGCTGGTGCCAGGTACAAATAAATATCATAACGTGGTGTACTATCAATATCTCCAAGGTATTGTTTCTGCGCTTTCATCATCTTGTACACAGTTTCCTTAATTTTTGCTGCAGAATGAACCCCGTTTGGTGAATAAACACTTAATACTATTTTTATATCACCCACCTCAAATTCTTCAATATCTAAATCTCCATACATCATTGGATTATCCGTAATTTCGAAGTATCTCGATGCAAAATAACTGTCAATTCGGATAGAACCATCTTCGGTCTGTTCTGTCTTAGAAAGTGGTAATGCTGATGCACTTTTCATTGCCGCTGGAGCAGTAACCTGAAGTGTGTATTGATTATTTTTGAGTACATCAAAATAACCAATAAACCCGTGGAGGTTTAATACAAAGTTAGTTTCCTCAATATTTGTACCCGAAGGTGAAAAAGGATCACCGTTATTTTCGGCTTCAACATCAAAGGTGTCATTCACCAAATATTGAATCTTATCCAATTTGGTAGCATTAGTAAACTGCCAGGCATTATCATCTAATTTGTTTACAGCAACGGTGTTTCCTTCATAGTCTAATCCTTTTAAGTTTTCTACGTACTTACCAAAATCACTTACTGCATACGTACCTTGAACTACCTTAGGCAAGTAAAAGGTAACTGTATCTTTAGAAAACCTAGCAGGATCAATAGTAACCGGCACTTTATCAGTAGCAGCCTCCGTTAGGTCAATAGCGGTTTCTATTGGTGCATTTATGGCTAAATCATTTGTAATATTCTTAGTTCCACAGGACACTAATAGTAATCCCATCGAAATGGTAGCAATTATTTTTTTCACAAGTTTTTATATTATTAATTAATGGTTTTCCCCTTGTTTTTTTACAAAACAACTTAGTTTAGTAGACGTCGTATTAAGGAAAATGTTACATTTTTATCACAAAATACTATAAAGTTTAAAGCCGATTCTAATATTTTTGAACAAAAAAATGGAACTTACCCTAGACGGTACCCACTATTTTTATAAGGTATACGGTTCACCAATTACAAGAGAACAACCTACAATTTTGTTTTTGCACGATTCTTTAGGATGCACCGCGTTATGGCGTGATTTTCCGAAGCAAATAGCTGAAACAACAGGATTAAGCTGTATTTCTTTTGACCGACAAGGTTATGGCAAGTCATCACCCTTTAGGATTAAAAAAAGAAAAATAACCTATCTTGAAGAAGAAGCTCATACCTTACTTAAAATTATCCAAGGGTTACATCTAGATAGCGTAATTTTGTTTGGGCATAGTGATGGAGGTTCTATAGCTTTACTAACCGCAGCACTATTTCCTGAACAAGTAAAAGCTGTTATTACTGAAGGGGCACACGTGTTTGTAGAAGAAATAACGCTTCAAGGCATACGAGATGCTGTGGATTTATATCAAACTACAGATCTAAAACAACGGTTAACTAAATATCATGGTGAAAAAACTGAGAAGGTATTTAAGCTATGGACAGAAACTTGGTTAGACCCTAGCTTTTCTAATTGGAATATAGAAAAATACCTCAACGCTATTCTTTGCCCCTCGCTTATCATTCAAGGAAAACAAGATGAATATGGTTCTTTGGCTCAGGTAGATAGTATCACCACTCAAACATCCGGAGAATCTCAATCACTTATCATACCAGATGTAGGTCATACACCACATAAAGAAGATCGTAAAACTGTTATAGCGGAAACTATTTCTTTTATAAAAAGACTAAGTTTTTAAATTCTTTTTAATAATTGTCTTAAGATCGTTTTTGTTAAGTGGCTTATTAATAAGGTCATTCATACCCAGCGCAATACATTCATCTTTCACTTCACTAATTTCCGCTGCAGTCAAAGCGATTATTGGAGTGGTTTTGTCAAACTCTCGTATTCGTTTGGTAGCTTCTCTACCATCCACATAAGGCATATTTAAATCCATAAGAATGAGATCAAAATCTTCTTTTTTAACAAGCTGTATTGCGTTAAATCCATTTTCGACAATGGTACAATCATAACCTATTAAATTCAGTAAGTTTTTGGTAACAATCTGATTGATTTTGTTGTCTTCAGCAACTAATATTTTATGATAAGACTTACTATTGTCATTCTCATCATTTTTTAGATTGCTTTCTTCTATTTCATTGATAACCTCCAAAGTAAGGTCAAAATAAAACTTGGTGCCCTTCCCTTCTTCACTTTCTAAATAGATTTGGCTATCCATATTGGCCAAGATATTTTTAACTATGGATAAGCCCAGCCCAGTACCCTCAACCTTATTAGATTCGCGATCCAATTGTGAAAATTTTTCAAAAATAAATTCTTTTTTATTCTCTGGTATACCTAATCCATTATCCTCTACTTCATACCTAATGGTTAGGCTTTCATTGGTTTGATCTAGCACCTTTATCCGTAACCAGATATTACCATTTTCAGTAAATTTCGAAGAATTACCAATTAGGTTTACCAGTACTTCTGATAACCCTAATGAATCTACACTCACCGTTTCAGGTAAATCCTTTGGAGCATCTAAATTAAGCTGATTATTTTTGCTTTTAGCTTGGTATTCAAAAGAATTCAATAAGTTTTGCGAAAGCTTATACAAATTCGTTGGTGTCTTTATTTGCTCTGGTTCTTGTGATTCTATTTTACTAATTCTCAATACATTATTGATCAAATTCAATAAATAGTCCCCAGAAAACTTCAAAGATCCCAATAACTTTTTATGCTTCGGCAGTATTTCTTGATCTTCTAATAACAAAGACGAAATCCCTATAACCCCATATAATGGAGTTCTTAGTTCGTGACTAATGGTCGATACGAATTGAGATTTAGCCTGGGCCAGTTTTTCTGCTTCGAGCTTAGCCTCTACAAGTTGTTCATTCTTTGTTTTAAGGGCATTATTCAATTTTTCCTTAATTCGATATTCGCGGTAAACAAAAACGATAATACCAAGCAAGGTTATTAAGCCAACAATAGATATGATATTAATAATTTTATTATTACGCGTTATACCTTCTTGGTACTCTTTTTCAGCTTTGGCTACATTAAGCTGTCGTTCATATTCATCTACTCCAAAGCTTATTTTGGCTACCTCTATTTGTTTTAATTTTTCTTTATCGTATAATTTATCCTTATAGTTCTGATACGCCTGTAAATCATAATAGGCACTATCCATTTTTCCAATTTTTTGGAATAACTCCGCTCTGGATTCAAATACGTAGGATAGATCAGCCAAAATATCGTGCTGCTTTGCCGTCTCCAAACAGTCATTAAATTTATTTTTGGCAATGTCTAATTCTCCTTTTTGAAAGTGATATCTTCCTTGCAAATACATTACCTCACAGTACCCACGAAGATCTCTGGTTTTTGTGACTAATTGTTCCGCTTCCAGCAAATAGGGATAGGCCTTATCCGGTTCTTTAATATCAATATACGTCCAGGCCAAATTAATTACTGGGGTCATATATTCCTCATCCATTTCAAGGATTTTTCCGAGGTCTTTAGCTTTATTGTAAAATACTAACGAAGTCTCTAAATTATTGTACCCATCGGAGTATACACTACCTAGACCATTATAACTCCAAAGCATAAGCACGGAGTCTTTTGCTTTTGTAGCATATTCCAAAGCGTTTCGATAACTTTTTTCGGCACTCTTATGGTCAACAAGTACACTGTAATTATAACCCATCATATAATAGGCGTGCCCTTTGTAATAATCGTTGTCTAATTTATGAGCATAATTAGCAGCTTTGATGGCGTATTCTAATGATTCTTTGATTTTAAATTCAAAAGTCAAGTCATTAGAAATATCAATTAACTCTTGAATACTATCAATAACTACCCTTTTAGGTTCTTGACCAATGGCATTAAATGACACAAGAAAAATTAAACTTAAGTAGATATATTTCTTTCCCAAAATGAACTTTATTTAGCAAGTAAACTCATTTTATAAACACGTCATTAAAAAAAGGGAAAAGCAATGACAAAACAATCTATTTACCTGTATTAAAACCTTAAAATACTAAAAATTTAGGTAATTAATCGTCTTATACGCAAGAGTAATAGAAAAGTACTGAAAATCAAAAAATTACTCTACTATATTGACTCCAATAAGTTTATCTAAAAGTAATAATATTATCGCAATTACACATTGAATAAAAAATGCATTACATCACCATCTTTAACAATATAATTTTTACCCTCAACACCTAGTTTACCAGCTTCTCTAACTTTGGACTCACTACCGTAGTCTAAGAAATCCTGATATTTTATAACCTCTGCACGGATAAAGCCTTTTTCGAAATCGGTATGGATCACTCCTGCTGCCTCTGGGGCTGTTGCGCCAATATTTACGGTCCAAGCACGAACCTCTTTTTTACCAGCTGTAAAATAGGTTTGTTGATTTAATAACTTATATGCTGCTCTAATAAGTACTGAAGAACCCGGTTCCTCTAGCCCCATATCCTGAAGAAACATTTCTCTTTCTTCATAATCTTCAAGTTCCGCAATATCGGCTTCGGTAGCTACGGCTAGGGTGATAACTTCTGCATTTTCATTAGCTACGTTTTCCTTTACTTTCTCCACTAAGGCATTACCCTGAACTGCTGACCCCTCATCTACATTACATACGTATAAAACTGGCTTATCCGTGATGAGTTGCAGTGGCTGAACATATGTTTCTCTATCATCTTCTGACACTTCTATAGCCCGCACAGATATACCGCTTTCCAAACCTTCCTTAAGCTTCAACAATACAGACTCTTCCTTTTGAGCCTCTTTGTTACCAGTCTTTGCTGCACGCTTTACTTTATCGAGTTTTTTCTCAATACTTTCTAAGTCTTTTAGTTGCAATTCGATGTCTATTGTTTCTTTATCACGTATAGGATCTACAGAACCGTCTACGTGTACTATATTATCATTTTCAAAACATCGCAATACGTGTATAATAGCATCTGTTTCTCTGATATTACCAAGAAATTGGTTTCCAAGACCTTCTCCTTTACTTGCTCCTTTAACTAATCCAGCAATATCCACTATTTCCACCGTTGCAGGGATCACACGTTCAGGGTCTACAAGCTCCTCTAATTTTTTAAGTCTTGGATCAGGTACATTTACTACACCAACATTAGGCTCTATCGTACAAAAAGGAAAATTAGCACTCTGAGCTTTAGCATTAGACAAACAATTAAAAAGTGTTGATTTCCCCACATTTGGCAACCCTACAATTCCTGCTTTCATAGTTAAGTTTTATATACTTAGAATTTTAAAGTCTGCAAAGATAATGCTATTGATGAATTGATTACAAAAATTAGCTAAAAAATACTGATGAAGCTTGTTATAATTTGCTACTTGAACTTTTTTTGTAATTTCACAACTATGTTTAATAATAAATAAAATTACATGCAGACCTCAAAAATTATTGGACTACTACTTTTAATAACACCTTCTTTGCTATGGGCTCAAGAAACTGAAAGTGATAAAACAGAAAATATATCTCAAGAAACCATTACTAAGATAATTAGAATTAAAGGACCTAACGGAGAAGAAAAGGTTATCAAACAAGAACAAAAAATAACCAAGAAGAGCTCAATTCAACTAAATCCTGATGACTCAACCCAAACCAACCAAGATGCTATGTATACGGATGCTATTGTAGAAGTATCGTCTGGGTCGTTATCTAATGCTCAAGAATTTTCTATGGTCCCAGATGGTAACGGTTATCTTATTGTATACATAGAAGATGGTATAAAAAAAATAGGCAAAGCAAGACCGCTTAACGAAAAATATTACATTGTACATTTTGAAGAAAAGGATAATAAATTGGGGCATTTTGATACAGAAAACCACTTTGTCATACAGGAATACGATGCTGAAAAGGATGAAATTGCAACAAAAAGATTTGAAGTAAATTGATTATTTCAAGAACGTTCAAGTGTAAAGACTGTAAATAAAAGTTTGGTAGATTTTCAAAAAAAGATGGCACAGCTATGCTATTCTTTACATCTCGTTAAAGATAATTACCGATTATATAAAACTTTAAACATATTTAAAAACCATAAATCTTTTAAATATCTTTAAGGACAATTACCAACTTAATAAACATTACATGAAAAACTTCACACTCATTACTTTTATTTTACTAAGCTTTGTTGGGTTTAGTCAACAAATCATTACAGGAAAAGTCACCGATCCCTCCGGGCAACCCATCCCGTATGTTAATATTATTGAAAAGAGTTCCACAACAGGAACTACTACAGATGAAGAAGGGAACTATAGTATAGCTGTTGACAAAGGTGCTACATTAGTTTTCAGTTTCATCGGGTTTGAAACACAAGAAATTTTGGTTAACGATCAAACCGAAATAAACGTAACTCTTGCAGAGGGGGAGGCTTTAAGTACCATAGTGGTTGTTGGATCTAGAAGCCCAAATCGTACTGCAACCGATACCCCGGTAGCCATTGACATTATCGATATGCAAGATGTGATTACCAAAAGTGGTAAGATAGAAGTTAACCAGCTACTCCAATACACGGCTCCTTCTTTTAATGCTACCAAACAATCAGGGTCTGACGGTGCAGACCATATCGATCCAGCAACGCTTCGAGGTTTAGGACCTGATCAAACCTTAGTGCTTATTAACGGAAAAAGAAGACACACTTCTTCGCTTATCAACATATTCGGTACAAGAGGTAGAGGAAATTCTGGAACAGATTTAAACGCAATCCCTGCCGCAGCAATTAAACGAATTGAAATCTTAAGAGATGGAGCAGCAGCCCAGTACGGATCTGATGCTATCGCAGGGGTTATCAATATTGTACTAAAGAATAATACCGGTGTTTTAAACGGTGGTGTGAGTTATGGCGCTTATAATACAAATGCCCAAGGGGATTTCCCTAATGGAACACCAAATACCGACGGTAATCGATTGGATACTAGTAGAGATGGTAATGTCATCGGAGAAGATCAAAACTTTGATGGCGGTTCTGTTAAAGTAGCAGCAAACTATGGTGTTGAAATCGGCTCCAACGGTTTTGCCAACTTTACTACAGAATATATTAGTAAAAATAAGACGTTACGACCTGGATACGATTTTAGAAGAGGATTTGGTGAGGCTGCGATTGATGGGTTCAATTTCTTTGCAAATTCTGTCATTCCAGTTACAACCAATACCGAAATATATGCCTTTGGAGGCAGGAATTTTAGGGATACTGATGCCTATGCTTTTACTCGAAACGGAGGGGAACGCGTGGTTACTGACATCTACCCTAATGGATTCACTCCAAGAATCACTTCAACTATTATTGACAATTCAATTTCTGCCGGTATCCGCACAGAAACTGAAAATGGTTGGAGAATTGACATCAATAACACTTGGGGAAAAAACAATTTTCATTACTTCATTAAAGGTACGCTCAACGCTTCATTAGAAGAAGTATCACCAACTGATTTTGATGCTGGTGGACACAGCCTTTCTCAGAATACCACGAGTATTGATTTTTCAAAATTCTATCCGAACACGATGGAAGGTTTAAATATCGCAGTGGGAGCAGAATACAGAACAGAAAATTTTATAATTTTTGCAGGCGAAGAAGGTTCCTATGCTACATATGACACGGAAGGTAGACCTATTATTGATCCCTCAACACAAACTCCACCAACTGATCCCGATTCTGGCAATTTAAGGCCCGGTGGTTCTCAAGGCTTCCCAGGTTATAGCCCAGATAATGAAGTGGATAGATCAAGAACGAATGTATCCTTATATACCGATGCAGAATTGGATATTACAGATAATTTTTTGATTGCTGCTGCTGCACGTTTTGAAAACTACAGTGATTTTGGAAGTACAATCAACGGAAAACTTGCCTTTAGAGTAAAAGCTACAGACGAATTTAATATAAGAGGTTCTGTTAGTACTGGATTTAGAGCACCTTCTTTGGCTCAAATCTATTACAATCTACGATTTACAGATTTTCAGGGTGGTGTTGCTACAGAAACTTTACTATCCGCCAATAATAGCCCAGTAACGGCTTCTTTTGGAATTGAACAGTTAAAAGAGGAAACCGCAGTAAATGCCTCCTTAGGCTTCACTGCAAACTTTAGCGATTTTACCTTAACACTAGATGGGTACTATATCGATGTAAAGGATCGTATTGTACTTACAGGTACCTTTGACGCTCCCCAAATTCCAAATGTTAATCAAGCTCAGTTCTTTGCAAATGGTGTAGACACCGAAACCCTTGGATTAGATATCATCTTTTCCTGGGAAAGTTCCTACAGCTTTGGAGACTTGTCTGCTACCCTTGCAGGTAACATTAACAATATGACCATCAAGGACATTAAAACAGATCTTGATGAAGATATCTTCTTTGGTAGAAGAGAAAAAGCTTTTTTATTAGCGTCAGCGCCAGACAGTAAATTCAACTTCAATACGAATTATAGCAGTGAAAAATTTAACGCAGGACTTGCGCTAAATTACTTCAGCGCTATTACTTTGGTAGATTTTGCAGATAATGATGATGAATATAGTGCTAAACTAACAACAGATCTTACAGTTGGATATCAACTCACTCCAACTACGAAGTTTTCTATTGGGGGGATAAATATTTTTAATGAATATCCAGATCAACAAAATGATGGAGAGACAGAAGCAGGTGGCTATTGGGATTCCGTACAAATGGGTTTCAGTGGAGCTTTCTATTACGCGCGATTAGATTTCAGCTTTTAAAAAATAGTATATTCAAAATTAAAAACGCCGTAAATTATGCATTTACGGCGTTTTTGCTATAACCGTATATTGATTCTCAAGTACTGATTCTATGGTGTTTAAATACGCTTCAAATTCTACTAAATTATTATGAGATCCCTCTGGTATGGTAATAAACTGTTTTTTTGAGGATTCAATTTTTTGATATAATTTCTTTGCAGACTTATAAGGAACCACTAAATCGTTAGTACCGTGATAAATTGTTACGGAACAGCTTACATTTTTAATAAACCTACCCGATGGAATCTTATATTTCAATAATAAATTTACGGGTATATGAGGCAACCAGCTTTCTACGATATCTTTTATATCATAATATGGGGTTTCTAACACCAGATTTCTAGGACAATTATTGGCAGCGGTTTTTACAGCTATACCAGTTCCAATAGATCTTCCGTATAGTATAATCTGATCTTCGGAATACTGAGTGAGGGTATAATCATAAAAAGATTGTGCATCGCTATATAAGCTTTTTTCAGTAATATCACCTTCATTCTTACCGTAGCCCCTATAATCCATAACGATGACATCGTATTCTTTTTTTACAAAAAACAACACGATACTTCCCCATCTTTTTAAATTCCCCCTATTTCCATGAAAGTACAATATTACCCCTTTAGGATTTTTAGTTTTAAAATGTAATGCATTAAGACATAAACCATCTTTGGCTTCTAGAAACAACTCTTTAAATGGTTCATTAAATTGATAGGTATAGTCCTCAGAAAGTTCATCTGGTTGAAATAATATTTGTTCTTGAAAAAAATACAGTATGAGAATAGTAATCGTGTAAAATATTCCAAGTAGTAACAGGACTTTTAAAAATTTACGCATTTAGTTCTCATTAGTGTGTAATACTCCAATACTTGCATTTTTAATAGTAAATCCATTCAATTTATTGGCTATTATTTTTTCAAGTACCTTGTGATAAGATTCAAATTCAGTTAAATTTTTGTGCCCACCTCCTATTACCGTGTACAAATGCGTTAGCTTTGGCCGTATTTTGGACAGCCGGATACTAGACTTTAACGGTATGAGTTTATCTTTGGTTCCGTGGATAATATGAATAGGGCAATTGACATGTCTTAGCCATTTATAAGTTGGAATTGGGTACCGTAAGATCAAAGAAACTGGCATAAAAGGAATAAACTTCGCTGCAACCTTGGTTAAGCTATAGTAAGGAGCGTCTAAAATTAGCATACTTGGATTATTTGTTGAAGCCAACTTAGCTGCAAATCCAGAACCCATAGAACGTCCATAAAGAATAATATATTTTTCATCGACCTTTTCTTTGATGCTATCATAAACGAATTGCAAATCTCGAAGTAAAGTTTTTAACGATCTCCTACCCGTACTTTTTCCAAAACCTCGATAATCGACCATAAAAACATCATAGCCATGTTTAGTGAAATCCACAGCGTATTTACCCCACCCTTTAATACTCTTAGAATTCCCTTTTAAATAAAGCACCACTCCTTTTGGGCGATCTACAATAAAGTGTAACCCATTGAGCACTGCTCCATCTGGAGTTTTCAGATCATATTCTTCAACCCTCTGATTTTTATAATGAAATATAAAATCCCGGTCTAATTTCTCTGGTTTAAAGATGAAATACTCCTGAAAATAATACAAAATCAGACTAATGCCAATATAAATACCCGCAATAATCAAGACCATATGTAACCAACCAGACATTTGATTTTCAATAAACTACTTAAATTTACGAAAATAAATTGAGCATAAAAAAACACCCTGATCGAGCAGAGTGTTTTTATAATTTGATTAAAAGAAAAGTTTTTTATCTACGAGCGTCATAGATTCTAAAACGAACCCCAACTCTTGCGTATATGTCAAAAAATTTACTGTCTACATCAATTAAGTTATCCGTAAAGTCATTCATTGCACCTACTTCTGCCATAATATCAAACATCTCACCTATCATTTGAGAAAATCCTATTCCATAAACTCCTCCAATAACCAGTTGCTCATACTCTTCTCCTGCCTCAAGTTCCTGCCCAGCATATTCTACATCAAGATTTAAACGAAAACTTGGTCCCACGTTAATGAATGGTCTAAAACGATCTTTACCGCTATTGAATAAATATCTAAACTTAGGGTTAAATCCAACCTGAAGTGCTTTATATTCAAATGAAGGTACACTAACTGCTCCTGATTCTATTTCACTTTTACGCTGAAGTAAGTCTATAGAAAAGACAAAACTTGTTTTTGCCCGTACTCCTGTAACATAACCATAACCAGCATTGAAGTAGAATCCGGTGCTGGAATTGGTTTCTTGACCTTCAATAGAAAGATTAGAAAAGGTAGGTCCTCCTGATACTTCCCATCTATATTGTCCATAGGATACAGCAGATAATAGAACAATTGCTGCTAAAATTATTTTTTTCATTACTATTGATTTGAGGGTTAATTTTTGACGAAAATAGTTAAATTTTCAAAATAAAATAAAAACCCATCCAAATTGGATGGGTTTTTTAAGTAACGCTTTAGTATTTATTCTTTATGCATAAAGGCTTGTTTCTGTAACAAAAACTCCTCTGTTTCCACTACATCCTCATCTGGCACACAACAATCTACTGGACACACCGCTGCACATTGTGGCTCTTCATGAAACCCTTTACACTCCGTACATTTTTCGGGTACGATGTAATAGATCTCATCACTAATCGGTTCTTGTGCTTCCTCGGCATTGACTTCCTTTCCACCGGGTAACACTACATCTCCTTCAAGATCAGTGCCATCTGCGTATCTCCAGTCATCAGCCCCTTCATAAATTGCAGTGTTAGGGCATTCTGGCTCACACGCTCCACAATTTATACATTCATCTGTTATAATAATTGCCATAGCTCTTTTTTATTCTAAATTTGCATAACAAAAATAACTCCTAAACAAGTCATAAACAAATATCCAATGGGTTTAACGCAACGCATCCACGCTTTTGCAAAACTAGGCAGTTTCTTAGATCAATTCAAAACTACTGGCTATCAAAAAGTTACATCACTAGATTTAAATACTTCATTTTATGACAAATTTGTTCAAAAAATAGAAAGTGCTTCACATTATAATGGATGGTTTACAAAAGATAATATGCTTTTTGCCATAGAACAATGGGCTGCTGCCTTACAACAAACTAATTTAGAAGAATGGTTATCCCGATATGCCATCCCTGAAGTTACTCCTAAAAAAGTTGGTGTTATAATGGCGGGTAATATTCCGTTAGTAGGATTTCACGACTTTCTCTGTGTTTTAATTAGCGGTCATCATATTATTGTAAAACAATCTTCCAATGACGCTCCGTTACTACCGCTAATTAGTAAAATACTTATAGCTATCGATAAAGATTTCGAAAATAAAATTGCATTTACGGAAGATAGAATGAACGATTTCGATGCAATAATTGCTACTGGTAGCAACAACACAGCACGATATTTTGAATATTATTTTAAAGATGTTCCGAGTATTATTAGAAAAAACAGAAACTCAGTAGCCATACTAACGGGGGAAGAAACACCAGAACAATTACATCAATTAGGAGAAGATATTTTTAGGTATTACGGTTTAGGTTGTCGAAGTGTTTCCAAATTATTCGTCCCAAAAGATTATGATTTTGACAAGTTTTTCAAGTCAATTTACTTGTATCACGATATCATTGAAGGTAATAAATACGCTAACAATTATGATTATAATAAAGCAGTCTATTTGATGAGTGACTTTAAACTGTTAGAAAATGGTTTTCTCATTCTCAAAGAGGATACTAGCTACTCCTCTCCTATTGGAACCTTGTTCTATGAAAAATACGATGAGCTGGATGAACTGTTGCAACAGTTACAGGCAGACGAAGAAAAAATTCAGTGTATAGTTGGAAATCAAGACATTGACAAGCAAGTTAAGTTTGGTCAAACCCAAACTCCTCAGTTAATAGATTATGCAGATGGCGTTGACACTATTGAATTTTTGATAAAAATTCAATAAATAATTTATCATTTTCATAATACAATTCTATTAGATAATTAGCACCTTTGTGGAGTCTTTGTTGTGTTTTACAATCAAAAACCAAAACAAATATTAATATAATACAATTACATATACCGATGAAGAAGCACAATTTTAGCGCAGGCCCCTGTATCTTACCGCAAGAAGTTTTTAAAGAAGCATCAGAAGCCATATTAGACTTTAACAATTCTGGTCTTTCTATTATTGAGATTTCTCATCGAAGCAAAGATTTTGTTGATGTAATGGAAGAAGCTCGCCATTTGGTGCTTGAATTACTTGGTTTAGAAGGTAAGGGATATAAAGCCCTTTTTCTACAAGGTGGTGCCTCTATGCAGTTTCTTATGACTGCTTATAATTTACTAGAAACTAAGGCAGGTTATCTTAATACTGGGAGTTGGAGTGACAAGGCGATCAAAGAAGCTAAACTTTTTGGCGAAGTTGTAGAGGTAGCTTCCTCTAAAGATGCCAATTATAATTTTATTCCTAAAGGGTATGATATACCTAAAGATCTTGATTACCTACACCTTACAAGTAACAACACTATATTTGGTACGCAAATCAAGGATTTCCCTGAGGTATCAGTTCCTTTAGTTTGTGATATGAGTAGTGATATCTTTTCAAGAACAATGGACTTCTCTAAATTTGATTTAATTTACGCAGGAGCTCAAAAAAATATGGGACCATCAGGAACCACTCTTGTTGTTGTCAAAGAAGATCTTTTGGGTAAAGTTTCTAGAAAAATCCCATCTATGTTGGATTATCAGGTACATATTAGCAAAGCTAGTATGTTTAATACCCCACCTGTATTTGCTGTCTATACCTCAATGCTGACCTTAAGATGGTTAAAAAATAATGGCGGTATTGCAGCAATCGAGGAACTTAATGAGAAAAAGGCAAACTTAATTTATTCTGAAATTGACGTTAATCCTTTATTTAATGGATTTGCAGAAAAGGAAGATCGTTCTATGATGAATGCTACTTTTACGCTGGCAAATGGAGATCTTAAAGAAACCTTTGACGCCATGTGGAAAGAAGCTGGTATAAATGGTGTTAACGGGCATAGAAGCGTTGGAGGTTACAGAGCTAGTATGTACAATGCAATGACACTAGATAGTGTCGCCGTACTAGTTGATGTTATGGGAGATTTAGAACGAAAAGCTTAAAACATAATTAGAAAAAATATAAATAGTTAGGTTTATGAAAGTACTAGCAAATGACGGAATCTCTAAAAGCGGGATCGAGGCCTTAGAAAAAGAAGGTTTTGAAGTGTTAACCACTACGGTTGCACAAGATCAGTTAGTAGATTACTTAAATAAAAATGAAATCGCCGTACTTTTAGTGCGTAGTGCAACCAAAGTCAGAGCAGATATTATTGACAACTGTCCATCCCTTAAAATTATAGGAAGAGGTGGTGTAGGAATGGATAATATAGATGTAGCCTACGCCAGAGAAAAAGGAATTAAAGTGATCAATACACCTGCTGCTTCGTCGGGTTCTGTGGCAGAATTAGTATTTGCCCACTTGTATGGAGGTGTTCGTTTTTTATATGATGCCAATAGAAATATGCCGCTTGATGGTGATAGCAAATTTAAGAACCTGAAAAAGAATTATGCAGGTGGTACCGAACTAAGAGGAAAAACACTGGGTGTCATAGGTATAGGTCGCATTGGTCAAGAAACAGCGAAGATTGCTATTGGTGTTGGGATGAAAGTTATTGCATTCGACCCATATATAGATTCGGTTGATATTCCATTGCATTTCTACGACGGTCAAACCTTAAGTTTTAAAGTAGATACAGTTTCAAAGGAAGAAGTATTAAAACAGTCAGATTTTATCACCTTACACGTGCCTGCTCAGAAAGAGTATGTTATCGGTAAGTCAGAAATCGAACAAATGAAAGATGGCGCTGGTATTATTAACGCTGCAAGAGGCGGTGTAGTTGATGAAGTTGCCCTGGTTGAAGCCTTAGAGAAAGGGAAACTAAGTTTTGCTGGGTTGGATGTTTTTGAAAACGAACCCACACCAGCTATTCAAGTTCTTATGAATCATAAACTTTCCCTAAGTCCTCATATTGGGGCTGCAACAGGAGAGGCACAGGATCGAATAGGTGTTGAATTAGCGGAACAAATAATTGATATTCTGAAATAAAAATAGTGACTAGATAAATCAATCAAAGCTTCTTGTTTTTAAATAAGAAGCTTTTTTTGTGTAGTGCTTCGTTTTAAAGTTTTCAAAAAATATTGATGTCTTACATCCAAATCTTGTACTTTTATAAGGTAACTTAAAAACACAACTCATGTCGGGACTTATAGATTTATTAAATAGTGATTTAGGAAAACAAATTATTAATGGTGTCAGTAATCAAACTGGTCAACCAGAAAGTAAGACCGCTGATGTGCTTAGCATGGCGCTTCCCGTTTTAATGGGTGCGATGAAAAAAAATGCTTCCACACCTGAAGGGGCCTCGAATCTCATGAGCGCTATATCTAATAAACACGACGGAAGTATCTTAAATAATTTAAGTGGGCTTTTTGACGGAGGAGTTGACGATTCTGTAATGCAAGATGGAAATGGAATATTAAAACATGTTTTAGGAGCTAAACAAGCTACTGTAGAAAATACACTTAGTGCAAAATCAGGAATGGATGCAGGCTCTATTGCACAAATTCTTAAAGTTGCCGCTCCGATTTTAATGGGTGTTCTAGGCCAACAAACAAGAGCCAACAACGTAAATGAGTCTGATGGTATCACCTCTTTATTGGGTAGTATGCTTGGTGGACAACCCAAACAAAACCAAAGCCTAATAACTTCTCTAATTGATGCTGATGGAGATGGTAGTGTTTTAGACGATGTAGCCGATATGGTACTTGGCTCAAACAAGAAAAAAGCAGGTCTTGGCGGACTATTAGGAGGAATTTTTGGAAAATAATTTTCGTATAGCAATAATGGAAGCTGAAGGAAGATCTTCAGCTTTTTTTTGTATTTTAAACAGAAAAAGCAATGATAAAAACAATTAAACAATTAGTGCTGGTTCTAATTTTAGGGACTTGTCTCTATAATTGTTCTAGTACAAAAACTATAGATTCTACACAATCAACTGCTGCGAATGACACCTTACGAATTGCTAACGATAGTCTGGAGTATGAAATCATAATCATTGAGCCAGGTTTTAACGCCTGGTTAGTTACCCAACCTCCAAGAGGGTTTTATGGTCAACAATTTCTAGAAATTAGAAATCGGCAGTACGTGGTGGAGTTTAATCAGCGGGTACTACAACCCCAACGATATAATCCTAACCTTTATATTCAGCAAATTAATTACAACCCAAATATTGATTATGGCTACGAGGTTAATTACTTGTTGTATAATTACTTTCTCTACTTTGAACAGCGCTACAAACAGAAATTTGTTACCAGTAGAGGTTAAATAATTGTGAGAAACAATTAATTACATGTAATTTTGCGCTATGCAGAAATTTAAAGAACGTTGGGAAATTAAGGCTAATTGGCAACTTATTTATCCTATTCTTGGAATATTAGGTTTGTTATTTTCAGGATATCTTATCAGTAAAAGACTACTTTTCTTCCTAGACGAAAATTCAACTTTTTATTATGTGACGCTTATTACAACCTCAGTGATTTTGGCCTATTTGTTTTTAAAAATCACGTTGTGGATATTTAAAAAACTGCACCAAAAATGGAATGTAAACTACCGCTGGGAACTCATTGCCATTTTTATAGGTTTTGCCATTACTGGCTCTACTGCGGCTCGAGTATCAAGTCCTATTTTAGATTTTTTAGGCTTAAACTCAGATAATATTTCTGGTTGGATTTATTGGCCTTTACGAATTTTATTGATTTTTCCGGTATATCAAATACTATTACTTGGGGTTGGATGGCTTGTAGGTCAGTTTCAGTTTTTTTGGGAGTTTGAAAAGAAAATGCTTGGTAGAATGGGATTTTCTAAATTCTTAAAATAAAAAAGGATACCTTACGGATATCCTAGTGTTATATAATTATAAGCAATTCCCCTATTTTAAGAAATTACTTCTGCTTCAATGGTTTCTTTTTTTTCTGATTGTACTTGTTTACCCTTAACTACAAAAGTATACAACCACATTAATGTAAAAGAAGGTATGAAATCTGTTCCTGGGATAAGCTCTTCGATAAAAGTAACCACGGCGGCAATTTTGCCCTGAGTCCCTGAATACATTTCAGTCATTTTTTTAGCAGCATAGGGAGCCCAAATTAAATCTAAAAATGGACCTACTACTGGTATAATTAAGGAGACCATACCTATTAAATCATAGATAATACCTTTTCGTAATAATTTATATTTGCTTTTTTGCATACGTATTCTTTTGATTATCAAATTACAAAAAAAATGCCAGAATAAAATTATGCCAAATCTGCAGTAATTAATCTTAAAAATTCAGATCGGGTTTCATTTTTTTCAAATTGCCCTCTAAAACCAGAGGTGGTCGTAACCGAATTTTGTTTTTGCACCCCTCTCATCATCATACACATATGGGCTGCTTCAATAACCACCGCTACTCCTTTGGGCTTCAGCGTTTTGTTAATACATTCTAATATATCGTGTGTCAGCCGTTCTTGAACTTGCATTCTACGAGCAAAAACATCTACTATTCTTGGTATTTTACTTAGCCCTACGATATATCCATCAGGTATATATGCAATGTGCGCTTTCCCAAAAAAAGGAAGCATATGATGCTCACACAGAGAATACAATTCAATATCCTTTACGATCACCATATCATCATAATCTTCCTTAAACATGGCGCTTTTAAGGATTTCCTCAGCATTTTGTTGGTATCCTTGTGTTAAAAACAGCATTGCCTTGGCCGCCCTTTCAGGTGTTTTAGCTATTCCTTCTCTAGTAACATCTTCTCCAAGCTCAGTAATGATATCACTGAACTTTTCTTTGACTTCATCGGTTACTTTTATATTATATTCTTCAAAATTTTTATACGGCATCTAGTATTTACTTTAATTTATCGGCAAAATTAGCTCTTAATTTATTTAATTTAGGGTTAATTACAAATTGACAATACCCCTGTTGTGTATTTTGATTATAATAATCTTGATGAAAATCTTCAGCATTATAAAACACATCTAATTTTGTTACTTCAGTAACAATAGGGTTTTCATAGAACGGTTGTGTATTAAAATTTGCAATTACCTCTAAAGCTTTCTCCTTTTGGGTATCATTTATGTAAAATATTGCACTTCTATATTGCGTACCGACATCCGCTCCTTGCCGGTTAAGCGTAGTAGGATCGTGAGTGGTTAAAAATATCTCTATTATTTCTTTGAACGTAATACTCTGGGGATTAAATTTTAACATAATCGCCTCTGCGTGCCCTGTACGACCAGTAATTATTTCTCGATAACCGGGATTTTTTATATGACCACCGGTATATCCAGAAATTACCTCTTCTACTCCTCGAACACGCTGAAAAACTGCTTCTGTACACCAAAAGCATCCACCTGCTAATACCGCTATCTCTAGTTCATCCGTTAATTTATTCATAAAAAATTTGTGTTATACTTCTAAAATAAAGCTTCTCTACTCCCTACAAACTAATTTAACTTTTCGTTAGTATGGAAGAATCTATATCCCCATTATTTTTGCGAACTATCAAAAAGTAAGGTCCCTAAGTCTATGAATTTTAGTAAATTTCTAATATTTATTATTATTTTATGTTTTTTCTCTAATATTTCCTACGCACAGAAAAATAAAGAAATACTAGCGAAAAGGATTACCAATGCTCCTAAAATAGATGGCCAATTAGACGATGCGGTTTGGCAATCCTTACCTGCATACGGTAATTTTTTTATGTGGCAACCGGGTAATGAAGGAAAAATCCCGGATGAAATGCAAACTGAAGTCAAAATGGCTTATGACGATAAAGCAGTTTATATTGCCGCCTATCTGTATGATGAGAATCCCGATCAAATACTAAAACAATTTAGTCAACGCGATAATGTTTTTGTGCAAGCTGACTTTTTTGCGATTGCCCTGAATACCTACAATGATGGTATTAATGAAACTCGTTTCTACATCACTAGTGCAGGAACCATAGGTGACGCTAGAGCAGATCAATTCAGTGAAGATTTTAGCTACAATGTAGTCTTTGATGCTAAAATATCTTATGATACCAAAGGGTGGTATGCAGAATTTAAAATCCCGTATAATGCCTTACGTTTTCCTGAAACTGAGATACAGGACTGGAGCATTAATTTTTTTAGAAGATCACAAACTAAAAATCAAACCCATAGCTGGAATTTTATAGATAATGAAGTCGGCCAAAGAACACAATATAACGGAATTGTTAACGGTGTTAAAAATATAAACCCTCCTCTACGACTTACATTTTTTCCTTTCGTTCAAGGTTTAGTTATTACAGATGATACTCAAACAGAAACCAATCTAAGTGCAGGAATGGATGTTAAATATGGACTTAGTGATAGCTTTACATTAGATGCTACTTTAATTCCAGACTTTGGACAAGCGGCTTTTGATGAAGTACGACTTAACCTGGGTCCTTTTGAACAAACTTTTGGTGAGAATCGACAGTTTTTTACAGAAGGTACTGAGTTATTTAATAAAGGAAACATCTTCTTTTCAAGAAGAATCGGAAGTGCTCCAACCGGTACGATAGACGACAATGAATTAGAGGAGAATGAAGTGGCAGGAGAAATTCCTAATAAAGTAAACCTACTTAATGCCCTCAAAATTTCTGGCAGAACTAAAAGCAACTTAGGGATTGGATTTCTGAATGCAATTACTGAAAGAACAGAAGTAAACATAACTGATACCATTAACGGTAGCTCCAGAAGTAAAGTGGTCGAACCCTTGTCTAATTACAATATCCTAGTTTTTGATCAACAGTTCAATAAAAATTCTTCATTATCTTTTATAAATACCAACGTGACCAGAAACGGTAGCGATTTTAGAGACGCTAACGTATCAGCACTCGCCTGGAACCTATCAAATAAGGCAAATTCACATCGTCTAACAGGAAGAACAATTTTTAGCCATATCAACAATCCAGGAGATAATATAGCCGGATTCTCTTCCGAACTTGACTTTGACCGTATCAAAGGTAAATGGCGTTATGGATTTGGACACGACTTTGCTAATAAAACCTACGATATTAATGATTTTGGGGTGAATTTCAGGAACAATTATAACAGCTTTAGAGTAAGTGGTTCCTATCAGATATTTGAACCAACCAAAACGTTTAATAACTATAGATTCGGAATGTTTGTAAGGCACCGCAGGTTGTATGACCCTAGTGTACAAGTACAAAATTCTATTGGGGGAGATTGGTTTTTTGTAACCCGAGAGCGCTTTGCATTTGGTGGATTTATGAGCTATAATTCTAACAATAATGACTATTTCGAGCCAAGAGCCGAAGGGCGCTTTGTCACCTTTAGCTCTAATGTAGGAGGAGAAATGTGGGTGTCCTCTGATTATAGAAAACGTTTTGCCTATGATGCAAGAATCAATTATCGGCATTGGTTTGCGGATCCAACTACTACCTATCGCATTCGGGTAGCACCACGATATCGGTTTTCAGATAAAATGCTCGTTGTTTTTTCATCAGAGTATAGTAATAGAAAGAGAACTTTTGGTTGGATTGATAGTAATGATTCGGATATCTTTTTTGGTCAACGAGACATTCTCAGTATAGAAAACTCATTAAGAGCAAGTTATAACTTTGACCCCTATAAAGCAATTAATTTGAGATTTCGAAATTTTTGGAGTACAGCGGATTATAGTGAAGGTGTATTCTTTACCCTTAATGACGATGGTACAAGAAGCAGAACTGCTTATAATCTTGAGGATAATGACCCCAATACCAATTTTAATATTTGGAATCTTGATCTAAGTTTTAGTTGGAGGTTTGCTCCTGGTAGTGAAGCTACTTTGTTGTATCGCAATCAAATATTTAATAATGACAACCTCTCTACCCTAAATTATACGGACAGCTTAGGTAATTTATTCGCCCAACCTATCAATCATAATGTATCGCTACGTGTAGTTTACTTTTTTGATGTTAATAATTTAAAACGTTCTTAGAAAAGATAAGCTTGCCGAATCATTGAATAATCCGTACTTTCACCTCTTCAACAGTAAAAGCTAATGATAAAGGCAATAAATATCCACAAAACCTACGGGGATTTACATGTATTAAAAGGCGTGGACCTTCATATAGCACAGGGCGAAATTGTATCCATAGTTGGTGCATCTGGAGCTGGCAAAACAACCTTACTACAAATACTAGGCACTCTTGATAGAGCAGAGAAACGAAAGGATAGTAAATTATTGGTGAATCACGTTACGGTTAACCAACTCTCCCATAATCAATTATCAAAATTCAGAAATGAGCGCTTAGGTTTTATTTTTCAGTTCCATCAGTTGTTACCAGAATTTACAGCCATAGAAAACGTTTGTATACCGGCCTTTATCAAAAATACACCAAAAGCTGAAGCAGAAAAGAGAGCTAAAGAATTACTTAATTTCTTAGGCCTTTCGCACCGTTATGATCATAAACCTAAAGAATTATCAGGTGGTGAACAACAACGTGTTGCTGTTGCAAGATCCCTAATCAACAGTCCTAAAATTATTTTTGCTGATGAACCATCAGGTAATTTGGACAGCGAATCTGCTGAAAACTTACATAAAATGTTTTTTAAACTAAGGGATGAGTTTGGCCAAACTTTCGTCATTGTTACTCATAATACAGAGTTAGCGGATATGGCTGATAGAAAATTAACCATGGTTGATGGTAATATTGTATAAAAAAGCCATTCATCATTATAATGAACGGCTTTCCTTGTTTAAAAGACTAAAATTTAAACAAAAAATGTAGCTACATTAATAAATATATTCAATTGCCCTTTTATCGTTGGTATTAAAGTTTCCATCTTCGTAACCCGTAGGACAAGACATCATTGTTGAGCTAATATCAATGCCACGAGGAGTTCCCGGTATATGTATAGCCCCGTCGTAACCTGTACCTTCATTACCACCATCACAATACCTTCTAAACCAATCAGTATGACGTAACCCTATACAGTGTCCAATTTCGTGGGTAATCACGTGAGTGGCATAATTATATCCTCTACTAGAAACGTAGGGACCAATCCTGGCCCACTTGTAGGGTCTACCTCCAGCTGGGAACCCAGCAAGTCCACCTGCTCCTAAATTATTTTGAACATAAACCACTAAATCCGCTGCAGGATAATTGGTTCCAAAGCTCAATCTTAAATTTAAGGTGCTATTTAAGCGGTTATAGTTATTCACCGCACGTTGCAGCGCCTGTCTAGCTGTACCATCTAAAGCATTTGCGCCACCAGTATACCCCAAAACATCAATAGTACGATTACGTCGACTTATTAGATTATTGGTGCGATATTGTTTCATTCCATTTTCGGCGTCCCCTAATCCTTCCATATTCATTAAATCTTGCAGTGGTATGGCTAGATCCGTATTATTGAGCACGTAATCAGTAGTACTCCCATCGAGGTTTGTAAGAGTTTGGATTGAGGTTTCGGTATTACTAACCCCTAGTTCAGTAAGCTTTTCTAACTGTAGCTTGTTCAATTTCTGATTTTCACTATCAATGTTTTCCTTCAGTGGGTCCTTTTGGCAAGAGCATAAAAATCCTGCAAGGATAAAAATTGTTACGATTTTAAAATTTTTCATGAGTTTGTATTAATTAAAGTTGAGTTTTATAGCATTATATCGGCTTCTTAATTGAAAAGAAAAATCTAAACTGTTAACGATTGATATTAGCTCTTCTAAGTTCCTGATTTTTAAATAGTATTACAAAGAAAACATGTCTTGAAACGTGTTTTAAGACAACATAATTTTTAAACGGATTGCCTTAACTATAGTTACTTTTGAAACTCTGATGGAGGTATCCCTACAATTTCCTTGAAGTTTTTATAAAAGGAGGCTCTTGAATTAAAACCCACTTCCTCTGCAATTGCATAGATATTATAGTTTTTGTATCTATTGGAAGTCGCTAGTTTTTTATATTCACGTACCCTATAGGTATTAATAAAACTATTAAAATTTAGCCCCTCTACTTGATTTATGGCTTTAGAGATAACTCTTTCGGGCATATTTATTTCGGCAGAAAAAGATTTTAAATTGAGGTCCGGCTTAAGAAAGGATTTATTTTTATTAATATGGTTACGGATAGTTTTCATCACTCTCTTAAGTTCTGTTATATTTTGATGGAGTTGTTGTTGTGATGGGATGATATTGTCTATATTAATTTGCATTAAACTTGCAATTGAGATATAATATAGTGAACCAAGTCCAAAAAAAGTAAAAAGGAAATTGATAACAGCAAGCTCAGGAAGTAAAATAAAATTCAATTGCCGCACTATATTTAAAAGAATACATATACTACAAAATATAGTCAACCAACCTAATCCCTTATTTTTTACTGCGCCAAAATAAAATTTCAAAGCCCTATGGTGCTTTATATTGTTTACAATAATTAAAAAGCAAAATATAACGATGTAACTTGAAGAAACTGCGTAATACCAGGAAAAGAAATTATATTGCTGTTGCAATAGTACATGAAATTCAGGGTTTCTATAAACCATTGCAAATAAAATAGAAAAGACAAGTATTTCAATACTAGCAGGAATATAGAGTTTCCATTTTTTTTTGATTTCCTTTCCCAGAGCTTTAAGAGAATACATATATAAAAATACGATGGTTAAAAAATCAAACCGTAAGGGTATATATATCAATGCATTGTGATTGTATATTTTTCTTAAAAAAAACAAGGAAACCTCGACAACAATGGTTGCAAAAAAAAGTGCTAGATATCTGTTTAGAACTCCTTTTGGTGATCTATAGCAATAAAGTACTAAAGCTACTAATAGGGTTTGCAAGCCTAATATTAGATATAGCGTATCGGATATTGTCATAATTTCTTAATTATGATTATTTCCTGACTGAAAACCACTTATAAAGTTATTCTTTCTAAAGCGTAAAGCAAAACAATAGATCAAAAAGGTCTTAATTCCTCCAATTGTTAATTATCTCAATCTCAATTTATCCTATTACCTTTGCCCTAAAACAGCAAAAAACTTGAAGAAACTAAACAAAAAGGAGTTGAAAGAATTTCTGGATGAAAAAGCAGCATTTTATGAACATCCTAATTTTATTGAAACCGACCCCATTCAAATACCTCACCAATTTAGCCTCAAACAAGATATTGAAATATCAGGATTTTTGACCGCTACCATTTCTTGGGGCAATAGAAAAAGCATACTAAATAATGCACATAAATTAATGAACCTACTGGGAAATAGTCCTTATGACTTTGTTATGAGTTATAACGAAGATAGTTTAGGTGAGCTAAGTTCATTTGTGCATCGAACATTTAACGGAGATGACTTAAAATATTTTATTAAAGGCCTACATCATATATATACAACATACGGAGATTTAGAAAATTTCTTTGTCCAATACAAAGAAGCTTCATACTTACAAGAGGCCATACATCATTTTAAAAAAGAATTTTTTACTCTATCGCACTTACCCAGAACACAAAAGCACGTCAGTGATCCGTTAAAAAACTCTGCCGCCAAACGCATCAATATGTTTCTACGCTGGATGGTGCGTAACAATAAAGCAGGGGTCGATTTAGGAATATGGAAGGGTCTATCCCCTGCTCAATTATCTTGTCCTTTGGATGTGCATTCTGGTAATGTTGCCAGAAAATTAGGGTTGTTACAGCGCAAACAGAACGACGCCAAAGCACTAAAAGCATTAGATACTCAACTTAGAAAACTAGATCCCCACGACCCTGTTAAGTATGACTATGCGCTTTTTGGACTTGGCGTTTTTGAAAAATTTTGAGATGCTGTTTAATAAACCATATCATCTTCTACTGAGGTATCAGTTAAGGTGTGTATAAAGGCTACCAAGGCGGTCTGCTCTTCTTGTGTTAAATTGAGATTATCAAAAGGTAAGGTTTGGTGTGGTAGATCAAACCCTAATCCAGCCCCTCCTCCTTTGTTATAAAAATCCATAACCTGTTCCAACGAATCATATACCCCGTTATGCATATAGGGCGCTGTAACGCCAGCATTACGTACTGTTGGGGTCTTAAACATTCCTTTGTGTAACTCCTCTTCAAACTTCCAATAATAGCCTAAATCATCGTCTAATTTGTTGTTTTTTGAAGTTTCAGGAACTCCGATTACTTCTTTTTCGGTTTCTGCATAAAAAGGAGGTACAGTACCATTGGTTAACGGAATAAAATGACAAGTGGCGCAAAGCGCTTTACCAGCAAACAAATTAAATCCCAATTTTTCCTGACTAGATAAGGAATTTTCTTCGCCGCGAATATTACGGTCAAATTTAGAGTCAAAGCTATTTAAAGTAGAGATGTATGAAGATATGGCCTTGACTACTTCAATATTTCGATTAGAAACTTCGCCATAGGCCTCTTTAAATAGATTAACATAAGTGGTATCGTTAATAATATCCGATGAAAACTCATGAACAGAAGTATTGAATTCTTTTTTATTGGTAAATACTGAAGAAATCTGATCCAATAAAGTAGCCGATCTTCCATCCCAGAAAAACCCTTTTTGATACACCACATTAATTAAAGTTGGTGTATTACGTAGTAATTCATTGTTAGCATTATCATTATTAAAACGAACATGATCTGCATACGCTTTTTCTGGCAAGTGACACGTTGCACAGGCCATATTTCCTTGTTTAGAGAGCTTAGGCTCAAAAAACAGTTTTTTTCCTAAGCTTATTTGCGCTTCACTTGGATTTCTATTTACTGAAGGTGTAAAGTGAGTGACATTAAAAGCGTTATTTTCAAAAAAGGTAGGTGCATCAAAATTAAAAGGACTACTATCTATACCCTCCCATAATCCACTTGTTTTTCGAATTGAAACCCAATCTCTGGTTAAAGGATTCATGTATTCTCTTAAAAAAGTATACCTGTCAAAAGTTTCAAAATCATCATTCGCTTCAAGAAACTGAATTGCTTTATCAATATTTTGTTGAAATGAAGTATCTAACGCTTTATTCTCTTTTAGGATAATGGCTCTGATAGAAGAATTATAAACATATTGTAACCCTTGTAGTGAGATCATTGATTCTTGCAGTCCATAATGACTTATCGGGGTGTCAAAACCCGTAATTCCCAAGCTTATAATTCTCAACAATTGTTGATGTGTACTCATAAAAAACCGTTGAGGATTCAGTTCTCTTTTGATGATGTTTTTTCGTAGATTATCCATCAAACCGCGGGTGACATAAACCTCTTTATCAAATTCTTGTTGCGACTCGTTTTTTTCGAAAACACTTTCTTCTATTTTTTGTAGCCCTACAGGAGCTAGGGTTTTAAAATTGTCTTCTTTAAAAATTGGCAATGCTGGGCCATTTACTCTATGCCCTACTTCGGGATTAAGGTAAGATGCATAGGGCTCTGCTTTTTTGAACTCCTGTCGTAATTTTTTAAAAACAAACACAGCACTATCCGATTGAAAACCCTTTTCTTTAAGTTGATCTAATAATGCTATGGAATGCTCTATACTTGTTAGATAAAAATTTTGAGCTTTTTCCCAATTAGGAACGTAAGTGTACTCTTCTGTACTTGCCACCTTTTTATCTTGTTGGTTGCAGGAATAATTTAAAAGTACTAAAAGAACGATTAAGAAGAAACATTGTAACAATTTCATGAACATCAATTTTAAACCAAAAGAATCTCCATTTAAATAAAATGGAGATCTTTTAGTATTTACTTTACTTTTAAATATATTACCTCGGTAAACCCTTTAAAATAACGATCTGAGAAGCCTGGTTATCCTCGAAAGATGCGTTTTGGTGACCATCTAGATTTCTAAATTCATCATTTCTCCAGTAATGTGGTTGTAGTGCCAAGATAAAAGTACCCGGTACACCTACTTTATCAGAGATATCTACTAAAGCACCATATTCTCCACTCGCTCCTGTGCTGAAGTCTTGTGCAAGATCCTGTCTTACGATCATTTCCATAACTTTCACTGGATTGTTACCATTAATATCAGTTTGGTAGATATATGCGGTATGCCCTCTACTAAAAGAATTAGGATCTTCTTGGATGTAGATAAAGTTTTCTGTTACACAAATGTTATCCGGACTCTGTAATTCTGGTAGGTTACCGTCCATATTGTTGGTATCCGTATTACCACTAACAATCTGTGTAAGTTTACCTGTTAATGGAGATGCTGGATCTAACTCTAGCTTGTACACTGTTCCCCAATCATTATAGGTACCTCTACCCGGTCCTCTTCCGGTTACAGCAAAAAATACATTACGTCCATTTGCATCACTTCCTTTTTGATAATCTACATCTTCCACTCTCATAAATTGAGAAGCAAACACATCATTACAAGCAGCTTCCATCTCACTTTTTGTAAGATCTCTACCATTAGGAATTTCTACAAATTCTATATCATAAGAAGCTCCGAAGTCTAAACTACTTTCGTTATAGGCTGTAGCGTATGCAACAGGCTGAACTCCGCCAGCGCCATCAGAAACTTCTTTTAATTTTAGTACATAAACTTTTCCATTCTCAAAATCATCATCTCTTGATTGAGAGTAGTATAAAGTAACCTGACCTTCAGAATCGCTAGAGTCATCATCACCTCCAACAATAACTGTACTACCAGGGTATGCGTTTTGAGGAAGTGGTGTAGCATTCTCCCAAGAGAATTCTCCCAAAGCGTCTAAACCGAAGTCTGCTGTTGGTGTAGGCGTAGTAACTCTAGGATCGATTGCTTTAACATCATAGTTAATACTTTCTGATGCAGAAAGGAATATATCTTGAGTACCTCCATGGATATCAGCCTCCCACATGGTTCCTGAACACTGACGCGCAAAATCAGCAACACCTGAGTTTAACAGATAATCTCCTGCTATTGGATTCATAAACTCATCAAAACGAATTCTAGCAACGGCATAACTATCCTCGCAGTTTACCACATACATGTAGCCATCACCATCCTGTAAAAAACCAGCGCCGTCTGCAGAACCCGCCAATTGAAATGTTCCATCAACCACATCAGGTGTGCTTATTAATGAGTATGCATCTACATAGTTAAATTGTGGAGCTAAAGCTACTAATGGAGCAATACTTGATTTGTTTTCAAAAATAGTTTCGCCTGGTTCAAAATCCTGACCATCTTCGCCATCTACTCCTGGTTCTCCCTGTTCTCCTTGTGGTCCTGCAGGACCTTGATCACCTTCACAGTTGGTTAAAAAGATACCCATACTGCAAATTAATAAGGTGTTTAAAATAAGTTTCCCTAAAGTTTTCATTAGTTTTTTATGATTTTAATTGTGATTAGATGTGACAAAACTATTGAGATAGATAAAAATGAAAGTTACCTAAGATTATTCATTCTGTTAATTGTACTTTATCCCTATGTTAACAGGTTTCCTTAACGTTAATAATCCTCATCAACGTGCCTGTAGTTATAACCATATAATCAAATGTGAAGAAGTGCTTACCTATTTGCAAATCATAGAATTACTTTAAATACTTGTATATTTTATCAAACTTGATCACTTCAAATTCTTTAAAAGAGAGCTCATAATTTGAACAATCTATCAAAAACAGCAGCATTTTAAAGTATTATTTTAAAGATAAACTCCTATATTTGATTAAAGTCTTAAAATAACAATTATGAAAAAACTATTGATTTTAGCAGTGATGCTTGTTGGTTTTACCACAGTTACAACTGCACAGGACATTAAATTAGGTTTTAAAGGTGGGGTTAACTTTGCCAGTTTATCAGGTGACGATGCGGATGGCCTTGATGGTCGTACAGGATATCACATTGGTGGTGTAGTTCAGTTTAGTTTGGCAGGGATGTTTGCTATTCAACCAGAGGTAATCTACTCTGCACAAGGGGCTGAGTTCGAAAGTTTCGATCTTAATGTAGATTATTTAAACGTGCCTATCTTAGCTAAATTAAAATTCGCTAAAGTATTTAGTGTAGAAGCAGGACCTCAATTTGGTTTTGTGGTAAATGAAGGAGATGATGTTGGAGATATTGAAAGTTTTGATTTAAGTGGAGCGCTTGGTGCAGGTGTTGAATTAGGATCATTCTTTGGTCAAGTTAGGTATAATTTTGGACTAACTGATATTTCAAGCGATGCGGATATCAAAAACTCTAACTTTCAGATTTCAGTAGGATATTACATCTTCTAAAACAGAATATAAAAATTATAGAAGCGGAAGAATTCTTCCGCTTTTTTTTATACCCTGATTATTCTTTTTCCTAAAATTTACCATAATTCCTTAACCCAGATTCGTATTTCTAAAATCTTATAGTATTTTTACGAAAACGTACGTATAGATGCAATTTAAACACCCTGAACTTTTATATGCTTTATTTGCGTTATTAATACCTATCCTTGTACATCTTTTTCAACTTAGAAGATTTCAAAAAGTAGCATTTACCAATGTTCAGTTTTTAAAAAAGGTAGTCCTACAAACTCGAAAAAGTTCACAATTAAAGAAATGGTTAACCCTAATTACCAGACTACTCGCATTAGCTGCTATCATAATCGCCTTTGCTCAGCCTTTTACTGCTAACACAACAGTAATCGGAAAAAAGACTAAGACCGTTATTTATTTAGATAATTCATTTAGCATGGAAGCCCGGGGACCTAAAGGTGCTCTTTTAAAAAGGGCAGTACAAGAGTTGCTAAGTGATATCCCAGAGGATCAACAATTTTCGTTATTTACAAATACTGAAACTTACAACGCTATTACTAAAAAGGATATTCAGAATGATTTATTACAATTAGACTATTCCTCTTATCAAATGCCTTACAGCGCTGCTTACCTCAAAGCAAGTCAAATGCTAGGTAAAACACAAGAAACAATTAATAGAATCATATTGATTTCTGATTTTCAACAAAAAGGGCAGCCTTTTGACTTAACAAATAGCAACGACAGTACTATAAGCCTTGTTCAACTTACTCCAATAAGCAACACCAATGTGGCAATTGATAGTTTATACCTGGATCGTGATGAAAAAAATGACCTCTTATTACAAGTCCGATTACGCTCAACTGGCAAAGACGCTGATAATATCTCTTTATCTTTTTATAATGATCAAATACTATTAGGTAAAACTGCAGTAAACATCAAAAAAAATAGTACCGCTAATGCCACTTTTAAGCTCAATGAAAATAGCTTAACACAAGGTCGTGTTATCATCAATGAACCTGCCTTAAATTTTGACAATAAAAGATATTTTACCCTCAATCAACCAGAGAAGATTAAGGTAATCACCATCAATGAAGGTGATGATAAGTATTTACAAAATATCTATACCTCCGATGAGTTCAAGTACACCTCATATGATTTAACCAATGTAAATTATAATGATTTTGAGTCAGCTAATTTAATTGTACTTAATGAATTAAAAGAAATTCCTGTTTCCTTAACCAATAGCTTGAAATCCTTTGTTGATAAGGGAGGTTTCGTAGTTTTTGTGCCTGCCGTTAATGGTACCATATCATCCTACAATCAATTTTTTACATTAACCGGAAATACTCGATTTTATCAAAAACTGATTCAAGAAAAAAAGATAACAACAATTCAATTTTCTCATCCTATATATAATGGAGTTTTTGACAAAGAAGTTAGTAATTTTCAGTACCCTAAAGTAAATAGCTTTTACGCCACTCAAAGCTCTAATGCTGTTTTATTGTATGAAGATGATAGTCCATTTCTTTTTAAACAAAATAATGTTTTAGTCTTTACCGCCTCTTTATCCAAGGGAAATTCAAATTTTAAAAATTCTCCTTTGATCGTTCCTACTTTATACAAAATAGGCAAATTAAGTCTTAAAGTTCCTGAGATATCCTATACTATCGGAAAAACAAACGTTTTTGAAGTTCCTATATCCTTAAGCCAGGATGGAGTACTCCGATTAGAGTCCAAAGATGAAAGTATCATACCTTTACAGCAAAGTCTACCGACAAAGGTGAGACTGACTACTGATGATGTTCCCACAAAAGCGGGTATATACGCTATAATGAATGACGGTAAACCTATCCAATACCTAGGTTATAATTACGATAGTTCCGAAAGTAATTTACAGTACCACAGTTTGACTACTAATGCTACATATCAAGTATACGATAGTGTTTCTGATTTGTTTGAAGAAATAAAAGAGGACGCTACAATTAACGAACTTTGGAAATGGTTTGTTATTTTTGCCTTGGTGTTTTTACTTATTGAAATTCTGCTTTTAAAATATCTGAAATGAACATCTTACTCAAGGCTGCTACCATAATAGACCCCAACTCCAAATTTGATGCAAAAACTGTAGACATTCTTATTAAAGATGGCGCTATCGCAGCAATTGAAGATAATATAAACGCATCTAATGAAGTAGATGTGATTTCGTATCAAAACCTTCATGTTTCTCCAGGATGGTTTGATAGTAGTGTAAGCTATGGAGAACCCGGGTTTGAAGAACGCGAAACTTTAGCAAACGGTCTTGAAGTAGCTGCAAAAAGTGGATTTAGTGCTATAGCTTTGAATCCAATAACGCAACCCGTTATAGATAATAGTGCTACTATAAGATATCTACACGGGCAAGCACATCAAAATGCCGTTACCTTATCTCCAATGGGGACATTAACGCTCAAAGGAGAAGGCTTGGAGTTAGCGGAGTTATACGATATGAAAACTGCGGGAGCGATTGCCTTTTCTGATTATCAACGACCCATTAAAAATCCAAATCTATTGAAGCTAGCGCTTTTGTACGCCCAAAATTTTAATGGTCTTGTGTTATCCTATCCACAGGATCATCAAATTGCTAGCCACGGAATGGTCAATGAAGGAACAAACAGTACGTTGTTAGGTCTAAAAGGCATACCAGCATTAGCAGAAGAATTACAAATTACCAGGGATCTTTTTATTTTGGAATATACTGGAGGTAAACTTCATATACCAACCATTTCAACTGCCAAGTCTGTAGCTCTTATTAAAGAAGCTAAACAAAAAGGATTACAAGTAAGTTGTAGTGTATCCGTACATCATTTGAGTTTAACAGATGATCAATTATCGACTTTTGATACCAATATGAAAGTGCGACCTCCATTACGAACGCAGGATGATGTGGAAGCGTTATTAACAGGAATTACAGACGGCACTATTGATATGATAACATCAGATCATTCTCCAATGGATATCGAGCATAAAAAAGTAGAGTTTGATAATGCCAAGTATGGAACTATTGGCCTGGAGTCAGCTTTTGGAGTAATCAATAAAATTCTTGGGGCACGAGAGACAGTCAAAATGTTTACAAATGGTAGAAGGGTTTTTGAATTACAATCGCCTTCAATAGATGTTGGTAACCAAGCAGATTTAACGCTCTTTAACCCTGATAAAACCTATACGTTTTCAAACAAAGACATCAAGTCAACTTCAAAGAATAGCGCGTTTATGGGTAGCGAACTCAAAGGTGAAGTGTTTGGTATTATCGCGAACAAACAAAAAGTATTACAATAATTTCAATAGTAAGAAACATTTAGTATGGAATCAGATTATGCAAAACAAGGTAAAACGGCAGCTATTGTAGCCTATATAACAATTGTTGGAACAATAATAGCCTTCTTTATGAATAATGACAATAAGAATCAATTTGCAAGTTTTCATATACGACAAGCACTAGGCATAAACTTATCCTTCTATCTTCTAGGTGCATTGGTCAGTTTATTTGATTCTTGGGTAATTTCATCTTCATTTTATGTATTTATTTTTGTCTTATGGATTTATGGAATTATTACAGCGGTACGCGAAGAGAAAAAGGAAGCTCCAATAATTGGTCGATTTTTCCAAGAGTGGTTTACCTTTATTGAATAAATCCGGCAGAAATTTTGATGATTTTAAAAGGAGTAAGAGTCTTTAGCAAAATACTGTTATTTTTTATTTTAACTACGATAACACAAATAGGTGGTATAGTTTATCTACTTATTGAAGTTGCACTTAAAAGAACAACACCCTACTATCGACTCAAGAAACTAGTTGTATTTACTTTATTATATCTGTTCACTTCGTTCGTGATTGTACCGTATGTAGCCTCCCTATTTGGTCGAGAACCTATCCTTGAAAATCATAGAGTCCAAGCCCATTCTACTTTCACTAAACTTTGTAATAGAAACTATGTGAGGACTGAATTTCAATCAACAATTCAGGAAATAGCAGAAGATTTTTACAAAAAACATCCTGGTATTCAACTTGTGTATTTGGATGCTAATTTTCCCTTTATTAATGGATATCCATTATTTCCACATCTAAGTCACGATGATGGAAAAAAACTAGATATTAGCTTTATTTATCAGAACACAAAAGATCAAGTAACCAATTCCAAACCCACTATAAGTGGTTATGGTTACTTTGAAAACCCTAAACCAAAAGAATTTGATCAAACCCAATATTGCAAAGAAAGAGGCAATACTCAGTATGACCTAACCCGTTATTTAACTTTCGGAACCCTAGATAACAATCTCAAATTTGCAGAAGAACCAACAAAAGACTTACTTTTGAGCATTATCAAGCACAATACAATAGAAAAAGTCTTTATTGAACCACACCTTAAAAAACGATTACATTTATACGATCAAAAAATAAGATTTCACGGGTGCCAAGCAGTTCGGCACGATGATCATATACACTTACAAATACGATAATTGCAATGAAAACAGAATCACTATCACTATATCATATTATTAGAGCCCCAAAAACTACAAAGGAAAAACCACCTGTGTTATTTATGTTCCACGGATATGGAAGTGATGAAAATGATTTGTTTTCTTTTGCTTCAGAACTTCCGGATGAATTATTCATTATTTCAGTAAGAGCTCCTTATCCTATGCAACCCTTTGGTAATGCTTGGTATGCTATTTATTTTGATAATACCAATGGAAAATTTAGTGACGACAAACAAGCGATAGAAAGTAGAGATAAAATTGCCAACTTCATTACTGAAGCTGTAACAGCTTACGATTTAGACCCTAACAATGTAACCTTATTAGGATTTAGTCAGGGTTGTATACTTAGCTATGCGGTAGCCTTATCGTATCCAGAAAAAGTATCTAAGGTAATAGCCTTAAGTGGGTACCTAAACCCAGATATTTTAAAAGACGGATATGCTAGCAACGATTTTTCAAATATTGACATATATTGCTCTCACGGTTCTGTAGATCAAGTGATTCCGGTGCAATGGGCGCGAAAAGCACCTGAGTTTTTAAAGGAACTAGGAATTCATACCACACTAAAAGAGTTTCCTGTTGGACACGGTGTTCATCCTTCCAACTTTTATGAATTTAACAACTGGCTGACAGAAAAAATCTAAAAAACTAAATATGCTGAGCATAAATTAATTAATTCTTAAAATTGTAGTGAGTCATTGTTTATTAGTTGATTTTCAAGTATCTTCAAGGTAATACAAATCCAACTTAAATATTTACTCACTATGAAAAAACTCAGTGTACTTACAGCACTTATTGTAGTATTAAGTGCTTCACTAGTGTCTTGTGAAAAAGACAAAGAAGAAACTCCAACACTTCAAGAAGTTCCTGTTGAAATTCTAAACAAATTAGAACAAGCAGGATTTAATGTCACCGATCAACCCCCAATTGCGTACGAAGAAGGTTATATCGTGGAGGGTGATATCTTTATACCCGAAAAAGATATTCTCAATACAACGATTGGAAAAAGCCTTGACTTGCAATCCAAGCAGTATAGTACCGATAATTTGGTAGCTACCAATGGTAGTAGAACCATTACGGTATATGCTCGCCAAGGTGGTTTTTTTGGCTTTAATTCAGCAACTAGTCAAGGAATTGATTTAGCCATTCAACGCTATAATGCAGAGAATCTAGAATTGAATTTTCAGCGAATCTCCTCCTCTAGTGCTGCAGATATTCGGATTACCAGACTTAATTTCTTTTTAGAATTTTTCGGGGTACTCGGTTCTGCCGGTTTCCCAACCGCTTCAGGTGATCCCTTTGATCAAATTCAGCTTAGTGGAAGACTTACAAACAGTGGTTTTGATGTAAATGGTATCGCTACAATAGTAGCACACGAAATGGGGCACTGTATCGGTTTTAGACATACCGACTATTTCGACCGCAGCGTATCTTGTGGTGGCGCTACTCAAAACGAAGGTGATGGTGGCGTTGGCGCCAATCAAATTCCTGGAACTCCGGCCGGAGCTTCAGTAGAAGATGGTTCTTGGATGCTAGCCTGCTCCGACGGTGGAGATAGACCATTCAACGAAGATGATGTGACGGCTTTAAATTTTCTTTACTAAGTGTATATATTCACGTAATTTAAGTTTTAAAAAGACAGTTCAGTATACTACTGAACTGTTCTTTTTTTAAGCCTTATCTGTATTTATCATTTAGCCCTATACCATCAAAAATTAATGGCGTAATTTTGGTCACCCTACTTACTCTAGTTGTGGGTCGTTTTGCTTCAGCTACATACTCGACAAATTCTTTTTGTTTATAAGGCGTAAATTTTGCAAACGCTTTTTTCAAATCAGCGTTTTTAGTAAAGGCATCCTCTAACTCCTGTGGCATTGTAGTTGTTTTCTGAACCTGGGCTGATTTAATTTCTTTTCCCTCTTTATGTTTTGCGATTGCCTCTTCGATATAAGCACGCACCAAGCCATCTTCTATTTCGTCTAAAGCAGTAAAACGCCATTGCCTAAGAGCTTTTGTTTTACCTTCTTGCGCATTTAACAATTTGTTGAACTTATCTTCTAAAAGAGCACCTTGAAAAAACCAAATCCCTACATATGATTTAAATGCTCCTAGCCCAAGGATGTTCTTTCCGTTCAAAGTGTACACAGGAGCGCCCCATTTGATCGTTTCCTGTAACCCTGAATCCAAAACTAATGAACGAAGCTTCTTAAGTTCAGCTTCCCAATCCTGATGCTTATCTATATATTCTTCAACCATTTTATTCGTATCCATAATAAAGTAACTTTTCAAAAGTTCGTAGCTTAATTCCTTCTAAGGTAAAAAACGCCAACCGCTTTTCACATTAAGATTCGTTTTTATTAATTTTTGTTTATAAATAAATGTAAAAGAATAAACAATTATAATTTTCTTAAAACATTTACCATTATAAAAAGACTATATTTTGCAGTCTATTAAAAAATATGAAATTGATATTACGTATACTTTTATCAAAATTATTTTGTCAAACTCGCCTAAGACCGCTGACTATAATCAGTATTTTTTTACTTATACAGGCTTGTTCACCAAAACTAAAAGATATTGAAGCCCCTATTGAAAACCCAAATATGTTTTCTAATAATGGTAAAGTTGCCCTACCTGAAAAATGGTGGCATTCTTTTGAGGATCCCCAACTCAATCAACTTATTGACGAGGCTTTAGCCAATAATTTTAATTTAACCAGTGCCTGGCATCGTATGATTGCTGCCAATGCCATTAGAAAACGAACTTCTACTAATCTTTTACCTATATTGGATTTAGGTGCGCAAACTGCGGTAAGTAGACCTGAGCCTGATTTTGCAGGTGGAGAAAACACTCAACTTGGTGGAACTGTAAGTTACGAGGTAGATTTATGGGGTAGAATTAGAGCAAGTGTTGATGCCGAAGAATTTAGGGCAAACGCATCTTATTATGATTATCAAGCTATAGCGATGAGTCTTTCTGCAGAAATCGCCAGAACCTGGTTTCAATTAGTAACATTAAAAAAACAATTACAATTAAGTAAAGCTCAAATCAAAACAAATGAAAAAGCTATACGTTTAATTCGAATTCGCTTCGGCGGAGGTCAAATAAAAGGCGTGGATATTTTACGTCAACGTCAACTCCTGGAACAAACTAAAGAGCTCCAAATTATCTATGAAACTAATTTAGCCTTATTAAAAAATCAATTGGCCGTACTAACTGGTGTACCTGCTCAAAATTATGAATTGGAAGTTGCTGAAGAATTACCCGACCTACCTGCTCTTCCACAAACAGGATTACCTTTAGAACTTATACGTAGAAGACCAGATATACTGAGAGAATATAATACTTTACTTGCCTTAGACAGAGATATGGCAGCAGCCGTAGCTAATAAATTTCCGCGATTGTCATTCAATGTTACAGCGCAAGCTCGATCCAATACTTACAGTGAATTATTTAATAATTGGGCCTATACCCTTCGGGGAAATTTATTTGGTCCTTTACTTTATTGGGGTAGGTTGCGCGCTGAAGTAACACGAACTGAAGCCGTGAAAAACGAACAATTGTATCAATATGGTCAAGCAGTACTAACCGCTTTTAGAGAAGTTGAAGATGCTCTAATACAAGAGAAAAATCAGCAAAAACGAATTGATATTTTAACCAATCGTGTTGCTATGGCAGAAAAGGTAAATGATCAACTTCAAATTGAATTTACCAACGGTGGAAGCAATTATTTAGACGTGTTACTATCACTTAGTCAACAACAACAACTACAACGAGATTTACTAGATGCTTTACAAGAGCAGTACGAAATACGTATTGCTTTATATAGAGCGATTGCTGGTGATTTTAAAACTGAACGTGAACAAGCATATGAAGGACCTATTCCTAAAGAAAATTAAAATATGAAGCTAAATAAAAAATCTATAATTATAATATGCATTATTATCTTCATAATCGCCCTAGGTGCGGTTTGGTTAATTTTTTCAACAGAACCTGAAGCTCAAAGCGAAGGTGCTACAAAAAAATCTGCAATGCTAGTCAGCGTTGTAAATGCGGAGAAAGGTAACTTTGTACCTCAATTTTTAGCGACAGGAACGGTTCAACCTGTAGAGGATATTCAACTCAACGCCATCGTTAGTGGTCAAATACTTTATAGATCGTCTGATTTTATTCCTGGAGGAATCGTAAAAAAAGGAGAAACCTTACTTAAAATTGATCCTGCTGACTTTATCAACCAAGTTGAACTTCGCAAAAGTGAACTACTCCAGGCAAAAACAAATTTAGAGCTAGAAATGGGTCGGCAAGTTATAGCCGAACAAGACTTAGCATTAGTAGGTGTTGATTCCTTATCAGACAAACAAAAATCCTTAATACTAAGAAAACCTCAACTCAACGCAGTTAAGGCAACCATACAATCTGCTCAGGCGGCATATGATCAAGCTCAACTTAATTTACAACGAACCACAATTCGTGCGCCTTTTGATGCTCAGGTAATCAGTCAAAACGTCACAGTAGGATCTCTCGTCGGTCCACAAAATAATCTAGGCCGTCTGGTTGGTACAGCTGCATACTGGGTTACTGCCACTATCCCTGTGCATAAATTACAATGGCTTTCATTTGCAGAAAATAATGAAACCGAAACCAATGAAGTTCGTATTAAAAATGTAGCTAATTGGGGCCAAGACAACTTTCGGACAGGTATATTGTATCGACAAATCGGTGCCTTGGAAGAGCAAACTCGTCTGGTACGCGTATTAATTAAAGTAGAAGATCCATTATCAACGCTATCAAAAAACCAAAACAAACCCAAAATGATAATCGGGTCCTTTGTGGAAATAGAATTATCTGGTAAGAAAATTAAAGATGTAGTAAGAATACATAGAGATTATCTGCGCAGTAATCAAACGGTTTGGATTATGGAAGATGGAACCTTACAAATTAAAAATGTTTCCATATTATTATCAGATGCCAACTATGTCTACATAACTGAAGGGCTGTCTGGTAATGAAAAAATTGTGACCACAAATATCAGTACTGTAACCAATGGGGTTCCGCTTCGAACTGAAGAATAGGCCAGCTTAATAGGTAAGTATTATTTAAAACAACTAGTGTGAAAATTGAAGATGTAAATACAGAAAAGAATAATCTAATCAGCTTTATGGCACGCAATGCCGTAGCCTCTAATTTGTTAATGATAGTATTATTGGTCGGAGGAATCTACACTATGTTTACGGTTCAAAAAGAAGTTTTTCCTCAATTTCAATTAGATTTTGTCAATGTCAGTGTAACCTATCCTGGATCCTCACCGGAAGAAGTAGAACAAGGTATTTTACTCCCAGTAGAAGAAGCTATAAGGGGTGTTCAAGGGATTAAAGAGATCACTTCTACTGCTAGAGAAGGTTCAGGTGCTGTTAGTATCGAACTAATTGCAGGAACCAATAGGATGAAAGCGTTTCAGGATATCGATCAGGCAGTAAATAGAATACGTACATTTCCTGATGATATTGAACAACCAGAGGTAGTCTTACAAGCACGACAGCGGGATGTTATGGACATTTCTTTATATGGAAATGTAGATATATGGACGTTACGGACAGTGGCGGAACGTCTTCGAAATAGGTTGTTAAACCAACCTGAAATCACCCAAGTAGAGCTAAATAACGTACCAGAATATGAGACACGAGTTGAAATTTCTCGTACTAATTTGCAAAAATACCAACTTACCCTAGGTCAGGTCGCTGATATTATTGCGGCATCCAGTAACGATGTTCCTGCAGGTGCAGTGGAAACCTCATCAGGCGAAATTATGTTGCGCATGCAAGAGCGAAAACAATGGGCTAAAGAATTTGGAGAAATAACCATTGCCACCTCCCCTTCTGGTGGCCAGCTCAAATTAAGCGATATAGCCACCATAACTGATGGTTTTGAAGAAGTAGGCTTTCATGGTCAATTCAATCAACAAACTGCAGTGAGTATGGAAATATTTAGAGTTGGAGATCAATCTCCTCTGGCTATAGAGGATATTGTTTATGAAATTCTAGATGATTTTCAGTTTCCGCCAAATATCAATCATCGTATCGATAGTAATCGGGCCGAAGACTATAGAGAACGATTATCATTGCTCACAGAAAATGGATTGATGGCCATCGTAATTGTAATGGTTATACTTACGCTATTTTTAGAATACCGCTTAGCTTTTTGGGTGATGATAGGGATGGTTATTTCTTTTATTGGTGGAATGATCTTATTACCAGTTATTGGAGTGAGTATTAATATGATCTCCATGTTCGGTTTTCTTGTAGTGTTAGGAATAGTAGTGGACGACGCCATCGTAGTTGGAGAGAATGTCTATGAGTACAGACAAAAAGGGCTTGGTAGCATGGTAGCTGCTATAAAAGGAACTAAAGATGTATCCAAGCCTGTCTTTTATAGCATTATCACCACAATAATTGCCTTTATTCCTTTACTTTTTATACCTGGTGAAACCGGTAAATTTTGGTGGCCACTACCAGCGGTTGTCATTATAATTTTAGCACTTTCCTTAATTGAAGCAATGTTCATACTTCCTTCGCATTTAGCACATTTAAAAAATAAAGAAAAGAAAGGGCTTGTATTAAAACTTGAAAATGCTCAACAAAAATTTGCGAAAGGATTTAATACTATTATTGATAAATATTATCGTCCTTTTTTGGATAAATGCCTAGAATATAGGTACATCACATTAAGTGCAGCCATTGCTTTATTAATTATGGTTGGAGGATATGGACTGAGCGACCATATGGGAATGATCCTAATGCCTGAGGTAGCTGCCGACGAAATAGAGGCCGGAATACGGTTACCAGTTGGAACTACTCCCGATCAAGCAGCTGTTGTTGCTAAAGAAGTAACAGAAGCTACCCAAAAAATGTTTGATGAATACAATCTTTATGAAGTTGCCGAGGGAATAAAAACCAATGTAAGAGGGCAAAATTTTATCGATGTAGAAATTGTAATGCGTCCACCTGATCAACGCGATATGGGTGCCAGGGAAGTAATTGCGTTATGGAGAGATAATATTGGTGAAATCAGAGGAGTTGATCAAATTACTTTTGAAGCAGAACGTGGACCTGGTGGATATCGACAAGATATCAGTGTTGACCTAAGCCATCCAGATATTGATGTGCTCGAAGCTGCCAGCAAATCATTTCTCGAAACCATGCAAGCCTACAACAATACGAGAGATGTAAGCGATAATTACAATAAAGGTAAAATACAATATGACTTTAAGCTTTTACCCGAGGGTCGTAACCTAGGCTTGACTTCCGATGATGTTGGAAGACAAGTGCGTGATGCTTTTTTTGGAGCATTAGCCATGCGCCAATTAAGAGGCGATAGTGAAGTTGAAATCAGAGTAAAATTACCTTTAGAAGAAAGAAAGGATATTCGCAACTTAGAAGATTTCATTATTAGAACACCACAAGGAACTGAAGTACCTTTACTTTCTGTGGTTACTATAGAAGAACAAGAGGCATTTACTTCAATTAATCGACGTAATGGTAGGCGTGTAGTTAACGTAGGTATGGATATAGAACCTTCAAACGCCGTTAATAGGGTATTAGAGTCTATTACTACTAAAGAACTGCCCAAGCTTAGGGCAGATTATCCAGGATTAACCTGGACATTCGTTGGTAGCCAGGCAGATATGAGAGAATCAACTAGTTCATTATGGGGAACGTTCACCATGGCATTTTTAATTATTTACGCCCTGTTAGCATTAGCATTTAGCAATTATATACAACCGTTAATCGTTTTAACTTCTATTCCCTTTGGCATCGTTGGAGCAGTTATCGGACATATTATATTAGGATATGACCTTTCTTTAGTAAGCTTAATGGGAATGATTGCCTTAGCCGGTGTTGTGGTTAATGACGCTTTAATTATGATTGATTATGCCAATGGGCTACGGGATAAATTATCAACCTATGAAGCTATTCACGAGGCTGGTTTACGCCGATTTAGACCTATAATGCTTACCACGTTAACTACCTTTGGCGGATTAGCTCCTATCATTTTCGAAACCTCTAGTCAAGCTTTTTACTTGATACCAATGGCCATTTCTTTAGGTTTTGGAATCGTATTCGCAACCGCAATAATTCTGGTTATCGTGCCTTGTTTGTATCTAACTTTCGAAGATTTAAAATTATTGGTTAAAAAAGGCAGAACAGTACGAAAAACAGAAGTTGTATAAACAATTACTCTAACTTCAGTTCTGGATTTAAGAAAGTATACTCCTGATCAGAAATGGTTACGGTAATTACATCATCATATAATTTATCTAATATATCGGCATCATTATTTATAACTAAAGGGTTAATTAATAATACCTGCTGTAAGGTTCTAATATAATAGTTTTTCTGATCAAGCTTCACAAGGCTAAAATCACCATGCTTTGAAGATGTCGCACTTAATACTTGGTCCTTTAAAGGAATTTTAGAATTTTCGCTCATTGAAACTAGTACGACTTGTACATTTTCATAACCTTCATATTTCTTGTAGAAGCCAACCATTATATTGAAATTGGAAGTTTTATACTTTACATTAAAAAAATCTCCAGCAATACTATTAAAGGCATTTCCCTTATTATAGAATAAGTAAGGAAAAACACGAAAATAACTGTTTTTATACTTTGCACTTATGGGTACAATACCTTTTGCAAGAAGTTGTTCTTGGGATAGTTCATTGTTATAAGCAGGTTTAGCCTGTTTTGGTTTTACTCCGCAGGATATAAAACATACAAGTAAACTAAAATAAATCCAAAATTTCATTTTAAGGAATTAGATGTGTCAACCAAAAATAAAAAATAAACTGGGAAACGGTTTGCGTTTAAAAAGGAAATAGAATGTGAATGCTTAATAGAAGTAAATCGCAAAATTATAAAACATCAATACTCAGGATAGTGATACCTGAATCAGCCATTGTTATTAGCAATACATCGGATTGATAATGAGGATTATGGGGACAAACCGTCATTACTATCCTGAGTTGATGTCAATGATCTTAAATGTTATAGTTCCTAAATAAGGATGGCTACAAGTAGGTTAATTGATGGAATTTGTATACTGATAATTTAAAAGTATTCCTTGCTTTTTCCACTAACAAATATAACCAAGTACCAAAAGTAAAGACCTAGAAACTAGAATTCGTATAAAAGTAATTAGAAAGCGTAATGTAATTACGGCAAAACGATACAAAATTAAGAGGAAGCCTGCTATTTATTTGAGATATTTCATAAAAAAACCTGTGAATATATCACAGGTTTTTACCTTATCAACAAATCACCTAAGTAAAATATACTTATGCAATTAACTCTTTTACATCCTGTTTGATAAAGGATAATAAAGCATCATTTAATTCGTGCTTATGGGTTACATTCAATCCATGGGGTGCATTCTTAATAATCTTATACGTATTATTCTCTATGTGTTTAGCGGCTTGATCAGCAGATGTTTCTATTGGAACGATATTATCTGCATCTCCGTGGACAATAAGACACGGAACATTAACATTTTTCAATTCAGACCTAAAGTCGGTTTCTGCCCACGCTTTTGCAGCTTGTATGGTAGCTCTTGGCGATGCTTCTGCAGCAATTGTCCAATCATACTCTAGTTGTGCCTGGCTAACTCTATCTTTCAGCTGATCGTAATTGTAAAAGTTTTTATGGAAATCCGTCAAAAAGTCAACTCTATCATTTTGTAAAGCTTTCATAATATTATCCAATTCTTTTTGAGGTACTCCATCTGGATTATCTGGCTTTTGAGCCACAAGCGGAATAATAGAACTTATCAGCGCTACTTTGCTGATATTATCCGTTCCATAATCCGTACAGTAGCGAACGACTTCTCCACCGCCCATTGAAAAACCGACAAGAATTGCGTCCTTTAATTCTAATTTGGTAATTATGGAATGTAGGTCAGATGCTAATGTTGAATAGTCAAATCCATCCCACGGTTCATCGGAGTGCCCAAAGCCTCTACGATCATAGGCAATACAGCGATATCCAGCTTCTACCACAGCCCATATCTGCTGTTCCCATGCTCTATGTGATAGAGGCCAACCATGGATTAAAACGACCGGTTGACCGTGTCCATAATCTTTAAAATAAAGATCTACATTTTGTTCTTTTGTTTCGTGTGTTATAAATGGCATTTTTTCTAGTTTTTTAGTTCTACTTAATATAAAACTTATCAAGTAAATTTTTTTGCTGAAATGCCTCAATGATTAACTCGGATACAAAAAACAATACAACCTATGAATAGATATTGTAAATCTCCAGATCAAAGATTTAGCGTTTGAAAATAAAAGAAACGCCTTTATGAATAAAATAATATCCAATCAAGATTTGAAATAATGAAAAAATAATTTTTAAAGTAGTGTCTGTTCCGCCTCTATCATAATCCACAATAGACTCGATTAGCATGGGAAAGGGGAAAACAATGACACAAAAACCTAAAGCCAGTATTCCAATTACAGTGGCCACAACTTTTAATGCTCTCATTGTGTTACAAAAAATAAAATAGTTAAGTTCGTTAATAACAATTTAGTAACGTTACTATCAACTTTTTATTCTACAAGTAGATTTGATATTTTTTGATTTCCGTAATAATATCCTACAATTAAGCTTAATGCTGAGGCTGAACTATTTTTATTTGTTTAGCAGTCCCTGATTTCCAATCTACGGGAATAATTAACACATTCTTTTCGGCATCATAGCTGTAAGAGCTAGTTTTATTGTTTATCAATAGCTTTAAAGGCACATTTCTTATATTATGAATAATAAGTTTTACACTCCTATCTTGTGATTTATATGCTGAGCCTACTTCCGAAGATAAGACTAGTGATAGTTCATTATTAAGGTTCTCCCCAACGAAATTCAATAACTCATAAGCCCCTTTTTTAAAACCTTCTGGGGTTTTTCCATCATCATGATATAATTGGCCAACTGAATTGACTACCGTATCATCAGGATAATAATGTATAATAAGAGCTTTACTATTATATTCTGTAGTATTCATTATGGGATCAATCATAGGTATGAATGCTCCTCCACGAACATAAACCGGAATTCGATCATCTGTAACTTCTACCCTAGCAAATTGACCACCAGTAAATCGCTCATCAGTATAAAAATCATACCAGTTTGACGTTTCTGGAAATGGCACATCCATAGCTACTACTCCTGGTTTTAAAACAGGTGCAACTAATAGGTCTTCACCCCACAGATAGGCATAACTAAGCTCTAAAAAGTCTGTATTGTTCGGTTCTTCAAAAAACAAAGGTCGCATCAAAGGCATTCCGCTTTGACTATTTTGAAAAGCTAGCGTGTAGTTATACGGTAATAATCGATATCTCAGCTCAATACTCTTTTTAGCATTAGCTTTGGTTTTTGGATCGTGAAAAACAGGTTCAGGTGCAATATGCTCCTGTGCGTGTGGTCTAAAGATAGGCTGAAAAACACCATACTGAAGCCAACGTGTATATAATTCTGAATCAAAGGTTTCTCCTCCGGCAAATCCACCGAGATCAGAGTGCATATAACCTAATCCTTGCACGCCCATAGACAGTGCTATTTGCGGTTGAGGCTGTAATCCTCCCCAGGATCTATTAACATCACCGGACCAGGGGATCATACCATAGCGTTGTGATCCGGAATAACCTGCACGCATTAATATAAAGGGTCTGGTATTCGGAAAATCCTTTTGATAGCCTTCATATACTAATTTTGCCCAATCGTGACCATAAATGTTATGAACTTCACTTGCAGTACCCGTGGCGTGAATTATATCAGATGGATGCACCTCTGGCTCACCTAAATCACCCCACCATCCTGCAACTCCATAATCTTGAGTATATCGTTTGTAAATATCCCAAAACCATTGATTTCCTTTTTCACTATAAATATCGATAAGTCCGGTATTGCCAAAATAAAAATCATAGGTGTAAGCATTGCCTTCTTTGTTCTTTGCCAAAACATCCTTAGCCAGTGCTTCCTGCCATTTTTTGGAAGTCGTTAAAACAAAGGGTTCAGTAATTAGAATCGTTTTGATATGATCATCGCGTAAGTCCTTGATCATTTTCTTAGGATTGGGAAAAGAGTCTTTTACAAACTCAAAATTACCCATATGCCCTTTAATATCTTTTCCAAACCAATAGATGTCTAATATTATAGCGTCTAAAGGAATACTATCTTTCTTAAATTTATCCACCACCTGATAGACTTCTTCTTGAGAGTGATACCCAAATCTACTTGCAAAATTACCCAATGCCCATCTTGGAGGCATAGGCTGTTTTCCTGTTAAGGAGGTGTAAGCATTAACCAAGCCTTTCCAATTGTCTGTAGCAATAACCTGATACGTTTTTCTTCCTCCAAGAGTTTCATAAGTCAAAGTATTATCATTTTGACTATCAATATCTAAATATCCCACGGATGGATTGTCAAAATGAACCGCATAGAGCTTTGAGGAGAGAACCAAAGGAAGATTGAAATTCATTAGCTTTGATTCGGTTTCATAGCCATAATGAGCCTTATTATAAAGTTCATATTTATACCCCCTTCGATTCATTCCTACGACCCTATTCCCAGCCCCGTAAATGACTTCATCTTTAGCAAGCGCAAATTGTAACCCCTCAGTACTATCCGTTTTTATATAACCTCCTTGTTCTTTAAGCAAGGGTTTGCCTTTGTATTCATAACGTATTCCAAAAGGTTCCTTCGTAATAATTGCTTTTATCCCTTTAGTACCATATGAATATCCGTTTTTCCTTGTCTGCAAAAATGCTTTCTGTTTTGGAGTCATAACTACAGCATGAGATGTATCTATAAACGTTTCTCCTTCTGGAACAAAAGAAGTTTCAATGATGTTGTCCGAATAGGTTTTAATCACATAAGTACCGTTATCTCGAGGAATTTCTATAAAACCTTCTTTTTCAATGATAAAACCGTCTTGTTTGCCACAAGAAACCAGAAATAAAGTGAATAAAAATGATAGATAAAGGATTTTGTGTGTGTACATAATGTTCAAAATAAATGAATATCAAATATAAATGAATACGCGTTAATAATACGCATTAACTGTGCATCATATATGTTATCAAAAAAAATAACCATCTAACGGGTAACAAAAGTAGTTGGGATCTGATATACCCATGTAAACGTATCAGGAGATTCCGAAAATCCTTTAAAGAGTAGGTAAAATTAAAACTAGTTAATTATGAAAACTTTACACACAAATTATGTACTTAAGGGACTGGCAGTAATGCTAATAAGCTTTGTTCTTTTTTCTTGCGAAAAAGACGATATCAATTTCCCTGAAGAACCGAACAATGAACAAGTTCTTCAAAAAACAGATGAAAGACCAGACCAAGGCAGTTATTGCGTTAATTATGACAGAGGTTGTGCAGATGATTTAATTGATGACGGATGTAATTTCACTTCGGGTAACGGTAGGGATATGCCAAACCAATATCTGATGGTAGACATGCTTAATGATTGTAGAAGAGAAACCTTACCTAATAACTGTAGTTGGGTGGGCAATACCACAGTTACAACAACTATTGAAGTAGATTTGAATAACTGTTGTTATCCTTTTTACGCCTTAAATTCGAGATTAGACAGTTGGAAAGCACAAGCTCAGGCTGCAAAACCTAATTCCTCCTATCTCATTACTAATTATCAGAGAATAGGTGGATATATGGTGACCTCTTATGGTCCTTATCGTATGAAAATCAGAGTAACCTATAGAAAGAAAATTTGTGCCTTAACACCTATACGCTATATCAAAAAATAAGACGCACATGCAGTTTAATTTAAAAAAAGTAAAACCCCGAAATACTTCGGGGTTTATTAATTTCTAGGATATAAAAATGCTTTGATCACTTCAAAATCTACTACGCCGTCTTCACGAACGTCGAACAGGATGAGAAGTTGTCCCCAATACACTCCATCTGTAAAGTCTGCGATAATCCATTTGTGATTTAACAACCGTATTTTATTTATTGCCATACTTCCTTCCATACCTGCATATGGTACAATGGGATTATCTTCACCAGCTTTATTTTGGCTTAACAATTGATCCACAATTGTACGTTCCAATTTCTGCACATCGTATCCCATTTCTTCTATATAGGCTATAGCTTCTTCATCGCTATCCAATCTAAAATAAGTAAGATCCATATTTAGATTGACAAGAGAATCAATTTTTTGTTGCTTAGCATCAAGTTGATTTTCAAGATTACTAATTTTTGCTGTATAAGACTCCCCTGCCTTCTTAGCATTCATAAATTGAAAAAGTACAAATAGGGCCGTAAAAATGAACAAATACATAAATATCTTTCCCTTCATAATAAAATTATATTGAAATTTTTAAATTATCGTGCGCTAAAAATATATGCTTTGGCAGTTCTTGCTGAACGTCTTCATGAAAACCCATTAGATGACTTATATGCGTCAAATATGCTTTTTCTGGTTTGATCTGCTGAATAAAAGCTATAGCTTCTTCTAAATTGAAATGAGAGTGATGTGGCTCTTTGCGCAGTGCATTTACAACAAGACACTTTACCCCTTTCAATTTCTCCACCTCTTCTGGGGCAATGGTTTTGGCATCCGTGATATAAGCAAAATCACCTAGCCGAAATCCATACACCTGTAATCTATTATGCATTACATTAACAGGGGTCACTTTAACACCTGCTAATACAAAACTTGTATCCTGTATGATATTCTCCGTAACACTTGGTGCACCCGGGTATTTGTTTTCTGAGGCAAAAATATAATCAAATCGCTTTCGTAAAGAATTCAACACGCGTTGATGTGCAAATATGGGAATGTCTCCTTGCCTAAAAAAATAAGGCCTAATATCGTCCATCCCCATGGTATGGTCTGCATGCTCATGAGTAAATAAAATGCCATCAATTTTATGTACGTTATTGGCTAACATTTGTTGCCTAAAATCCGGGCCACAATCTATTACATAAGCGTAGCTATCCCATTCTACCAATACCGAAACTCTTAAGCGCTTATCTTTTGGATCTGTACTACGACACACCGGATGATCGCTTCCTATAACCGGAATACCCTGTGATGTACCTGTACCTAAAAAAGTAACTTCCATACGTTTTATTGACTAATCACAAAAGTAACTATATTTTTTAAGCTTAAAAATGAATAATTAATGTTAAAATTGTTTAATTGATCAATATTTAATAGAAAATTTGCGACCTAATTTTTTATTATCATACAGGTATTAGTACCTTTACAGTAAACAAAAAAAGCCCGATTCACTATGCCTATAACGATCATGGGAGACAAGGAGTTTGAATCTGCCCCCTCCATTAAAAGTAAAGCTTTACGAATAAACCTTAACCAAAATATCTACGGTACTTTTGCAGAAATAGGTGCCGGTCAAGAAACCGTTCGAAATTTCTTTAGAGCCGGTGGAGGCTCTGGTACGATCGCAAAAGCGATGAGTGCCTATGATAAGGATTTTAGTGATGCTATCTACGGTATTGAAGACGACAAACGGTATGTTACTGAATCTCGTCTTAAAAAAATGTTGAAGCACGAGGTAGACTTAATAGAACAAAGAATTACTAGAGAAAAACATCCCAACAAGCTTTTCTTTAGTTATGCAAATACTGTTGCTACCATTGATTTTGCTAAAAAGTACAAAGGACACGGTTGGGTTGGTATTCGCTATCAAACTACTCCTAAAGAAGATTATAATGAAATCATCTTACACGTTAGATTTCATGAAAATGATGCCAGATTACAACAAAACACATTAGGTATATTGGGTGTAAATCTGATTTATGGTGCTTACTATAAATATGATAATCCTAAAAAATTACTTCGTTATCTATACGATCACCTAGATAAAGATCAAATAGAAATCGATACTATAAATTTCTCGGGACCACGTTTTGAAAAGGTAGATAATCGCTTAATGAGTCTGCAATTAGTGAAAAATGGAATGACCGAGGCTGTAATGTTTGGTCCTGATGGAAATAACATATTACCCGCCCGAATTTTATACAAGAAAAACATATTAGCGCTTAGAGGTAGTTTTAGGCCAGTGACCAAGGTAAATATGGATATTTACAAAAAATCGCTCAATATGTTCCTCAACGAAAATAAAGTTGAAAAAGATAGAACTCAAGTAATATTTGAGATAACCCTATCCAACTTACGAGCTGAAGGCGAAATCGATGAACAAGATTTTATGGCACGTGCTAAGCTTTTATGTTCCCTAGGTCAAACGGTAATGATTTCAAACTTCCAGGAGTATTATAAAGTCGTTGAGTATTTCTCTAACTATACCAAAGAACGCATGGCACTGGCTATGGGAGTAAATAACTTAGTAGATATTTTTGATGAAAAATATTACCGCCATCTTAGTGGGGGTATTTTGGAGGCTTTTGGCAAACTGTTCTTTAAAGATTTAAAAGTGTATCTATACCCACTGAAAAATCAAGAAACAGGAGACATTACCGATAGTAATAATCTTAAGGTTCATCCTAGAATGAAAGAACTTTATAAATTCTTCAAGTATAACGGTAAGCTTCAGGATATTACTGATTACGATGCAACGATCATGGATATCTTTTCGAGAGAAGTACTTCAAAAAATTCAGGATGGAGAATCAGATTGGGAATCCATGCTACCAGAAGGTATTGCTGAGCTAATTAAAGAAAATAATCTTTTTGGTTATAAAGAGGCGCAAACCGTATAGTGTAAAGTATTACAATTGTAAAAAGGCATCGTTAAAACGATGCCTTTTTTTGTGTGAAATGATAATATTTTTATAAGATCTGAGCTGCGTGATCCTTAGTTTTAACTTTGCTTATCACCTCTTCGATAACTCCTTTTTCATCAATCACAAAGGTAGTTCGATGAATCCCATCATATTCTTTACCCATAAATTTCTTGGGTCCCCAAACTCCAAAGGCTTCAATCACTTTTTTATCCTCATCAGCAAGTAAAGGATAAGGCAACTCGTATTTATTTTTAAAGTTTTGCTGGCGTTTTGGACTATCAGCACTAACCCCTAAGATTTCATAACCTTTACTTTGAAAAGTCTGATAATTATCTTTTAAATTACAAGCCTCTGCTGTACAACCTGGCGTACTCGCTTTAGGATAAAAAAAGACAACCAATTTTTTGCCTTTATAATCTGCAAGGGTTATGGTGTTACCATCCTGATCTTTAGCTTCAAAATTTGGTGCATTATCACCCTTAGAAAGTGTAGTCATAGTGATTCTATTTTTGTTTATGTATTTTTGATAAAGTTAAAACAAATAAAAGCAATTACCTTGGCTTTATCAAAACTTTAAAAGTTGTTTTAAAAGCGCGTATGCACCACTTTTTATAACTTCGCAAAAATTAGATCGGATAATAATTATGACAAAACAAGAAAAAGTTGATTTTACGATTACAACCTTGCAGGAATTATACCCTACAATTCCTATTCCGCTAGATCACAAGGATCCCTATACCCTACTTATCGCTGTTTTGTTAAGTGCCCAGAGCACTGATGTACGGGTAAACCAAATTACTCCTCTATTATTTGAAAGAGCTGATAACCCCTATGCTATGATAAGATTAAGCGTAGAAGAGATCAGAGAAATTATAAAGCCTGTAGGGTTAAGCCCTATGAAGTCCAAAGGGATTTATGAGTTATCCCATATTTTAATAAATGAACATAACGGAGAAGTACCACAAAGCTTCGAAGCTCTTGAAGCCTTGCCTGCGGTTGGTCACAAAACGGCCAGTGTAGTGATGTCACAAGCCTTTGGTATCCCCGCATTCCCTGTAGACACCCATATACATCGTTTAATGTACCGTTGGGGGCTTAGTACAGGTAAAAATGTTATACAAACCGAGAATGATGCCAAGAGACTTTTTCCTGAAGCATTATGGAATGAATTGCATTTGCAAATCATCTGGTACGGACGTGAATATTCTCCTGCAAGAGGTTGGGATCTGGAGAAAGATATTATCACCAAAACTATTGGTAGAAAATCAGTAATCAATGACTATTACAAAAAGAAAAAGCCTGCTCGATAGCAGGCTTGTTTTTTAATTCAAAAGGGTTTCAAATTGTAACTCTTCATATTCCGTTACTTTTAAGGCTTTTGAATAATTGAGAATAAAATCGACTGTGGATTTTTTAGGCTCTAGTTTTGTTTCTTCTTTTTCAGAAGGCTTTAAGTAAAAATTTGCCATATTATGAATCTTAAATTAGGGTGTTTCAAGATTATAACGCAACAACTTTTACTTTATTGTTATACGAAAAATTAATTTGTTAATACAATATTATTTTTTTCGATTACTTTTCTAAGATTGATAAGCGCGTAACGCATTCTACCTAAAGCCGTATTGATACTTACTCCTGTTTTTTCTGAGATTTCTTTAAAACTCATATCTCTATACATACGCATTACCAATACTTCTTTTTGATCTTCTGGTAGTTCCTGTATCAGCATTCTTAGATCCTCCTCTACTTGTCCTTTGATCAATTTCTTTTCAGCATTTAAATCGCCGTCACTAATTACTGAGAAAATACTGAATTCTCCATTTTCTTCGAACTTTGGCATTCTATTACCCTTGCGAAAATGATCAATAACTAAATTATGAGCAATACGCATTACCCAAGGTAAAAACTTACCTTCCTCGTTATACTTACCAGACTTAAGTGTTTTGATAACTTTAATAAATGTATCCTGAAAAATATCTTCAGAAACATCTCTATCAAAAACTTTAGAATAAATAAAACTGTAAATACGTTGTTTGTGGCGTTCGATTAGCATTCCTAACGAACTTTCATCTCCTTTAATGTAATTTGACACCAGAATAGCATCTGACACGGTGTAGTTTTTCATACCTTCACTTCTTTTTTTTTACCAACAAGCTTGGGGCCCGGGCTATGTTAAACTTAAAAAGTAAAGGTGTTTTATAGGCTATTCTGTTTTATTTGGGTACTAAATATTGGGCTAATATAACAACTATTGCTGAAAATCAAACATTTTTTTGTTAATTTTTTTAACTAAACTTTGATTTATCAGTTAGTTAGATACTTGGAAGTATATGTTTATCTTTGCAGCCTTACCAAAATAAAATATGGAGATAAAGGACATAAACACATTAGATCCAAAGCAAAACATTATCATAAAAGGAGCTAAGCTTCACAATCTTAAGAACTTGGACGCCGCTATTCCTAGAAATGAGCTGGTAGTCATTACTGGGCTGTCTGGATCTGGTAAATCAAGTTTGGCCTTTGATACCCTTTATGCAGAAGGACAACGGAGGTATGTAGAAAGCCTATCTTCTTATGCCAGACAGTTTTTAGGTCGGCTTCATAAACCCAAAGTAGATTATATTAAAGGAATTGCACCTGCAATTGCCATCGAACAAAAGGTGAATTCTACCAATCCAAGATCTACAGTAGGAACCACCACAGAGATTTATGACTACCTTAAACTATTGTATGCAAGAATAGGAAAAACATATTCTCCTAAATCTGGGAAACAAGTAAAGAAAGATACAGTATCTGATGTAATTGATTATATCAAGGACGTAAAAGAAGGTAGTAAGCTTTTACTATTATCCCCGATCATTATAGAAAAAGACCGAACCATTGAAGAAAAATTACAAGTCTTACAACAACAAGGTTTTGCAAGAATTAAATTGAATGATAAGGTCGTACGGATTGAACCCGAAACTGTTATCAATAAAAAGGATACGGTTTTTCTTGTGGTCGATAGGATTGTCAAAAAAGATGAAGAAGATTTCTATAATAGGCTTGCAGACGCAATAGATTCTGCTTTTTTTGAAGGTAAAGGTAGCTGCTTGGTAGAATCTTTAGAAGATCAAAGCATTAGAGAGTTCAGTAATAAGTTTGAATTAGATGGGATACAGTTTTTAGAGCCTAATGTTCATTTATTTAGTTTTAACAATCCATATGGTGCTTGCCCTAAATGCGAAGGTTATGGAGATGTTATAGGTATAGATGAGGATCTTGTCATTCCTAACACCGGTTTAAGCATTTATGAAGGGGCTGTATTTCCCTGGCGAGGGGAAAGCATGAGTTGGTATAAGGATCAATTGGTCAATAGTGCGTATAAGTTTGATTTTCCGATACATAAACCTTATTACCAATTAACCGATGAACAAAAAGAACTGTTATGGAAGGGTAATCAATACTTTGAAGGAATTGATGATTTTTTTAAAGAATTAGAATCCAAGGCTTATAAAATTCAAAATCGAGTGATGTTATCTCGTTACAGAGGTAAAACCAAATGTACCAATTGCAAAGGTAAAAGACTTAGACCAGAAGCTAATTATGTAAAGATAGGTGGCAAAACCATAACAGACTTAGTTCTACTACCGCTTAATGAATTAGCCGATTTTTTTGAAGCGCTACAACTTGACGAAACAGATACTCAAATTTCGAAAAGATTACTTAAGGAAATTAAAACGAGATTACTTTTTTTACAAAACGTAGGACTGGATTATTTAACTTTAAATAGAAAATCCAATTCACTATCCGGTGGAGAGTCACAACGAATCAATTTGGCAACATCCTTAGGGAGTAGCCTAGTGGGTAGTATGTATATTTTAGATGAACCTAGTATTGGATTACACCCAAAAGATACGGAACGCTTGATCAAAGTATTGCAATCACTTCGTGACCTTGGTAACACCGTAATTGTTGTGGAACACGATGAAGATATTATGAAAGCTGCAGATAGCATAATCGATATCGGGCCTGAAGCAGGATCTTATGGTGGAGAGGTTGTGGCAACTGGTAATTTTGGTGACATACTAAAGTCAGATTCCTTAACAGCAGGTTATTTAAATGGAACCCTTCAAATCGAAATTCCTACAAAAAGAAGAACTTCAAAATATTATCTTGAAATCATAGGAGCTCGAGAAAATAATTTACAAAATATTGATGTTAAGATTCCTCTTGGCGTGTTTACTGCAGTTACTGGAGTATCAGGTAGCGGTAAAAGTACACTCATCAAAAAAATTGTTTATCCAGCCTTACTAAAGGAATTAGGAGGGTATGGCGAAAAAGCTGGCCAGTTTACAGCAATTAAAGGTAATTTTAAAAACATAAAACACGTTGAGTTTGTTGACCAAAATCCAATAGGTCGTTCTTCTAGATCTAATCCTGTGACTTATATCAAAGCTTACGATGATATTAGAGGCTTATTTGCTAGTCAAAAACTTTCTAAAATCAGAAACTATAAATCCAAGCATTTTTCATTTAACGTTGATGGCGGTAGATGCGAAACCTGTAAAGGTGAAGGAGAAGTGACCATAGAAATGCAGTTTATGGCTGATGTGCATTTACAATGTGAAACCTGCGGCGGTAAGCGATTTAAAAAAGAAGTATTAGAAGTAACCTTTCAAGATAAAAATATCGATGACATCCTTAATATGACCATCGATGATGCTATTGCCTTTTTTGAAAAACACGAAGAAGCTAAAATAAAACGTAAACTTCAACCCTTACAAGATGTAGGATTAGGATATGTTCAATTAGGGCAAAGCTCCTCTACCCTATCTGGTGGTGAGGCGCAGCGAATTAAATTGGCTTCATTTTTAGTGAAAGGTCATACCAAGGACAAAGCCCTTTTTATTTTTGATGAACCCACTACGGGTTTACATTTTCACGATATTAAAAAGTTATTAAAGTCTTTTAACGCCTTAATAGAAAAAGGACATTCAGTTTTGGTTATTGAACACAATATGGATTTGGTGAAATGTGCCGATCATATTATTGATCTTGGTCCAGAAGGTGGAAAAAGAGGAGGTCAAATCATTGCTTCTGGTACTCCTGAAGAACTCATAAAAGTAAAAACATCCTTTACAGCAAAATATCTTAAAGAAAAATTAACCCCATAAAACACTACATAGCAGCTATTTAAAGTTTTTATTTTCAAAAATTCAATTTTTGGCACGCACTTTGGTTTTTACTAAACAAATAGCGGAAGCCGAAATGCTAATGAGTAGGCAAAACCCAAAAATTGAAAATTATGAAAAAACTAGTACTTTTTATTACAGCAGCGTTGCTAGCAGGGATCACTGCACAGGCAGCCACCGATCTAGGAAGCCATAATCATAAGGATGGGGTTGAAAAACGCTATCGTCATAAACAATCAATTATGTTTATTGAAGGTGGAGTTAAATTCTTTGTCTTTTCGAATGGCGATGTAGATTTTACAATTTTGAATCCAAGAAGAAGAAGTAGTTACTCACCTAATACTTGGGGATGGAACACCGGAAGGTACAATACTCCCGGAGAAAAATTCGGAAGACACACTTGGTACCATAATATGGTTAGATATGATTATAATGGCCGTTTAATACGAGTAAAGAGAAATTACTTAAGCTACAATAGATATGATCAAGTAAGACGTATAGGCACCATTAATTTAAGATATAACCGAAAAGGACTAGTATCACAGATTGGTGGTCAAAGAATTTTTTACCATAGAAATGGTCGTATAAGTCACGTAGAAGGAAGTATTCACTTTAATGGTTGTGGCCACTGTGGTATGAACGGATGTACTACCACTCACGGAGCACACAACTCTTCATCCGATTGGAATCAAAATGATGGAAATTATTATGATCGAGATAGATTTCAATATCGCGAACGCAATAGAGAATTAGAAAATTAATTTTTATTAGTTGTTGGTTAGTTAGTTGTTTAAACTCTCGTCAGCTTTTGTTGACGAGAGTTTTTTATGTCTTACATACGACTCCAGATAGGAATCTTCAAGAAATCTGCTAAAACGATAGCATCTTGTTCTATATGTGTTGGCGAACCGTGATCCATAACATTAATACGTTCACCATTATTCAAGACAAGGTTCAACTCATAACTGTAATAAGAACTTCCTCCCTGACTGTTTCCCTGTACAAATTCAGTTAACAATTGAATTGCGTATATGTTGGAGAAGGATATTTGTTGACCTCCTTTTTTGAACTGTTGCATGTTTTTATCAAAAACTGAATTTTGACCCCATCGCAGCACAAAAAATAACCCGATGATAAAAAATATACCTCCAGACTTAAAAAAAAGCTGAATGTTCTTTAACCAACCCTGCATAAATAACAAGTCCGTTTGATATGCAAATAAGAATTCAAAAAATATATAATTGAAACCAATTAATAAAAAAGTCCAACCGATAATATTCATCGTTCCTGTTTTCTTTACTTTGATACGATTACTATCTATTTTTTTCAACTTGTGCGAAACAAAATTACTACCCCCTGGATGTAAAGGATTCCAAGAAGTTTGCTGTGCTACAGTATCAAATGAAGGATCATCAAATTGAGCGCTATCTTCTACTTGATATTGAATCTGCTTGGTTTGCTTCAGCTTACGTCTATCAATCGCAAAAACAACAAACATCAACCCTAGAAAAAAAACTAATCCTATCGTTTGATAAATTGTTTTGTCTTTGCTCAATGCCGCTTTATTACGCTGAGAAATAATTTTATTAAGTGTTTCTATTCTAATTTGATCTGCTTTGGATGGAGACTCTAAGGTCATCAAAGCATCTAATTCTAGTTCATGCCGCAATGTTACTGTTTCAATCTGTTGATGACGCTCCCACATCTCATAGAGTTGAGGAACACCAAACACAAAAAACATTATCAATGGAATTAACCAAGCTAGCCAGCCTAAATTAGAATTAACCTTATAATTCATGTGAAAAAAGAAATAAACCTGTTAAATGAGGCGGCAAATATATAAAATGGCAATAAACTGAAAACTATATTCAGTTAGATTTCTGCACATAAAGCTGTAGCCATTTGATAATCAGAATCCTTTACGATACTTAAAAATATGTTTTTTGTTTTAACATTATACCGAAAAGCTTATAGTTAACTATAAAAACCTGGAAGACAGATGCTTACATAGATATATATAATCCTAAGAATAAGCTAATTAACATTTTTATAACACCTAATATTTGTAATTTTTAAGTAAAGGTGTATAATGTAGTTAAGAAAGATTAATGAACCTGAAAACAAACATGAGTGGATTTTACGAAAATCAAAACCTATTTATTCAAGAAAAGAAGAAAAAATTCAACCTTAAAAGAAACACAGCTTCACAGTAACGACATTATAGACTATAAAGATTGTCATCTTTTTATATAATATAAAACGTTAAATACTTAAGTAATTAATTTAATTTAAATTTAAAACAAATTCTAATGAAAGTATTAGTAATTGGCGCAGGTAACATGGGTCTTACCTACGCTGAAGGTATGTCTAAATCCAAGTTATTGAAGAAAAAAAATATCATGGTTTTAGATACTTGCACAGAAAAGTTGCAAAGCCTTAAAAACGTTGATCATTTCGACACCTACAAAGAACTTAATGATTGTGTACCCGAGGCAGATATTATTTTTATCGCCGTAAAGCCCTATCACTCTGAGGAGTTATTAACAAAAATAAGCAAATTAGTAAATCCAGGACAGATCATAATCTCAATTATGGCAGGAGTTACTATTAAAGCAATGCAGGAATTATCTGGTCTTGATAAAGTAGTCCGCGCGATGCCTAATTTACCAGCAAAAATTGGTAAAGGTTTAACTTCGTATGTGGCTTCACCAGAAGTTTCAAGAATTGAGTTATTGACTATTGAGAGTTTACTAAATACCACTGGTAAGTCTATCCACGTTACTGACGAAAAATACATTGACGCCTCTACAGGAATTTCTGGTAGTGGACCAGCTTATGTATTTTACTTTATGGAAAGTATGATGGAAGCGGCCTTGCAGATGGGATTCTCAAAAAACGATTCAAAAGTATTGGTTAGCCAAACATTTACAGGGGCTATCGAACTTTTTAATCAATCAGATCTCTCCCCTAAGGGATGGATGGATAGAGTAGCTAGTAAGGGTGGTACTACCCAAGCTGCACTTGATTCCATGGATGATAATAATGTAAAAGAATTAATCAAAGAAGCTGCATTTTCTGCTTTTAGCCGTGCAGTAGAATTAGGGAAAGAAAACCTACAACATGCATAAACAAAAAATAGTAGTTAAGGTTGGTACGAATGTTATGACCAATAAGGATAATAGAATAGTACGACCGGTATTACAAAATTTAGTTAGACAAATTGCTGAATTATACGAGCAAGATATTATTACGATCTTAGTTTCCTCTGGTTCAGTAATCGCAGGTAAAGAAGTTTTAGGCGAGTCAAAAATAGAAAACAATACGCAGCGACGACAGGTATATTCAGCTATTGGACAGCCAAGAATGATGCGTTTATACTATAATATATTCCAAGAATATGGAATGAAATGTGCACAGGTACTCCCTACCAAAAGAGATTTTAGCCCTGGTGTACATCGCAATAACATGATTAATTGTTATGAAGGATTGATGGCAGAGGGAGTAATCCCAATTGCAAATGAGGATGATGCGGTTTCTGTAAAGATGTCCATGTTTTCTGATAATGATGAGTTGGCTAGTTTAGTAGCTCAATTGGTTAATGCCGATAAGCTTATAATATTAACAGATATTGACGGTGTATTCAATGGTCATCCGGATAAAGATAGTACGGAAGTAATTGATACCATTGCACCTGAAGAAAATTTAGATAAGTATATTAAAGAAAGTAACAAAAAAGCAGGCGAAGGCCGTGGAGGTATGGGATCTAAAGTAGGATTTGCACAACAAGCAGCCGCTAAGAATATTCCAACTTTTATTGCTAATGGAAAGAAAGAAAATATCATTTTAGATATTATGGATGGTAAACCCGTAGGTACTAAAGTAACCTGCTAAAAAAACAGTTATGAAATTAATAGATACAGATATTAAAAATAATGTTCTAGAAAGTATGATCAACATCATTGATGCGCATCGTGCAGAAATTCTAGAAGCCAATAAAAAAGATCTTGAACTTTTTAAAAGTGATGATCAAGCTTTATATGATCGCTTGGTTATCAATGATAAAAAGATTGATGGAATGATTGGAGCGATTAGCGAAGTGAAAGCTCAAGCAGATCCTGTAAGCCGTGAAATCAGCACTAAAAATTTAGATAATGGATTAAAAATTATTAATAAGACAGCTCCTTTTGGAACGATTTTAATAATTTATGAATCGAGACCTGATGTAACGATCGAAGCTGCGGTATTAGCTTTTAAAGCCAATAATAAAATTTTATTAAAAGGAGGTAAAGAAGCTTTTCACAGTAATAAAGTTTTAGTCGATTTATGGCACAAAGCGTTAGAGGAAAATAAGCTAAGTAGTGATTATATTGAACTACTAACCTTAAATAGACAAGAAACTCAGGATTTTCTAGTCAATCAATCAGATCAATTAGACTTAATTGTGCCACGTGGCGGTGAGCGCCTCATAGCTTTTGTAAAGCAAAATGCACAATGTCCTGTTTTAGTTAGTGGAAGAGGTAATAACTTCCTATATGTAGATGAAAAAGCTTCCTGGCAAAAGAGTCTAGAAGTGATCTTAAATGCTAAAACGCATAAAATTTCAGCTTGTAACGCACTTGATAAAATTTTGATCAATGCTAATATTGATGACTATCAAAATAAAGTGAAAGAATTAGCTGAACTGCTAACACAAAATGGCGTAGAAATTTTGGTTGATGATCAGGTTAAATCCATCTTAAAAGATCAACCGACTATTGAAGATGATGATATTTGGAATCAAGAGTTCCTAGCCATGAAATGTGTCATTGGAGAGGTTAACTCCCTAGCTGATGCTATTCAAAAAATAAACGATCACTCTGGTGGACATTCTGCGACGATAATGACAGAGAATAATGAAAGTAGCGATTTGTTTATGGAGCAAGTAGATTGCGCGGCAGTTTATAAAAATGCCTCTACCCGATTTACTGATGGTGGTCAAATGGGTGTAGGTGCAGAGCTGGCTATAAGTACAGACAAACTACACCACCGAGGTCCATTAGGATTAAATCAATTAGTAACCAATAAGTACTACGTATATGGTGACGGACAAATTAGAGTGTAAGTGTATAAAATAATCTTACGTAATGAAAATAGTATGGTAATTTTATTAATGAACAACTATACTTGATGTTTAAAAAATATCCTAAGTAATTAAGCTTAGGATATTTTTTTATCAATGTGTAGCGTAAATAATAGTATGATAGCCAAAAAAAGTATTTTGAGGATTCAATTAACATGCTACAAAAGCGATAACTAAGTTCACTAGTATTCAACAAAGTGATAAAATATACCCATCTCACCTACTCTATAATAACTTGGCTATTTAATAATAACCTTAATTAGATAATTGCTCCTTTTGGGTAAACAGTGCGATACTAATTAATAGTATTAGTGGAATCACCGCTATTGGATAATTCTGATATCCAACCAGCCAACTTCCGCACCATATCAATACACATATCGCATAAGTCCATTGCACTGGTTTAAAAAACTTTTTATAAAGTAATGGAATAAACACTATGGGGTTTGCCCAAAGTATATTCAAGTTGTTTTGTGAGCCTAATTGATCTACCCATAGCCATAAAAGTAAATAAATGCTCAATATTGAAGCCCCCATAAGGATAACTTTATCAATCTTCCCAATCTCTATTGAATTTTTATAGACATAAGCCTTAATCAGTAGATAACTAAGTAAGATGATGCAAAATGCAACTAATGGAGAAACCGATGATTTACTTTTGGCCAAAGGCTCAAATTCTGTGACTTCAATATCGCTTACCATTTCGGTGGAATTTACCAGGTAATTCGCATAATTTTTAGGGATAAAAAAAGATTCCTGTACTGTTAACTCTTTGTCAGCATTTGGTCCACACAACAAGTCTATAAAAAAATTTAACCAGGGATACGGATGTGTGTAGGAATTTATAATTTGCCGATAAGTTGTACCTGTTTTTTTTTCTAAAATACCCGAGGAACTTCCAAGGTTATGTGCTTCAAAAATTTCTTGTAAAATTAAAACACAATTGCTTTTCAAAAAGTCTTGAGTCATTCTTCCATTATCATGATTTAAAATAACACGCAAATCTTTTTCTATCTTTTCAATTGTTTCGTCTCCCACCCTTAAGGTGTAATGATATACATTTTGTTTTTTTTTAGCTCTTCCTGTAATATATTGGCGATAAGGAATAAGTTTTAAAAAAGATTCTACATCTCCTTTTAAAACAAACTTTTTATAGCCTTCAAAATTTAATGGTATGTAACCGAAACTGTAAACATAATCATAGCTGCTTTTTTCCTTATAAATCCGCAACGCGGCATGCCCAAAAACCGAAAATAAATTATCACTGGGGTCATTGACCAAAAGATCCATCTTTAACTCCGTTGCGCTAAGAGACAAACTGAGCAAACTAAAAGTAATAACAGCTAGAAATCGTTTCACAAATTGTAATATAAAAATATTAAACAAAACTATAAAGCCCTGATATTATCAAGGCTTTATATATGTATATTATAAAAGTAGCACCATTTTTTAATTAAGGAACAACTTGAAAGTATCTAACAACCAGTTGTACTCCTCCCTGTAAAGTACGTATGTTAAACTCTGTATCAGACATTATTTCTACATCCCATATTTGATTCTCGGTTCCTCCATTATCAATACTTATGGTATCTGCGTCAACAGTGGCCCAAGAAATGGTAAATGTCAAGGAACTACCCATGTTACAATGATTTGGATCATCTGGATCTAAAGAATTGTTATTCCAAACTTCTAGATCCCCATTTGCTTTATAGATTTCATAATCCAATCCATAACAATAATATGGCTGTGCTGTTATATCTTCATCCGAGTTAACACCACTATCCGTAGTGGATCCATTATAAACAATGGTTCTGGTCCCTTCTACCTTTTTATCAACAAAATTATCGAAAGTTAGACCAGGTCCTCCTCCTGTTAGTGTAACAGAAGCTTCTACTGCAGCAGGATCTGCACCATTAACATCAAAAGTATCATCATAAGTAGCGGTCACTACAGTGCCATCAGTTGCATTTAAAGTACCATCATTATCTGTGCCTGCATTGGTACCCTCTATTGTGTCAAAAGCACCTTCAAAAACACCTGAACTAGATGTAGTTTCAGTCAACACTATCGTTTCTGACTCTCCTAAACTAGAACTAACTACGATCGAAACCGTTTCTTGAGTTCCAGTATTGGTATTCAAATCATTATCGGTAACTCGTACTGTTAAATTGTTTCCTACTTCAGCTGGATTAGTAATGGTTATCGTACCTGTAACACCTCCTGCCAAGGTAATTGTATCATCAAATGCGGTTGTACCACCCTGTGCATTACACTCATCAGTATACACCGCAGTAATTGTGGTACCTGCCTGGGCATTAAAGCTTCCATCATTATTAGTACCAGCAGCAGTAGCATATACTGTACTTACCGAACCTTCAAACACTCCAGTTGCGGCACCAGTTTCTGTTAAGGTTACCGTTTCTGTTTCATTAAATCCTGAGGTTAAGGTTAACTGCAAAGACTGCTGAGTGTTATCATCAGTATTTACATCACTATCTGTAACTTGTAGCGTAATATTGTCACCTACCTTAGGATTAGGAGTACTGATTATCAAGGATCCCGTAGTTCCTCCTGTCAAGGTAACTGTTTGCGTTAAGGTTACTGCCTCCCCACTACTATTAGCAGCATCCTCATAAGTTATCGTTATTACGGTACCCGCTTCTACATTAAAAGCACCATCATTGTTGGTACCCGCTGCTGTACCATAGGCTGTATTTACCATTCCCTCAAAGCTACCCGTAGCAGCTCCACTCTCTGTTAGGCTTAATTCCTCAGTCTCACCCTTATCAGAGGTTAAGGTTATGGTATAAGTATCAGTAGCATCAGGATCAGTATTTAAATCACTGTCTGTTAACGTAAAAGATATATCTTGCCCTACTTTACGTTCGGCATCTGCAGTAACAGTTCCTGTAGCCGTAGTAGACTGGTTATCCCTAAAAACATTCCACTCATTTCTTTCTGATTCAGCATCTATAAATCCCACCCAATCTAATGGATTTTCAACAATAATCTCAGCTTCTGTTAAATTCAATCTTCTAAACAATACAGAAATATCACCAGACAAATCACCGGATTCATTAACAATACTTAGAGGTAATGATTCAAAATTTTTTGTATTAATGCCCGTTTCGTACAAAACAATTGTATTCTTTATTTCTTGATCATCCCCAAAGTATTGTTTAAAAGTTACTTCAAGTTCGTCTATTTTTGTTTCATCCAATACCCCACTCCAATCCGTTTCTTGCGTATTATTAAGTGCAAAAATTACATTATCTGCTAAAGTAATATACCTTTCCTCTCCAATTTTAACCTCGTGAGAAAAAGTCCAGGTCCCTTTTATTACATAACTTGTGGGATCATCATCTTTCGAACTAGCCATAAGATGAAGTGAAACTACTACTCCCGCACTAGCAATAACAAACGTCATTAAAACGTGTAAAAATTTTTTCATAAAATTTACTTTAATTATTAATATGATTTTTCCTACTTAAAAAACAATCAAATATCGTTATTTAATTCTTATATCCATAATTTAATACGTTTAATCCTAAAAATAATTGATTATAAAAGTAAATTGTTGAGTTTATATTCAGGTTTTTTCTTCTCGTAAAATTAAAATTTAATCAAACCTTTAAATACAATTTATTGATTTTCAGTGTTTTATTTTTTTGGCACGCTCCTTGTTTATATATAGACGAAATCATTACAAAAATGATTTGATCATTAAAATCTCAAGATTATGAAAAAGTTTATAGTATTTATCGCAGGTTTATTTTTATTTACCATTAGCATAGCTGCTAAAGAAGCAGAAGCTAGTACAGCTATGCGAAATTACAATGGTAATAACTTTATTTTTAACGAGGGTGGTATAGAATTTTCCGTTTATGCTGATGGACAATTTGATTTTTTTATGCCAAGGTTAAGAAACGGTGTAAGCATCGGTGTAAATACTCCTGGTGTAAACATAAGCTTCAATTCTGGATTTAATTATGATCCCTATGTACAATATGATGATTATGGGGCTGTAGTTCAAATTGAAAACACTCCTATATTTTATGATCATTTTGGTAGAATCATACAAGCTGGTGATGTATTTATACGCTACAACAATTGGGGCAGAGTTTCAAGGATCGGTGGTTTGTATGTAAACTACAACAGATTTGGCCATTATGTAGGTTACAGAGGTTTTATAAATCCTTACAATAGGGTTTATGTATATAGACCATTTCACGCCTTTTTTGCAGTGCCTATTGCTACACGTTGTATCGTATATAATAGACCTTATAGAAGGTTTTATAATCCTTACAGATGTTCATATACTGTATATAGAAACAATTACTACAATGGCTACTATAATGCTCCGTATAGAAATAGAAACTTTTATAGACCAAATCAAAGAGTGACGAGTTACCACAGGGGGTCTAGAGTTAATAGAGCAAGAGCTGTAGCTTATAGAGATGCTAATTATAGATCTAGAATGTATAGAAACAATGATAGAAATGTTACTCGTGTGTATCAAAATAGATCAAGAAATAATGATCGTAGTGCACGATATAGCAATACTAGTAACCGATCTAGAAATGCTGTAACCACTACTACAAATAGAACAAGATCAAGAAATAATGATCGTAGTACAAGATATGGCGATACTAGTAACAGGTCTAGAAACACAGCAGCTACTAGAAATGATAGAACTGAATCAAGAAATTATAATTCTAGAGGAACAACTACAAGGAGAGAGCGTACTAATGATTCTCAACGGGTAGATAGAAATACTCCTAGAACGAGAGCATCAGCCTCTAACAGAAGTAGAAACGTTACTAATAATAACCGTTACAATAATTCAAGAGGAAGGTCTGAGCAAAATAATGCAAGTCGCCAAAGAAACACCAATACCAATAAAGGGTATAAAGGTAATGTAACAAAAGATAACGATAAACGTCAATATAAAAGCAGAAGCTCTAGAAGTAGTAATACCAGAAGTACTACCAATAGACAAACAAGACAAAGTACTTCAAAACCGTCGAAATCAAGATCTAATAACGATAGATCTACAAGAACCCGAGGTAGAGGAAGAGGATAAAAATTTTTTGGTTGGTTAGTTGGAAAATCCCCGGAGATGTATGCGTAAGCACCTTTGGGGATTTTCTCTTTTAATTATATGCAAAACTGTGATTTACTTAGCTCGTTTAACAAATCGCTTCAACGTATTTATTATTTCCTCGGATAAATTAAATACAACAACGAAACTAAGGTAACTTAACACGATAACTAAACTCTTAAGGGCAATACTTATAATAGGATGAAAATTAAAGTTCCAAAAATAAAACACTGCAGTTAACAACAAAATGCACAACAAACTCGGTATCGTATTTTTGGAAAAAGGCTGCATTTTAAATTTTACCCAAACCAGCCATAGTTTCAAAACATTATAAGAACAAACTGCTGCAAAAGTAGCTATAGCAGCTCCCACTAATCCAAACTGAGGTATACATAATAAGTTTAAACCAAAGCTTACCAAAACCATTATAATTCCAATAATCAGCACCAATCGATAATAGTCAGAATTAAAAAGTATCGAATTATTATTACCAATCAAATTATCTAAAAGTTTTGCCAACGCTATTAAAACAACAACTTCAATGTATAGCTCATATTGCGGGGGAATCAGTAAGAACAGCGTATGTACATTACAAACAATCAAAACAAATAGCAGTCCGCTAGTGATTAGTAGATTTAATGAACTTTTTTTATAAAGTACGGACAAAGCGCTAAAATCTTTACTATTAAGATGATGTGCAGTTAAAGGATAGGTGATTTGATGCATCGCCCGCGAGGGAATGATAATAACACTAGCAATATAAGCACAGATACCATATTTGGCTACATTTTCAATAGGTAAATACCGTTCCAACATAGTTTTATCCAGGTCGATCAATAAGGTGGCCACAGAACCTGCAATTAAGATTAGAAAAGAATATTTAAGAACTTTACTATAATTAGATGGTAGGGAAAAGGTAAGTTTTACCTTTTGTAAGCGGATGGCATATCCTAGCATAATCAGCATCCTAATGATATAAGCTACTACTAATGAGTACACAAACTGTGTAACCGTTATAACCGAAAAATAAACCAAAAAAAGCCCTAAAAACAGCCATAATCTTAGGAACAATTCTTTAAGCATATTACCAAAAACACTTTTCAACTTTACTTTAGACCAGGCAAAAAATACTTCGAAATAGGCAAGTGAAATAGCAAGTACATAAATGGTCCAGATATACGGGACTACAATATCATTTTGTCCGCTAAAATAAGTTATTACTAAATCGTATAACCAATTTCCTGCTATCCCTAAAATTAATCCGGTAACCAAAGGTAACAATAGAATAAGTGTCAAAAATTTATTCCGCTCTGTTGGACTCGTATACGATGAAAAAAACTTAACTAAAGTATTATGTACTCCAAAAGCTACCAAAGGCCAAATAAGATTAGAAGCCGAAAATAAATAGGTTACCAACCCATAATATTCTTTACTTAAAAAATGGGTAAAAAGAAAAAGCGTATTAATAGCCCCAATAGCAAATCCTATACAGGTAATCACAACATTTCGGATAGACTGTTTAATTACGATCCCCATGAGTTATTGATTTACTTTGTTTATTATGCTGGCCAATGTATTTGTAAGGGTCTTTCTACTGTATTTTTCGATCTGTCTACTGGTATTACTCACTAACTTACCGGAGTCATACGCATTAAAATAGGTTAATAGTTGCTGTTTTAGTATTTGAAAGTCTTTATACGTATAAAAATATCCTATGCCGGTTTCATCTATGATTTTTTTAATATCTGCATCTTCTGGACCTATGGCTATGACAGGTCTTCCGGAAGCCATATATTCAAATATTTTACCAGGAATAATGCCTTTGGTATAATCAGCATCGATTTCAATTAATAATAATAATTGACTGCTTTTTTGTTGAATGATAGCTTCATTATGGGATACATATCCTGTATTGGTAACAAATGCTTCTAATCCAAAGGATTTTATACTAGCCAATACATCATCACTCACCGCTCCAATCAAATGTAATCGAAACGCTTTTCTAAATAATTCATTTTCTTGGGTTAATTCTTGTAACGCTTTCCAGAGTATATGAGGATTACGTTCAGACAATAAAGAACCAATATGAGCTATGGTAAATTTGTCGTGAAAAGATATATTCACTTCAACCTCGTTATCGTAGCCATTGGTGATTGTTGTAACAGGTGTATCGGTAAGCTGCTCAAATTCTTTTTTAGTCGTAAAACTGGTGACAACAACATGATCTGAATTCGATAATACTAATCGCTCCAACTGCTTATGCTTTTTTTGTGCTGCTGTTGTTAGTTTAAGTTTGTTGTGATAACCTATACTCGTCCAGGGATCTCTAAAGTCTGATATCCATTGTACTCCCAATTGTTTTTTTAACCCTAAACCAATTAGATGAACACTATGTGGCGGACCCGTTGTAATCACTGTAGAAATAGCATTCTCCTCTATATACGATTTTAACCATTTTACAGAGGGCTTAACCCAAAACTTACGGGCATCCGGTATAAAAAAGTTACCCCGTATAAAAAGTAAAAGGCGTTGAATAACGGATTGCTTTTTAGGGTTCGCAATGATACCACGACTGATTGTTTTAGAACTTTTCTTAGATAAAAGCTCTGCAAATCGATAGGGTTCAAAAATTGGTCTTTTCAATACCGTAACTCCCTCGGGAACTTTATCCAAAAGCGTTTCATCTTCAATAGCATACGTAGGGTTCTCAGGTATATATACTATTGGCTCGATACCGCTCTCGGGTAAATACTTTACAAATTTTAACCACCGTTGCACACCGGGACCTCCAGCAGGTGGCCAATAATATGTAATAATCAAGACCTTCAATCTTTCATTATTTATGGCTAGCCAATAGAAGCTTACCTTGTTTGATGCGATAAAAAACTAATCCTATAAGTAGTACTACAAATAAAACAGAACTAATCAAGGTAATTAAACTACCCTGCTGCACTACAGCGGGTTCAAATGTAAAGGTTACCGTATGGGATCCTTTAGGTATCTGAAGTCCCCTAAGTGTATAATTTACCTGTAGATGATCCACCGGTTTTCCATCTATATAAGCTTGCCATCCAGGATAGTATATTTCAGAAAAAACGGCAAAGCCTTCATTACTATTATTGGTTTGATACACTAATTCATTAGGTTGATGCGAGGTTAATTTTATCGAAGCCATACCATCTAAATTGAAATTAGTCTTGGTATATAACTGCTGTTGATCCGTATTCACTACAGCACTTGATTGTAACGCTAAATCTTCTAAGGCTAAAATTTCATCATTAGCAGTTGTTACTTCTTTTAGCGATTGAACGAACCAAGCATTTCCATATGCCTGATCATTTATACGAGCCATTGGTCCTTGTTCTTCATCAGCCAATATAAAATACTTTACATTAAACATATTTAAGATGTCTACATCTCCTTTAGCAATATAAAACTCGTACAAATCTCTTACTCTCCCTGGTTTAGCAGCGTGATACCCTCCTAACGCATTATGAAAATAAGATGCCCTTGCACTATTAAAAGGATTAGCGCTTAGATCATATACCCTGAAGTGACCTGTATCCTTCAGTATATCTTTATCCGCCTTATTTGCTACGAAAGGTCGATCGAATGCTCTCTTAGAAATAAAATTATCTGAATTAACATAGTCCCAGTTTACAAATGTTAAATCAACAATAAACAAAACTCCTATTATGGTAATAACCCAAACGCGCTGCAGTTTATTGGTCATAAAAGCCCAACAAGAAGCTGCTAACAACAAAATAAGGACCAAGGAGCGGATGGTATCACTAGTAAATACAGATTTTCGGTCTTCTTTCAAAGCCCTTACAAAATCTGGTCCATATCCGTCTATAAGATACCGATCCATTGGACCGGAAAAATCCAAAAACACATTCTTAAATAATAGAAATATTAATGCCAAACCACCTACAATAGCTGTTGCGTATTTTAAGCCTTTAATCTTTTGTTCTTTAGAAATATCTGGATCAAAAAACCTACACAAACCTACAATTGCCAAAACAGGCATACATAACTCGGCAATAACCTGTATGGATGATACCGCTCTAAACTTATTGTACAAGGGCACATATTCTACAAAAAAACGAGTAACAAAATCAAGATTTTTACCCCAAGATAAAACAAGTGAGAGCACTACTCCACCAACGAGCCACCATTTTAATCGCCCACGAATTAAAAAAATCCCTAATACAAATAAAAAAATAACTGTAGCTCCGATATAAGCAGGCGCGCCTACATAAGGTTGGTCTCCCCAATAATATGTGGGGAGTTGTTGTACGGCCATTTTAGCCTGATCAGGCGTTGCTCCCATTTTATAGAGCTCCTGAATAATTTCTGCATCATCATCGACTTCTTCTGAAGCCGATCCCCCCATAAAACGAGGAATGAATACATTAAAGGTCTCTAGAATTCCATAGCTATACTCCGTTATATAACCATAATCCAATCCTTGTTCTTCTTTTATACTTCCTGTTGGGGTAATGGTAATTCCCGTATCACCACGCGTACTGTACTGCGTATACTCCCGGGTTGCCATCAAGCTTGTCGCGTTGAGTAATAAAGAAAGTAATACTGCGCCAACCATGATTCCTATAGCCTTAAAATAAGCAGGTAACACCTTTTTTCTGTAGGCATCAACTAGATAGGCTATACCCAGAACAATGACCAATAGCAATAGATAATAGGTCATTTGAAAGTGATTGGCTGCTATTTCCAAAGCCATACTGAGGGTTAATAGTATAAATCCTAGACTGTATTTCTTTCTGAAAATTAAGAGAATACCTGATAACACCAGCGGCATATATCCAATCGCATGGGCCTTGGCGTTATGCCCTACTCCAAGAATAATGATGAAATAGGTAGAAAATCCAAAGGCTAAACTGCCTATAAACGCTAGTTTATAATCTACTTTTAATACTAATAAAAGAATATAGAAACCTATAAAATATAAAAAAAGATAGTCTGCCGGTCTAGGCAAAAATCGAATTATTCGATCTAGATTTTTAATATAATGGTGTGGGTACTGCGCTCCTAATTGATAGGTGGGCATACCACCAAATGCGCTGTCTGTCCAAAAAGGTTCTTCTCCTGTTTGTGCTCTAAAATCAATTTGCTGTTTTGCCATACCGGTATATTGCACAATATCATTTTGCAACATTTTTTTACCACTAAGTACAGGATTAAAATAAGCAAGGGAAGCAATAATAAATCCAATTACCACCAAGATATGTGGTAAAAACCTTTTTAAAAGAGCCATAAAGTATTGATAATTTATGTTTGAGCTGCCAAATTAATCAATTTCCTCATAATCGATATACTCACCTACATCTTTATTAGAAGATTTGCGTTTTGGTTTTTTTTCTAAAGTAATCTCACCTTCCTCTTGATTTTTGGGTTGCTGGTATTGCTCAAAATGCTGTCTAAATTTTTCACCCGCCTTCTTTGACATATATCTAAGCAATACAGGGGCAAAGATTCGCGTTAGTATCTTTAAACCGTAGTATACCAATAAAATGATAAGGATAACCTTTAAAACCCCGGTGAATGAAGCTTCTTGCATTACTAATTTTTTTCAAAAATAAAGAACTCGATATACAATTAGGGAATGACTATCCTAAAAAAATGATAAAATCTTCTATATTTGAAGCAAATCTGTTGACTATGACCCCGAAATCTTTGATGCTTACTTTAGGATTGATATTGTGCTCCCTTAGTGCATCTTCACAATATACAGAGAAAATCAACTCTAATCGACCAGGAACCTCACAAGGAGCATTCTCTGTTGGTAATAATGTATTGCAGCTCGAAGGCGGTTTAGGTTTGGCCAGAAGAAAACATGATATCCTTAAAACAAAGACGGGAGAATTTGATTTTGACTATCAAATTAGATATGGATTATTATTCGAGCAATTAGAAATAAGCCTAAGTGGTAGATTTAGAAGCGATAGAATCAAGCAAACTGTTGGAGCCAATGAAGAAGTTTATAATCAAACAAATTTTGAGTATAATACCTTAGGGGCGAAATACCTTATATATGACCCTTATAAACGCCCTAAAAAAGATTCTATCGATTTAAATAGCTGGCGAGCACAACACAGTTTTAAATGGAAAAGCTTGATCCCAGCAGTTTCTGTATACGCCGGTGCAAATTTGATTTCGGCAGACAATCCATTTACTGCACCTGGAGATGAAGGATTTAGTCCTAAAGTTGTTATTGCCACACAAAATAATTGGTACAATCGAACCAATGGTAGTTGGGTATTAGTCAGTAATTTAATTTTCGATAAGATTACTACTGATGATATGGTAATTGGTTGGGTTATCACCTCTACACATACGCTCAATAGAAAATGGGCCATATTCGGTGAATATCAAGGGCAAAAAAGCGACTTTTATAGTGATGATATATTACGTCTTGGAGGTGCTTATCTAATGGACAAAGACCTACAATTTGATGCTAATCTAGCCTTTAACTTCAAAGACACTCCATCCATATGGAAAGTAAGTTTTGGAGCCACCTATCGTTTTGATTGGCATAGTAAAGACGAAATTATTTATCCTAAAGGTTTCAAAAAAGGCGTACAAAAAGAGGAAGAAGAAAAAGATAAGAAAAAGAAAAAAGATAAGGATAGTGAAGATCTTGAAATCAACGAAAAAGAGAATGACAGTCTGAAAATGGATAAAACACCATTTATCAATGAATTTGAAGATGATGATTACTTTAGAGAGGAAATGGATCAAGAGCTAGATTCTATACGAACAGAACTGCGCTTAGAAAGAGAAAGAATTGAGGCAGAAAAAATTGCTGAAAAAGAGAATAAGAAAAAAGCAAAAGAAGAAAGAAGACGTCTAAAACGTGAAGCCAAGGAAGCTCGCCAAGCTGAAAAAGCTAAGGAAAAAGCAGAAAAAGAAAAACAAAAAATGCTTGAAGATATCGATGCCGAACTCAATAAAATGGAAGAAAATGATGGAACTGATAAAGAGCTAGACCAACTTGAAAAAGAAATTAAAGCATTAGAACAAAAGGTGGATGTACCTTCCGCCAAACCAGACGATCCGAAGAAAGAACAAAAACAAGAAGAAGATGTAGATGCTCAATATGAAAAATTAAAAGAAGAGCAAGAACGGAAGGCAAAAGAAGCTGAGAAAGCTAAAAAAGAAGAAGAAAAACGCCGTAAGAAAGAAGAAAAACGGCGCAAAAAAGAAGAAGAAAAGCGAAAGAAAAAAGAAGATAAAGATTCAGGTAAAGACAATGACGGCACTGATAACAATGACTAAATGTTTTACTTTTCTGTCTTCCTAAGGTTTTTCTTTAGGTAATCTATGGAATACCAATAATTGTTTATTCTTATTATTTCAGAAAAGGATTATATTTGCTATGAACTAGAGATGATATATGATAACGATTAAAGAAGTTTCTTCAAAAGGAGATTTAACAACATTTGTTAAGTTTCCTTTTGAATTATATAAAGATTCACCTTACTACGTACCGTCGATTATAAAGGAAGAAATCGATGTTTTAAACCCAAAGAAAAATCCGGTCTTTAAAAATGCCGTAGCTAAATATTATTTAGCCTATAAGGAAGATAAAGTAGTAGGTAGAATAGCAGCAATAATCAACTGGATCGAAGTTAATGAGCAAGAGAAGCCCAAAGTGAGATTTGGGTGGTTTGATTTTATTGATGATTTAGAGGTCAGCAAAGCTCTATTAGACCAGGTAAAAGCATTTGGCGAAGCAAACCAGTTACAATATATGGAAGGCCCTGTCGGTTTTTCTAATATGGATAAAGCAGGTATTCTTATTAAAGGATTCGAAGAATTAAATACTATGATTACCTGGTATAACTATCCTTATTATGTAGAGCATATGGAAGCTTTAGGATTTGAACCGGCGGCAACCTGGGTAGAATACAAAATCAAAGTACCTAGTGAAATAAAGGAAAAGGTAATTAAGTTTTCGAATATCATCAAAGAAAAATATGAGCTAAAATTACTCAAATTCAAAAAGAGCAAAGAGCTATTGAAGTACGCAGATGATATGTTTGAGCTTTTAAACAAAACCTATAGTCACCTGCAAACCTTTGTACCTATACAGCCACATCAAATTGAGATGTACAAGAAGAAATACTTACCTTATCTCAATCCAGAATATATTGTGTGTATTGCTGATAAAAACGGTAAACTCATCGCTTTTTCGATTGTTATGCCTTCTTTTTCCAAAGCGCTTAAGAAAATGAATGGTAAAATTTATCCGTTGCGATTCTTGCACATTCTTAAAGCTCAAAAAAGAAATGATACGGCTGCGTTTTACCTTATTGGTATCGATCCTACTTATCAAAATAAAGGGGTAACTGCGTTGATTTTTAAAGAAATGAATCAAACGTTTATCCGCAATGGAATTGAAACTGTGGAAACTAATCCAGAGTTGGAAGAAAATAAAGCCATCCAGGCCTTATGGAATGGGTACGAAAATGAACAACATAAAAAAAGAAGAACGTTTAGAAAACAGCTGTAATTGTGAGCTATAGTATTTTTTAAATTTCATTCAAAATACTTTAAATGCTTTCTAAATTTATAAGAAACTAAAAAAAGCGACTTTTATTAACAAGTCGCTTTTTTATATACTTTTTTTTGATTGAGCTATTCTTATTCACCCATAGCCGCAGCTACTGCCGCCGAAACTCTTTTGTACGTTCCGTTTTCTAAACTCTCTCTGATCGCAGAAAACGCATTTAAAGTTTCCTCAATATCCTCCATCGTATGCGAAGCAGTTGGAATTAATCGAAGTAAGATCATTCCTTTAGGAATCACCGGGTACACCACAATTGAACAGAAAATTCCGTGATTTTCTCTTAGGTCTTTAACCAATGCCATTGCTTCTGGGATACTTCCTTTTAGATACACAGGTGTAACACAACTCTGAGTTGTACCTAAATCAAACCCTCGATCACGTAATCCATTTTGCAATGCGTTTACGTTATCCCATAGTTTTTTTCTTAACTCAGGCATCGTACGTAACATATCCAAACGCTTTAGCGCACCTACCACAAGTTGCATCTGCAATGATTTTGCAAACATTTGAGATCTCAAATTATATTTTAAATAATCGATGATTTCACTATCGGCAGCAATAAATGCACCTGTACTTGCCATAGACTTAGCAAAAGTTGCAAAATAAACGTCAATTTGATCCTGTACGCCTTGTTCCTCACCAGTTCCAGCTCCTGTAGCTCCTAAAGTTCCAAATCCGTGAGCATCATCCACAAATAATCTAAAATTGTATTTTTCCTTAAGCGCTACAATCTCTTTTAATTTTCCTTGCTCACCACGCATTCCAAAAACACCTTCAGAAATCAGTAAAATACCTCCACCGGTTTTCTGAGCCATTTTGGTTGCTCTCATCAAGTTCTTTTCAATACTTTCTATATCATTATGGCGATAGGTATACCGCTGCCCTTGATGTAATCGAACTCCGTCAATTATACAAGCATGCGCATCTACATCATACACAATAATATCATCTTTATTTACCAAGGCGTCTACAGTAGACACCATACCTTGATAACCAAAGTTTAAAAGATAAGCAGCTTCTTTATTAACGAAAGCAGCCAATTCATTCTGCAATTGCTCGTGGAGATCAGTATGACCACTCATCATTCTGGCACCCATAGGATATGCAGAGCCATAAGCAGCTGCAGCTTCCGCATCTACTTTACGAACTTCTTCCATATTAGCGAGACCCAAATAATCATTGATACTCCAGGTAACTACTTCTCTACCCTGAAACTTCATTCTATTTGATATCGGCCCTTCTAATTTTGGAAACACAAAATATCCTTCTGCCTGATCTGCCCATTTTCCTAGTGGACCTTTGTCTTTGTAAATCTTATCAAATAAATCTCTCATCTACCTAAAAATTTGATTTCTTTAAGTTTGCGAAAATAAGTAAAATTGCCGTCATCACATAATATAATTACACAATGTCATTATAAATAACAGGAATTTAAACCTTGTTCAAAAAATTTATATTTTTCGCAAAAAAAGCATCTGACGATTCAGATGCCTTGCACTTTTATTATTTAAATATTTTATTTTACAAATTGCACTTGTAAAACATCCTTCTCGTTTTTACTGTCAAAAAACCCTTGATCATTCATCCAATCATCGCTATACACTTTGCTCATATAACGCGATCCGTGATCCGGAAGCATGATAATCACATTACTGTCTTCTGTGAACTCTCCCTGCTCTGCCATTTGTTTTACGCCTTGTATAGCTGCGCCACTAGTGTACCCTAAGAATAGGCCTTCGGATTTTACTAATGCTCTAGCGGTATGGGCACTATCCTCATCACTTACCTTTTCAAAATGATCAATAATATCAAAGTCTGTGGCTGAAGGAATAAGGTTTTTACCTAGCCCTTCAATTCGATAAGGGTAAATTTCGTTAGGATCAAACTCTTTAGTTTCGTGATATTTTTTTAATACCGAACCATAAGCATCAATTCCCAACACACGAACAGCACTATTTTGTTCTTTTAAATATTTACCTGTACCAGAGATTGTTCCTCCTGTACCTGAGCAGGCTACAAAATGCGTCAGTTTACCATTAGTTTGCTTCCAAACCTCAGGACCTGTTGATGCATAATGCGCATCAATATTTAGCTCATTGAAGTATTGATTGATATATACAGAATCCTTTATCTCCTCATGAAGCCTTTTGGCTACCTGATAATAAGATCTCGGATCATCTGCTTTAACATGGGCCGGACACACATATACCTGTGCCCCCATATTTTTAAGCATATCTATCTTATCGTTAGAGGATTTAGAGCTCACTGCAAGGATACATTTATACCCTTTAATCACACTTACCATAGCTAGACTAAAACCAGTATTACCACTGGTTGTTTCTATAATCGTGTCTCCAGGTTTTAAAATTCCTTTCTTTTCTGCTTGCTCTATGATATATAAAGCTATTCTATCCTTACTAGAATGTCCTGGATTAAAGGATTCTATTTTTGCGTAATAATTACCGGGATAGTCTTTAAGAATGGAGTTTAATCTTATAAGTGGGGTATTACCTATAAGTTCTAATACGTTATTATAAGCCCTTATGTCTTGGTTCATATAGTATTATTTAATCGGCTATCGACTAAATTTGGGGGCCGAAATGCCATTAAAAAACGCTACGAAGGTACGTTATTTTTTTGAATTAACCTTTTATCCCTTCTAAATCTAATAAAAACGCATATTCTTCTGCCACCTCTTTAAGCGCATCAAACCTGCCGGATGCTCCACCGTGACCTGCATCCATATTGGTATGAAATAATAATAGATTAGTATCAGTCTTAAGCTCTCTAAGCTTAGCTACCCATTTAGCCGGTTCCCAATATTGCACTTGAGAGTCGTGATAACCCGTAGTGATCAGTATATTGGGATATTGCTGTGGTTTGACCTGATCATATGGAGAGTACTGTTTCATATAAAAATAATACTCGCTTTCGTTTGGATTTCCCCATTCATCATACTCCCCAGTAGTCAGTGGTATGCTTTCATCGAGCATGGTAGTAACCACATCCACAAAAGGAACAGCTGCTACTACTCCATTATAAAGTTCTGGTGCCATATTCATAACCGCACCCATCAGCAACCCTCCTGCAGATCCACCCATTGCATATAGATGTTGGTTAGAGGTATATTTTTCCGCTATCAAATACTTAGAGCAGTCAATAAAATCGGTAAATGTGTTCATTTTTTGCAAAAGTTTACCTTGCTCATACCATTCCCTACCTAAATATTCGCTACCTCTTATGTGCGCTATAGCGTAAATAAAACCTCGATCTAGTAGACTGAGTCTAACCGAGGAAAAATAAGGATCAATGGTGGACCCATATGAACCATACCCGTATTGTAGTAAAGGATTAGTGCCATCTCGTTGCAAATCTTTGCGATATACTAATGAGATTGGAATTTTTGTACCATCCTTGGCGGTTGCCCAAACGCGCTCTGAATGATAATTATCCTTTGAAAAATTAGGATCCAACACCTCTTGTTCTTTTTTGACCTCTTTCTGCTTGGTCTTCATATCAAAGTCAATCACAGAGTTTGGTGTAATCAAAGAATTATAAGAATACCTTAAGATTGTAGTATCAAACTCCGGATTGGTGCTGACATAAGCAGTGTAGGTTTCATTATCAAAGGGTAAATAATAATCCTCTGTACCATCCCAACGTTTAATATTAATTTTGTTCAGTCCATTATTTCGCTCACTTATCACCAGGTATTCCTTAAAAATATCCACGTCCTCAATCAGCGTATCCTCGCGATGCGGTATTAAATCTTTCCAGTAAGAAGATTCGGTATGCGCTTCTGGTGTCTCCATTAACTTAAAGTTGGTAGCGCCATCGATATTTGTGAGGATAAAAAAACGTGTATCGTAGTGCGCAATACCATATTCAACACCACGTATGCGCTCTTGAAAAACTCTAAAATCTCCTTTAGGATTATCCGCTTCCAGAATTCTATACTCCGAGGTAAGCGTACTCATTGAACCAATAACGATGTACTTTTCTGATTTTGTTTTATAGACAAAAACATTGAAGGTATCGTCCTCTTCTTTATATATTTCCACATCAGTTGTTGATGGAGTTCCTAATTGATGTCTAAATACTGTATCCGATCTTAAGGTTTCTTCATCTTTTCGGGTGTAGAATAAGGTTTTACTGTCTGAAGCCCAAGTACAACCACCTGTGGTGTTCTCGATAGTTTCAGGGTAGATTTCACCGGTTTCCAGGTTCTTGATACGTATCGTATAATTTCTTCTACTGACCGTGTCTATACCATAGGCGACGAGTTTATTATCAGGGCTTACACTTATACCCGCCATTTTAAAATATTCAAAACCCTTGGCCTCTACGTTACAATCAAACATAATCTCTTCTGCCGTAACTAGCGTTTCTTTTTTTCTAGAATAAATGGGATAGTTTTTACCTACTTCATAACGCGTTATATACCAATAACCATTTTTCTTGTAAGGAACAGAGGAATCATCCTCTTTTATTCTACCCTTCATTTCCTGGAACAAATTTTCTTGCAACACTTTGGTATGCTCAGTCATCTGCTCGTTATAGGCATTTTCTTCTTGCAAATACTTCAAAACCTCTTCACTGTCTCGCTCCTTTAACCAAAAATAAGGATCCACACGTACATCTGCGTGCTTTATTAATTCAACTGGTTTTTTTGCCGCCACCGGGGCTTTTAGTTTTGCTTTTGAACTCATAATTATTAATTACCTAGAAAAGTGCAAAAATAGGATTTACAATACTATTAAAAAGAATGCTTTTAATTTTTATTTAAGGAATTCATAAGCTCCAAAAGTTTATTTTTGTGCTATAACTCAAAAATAAAATAATATGTTTGGAGATATGATGGGAATGATGGGTAAATTAAAAGAAGCCCAGCAAAAAGTTGAAGAAACCAAAAAAAGATTAGATACGGTTTTGATAGACGAATCTAGTCCAGAAGAATTGGTCAAGGTTACCGTTACAGCCAATCGCGACATCAAAAAAATCGAAGTTGATGACGCTTTATTAGATGATAAAGAACAATTAGAAGATTACTTAATCCTTACCTTAAATAAAGCGATTCAAAAAGCAACTGCTATAAATGAAAAAGAATTAGCTGCAGCAGCAAAGGATGGAATGCCCAATATACCCGGCATGGATCTTTTTAAATAAGCTACCCCACTACGCATAAGTAGATTACCTTAAAAATTAGAAGCTAGCATTTTAAATGTTTGTTTTTATAGGATTAATTCAATAATTTAACACTTTAATTTTAACTTAAACACTACACTATGTTTGAACTCAAAAACAAGGAAGGGGCTAATTATCATTTTGTATTAAAGGCTAAAAATGGCCAGGTAATTCTAAGCAGCGAGGTATACAACAGTAAAGCAGCTGCAGAAAATGGTATAGCATCTGTAAAGAAAAATGCTGGAGAAGATGCTAGATACGAGCGCAAGACTGCTAAAAACGGAAAATTTTTCTTCAACCTTAAGGCAACCAATGGTCAGGTAATTGGAAGTAGCCAAATGTACGCCTCAGAGTCAGGTATGGAGAATGGTATCAAATCTGTAAAAGAGAATGCTCCTGATGCAGAAATGAAAGAAGCATAATTTTTAAGTGTTGCCAATAAAATTCAAAAAAAGATAAGCTGGGAAAATTAACTCCCAGCTTATTTTATTTTAATACACTATGTACAGGATAATTTTGTAATAATTGCAGAAAACGCTCGTGCATCTCGTATGTATAGTCATAATGGGTTACTAAACGTAGCTTTCCTTGCCCCATACTATAAAAGTGAACATTGTTTTCTTCCATATCCTTTAGAAATAATTGTTCATCAATATTGACATTAAAAATGATGATATTCGTTTCTATAGGTTCTACCTTAGTAACAAAATCCAAGGTTTTTAAAAGTGCACCTATTTCTTTTGCTTTTTTATGATCTTCTGTAAGACGGGATATATGATTTTCGACAGCATACAGTCCTGCGCCAGCCATAAAACCTATTTGTCGCATACCACCTCCCAATACTTTACGTACTCGTATAGCTTTATCCATAAAACGCTGCTTGCCTAATAGTACAGAACCCATAGGAGATCCCAGTCCTTTACTTAGGCATACGGAAATGGTATCAAAAATTTCACCGTACTGTTTTGGATCTTCATTTTTAGCTACCAAGGCATTCCATAACCTAGCTCCATCAAGATGAAGGCCCAGGTTATGTTTTTTACAAACCAAATGTATTTTTATAATCTCCTCTACATCATAACAGGCTCCTCCACCTTTATTGGTTGTATTTTCTAAACATACCAAAGAGGTTAACGGACTGTGATAAAAGTCTGGTGGGTTTATCGCTTCTTCTACTTGAGAGGCAGTTACCATTCCTCGGTTACCATCTAATAATTTACACGAAACCCCGCTATTGAAAGATACTCCACCACCTTCATAATTATACACGTGTGCATATTTATCTGCTATCAACTGCTCTCCTGGCTGTGTGTGTAGTTTTATGGCAGCTTGATTGGCCATACTACCCGTAGGAAAAAATAAGGCGGCATCCATACCAAACATGCCCGCTAGTTTTTCTTCTAGCTTGTTTACCGTAGGGTCTTCCTTATATACATCATCTCCAACTTCAGCTTTTGTAATTGCTTCCATCATGGCAGCGGTAGGCTTAGTTACCGTATCACTTCTTAAATCTATTCTCATTATATTTCTATACTTCTATTAAAATTAATTTTTGAAACAACCCAATTCAGAGCCAATTGGTGAACCATCTGGAATTTCTGGAGATGGCGTTGGTTTGTATTTCGAAGGAGCCTTCAAATAATTTTCAATTTCCTGAATTAAATACGCATTAAAAGTATCAATTTCTCCTTTTTTACCTGTACCCGAAGCTAACAATTTCCTAATTTCTTTAATACTATTTAAGCACACCGCTTTTACTTGAGGATAGGCGTCGCTAGCATGAAGTTTAAAGAGATGCTGTAGCGTATTCTTCTTTACCATATTATTAACTTCATTTTCATAGGTGTCTTTAAACGTTTTTTCAAATACCTGAGCGATAAGCTGGTTGATAACCTCCTCCAATCCTAATTGCTTGGTATCCAGACTGTGCTGTTGAACTAATCTTGAAGCACGTTCTGGGTGTAGTAGCAAGTCTAGGGTCATATCCGAAGCAGTGGCTGCAGCGCTTAACGCATCAAAGCCTACTCCGGTTTTACCCTTAAAGGATTCGCGTGTTCGTGGATAACCGTAGGCTCTTGGCGAAAAAAGCGGTAGTTTGTCTTCAGGTATTTTCAAATATTCAGGAAGCAGGGTTTTTAAGACTGCCGCAAGGGCTTCGGTTTGCTTGGTCACCTCAGTCGGCTTTACGATAAGTTGATTATCCCCTTTAACTGCATAATTATATGTTAAACCACCTATCAATTTTACCGCTGCTTCAGTTTGATACCGGTGAAAGAAATATAACGGCACAAAAACATCTTCTAAAACTGCATAAGGTTCGCCGGATCTAATATTATCAGCAGAAAAATTTTGCATAGCAACTCCTCTTACTTCCAAAACCTCATTTAACTGCTGTACAGCACTTTTTCCGTTATCCCAAAGATGTGCTAACTCATGAGCGCCTCCTTTAGGACGTGCATCCTGATCGGAAATGAATCGCAACCCAGATTGATAGGCACTATCTAATAGCCTGTTGAGTTGTTCTTTTTCTTCTTTTTGATTGTTAAATGATTTATAACTATAGGCTACTGATACTTTATCCCACCCTCCTATATTAGTGTCATAAGCATTCTCCAAACTTATGGTTCCATCCTTTAACGTTACTTGTGGATGCGGATAATCCATTACGGATGCTCTGCTATTAGTACTTGCTGCAAAATTATGGGCAAAGCCTAGGGTATGACCAATCTCGTGCGCTGAGAGCTGTCTAATTCTGGCTAAAGCCATATCCAACATCGGTTGATGATTGTCATCACTATCTTTATACGGTGCATTTAGTAATGCCTGAGCAATTAAGAAATCCTGACGGATTCGTAAACTCCCCAAGCTAACGTGTCCTTTTAGAATCTCTCCTGTTCTAGGATCTACTACACTAGCTCCATAACTCCATCCTCTTGTAGAGCGATGCACCCATTGGATCATATTGTAACGCAAATCCATTGGATCAGCACCTTCGGGTAACATTTTAACCTGAAAAGCATTACTATAGCCAATAGCCTCAAACGCCTGGTTCCACCATCGCCCACCTTCTAATAATGCTGATCGTACAGGCTCAGGCGTACCCCTATCCAAATAATAAATAATAGGTTCTTTAGCTTCACTGACTGGCAGCTCAGGATTTTTCTTTTCCAGGCGATGTCTAATAATAAATCGTTTTACAATGGGTTCAAAAACCGGAGTGGAATAATCCATATAGGACATGGCTATCGCGCCAGACCTGGGATCAAAACTTCGCTTTTGATAGTTATCGTCCGGCAGTTCTACAAAAGAGTGATGTTGAGTAACAGATACAAAGCTATGATCCGGACTAACCGATTTAAGCTCACTCCCCTTAGCCTCGCCTTTAAAAGTGATAAGTGCTTCAAATTCTACATTTTTTGGAAAAGCCTTTGTACGCTCTAGTTGCAGAGCGCTTCGGGAGTCATCTACCGAAAAACTACCTTGCTTTAAGGCTTTTAGCCGTTGCGCTACGCCGTGTGCATCTAATTTTAAAAAAGGTGTGAGATTAATAATATAGGATTCTTCCTTGGTTTCTTTAATCGTAAATCCATATAAAACAGAGGTCGCAAAGGCTTGTGCTACACTTTGCTGCTCTTCTTCATTATCGGTAATGGCACGATAACTTAAATTAGGTTGAATTAATAGTAGCTTATTGCCTCTTTTGATAAATTTAACCACTACCCCATCCCCAATTTGTCCACGATCTAAACCGATATCGTTTGATCCTACTCCTGAAGTGAGGGAATGTACATATAAAAATTCGGTGTTTAATTTATCAACTTTTAGATAGATTTCATCTTTCGCTTCATTATAATAAAAATCAAAATAGCCCGTAAACGACTGTAAGTCTTTTTGTTCGGACAAGAATTGAGCATAACTGGTAGTCAAAGTAAAAAGCCCGATGAGTAGTGAAAATATGCGGTGTTTCATAAGTTGTGCTAAGATTACGTTTTAAAACTATAAAAAAACTTAAAAATATTTTCTTCTGAACTGTTAAATCCTATTTTTGTTCTTAAATTAACAGTATGATCAATACGGAGACAATACAAGATCTCAGAAAGCGCCTGGTTGCGTTAAGGAGGTATCTTTGACATCGATAACAAGCTTATCGAAATTGCTAACGAAGAAGAAAAAACCTTTGCTCCTAACTTTTGGGACAATCCACAAGAAGCTGAAAAATTAATGCGCGCACTAAACGCGCAAAAAAAATGGGTTACCGATTATAAACAAAGTGAAACCTTAGTTGACGACTTGGAGGTATTATACGAGTTTTATAAAGAAGGAGACACCTCTGAGGCGGAAGTACAAAAGAAACATGAGGAAGCTCTAACACTTATTGAAGAGTTAGAGTTTAAAAATATGCTTAGCGAAGAGGGAGACGCTATGAGCGCTGTACTTCAAATTACTGCTGGTGCTGGTGGAACCGAAAGCTGTGATTGGGCCAGTATGCTAATGCGTATGTATTTGATGTGGGCCGAAAAGAAAGGGTTTAAAGTTAAAGAATTGAACTATCAAGAAGGTGATGTAGCCGGTATCAAAACCGTGACTCTTGAAATAGACGGCGAATATGCCTTTGGATGGCTTAAAGGCGAAAACGGAGTGCATCGACTGGTGCGTATTTCTCCATTTGATAGTAATGCCAAGCGGCACACTTCATTCGCTTCCATCTATGTTTATCCCTTAGCCGATGATAGTATTGAAATCGACATTAATCCTTCAGATTATGAAATCATCACCTCAAGATCTAGTGGTGCTGGAGGACAAAATGTAAATAAAGTAGAAACCAAGGTTCAACTGACCCACTTCCCTACTGGGATCCAAATATCCTGTTCAGACTCCAGGTCACAACACGATAACAGAGAAAAAGCCTTACAAATGCTGAAGTCACAGCTTTTTGAGCTGGAGTTAAAAAAACAACAAGCGCAACGCGATGAGATTGAGGCGGCTAAAATGAAAATTGAATGGGGCTCTCAAATTCGAAACTATGTAATGCATCCTTATAAACTGGTTAAAGATGTAAGAACAGGAGAAGAAACTGGTAACGTAGATGCAGTTATGGACGGAGCAATAGATAAATTTTTAAAGGCCTATCTGATGATGATGGGTCAACAAACAGAAACAGAATAAACATGGTAACTATATATCATAATCCCAGATGCAAAAAATCAAGAGAAACTTTAACAATTCTTGAAGAAAAAAATGAAGATATTGAAATCATCAAATACCTTGATACTCCGCCAAATGAAAAAGAGTTGTTAAAATTAATTGAACTCTTAGGCATTAAACCTTTAGAACTCATTAGGAAAAATGAAACCATTTGGAAAGAGAACTACAAGGGCAAAAACCTCTCGGATGATCAGGTAATCAAAGCGATGGTAGCACATCCTAAACTTATGGAAAGACCCATAGTTGTTAAAAACAACAAAGCTGTGATCGGTAGACCCCCTGAAAATGTGACGAGTATTCTCTGAACAAGTGTTAACAAAACTAGAGTTTTTGTTATTTAACAGCGCTTTAACCGCTATCAACAGCTAGTTACCTTATTTTTCCCGAGTTAATTGGAAGCCCAAATTTATGAGAACAAAAGGTCTAGTTTTTTTATTTAGTTTTTTATGTATTGCATTAGTACACGCACAGAAAGAATATACTGTTTCTGGTAAAGTAATTGACCAGGATACCAAAGAGCCCTTAGAATATGCTACTGTAGCATTTAAAGATAGTAAAAGTAAACAAGTTATTACCGGAGGGATAACCGATGGTAAGGGTGCCTTCAACATTAAAATCAACGAAGGAACTTATGATATTTCAATCGAGTTTATTTCTTTCAAAACTGAAACCTTACCAAACCGTTCCATTTCCAAAAACACCAATCTAGGAACGATTTCCTTAGCACTTAATATGGAATCCTTAGATGATGTAGTCATTGTGGCTGAAACGACCACGGTTGACGTTCGATTGGATAAGAAAATCTATAATATAGGTAAAGACCTCACTACCAGTGGAGGTACTGTAAGTGACGCGCTAAACAACGTTCCTTCCGTATCAGTGGATATTGAAGGTGGTATCAGTTTGCGAGGAAACGAAAATGTACGAATACTCATTAATGGTAGACCATCCGCCCTTGCCGGATTCGGTTCCACAGATGTCTTAGGACAGTTACCTGCAGAGGCTATTGAGCGCGTGGAAGTGATTACCTCACCTTCAGCGAGATATGATGCAGAAGGTACTGCAGGGATTTTAAATATCATTTTACGAAAGGAAAAAACTTTAGGCTTTAATGGTTCTGTAAATGTAAATGTGGGACATCCTACCAGCTCCAATGTTACAGCCAACGTTAACTTACGAACCGATAAGTATAATATATTTAATACTACAGGGTACCGCTACAGAGAAAGTCCAGGAAATGGATTCTTTGACACCCGTTTTTTTGATGAACGTCAAGATGCATTTTTAGATAGCGTACCTTATAATCGTAATATTGAGCGACGAGAATATGATCGACAAGATAAAGGATTTAATACAAATCTGGGTATCGAGTATTACATCACAGAACAATCATCAATTACCGGAGCCGTTTTTTATCGAAACGGAAGAGACGAGGATCTAACCACTAACCTTAATGACTATATTCTTAATGACAATCCTCAAATCGGTACAGAACGAAAAGAGTTGGAAATCGAAAAAGATGAAAGCTACCAGGTCTCCTTTAATTATATTAATAAATTTAATGACTCTGGGCACCAACTAACTGCGGATTTACAGTATGATGTAGATAATGAAGAGCAAAAAGCCTTTATTTCAGAACCCGTACGTTATAATAATACGAGCACAGCCGAAATTAATATCCCTAGAGAAGAGACGAATACTACAGAGAAACAAAAAGAGTTTTTATTACAAGCAGATTATGTACTTCCTATTGGTGAAGATTCACAGTTTGAAGCTGGGTATCGCGGTAATATAGAAAATGAAGTTACCGATTATGTCCTTCGCCAAGAAGATAGCCAGGGTAATCTAGTCATCAATGAAAATCAAACCAACATATTTGATTATACCGAAAATGTACAGGCAGTATATACGCAATACGGCACCAAATTTGGAAGTTTCAATTTCTTACTAGGATTGCGTTTAGAAAATACCAATCTTAAAGGTGAAATTACCTCCTTATTAACGGAAGAAGAGCTTCAGGAAGAGTTTTCATTTCCTATAGACACGGATTTTGATAACAACTATTTAGGCCTTTTCCCAACCGTTAATATCATTTACGAATTAGGTGAAGAAGAAAATATTACTTTAGGATATAATCGAAGAGTTAATAGACCCAGAGGTTGGTTTATTAATCCATTTCCTTCGCGAAGCAGTAGAACCAATATTTTTCAGGGTAACCCTAACTTAAGACCAGCATTCTCTAATGCTTTTGATTTAGGATACCTAAAACGTTGGGATAAGTTGACCTTAACCGCTTCTATTTATTACCAAAGAGAAACCGATGCTTTTCAACGAGTACGCGAAGAAGTTACGATTACTGGGCCAAGTGGCTCACCTGTAGAGGTAGTGCGTAGTATACCATTTAATCTAGCGACTAACGAACGTAGTGGAGGAGAATTTGGATTTTTATACAATCCGGCCAAATGGTTACGTCTTAATGGTAGTGTCAACTTCTTCCAGTTTAAATTAGATGGTTCCTTCAACGGACAGGACTACGGGCAAGAAAATAGCAGCTGGTTTGCGAGATTAAGCTCTAAAGTAACCTTGCCAGGTAAAGTAGATTGGCAAACCAATGCCTTTTACCGCGGGGCGTCTGATGAGATACAAGGTAGACAAGATGGAATTCTATCTATTAATCTCGCCTTTAGTAAAGATGTACTCAAAGATAATGGGACCATATCCTTTAACGTAAGTGATTTATTAAACAGCAGAAGAAGAGATAGCTTTACCACTACAGAATTCTTTGAACAGGTTAGTGAGTTTCAGTGGAGGGTACGTAGTTTTAATCTAGGTTTTGTATACCGTTTTAACGAAAAGAAAAAACGTCAACGATCACAGAATGATTATGGTGGAGATGACGACTTTGAGGGATAATGAAATATTAATTCATTGTAAAGCATAAAAAAAGGAGAAACATTCTGTTTCTCCTTTTTTAGTATACTTATATCTAAATTATGCCTCTTCTGCAGCTTTGCGCTTAGCTTCTCTTCTTAATTTGAAGTTTTCAATATTCGCTCCTATAATCCAATACGGAATAACGAAGGTTAATAAAAAAATCATTAACCAAAATCCTATAGTAAGAATGGTTAAAAACGCTAAGAATCCTAAATACTGATCAAATTCGAACATAACGAGTGTCTATTTTCAATTTTTTGCCAAAGATAATAACTCTGTGGGATAAGTTGCAACAGTTCGACATATATTTTTTAACGCTATGCAGCTGTCGTCCTAATTTTGTTAAAAAAATAGCATCCAATTTCTTAAAAAGGGTGTCAAATGCTTAAATTTGCGCACGTAAGAATATAATATAAATCATCATCATAATGGAATATAGAATCGAAAAAGATACTATGGGCGAGGTTAAAGTACCTGCTGATAAATTATGGGGCGCACAAACCGAGCGTTCTCGAAATAATTTTAAAATAGGGCCTGCAGCTTCTATGCCTTTAGAAATTGTGTATGGGTTTGCATACCTAAAAAAAGCAGCTGCCTACACCAATTGTGAGTTAGGTGCCTTATCTAAAGAAAAAAGAGATCTTATCGGAGCGGTGTGCGACGAAATTCTAGAGGGTAAACACGATGACCAATTTCCATTAGTAATTTGGCAAACTGGATCCGGTACGCAGAGCAATATGAATGTGAATGAGGTGATCGCTAATCGTGCCCATCAGTTAGCCGGTAAAACCATTGGCGAAGGCGATAAAACCTTAGCGCCTAATGATGATGTTAACAAATCACAATCCTCTAATGACACCTTCCCTACTGGGATGCATATCGCTGCTTATAAAAAAATAGTAGAAGTAACCATTCCCGGTGTTAAACAGTTAAGAGATACTTTAGATCAAAAAGCTACACAATACAAAGATGTGGTAAAAATTGGACGAACGCATTTTATGGATGCTACTCCCCTAACCATTGGGCAAGAGTTATCTGGGTATGTGTCTCAACTAGACCACGGTATCAAAGCTTTAGAAAATACGTTACCGCATATGGCCGAACTAGCACTAGGTGGTACCGCTGTAGGAACCGGTTTAAATACTCCAGATGGGTATGCAGATCGCGTAGCGGCTTACATTGCGGAGTTTACGAAGTTACCATTTGTCAGTGCCTTTAATAAGTTTGAGGCCTTAGCGGCACATGACGCTTTTGTAGAAACCCACGGCGCATTAAAACAGTTGGCGGTTGCCTTAAACAAGATTGGCAATGATATCCGTATGTTAGCCTCTGGACCACGTAGTGGAATCGGCGAATTAATTATTCCAGCTAATGAACCTGGTAGTTCTATTATGCCGGGTAAAGTAAATCCAACCCAATGCGAAGCCTTAACGATGGTTTGCGCGCAAGTCATAGGTAACGATGTAGCCGTAAATGTTGGAGGTATGCAAGGGCATTTTGAATTGAATGTCTTTAAACCCGTTATGGCAGCTAACGTATTACAAAGTGCCCAATTATTAGGAGACGCTTGTGTTTCTTTCGATGAGCACTGTGCACAAGGTATTGAACCAAACACTAAGCGTATACAAGAATTATTAAACAATTCGCTGATGTTGGTGACTGCCTTAAATACCAAAATCGGGTATTATAAAGCTGCTGAAATTGCCAATACAGCACATCAAAACGGAACTACATTGAAGGAAGAAGCCATTAACCTTGGCTATGTAACCGCAGAAGAATTTGAAGAGTGGGTACGACCAGAAGATATGGTTGGCTCGCTTAAACAATAAACCTATAAAACATAGTATGTATAAAACCAGATGGATTACCATCTGGTTTTTTTAATTTCTACAAGTGTCTTTGAAAAATAAAAAAACGTAGTTTATTTCGGTTATTCTAAAATTCGTAAAGTACCTTTATCCTAACTAAGAGGAGTTCATTTCCTATGCTTATTAGTTAAAACTCACAAAAACAGCATTCACTATGATCCAATTTTTTTATACAAAGCGCGCTCCCTTAAGAAGTTTAGTAATCACTCTGATTATTTGCTTCGGTAAGTTTGCATCGACTAATGCACAACAGACCCTTTCGGCTAGCTTAGTTCACGACGGAATAACCCGGTCATATATTTTATATGTACCCGAATTATATACTGATGACACTCCTGCTCCACTGGTATTTAATTTTCACGGATATACCTCGAACGCTAATGATCAAATGAATTATGGCGACTTTAGACCCCTTGCAGATACCAATGGTTTTATAATCGTACATCCTATGGGGACAGTTGATAATAACGGTAACACTCATTTTAATGTGGGCTGGGGAACCAGTACCGTAGACGATGTTGGATTTACTGAAGCCCTGATTGATGAAATTTCTTCAAATTATACGATTGATGCCTCACGGATTTATAGCACAGGAATGTCTAATGGAGGATTTATGAGTTATAAACTAGCGTGCGAGCTTAGCAATCGTTTTGCAGCAATAGCCTCAGTGACGGGGACGATGAATAAAAATCAAACTAATTCCTGCAACCCAACACATCAAATGCCGGTAATGGAAATTCATGGAACATCCGATCCTACAGTGCCCTATGAAGGAGCAAACTGGATTGAATCAACACCGAGCGTGCTAAGCTTCTGGGCCAATTTTAATAATTGTCACCCAGATCCTGAGATAACTGATATAGAAGATAGTAACACTTCGGATGGCTCTACTGTAGAATATCAATTGTATACCAACGGGGATAATGGAGCGACTGTTGCACATTACAAAATTATCAATGGAGGTCATAAATGGCCCGGAACTTCCTATAATAGTCCGGGTACCAATTATGATATTGACGCTTCTGCCCTAATTTGGAACTTTTTCTCAAAATATGACATCAACGGCTTAATCTCCACCCTATCCGTGACTGATTTTGAAGAAAATAATACAGTAACTAAGATCTATCCTAATCCAGTACATGCTACACTAACGGTTACGCTTAAAAACACAGCCCCAGTATCCTATACAATAAGTTCGCTTGATGGAAAACTACTTTCTCAAGGATCTGTATCCATACAAGACAATAAAATAAACTGTTCAACGCTGACGGCAGACGCCGTGTATGTATTAACCATCGGAAATACAACGGTAAAAATTAAGAAAACATAGTACATTTATCATAAAAGTTCATTATTAAAAAAACCGTATCAGTTACCTGATACGGTTTTTCATTCTCACTTAACTTATAACTAATTATTTCCCCAAATAATTATGCTGTTGAAAAGATTGTAGTACTACTTGACTATCTATGGATAGCGTGACTACTCGCTTTTGGCAATTCCTTGATAAACTCTAAAATAAAACGGAAGTTAATGTGTAAGATGTTCATAATGCTGTATGTGTAAAAATGATTAATAGTATGTTTTTTAAAATGTTATAGTACAAATATAGCTCAGAAAAGAAGGCATCGCAATGGGGGAAAACCCCCTTTTTGAACCAGTAAAGTACCCTAAAGTAGCCTCATTCATTTTTTTTATCCGGTTTGCATCCTAATTTGACCGTTTACATTACCTTCTGTCCTACTCACCAAAAAAACGAATTAACTAAAAGAGCGCTATTACCATTGGAATAAACTACGAGCTAACACAAAAACAAAATGCACATCGTTATGATGTGCATTCTTTCCCTGACTTGATTTTTGTTTTTCCCTGGTTGGTTAGTATGTTTTAGTCCCCTACTATCTGTGTATGGCGTGACTACAAGCTCCTGGTAATTCTTTAATAAAGGCTAAAATAGAACGGAAATTAATGGCTAAAATATTCATAATGCTAAGTGTAAAAATGGTTTATAGTATGTTTTTTTAAAATGTTATGGTACAAATGTACTGGAGAAACCAAAGCACGGCAATGGGGAAAAACACCTATTTTACAACCTGCATCTCCCCCTACTGAATCCTAGCGCACAGTAAAACAATAGATTAGAACGCCCTACTATTGTATTATTACTAGATATTTATTTACTTTGTATTTCAAAGTACTTAAATAAACAGATTATGAAACCACAACCTAAACGACTCTTACTATTGATCAGTGGCGTTGCGCTACTGCTATTGATTCCTTTTATTACCATGAACTTTAGTGACACGGTAGATTGGAAGTTGAGCGATTTTATCATTATGGGCACCTTATTACTCAGCACTGCCCTGGGTATTGAGCTCATTTTACGAAAGATTACCCAACCCGTACCACGCTTAGTACTCATTTTAGGAACCCTCCTACTCCTTTTGGTACTTTGGGCAGAATTGGCAGTAGGTGTGTTTGGAACTCCTTTTGCGGGTAGTTAATGATGATTGTAAATTATTCGTTTATTAAACGTTTATTAAACGTTTAATGCAACGGCTACATCAGCGTAATCCTACATAATTTATAGTAAATAACCTTTACCAACAGGACCAATGCAATAGCTAACAAGAGTAAGAAGATAGTGCCGTGTTAGCGTTTTGATATAAATTATACACTACGATTATATAACCCGTTTCATAGCGCAGCTTTATTTTGAAAAATTCATTTAGTTTTGTAATTAATATATAATGGAGATAAACACACCGGTGTGTTTATTCCTACGTTGGCAGCAAGCTAAAAAATGAACCGAATAGTAAAATATGGACTGATAAGCATTTCAATTTTGATAATTGGATTGTTTGTCATTTACGGAATATTCATAAGCACATTTGACTTGTTCGGAGAACCTGAAAAAGAAATTTTAAAAACAGACTGTGACTATGAAGGTCTAAGACAAGCGACAACTTTTGAATATGGCGGAAATGCTGTGACAATTCCTGCTATAATAGTTTCAATTGACTTGGGTTGCTCTGACAATCCAGATGACACAAAAAAGAAAATCGTATTCTCTGCTGAACACACAGGCGGAACGACTGTGGAAACAAAATGGAAATCGTTTGACACTTTAGTAGTTACATATTCGGACAAACTCGAGCCAATTACTCAGATTAACAAATTGACTTATTCGGATTCAACTTTGAACGTAACAATTGAATATGAAGAAGAATAAAAAAACAGCAGCCAATAAAAAACAGGATGGAATCATTTAATTTTTATAAGAGTATTTATGATCGAGAACTAAATCGAAGAATGGATTTAGATAAATCAATAAATATCCCAATTACTATTCTTACTTTGATCATTGGACTAAATTCAATTTATACAGATAGAGAGTTTTTCGAAGATTTTTTTTGCGAATTAGAAGTAGTGCAAGTAATGATAATTACAATTGGAATAACAATACTGATTAGTGCATTTTTTTTAATCAAGTCTTATAACAATTTATTCAAAGGTTTCGCATATAGAAACCTTGCATTAACTAAGGATATTCGAGAATTTGAAACCAAACAAATACCAGATTATAATTCTCAGGTCAGTGAAGAAGATAAACTGACTTTTGAAACAGAATTAATAGAACGTTTGATTACGGTAACCGACAATCATACAACGTTTAATGATCAAAGAAGCCTTGATTTATATAGAGCCAAAACTTTCTTAATAGTATCTTTGATTTTAACAGGAATTCAATTAGTAATAGTAACATTCAAATAATAATAATTATGAGCAAAAAGGAAAATCCAAAGGAAGCTCCGAAAGAACCACAAAAACCGGTTCCACCAAAGTTTCCTACAGACAGAATTGAAAAAGGCGAAAAACCAACAACTCCAAAGACCAGAAAAAATTAAAGCCAGCTGCCAACATTGTATAAGCGTAATGAGGGCTTAAATGCTAAAATTGAGTGTTTTAGCTCCTAATAAACTTTACGGTGGGCGAACAGTTTATCGCTCCGAAACCCCGCACTACGCTTATACTTGACCGTTGTATGTAAGCCTAAAAAAAGAAATTGTATTTGAAAAACATTTTATATCCGAAAAGGAAAACTCTGATAATTTTTGGAGTTTTATCTATGATAATTCTGACATTCTATGTTTGGAATTATTCCTTTGCTTGGGAATTTGTATTTGGAGTAACATACTATATAGTTTTCATACTAATCGCTTTAATTATTGGAATTCTGATCTCAATATTTATTGACAAAAAGCACAAATCTAAACTCAAATATTACTTTATTATTTCTTTAATACAATTACTGATCATTTGGTTAGTATCTACTCCTATTAGAGAATGGCAAATTGAAAATTCTAAGGAAAAAGGAACTCAAATAATTGAACTGATAGACAAATACAAGTTACAAAATGGGAAATATCCAAAATCATTAGCTGAACTTGAAAAAAAGTCAAATCTTGATATTCCGGAGAGGACAAAGATCGGAACAAAGTACTTATATCAAGTTTATGAAAATGGAAATTATAGTCTAAGCTTCAAGTCTTATTATGGTTATGACCTAAATTATGATAAACTGAATAAAGAATGGTATGTAACGGACTAAAAAAGCCTACATACAACATTATATATGAAATCAGAGCAAAGTTTAGTGCTAGATCGAAAGGTCATTCCCTTTTTGCGGTGGCGCTAGATTTTTATAAATTGGACAAAAAATAAAAATGCGCAGATAAATCAATTGAATCAGGTATGCTTGCCTTGCTCCGATTCATATATTTGGCGTTATCTCTCATTTGAAAAAAATAATTAACATACTAATAGTTATCATCACCATAATTGCGGTCGGAGCTACTTTAATTTTAGTTTTCGGAGTTTCAATTATGGGGAATAAAACTGACTCTGAGTATTTTGAATTAAAAAGCGAAATCTATAATCGGACGGAAGACAGAACTATGTATTCATATAAATTAGATAAACTTGCATATGAAATGCAATATAAAGTGAAAATAATTTATACGGATTCAATTATAAAATATCATTATTATAATTTACCAGATTCAACTAGAATAACTGATGTGAAATTCTTACCAAAAACCAGTCAATTATTCTTTGGCCCATTTGAATTTAAGAAAATAAAAAATGACGTTTATTATAACGGTGTTTTTTTAAATAAAGGATTTGACTTGTATGAACTAAAAGAACCTGTTGTTGATGGAAATGGAGCTATGTTATTTAAGGAGAACTACGGTCTTTTAAATATAGACAATGCTGCTTGGGGGTACCAATATTTAATTTTTCCAAATGATTATTCTGACCAAAATTTGGAGCAGGAAATAATTGATCTATTAAAAACAAAAAACGAGCGATAACAACATATATGTGCCATAGCAGCAAAGTGATCAATCGATTGCTTTGTGTATATTTTGAAGACGCAATACTTGCCGAATGGAAAAGTTGGCAATCATTGCGCAGACCTGCCTGCCATCCGCCAGGTAGGCAGGAAAATCAAAAAACAAGGTAACATTTTGCCTTGCTACGACACATATATTAAACGTTAACTACAATTATGACCAAAAAAGCTTTATCTATTATTATTGCATTGATTGCAATTCTAGCTTGTAAAGACGAGACATCTAATAAGATCTATATTTTGGACAAATCGGAAATAAATCATGCTAAATATCTAAAATCTGCAATTCCATTTCAAAGAATGAATGATGATGGAAAAAGGTATATTCGAAAAAAAGGTGGTGTCGGCGGAATAAACTTACAAAAACCCCAGTTAGATAAATTAATTGAGTGCAATTCTCCCGTAATTGATGATTCCAAAGCCGTACTGGTAATGGATTTTCCTTCAAAAAAATCTATTGCTTATGAAATTTACAATGAGAAAGGGTTTACGAAAAAAGAACTTGTAACTGAAATAAGCCAAGCATATTCTATAATTTATGATGAAAAAGAAAAATATGAAATAAGTTATCGCAATTTATCGGATCTGGAATTGTGTGGCATTTTGAAATATCAAAAAGATAATGTAACATATTTAGTTACAAGAGTAGAATTAATAAAATAAATGTAGTTAACAGTTTGTATAATGCATGTGCATCCTTCGGGATGCAAACGCACCATACAAGAGACGTTATGGCTCATTAGCGAACGACACAGCAAGAAACTTATATGACAGAATTAACCAACGACCAAAGAAAATATTTCGGACTTGAACCTGTTATGGATTCGTGGGACAAAGTTCAATTCAAAGGAGATACATATCGACCTGACTCAATATTGTATTTTGAGGGAGATACGATTAAAAAACAAGTGATTTCTACCAACAAAGAATATAAAGAGATTCAGTTTAATGAGCAGACCGAAAACAGAGAGCTTATTTTACCAAAAACAAGAAAGGGCAAACCTAAAAAGTTGACTCCTTCAGTACTTGAATCGAGGACACCAATAGGAGTTTATTTAAATGTGAATTCAGGTGGAGGTTTAATAATTGGAAACCACACTTCGCAGACTACTTTTTATTCAAGAGATTGGGAGTACCGCAGGACTGATTCTGATTTAGAAAAAATGATTGTTGAATTCATTAATAACTCTCCTTCTGACCATTTGACACAAATTGAAGAATTTAGGAAAGCTAAACGTAAAAATGTTAAATATAAATCAGGTGATTTTTTCGCCTTTAAACTAAACAGAACTGAATTTGGATTTGGTAGAATTCTTTTTGACGTAAATAAAGCAAGAAAAAGGAAATTACTACCAGAAAATCACGGACTGAATTTATTAATGGGGCCACCATTGCTGATTAAATTGTATGCATATAAATCTGTGAGTAAATCAGTGGATATTGAGCAACTTAAAAATAAAAAGTCTTTACCGTCCGACTTTATTATGGACAATATTGTCTTTTACGGAGAATTAGAAATAATAGGTTATTTGCCGCTTGAGATAGAGGAATTTGAATTTCCAATTTCATATGGTAGGCGGATTGACCAGACACCTAATGTCTTCTTGCAATGGGGTTTGATTCATAAAGAGTTGCCAAAGAAAAAGTTTGATAAATACATCACCGCAATTAACGATAAGCTGCCTGAGAAAAATCCCTCAAGACATTTACAAAATCCTTATGGTTATTATAGTATTGGATTTAGACCAAAATTTGATTCTGTTGACATAAATGAAACGATTGATAATAATGGGGATTTTGATTTTACAAAAGGAGAGCATTACAAACTTGATTGGGATTTAAGAAACCCGAAAAATGATAAAATTCGCACTGAGATAATGAAAAAGTTTGGACTTGACCCACAAAAGAATTACGAGGAAAATTGTAAAATTACAGGGACAAAAAGTATTATCGAATTGATTGAGGAAATGAAATAACGAGCCATAACAATGTATATACAAAATAGGCGTGACGGTAGTAAAGTTAAGGGTTGTAGCCCGCTTCAACTTAGTAACGGTTTGATAATTCTGGAGCCCGCAATCGTCTACTTTGCATGTACTAAACGTTAGGATCAATTAGAATCGGATGAAAAGAAAATCAGGATTAACAGTAATTGCAGCATATTTTTTGACGCGTATAATGGCACAAGATGGTTCGAATATAAGATATTACGAGCCGACTAATCTTGATAGTTCGTTAATTGGAAAATATTGTCACGTTGATTTTGGGGAAGAATCATTTGGTGGAAGAGCTATTGATACGATTGAAATCAATGTGAAAGGTCAAAAGATGAAATTCTATGAACATAGGAAAGATAATGGATTTAATAATTGGTTTAATGAGCAATATTTGATTCGAGTTAAGGACAAAAATCAAACATCAACTCGACTTCAAAACTCGCGAATTGACAGCTTAACAACTAACAAAATATATCTAACTAGTGTCCTAAGCTATTATGTAAACGAATCACCAATTGATACAATAACTGTTTTTCAACATTGGTATGACCGAAAGAACATTTCGAAAGTTCTGATAAAAAAATAAAAGATGCTAACACTGTATATAGCAAATAGGGCGTTCGGTGGTTTACGAAAGTTCAGTGCTATTTAACAACACCGCCAAATCGTTGATTTGGATTTTAAGAATGAATAAATTAAAAACAAAATACAACGTTTTGACTCAGTGCAAACTTGAAAGTTTATTGCTTTCTACTGCCCTACTTGCCATATACTAACCGTTAGCTTTCATTAGAAATGATAAAAATTAATAAATCGAACTACGAATTTTACAAAGAAATTTTCACAATTATTTGGGAATTTGAAGCGAAATATGCAAAAATGGATCCTAAAGCGGAGTTTTCTCCTGTAAACGTGTTACGAAATTGGGAAAAGGAAAGTGAATCCCTAGCTAGAAAAGGATTGAGAGAGGGATTAAGAGATTCATTAACTGGACTTAAAGATTTACCGAATGATTTAAAAACGGAACTGAATAACAATTTGACTTCGAAAAAGTTTCCTTCATTAAATATTTTGACTTCTCAAATCAAAAATTTACCAAAAAAAGTACTCGAAAAAAAGAAGATTAAAAATCTTGACGAATATTATATTATCAAAGAGGTTTTAAATGATTTGGAATATGGAATAACGGAATCGCAACGGACTGAATTGAATAAAATATTTGGAGAGTTTGAAAGAAATTATATAGAAAAAAACGCCAGCTAACAACACCTATGCGATAATGCGGATTAGGGTTTGACCGAAAGGTCTTTGCCTGTTTGATTTGTCGCCAAAGATTTAAATTTAGTATTTTGGAAAATATAAAAACAAAACACAAACTTTGGCTAAGTGCTGATTCGAAGACTAGCGATTTTTTGCTTCCGCACTACGCATAGCTAAACGTTGTAGTGCATTTAAGAAAAGCTGTAACAAATATTAAAAATTACAATCTTTAGGGTAGAATTTAATCAACATTATGCGAACTAAAATTACTCTCTTCTCACTTGTGCCAATTTTATTGTTTTCTTGCAAACCAAATAACCAGAAAAACAACTCTATCGAAGGAATTTGGAAATCCATAGGCTATGGTGAAACCCTGAAAATAGATGCTAATTCTTATGAATATTTTGACATTACAGATATTTCTTGCTTACCTGCAAAAAAGGGCAATATTTCAGAAGTCAAAAATTCAATGAAAATTTCAAATGATACGCTAACCATAAGACGTGGATTTAGCAAATACCGCTATGTAAGAATAAGCGAATTTCCAGACTTGTGTAATCAAAAGACAAAAGACAAAAACGACATTTTATATAATTTTGAAGTTTTTGCAAATACTTACAAAAACCACTATGCCTATTTTGACCTCAATAAAATTAATTGGGACAGTCTTAACATAAACTCAAAAAACAAAATCAATTCAAAAAGCACAGAAGTTGATTTATACTTAATTATTGAGGATATGATTGAAAAATTGAAAGATAATCACGGTTCGATAGAACCAACTGATGAGGTTTACGAATTAGCAGAAAATCAAATTCAATCAGAATTAGCGGAAGAAGAAACAGAAGAACTAAAAGAATATGGCGATTTTGAGATTGCTGGAATTGTTGCAGATTATTATCTTAAGGAAGATTTGACCAAGGACACGTGGCTTATGAAATGGGGAAAGATGGAAAACAATGTTGGTTATATTCAAATCAAGGCAATGTTTTTATATGCAGATTTAAATTTAAACAATAGCCTTATCAAGAAAAATGGATTTGTGTCAACTTATATGGACGCATTTGATAGTTTGAATTACGAGCAACAAATTACAAAAGAAGTAGCTGGAATAAGCAAGTTAATGGATAGGATAATGCAAGACCTGAAAGAAACAAAGCATATTATTGTCGATGTCCGTTTTAATGGTGGTGGACAAGACGTAGTAGCATTAGAAATTTTGAGACGATTTAACGCTGAAAGAAGACAAATCGCCTTTAAAAAAGCAAGACACAATAATAGCTACACTGCAAAAACACCGATTTATTTAGAGTCAGCCAAAAATCCATATACAAAACCAGTTTATTTATTGACTTCTCAACAGTCTGCAAGTGCTACTGAAATGTTGGCATTAAGTTCAATGGAATTAAATAATATAAAACGTATTGGCTCAAGTACAAATGGAGCAATTTCAGACGCTTTGCAAAAGACATTACCAAACGGTTGGTATTTTTCACTTTCAAATGAAATTTACACAGATAATAATTATAAATGTTATGAAAATATTGGAGTTCCTGTTAATTATGAATTGAATTACCCCAATGATAGACAGACATTTTTTAGAAAAGTTGCTGATGATTTAGAAAAAGATAAAAAGAATATTTTAAATGCAATAAACGAACTACAAAGCAAGTAAAAACGCACAACAACAATGTATCCTATGGAAAGCCTTAGACCAGTTTCTCTATTTACTATTTCTACGTGTTCATAAGTCGCTTAACGCTGGTCGGCGGATTCGACTACCCTTCGACAAGCTTAGGACAGGCTCTCGAATCCACTCAGAATTGCTAACGCCAATTCTTAACCCAAAATAATTGCATATTTACTCGTAACTGAGGGTTGTACGAACCGTTAAGTGTAATGCACCAATCCCAAAATCAATAATTCAATGTAACAAAAGAACTTTACCTTCGTCATAATAGAAACGTAAAAACTTTACATGAAAAAAACACTTATTATTTTACTTTTAGTAAGTACTCAAGGCTCTTTTGCACAAAACATTGAACGATATGTAGATAGTATTTCTAAGAAACATTTTGAAAATAAAAATAATGCTGGGTTAAGTATAGGAATAATTAAAAACCACAAACAAAATGCGTTTTATTATGGTGGTAAATACACTAATCAACTAAAGGACGTAGATAGCACTACTCTTTTTGAAATAGGTTCTGTCACTAAGTTATACACGACATTTATTCTTGCATCACTTGAATATGAAAATAAAATAAATCGGTCTGATTTGCTATCAAAATACTTACCCAATAACATAACAAAAGATAAAGACTGGGCTTCAAAAGTTAAATTGGTTGATTTAGCCACTCACACATCTGGACTTCCCGCTTTTGACAGTACGAAAAGCTTAGTCCAACTTGATGGTTTCGATGAAAACAACCCTTATGGCATGTTTACAAAAGAGTTTATGTTCTCGATATTGAAAGAGACTGACACTTTGGATAATTATGGTAAAGTTAAATATTCAAATTTTGGTATTGGTATTTTAGGGTTGGCAATGGCTGAATCTCAAAAAACAAAATTTTCATATTTATTCGAAAATTACATAATTAAAAAATTAAAACTAAAATCAACCTATTTAAACTTAACTGAAAATAATCTAACAGATGTAGCTATTCCACACAGAAAACAAGAATCAATGCCTTTAATTCATTTAGCAGAACTAAGTCCGTCTGGTAGTATAAAAACTACTATGCCAGATTTGCTAAAATTTCTCAAGGTACACATTCAACCTGAGGTTGACCAAGAAAAATTAGTTCAATCCCTTCTTGCAAATCAGCTAACAAATAGCGAACAAAAAGTAGGTTTAGGATGGGGTATTCATAAAATTAAAGATGAAACCGTCTATTTTCATAACGGAGGAACCTATGGAAGTTCAAGTATAGTTATAATTGTACCTACAAAAAATACTGGTGTGGCTATATTGTCTAATAATAGTGATGAAGGACAATTGACAAATTACGCATTAAAAATCGTTGGAGAACTAATAAATTAAAAAATTGGCTAGTGCTTAACCGAAAAGTAAACGCTATTTTACACGCAACGAAGCATACACAAACACTTTGTTTTAATTATAAAGAAAAATGAAAAATATCTATTTACTAATTCTAATTATCGTGGCTGGTTGCTCAAAAAATTATAATGATGAGCAAGAAATCATGACTGCCGGAGTAAAAAAAATATTTGAAAGTGACCAAAATGATAGAAAATCCGAATTAAGATGGTCTAGACTTTCTAAAAGAGATGAGCTAAGAAAAAAACGAGCAAATCAACTAATAGACTCGGGGCTTGTTGAATCCGCAAAAGAACATCAAATGGTGGCATATGTTTTTCAACATGGTAATGATTCTAATGATTATGCCAAAGCCGTAAGTCTTATGAAAAAAGCAATTGAATTAGACTCTACAATTAACAAAAGATTGTATGCAGCAGCTACAGATAGATATCTCTTAAGTACTGGTAAACCCCAAATTTATGGGACTCAGTATTCCAAAACTAAATTCAAGCCTTGGATTATGAAGAATTATGACACAACAAAAGTGTCTGATAAAGAAAGGATAGAATTTGGAGTTGGTACTTTAGCAGAGCAAAGAGCTAAGCTCAAGAAACTAAATAATAATTAAAAACAAACTACACACTACAATGGCTCCTATGAAAAGCCTTAGTCCGGTTGCTTTATTTACTATTTCTAAGTGTTCATCAGTCGCTTCGCTCTGGTCGACGGATTCGACTATCTTTCACTACACTAAGGGCGGGCTTCAACTAATCTCCGAGCAATGGCAAGCATCTCTGTTTATTCAAAAAACAGTAACTTTGACACCCGAATGGACGGTTAGATAAGACCGTTGCCTATAATCACAATAACCAACCTTAAATGCCACTACCAAAATCAATCATTACATTACCCGCAATTGTATTTATCTTATTTTTCAGCTCCTGCAAAAAAGATAAGTCTAACTCCCAATCACAAGACAGAGAACAACTAGTTGAACATCAGATTGATTCCATTGTAAATCCTTTAATAGAAGATACTATAATTGCAGGAACAGTAATTGGTATTGTAAAAAAGGGAAAAATTATCTTTCTAAAATCCTATGGTTACGCTGATATCGATAAACAAACTCCATTGGCAACCACAGCCGTGTTTCCGATTGCATCAGTGACCAAAACATTTACGGCAATAGCAACATTGCAGTTAGTGGAAAAAGAACTAGTCGCTTTGGACGATACTATTGAACAACATCTTGATTTTAATACCAATGACAAAAGCGTAACGGTAAGGCAATTACTAAACCACACTTCGGGGATTAAAGACTATACCGAGACAGACATCCCTGTACAATTACAGGAAATAGGCTATTCTTCAGATAATTTTCTACGTCTCCTGGAGCAAAAAGAATTCGATTTTGAGCCAGGAACGGCCATGGATTATAATAATTCAGGTTATTACTTATTAGCCCTATTAATAGAAAAAATAAGCGGCTTATCCTATGAAGAATATTTGAAAAAAAATATTTTTCAGCCAATAGCTATGCAAAATACTGGTAACTGCTATTCAATAGCAAAAGATTCAATCGTAGGCGGTTATACTATGAATGAAGAGGGGAATTTAAATCCCACTACATTAGGCGATCTTCAAATGGCAAAGGGAGCTGGTTCTCTATGTTCAACTGTTGAGGACTTGCTAAAGTGGCAAATTGCGCTGTATCATTCAAATGAACTTTTAGAAAAAAATGCATACAACTCCATGACAACGGCAAACAAATTACGAAATGGTGCTGTGACTAACTATGGACTAGGTCTAGAAATAAATCAACACGAAGGTAATAAGGTATTTTCTCATAATGGAGTAATTGAAGGATTTTTATCGGACACAAGGTATTTTCCAGAAAGTGACTTAACCGTTGTAACCTTAATAAATACCTTAGGAAAAGTAAAGCCTACGAATATATCTAATTCTATTGCTGATTACTTTATCCCAAAAAAGAGCATTACTAAAAATTTTGAGGGTAACTTGGAAAGTTTGAAGGGTATTTATACCGGAAAAGTTATGGGGCATCCCATAGAAATGCAGGTTATTGAAGAAAAAGACCAACTTTTGATTCAAAGTAGCAAAAAATATCCGATTACGTATGTCGGAGGAAATACCTGGATTGCTGAAGATGGATACACCTATGCATTTGTGAATGATAGGATGCAAGTTAATGCACCAAAGATGAGTATTATATTAAAAAAACAGGAATAGCACATTGCCAACGCTATGTATATGCTCATAGCAGCGAATTGATCAATCGAATCGTTGTTGTATTTTTGGTAAGGCGCAATGATTGCAGAAAGTAATCCCGATAGCTATCAAGAAGCAATCAATGCGCAGAAATATCAAAAAGCTAGGTAATATTTTGATTGGCTATGAGACATTTAGTAACCATTGTGTGTAAGCCATAAAAACTAAAAAAAATGATTCATCCTTTACTAAATGATTCTCAAGAATACGTGGAGGAAACTTTTGAAGAAGTTAAAACCCGATATATTGAATTTGGTAAAGATTTGTATGAGATACTAAGAGTGGATGAGCCTAAAATATTTGATCATTTAAAATTCTATAAAGCGACTAAATTGATTGAAAAAACTAGTTGGGGAGAAGCCGAAACCGAAAATAGTTACGCGATATATGATGATGGAAAAAAATCTTTTGGAATACAATTAGATCCTTTGACACCTGTTATTTGTCTTCATAATCAACAAACACAAAGAGAAATTGGGAACTGGAATGGAAATGATTATTATGCAGAATCTCTAGAATTTATAAGAACAGAATTAATAGTAGGAATAGAATAAAAAGCCTTCACACAACATTATAAATGAAATCCGAGCAATCCTGTATTTGAATGAGAGGCCATTCCTTTTTAGAATGATGCTCCTATGAAAAGCCTTAGTCCAGTTGCTCTATTTACTATTTTATTTTTAATTATCTCATAGTGTTGATTTTTAAGTGTTTTAACTATTGGCAAATCTTTCCTAGATGCTTACGATAATACCACTGCTCCACTCCACCAATACTCACTAGTACTCTATTTTGACAGTAAAAAAAATGCATTGTACTCAGCATATCTCTTTTTGATAACATAATATTTGGTATTTTTAGGTACTTATAATCGCTATACTTAATGAAATACGTTACACTTGTCATCACCTTGGTACTTACCCTTACCATCTTTTATGTCCTTAATACCAAAATGGGTTCCCTCCCTCCTTTGGGACAGTTTTTAAACCCAGTTTCAGGGATCTGGCAGAATGAAACTGACGAATCCATTAGCGGAGCGGTCTCTATACCTGGATTAACAGACAAGGTTACCGTACATTATGATGAACAACTAATTCCGCACGTTTTTGCTCAAAATGAACACGACTTATATAAAGCGCAAGGGTATATAACCGCAAAACATCGGTTATGGCAATTAGAGTTTCAAACACATGCTGCAGCAGGCCGTTTATCTGAAATTTTTGGTGAAGGTGCGCTAACCTATGATCGCACAGAAAGACGACGTGGTATGGGCTATGGCGCAGAGCAAGTGATAGCGTATATGAAACAACACGATCCTGAAACGCTAGGTTTTATGCAGGATTATGCAGATGGAGTCAATGCCTACATCGATCAGCTCCATCCAAACGACTATCCTGTAGAATACAAGTTATTGGATTATACACCAGAACGTTGGTCAATAAAAAAATCTTCCTTGCTATTGATGTATATGACCAAAACCTTAGCAGGATATGACGATGATCTGGAGTATACGAATGTATTGCGCCTAATCGGAAAAGAAAATTTTGATTTATTATTCCCGGATTTTTTCGACAGTACTGATCCTGTAATCCCCAGCAATACCGATTGGAGTTTTATTGATGTACCCCAAACACCGCTTCCCGCTAGTAAGGCGGTGTTGGATACCATACCAGAAACCATAGCAAAACCTCATCCGGATAATGGTAGCAATAACTGGGCGATTTCTGATAAAAAATCGGCTACTGGTAATGCTATATTGGCCAATGACCCGCACTTAAGTCTTAATTTACCGTCCATTTGGTTTGTTATGCAATTAAGCACACCTAGTCACAATGCCTTTGGCGCAACAATTCCCGGGGCATTAGGTGTTATTTCAGGCTTTAATCAACACATCGCCTGGGGTGAAACTAATGCCACCAGAGATGTCATTGATTGGTATAAAATAAAATTCAATGACGACCGTACGCAATACCGATACGATAACCAATGGAAAGATGTTATGGTTAGGGTCGAAGATATTAAGGTAAAAGGTAGAGAGAATTTTAAGGATACTGTACTGTATACCCATCACGGACCAGTCGTTTATGATGTTAATTTTAAATCTGATAATGAACGCTCCGGGTATGCGATGCGATGGATAGCCCATGACGGTGGCAATAATCAAAAAACGTTTATTGAACTGAATAAAGCAAAAAATTACGATGATTATGTCAATGCGTTACAACATTGGAATGCTCCGGCTCAGAATTTTGTATTCGCTTCAACTCAAGGTAATATTGCATTGTGGATTCAAGGAAAATTTGCGAATAAATGGGAAGGGCAAGGTAAGTTTCTGATGGACGGCAGTAAACCCGAAAACGATTGGCAATCCTATATCCCTAAGCGATTTAATGCACACACCAAGAACCCGGAACGTGGTTTTGTAAGTTCGGCGAATCAACATCCGGTAGATGAAAACTATCCGTATTATGTATTTAATGACCGATATGAAACCTACAGAAATCGTGTAATCAATGATTTTTTTGCATCTAAGGAAACCTTTAGCGTTCAGGATTTTAAAGATTTACATAATAACAATTACAACCTTAAAGCCGCAGAACTAGTTCCATATATGTTAGAGCATATGGAAACCTCCTCACTATCTGAAGACGAAAAAACGATCTATAACGAGATTAAAGCCTGGGATTTTAATAATGATATTAATGAAGTTGGTCCCAGTATATGGAGACAATGGTATGGTAAATTATATACGATGCTATGGGATGAGTTAGACAGCGATACGATGGCATTGACCAAGCCCAAAACCTATCAAACCATTTATATTCTAAAAAATTACGGCAACCACGAATTTATGGATATTGTGGAAACTAAGGATAAAACCGAAACAGCAAAGGATTTGTTTCTATTAGCTTTTAAAGCAGCTGCGAAGCGTTTAAAAGAAATAAAAGAAAAAGACGGTGATTATACCTGGGCGAATTATAAAGGCACCCATATTGGTCATTTGTTGCAAGGCCTGCCTGCGTTTTCGAGATTTGATATTCCGATCGGGGGCGACCGTAATATTGTCAATGCCACCTCAGAAGATCATGGCCCTTCTTGGAGAATGATCGTAGAGATGACTTCTCCCCCAACAGGATTAGGAATTTACCCGGGCGGGCAATCCGGCAATCCGGGCAGTAAGTACTATGATAATTTTATTGATGATTGGGCTGCTGGTACCTATCATAGTCTTAATTTTATGCAATCTGATCAAAAAACAACGGATATCATCGGTTCACAGACCTTAAAACCAAAGCAAAATGAGTAAAAATAGAATCAATTTCATAGCAACCTTAGGGCTGGCAATTTTATTATCATTTGTGCTACCATGGTGGTCTATTATGATCGCAGCTTTACTATCAGCATTGAGTATTCCATTACAAAAAGCAGCCGTATTTTTTATTCCGTTTTTGGCCATAGTAGTTTTTTGGATACTGTACTGTTTTATACTGAGTAGTGCCAACGATTTCATCTTAGCTAAAAAAATAGCTCAATTATTACAAATTGGTGGTAATCCATATCTATTAATTTTATTAACCGGGATTATAGGCGGTGTAGCTGCTGGTATAAGTGGTATTTTAGGGAAGCAGCTTTCAGTAGTTTTCCTCCACAAGAAATAACCTAGTTGAACTATACCTTTAAACTTGAAGACTAAAAATTAAGTAACCTATGCATAAAGTAATATACTGTATTTTATTTCTTGCTATCCCTTTGGCATCATTTGCCCAGACAAAGAAAACTACCAACACAGCGATTGCATTGGCTTATATGAAAGCCTATGGAGATTGGGATTTTGATTCGATGAAAATATTCTACTCAGACGCTATCCATTTTGAAGACCCTACTGCAAAAGAAGCTTTTAAACAACCGTTTGTGTTTGACGGTAAAGAAAGCGTATATACCTTTTTTAAAGATGTTTTTAAAGATCAATTTGAAAATGATAAACCACCCTATGTTGACTTCAAGATAAGTAAAACGTTTTCTTCAGGGTCACACACTGTAGTAAATTCAACGTTTGAATGTGTTTTACCTGCCGCTTGGTTCAAAGAAAATAGCGAGGAGACAATTCTCATTTCAATACCCTTCACCACTATATTGACCATTGAAAATGGTTTGATAACAAAACATATAGATTATGGAGATTATACAACGTACTTTGAACAAATTAATGCGCAAATCAATAATTAAATAGCGATATTGACCAAGACGATTAACAAAGAGGCTGTTCTCCCCTATCCATTTTAAAAAATTTAAACAAGATTTCTTCAAAGTTGTCTTAGTCAATGCTACTTGTATTTAATAAATTCGGCGTCTAAAATAGATATTTACTCCAGTATAGACACCTTTCGAAACTAGCACACGAAATAAATGACCAAAAATAACTACTGTAATTCTTTAATTGTATATGGATCTTGGGCCCCTGGAGGCAAAAATCATTTTTTGGTTGAAGATTTACCTGGAGCATGGAAAAAAGGTGTGATCCTTGCAGGACACGGTTCTAAAGGAGATGACCTACACCCAGGAGAAGCTGTAAAAATAGAAGCTTGGATTATCGAGTTTGCAGATTGTACTGCTCCACTATTTTCTGAAGAATGGGAAAAGCAAAAAGTCCTGCTATATGAACGATGGACTGCATTAGATACAAAAATGGGAATGCATTTAGTCCGAACTGCGCATAGTTGGTGGCCAAAAAAAGCAAAATGGTGGCATAAAGAAATTAAACCGATACGAGGTGAAAATGGTCAACAGGTAGTGAATATGTATGTACCCATTGAGAATTTTCAATATTTAAAAAATCTTAATGATTCCCCTAGCCCTGAGGATGAAGATGACATTAAAAAATTATGGCTCCAACAATGTTCAGGAGAAAAAAATTACGACACCTGTCAATTTATTTCACTCATAAAAGACTGCACCTTACAAGAGTGCAAAGAAATGTTTTCAAAGCTTCCTAACATAGATTTATTTTTAGATAAACTTTCCAATCTATATCAAGATATGGCGTATAACACTGGTTACTTATTGAAGCAGACAGATGATGAATTTTACCTGTATGTAACCCCAAGACCAGAGCAGAAAATAAATTCGACTCAAGCTTCTAGTTTGGTTAAAAGAGAGATTAATCAAAGGTGTTTATTATTAGAAGGTCAAGGTTTACATAAAGAAGCTGACCTCTTAAAAAATGTAACCATTACGATCGGTGAACCTCCTAAAGCAACTTCTTCAACAAAACATACTGAAGATGCCTATGAGATGGCCACTGAAATCATACAGGACGCAACATACACCTTAAATGAAGATTGGCAATATTACTTATTAGAAGCTTGTTATGGAATTACCGCTAATTATGAGGTAAGAGACTATCTAATGGGTGATTTTTATGGTATAGATTATGATTTCAGTAGTAACTATAAACTTTGGAAAGGTGGTTGGCACTACTCCATACACGAAAACACTTGCTATCTTTTCCAAGAATAAATCAGTGATTAACCCTTACAACCAGTTTTAAAGCCAAGGTACCTAACTAATAATTACTTATTGATAACATCTACAATTTTAATACATTTGGGCACTTAAAAAAATGCTTAGATAGTAACCTACAGCTACCAGATTGAATAAGATGAAAAAAATAATATATACATTACTCTTGCTAGGAGTATACAGTTCTGCAATTGCACAAACCAATAGCCAAATCAAAAAGAATATAGATTTACTCCTTATCGCTGAGCAGCAACAGGAAGCCATTACTTTTTTATATCAAATCATACAGCAAAATCCTAAAGCCTTGGTTAGTTATAGTAAGGAGCTTTCAAATAATTTAAATCAAGCGCTACAGACGGGTGAATTTAATTATGCCCTAGCTAATCTGGCACTAGAAACTTCAGCTTCAAGCACTTTTCAATTATCACCAGCTAGTGAAAAGGTTCTTAGTAAACAAAACGAGTCAATTCGACAAAAATTAAAGCAAACTGATTCGTATCACAATTGGATATGGGAAGATGAAGCCTATATGATGGGTAGAGCCGAATCTGGATTGATTCTTGATTTATTAGGATACGGAACGAGTCAAACTTCCTTGGAAGAACTTAAAGCTTCTCTAGATTATTTTACCGATAATAGACCTAAATATTTTGCCGTTGCCGCCCTATTAAGAAGAAGTGGACAAGTAAATACTAAACATTATCAGTCTTTAGCGAAAGACGATGAAACCAGGGGATTACTATACATGCAATTAAAAAATCTAAATAAGTTATCACTGTTTCCCGAAGCCTATCATACGCAGATCCAATTATCTAAAGCTGATATGGTCAATTGGTTAATTTATCCAACTGAACTTAATACATTTCCTACAGAAATCGAATTAGTAAAAATGTTTACGATCGAATACAGTGATGTAGGACCTGCTGATTTTTACTTATGGAAATTTAGGGCAGACAACGAAAACTGGAAAAATGATGGCTGGATGGCAGGGCTCTCAGGACCGTTTGTAAGAGCCAATGGACCATCAATGGATGCGTATGGCTATACCTTTAGTGCATTTACAGCATTTGATAAAAAATCTCCAGAAGAACATTTTGATGAAATCGTAAATATTATTGAGGAGTGGAATGCTAAAAATAAGAAGTAAATAGTATCGTATTCAATAAAATAATGGCGCAAGGAGTTTTGTAAGCATTGCTCTAGTCAAACTTTTAAAATACTATTTAAGATGTTAGACAGGTTTTATAAAACATTAAACTTAAAATATTTTTTATCATTGCTGAAGTACTTTGCTAAAAGGTGTACCGATATACTAAACTTCTATTTTATTAATTTTAAATCGAACATTATCTTTAAACCAATTGATTGAATTAAAAATTTTAAGCTTGCAAGACCACTTATATGTAAAACAGTTAATATGGTTAATGAATGGTACAAACGAAACTTATTTATCTAAAGAGATATAGTAGAAAACACGGAAGAAAATGATAGGGAGCTCATCATTATCGGAAGTGGTTATAATCGTTACCTTAAACAACTGCTGCAGGATAATCCAAATATAGCCTTGGTTAGTCTTTTACACTTTTTGAAAGAAAACTAAAAAAATAAAGGTAGTGTTGTTTGTATTGAAAATTAAACAATAGGATAAGGCTTTTGTAATAAAATCCAATACATTCATTATATTAATTAATACATACACATAAAAAACATACCCCTAATTCTAGTATTCTTAACTTTATATTCCTTGTCAGCTCAAATTGAATCAAAGAATAAATTAAGTGGTTAAAACAAATTGTCTTGTGAAAGGCCTAAATCCCGTTTCTCTATTTACTATTTAATTTTTAATCAACTCCTACTATCGTTAGTAAAGTGTTTTAATTACTGGCAAATCTTGCCTTTTTGTTGCGTATGCCTAATAAAAACTCAGTTGGCTACTACGTATATAAACAATGGCGGTTTGAGTGCTAAGCTGAAAGGATTTTTAAATTAATTAAAGTATATTGTAATATGAAAAGCAGTCAATTCTTTTCCGCTACTGTTCATACACAAACCGTTGTGTAAATTTTTAATAATTTAACTCCACATGAAAAATGTGAATTATCTCAAGGAAGAACTATATAAGCTTATCAAAACCGATGAAACAATTTTTGATTTTATTCAAGAATCTTCATTAGATGGCTTGTGGTATTGGGATTTGGAGCAGCCAGAAGAAGAATGGATGAATCCTAAATTTTGGGATGTTTTAGGCTACGACTACCGAGAAATGCCTCATAAATCATCGGCTTGGCAAGATATTATCCATCCTGATGACTTAAAACTTGCCACAGAAAACTTTATTAAGCATTGCGAAAACCCAAATCATCCTTACGACCAAACGGTTCGCTACACCCATAAAAACGGCTCAATCGTCTGGATACGATGTCGTGGTTTGGCTATCAGAGATGAACAAGGAAAACCGATAAGAATGCTTGGCGCTCACCAAGATATTACGCAGTTTAAAAATAGTGAGTTACTTCTTCAAAAGAATGCTGACCTGCTACGTAATGCCCAACGAATTGCAAAAATAGGAAGTTGGGAACTTAACCTCATTACCAATGAGGTGGTTTGGACAGAGGAACTTTATAATATGTATGAATTCAATCCTGCATTGCCTCCACCCCCGTTTACTGAGCATATGAAACTATATACGGCAGAGAGTTGGGAACTTTTGTCTTCCGCTTTGGAACTTACTCGCGAGCATGGTACTCCTTACCAATTAGAGTTAAAAACTATTCGCAAAGATGGAAGCAATGGCTGGATATGGGTACAAGGAGAGGCCGTAACAGATGAAAATAAAAAAATAATTGGTCTCAAAGGGATAGCACAAGATATTACTGAACGAAAACAAAAAGAAGAAGCCGATAGACTAGCTATTGCCCAGGAACAAATGTTCTCAAAGCAAATGCTAGAAAATATGGCAGATGGTTTTGCGGTGACAGATGCTGAAGGAAGGCAAATAATAGTGAACAAGGCATTTTGTGAAATGACCGGTTTTTCTGAAGACGAGCTTATTGGTCAAACACCTCCATATCCTTATTGGCCAGCCGAAGAACTGGAAAATATTGATAAAGCTTTCCAACAAACTTTGACCGGTAATTTGAGTACTTTTGAACTTACCTTCCAAAAGAAGAGCGGGAAGCGCTTTCCCGTCCAAATATCCACAAGCCTCTTAAAAGATGAAGAAAGAAACACCGTCAACTTCTTCGCCAATGTCAAAGATATTACAGAGCAAAAAACACTTGAACTTGAAAAAGAAGCATTAATCAAAAGTCTCAATTATGCCTTAGATGCTTCGGGTGATGGTATTTGGGATTGGACACCAGCAGATGGTAAAACAATATATTCCAAGGCTTGGGTGGAAATGTTGGGTTACAAAATGGGCGAGCTTGCACCCTTAGCAAGTGAATGGTCAGATAGATTACATCCAGATGATATTGAATGGGTATTTGCGGCAATCAACCATGTAACACAAACCCCTGATAATGGCGATACTTTCAGTCACGAATACCGATTTAGAAACAAAGAAGGAAATTATTTATGGATACTGAATAGAGGTAAAGTTGTCGAAAGAAATGAAAGAGGAGAAGCTACTAGAGTTATTGGTACACATACTGATATGACCGACCGGAAAAAGACTGAACTGATTTTACAAGAAAGTGAGAAAAAATTCAGAGAATTGTTTGAAAATCTAATTGATGAGGTTCATTTGTGGAAAATTGTCAAAGACAAAACGGGCAAAATTACGGGTTGGCAGTTAGTCGATGCTAATCCCTCAGCTTTAAAATCTTGGGGCAAATCTATCAATGATATAATTGGTAAAACAGCTAATGAAATTTTTGAAGCTGATGCACACACCCAATTTATGCCCATCGTAGAGAAAATATTCAAAACCTACACACCTTACCATTGGGAAAGCTACTTCCCTCCCACAGACCAGTACCTGTATATGGAAAGTATTCCTTTTGGTGACTATTTTATTTCAACTGGTAAAGATATTACCGAACAAAAAAAATCCGAGCAAGCACTCAAAGATAGCGAACTACGTCTAAGTCTGGCTACTCAAGCAGGGGGAGTAGGCGTTTGGGATTGGGATATTGTAAATAATATTCTGACTTGGGACGAGCAAATGTTTACGCTATATGGTGTAAAAAGAGAACAATTCTCTAATGTCTATGAAGCTTGGTATAATGGAGTATATGATATGGATAGAGAGCAAGTTAATACAGAGATTGAATTAGCCCTGAAAGGTAAAAAAGTATTTAACACTGAATTTCGCATACAAACTCCAAACAGAGAAATTAGAAATATTAGAGCCCTTGCAACCGTAATCAGAAATAAAGAAGACAGGGCCGTCAGAATGATAGGCACTAATTGGGATATTACAAAGGAAAAAGAAGCCTTAAAACAAATTAAAGAAGCCAAAGAACAAGCAGAAGCCGCCAGCAAAGCAAAATCAGAGTTTCTTGCTAACATGAGCCACGAAATTCGTACACCGCTCAATGGAGTGATTGGTTTTACGGAGTTACTTACCAACACTCCGCTAAACCCGGTTCAACAGCAATATGTAAAAAGTGCCAATGTTTCAGGTCATACGCTCTTAGGCATTATTAACGATATTCTTGATTTTTCTAAGATTGAAGCAGGAATGTTAGAGCTTGAGATAACGAAAACCGATATGGTAGAGCTTTTAGAAAACAGCATTGATATTGTAAAATACTCAACAGCAGACAAAGAGCTTGAATTATTATTGGACATAGACCCTGCTATGCCTCGTTTTGCCCATCTAGATTCTATTCGTACCAAACAGATTTTAGCAAATCTTTTGAGTAATGCAGTAAAGTTTACTCAAAAGGGTGAAGTAGCACTAAAACTAGTCTATCAGGCGATTGACAACAAGCAAGGTAAATTTTCATTTTCCGTACGAGATACAGGTATCGGTATTACTGAGGAACAAAAAGCAAAACTTTTCAAATCATTTTCACAAGCCGATAGTTCTACCACACGTAGATTTGGAGGCACCGGTTTGGGTCTTGTGATTTCGCAAATGATTGCAGAAAAAATGGGAAGTAAAATCAACATAGATAGTACTCCTAATGTTGGCACTACGTTCTCCTTTGACATCATCGCACATTTTGAAGAGGGCGAAAAACCAGACATTAAACAGGTTATAGGCATAAAACGTTGCTTAATTATTGATGATAATGCTAACAACCAACTTATTCTTAAACAAATGCTTAAACAGTGGCAGATAGAGTCGGATTATTGTAATGATGGTCTTGAGGCACTTAAACGAATTGCTAGTTCAAAACCGTATGATGTAATTATTTGTGATTATAACTTGCCTTATAGTGACGGTCTCAAAACCATTCGTATGATGAGGGACAAATTGAAGCTAAACAGTGAAAAACTACCCGTGATTTTACTGTACTCGTCATTAGAGAACATAGAATTAGAACAAAAATATGAAGAGTTGGGGATTCTTTTCCGTTTAAATAAACCTGTAAAGAGCCTTGATTTATTCAATAGTTTATCTAACCTACATCAATCATTAAAAACTGAACCGAAGGATAAAACGGAACAAGTATCCAAATTAAAGGATGCAAATAAAAAGATAAAAATCATCATTGCAGAAGATAATCCCCTGAATATGGTCCTCAGTAAAACCATACTTTCACAACTGATCCCCAACAGCGAGGTTTATGAAGCAAAAAATGGCTTGGAGGCTGTTGAGCAATACAAAAATATTTCCCCTGATTTAATTATTATGGATATACATATGCCAGAACTTGATGGTATCGAAGCTACCAAACAAATTAGAGCAATGGAAGTTACGGGCAAGCGTATTCCTATCATTGCTCTTACGGCAGGTGCCATGAAAGAAGAAAAAGACAAATGCTTCGCCGCAGGAATAGACGACTTTTTAACCAAGCCCATCGTATCTGCTAAAATACAGACAGTATTGCATAAATTTTTTCAGCAAGAAAAAAAGGTCAATGATGATTTGCAAAATATAGCTGATAAAAATGAAATTCATTTTAGATTTAGCAAATTAACAGAAGGTATTGCAAATGATATGGACATTGCTCAAGATTTGATAACGATGTTTATGACTAATATGCCAACTAAGATAGACCGGCTTGTACAGGCATGCCACGAAAAAGATTTAGTAGATATCAAAGCTCTTGCTCATTCAATTAAAGGAAGTTCTCTTTCTATGTATTGTGATATATTAGCTGATATTGCCGGCAAAATAGAAAACGCTACAAAAGAAAATTTCTCTGAGAACATAGAGGTTCTAATTTCAGAACTTAATAATGAATGGGAGATGGTAAAGAAATTATTGCTACAAAAGATAAATCATTAAAGGAATAAACTTAACACAACATTGAATTTATTAAAAAGCGTAAAAATACTACTTTTAAGGCAAGAGACGCTTTTGTGGTAAATTTAACCCCCAGTGCTTTCAATTTCGCTTCTTCATAAATACTAATCTGCTGGCCACAAGCAAAACATAATGTTCAATAGGATTTTTAAAGTATCAAGCCCCAAATAAATAGTTTTAGTAATAATTTAAGAAAAGCAACCTACTAATATCCGCAGAAAATGTGGTAACTTAAAGAGTGTCAGCTTAAAATTAGTGCAACCACTAATTTGAAATAAATTACTTCTCAATTACATCAATTGCACCTATGCAATAACATAATTATTGCATTTGCTTACTAGGCACCTCCTTATAGCAATTGTGTATAATAAAATGGTCATCAGCCAATACTATAGTTGTTATTAAAAAGAATAAACCATTAATATATTACATATGAAAACAAGTTTTATTACTTTTTTGTTATTCCTACTAAGTTTCCCTTTGATTGCCCAACAAGTAAGTATATTTGATGAAACTGTTGTTGTAAAAGACAATTTAGAGCCAATGATTCCCCGTCCAGAGCAATGCTTTACTTAAAAAAGATTAAATTTTATTTCTTTTTAGCTTTCAACTATGGAAAAGCTAAGTTTTCCATAGTTGGCTAAAATTCTATACATTTCAGATCACAAACCGTTTTAAAGTTCGCTAGTTGTATTCGTTCACTATCCCTATCCTTGTTAACATAAGAGTAGTAAAAGGATTGAAACAATTTAAATGTTCTGATATACTCATTATTTTCAATTACTCTATAATTACCTTTTGGATTTGAACTGCATAAGGTGTTTCTAATACAATAAAATAAAGACCAGAAGGCGCATTCATTTGATAGTTTTCTTCGTATTCAGTACTACCATCCGCAGACCTAAAATCGATCCTGGTATTATTGACCGTGTTAAACATCTGTAATTTAATAGGCTGAACTTCTTTTAATGTAATGGCTACACTAAAGTTTCCGTTAGGTGCTGGATTAGGAAATACCAAATAGTCAATAATCATAGAAGGGTTTTCAGCTGTATCCTCTCCATCAAACTCCTCTCTATCGATAACAAGTACTGTTTTGGTCTGTTCTTGGACACAGTCACCCATTTTAACAGACATGGTGATGTTGTATTCTCCCTCAGTAGTTGCTATGATTTCTGCGTGCGAGTTAGCAGTCTCTACCACCTCAATACCCTCAGGAAAATTCCAAATAACCTCATCTAAATTAGATTCGCTAATATTGAGTATCACAAAGCTTTCATTAGTAAATACTTGAGATGAGACTAAAAACGCTGAAGAAATCTCCTCGGATACCGTATGTATTGTAATCGTGTCGCTTACCTGGCATCCATTGGAATTGGTAGCCACCACCGTATACGTACCTGCATCAACTAGCTCCACAACAGGTTTTTCACTAAAGATACCCGTATCAGAACTCCAGTGGTATTCCACGCCATCTGCTATTGTTGCATTTAAGGTTAAGGATTGGTTCATACAAAGGGTAATATCATCTCCTAGCGTTAAGCTTATTTGCTCGGGTTCTCCCATCGTAATCGTTTGCTCGATGGTACATCCTTTATCATCTGAAATTAGCACGTGATAACTACCCGCAACCAAATTGGTAAACGAATTATCTGTACTCGCTGTGTTACTATCATTCCAAAAATAAGTATAAGGAGGTGTACCCCCAATCACATCCAGGATAATTGCACCATCATCTTCTCCAAAACAACTTGGGCGATTTATCGTAACATCTTGAATGGCCAACACCTCTGGTTGGTTCAGCGCTGTTGAGCTGGTTGAAGTACATCCGTTAGCGTCTGTGATTACTACAGTATAACTACCAATTGCCAGATCCACTATTGTTTGCGTAACACTTCCGTTGCTCCATGCATAGTTATACGGAGGCGTACCTCCTGAAACTTCGGCTGTAATTTGCCAATCACTATCTTCGCCACAAAGCATATAATCCGATACTAAAGTGATCTCAAGAGGACTAGGCGCTGTAATGGCTATATCGTCACTGGTCACCGTATTACCATTAGCATCCTCGATGATTACATAATATATACCTGAAGCTAAATTTTCAATAATTGCTTCATCGCCTAATAAAGTTTCACTATTCTGCTTATACCATGCGTAGCTATATGGCGACACACCTCCTGTAGGAATTGCTTTTAGACTGGCCTCTGCGTTACCATGACAAAGATTTACGTTGATTCGATCGATAGCCACCACTAATTCATCAGGTTGTTCTAATTGATACGTAGCTGTAAGTGAACATCCGTTGGTGTCAACAACCTCGACCAGATAGGTACCAGCCAACAAATCCGTTAGTTGAATATCACCATCTTCACTAACTCCGCTAATACCTGAAGTATTAAAACTGTATGGAGCAGTACCTCCGTTGATGGTAAGGGCTATACTCCCGTTAGTTAGATTAAACCCTGTTGGATTACTAAGTGTTTCTGAAACTATTTGCAAGGGCTGCGGTTCTATCAGCACCACTTCAACTATAGCCTTTATATCCGTACAAATTGCATTGGTATCTCTAACCTCTATGCGATAGGATCCGCTTTCTAATTGGCTGAGTTGTGACGTATTGCCTGACGCAAAAGCAGTCCATCCACCAAAAACTCCGTTATTTATACTGTAGCGGTACTCGAAGCTAGAATTACCTCCACTTGCCCATAGCTCAATTGTGCCGTTATCTGCACCATTACAGCTAAGATTGGTTTGTGTAAAACCTGCTGCTACAGGCTCAGGATCGGTGATAGATATAATTCTACTTTGTTCAAATATACCTTCTGCATCGGTAACCACCACATAATAATCGCCCGCGCTTAAATTTCCAATCCTATTTAAATTTTGCCCTATTGGATTCCCTGATGCAGTATACCATTGAAAATCATTTCCTCCTGCGCCACCAATTACATTGACAAATAGTTCCCCATCGGTTCCCTGATGACAAGATATATCTTTAGATTGTTCAACTGATGTAAACAACTGTCCTTGATTTGCTAAGTTATAGGTTTCTTCTAATAGACATCCTGAGTTATCAGTTACCTGAATAGTGTAGAAGTTTTTACCTAGATTTTCTATTATAGAAGTGCTATTACTCGTATTTTGCTCTGATTGTAACACATTGCCTTGTACATCATACCAGGTATAATCAAAGGGTGGATTTCCTCCTGTCAATTCAATTCGGATACTTCCGTCTGTTGCTTGGTCTGCAGAGGGTCTAAACAGATTTACTGCAGAAATATCATAAAGCGGTGGTTGATTGATTTCAATTTGGTTTGAAGCCACCTGACAATTATTAGCATCAGTTACGATAACCGTATACGTACCTGCAATTAGTTCACTAAGTGTATTGGTTGAAGAGCCATCATTACTCCAATTGTACTCATACGGCGGTGTTCCTCCTGTAACGTTTATAGTTATGCTACCCGTATTTCCATTATAACAACTCACATCAGTAGTTGAGATTGAACTGATGTTAAGTTCAGTGGGCTGTGAAAGTGTAAACTGTTGTGTTACCTGATTACCATTGGCATCGGTTACAATCACAGTATAGGTTCCCGCTGCTATGGTACCACTTATATTAGTTTGACTTATCGTATTATTTTCTGAATCAAGCCATTGATATCTATATTCAAAGGGATAATTGGTTTCGTTAATTTTTACACCCCCTTTAGGTTTAACACGTATACTACCTGTTTCTCCATAACATAGTATAGGAGTTTCTTCTACTTCGTCGATAATTAGTTTATCTGGCTGTGTTACTTGATACACTGCGGATTGCAAACTACAATTATTAGCATCTGTGATTCGTACTTGATATTTTCCTGCACCAATATTTACTAATTGGTTAGTTGATGACGTATAAGACGTACCATTTATATCAAACCAATCATATGAGTATGGTGGTGTTCCGCCTGTTACAGACACTTCAACACTTCCATTCGTCAAACCAAAACCTGTTGCGCTAACTATAGTAGAATTAGTAATACGGATGGGGTTACTTGGCTGTGTAATAGTGAAGTTTAGCGTTTTTTGACATTGATTTCCATCTTTTACCGTTACGCTATAATTTCCATTTCCTAAATTCGATATGTCTTGAGTTGTGGCACCTGTACTCCAGGTATAGGTGTAATTACCTGTTCCCCCACTTACAGCAAGATCGATAGCTCCGGTTTTATCTCCGTGGCATAGCACATTGTTTACACTATGATTCACCACTAACTGACTTGGTTGAGATACTACAGTTGCCAGTGATGCTGTATTACCATTTGCATCAATAACTACAAAGGTATAAGATCCTGCACCCCTACTAGACAGTAAAGTTGAAGAAGACAAACTGGTGCTTTGATTCTGATCTTTATACCAAAAATATTGATACGGTGCTACTCCCCCTGTGATACTTGCTACTAAGTTTACGTTGGTTTCTCCAAAACATAAGATCTGACCTCCTTGTGCTATACCGGTGACTTTTAGCAATGGAGGTTGAGTAACTGTAAAGGATCTACTGACTGTACATCCTTTTGCATCCGTTATGGTAATCGAATAGGTTCCTGCTACTATAGCATTTAAGTCTTGTGCAGTACTACCATTACTCCAAGAATAAGAATACGGAGATGTCCCACCCGAAGGGGTAACATTAATCGCTCCATTAGACAAACCAAATCCCGTGGCATTAGTGATAACACCTGATAGGGATAGATTACTAGGTTGTGTCAGATTATAAGACGATGTGGATTTATTACCATTAGCATCTGTAATCGTCACTGAATAATTAGCAGCGATTAGGTTAGAAATTGTTCTACTAGAAGAATAAGTAGTACCATTTCGCTTCCAGGCATAGGTATATCCTGCAACTCCTCCACTAGAATCTGCCCGTAGAGAACCATTAGCATCTCCATAACAGTCTAAGGTGTTCAGCACAGTGATTGTACTGGTTAATAATGGCGGTTGCGTTACGGTATAGGATTTTGAAATTACACATGCCTTAGCATCGGTTATGGTAACGGTGTAGGTTCCGGATCTAATGTTATTGAGATCCTGAGAGGTGGCACCATTACTCCAGGAATAGGAATATGGAGCTGTACCTCCAGAAGGGGTAATATTAATGGACCCATTTGATAACCCAAATCCAGAAACATTGGTAATAGCTGCTGAAACTGCTAGTTGGGTGGGTTGTGTAAGATTAAAACTCGCAGCTGCCACATTACCATTTTGATCTCTAACTGTAACTCTATAATTGCCCACTGACAAGTTCGAAATTGTACTTGCGGTAGCATAACTATTTCCATTTTTTGTCCAGGCATACGTATAGGCACCCACACCTCCTGAGCCATTAGCTCGTAGTGAACCATTAGTATCTCCAAAACAATCTAAAGCATTTAATTGTGTAAGGCTAGCTTGTAGCAATGATGGTTGCGTGACCGTATAGGAGCGACTCAGAGCACAGCCCTTAGCATCTGTTATAATAACGGAATAAGTTCCTGCAGCAATATTACTGATATCTTGTGAAGTACTTCCATTACTCCACGCATATCGATATGGTGTAGTACCCCCTGAAGGTGTAATATTAATAGCACCATTAGACAAGCCAAAACCTGTTAAGTTAGTTACATTGCCTGCAACTGCAAGACCTGAAGGCTGTGTTAAATTATAATTGGAACTTGTAGTATTACCTTTACTATCCGTAATTCGAACTACATAATTACCAGGTTGTAGATTCGAAACCGTTCTTGTTGTAGCATATGAAGACCCATTTTTAGTCCATTGGTAAGCATATCCAGGAGCACCACCACTAGGATCGGCTCTTAACGATCCATCTCCATCCCCAAAACAATCTATTGTATTTAATACAGTAATTGAATTAACTAATAAAGGTGGTTGGGTAACCGTATAAGATCTACTAATTGTACAACCTTTTGCATCTGTTATAGTAACATTATAATTTCCTGCAGATAATCCAGTAATATTTTGTGAAGTTTGTCCTGTACTCCAAGAATATTGATACGACGAAGTTCCACCTGAGGGTGAAATATTAATCGACCCATTAGCTAAACCATAGCCGCTGGCATTTGTAACATTTGCAGAAACATTTAGTTGAGCAGGTTGTGTAAGATTATAACTAGATGTTGTTGTATTACCATTGATATCAGTAACTCGTACCATATAGTTAGCCGCAGTTAATCCTGAAATTGTTCTACTTGTTGAAAATGCAGTCCCGTTTTTGTACCATAGATACGTATAGCCCGGTACACCTCCACCTGCATCTGCTCTTAAAGAACCATTACTATATCCAAAACACTTGAGCTCATTAATTAGGGTGATAGAGCTGGTTAATAAATTGGGTTGTGTTATTGTAAATGATCTACTTAGTGTACAACCATTGCTATCTGTTAAGACTACGTTATACGTACCAGGACCGATACCGCTAAGATCCTGAGTGGCTCTGCCATTACTCCAAGCATATGTATAAGGGGGTGTTCCTCCTGAAGGAGTTATATTAATAATCCCATTAGCTAAACCATAACCAGATACTTGAGTTATACTAGATGTTAACGATAAATAGTTAGAAGGCTGTGTGATATTGAAGGTATCTTCCAAGGTACATCCGGTATTATTATCAGTGATATGGATTTTATACTGTCCAGCTGTAAGATTCGCAATATCTTCTCTATTACTGTAATAACTACCATTTTTAAACCAGCTAAATCTATAGCTGCCTGATCCACCAGAGACCGAAATATTTATTGCTCCATTATTACCTCCATAACAACGAACATTTGTTTTTGATATTAATTTGTAATTCAATAATGGGGTTCCTCTGAGCTGAACTTGTTTTGTTAGTAAATCAGCAGAGCGATTAGGGTCAAATACAGAATTATATGTTATTTCGTAAGTATCTTGTGGTTGAGAATCAGGCCAGGTGTAGCTTTTGTTTGCATCCAAATCTCCTTGATATATATAACCATATTTTGTTGGAATATCTTGACCGGATCTAAATAAATTATAATAAATCTTTTCATTTCGACTCAAATTACGATCAAGTGTTATTTTGAGCTTTGCTTTAGAAGCATTTGAACAATCTGGAACACTCTCTAATGTAGATCTTGGTGAACATGAGATATAGGTATAAGTTAATGGATTAGAATATGTTTTAGAACCCGAAGAAGGATTATCGTATTGTATTTGTATTCTAAAACTTTGACCCAACCTAAGTCCATAAAAGCTTGATCTATTAATTGTAAATTTGGGCTGTCTTTTTCCATAGGGTAATAATGTCTCCCACTTATTGTTTTCTATCTGATAAAGAACGCCATAGGATATTTGACCAATAGATTCACAATTCTCACCACTGGTAACGATTAAAGTCTTGGGTTCACAGTCAACTAAGTAATCTGTAGTAGAACCATAACCATTTTCTTCTTCAAAAGGTTTGATCCGAAATAACTTGAAATATCCTGCGGCATTAGGTAATCTATTACCAATAAATCGCCCTGCAGCAAAACACCCTAAGCCCGTAGATGATGATTTTACAAGTGGATCTTCTGAATCTGTAAGAAAACCACCGCCACCTGGGCCAATACTACAAGGACGTCCTATGTTGTTAGTCATTCTGCTAGTAATTCCAACTCTTTGGTAGTGCTTACTAAGATTCAAGACATAATCTCCTTGCATTTGTCCAGCAGTTTCAAGCATACCAGGTGGTGAGTGATATCTCAATACTCTATGGGTGCCTGTACCTACCGTTGGATTACTCAAGTTTGCTTCTACCAAAAGGCCACAAGTACCACCACTGTTCATATACTCAAAGTCGTATTCTACCTTGTATAGATGTTGTGCCTGTATTGTGGCAAAACTGATCAAAAACGTTATTATAACTACTATTTGTTTCATGGCTTTATCAGATTGTTTAGGTAGTTGATGGACCCATCCATACGCTATCCTATTACTTATCGAAAATTTATTGTTAGTTTGTTCTATGATTCTTAATATTTTATATCCGTTGTATGGGTTTCAGATACATTACCATCTTTAAACACGGCTCTGATCTTATAAACGTATTTGGTATTTACCGTCATATTGGTATCATAAATCACTTTGGTTCCGGTTGGTGCTTTTCTCCATAAACGTAATAATCCATCTTGCCCTGCTCTGTAAATTTCAAATTCCGCAACATTGTCTTCTTTATACCTCCAGCTAATTTCCATACGTTGTTGCTCATAATTAGGAGCTACATAAAACCCTTTTACTTTAGGCCGTACTCCCATGCGTCGCACTTGTACGGATACTGATGGCGCTGGGGTTGATTCTAAACCAGATTCGTCAATTGCTAAAACGGTATAGGTATAGCGATTACCTTCTTCTATTTTTTTATCTGCACAGGTGAGTTGGTCTTTATTGCCTTCAAAAACCAATTGCCATTCTTTATCAGTATTCGTTTTTCTATACACCACATACCTAGCTACATCAATACTGGAACTTGCCGCCCAGGATAAGGAAATGGCTTTATGATCTTCTTGCACGTTGTAGTGTTTAAACACAGGAGTCGTTGGTGGTATAAGGTCTGGTTTGACCACTTCAATTGGTATTGACAACTCAGACATATTAAACCTTTTGTCCAAAGCCGATATTTTGTAATATCGTTGGCGATTTGAGTTTTTCATGTTTAAGGTATCCTGAAACACATTATTTTGCTGAGGATCTGCAAATAACGGACTGTATTCTGTGTTTTTTTGGTTCGCCATATAAACACGATAGCCTAAGAAATCCTTTTCGGTATTTTTATTCCAGGATAAGGTTACCACACCCGTAGTATCGATAGTTGCTTTTAATCCGTTTGGAACTTTAGGAGGTATCGAATCTATAGGTTGTACCAACATAGAGAATGAAGTACGCCTATTGTTTTGTTTGCCTACTGCAGTTATGGTAAAATAATTAGTACTTTCTAATTGATCAAAGACTACTTCTCGTTGGTTAGGTGCAATGTTATCTACAACCACTTTATAAGGCCCAGCATCAGTTGAAGCTCTATTCAATTCAAACTTTTGGATTTGATTTTTACCTTCTTCAGGAAACTCCCAGGTTAGTTTTACTGTCGATTCATTAAGTATCTTTTTTGTTCTCAAATGTGGCACATAGGCTAAGATTTTTTTTGCTATGCCCGAGGCTTCTTTGGATGGGGGGCTTACTTCCCCAAAAGCAGAAATACCTCGAACTCTGTACCTATATTCCACATTGTTTTGAACAGAATCTAGATAAAAAATTCTACCACTTTTTTCATCTATTCCGCTAGCATTTAACATCGTATAGGGCTTATCAGTTATACGCTCAAAACCACTTCCGTTAGCAGCTCTTTCGATGTGATAACTGGTATACAGATCTTTGAAGATTTTATAATTCCAACTCAATTTAGCGCCACCATCTTCCAGAAATACACTTAGGTCTAAAGGTTTTGGTAACGCTTCATAATCCGACAATCCTACAAAAACTCCTCCTTCTTTTATTACCTTTACATCTTCAGGAACCTGAGGGATTAACTTATAGGCATACTTCTCAGTATTTTTTACATCGGTATCGATATAACCTAGTCCAGCTTTGACCGCTACGTCAAAATCCTGATCTGCCACAAAAAGTGCAAACGTAAATCGTTGCTCCAACTCTGCAGACATATTGACTACTGCCTCCAGTTCTGTTCCTCCGGTAACCTGAAAACTATCTCCATATATTGCCTGAGCTATAATAGCGGCATTATCATTTTGATCTATTAGGTTTTCCCAAGATTCCAGGGGATCTGGCATAATGATGCCTAGTTTTTTAATCTCAGGCTTTTTTAAGGTTTTACGATCTCTGGTTACCGTATATCTTACCAACTCATAACCATACCTGTTCGAAAGCTGCCAGGCTAATGGTGTGTTTGCCGTCCATCGCAATAAAATTCGCCCTTGCTGAGCTCTGGCCATTACTTTAACTTCTGGCAATTCTATTGTAGCTTCCTGAGCAAACAGCTTAGAACACCCAAGTAGCATTACTATGAAAAGTATATAAATATTAGTTTTCAAAATGATTGACTTTATTAAAAGTGAATACTTTACTTGATCCTGGGATACCACCAGGTAATTTGTAAGAAACATTGGTTTGATAATCCCCTGGTTTAAAATACGGGAATGTGCCGTTGATGATATAATCATATAAAGCAATTTGGTCCGCATATAATTCAGGATCAGAAGAATAGGCATTAACAATCTTACTCCTGATTTCAAAGTAGTCTTGTTTGAAATAAAACGGTAGATGGTATCTATAAGGGAAATGCTTCCTTAACAAATCAGCCTCCGGATCATTTTCTAAATAGCTTACATAAGTAGTTAGTAATTGAACTGCTCTGGTAGGAGGAATACCTAATATGGCTGGATCACGATTTACCGTAAATCTATTTTCTAAAGGGTACCCCTGGTAGATTAATGGATGTACTTCATCCTGATAATACGGGTTAGAAATAGAAGCTTCAATAGCTACCAAAGCTTTATGATCCGTAAACCTACCCCCTATTAATTCTACTAATTCAAAGGGTTCTGAATCTACCACCTCAGCTTGCAATGCATCAACATCAGGTGCAATAAGTTCTAAAATATGACTAGTAACTTGTTTAGCGGCTATTTTTTCTTCAAACGTATTATACTCACTTGTATCGAACTCATACTCCAATATCTCGATGACTTCAACGTTGGTTGCTGTCCCTGTAATACTAGAATTCCTTACTGCTACCTCATTTTCATCACCAAAGTCTTGCTCAACGTAACTCTCCGTTAATTCAGAAGTTTGTGATTCCAAATCCTCTGGTGGCACACTTTCGATACGTAACCTATATGCTGTTGAATTACTTATATTAGCAGGTAGTGGAATAATTACCATTTTATCTGCTACGTCATAGGAAACTGAAGATTCTTCGCTAGAAATATCGGTTTCAAATAAGGCTCTAAAGGTATACCCATCAAGGGAATCAAATAAATAGGCCTGCCCCTGATTTAACTTCACATAGGCTTTATCGTATTCATTTTTATAAAAATACTGTTGATCAATAACCGGGTAACTGTAGGTAATATTACGCAGGGGAATGGATGTTGGTGCCAATCCTGTGGTAAATGTTTTAGTTTCTGATTCCATCGCCAGTTGACCATCTTGCATCACATCTATCCAGTTCTCATTTTGCCATTTCTTGAAGCGTACGCTTACAGATAATTCTAGTGACGTCTCCGCAGGTAATACCTCAGTAGGCGTAAAACTTAACAAATCTCTGGTTTCATTCCAGGTTACTTCTCCAGCTACGGGGCTTCCAGCATTAGTAAATTGAAAATCAGCCAAATCAATTCTGTATTTAGCTATTCCTTCATCATCTTCAAATTCGAAAATAGACTTGGTGGGATCATTCATTCTGGTGGGATCAAAGATTTTCATATTGAATCCTACCTGAGGTACCGTAAATACATCTACATTGGCTGCGTTATCCGCTGGATTGACATCGGCTATAATTTTCAATCCATCTAGTGGTGCCTCATTTATAAAATCACATTGTTCACCCAATTCTATTTTAAGTTTAAACCTTCCTCTGACGAGTCCTCCAAGCACCCTGAATTCACCTTTTAAATACCCTTTAAACCAAGAAGGGTTTGGAAATTTTGTTTGTAACAATACCGCCGCACTACCAGATAAAATGGTTACGTTTTTCTTTTTAAACAGCAATTTTACTCTGATCCCTAGCTTTCCCTGTAAATAGGCATAGGCTTGACCACTAGTATACCAACCGTTAATTCCTACCTGACCACTACCTGAGCAAGCCGCCTCTCCATAATCTCTTACCATAATATCGAAACCAATTCCTGCCTCAAAGCGCGCAAAAAAGGCTAAAAACCGCATATTTCCGGTATCCATACTAAAATTAGTACCAAATGCAAATCCTCGACCCTGACTTAATGCATTTTCATCTCGCATATGATTCAGCCTATCGGCATCTTCTCCTAATAAACGGGCAACCGTTGCAGGTACCTGAGCGGCATCAGGGATATCGTGACCTACCATAAAATAACCATCACTCTCAATCGATAAAGGACCTACTCCAAATTTAATCCCCATTGGATCTGTTGGAGTTCCCATATAGATATACCACGGTTCACTTAAACTGGATCCAAAATGAAGTACTGCATAGCCTGCCCGTTTATTCTCTCCTATTCCTTCAAACAAACCGCCTAAAACGTCTATATATAAATCATATTCGCCGTGTATGGTATTGGCGTTAAAATCAAATTCCATAGCGGCATAAGCATGCATCCCAGCTTTACCTTCGACATTCGCCGGATAGACTTGTTTAGCCACTTCAATGAGTGCATTTTGTTTTAATTCCTCCAATTCGGCATTATCAAATTGTAATTCCTCATTAGCAATGGTGAGAAGATCTTCTTTTAATTTATCAAGAGGATCACTTATATCCACATCTTGCATCACATGCCCTTCGCCAAAGTAGCTTATTCTATTGATCCCTCCAGCAGAGGAGTTAAAAGCAATGTCAAAACCTAATGACCCATTGAACACTCTTGCGCTAGATGCATTAGCATATAGCAATGAGGCTTTAACTCCTAAGCCAGTTTCTGCATCAGGCTCATAACTCATCCCTGATAAATTATTGGCAGTACCAAACGTATCTCTTCGCATTTTATAATAGGCGCCTCCTCCAAATCCGGTGATTTTAAAAGGAGTTCCCGTCTGGATGTTTAAATTGCTTACCAATCCATCTACATACCAGTATCTAAAGTCTGTTTTACCAAATAATACTGTTGTAGATACTGTTATTCCTTCTAATCCTTTAAAAGATGCCTGTACACTTCCTCTAAAACCATCTCCATAGGTAGGGTCATCTTCCATAATCTCAATAGATCCGGCAAAAGCTACGCCTCCTAAATTCGCTTCAACGGCAATTTCATCGATTTCTAATTGCCTAAACTGCCATTTTTGAATTCCTTCATTTTCCGCAAAATCACCTTTGATCTTCAATCCTGTTTCACCACTTATATTATTCTCCATAAGATTTACTGCGATATCAAATGATAATGTAGCATTAGTTGGCGAAGCAGTTAGATTAATATCGGATAAGGTTACCGGGAAACCTGCCATCTCAACCTTACCGGAATATCCCAAAGAGTTTACGGTTAGGTACGGTATTACGGTTTGTAATTGTAAATTATCAAAAGTTACCTCCGGGAAATCTACTACTGGCTTTCCGTCTGCTAATTCTACCTCATCGGTGATATGCATTTTACCATGCAATAAAGCTTTGGGCCTAAACTTACCATCTATCACTGCTAATTCTACATAGGAGTTTTCTGCTAGAGTGGTTTTTGCATTCCATAAATCAAAATTAATATCACTAATTGGAGTGACACGTAAGGTATATTGCTGTTCTACTGGGTTAAAGCTACCGGTATAGGACAATACTCTGTTATCCAAATTAGCCCCTTGTTCTACTTCATTGGCCGTAACTTCTTTTGAAACTGGCAAAACAATTTTTCCACTAAATCCAGCAGCTGTAACGGAATTGGCCATAATAGTAGCCTCAAAACCATCTACAGAGAACTGCCACTTATCTGCTTTACCTTGATCGATTGGTAGTATATTTTGTACGTTAAAATCCCCTGAAACTCCCATCCCGTCAATGAGTAAGTTGGTAGCTGTAAATTTTACCCGATCTGTGGTATTCTTTTTTTCAAATTCTGGGGGTAAAACCACGTTTATTCTTTTAAGAAACACACCTCTCCAAGCTTCTTGATTGCCATCCACCAAATACTGTTCATAGCCCGGTGGAAATGTCATATCCTGTGACTTTCTGGTATCGCTAAAATCAAAAACTGCGGTATCCACTTCAAAAGCCAGCCCTTTAAAAGAGGTCATTTGAAAACGAGGTAAAGAAACCTCAACTAAGATGTCATTCCAATCCGCTACGGTCACTTCAAACGCTCCTGTTACTCTTTTTAGTCGGTCTTGATTAGGGGCAGGATATGGTTTTGAATTATCTACGGTATAATCTTCTTTTAAAGGCTCTAGCATATTACGAGAAAATTGCACCTCTGCCTCTAAATGCAGTTCTCTAAATCCATTACAGTCAATAGTAGCATAGGATTTATTGGCGATAGCACCACTCTCCATGTTTAAACCACCTTTTAAAGCAACCAATCCATTACCTCCGTTGATACCAAAGACAAAATCCCCTAACAGCACCAGGTTCCATTCTCCATCAAAACCTCCGCTAGTAGAAAGTCTTACCCCATCTGCTCCAAAGAATAATTGTTTTTGATTGCCTTGCTCATCGAGCTCTGGTAAAATCACTCTTACAAAAATGGTAAGCTCTGTATAGGTAGGCTTTAAGGTTGCTTTTAAAATCCCTACGCTATACGTAACATTATTAATTGTTTTTTTAAGGCCTACCGGAAACTCGATAAGGTTATCTGAGGATATTTCATCCACATAATTACCAGTTTTATTAAGTTCATTGAATGTAGCAATTGCCATCGCAAGATTCTCATTAGCCTCGTCATCAACTGGAAAATTGTTATTGATATAGGCTTCGGTAAATTCCCCTGCTTTGGACACTTGGGTCATTAATGATGTGCCCATTTTTGCATCTAGCGATTTGAACGTACGCGATTGCAATACCATAGACGTGGGAGTAGCTTTGTTTGCTCCTACTGTGGGTGTAGTGGTGGTCATCTTAATAGCAGATGTCGCTGGTTCTACTGCAAATGTTCTTGTTTTTGGAGCTCGCTCTTTTTTATCGCCCCCTTTGTTATTGCCTCCATTGGCTAATGCCACTGCTGAAAGCAATAAGGTAAAGATGTAGATGTGTATTTTTTTCATTATGATGACTATGATATTTTAAAACATTTTGAATATTGGTATATTCATTAAATGCACTTTTAAAAAATTTTCTCCTCTATTTATTTGTAATAATTCAATGATACTTAGGTTATAATCACTTACACCAGGATTTATCCAGTCTTTCATTTGCAACCATTGTTCAAAATTTATTTGCTTTTTCTTCAGATAATCGCAGCTTATGAAGTAGGCAAAAAACCTGGATAGTTCCTCTTCTTCAATATTTTCCCTTAAAACTCTTTTGTAATTTTCTTGTAATGAACCATGATCAAAATTGAACCCGTATGGAATCTTCAATTCTTTTACATAAGCCCCATAATCCAATGAAGTCATTCTAAAAGCAGGATCGACAAAAGTGCTATTAAATTGATTCCACTGAAATAAATTTGGCTCTGCATAATATTTTTCTAAGTAATGCACTATATCCATCGTAGTAGCATCATACCTTTGCTTTCCTCCACTTCCATCTGGATATTCCTTGTACTGGTGATATTTTTTATTTGTGATTAATGTTTTCATACCTGTGTTATTCGGTTTACTTACCAATCGGATCTATAGATTACAAACCTACCAGTGTTGTTAATTACATGTAATTCGTCAACCACCTTTAGTTCATCTATTGTTAAATTGGAATCCAATTGATTAGTCTTTATAAAGTTTATAAACTGCTGGGCATTAGCATTTTGAATTTCACTTACCACATTTGTAGCTCCATCAATTTTTAATTGACCTATATGTTTTGGATAGTTACTCTTCAATTCTGGAGAAAGTTTATTATCCTTAGTAAATTTTTCGCTAATTGCTTTTAATAATCGCTGTACATTATCACCTGAAAGTCTTTTACATTCAATAATACCTTTGTTACTTCCTGATTCTATTGTTACATCTAATTCATAGTTTCCAGGATGCATTTTTGATATTGTTATTTCTTCGCCTTGTCTTAAATACTTTACACCTTCTTGAATTTCATTTAATTGGTTTAGCACCATTTGAACTGAATTAGGAATATCGTTAATATTCTCTGTAACTATTACCCTAGCAACTTCATCAGTATCAATCCAACTCAAAATATCTTCTGGGTTTTTAAAATTATTATTGGATGACAATTCATCAATCAGATCTGAGAACAAATAATTAACATTTTCATTTAGATTGTTTGCTCCAATTTTTTCATCTAGCTTTTGTGCTATCCAAACGACCTCCTCTGCATGAGGCTCTGATAACCCTCTTGAAACTAATTTTGATTGTAGTTTATCAATTTTAAACCAAGGTTTGCTCTTGATCGCATCATTGGTAAATAATATAATATTTTTGTAATCTTGCCTTCCCCGTGCACCTGGAGCTATTATTCCAGAAAATCCATTCTGCCTGGCCCAAGAAGCAATCACATTTGTGAACTCATACATAATACTTTTATCACCGGAAGCATCTAGTAACAATAATTGCTCTCTTGACACCTTTAGTTTATTTAATACATTCTCATTTGTTAGGTCTAGGAAATTAGTAAGATTGATATTGGTAAACCTATATTGGTTAAAATCATCCCAAGCCCCATAGGCTGCTATTTCTTGTTTATTTCCGGCTAGTGTTTCACTTAAATACAATGCATTTTCCTCACCATCAAGATCGTATCTTCCCCATGAACTATATACCGTATGTGGTGTTATGGTAATTGGGGTAGTTCCATAATTCGCTTCTGAAGCTTTACTTAGAGAACGATACAGGTTAGTTTCTAAATTTATCCCTTGAGGTATTTCACCAAGTGAACTTAAATATGATCGTAATGCAGCACCTGAATTGAAAAAGTTCTCGGTAGCGTTTAAGAATCTCACATAAAATTGTCCTGGTAGTGCAACATCTTCTAAAATCTCCATGGCACCCACTTTATGAAGCCCATTTTCGACAAAGCCTATATCTTTAAATTGTGCCACAAGTCTAGTTGATGAAACTTCTCCAGGATTTAAAAACCGGATATTCTCTATTAACGTAGGGTTATCATCTATAAAATCGATCTTACCTAATGAAAGATTGGTTCCGTCAGCTCTGGTTACTACTAAGTTGGCATTATCGATAATGATGTTCGAGAACTCTCCTAATGTTTTTTCAACCTTTAATCTTACCTCTAGCAGTTTTTCAAACATTTGCTTTTTATGGGCTACATTGGCAAAAGTATCTGCTCTAAGAATTTTTAAATATTTTTCAATATTTTCTAAAAACTCTAGTTTATCCTGAAGGTTATCGGCATTTATGAGATTTGTTGCTAATTCATCTAATTGATCTAAGCGTAATTGAACAGAAGAAATCTTAACTATACCATTGCTTTGTTGTCTGGCATTGATCTTAAAAAACTCTCCAAACCCTCTACCTGCAGCATATAAATTATAAAGTCCGTAGGTCGCATTCCAAAATGTAATGGCATTGTCACCATATTTCTCTCTTATTTCATCTTCATTAAGCGCCATGTAGATGTCCAATGACGCTGCTGATACTTCAATGATCAAAAATGCTGAAGAACCTCCAGCAGTAAAGGGAGCCAGGGCAATAGCAAGTCCATTCATACCTACTCTAAATGCAGTTTCATTTAGTTTATCTCTTCTTGCATTGAGCAACCAATGCAGATAAATAGAAGGTACGATCGCATAGCTGTCCTTATTTAAACCATCGTCAAATTCCTTGAATTTATCATCACCTAGATAAACAAATACGGGGTCAAATGGTTGATGATTTCCTCTAAAAACAGCAAATTTTTCTGTAAATCCATTTTCTTGACGTTCAAATATTTTATGGTAAAAATCCAAAGAACCATCTTCACTATCATTAAAAGTTGAACGGAAATCACTCGACTCAACTTCTTCGGCAAGATCAAACCAATTTGCACCATACAACATAAATGAATCAACATCATTATAGTTATTACTGCCAGAAGCATCAAAAGCTACACTGTTATTAAACCAAGGAGTAAACTCTAAGTACCTTTTTTCTGTCTCATTGGTGTTATTATAATACTGCGGTTTTAGTTCTACCAGCCAATTGTACACTTCCTTTACAAAAGGACCCGCCATATCATTATAGTCAAGAGCAGTAAGTATATATTCTAGATATTTATAGTTATTGATAAAATCAAGTAATTCTTGTCTATCCTCAACCTTATTGGTTTTAAATAGCTTAAGCAACAAGTGTTCTGAATCACTACTCAAGTCATAATAGCCTTCAAACACAAAACCATCTTCCGCAAGAGTTTTGATAATTTGTTTTCTGTATTTAATGTCCAATGCTTCCCAAAAACAATCCCAGTTATCGGTATATGTTTGATTAAACCTTGTAGCATTCTTAAAAAGTTCAATAATATCAGAGGCCGATGCATCTTCAGGTATTGTAAATTCTTTGATTGCTTTTGCAATCATAGGATAGTAGTTTACATCATACGCTTTCCAATGATCGATTAAGGCATTTCGATTCTCTCTTTCTGCATTTGGTTCATAGGAATCCCTAAAAACTCGTTCATCTATCACTACATCTCCTTCAGCCATACCTGCATATACACTTACTTTTTGTGTAATGTATCGGAGCATTTCGCCGGGAACACCTGTCTTGAAACATCCCTTTAAAACCTCATACTTTTGTAATTGTGTAGCATGGATGTATACGTAGGCATCATTGTTATAGTTTGAGGTGCCATCAAAACCTTGGCTTTGGATATTATCTAGTATGAATTGTTTAACATCTACATCTAATGCTGGTTCGTATTTTGCACCTATCTCATTAAACTTAGTAACCTCGTCTAATTTGCTAGCCAGAAAATCAAAGTCTTCATAATCTCCGTCCGCTTTATATTCTTCTCCCCCAGATGGAGCTTCAATATCAATAGTCCCTACTTTATATAAGATATTACCTGATGATACTGTGGGAAAACCAATAATTGCTTTTTGTATGGTGTTATTGGTATAAACATCCTCATAGTATTTTATATCACTTTGGTACCCTGTAAATGTATTTCCCCCACAAGGGCTTTGGTCTTTATATTCAATAGCTCCAATCTTAAAACTGGATAATGTACCAAAAGGATAAATTCTAAATTTATCTGTACCTCCTTGTGTACAAGATTTAGAATCTCCTGTACTGAAAACTACTTCAGAAATATCTTCCGGTAGTGTAATAGGTTTTCCTGATCTTGATAGGAAAGTATAGGTGCCATCAGGATTAGCAAATTCAGCCAAACCTTCTAAATTTACTACGATTGCAGCTTCACCCTCTTCATCATCCTGAAACAGGTATAATTCAAAGTCAGGATTATGCATTTTTTTCCAATCCATATGGTTCAATTGCATACCCGATGCGTAGTCCATCAACCAGGGTGTAGCTGATTGACTGGTATTGTATTCACTAAAGGGATGTCTTAGCCCAAATACACCGTGACCCAGCTCGTGCGCCATTACATCTGCTGGATCTCCTTTTTCTTCTTCAGATCCGCTTTGAGCACTATTGAAAATAAATCCGTATTGTCCTTTGAGCGGCATAAAACCCGCTACAGGTCTTGATGGTAATTCATCGGTTACAAAAAGATAATATTGATCTTCTTTTATACCCCTCTGTGATTTGTACACCTCTTTAATGGCAGCCTGATCGTCGGTATAATGGGCAAACCAACCACTATTACCTACATCTATACGATCATTACCCCAAACAGAAGAATCTATATTCACATTTGCATCTTGTGAAACCACAAACTTTACTGCAGCACTTCCATATACTTCATTCAAACGATCCTGGATATTCGAAGGGATATTCGCCCCATTAATCGAAACTATAGTTACATTAACCTCTTTTTGCGATAGGTGAGATAATCTAAATACCCCTGCAATGGTTTGACCTTGATTTGTTCCTTCTTCAGGCTTCACCACAGCATAAATAGATTCTGTTTCATAACCAAAATTACCTTTCAGCGAAAGCTCAACAGTATTTCCATCTATTTGATGGTTAACAACAATTCCATCTTTATTTTTAAACTCCAATCTACTGATTAGCGCTTCATTCTCTGTGGTAATCCTACCTTTTATGATGTCTGATTGTCCCTGTATAATAGCCTTATGAATGATATCGTAGGTTTCTCCATCTGGCGTAGTAATGGTACTATATTGGTGCTGCAAAGCAGATCGCTCGTTTGATGGTATTTTATCAAAAGCATATTTACCCGAAAGTTCAAAAACCACCGTAATTCCTGCAGCAGAGAGTTGCTCAATATTACCGTTAGTATCGAAACCCCCTACAGAATCAGCATCAATCCCTCCATTATCGGATACAGTACCTCCTTCAGTAACATTGCCTTGATCATCAACGTGATGTACGGTACCATTGCTATCGACAATAGTATAATCATCACCAATAGGATACTCTACTTCAACACCATTAGTACCCGTAACGGTAATTGTTCCATTTTCGGTATTTACCTCAATCTCCTGAACTACAAAGGTTACTTCTATGTGGTTTAGATCATTATCCTCTTCCAAAAACTCCAGATAATCATCTATAAAACCAATGTTACCCCAATCCGCATCGTAGGTAGTAACTACTGATCCTTGTACCAATTTAAAATCGGTATTGATTTGTATACCTTCAAACTGCACCCCAACCTTTGGGAGGTCTAACCAGGGGATGCCAACATAGCCCTTACCAGAAAACGGAGATGTATTGCTAGTCAACTCTACTACGGTAATGGGAAAATCTCCAGCAAAAAACAGGTCATTTAATAAAAGTCTTGTTAGTAATGTTTCATTGGAAAGATCCACGGCATCTGAAGTCACATTACAAACGGTAACCGTATCATCGCCTGTCTGCTCCTCTGTGGTAGTAAATTCTTTTAACGGAGCATACTCATAGCCTCCTAATTCGCAATTCCCTGCTACTTTATACTGATAGGTTGTACCAGGTCGTAAACTATTGAGACTAAGATATTCTCTGGGAGTATGTAGGACATACCAATTGGATTCGGCATCTTTTTCTCTATAACTGAGGGTATAATCTAAATGCTCAGTATCACCACTCCAGTTGATTTTTGCGCTTGTTTTGGTAATGGTTTCTTCATAAATATTGGAAGGCGCATTACAAGGTGCTATATAATTAAAAGTCCAAATCTCACTATTCCCCTGATTTTTGAACACACCAATCTCTTCAGCACCTTGTGCAGCAAAGGCACGTACGCGCCAAGCATATTTATATCCCCCTAAAAGTGGTGGATAATTGGCGTCATATAGAAATGAATTTTGAGATACTACAGTTTGAAAGATAGGTTGAGAACTTAAAAATGCCGCCTGGGGATCCACATAGTTATCAAAGATCTGAACTAATGTAAACTCATATTTTACATTGCTTACATTGACAGCTCTGGGAGTCCATTGAAACAAGATATTATAGATATCCTGCTGCTCGATGGTTGCGTCATTAAAAGGTAAACTAAGTAGTGGAGGATCATTTTGAAACAACACAAACGAGGCACAAGTCTTTTCGGACAGTCGCATCCCTGTGAATTCATCATACACCTCATAACAAAAATTGTAGATGCCTTCTGGTAAGACATTGGCATAGGTCGCAGGTGTAATTCCTGACAGATTTTGAAATTCAAAATAAGGAGCTAAATCTACACTCCCCAGCTGTAATGGTCTTCCTCCTTCAAGTGTCAATGGTGGTGCGCCAACTACAAAATCATTACTTTGTGCGTTGATCCCTTCACCCTGGATATACACTTTAAGCCTTACTTGAAGATCACTTACCGATAAATCATTCAATACTAATTGTACCTTCAATCTATCCGAGAGCACATTGGTATTCGAATAATCCGAAAGGTATATGGGGTTTGGAGGTATATTTTGTGGTGTTACCTGAACCGGAAATAATTGCCCGTATCCACAAACGGATAGCATTGCAATACCTAATGTTATTATTAATTTTATTAATTGTGTCATTTGCCCTACTTAGTTATTATTCTGTGCTATATATTTTAGTTTATAATCGTTTGGATCAACCTTATCCTTTGCTAATTCCTGGTAATATTCTATTAATTGCATCAGTAAAAATGCTTCTACCTTTGGGATGCTATTTTGTTCGTCAGAGTACACTTTATAGGCCTGTTCCATATTGATGGCTCTAAACCTGATCAGCTCTCTTCTTCTTTTGTAGTCTCTAAAAGTTTCAATTTTTTCAATTTGCTTTTGCATCCATCGATGCCCAACGAATAACTGTCGTTCTTTAACAAATTGTCGATAAAGCTTCTTATAGGTAGTAAGTTCCCAATCCATTGCGGTGGTTATTTGAGCTGGATCTATACCCTTGAATTGATGCTGTTCTACTCTTTGCCGTAGTTTGATAAACTTCTTCTCTACATCTATATCTATCCTAGCTGCGTCTTTTTTAAGTAGTAAAACTGAGTTAAAAACTATGTCATTAAACTTGTCTCTAAAATCGAAATAATGATAAATCGCAGCCAAATAATCAATCATTTTTTCGTTGATCAGTTTAGGTGCTGCATATTTTAAAAATGTGATGTCTTTCTTGAGTGTATTTAATTCAATTTGTTTAAAATACGGCACTTCAGAAGTTCGTAATCGGTCTATTTGCGACAATACTTCAAATACATTACCCTCGTAAATAATATCACGATAACGAAGCTTAATTATGGTTAATCCTTTTTCTTTAACCTTTTTCTTTTTTGCTGCTTTTGGTGTTTTAGTTTTCTGTTTTTTATTGAACTTTAACTTCCAATCTCCTGAAGCAAATGAATAACTATAGGATACAGTAGCCGTAAAATCGTTTGTACCCCCAGAGGCACCACCACTTCTAAACATGGATACGAGATTCATGTTAATATTGTGGTTTCTTAAAAACTTATATCCCGCACTACATCGAAGACTTAGCACTTCATTTTGCTTTAGACCCTCACTAAACGAAGTATTATAGGAACTTGAAAAACTAGTTTTTAGCTGATTGTCTAAAAACTTCTTCCCTACAACCAGCGTTGGCCCAACTGCAGAAGATGATACATCAGTGGTAGTATTAAAAGTAGCATTAACCGCAGCTGAAAAACTTAAATTCTCTTCAGGAAAACCTAAGGTATAGCCCAATGCACTGTTTAATAACCTAGTTGTATTTAAGGTATTTTGCGCTCCTGTAAATGCCTGCTCTTGGAGATCCCTTACGTCCTGTACATTAAGGCTTAGATTTAGATTTTGTTTTTTAGTACTACTACTTGACAGCATATGATCTACGGTAACATTGGCATTTTGAGAAAGTTGCTTAAAGTTTAACGTATCTATATTATCGTACTGTGAGATTTCATTGATATAATCAAACTGATTTCTAATATTGGTTAAATTCTGAAAATTAGAATAGGTCGCAGAAATACTGGTTTTTTCAGAAGCTGTATAGTTCAGGTTTATAGTAGTGACGATCTTCCTTAGCTCACTCTTTTTTGTGTTGTCCAGGTTATTTCGTTGTAAACCTGCATTAACTTGTACTCCTAATTTTCCGTCAAAAATGGTCTGAGAAGTATTTACAGTTATATTTTCTAAATCATTATTGAAAAAATAAGCTCCTAATGTTTTGTATTCTGGATCTATTCGCTCGTAACCTGCACCAATACTTCCATTGCCAATAGCATAATTCATATTTAGCCTCAGTGCATTGTAATACGAAGTAGAAAGTTTTTCATTAAAAAGAAAAGAGAAAGGTCCCAGACTACCGTCGAACTCTTCTGTATTTAAATTTTCTGTAAGCGCAGAGGTTGCGTACTCCACGTTTACTTGTAAATTTTTTATAGGTTTGAAAGTACTTTCTACACTCACCACCAAATTTTCTTTTGGTGTAACCCCGATCTCTAAAGGAATCTCTGTTTCTAAGGAGTTAACATCATCCTTTGCAGTAAAAAAAGTCAATCCTACATTGAACTTTTCAAAATCATAACTTGCTTTTAATCCGTAACCATATCGTTCATATGCCGGTGTATTTTCAGGTATATTTGGATCGTATTCTACAGGCCGAATTAACCTACCGTACATAGCACTGAGCTTAATAGGTCCATTAGGAGTAAGGTCAACACCTACCCCAGTAAACTGATGTCCACTTAGTGTATAAGGTGAAAAGGTCATGGAAGCATCTCCTATATGAGCGGATATCCACTTGTAAGATGGATTGAGGCTTAATCTATTAAATTTAAAGGGTTTACTGTAATTAAATTCCTGATTCGAATAGGTAAAGGTTAAGGGTACATTATACAACCCACTAAAATTGAAGTTTACATTTCCTTGTAATACATAGGTAAAAGGATCTCTTAGGGCATCTCCCTCGTAGAAGACAGCATTAGCAGCAATCCCACCGGTATACGAAAATAGTTTTGCTTTCCCGATTTGAGAAAAATCCTGAGCATCACAAAAATTTCCTGACATTACAAAAAACAAAATGATATAACTTATTTTAGGATTCAACACTTACTTATTAGACTTAAGGACAAATTTCACTAACATCATTTTTCAACCCCATATTTCTAAATCATTGCTTAGTAAATTTGAACTTGAATACATTTCACCTACATAAAAAGAGGTTCGTATAAATCAAAAGATTAGAATAATACTTGAAGAATAAAGAGTGATTATACGTTTGTAATGGAATGATTAGCAATACTTAAATTATAAACCATATCAATAATGCTACTAGAGCAATTTCATAGATTTATTTTAAAAAAGCATGAAAGAAAGTTTACAGTGCTTAATGGATATCAATACATCGATCCCAGCCTATACACAATTTTTGAGGTAATCATTTCACCATACCGTACAATTACTTATTATACTTATTATCCCTATTTAATAATTGACAGGTATAGCATTGAATTCATAAAAAGTAATAGCTATTGTAAATTGATGTTTTCGTAAGAAGTGCTTTGATTTAAGCAGAACATCGTTAGCGGGTTTAGTGTGAGTGAGTTGCATGATGTGAGTTTAAATTGATAATTTTTGGCAAATATCACTGTATCACCTTAAATACTATTCACTAGAAATGGGTATTTTAACCCCTCACCCTTTTCGGTGAGGTTTTGATAAATTGAGTTACTTACTTTAAGCTCCTGGTATGAATAAATTCTTACTGTGACCTGCCTTATCTTATTGGATATTAAGCCTTACACTCATTGTTAGCGTCAATCAGTCGAAAATCGTTGAAAAACTTTTCTATAAACAGCTTATTGTCTTGCCTACCGAATCAATAATGCTTAATGTGATCTTATAATATAAATACACTATACTTAGTAAATGTGTATAGAAGGTTTGCTAATAATGGAAGTCAAAACTAAATCATCTACTAACAAGATCGCATCAAGTTTTTATTGAGTTATCTCATTAAACTATGTGGGTGCTATTTTTGTACTTTTAGCACAGCACTAAGGCTAGTATAATAAAAAACTTATTGTACTCCATTATACCATTTGCTAATTAAAAGAACACAAATGAGAACGTATTTTACTATAATTATATTTGTTAGTTTCTTTACCTCTTGTACGCCTTACCTTAATATTATCAATGAAACGGAAAGCACGATAAAGGCAATAGCCATTTTAGGAGAAGAAGAACAATCAAACTTTGAACTGGGCTACGAAGATATTATTAAGCAAAATGTGCTTACAAAACCGTTAACCCCTCAGGAAGGAATCATACTCTGAAAGAAACCATACACCTCAGTAGTTGCATTCTCCGAAGATTATGAATTATATATTATAAATAATGTAAAGGATAAGGTGGTGGCTATATCTTCATTAAACTTTGCGACTGGTGAACCTACTCTACCCGAAATTGAGCCAAAAATAATTCCCATTATCATATCCAATCAGTCAAATTATACTATTCATAATATAGAAGTGGAATTGGCCGTAATTTCTAAAGGTAGGGAAAAACTGATAACAAAACGGGCGATGAATTACTGGAACTTAATTTTTCCTTCACAACAGAAAGCAATCCAATTCAAATATTATGGTTCCCCTCCATTTACTATAAAGAAAATTACTATTTACGGTAGTCTTAACACCAAATCCAAGAAAAAGATAATTGAAGAAAATTTTGGTGATTTAATTCTTTTCCAAGATTAGGTTAAAATGTCTAATTTACTTAATAAAAAATAAACACAATATTCCTAAACGTCGATAAAAAGAAAAGTCTATAAATTTGGTTCAACTAATTCTGGAGCTATAATTATGTCAGAATAATAAGGGCAGTAAAGCTTTGAATTCTTATTTTGATAAAGTAACTCTAAGCGAAGTTAAATTAAGGTTTGAATATTACAAATAAACTGTCTAAAATGGATTCTGAAACAATGTATAACTTGGTTTAAAATACAACTTTGATTTTATCGTTACTAACTTAGAACCCAAACCCTACTATAACCTAAAAAAATGATAATGAAAAACATAACTTTTATTCTATTACTTTTAAGCGTATTTTCCCTGTCAGCTCAACTTACGTTTAATACAGGAAGTAGTCAATTAGATGCAGATTTAAACGCAATCAACACCCATGCTTCCACAGATTTTCAATCCTTTAAAGGAGATTTAGCAGTTTCTTACGATATTTCAGAAAATAAAATACATGTTATGAGAGCCAGTTTAGGTATGGCTGCGGGTGAAATTTATTTTGCCTTAGAAATATCCAGAATAGCAAGAACTCCTATCGATACTGTAATTACCCTCTATAAAAACCATAAAAGCAAAGGTTGGGGATATATTGCCAAACAAGCTGGTATAAAACCAGGTTCTCCAGAGTTTCATCAATTAAAAAACAACGCTAGTACTAAGAAAAAAAGAGGAAACAACAATAGTAAGGGAAATGCAAAATCAAAAGCAAAGAAAAAAGGTAAAGGAAAAAATTAAGTTTGATCAGGTCGTTTAAGAATTCGTCTGATTTCAATCAAATCAAATCTTTTACTTTGCCGAATAAAATTTTCACTTGAATTCGTACTAAAGTCAAACTATAGGCTAAGGTGGAGCTTGGCGAGCAAGTAACTTATAGTGTATTTTAAATTTATGTATCTTCGAAACCCAAAAAACAAAATAATACAATTATCTGAGTGTCTTCAATTCAGAAAACACAAGCAACACTGTATAAGCTTCTATTAATATGAATAAAACCTTTTCTCTACTCCTTTTAGTTATTATTACCCTTAACTCTTTTGGCCAACAAAAATTTCCCAAGCAAGGGGTACTCGAAGATCTTCTTTATTTAAAAACATCCTTAGAAAAAGCACATTATAACTTATATACCTATATTACTGAAGAAGCCTTCAACGAAAACTATACAAAAGTAAGAACCTCCATTACACAAGACAGTTTGACGATTCTTGAAACTACATCTCTTTTGCAAGCTGTTATTTCCAAAGCCAATAACGGACATACAGAAATTCCATTTCCTGGTGCTACATACGGAGCCTATGCCAATGCTGGGGGAACCCTTTTTCCATTAGAACTAGCTTTTGAAAACGGAAAAGCATTGATTCGCAAAAATTTATCAACCAATGATTCCCTACAAATAGGATCAGAAGTTATAACCATTAACAAACGGTCTATAAATGACATATTGTATCAAATTTATCCTTTAATCTCAGCAGAAAGAAGATATTTTAAACTGGCTAAACTTGAACTTTTTTCTTTTCCCAGATATTACTGGCAAGCCTTTGGTGAACAGAAATTCTTCGATGTTGAAGTGAAGGAAAATGGCATCGTAAAAAAATATAAACTTGATGCTGTTGATGCTATAAAAGGTTTTGAAATCAAAAGAAATGAAATTTTCCAGCTCGATAGAGAGTTTGGATTTATTGAAGGTGCTGCCTATTTAAGGCCTGGTAATTTTAGCGGTGATAAAGAACAATACAAACGATTTATTGACTCCTCTTTTACTGCATTCAAAACCAAAAAATCGCCAAATCTCATTATCGATCTTAGAAATAATTTGGGTGGAGACGATTCGTTTAGTGATTATCTGGTTTCCTATATCGCTCACAAGCCTTTTCGTTGGTGCTCAAAATTCACTTTAAAAACCAGTGCTATTTTAAAAAGGCACGTTAAGGAAACGTATGATGTTTCACAACCATTTTGGAAGAGTGTACTATCCCACGATAATGGTAGTATCTATAAGTATGAATTCGACTTATACCAGCCGCAACCCGAAACGAAAAGATATCAAGGTAAAGTGTATGTGCTTGTCAACCGGCAATCCCATTCGCAATCCGCTGTTACTGCAGCTCAAATACAAGATTATAGCTTTGCTACCATAGTAGGTGAAGAAACTGGGGATTTCCCTAGTTTATTAGCCAGTCAGTATGGATTCAACTTGCCCAATACTGGTATAAACGTAAAAATTGCTAAAGGCTACATAGTCCGCATCAATGGTAGTAAAAAGCCTGAAGGAGTACAGCCGGATATAATCATCAAAGATCACTTACTCGATGAAAATGATGAGATATTAGATGGACTTTTGGCAATACTTAAAAACCAACAATAATAGTAGCAACAGATCTTAATATTTGTGCCATTTAATTATCCAATCGAACTATATAAACACTTTTTCCTGCTTTTGATTTAGAATAAAACTTCGGTAGCAAAAGTAACAGCAGCCAATCTAGTCACCGGTCTTTATTGCTATCATATCTTAATAATTCCTAAGAAAGAAGAAGTTATAATGTATAATTATTATCCGATATAAAATCCACCTTTAATACTGCAGAAACAGCTGATTTTTTCTATTCAAAATTTGACATAAAACAAATAGGTTAGAGCTATTGTAAAAAGATAATTACGCTAAGGACTAGCCGTGGAAGTGAATAGAAACAGAAGGAATAATTAAGGAAAAGTTACCCGCCCTTTACTTATATCTCCAGAACTCCCAAAGTTTGGCAATAAAAGCAATGCTTTATAGTAATGCTCTTTTAGTAGCTTCAAAAGCTCTTAAAAAAATCAAAATATATTTTCAAATTTACATTACAAATATATCCGATTTAAAAATCACGGGAAACCGTTACTCATTCCATTTAGTTACCCAATATTTTTGTCGCAGATTTTAAGAAAAGGGAAATTAAAATCACTTTAAAAATTTCACGCTGTTGGAATATGCCGAAAAACAACATAAAAAAGAAGTAGGCGAATTATTAAATAAACAAAAAATGAGTAAAAAAATTTCTGTATTGGGGTTAGCAGGTCTAATTCTTTTCGCCACGAGTTGTGCAAGTATCGTAAGTAAAAGTACATACCCTTTATCAATTGATAGTGCACCAAGCCAAGCCTCTATCGTTATCAAGGATAAAAAAGGAATTGAAATATTTACTGGCCAAACGCCGGCAACCGTAGACCTTAAAGCAGGTAGTGGCTTTTTTAGCAAAGCAAGATATCAGGTAACTTTTTCAAAAAATGGTTATGATTCAAAAACGATACCTGTTGAATTTAAATTAGACGGTTGGTATTTTGGAAATATTGTTTTTGGAGGAGTTCTAGGCCTTTTAATAATTGATCCAGCTACCGGAGCAATGTTTAAGCTAGAGAATGAATTTATAAACGAAACTTTAGCACCTACAACTGCTAGTGTTGAAAACAAAGGACTTAAAGTATATACTTTAGATGAAATCCCAGAAGCTTGGAAAACACAATTAGTACAAATCGATAACAATTAAGAAAATACAATAAACAAACTTCCCTATACAAGACTATTATAATTTCGAATTTATTAAAGCAAAATTTCCTAAGAAAACAATAGTCCTTTAGTTCCTAGCCCAGGTTTGATTCACTGCTCAACGTTAAACGCAAATCAAATCTGGGCTTTTATATTCGCCTTATCCTAATTTATCCAGCAAATTTAATAAGCTTTTAATGCTGCTCGTTGAAGCACCCAACATTCACTGAAAACAGGGTGTTTTGGCAACATAACAAGTAGTTTTTTTACATCCTTTAAAAGCAATGCAATACATAATCTAAACCAATGCATCCAAAATAATAGCAAGCGTCTGGTTTACTGGTATTGAAAAATAATATAAATTTAAAAACACAAATCTTTTGAAAAAAACAGTATTAACAATCTTAGTGATAGGCAATGTTTTTCTTGGTAGCGCACAACAAGAATCTGTAGAAAAGTCAATTTTTGGACTACAAATAGGTACGTTAGGATCCTGGTTACATCACGAAGCTAAATTAACCAATCAAATTGCAATCCGATCAGAATTTGGGTTAGACACCGGGATATTCAGGAATAGTTTCTACGATAAAAATGGTGTATTCTTTGCTCCGGTAATAACAATCGAACCAAGATGGTATTATAATCTAGCCAAAAGAGCCAATAAAGCTAAACGTATTGATGGTAATAGTGGAAACTTTTTCGGTATTAAAATTTCTTACCACCCAGATTGGTTTACCATAAGTAATGAAGATAATATCAATTTAATTAGCGACCTTTCGGTTATACCCACCTGGGGAATCAGAAGAAATATCGGTAAACACTTCAATTACGAAATTGGGTTCGGATTAGGATATATTCGTTATTTTGAAAAGGATAATGTAATTTTAAACGATAAAAACGATGTAGTAGCTAACTTGCACCTAAGATTAGGATATAAATTTTAAAAAATACTATACAGAAATAAAATCACTCATCACGAAAATAGTTGTGATGAGTGTTTTTTTTTAATTACCTAAAATTTAAAAAGGTAATTTAACTAATTCCAAAACATTACCATCAGGATCTTCAAATGCTGCAAATTTGATTATGGAAAACAATCCTGTACCCTGAACTGGCTGCGGAGTATAAAACTCAATACCTTTGGCCTTTAGGATTTCCATATCAGCTTCAAGATTACTCGTTGTAAGTGCAATCCTTGCAATACCTAAATGATTTACCTGTTCGTATGCCATATTAGAACTACAAGACTCCGTTAAGGTTATATGACGTCCTTTGGACAAAGCAATAGTCGCATAACTATCATTTCTATCAATCAATTGAAAACCTACCTCAGTATAGAAATCTACAGATCTATTAAGGTTTGTTACATTGATGTTCGTAGAGAACACACCATCAATTTTGGTACGTTGAAAGAAATACACATGGGATATCGGACCCACCTGAGACATCAAAATAGTAGTACCATCAGGATCTGCAAATTGTATTTTTTCTGGTGCCTCCTCTGTACCTACAATTACAGTAGAAGACACACCATTTCTTGCTAAGTACGCCCGGTCTTTCTTCAAATTACTTGACTTTAAATGTAGTGAAGAAAACCCTATACTATTATAATCCTTGTGTGGTGCCTCGTCATCGTAAGGTGAATTAAATTTTATTAGGTCAATAATAAAGCCATCCTTGGCTCGCATAGGAGTGGCTTTTAATGAATATGGTGGTAAACCTAATCCTTGCGCCTCTTCGGGATCAGTTACGTTGATATTCTGATCTATAAAATTAGCAAAAGCTAATAATTTATAGAACTTCTTTGAAGCCTCAAAGTCACTCACGTTAATGTTGTAATGCAATAAAGCCTTCAAATGCGTATCCTCTGGCCTAGGTACACTAATACCACTGTCATAGAAGTTTTGAATTTCGTCATCAGCAATCATAACAGATGTACATTCGACAATACTTTTTTGCAGCACTTCAGCATCAGGATTTTCAGCTGTACACCCTGTGATTAAGGCCACATAAGCCAATAGAACTCCTTTCAAAATTCGGTTTAAATTTTGTGTTTTCATAAATAAATTGATTTGTGTTGTTTGTTGTTGCCAAAATATTTTGACTGCGACAAATAAAATAAACTTTATTCAATTTATTAGCATAATAACTAACTAATGTTTGTTAATTTATTATAATTTATAATTTTATTCTTGTAAAAAATCACAAAAAAATTAATTAAAATTAATACTACAAGTATTTATAATCGATACGGCACATCTAAGATCCTTAATCAAAAAACTTTATATAGTAAAACTTGATACTTGCACTCAGTTTTTGACGGAATACAGGGTAGTTAAAAATTTGTATTACCGGTATTTTTGAACCAAAATAGATAACACCCCAAAATAATATGAAACTTTATAGCACACTTTCTGTTTTTGCTCTATTCTTTTAATACGTTGTTCTTCTGATAAGAAAGTAAATTTAGAAGAACCTAATCTTGTTTAGTCACAATCATCTTTTAGGTGTTTTTTTTCGGTTCAACACACAATAGCCGAAAAACGGGGTAATTTATGCTCGAGATTTGGTTAAGGAATCCGTGAACTATGTTAATCTCATCTCTTGCGAAATGCAAAACTTCAACTCGGTATTACTATTATTCAAAATACTTAGCCTATAGCATAATTTATCACCAAACCATTTTATACTGGTATGGTAATTGATAAACTATCTTTACTATTTTATGGGTATGAAACCAGTATCAATTATTTTTATTGTTAGCTTGTTGATGATTTATAACAGGCCCTATGCTCAAAAAAAGGATGCAACACTATTTTTAACGCATACATTACATCCTAAAAAGCAAACCCTACAGTTTTTTTGGAAAGACGAGAGTGGAACTACATATCAAACTTTTAAACAGTTAAAAGAAAGCTTATCTGGTATGGGTAAAAAGCTAGTCTTTGCCATGAACGGTGGCATGTATACTCCTACTTATGACCCACAAGGTTTATATATTGAAAATGGAGTTGTAAAAGCCCCTATTGATACGATTCAAAAAGGGTATGGTAACTTTTACTTACAACCCAATGGTGTTTTTTACCTTACAAAAAATAATGTCCCTGGTGTATGTACCACAAATGATTTTGAATCAAAAAATATAGCATTCGCTACACAATCTGGTCCTATGCTAGTTATTGATGGCAAAATTCATCCTAAATTTAAAAAAGGATCCAGCTATCTCAATATACGTAACGGTGTAGGAATATTACCCAATGGTAACATCCTTTTTGTGATGTCGAAAAAAGAACTTAGTCTCTATGATTTTGCACATTATTTTCAATCTAAAGGCTGCCTAAATGCACTTTATCTCGATGGCTTTGTTTCTAAAACCTTTTTGCCTGAAAAAGGATACCATAAGCTCGACGGAAATTTTGGAGTAATTATAGGTGAAATCAAAAACAAAAGCGAAGCACCATAGCTTATTTAAAACGATGATTTTTAAAACTTTACAAGCTTGAGCACATTAAATTAACTAAGCACTATTTATTTTTTAATTATATTTAAGTAGAAAAATTGGAATACAGCATACAAAGAAATTATGGAGAAGATTATTTTACTAGCGATTGCATTAGGCCTAACCTCTACCCTAACACTTGCACAAGATAGAATTGAGTGGTTATCAATTGAAGCTATGGAAAAAGCCTCTAAAGAAAACCCTAAGCCTGTTTTTATTGATATTTACACCGATTGGTGTGGATGGTGTAAACGAATGGATAGAACCGTATTTAACGACCCTGAAATAATCACTTACATGAATGAAAAGTTTTATCCGGTAAAATTAAATGGAGAAGAAAAAAAGACCATTAATTTTATGGACCACGAATTTAAATTTAGAAATGCTGGTCGTCGTGGTGTTAACGAACTAGCGTTATCCTTAATGCAAGGAAAAATGAGTTATCCCTCATATGCATTTTTAAATGATGAATTTCAAATGATCACTTTATTAAAAGGATACAGAGATAAAAAAACAATGCTAAAAGTACTTAACTATATTGGAGATCAGGTCTACTTAGAGCAAACTTGGGACGAGTACAACAAAGAGTAAAACAGTTTAAACCGGTCTCAATATATATTAAAACCTATATACCGAGTTTTGCTTTAACTGCAGCTTCTAAATTGATGGTTTGATCTGCAAAAAAAACAGTGTCTCCATCAGAACTATCAAAAATCATTACATAGCCTTTAGAAATAGCAACAGCTTCAATAGCATCTTTCAAACTTTTAAATACTGGATACATCAAATCTGATTCTTTTGTATTCAAACTTCGTTGTGCCTCCTCATTTGCTCCCTTAAATTTAGCGCCTATTTTATTCATTCCCTTCCTATAGGTGGCTTCATCAATCTTAGCGGTACGAAACTGAGTCGTGAGCGTTTTTTGCTCTTGTTCATATACTGCTTGCTTTTCAGACAACACCTTTTGCAGCTTTTCTTGATAATCTTTTAGATCTTTTTTCGCTTTTTGGTAAGTAGGCATTTCCTCTAAAACGGAACTATAATTTACTACTCCATATTTTTGAGCGTGAAGCGTTGAACTAAAAACTGATAGAAATAATACCAGTAGTGCGAGAGAATTTATTTTATGTACCATAAACTATTGATTTAATTTATCGATAACTAGAGCTGTTACATCCAGGGATTCATCAGCATAGAGTAAAGCGCTAGCGTTTACAATCAACAAATAATTTTTTTCTTTGCATACCGACTGCACAGCCTTATTTAATTTCTCTTGCACAGGTATTAGAAGTTCAGCTTCTTTTTGTTTTGCCAGCACCTGTATTTCTTTTTCATAAGCTAAAATTTCCTTTTGATCTTTTTCTAAATCTTCATAAAGTCTTTGTTGTTCTTCTGAGCTGGTACTTGCTAACTTTACCTTCTTTTCTAATTCTTTCTGTTTCTTTTGAAACTCTTGTACCATTTTTTTACCATTGTTTTGTAGCTCTTCCTGATAATTCCGTAATGAATAACCAGCCTCTTTATACTCAGCCATTTGCTGTAACACCTCTGGTGTATTCATATACGCTACTTTTTGTGCAACAACGTTAGTGGTAAGACAAAAAATAAAGATGAAAACCACTACAACTTCAACTTTACAATTTTTAATTACATTCATTATACTTCGATTTAAATAAGAACAATATATAATCCTTAAAGATAATATAATTGTTTACATTCAAAAACAGACCCCCAAAACCATCCTATAATTTAATCAAACCCAGAAGGATTATAATTTTTTAGTATATTCATAACTCTTTATCAACACACACTATGCGATATATCCTACAGTTTTTATTCTTATTTCTTAGTATACATTCGGGTTTAGCTCAGCAAAAGCATCAAATCAAGGTGAATGTTTCAAATTATGATGGTAACTTACTACAGATTGCCTACTATCTCCAGGACAAACAGTATTTGCTCCCTGATGCCGTTACCAAATCAGATTCCCTTTACAGAAATGCAGAGGGTGCTTTTATGTTCCATAGCAAAGAACCTATTAAACCAGGTGTGCACGCTTTAGTTTTTCATCCAGAAATAAGGATTCATCAATTTTTAGTTACTGAAAAAGATCAAAATATTGAGATTTTTATTGACTATAATGATATGATCAATTCTTTTGAGGTAAAAGGAGGATCTAATGACAATCAGCTTTTTAAAGACTACTTACAATTTTTAACTAAAAAGAGAAAAGAAGCTCAGCCCTTCGAAAATAAAGAAGATGACCCGAAAGCTCAAGAAAAACTAAAGATCCTTAGCGATGAAGTGAAGAGTTACCAAAAACAAGTACTACAAAAACACCCTAATTCCTTTGCCGCGGGTATCATCAAGGCCAACATGGATATTGACTTACCTGTATTTACCGGAAGTAAAAAAGAAATTGAATACAAAAAATGGCAATACTACAAGCAACACTATTTGGACAATATAGACCTGGCAGATCCAAAAATGCTTAGAACGCCCTTTTTATTTGCCAAAGTAGACTATTATGTAAACAAGCTCCAAGTACAGCATCCAGATTCCATAAGTAAAGCTATAGACCTAGTATTAGAGCAGATGAAACCTGCCCCTGAGACTTTTAAAATGTATACTATACATTTCTTAAACGAATTTGCGAAATCAAAAATAATAGGTATGGATGCAGTTTATGTCCACATAGTAGACACCTACTATGCAACAGGTGAGGCAGACTGGACCGATCCTGAGCAATTAAAAAAAATTATAGACAACGCCAATGCTTTGAAGCCTACATTATTAGGAAAGAAGGCTCCACCAATTAAACTCATACAAAAAAATGGGATCACCTTCAATTTAGATGATATCAAAAGTGATTACACCGTATTGTTTTTTTGGGAAGACGATTGTGGCCATTGTAAAAAAAGTATTTCTACACTTAAAAAGGAATATCAGCAGTTAAAGCAACTGGGGGTAGAACTTTTGTTAATTTGTACTAAACCATCAGCAGAAGTTGAAGATTGTTGGTCGTATGCTAAAGAAGAGCGAATTGATGATTGGATGCTTGTTAGTATAGCTTCTGACTATGCAAAAGTTATGGAGCAATACAATATTAAGACTACCCCACAAATTTTTGTGCTGGACCAAAATAAAACCATAGTTAGTAAACGACTTGCAGCGGATCAATTATTAGGTTTATTAAAAAATTTTAATAAAAACTAATTATGAAAATTTTACCTTTCGCTATGCTATTCTTAGTATCAATTGCAGTAATTGCTCAGCAAAAAGCAAAAATCAAAGAACTGTATACCGATCAGAAAGCATTTTCCATTATAATAGGTGAAGAAGAAGCGGAACTTTATCTAGTAGCCCAAAATACGGTGGACAAAAATCCCGAAACTTATTTAGTAAAAGGATGGTATAATACAAATAACAACAAACCTAAAAAAGATTTGGTAGGTATTTATAGCAAAGACAGGTTGGTTTTATACCATTTTAATGATAAAACGCGTTCCTCCAACTTTTTAAGTCAAGAATTGAAACAGCAAGATCAGTCCATTACATTATCTGAATACTTTAACTTATCGAATTTTAGTGAAAAAATTACGCTAACCGCTGATACAAAGAATTGGACCAATAATAAGGCAACAAAAAATATAAATTTATCTGATCAAGACCTGGAAATTAGAAAATCCAAAAAATACCTACTTTTTGGAAATGGTGGATTAGATCTAAGTTTTATAGGTGCTGATAACTGGGAGTATGAAATTATAGCGAGTTCCCCTACAACTATCATCTTAGCATACAACTATCGATCAAACACTACTGGTAAAGGTAGATGCGCAGCGGGTACTGAGAGTGGCTTCATCGCACTAAACTTTGATAAAACTAACACACTCCAAGAGAAAGAGCGTTATATAAAAGAAAGCTGCTTGTTTTCCATTGAAGCACAAAACGATAAAGAACCAACCAAAGAGACTGTTGTATATACCTGCGCTAACTTTATGTCTGGAGAAACCTATACGCTTACGCTGAATACGGCAGCAGCAACAATAGTAAAAAACCAATAGGTTAATGCGCAATAAAGAACGTATCACGATTTGTGATGAAAGCTTTAAAAGGAATATTACACATTTTTCTTTTCAATCCTTGTATAAAGAAATTGAAGATATGAAAGAACTTAAAAAACTTAAACTATTTCCTAACCTTACCTCTATTTCTTTAAATGGTACTAATATTACCGACTACGGTTTACAGTTTATAGGTGACTGTAGTGGACTAGAAAACATAAATCTCACCTTCACCTCCATTAGCGATCTGGGCATAGTTCACCTTACAAAACTTAATAATTTAAAACACCTACGATTAAAGGAAACGTATATTACTGCAAAAAGCATCGTTTATTTTAACCAAATGCCTAATTTAAAATCACTTCAAATCCACGAAACCGAGATTAGCGGTAGTGATCTAAAAGATTTGAGCATTACTGGGATTGAAGAGATTTTTGTGGATTGTGATAACCCCAAGGATTTTAATACGTTATTAACCCTATCTGAAAAATTATCTAAGTGTACCATACACAATAAAGGAAATGGTTTCTTTAAACAAGGCAAATTCAAAGAGATTTAGTATTCAAAAAAAGGCATTAGGGTTCAGTAGCACTATTATATTCCTTTTTTAATCCTCAAAATCTGACTCCAGTTGTTTTTCTTCCTTTTTAAGGATTTCTATTCCTTTCTGTATCACCAAAGAGGTTGGCAAAGTTATATTTCTACCATCATCCGTTTTCATAAATAAATAAAAGCTAGTAATATCCTTTACCTCTCCAGTCCAGTCAAAATCTTTATCTAGCACCCGTATTCTATCGCCTAATCGTACGGGATGACTAAAAAATAGAATTACACTAGCTGTCAAGTTCGATAGAATGGACCATTGCGCTACGAAGCCGATACCTACTACAGCAAGTATCGAAGATATAAAAAGAGAAAACTCTTTTAAGTCTACTCCCCATATTACAGCCAGTACGGCCATAGTTAAACCATAGGTAATCAAGTTGGTTAAATAATAAATCACTTTTCTACGATTAGGTTCAATTGCGCGGATAAACGAAAATCTTCTTATTGATCGTTTGGTTAAGAAGATAATTAACACCATAACGACCAAAAGAATAAGCGTAGCTAATAATTCATTTCTATATAAAAGCATTGTACTGGATAATTTTTCATCAAAATTATTGCAATATTTTTAAAACTACTCAAAAAAACGTTATTGTTTTTATTGTATTGAAAATCAATAAATTTACGTTAAATAGGACCGCTAATATTACAATTTATCCTATATTTAAAGTGGGGAAATTTAAGCTATACACTACGCAAAAAAACCATTTTATATTTTTTATCGTATAGAATAATAAGATTCTACAGCATACTGGCATAGTTTTAGATTTCTATTTCATAGTAATTTCTAATAGTAAGATGTGATGAAACAATTTACTCTTTTAATTTTCGCGTTCGTCCTGGGTTTTACAAACGTCCAAGCCCAAGAAGATGACAACAGCGCCAACGATTTTTACCTTATAATAGGTATATATGACGGTTTTAAAAACGATACCTATAGTTTTACCTATCTCAACAAGACCGGTGAAGAGGCTATCATCTTTTTTAATAAAGTAAGCTCTAATGTATTGCAAAGTTTTAATCTGAAAGATAATTCAGCAATCGGTGGTAAGTTTGAAATTGCTTATTTAGCAACATTAACTTCAGATCAAAAAAAGGCCAAAAAAATAGCAAAAGAGAGAACTATTATTGATCTTAAGCCTATGCGATCTTTTGCAGGCTTATAATTGAGATATAAGCATTACATTACTATCCTTCTTGCCTCAAAAAAGGTAAGGAAACCTATCCCCACTCCCCTATTATTAGCATAGTACTAATAAGTTACATTTCCTCAAAATAAATGTTTTTCGTATTGATTTTTAGTTTACATTTGATATGTATTTTAAAAATGATACTGCGGAAAAAAGTAACTACTACATATCACAGAAAACCTTTATAGCCTAAAGGAATCTAAAAGCTCCGAACTTGAGGTGATATAACTTTCGGACCCCAAATTCAAATTCAGTTTACATTTTAATTTTATTTTTAATTATGAAGAATTTATTTTTCATTTTGTTAGTAGTAGTTAGTTTTAACAAAGTTGCTGCACAAGCAGACACACAAGAGATCACCGGGACTTATGAAGGTTATGAAGGTGACTCTTATAGCTTTATGTTTATAGATGAGTACGGTGACGAAGATTCTATGTTTTTTGAAAAGGTAAAGCCAGAGATTTTAAAAAGTTTTGATCTTAAAGGTTCAAAACTGGTTGGGAAAAAGTTTAAAATAACTTATACTACAGAGGTGTCCTCTGAAACCGACGAGGATGGTGATACTTATGAAATCGAGAATAAAACAATTACAGCTTTAAAAGCTATGTAGTTTAAATCATACATAAAATTTAAAACTAAAAATGGCTGTTTCTACAGCCATTTTTTTCTTTTAAAGTAATAAAGTAAACCGAAAAATATAAGAATCATAACCCCCCAAAGAATAAAATAGGAGTACTTATATTTTAACTCGGGCATAAATTCAAAATTCATCCCATAAATACCGGCAATAAAGGTTAAAGGGATAAATATAGTTGCTATAATGGTTAATACCTTCATCACCTCATTCATACGATTACTAATGGTCGTCATATACATATCCATTAAACCCCAAATCATTTCGCGATAAATATCCACATTCTCTGAGACCTGTATGATATGGTCGTATAAATCTTTGATAAAAATCATAGTTTTATCCGTCACGAATTTGCTCTCCATCTTTTCTATTCGATTCACCACATCTCTCAGTGGAAAGACGGCGCGTCTAATCTGAAGAATCTCTTTCTTAAGTACTTGTATTTCATAAGCTGTATCTTCGTGAGTATTATCTTCAAAAAGATCATCTTCAAGCTCTTCAACCTTATCCCCAAATACTTCTATAAGGTTAAAATAATTATCAACTACAGCATCCATTAAACTGTACAGTAAATAATCCGCATTCATTTTGCGTATCCTTCCTTTTCCTGACCGGAGTCGTTCCCGGATTTCACTAAACACATCTCCGTCCATTTCCTGAAAAGACACTACATAATCTTCGCCTACCACAAAACTAATATGTTCTACAGCAAGGGCACCTTCGTGCGTAAAATACAGCATTTTCAAAACCACATATAGGTATTCCTCGTATTCATCAATTTTGGGACGTTGCCGTGTATTGGCTATATCCTCTAACATCAAAGGGTGCCAATTGTAATGCTTCCCTATTTGTTCTATAGTTTCTACGTGGCTAAGCCCATTAATATTAATCCAGGTAACATTACTAGACGTATCAAACTCCCATACTTCAGTTATATTTTTTAGCTCCTTTTCAACTAAATCCTCTTCATTATAATCAAATACTTCAATATATAAATCACTTGCGGATTTATCACCGACGTACACCACGGTACCAGGTATAGAACCTATATCTTTTTTCCTAAAAAAGTTTTCACTACCCATATATTAGAAAAATACTTTACTACTATTTTATTTTTTATTTCAATACTTCTCACAAAGGTATAAAGAATGGGTTTAGATTTTACCTAAAGACCAAATCAACTTAGTTTAAAAAAATATGAATGATTAGGGAAAATACTATTTTTTTGATCATTTATAATACCATCAAACCACGAATCATCAATACTTTTATCAAGTAAGGTTAAGAAAGGCTTTTACTTCTATTGATGACCCAAATACGACATAAAAGAAATTGATAATTAGATTTATTATAGATAAATAAAAGGTACAGACCTATAAGATTACACCGCTTTCTTTTCGAGCACATCCTTAATATCCTGAGAAAACACAAATGGTTCCGCGTCCTTTTGACCAACCGTACATTGTACTACAAAAGTACCCCAGGCTTTAATTTCAATTTCGAAATTGTTATGTTTCGACTTCGCTATTCGAGTTCTGTTTTTAAACGTCTTGTGCAATTTATACTCTACATACGTTACTTGATCCAAACCAGGGTCAAAACTAGAGGATTCAATTTGAAGAAAAATTTGATAATGTGGTTTTCCTTTAAGTCGAAAGGTAATCGGCTCATAATTAGTATTGAGAATTGCTTTGAGATTGTACTTCTGTTCCATAACTTACTGATTAATAGGTTGCATACCACTAACATTACTTTCTTCTTCAGTTGGAGCCTCCTGCTCTAAACGTTTTAGCTTTTCCTCAGCTTCCTTGAGTAATTTTTCTGCATTAGACTGTGCAACTTCACTCCCTTTATTACCAAAATAATATCCTATTAATGTAGTTAACGCTCCTCCTAATAATAGAAAACCATTATTAAAAAGTTCCAACCATTTCTCGCCATATTCTGTCATTTTACCATCGTTAGTATATAAGGAAATGGCTTTATAAAGAATAATTGCTAAGAATATACTGAAAACAAACAATACAATATAGGCAATCGAATTGGTGGTTTGGTTATTTTTTTTCGAAAGGTAATCTCTTATATTTTCCATTTTAGTAAGGGTTACAAAGGTTTATTTTAATTTTTATTCAACCACACCTCAAGTTGATTGTCTGGCACCTTGCGTTCGAGACCCGTGATGTACTGGGTTTTAACATTAATACCCGTTAACCTAGTAATTGTTTCTCCTAATCGTACTGCATTGACACTATCCTTAGGGTGAAAATAACGAACTGTATTATTAGCTCTTTTTTTCTGCATATCATAACCGTAAGCTTTATAATTATTTTCTTTTAAGGATTCCAATAGCTTAATCTCGTTTAAGTACTTTTCGGTATTTTGATCGTTTACCTGTATGTACACTACCTGAGTATAATTCTTAACAAGACTTTTTGTTTTTAAAGTATTTTCTAAAGCCTGATTAATACTGATTTTATTATCGATTTTCAACTGTAGCGCTTGATTGTCTGAAGCTTCAATTTGATCTATAATACTATCTAATAAGTTTTGTTTGAGTTTTAATTTTTCCTCAATATAATGCAGTGAATCTGTGTTCGATTTAATTTTCTCCGTAAGTTCGGATAATTCCTCTTTTTTATCTTTTAAACTATCATTTAGTGTTTTTAGAGAATATACTAAATACATAAAACCTACAAGCATAAAGAGTATACCTAAGGAGGTTATTACCGATAGTCCTTTACCTTTGTTACGCTTTTCCATCTTCTTCCTCTTTTATATTACTAACAAAGTTTATGGCTTGGTTCCACATTTTAAGCAATTTTCCAATGGAAATAGTAATGGCACCTGCCGGAACAAATAAACTTACTACCCATTCTATTTTATCGGGTGCCCTAAAAATGATATAAATAGGCACAGAAAGCAGAATAATGACAGACAAGCAAGAGATTATTATATATAAAATCCGCTCTAACCTGAAGGCTTCAAGAAGCGTCTTAACGGCTCTAACCCGTATTTCTATTTCTTCCATGAGTAATGATCGTGTTATTTATTGATAAGTTCTAAGTGGTTGTTATAAGTCTAATCTAAGCTACAAACTTAGATTCAATTTCAGATACGTATAAACCACAACAGTACTATGGTTTAATTGTAAAAAATAACCCCACTAGTTTTTAGTGGGGCTTATTATAAATTTACAAATAATTATTCAATAATTAATTTTTTAAAAATCTTGCGATTACCATCAAACGCAGAAAGTATATACAATCCAGAAGCCAAATTAGATAGATTTAAGTGAATTTCAGATTGATCTCTACTTGTGAATGACTTGACAACTTTACCACTACTATCTGTTAATTTAAAATCCATTGCCCTCCGATCCTTACACACAATAGACAAGGTACTTGTTACCGGATTAGGGTGCAGCACTAAGTCAAATATAGGTTTTTCATTTTCTAACGGTAACTTAAGCGCATTGGATGGCACCGAATTACTTCTTCCATTACCTATGGAAACTGTGTAATCTTCAACTTCTCCATACCCAAAGGTTTCACAAGGAGAGGGTTCGCTATTCCATTTCATACTAACGCGCATTCTTGTATTGCCTGCCACTGCAGTTGTAGGAACCGTAAAATTAGCATATAACTGTTCTGCACTGGACGAAGAACCATTAACCACACGCTCAGCGGCTTCGAAAGTACCGTTTTGATTAAAATCAATCCAAACAGACCAAAATTCGGTATAAGCACTACTAGTAAAACCTGCACTAATAACTATAGTATTGGTACCGTAATTAAGATTTGCTACTTGACTAGTATAATTTGCATACCCCGTGCTAGGTCCTGTTACATTATCTATACCAGAAATGCTAACGTAATCAATATATTCATAATTGGTATTATTTCCTTGACTAGCACAGTAGGTTAATGAGGTTGCCAAGGTAGTTACGGAAACACCTGAAGCTGATGATACGTTATTAGCAGCATCATAGGCAAGTAGGATGAAATTATAGGTTGTAGCTGGATTTAAATCTGAAATGGTAAAGGAGCGGTTTGTCGTTGCTCCCAAATAGGTGTTATTCGCATAGATTTCATAAGCAAAGACCCCTACATTATCGTTGGATGGATCCCAGGAAAGTACACACGAATTTTGGGTAACTTGACTTGCCACAACATTAGCTGGCGCTGTTGGCGGAACGGTATCCGAGCCTACGCCATCAAATTGATGATCTCCTAACCCTACTAATGTATTTTGAGGGAAAACCTCCCATTGACCTGATTGATAAGATGAAGAAGGCTCTTGTATATTTGACTTTCTTCTTAGCGTTTGATCTTTTCCAAAAATAGCTGTTCCTCCATTATAATTTCCAACAATATCAATCAATGTGTTGCCTTTGAATAATCCAATGGGATCATTACCATTAAAATTTAGCGAACCTGAATTGTCCAACAGATTTGCTCTGCTTTGTAAGGCACTACTGGCGTTACTATTTGCAATCACATAAGCTGCACCATGTGCCAACATACCCGAAAGATATAAATCCCCACCCCAACTACCAGAACCATTAGTCTGCTTGCGTATGACATATTGTGATAAATCTACTGATTGCCCTGTAAAATTGGCTATTTCTAGTGCTTTGTTGTATGATGAACCCTCAACATATTCCGAAATAATGAGCTCTGAAATGGTACCTGAACCTGAAGCTGAATTCGTAGTTACAGCTAACGCTGTACTTAAAGGGGAGGTATTGCCTGCGGTATCCCTTGCATTGACCGCAAATGTATAATTTGTGGCAGCACTTAATCCACTAATGGTTGCAGAATTAGATCCTACGGTTGTAACTAAAGTCGAATTCTGAAATACTGAATATTGGGTTACTCCAACATTATCCTGAGCGGGGCTCCAGCTTAGAGTAACTGTATTAGTAGTAATATCAGTTGCTACCAAACCCACAGGTATACTTGGAGCTTCGGTATCAGGATCACTGGTTCCGAACCGATCTTCTGCCTGTGGTCCGCCCCATATTTGCGTGGCAAACGCTGGATTATCAATAAAAGGATTTCTATTTCCCTGTAGTGACTCTAAAACAGGATTTCGTTGAAGTTCAAAATCAGAAACAGGATCCTCAACATTCCATTGTAAAAAAAGATCAATCATATTAGCATCTGTGGATAACGAATTACCTACTCCAACATTACTGGGCAAACATTGACTACCATACCGGATATACATATACATCATCATTCTGGCAACATCCCCTTTCCATTCGTCTCCAGGATACCAATGCCCTTGAGGAGTGATACCAGAATTGCCGTTGCCAGCTGCAAATTTGCGATTACTTCTATCCGAATTACGTTGTACATCACAAGGACGTAAATGATGCGCATCGGCACCCGCCCCCTCGGTACCAAGGTTAGGTTGTCCAAGCGATTTAGGATAGGTGTGTTCTCTATTCCATTGCGTTACTCCACCACCATTATTATCAATAGCTCTAGATCTGTCCGTAGTGGAATTTCCATCATTGTCTGAGAAGCCATACAATAAAAGAACTTTACTTTGATTTGCCGGATTAATATCTGACTGTTTGAGTGCTTCCCAAACCCCAGGGGTATAGGTTAAGAAAGTAGTATGCGATGTAGATACTTTATCTCCTAATTCGTTGAATAAAGCTTGTCCAGTAAGTGATAAATTAACATCATTGTAATACGGGGGTACCTGTGCATAGGCCATTATAAAAAACAGTAATAATGGCACGATGACTAATCTTTTCATTGTGTAAAGGGTTAGTTAGTGAATTTGAATGGAAAGCTATTACAATTTTTCCTATAACTCGCTAACCCTAACGTTATCAAAAGGTTATCTAGACTGTTGAAAACCAATTAAATTAATGAAAAACGATTAGTATAACGTCTGAAAGACAACTACTTAAACAACTACTGTACTGTTAATAATTTATTTCCTATTTTTTGTGATACACTTCTTCAAAAGGAACTCTAAATTGAGGGCCATAGACTCCCTTTTCATCTCTAATACCACATCCAATGACCATATTAATCTCAGCTCCATATGGCAAACCAAGAATTCTCTTTACTCTTAATGTGTCACTACCTTCCATAGGACAAGTATCATAACCTAATGCAGCCATACTAATCATAAAATTTTCTGCTGCTAAACCAGCGCTTTTATGAGCAACTACCCTAAGGTCACTATGCCTTACTTGTCGATAAACTGGTCTAAATAAACCAACGATATTAAAAAAGGCATACTTCATCCAACCCAATATGCCCAATAAATCGAAATACACAACCGGTATTAACTTTTTGTAATAATTAAGGGCTAACTTTTCTCTTCTGGAGTATTGATCCTCTGGTTTACTACCGTAATGATTTTTAAGAAAATTAATATTTGCGTTTCTTCTTTTTTTCCAAAGATCTTTTCGAGTCACTACAACCACTAATTGATCTGCAGTTTTTGCTGCATTCTGATCAAGGCAAGCACGTTTCATTTTATTTAAAATGTTTACATCTGTAATATGATAAAATTCCCAAAGCTGTAAATTACTACTTGTTGGTGCCAAAACAGCATTTTTAATACACTGCTTTACTATTTCTTGATCTACTTTTTCATCTTTATAAACACGTATTGACCTTCGATAGGATATCGCTGCAGAAACCGTTTTCTCTTCCATGAATTAATTTATGTTTTTACTAAAATATCAATTTTTGTACACATTTACCCTTGCCAGGTAATTGCCAAACCGTATAAGAATTGCGTTTTTACCACAAAACAATTAAGGTAATTTACGCTATATTTAAATCCTAACTTAAAATAATTACACAATGAAAAAAATTTTAGATTTAAAAGGTGTGCAAACGCTAAGTAGAGGAGAATTAAAAAGCATTAAAGGAGCTTGGGGAAGCATCTCTTGCTGTACATCTGGTAGAGGTTGCCAAATCAGCTTTCCTGGTGGTAGTTTCTGCGAGCCAGGATATTGCGATTCTAGATGGGGTTATGGAAGATGCATACTTTACTAAAATAAAGATCATTATTCTTCAAAAGGCAAATTCAAAAGGATTTGCCTTTTTTTTATGAAGTACAAAGTTGAAAAGATTGCTTTGCTATCTCAAGCTCTTCATTAGTCGGAATGACTAACACCTTGACTTTAGCATTGGATGCCGAAATATCCCTGATTTCTTTAGATCTAATTGTATTTAATTCATCATCCAAGTGAATACCCAAAAATCCCATATCATTACATACTAACTTTCTAATCACATCAGAATTTTCACCAATACCGGCGGTAAAAACAATAGCATCTAGACCATTCATAATTGCAGCATAAGCTCCTATAAATTTTTTGATGCGATAGGCGTTCATTTGCAAAGCTTCTATAGCATATTGCTCTCCTTTAGCTGCAGCTGCTTCAATATCTCTTAAATCACTATAACCTGTTAGGCCTAACATTCCGCTTTCCTTTTGCAATACATCATTTACTTGATCTATAGTATACCCAAGACTATTAACTAAATGAAAAATTATAGCTGGATCAATATCGCCACTTCTGGTACCCATTATTAAACCATTCATTGGGGCAAAACCCAAGGAATGATCAATACTCTTACCATCCTTGATAGCAGTCATACTACATCCGTTACCCAAATGAATGGTTATTATTTTGGATTGAGGTTTCTTTATATATGCAATGGCCTTTTCGGACACATATTTATGGCTGGTGCCATGAAAGCCGTATTTTCTAATCTTATGTTCCTCCAAAAATTTATTGGGAATCGCATATTTATAAGCTTTTAAAGGAATAGTTTGATGAAAAGCGGTATCAAACACAGCTACTTGTGTGGCCTTATCAAAAATAGTTTCCGCAACCACGATTCCTTGCAAATTTGCAGGATTATGAAGTGGAGCAAGTGACGCTAATTGTGCTATTTTGTCTTTTACCTTATCATTTACAATTACTGTATCCGTAAAAGTACTTCCTCCGTGAACCACTCGGTGGCCTACCACTTGGATATCTGCAGCAGATGAAATGACCCCTCTTTCATCATCTAAAAGATATTGAGCAATACGCTGTAATCCATCCTTATGATCTTTAATTGCAACAACTTCTTCAAACTTTTGTGCTTTTGCTTCATAAGAGATTTTAGCATTTTCCATGCCAATTCTTTCTACCATTCCAGAGCAAATAACTGCTTCCTGAGGCATGGTAAACAATTGAAATTTTATAGATGAACTTCCTGAGTTTAGAACTAAAACTTGCATGTACTTTTTCTTTTAATTTGCTGAATTTTTATAAGCCTTGCGCCTGAATCGCAGTTATGATAACGGTATTGTATACATCATCAACCGTACACCCTCGGCTTAAATCATTAACGGGTTTATTTAAACCCTGTAACATCGGTCCGATCGCCAAAGCCCCAGTTTCGCGTTGTACAGCCTTATAGGTGTTATTACCTGTATTCAAATCCGGAAAAATCAAAACACTTGCCTGACCCGCTACCTCCGAATTTGGTAATTTACTCTTTCCGACCCGCATATCCACTGCAGCATCATATTGTATTGGACCTTCTATTTTGAGGTCTGGTCTTTTAGTTTTAACAATTTCAGTAGCTTCTCTAACGATATCCACATCCGCTCCTTTACCAGAAGTTCCCGAAGAATACGACAGCATAGCAACTTTTGGTTCAATACCAAATGCCGCTGCTGAATCTGCCGAAGATATGGCGATTTCCGCTAACTCTTCCGCGTTTGGATTAGGATTAATCGCACAATCTCCAAAAACAGAAACACGATCTTCCAGACACATAAAAAACACAGAGGATACTACTTTAACCCCTGGTTTTGTTTTAATAAACTGAAGCGCCGGTCTAATGGTATGCTGGGTAGTATGAATCGCGCCAGAAACCATACCATCTGCGTGTCCCTTATAAATCATCATTGTACCGAAATAAGAAACGTCAGCCATCATATCTCTAGCCATATCCAAGTTCACGTTTTTATGCTTCCTTAATTCATAAAAAGTATTCACATAGTCATCAAAATGCGGTGATTTTGTAGGAAATATGACATTTACTTTATCAAAATCTAAGGGTATATCAAGTTTATCAGCCTTTTCTTTTAGCTTATGGATCTCACCAATTAACGTTAAATCTACCACATCGTATGCCTGTAACCTAGCCGCTGCTTTTAAAATACGGTCATCTTCACCCTCAGGCAGTACAATATGCTTTTTATGCTTTAATGCTCTTTTCAAAAGATTGTATTGAAACATTCTTGGGGTAAGCACGTCTGTTTTAAAAGTTATAAGTGGGTCTATCAAATTATTCTCATCCACATGCTGCTCAAAGGCGCCTATAGAAGTGTTGATTTTTTGATAATTATCCGCATAAATTTTAGACTTGATATTACCGACCATATTGGTTACTGCAAAGGTTCCCTGAGGAACAGAAACAATAGGAACGGTGGGGGCAACACCTTCGATGAGTTTCATTATGGAACGCTCTGGTATGAGACCACCGGTTAAAATGATTCCGGATATTTTAGGGTAATTATCAGAGATATTTGCCTGTAGAGCTCCTAAAATAATATCAGCACGATCCCCGGGAGTTATAACTAAACTATTTTCTTTGAGGTGTGTTAGATAGTTGCGTAACTGCATAGCACCTACCCCAAAACTTCCGGCCTGGTGATTGAGGTATTCTTTACCAAAAAGCACATTCCCATTTAGTTCATTAACAATCTCTTTGATGGTAGGGTATATAAGAGAATCAATCCTAGGAATGATAATGTGCTGTACTTTAGCATCTAGCGTATTCTTTAAAACAATTCTAAGGTCTTCTTCACAGCCTTTATCTACTTTATTGGCCAATACCGCAATTACCTCGACATCCTTATTATAAAAGGCATCATACGCTAATTTAAGGTTTCCGGCAATTTCTGCATTGGTATTCCCCTCTCCACTAGATACAATGATGGCAGGTATTCCTAAGTTTTTAGCGATAATTACGTTAATATCAAATTCAATTATACTTCCTTCATCAGAAAAATCAGTACCCTCAACAAGAATAAAATCAAAAGTATCTTCGAGTGCCTTATATTTTTGAATAATGGTATCTATGATTTCTCCCCCTCTACCTTGATTATATTTTTGTAAAACCTCACTACGTGTATATGCGTACGTTTTCTTATAATTTATGTCTAATTCAAAATGAGAAATTACGGTATTGATATGATTATCCATTTCGCTATCTCTGGGATCATCTATGATCGGTCTAAAATAACCTACGTTGGCAATTTTGCCCAATAACATTCTCATTAGGCCTAGTACAACTAATGATTTTCCGCTATTTGGTTCTATGGTTGCTATATATACACCTTTACTCATTTCTTAGTATTTGATTTGGTAGTGTTACTTGAAATAGTTTAGACTATCAATCTAAAAGTACTGATTTTTTTGGTAGTTACTCTGCTAAAAGTTCTTTTACTAAAGTTTCGAACTCAATTTTAAACGCTTCATATTTAGTGCCAGTAGCAGGACCATTAAACCCAGTATGGATCTTCCGAACGTTCCCTTTCTTATCTACAATAATGGTTGTAGGGTACGATAAAACGTGATTTAACATTGGTAATTTTTCCTGGGCTTTTCCCTTATCTGAAGAACCGTATTGCGCTATCAATACTGGATAGGGTATACCAACAGCATTTTTAAATTTCTCAACTGCTGTTATGGCTTTTTCTTTAGTCTTAGCATATTCAAAAGCTAAGGCAACAATCTCTAAATCGCTATTCTTGTTTTCTTTAAAAAAATTAGCGAGATACTTAGACTCATCTAAGCAATTGGGACACCAGGTACCCATAATTTGAATGATACTAACTTTGTTTTTGAATCGTTCGCTATCAAAGCTAAGTGTGTCTCCCTTCGTATTGGGAAATCTAAATTTGAGCTTTTCGTATCCCTTTTTTAAATAGGTTAAAGAATCTTCATCCGGTAATTCGTATTCATCATTCTTTTTTGCTATAAATGGTTCTTTCCAGTGTGAACCACTATAGAAATTACCCGTAATCATAGAATCCTTAATAGTACCTTTAAACAAAAATGCGTGCGCACCATCAAAGGTAGATAGTTGTAATTCATCTTTGTTCAGTACACCTTCTAGGTAGCGATAATCGCCCGTAGTAGTTCTAAAAGTCCCGGTTACTATATTGTCATTTTGTTTAAAAATTCCTTTTGCAATATATCGTTCATCTTTATGATCAGGACTAAAGACGGTTTGCCAGCCTCCCGTTATATTTTGTGAAGGTGATTCGTTAATTTCAAATCTATCCTGAAGACCAAATTGAGCATTAAACGGAACTTTTCTTCCTAACTCTTCCTTTATAAATAACCCGGTTAACTTCGATGAATCCAAAAACCTGGCAGCGATATAGCCTTCAAAAACAGGAAATTTTATAAAAACAGAATCTTTTTTTATGACTATATCCTGGAGCTCTATAACTTCTTCTGCATTAAAAATTTGAATGGATTGATCTTCCAAAACTTCAAAAAGAAAGGGAAGTTCTTGATCATCCTGCACCGTTAAAGTAGCTCTCCAAGGACCACTTTTGAGTGCATACTCTTTTGTTGAAGTATCTTTTTTACAACCAATGGCAACTAATATGAAAAGCGAAAGAAATAAGAATTGAATTTTCAAAAAATATATTTTTAAAAGAAAAAATTAAATTAAAATCATTTACAAAGAACTAATTGATTTTACATTTCACGAAGTTCTTTTTCCTTTTTCTTCTTAGCATTGGGCATTGGTTTTTTTATACCCTTTTTTTCTTTATTTTTAAGCTTGCGCTGATATGCTGCCCAGATTGCGTTTACATCTTTATTTTCGCCAGAGGTAGCAGTGGTTCCTTTCTCATTTACTTCCTCATCTTCATAATCAATTCCGTCTGTAGCCTTATTTTTATTATTTGAATTTTCACTACTATTCACTTTTTCTTTAGTAGTCGTTGAACCTTTTTCTTTCTGCGCTTGAGCGCTTAGATTAGAACTACAAAACAGACAAATCAAAAAAGTAAGCAAAAACAATTGGGGACTTATATTTTTCATATCTTAAATTTATGCTAAAATACAAAATATAGTAAATATATCTTTAGTTCAACTATATTAAATGTAAGTATTTCGACTTCATACTCAGTTTTAAGAATTAAGGAATTACGATGCTTATTTAAATTCCAAAAGTATTTAAGGGTTCTTCCCTGAAAAAGTATTGTATTTTTTATGTAAAACCTGTTTCCGCAATTTGTATCCTATCCCCAATATAGTATCTTTACCGCCTTAAAAGAAAATTTAACTGATGAAGATTTCATTTAACTGGATTAAACAGTTTATCGATATTGACTGGACTGCAGAAGAGACCGGTGAATTATTAACCGATTTAGGTCTCGAAGTTGAAGGTATTGAACCTTTTCAAAGTGTAAAAGGTGGTTTAGAAGGCGTAGTTGTGGGTCACGTACTAGAATGTACGAAGCACCCTAATGCAGATAAATTGAAATTAACCAAAGTAGATGTTGGCCAAGGAGATCCAGTGCAGATTGTATGTGGAGCTCCAAATGTAGCGGAGGGACAAAAAGTACCCGTTGCTACCATTGGTACCAAATTATATGATGCTGAAGGTAAGGAATGGATAATCAAAAAAGGAAAGATACGAGGCGAATCCAGCCACGGTATGATCTGTGCAGAAGATGAGTTAGGACTTGGTAATGATCACGATGGAATACTTGTACTCGATCCAAGTTTTAAAGTGGGTACGCCAGTTGCCGAATTATTTAACATAGAAAATGATCTTGTTTTTGAAATTGGTTTAACTCCTAACAGAGCAGATGCTATGAGTCACTGGGGAACTGCCAGAGATCTTAAAGCAGGATTACAACAAAAAGGATTTGAACTAGAACTTAAAACACCGTCTGTAAGCAATTTTTATGTTGCCAACAGAACACATAAAATTGATATTGAAGTAGTAAATCCCGAGCTAGCACCCCGATATTGCGGGCTTACCATCTCTGGATTAGAAGTCACCGAATCTCCGGATTGGTTAAAAAATAGATTAAAAGCAATAGGACTTACGCCAAAAAACATTGTAGTGGATGTTACCAACTATGTGTTACATGAACTAGGACAGCCGCTGCACGCTTTTGATACTGCAAAAATCGAAGGTGGAAAAATAGAAGTAAAAACTGTAGCTCAAGGCACTAAGTTTACCACATTAGACGAAGTAGAACGTGAGTTGCATGCAGAAGATCTTATGATATGCGATGCCAAGAAGCCTTTATGTATTGCAGGTATTTTTGGTGGAGTAAACTCTGGGGTTACAGAAAGTACAAGTGCTATATTTTTAGAAAGTGCTTATTTTGACCCTGTGAGTGTTAGAAAAACAGCAAAAAGACATGGACTTAACACTGATGCTTCTTTTCGTTTTGAAAGGGGAATAGATCCCAACAGCGTAGATTATGCGCTTAAACGAGCTGCCTTGTTAATTCAAGAATTAGCTGGAGGTGAGATTACTAGTGAATTATTGGATTTTTATCCTAAAAAAATGGAAGATCATCAGGTATTTCTTTCTTTTGATAAAGTAACTCAACTAATCGGCGAAGAATTATATCAGGACACCATTAAATCCATTTTATCTTCATTAGACATTAAAATCACAAGCGTTACCGAATCTGGTCTAGGACTTAATATTCCGGTTTACCGAAATGATGTAGTGAGAGAAGTAGATGTTATTGAAGAAATTCTTAGGGTATACGGTTATAATAATATCGATTCCAAAGACAAGTTAAATGCATCCATTGCAAACATAGATAAATTCGCCGATCATAGTGTTCAAAATAAGATTGCGGATCAGCTGATTGGTCAGGGGTTTTATGAAATAATGGCCAATTCATTGACAACAGCGACATACAATGAAGTAACAGGTCAACTAAAGGATGAGCACAATGTAGAGATGTTAAACCCATTGAGTTCTGATTTGGCTATTTTAAGAAGGTCTATGCTGTTTTCAGGATTAGAGGCTATTTCCTATAATATCAATCGAAAGCGTGCCAACCTTAAGCTATTTGAATTTGGTAAAACCTATCACCACTTCGGTGAAGATAGAATCGAAAACAAACATCTAGCCGTTTTTATTTCTGGTGATAGAACAGAAGAAAGCTGGACAAGAGCAGCCCAGCGTGTTGATTTTTTCTATCTCAAAGCAACGGCGCTTGGTATATTAGAGCGACTTGGCTTTAGCAATCTTACTACTGCGACTATAAAAAACGATATGTTTGCTGAAGGTATTAGTTTAAATTTGGGTAAAAATAAACTAGTAGAATTAGGCGTAATTAAAAAATCGGTACTTAAAAAGTTTTCCATAGCACAGGAAGTTCTATATGCTGAATTCGATTGGGATACCGTATTAGAATTGACGAAACGCAATAAGGCAAAGTTTACGGAAATCCCTAAATATCCTGAAGTACGACGCGATTTTGCGTTATTATTGGATGACACCGTTCGGTTTGAAGACATTTATACTATTGCTAAGCAATCTGAAAAGAAGTTGCTTAAAGAAATTAGTTTATTTGATGTGTATCAGGGTAGCAATCTACCAAAGGGTAAAAAATCGTACGCAGTGAGTTTTATTCTGCAAGATGAACAAAAAACCTTAACAGATAAACAGATTGATAAAATCATGAAAAAATTACAATCTAATTTTGAATCAAAATTAGGTGCAGAATTACGCTAAGCTATTGAAGTAATTCATAATTAAGTAAAAAAGAGGGTTTATAAGCCCTCTTTTTTATTTAGATTGGTTTTACTTAGCTATAAAAAATCTTAGCTATTGTAAAAAAAGATGTAAATCGTTAATTTAGTGGAGCTAAAGAAAAAGAAAATGAAACTTCCCAGAATTAATTTAGAACAACAGCTACAAAAAACCAGAGCTAAAAATTTTAACCCTACAGATTGGAATAGCCAGGTACAACAAATTTTAGAATTTCATAAACCTAGTGAGGCTTTAATCCTAGATGAATTGCAAACTTTCGAAAGTACAACTTCTAATCCATTTATTTTTGATAAGCTGGAAACTGATAGAATTTATCACTTAGATCATATCAAAAAAATATGTATTGATTATAGACTTCGGTTTTTGGATACTAAGTATTTCAAAGGAAAGTTTCCTAATAAAACCCATAAAGAGATCGAACAACTTCAAGAAACGCATAATATTACATTGAAAGGGTTTAAAATTGTTGCTCCTTCTAAACTTTTTAAACTGGAGAATGCAGATGACCCATTACTTTTTGCGCCTATGGGTAACGACTATTTTTACTTAATTGATAAATGGGGTAATGATCTCCATCCGCTTCGTAAATTTATGATGTGGTTTTTTAAAAGTTTTGAAAATTTAATTGTGCTTACTTTTTTAGTGAGTCTTTTCCTTACCTTTATGGTGCCAGAAGGATTGTTTGGAAAGACCTATAGTTTTTCTAATTTTATTATGATTTTTTTGTTTATGTTCAAATCTGTTGCTGCTGTAGTCATCTATTATGGATTTGCTACAGGAAAAAATTTCAACACGGCGATTTGGAATAGTAAGTATTTTAATGCCTAACAACCACCACTATGTTTCCAGAAAGTGAATATGAGAGAGTATATACGGGGAGTCTAATCAATATTCAATTCTTACAAGGTTTACTGGAAGAACGGGGCATACAATGCATTACCAGAGATGATATGAAATCCGGAATGATGGCTGGTTTTGGAGGTGGAATTCCACATCATATACAGCTTTTTGTCAAAAAAACCGATGTTGATGAAGCAATACCTATAATCGAAAAAAGTTTGTCATAATATGCGACCATCCAATGATTCAAATGATAAACAACGTAAAACCTGGGATTTACTCATAGGAATTTCACTTGTTATTTTTGGATGTCTTCGATTGTTTAATCAATATCAAAAAGAAGAAACCTGGACTTTTCGGTCTTGGTTTATGATCATTTTTATAGCATATGGTGCCTTTTTAGTATATCGCCATTTTTTTATGCAGGGTAAGGATAACTAAAAGTTTATCTTTTACATCATTATGATTTTATAATCGAAAGGTTTCAGTAGTTACTCTATAGCTTCCAAATACTCCATAACCACCATCACCTTCAATATTATTTGGAGGCACTATGGGTTGAGAGAATGGATCTCCATTATTAAAATCGTTAAATTCTAGCGCCCTGATTAACTGAAAAACAATTGGCTGCATGTTAAGGATAACCACTTCAACTTCTAAATCATTATTGCTTATACTAGGTAAAAAAGAAGTTACTGAAAGTAAATCATTATTCAAATTAGTATCGGTAATAAACTTATTATCTTCAAAAAAGACTTCTCTAGTACTAAAACCGTCAAAAGTTTCTGCACCTACTATATAAGTGTTTCTAATATTTGGGATATCTCTAAACTCTACTTTTAAATAAGTAAACTGAACCTCTGCAGAATTATCTACTGTTATTTTCTCTGCGCTAATACTCTCAATAGTATTTTCTGGAACTAAAGTAGTGGCTAAATATTCATTTTGACCTACAATTACTTTAAGATCATATTGTTTCCCAGGCTCTACACTAAAATCATTACTGCTGATCTCATAATGTAACTCTAACTCATTGAAAGGTAATATAATAGTTTCTTGGTTTTCATTAGTTAACGTAACTATAGCATTTGATATTACCAAATCTTCCCGCAATGGTTCTTGTTGATCAAATATTGATGCCGTTCTAAAAACCTCAATGCTAATAATATCATTTTCTGGAGAAATAAACCCATTAATTAACGTCAATGGTTCTGGGTCAAATTCAATATCAGAATTTGTTACTGGCTCGCAGCCAAAAAATAAAATAGCATTGCAAAATAATGATATGAAAATATATTTTTTCATGCGCTAAAACTTTAGTGAATAGTTAAATGAAGGTATAAATTGAAAGATCGAAAGCTTTTGAAGAGTTTTTCTTCCTTGATCTTCATCTTCTGAAACGGCATAGAAAAAAGGGTTTTTTCTGGCATAGACATTATAAAATGAAAATCCCCACGTTCGCTCTCTATTTTTCTTCTTTTTGTGAAACTGAATTCCTAAGTCAAGTCTATGATGGTCCTCACCTTTAAAATTATTCTTTTGTGAACTAAATTCATAAGAATCTCCTGGAAACAAATCTATTATAGGTAAGTTGTCATTAGGCGGTATTCCAATATACTGAGGAACATTAAAATTAATCCCCGAAGAAAACACCCAGGAACCAGACAATGTTATTTTTTCGGATGGTTTATAGACGCCTACTAATGAAATATCATGCCGGCGATCATATCGATCTCTAAAGCGTTTACCGGCATTCAACTCTGCAAACTGTCGTTCTGACCAGGATAAGGTATAGCCAAGCCAACCGGTTAATGGTCCCTTTCGTTTACGAAGTAACAGTTCAATTCCATAGGCCCATCCCTGGCCAGAAGTAAGGTCTTCTGTAAAATCTACTTGTTCGCTATTTTCTAATTCATTAACATTTATGTAGGAGACCCCTTCTTTATATTCTAGTAAGTCATTCATTTTCTTGTAATAGGTTTCCACGGTAAATGAATACATATTTTGATTAAAATCTTTAGCAAACCCTAAAGCAACCTGTTGCGAAGACTGCGGATCATATTGATCCGTGGAAGAAACCCATAAGTCGGTAGGCAACCCTAGTCCGGTATTAGATAAACGATGTATAAATTGATTCATTTTGACATAAGAAAACTTTATTGCTGTAGTTGAATTGAATTTATATGCTGTAGCCATTCGCAATTCTGGTCTAAAATATCCCGAAGATTTAAACTGAAAATGACTCAATCGCAACCCTGGATAAATACTAAGTTTATTAGTTAATTGCCAATCATCCTCTACATATAAAGCACTTTCTAATGATCTAATTTTTTGTACAAAAATTTGATTTTGATTATCAATATCTGTAAACTCTGTGCGTTTAGGCGTAAAATCGTGATAGGTTGAAGCTAACCCAAATTTTACCGTATGATCAGGAGTTGGATAATAATCAAAATCTAGCTTTATTCCATAATCGTTAATTCCTGTTCTATTTTCGTAGTAATAAGGATCCTCTTCAAAATTATCCTCATTCGAAGACTTAAAAACGTAATTACTAAAAATTAAGGAGGTATTAGCAAATAGTTTATTGGTAAATTGGTGATTCCAACGCAAGGTTGAGGTAATATTTCCCCAAGAAATTAATGCTTGGTTTTCACCTTCCAATTCATCTAGGTTCTCTTCAATGGAAAATTTGTCAATACCATAATAATTACTCCAAAATAGCTTATTTTTTTGATCAATAATATGATGAAGTTTAAAATTAAGATCAGAAAAGTGATATAAAACTCTATTATCACTATCAGCTTGGAAGGGTAGCGAAAGTAAATCTGCATACGTTCTTCGACCACTAATCAAAAACGAAGTCTTTTCTTTTTTTAAAGGCCCTTCTAAGGTAAATGAAGACGTGATCAGTCCTACGTTAATCTTACCCTCTAATTGTTCCTTATTCCCATCTTTGGTATCAATTTGAATCACTGAAGACAATCTACCTCCATATCGCGCAGGAAAACCGCCCTTATAAATATCAACGGATTTAATGGCGTCGCCATTAAAGATGGAAAAAAAGCCGAATAAATGATTGGAGTTGTAGACAATAGATTCATCCAGAATAATTAAATTTTGATCTGGAGCTCCTCCCCTTACGTAAAACCCAGCACTCCCATCATTACCTGATTTCACACCGGGAAGCAATTGGAGCGTTTTTATAACATCTTTTTCTCCTAATAAAACAGGTACATCCTGAAAATAGGAGTTTTTCATGTTGTTAAAACTCATCTGCGTAATTTCACTCACACCATCTTCTCCTGAGACATTAACAATTACTTCATCCAAATATTCTACTATTGGAACAAGCTCTATATTAAGATTAAGATCTTGATTTAAATTTACTTGCTTGGTCATAGTTTCATATCCTAATAAAGAAATATAAACCTGATGATTTGCCTGAGGCAGTGAAATGGAATAAAAGCCATAAGTATTTGTAGTAATACCAGTTTGAAGTTCTGGTATATAAACGGACACGTCAGACAGGTGTTCTCCAGTACCAAACTCTGTGATATAACCACTGATGGTGTAACGAACGGGGCGTTTGTAAATGACAATCTTATTTCCTATGGATCTAAATTTAAAAGCATCTGAAGGGAATAACCGTCGAAGCACTTCTGATACAAGTTGGTCTGTAACTTGTATCGAAAACCTTTTGTCAAGATTTATTAAATCATTAGCATAACTAAAAGTTACATTCAGTTTTTTTTCAAGTTTATGAATAATATCATTTAAAGTGACATCATTTTCTGAGAAATCAATTTTTTTATCAAGAATGGATTCCTGCCCGTAAGACAAAAATGCACTTAAAAAGAAAAATACTAAAAATAGGGAACGCAGGATTTTAATTTGCACTGAAAAATGACTTTAAATAAAATATTATGAATGTAATTAATGAAGGCAACTGCCGTCCTGAAGCTGTATGACTTCTGGAGATGGTTCAGCTATAGTGAAGTTAAAGAGTAATACAAGCTCTTCTAAAACACTATTTAAAGACTGATTATCAAAAGTAGAGGTTAGTTTACATTTTTCAAGTTGTTTATTTTGAATCGTAATTTTTTTATCATAGAAGGTCTCAAGATCTGTCAAAACCTGAGCTAATGGTGTTTGATCAAACATTAAAACACCTGATTTCCAAGCAGGAATATTCAAATTGTAGCTGGTTGTTTTTTGTATTTTTTTTCCTTTTACAAATTTAGCCTTCTCCCCAGGGACTAATATCACACTATCCGAATCACTACTAAACGATACACTTCCTGTTAACAGCATGAGCTCAGTAACTCCAGTGCTACTATCACTTTTAAGATTAAAAGAAGTACCCAAAACTTTTGTTTTGGTTTGATTGGTATGTACCACAAAAGGTTTAAGTACATCTTTTTTTACTTCAAAAAAAGCTTCTCCCTTTAGAGTTACTTGTCGTTCGGTTTGGTTAAAATCAGATTTCGAATAAGTAAGTTCACTTCCTTTATTAAGCCAAATCTTAGAATTATCTGGTAATAAAAATTCTGTCTTTTGATCAGGACCAGCGATAAGTGTTACTTCATTATTAAATTGAGTCGGTAACAAAAACCCTATTCCTAATAGCACAACTATTGCAGCAGCAATTTTGATATAAAAAGAAATTGAAGATTTTGTTTGTTGAGACTGATTTAAGTTGTTTTGACTAAAAACCTCCCATTGACGGTCTACGTCGATTTTGTCAAAATCTTCAATTTCTTCAGCGTTTTGATAGGTTTGTTTTAGCTCTTCAAAATACGTTGTATTTTCTTCAGAAGCATTGATCCACTGCAACACTTGCTTACTTTCTTCTGGACTAAGATCGTCTTCGATAAAGCGTAGCAATAATTGAAATATATGTTCCTCTGGTTGCAGCTGCATAAAATGCGTTTTAAAATGAGCTAAAATAAATAATAATTAAAAATTACATAATAAATCTCTTTGAATTTAATATTAAAACAAACGATAACCTATTAATATACCACCTCTTAAGAAGCCTTGTCCTCTATCCTCATTTTCATCAAAATATCGTCCTCCTCCAAAGTGTATTTCAAAAACGAATCCATTTTCACTTACCCATTTTTGTCCTACGACAAGACCGGCACCAACATTAAACCAGTCTTCTTCTATTTCCATACTAGACCTAGAATCCTCTCCACCTGCAATTTTTAACAATCCTTCAACAAACAAACCGCGAGCTCCAAAATCTTTTTTATTGAAAAAATATTGTCTGTAATAAGGATGTATTGAAAATTTCTGATATTCACTGTACCCATCATCAAAACTATAGCTTAAACCAATTCCAGCTCCTGAGTATTTACTAATAACATATTCGTAATTAAGCTCCAAGGCAGGAAATATAATGAGTTCAGAGGCATCAAGTCTAATTTCGTGTTTGTTTCTATTTAAAGTTCCGTACACCTCGGTATCTTGTGCCGAAGCTGAAATGGATAAAATAAGTAATGTAACTATAATTAAATTTTTCATTTTGATTTATGTTTAAGTATGCTAAGCGCAGTTCGCTCGCTATTTTTAAATGTTGAAATTTCCTGTTAAATTGATTACAATAGTTAAGATTATATTCTTTTAAATACTTGCCTGTATGATATAGTTTGCGAATCAAAAGAATCCTCAAATTCGATAATCATGGTGTTATTTTGAAATTGGGGCTTAAAAGATTCTGCTTCAAGATCTTCTTCCCCTGTTTCCTCATCAACATAAATTACTTGATAGAATCCATCTGCTACAGGTTTCCACTTAGCAAACTCAACTTCTTCAATACAAGTTTCTTGTCCAAACTCAAATTCATAGTATGTAATCTCCAAATTTTGATTTGATCGAAAATAAACTGTTAGTTCATCTTCACAATCCTCAAAAGGTATTGGTGTATTATTAATATACTCTGTTTCTAATTGCCATTTTCCGACAATAGGATCATAGTTATCATCATCGTTCTGACAAGAAAATAAAATTGCTGTGAATGAAAGGAGTAGTGTAAAAGTGATTTTTTTCATGATGCTAAATTGTTTTATAGTTCTATTTTAAGTTAATTCTCAGACAAAACATCCTCTTTGAAAAGACGTGTTGCCATTTCATTTTATCGTTATTATTTTTTAAATATTAATTAGATGATTAGTAGGCTACAAAAGTATTCCGTGTACCCATAATTGTTTTACATTTTCGCAAATCGAAATGTTTGCTTGCATTTGAGAGATCCAATCTTCAATAAACAGGGACTCTTCCGTTGTAGTTTTGCCCAGTTGATATTCCGTCATTAATTTATCTAATAAGTAATCTGGAAATGAATTCATGTGCTTCGACTTTATGATCTTACGTAAACTACTTCATAAATAAACTGAAAGTCCTCTCCTGTATTGAATTCAAGTCGAATGGTCATTTCATCGCCATCAAATATGGGGGTAAAAAACTCATCTGAGTCAAATCCTTCTTCTTCACTATCCGCAATTCCATAAACTCCATCACCAAAATATTTCCATACTCCTGCTCCTGAAGCTTTAATACAATTTCCATTTTCATTTTCATCAAAATCTTCATAATTGTATTTATCAGCTGAAAATGTAATAGTAGATTGCATACGACAGTCATCATCGCCAATGATTATACCGTTTGCCGATTCGCTTTTTAATTGCCAATTCCCCATAATTGGATCTTGTGGTGTAGCATCATCATCGGTTTGACAAGAAAATAATGTAGCTGTGATTGCCAAGAGGAGTGTAAAAGTGAGTTTTTTCATGATTAAAATTTTTAATTTTTAGGTTATTATATGTTTAAAAACAACAAGCACTAAAAATTCTTCCTGTTGTTCATTAGTATGACGAACAGGATCACTTAAACACGTAACTAAAAATTAAAATTTTTTAAAAAAAGTTTTTATAGATATGATTATCAGAACTATAGAAGCTATAAAAATTAGCGATTTTATAGTTTTTAAGGCATTACTTATGTGTGTTTCTACCGTTCTTTTACTTAATTTTAGCTCATCTGCAATCTCTTGATTGCTTTTTCCATCGAGCCGACTCATTCTAAATATTTTTTGATTCTGCTCAGGAAGTTTAGCTATAGCCAGGTAAATCTTTTCTTGCAACTCTGTTTTATAGATAAGCTCTGTATCATCGTCGATTTCTGAAGAAGTGTGCTTTATCATTTCTTTATGTCGCGCCTGAATTTGGTGAGATTTTAGTTGGTCCAAACAACGATTACGTACTGAGGCATATAAAAAAGCTTTAAGAGAAGTATGTATAGTTAAAGAATTTCTTTTTTCATAAAGGTTAGCAAACACCTCCTGTGCTATATCCTGGGCGGCGTCCAGGTCTTTGGTGTAGTTTTTGGCATATACTACTAACACTTTGAAATACTGCCTAAATACAGCTTCAAAGGCGCTACTTTTTCCCTCCTTAAGTTGGTTTAGAATAAGTTGGTCGCTTACGGTAGAATTCACGATCAAACATTAATATTATACATTCCCTTTCTGCGCGCAAGATACTAATTATGTTTCAATAGCATAATATTTATAACATTTGGAAACCTACTTTGTTTTAGTTGGTATTTTACTCATAGCATATTCGGTAATAGCTGTTATTGATAGGGATGGATTTACTCCAGGATTTGCTGAAATCATTGATCCATCACAGATGTACATATTAGGGTATCCAAAAACCTTATTATTTTTATCTATAACACCTTCCTCTTTTGTAGCTCCCATCGGTGCTCCCCCAAGAATGTGTGCAGTGGATGGAATACCTGCCAATGGCTCTAGTCCAAATACTGTTTCTTTTCCATTGATTTGACTTGCATATTGTTTTGCCAAGCGCATAGACTCTGGTATAAAGGCAGAAGGCTTACTACCCTCAGACAGGTTGGTATTCATTACTCCCAATTTATTACGACTAAACTGCAATGTAGTATTTATCGATTGCATGAAAAGTAAGATCGCCGTACTTTTACCCCAATCCTTTACCGTATATGCTCTAAAATAAGAAAAAGGATCCCTAATAATATTGCGTATCATTTTTGCGATTCGGATTAGTGTATTATTACCGTGAACAAAGGGAAGATGTGATAATCGCCAAAAACCTGAGCCCTTTGCATACCGAACTACTTCTAAATGACTATTTTTATCCGTATGCAAAATGGAACCTATGGCCACTCCTTTTGATAAATCCTTTGATGTATCCTTTGTCGTAACGCTTATCAAACTTTCGTTATTTGTTCTTATATCCTGCCCCAATCGCTCAGAAAGATTGGGTAAGGACGTATTTTTCAATTTAAGTAAAAGCTTTATTGTTCCTAACACACCACCTGCAAAAATTACTCCTTTAGCCATAACAGTGTTTTTGCTTTTAAAAACTTTTGTCGAGTCTTTATAATGTATACGATAGGAATCATCGGTTAAAGAATTTACATCAAATACTTCTTGCTCTGCCAAAACGGTGACACCTAATTGCTGTGCTAAGTAAAGATAATTTTTATCCAATGTATTCTTTGCTCCTACCCTACAACCGGTCATGCAAGCTCCACAAAATGTGCACCCTGTTCGGTCTGGACCTTCACCCTTAAAATAAGGATCCTTAGTAGTTTTACCAGATTCTCCAAAGTATATAGCGACATCTGTAGCGTCAAACTGTTGCTGAAGCCCAAGTTTTTCTGAAATTTTTTTTAAAGCTACATCCCCTTCAAAGAGTTTTGGGTTTTTTGTAGCACCCAGCATCTTACTTGCTATTTTGTAATAGGGTTTAAGCACTTTTTCCCAATTGTCAAGCTTACTCCAGGATCCTGTAGTGAAAAATTCAGATTTGGGGACAGGTAACGTATTGCCATAGACTAACGATCCTCCTCCTACCCCGGTACCAGAAATCACCACGATATGTCTAAAAAAAGACATTTTCATTATTCCAAACCAACGTAAAAAAGGAACCCATAACCATCGCTTCAAATTCCAATTCGATTTTGGAAAATCTTTAGGCTTATACCATTTACCTTTTTCAATAACTAAAACTTTATAGCCTTTTTCTGCCAAACGCAACGCACTAACAGACCCACCAAATCCACTACCAATAATTACATAATCGTATATTTCTTCTGAAGTCATTAACTTATCAACTTTTATATTTAAATTGAAAAAATACAACAAAATCAAACTAAAACATAAATTTTAGTTCGATATTTGAAGATTTAAATTTATGGGGAGAAAAGCAATTGAAAAAAAGAGAAAAGTAAAGAGCCAAAAGGTAGAGCAGTGGACACAAGCCATTCTACCCAAATTGGTACATACAGAATTAGGTTCGTTGACCATAGACGATCTCTCCTCCCTTTTCAATAAAAGTAAATCAACCGTTTATCAATATTTTACCTCAAAAGAAGAAATCTTTGAATACATTACTCAAGTAAGAATTGATAGTTTAAAAACCTATAGAAAAGCATTACATAAGAACACCAAAGATTACCGCAATCAATATGAAAACTTAGTTGATGTATTGGTTAAAGGAGCTCAGGATATCTCCCCTTTTTACCTCAATCAATTAAAGATCCATTTTCCAACGGCCTGGCAAATTATCGAAGAATTTTTAATGATACTACTTAACGATTTAAAGGTATTTTATACCACAGAGATTCAAAACAAACAATTCAAACCAATCTCTGTAGACCTACTCTGTAAATTAGATGAATATTTTATACGTCAACTGATAACCGATCATCACTTTTTTAATAATACAGATATCGTTTTAGGAGAAATGATAAAGGAATATATGTATCTAAAACTAGAAGGTTTAAAAGCATAAAAAAATCCTGCATAGAGCAGGATTTTTTATTAAGCGGTTACCGCATACATTTTATCTCGTAATTCTTTAACTTTTGGATCATTCATATATTCATCAAAGGTTGCATAACGGTCTATTACACCATTTGGTGTAAGTTCGATCACTCTATTACCTACAGTTTGAGCAAACTCGTGATCGTGAGTAGTAAACAATACTGTTCCTTTGAAATTTTTCAATGAATTATTGAACGCAGTAATAGATTCCAGATCTAAGTGGTTCGTAGGTTCATCCAACATCAATACATTGGCTCGCGTCATCATCATTTTAGAAAGCATACAACGTACTTTTTCTCCACCTGACAATACGTTACATTTTTTAAGAGCTTCCTCTCCACTGAATATCATTTTACCTAAAAAACCTCTGATATACACCTCTTCGCGTTCTTCCTCAGTAGTAGCCCACTGTCGAAGCCAATCTACAAGGGTTAGATCACTTTGAAAATACTCACTGTTATCCGCTGGTAGATAGGATTGTGAAGTCGTTACCCCCCAAGAAAATTTGCCAGCATCTGGTTGTTGTTTTTCATTAAGAATTTGATAAAATGCCGTTGTAGCTCTCGAATCTTTTGAGAAAACTACAACCTTATCTCCCTTAGCTAAATTAACATCTACATCTTTAAACAGCGTTTCTCCTTCTAAACTTGCAGCTAATCCGTCAATATTCAAAATTTGATCTCCGGCTTCTCTATCTCTTTCAAAAATAATAGCAGGATATCTACGACTAGAGGGCTTAATTTCTTCAATATTAAGCTTATCGATCATCTTTTTACGAGAGGTTGCCTGTTTAGACTTAGCAACATTTGCACTAAAACGAGCAATAAACTCTTGTAACTCCTTTTTCTTTTCTTCTGCTTTCTTATTTTGCTGAGCTCGCTGTCTGGCTGCCAATTGAGACGATTCATACCAAAACGTATAGTTACCACTATAATTATTGATTTTTCCAAAATCAATATCGGATATGTGCGTACAAACTGCATCTAAAAAGTGTCTATCGTGAGATACCACAATTACGGTATTTTCATAATTAGCCAAGAAATCCTCTAACCAAGAAATAGTTTCATAATCCAGGTCGTTGGTTGGCTCATCCATAATCAGCACGTCAGGGCTACCAAATAAACATTGAGCCAATAACACACGTACTCTTTGCTTGGTATCTAGATCTGCCATTTTCGTAAAATGAAGCTCCTCCTTGATCCCTAAATTAGATAACATGGCTGCTGCATCACTATCCGCATTCCAACCATTCATTTCTTCAAACTGTACTTGTAGCTCGCCAATCTTCTCTGCATTTTCATCAGAATAGTCTGCATATAATGCATCGATCTCGGTTTTGATTTTATATAAAGGTTTGTTACCCATTATTACGGTTTCAAGCACATTATACTCATCATAAGCATAATGGTTTTGTTCTAATACCGACATGCGTTTTCCAGGCTCTAGATTTACATGACCTGAAGTTGGTTCAATCGCTCCTGATAAAATCTTAAGAAAAGTAGATTTCCCTGCTCCATTAGCGCCAATAATACCATAACAATTACCTTGAGTAAAGGTGGTATTAACTTCGTCAAAAAGTACGCGCTTTCCGAACTGAACTGATAAATTAGAAACTGATAACATAAGTTATATTAAATAGTTATATATTATTTTTGCGGCAAAAGTAGAAAAATCGTTTCATAACCGGAAACATTCCTCCTGAATTATACAATTAACTATTCATTAACATCAGTAACAGTACAATACCGCTATTTTTGACTGTCAGTCAGTAAAGTAAATTATTAATGTTCAAAAGTCCCCTGAAGCTTTTATTTCTATTTATTACACCCCTTATTTTTTGTTTTGGATGTATTGGATCAAATGACACTCCAAAGCGTGAGTATACCTATATTGGTGGCGAAGTAGTCAACCCTAATGCTGATTATATAATTCTTTTTTCGGAAAGAGGAATCGGGGATACGGTAAAATTAGATACAAACAATCGTTTTTTATACAAAACAAAAGATATAGAGAATGGTGTTTATTCTTTTAAACACAATCCAGAAAACCAGCTCTTACTAATTGAAAAAGGTGACAGTTTATTATTACGATTAAACACCTTTGAATTTGACGAATCCCTAGTTTTTACAGGAGATGGAGCAAAGAAAAACAACTTTTTGATTGAATCATTCTTACAGAATGAAGAAGAGCGCAATCAATTGCAGCAATCTGGTTTTCGAATGGATCCTCAAGCATTTATAAAACAACAGGATTCGCTATATAAAATTCGTTTGAAGGAATTTAAACGATTAAATAAAAAAATTAAGCTTAGTGAGTTTTCACAAAAAATATTAAAAGCAAGCTTTGAATATGATTATTACGCCCGTTATGAACTCTATCATTACAGGCATTATGGAATTACAGATCTGACTGAAATAAAAGATTTACCCTCCACTTTTTTTGATTACCGAAAGCAGATTGATTTTAATGATACAGATTTAAAAAGGTTGTATTCCTATAATCGATTTTTAAATCATTACTTCACTAATGCAGCCTATGTTAACCACGCCAAGGGTAAAAGTTTTTATCAAGATCCGGTGGGTAATACCAATTATAAATTGCAGCTGGTGGATAGTGTAGTTACTGAGCCTTATATCAAAAACAATATGCAGCGTGGCATCACCGCACGTTTTTTATTAGATAGCAGAAACGAAGAATATTCTGAAGAAGTACTTAATTATTATCTTAAAGTCAGTTCTAATGAACCTTCACAGAAGGATATGATTAAACTGGCTAACGCTACCAATAAGCTAAAACCAGGTAGTAAAGTGCCTAATCAAGCGCTTATCACCTCAGATGGAGAGGAAATCAACCTTATATCTCTATTAAACAAACCTGTAACTGCGCTTTATTTTTGGTCTTTAGATGATATCAATCATTCTATCAAAGCGCATAAAACTGCGCTTTACTACAGTAAACTCTATCCACAGATTGATTTTATTGCGGTAAATATTAATGATGAAGAAACAAAAAATTGGCAGGGAATGATCAAGCGTTACAACTACAACCCCCTTACCGAATATGAGTTTAAGCACCCTAAATGCGCTACAGAAGAATTCGTAATCTATAACAAAGAAAAGGTAGTTTTAATCGATGAGAGCGGTTATATTATAGACGCTCACGCCAACCTGTTCTCTCCTATTTTTGAAACTCAACTCATTAATACCCTGAGAAACTACAAAAACTCAAAAGAAAAAGCTGCAACTCAATTGACTGCAGCTTTACCTTAAAATAAATTATTGTATTTCAATAAAAGGAGTACCCTAATTTAGTTTCCTTTTTTATAGTCTTCTAAAAATTTAGCTAAACCAATGTCCGTTAATGGATGTTTTAATAATCCTTCGATAGAAGACAACGGTCCAGTCATCACATCAGCTCCTATTTTAGCACATTCCAATACGTGCATTGTATGTCTTACGGAAGCTGCTAAAATTTCGGTTTCAAATCCGTAGTTATCATAAATCAATCGTATTTCAGCAATTAGGTTTAGACCATCAGTAGAAATATCATCCAACCTTCCAATAAATGGTGAAACATATGTTGCTCCAGCTTTAGCTGCTAATAAAGCCTGCCCTGCTGAAAAAACTAAGGTACAATTGGTTTTGATACCCTTATCACTAAAATATTTAATTGCTTTAACCCCTTCCTTAATCATAGGAACCTTAACAATAATCTGATCGTGTAATGCCGCTAATTCTTCTCCTTCTTTGATGATACCTTCAAAATCTGTAGCAATAACCTCTGCACTTACATCACCGGTAACGATATCACATATTTTTTTATAGTGATTGATTATGTTTTCTCTTCCTGTGATGCCTTCCTTAGCCATCAACGACGGATTGGTAGTTACTCCATCTAGTACTCCTAAATCTTGAGCTTCTTTGATCTGATCGAGATTGGCTGTATCTATAAAAAATTTCATCTGATGTTGATTTAAAATATTACAATTATTTGGCCACGAAGATATAAATAATCAATGGCTTTGTTTCTTATTTTATGAATATTAAATTACAACTTATAATGATTCATCAACAATTTTTCATAGGTCTTATCCGGCAAGAGTCGCTTTAACACCACAGAAAATTTTTGCATAAATGCACCTACCTTATAATGTACTTTGGGTTTTTGTTTGATAATTATGGATTGTATCGCTTTAGCCATTTGAAGAGGGTCACTACCATCATCCACATGCGCATCCATTAACTGCAATGTTTTTCCATACGGCTGTTCATAGGGCGAACCTTCTATTACAGGAGCGTGATAGCGGCCTGCTGCTATATTTGTTGCAAAATCTCCAGGGGCTACGTTCGTCATTTCAATATTAAAAGACTTCAGTTCCATTCGCCAGGCCTCAGTAGTAATCTCCAAAGCTGCTTTAGAAGCTGAGTATATTCCGCGATAGGGCAACCCCATATACCCCGCAATAGAGGTAATATTTATAATAAGACCACTTTGCTGCATTCGCATTACCGGCAATACATTTTTGATCACGTTTATAGGTCCAAAATAGTTCGTTACGAAATTGCGTTGTATCTCTTCTTCAGGGATTTCTTCAATGGGCCCAGTAATTCCAGCGCCTGCATTGTTAATCAAAACATCTAAACGTCCTTCTTGAGCTACGATTTGATCAACAGCACTTTTAATAGTTGCTTTATCACCCACATCCAGTTGTAATAATTTGAAATCAGTTATGGAGGCATATTTTTCAGGATTCCTACTGGTTCCATAAACCACATATCCATTTTTGGATAAATAGGCGGCAATTGACTTTCCAATTCCTGATGAACCGCCGGTTATTAAAACTACTTTGGCGTTGGTTTTCATATATGAAGAAGATTAGTTTTGTGCAATAATACTATTAATTTTAGATAAAAAAGAAATAGTGACTTTAAGGTATACTTTTGAAGAAAAAGATTTCAATATAGCGCACAAAAAAAGGCAAGCTACCTACATCACACCGCTACAACCGTCTACCTTTGCTGCGTTCCCGCCCTGGAGGATTCGACAGGAGCTGGTTGTGTAGGACTTGCCGGGTGCAAATATACAATCTTTCTACTATAAAACAATGATTTTTTAAACCCGATTAAAATAAATATCTTGCTTCAAAATTAAGTAGAACTCATGTGTTTTCGTAAAATATTATTAGTCACCTTTTTAGCTGTATTGAACTTTTCTTGCGGAAGTAATCCCGAAAAGAAAAAAACGCTTTTCACCATAAAAATGAATAATGAAAAAGGTATTTATAAACTTGGAGATGAAATAACGGCTTCTATTATTAGCTTAGAAAACATCCCCATAGATTCGGTGACCTATACATTACAGGCTAAAAAAACAAAAGGAACGACAACTTTGAGTTTTACAGAAAAGTTGGATGACGAGAAACTGGGTAATCACTACATTAAAGCACAGGTCTTTTATCAGGGTAATATAGATACGGTTTCTAAGAAATTACTTTTTATCAATGATAAGGCACCTAAATTATATTCTTATAAAATCATTGAAACTTATCCACACGATAGGAATGCATTTACCCAGGGATTGGAGTTTCATCAAGACACCTTATATGAAAGTACTGGAAAGAACGGGTTGTCATCCCTGCGAAAAACCGATTACCAGACTGGAGAAGTTTTGGTAAAAAAAGAAATTGCTCAGGATTACTTTGCAGAAGGGATCACCATCATTAATGATAAAATCTATCAACTTACCTGGTTAGCCAAGAAAGGATTTATTTACAACCTCAAGGATTTAGAAAAAACAGGAAGCTTTGATTACAACCAAAGTAAAGAAGGTTGGGGATTATGTAATGATGGACAAAAAATTTACAAGAGCGACGGTACTGAAAAAATATGGATTTTGGATCCCAAGACCTTAAAAGAAATAGAGTATATCCAAATCACTACTAATAAAAGTGTAAAAACTCGTTTTAACGAATTGGAATGGGTAAATGGAAAGATTTACGCTAACACCTGGCAAAAAGACGGTATCGCCATTATAAATCCAAAAAATGGCGCGTTGGAGGCGGTCATCAACTTAGCAGGCTTAAGGAACCAAGTCAAACAACATCCTGATCTTGATGTATTAAACGGTATTGCCTATAATAATAACACCGGTAAACTCTATGTAACCGGAAAGAATTGGAGTAAACTTTTTGAAATCGAATTGGTAGAGTAGCTTATGGTACGTTATTAGTTGAACCATTTTGATCATACCTTGTCGAATTCAATATTATAACTCGCTTAGGTTTAAGAAAATAGTTCTCAACTGTAGAGAAAATAATATCCTGATTATTTGTTAAGGAAAGAATAATAAAGCGTACCTTTGCCGCTTATTTGAAATTATATGAACAAATTTGAAGCGCTAGGCCTTGGCGAAGAAATTCTTAAAGCAGTAAAGGAAATGGGGTTCGAAACCCCTAGTGATGTACAAGAAAAGGCCATCCCTGTTTTGTTAAATGAAGAAACCGATATGGTTGCACTTGCACAAACAGGAACTGGAAAAACCGCAGCGTTCGGTTTTCCTCTTATCGAAAAAACCAATGCCGATAGTAAGATAACCCAGGGATTAATCCTCTCTCCTACCAGAGAACTCTGTTTGCAAATAACAAATGAGTTAAAAAACTACGCTAAATTCATTCCTCAGCTAAATGTTACAGCTATTTATGGAGGTGCTAGTATTACCGATCAAGCTAAACAAATTAAAAAAGGATCACAGATTGTTGTGGCCACTCCAGGCCGAATGCAAGATATGATCAACAGAAAATTAGTTGACATTTCTAATATTGGATATTGCATCCTAGACGAAGCTGACGAAATGCTGAATATGGGGTTCTATGAGGATATCAAAACCATTTTATCCCATACTCCAAAATCAAAACATACTTGGTTATTTTCTGCCACTATGCCCAAAGAAGTGTCAGAAATCGCTAAGCGTTTTATGAATAAACCTGTTGAAATAACAGTAGGGCATAAAAACACAGGATCAAAAAATGTATCTCATGAGTACTACGTAGTCAACCACAGAGATCGTTACCTGGCATTAAAACGATTAGCTGATGCCAATCCTGATATATTTTCTGTTATCTTTTGTAGAACAAAAAGAGATACTCAAAAGGTTGCCGAAAACCTAATTGTAGATGGGTATAATGCTGCTGCTTTACACGGAGACTTAAGTCAAAACCAAAGAGATTTGGTGATGAAAAGTTTTAGAAATAACCAAATACAAATGCTAGTAGCTACAGATGTAGCTGCAAGAGGTATTGACGTAGATGATGTAACCCACGTAATCAATTATCAGTTACCAGACGAAATAGAAACCTATACCCATAGAAGTGGTAGAACAGGTAGAGCAGGAAAAAGCGGAGTATCTATGGTAATCGTATCTAAAAGTGAGGAACGAAAAATTCGCAATATAGAACGTATTATCAAAAAAAGTTTTGAAAAGAAAGAAATACCTGGTGGTGAGGAAATATGTCAAATTCAGTTATTTCATTTGGCTAATGATATTAAAAAATCAGAAATAAATCACGAGATTGATGCCTATCTACCTTCCATTAATGAAGTGTTAGAAGATTTTACCAAAGAAGAATTGATTAAAAAATTCTTCACAGTAGAATTTAGTCGATTCCATAATTACTACAAAAAATCGAAAGATTTGAATGTAACTGGAGGCGATAACGGTCGAGATACTTTCTCTGGCTCAGGAGCTGGTTCAACGAGATACTTTATTAATGTAGGAGAAAAAGATGGTTTTGATTGGATGTCATTAAAGGACTTCCTTAAAGAAGTATTGGAATTAGGACAAGACGCCGTAAGCCGAGTGGATGTAAAGCAAAACTTTTCGTTTTTTAACACTGATGAGGAGCACGTAGACAAAGTACTTGCTGTATTTGGAGATTTTCAGATGCAAGGAAGAAAGATTAATGTTGAAGTATCCAAAGATTCCAGAGGAGCAGGAAGAGGCGGAAAAAGAAAAGGCGGCGGAAGAAAAAGAAAAAACTTTGGTAAAGAAGAAAGGTTCAGCGGAAAGAGAAAAAATGACAATGCTGGAAAGCAAAAAAGTGGACGAAAAAGAGATAGCAGAAAACGTAGTGATCGAAAATAATTAACACTATTATAAGTTTGGCTTGATTTTTATGTCATATTTTCGCTAAAAGAACGTCTATAGTATATATGAAGAGTAAACTTTTATTCATTTTCACCTTATGTACGCTTTATGCAACGGCTCAGAACAGTGTTTCGGGTACCGTTTTAAATGCTGCGGACGATAGGGTGCTACAAAATGTCCATGTCATTAACCTTAGTCAAGTAATAGGAACGGTAACCAAACCCGATGGGGAGTTTACGGTACAGGCTGAAGTTAATGACACGCTTTACTTTTCATATATTGGTTTTAAACCACTTAAGGTCCGTGTTACTAATGACTGGATCAAATTCGGTGCTGTAAAAATTAAAATGACAGAACTAGGTATCGCCTTAGAAGAGGTGGTACTAGCAGATGTTCAACTTACCGGATATTTAGAAATTGATGCTAAGCGTATTCCTGTTTACAACAATTACAGGTACAGTATTTCTGGACTCAATTCAGGATATGAAGGAGGAAGTAAGCAACCCGGTGCGGTCAACAAGGTACTGGGTGCTATATTTAATCCCGCAGATTTTTTGTATAGTATTTTTTCAAAACGATCAAAGGAGCTCAAAAAACTCCGAAAAATGAAAAAAGACGATGAAATTCGCAATCTATTGGAAAATAAATTTGACAGAGCAACGCTTACTGCTTTATTGCAAGTAGAACGCTTGGATATCGATGAAATTCTAAGAAATTGTAATTACTCCGCGGATTTTATAAAATTTGCCAATGACCTTCAAATTTTAGATGCGATTAGCGAGTGCTATGAAGAGTATCGCGTATTAGAACGTGACTAATCCTTATTTTGCTTTTGCTGTTGCAACGTGTAAAAACGAGCTACTACCTGGTCATAGCTTTTGACACTTTTTTTCACCCAATCCAATCGTTTAGCTAACACTTCTTCTTCTGATAATTGCCAGGCAATTTCACTTCTTTTTAGCTTACTGGTAACAGATTGCAAAATAATCGCTGCCGAAACCGAAATATTTAAGCTTTCCGTAAAACCCACCATAGGTATATGAATCAAACCATCAGCTTGATCAAAAACCTGATCGCTCAATCCTTTTTGTTCTTGTCCAAAGAAAAAAGCAGCAGGTTTACTAACATCAAAATCAGCAAGCGTTACGGAGTCGTTATGCGGTGTGGTAGCAATGATTTGATATCCTTTATTGCGTAATGTTTTGATACACACCTTTGTCGTAGCATGCCGGTTAATATCCACCCATTTCTGAGCTCCCATAGCAATTTCTCGATCAATACGCTTGGCATTTATCTCTTCAATTACGTGTACATTTTGAATACCAAAAACATCACAGCTCCGAATCACTGCACTGGTATTATGCAATTGATATACATCTTCAATAGCTACTGTAAAATGATTTGTTCGCTCCTTTAAAACGCTTTTATAGAGTTCTTTTCGCCTGTCTGTCATACACGCTTCTAAATATGCTAATAGCTCTAAATCTATCATACTATTTTATGTATCATAAATGCGCTATAACTAAAATTATTTTCGAAACAGCAAAGCGCCAGTTGATATTAAAAAACCGTCACAAGATGACGGTTTTTAAAAATTATACAAGTAATGTTAAGTCTTTTTTATACGAAACCTCTTTTCCTTGCCTCTTCTAAAAGTTTTTGATCATCTGCCTTTGGTATAGAGAACATTTCTTTAATTTGGTTCTTTCGCTTTTCAATAGCACTTAAAGAAAGACTTACAAAATTAGGTAAGTTTTTAGTCTTTACCCCACGGGATAAGTGGTATAATATTTTTAAATTTTTCTCATCTAAAGAAAAATTGTTATTCATCATTTTACGGAAGTGGTTATTTACCGTAGCACTATAGTATGGTGTACCATTTACTATATTATTAAAAGCTTGTAAGAGCTCACTGGAGGTCAAATCACTTTTAATTAAAAAACCAGAAGGATTAATATTCTTTAAAATATTGTGGATACGGTGATCCTCTCTATGCATCGTCAAAATAATAATCTTTGCTTTAGGTAGTAATTCTTTAGCGTGCTTCGCTAAATCCTCTCCAGAGGTTATAGTACCATCAGACGATGGCGGAAGCTTTATATCAATAAAGAGCATATCATATGCATTACCCTTAGCGCTACTTAAAATTAAATCATAAGCTTCGTCGCAATTGGAAGCAATATCGATCTTGATCTGATATTCATTTTGATTCTCACCTAATAACGTATTTTTATATCCCTCGATGATCATGGGGTGATCATCTATCATCAATACTTTAAGCTTTTTTTTCATGTATACTAAATTATTTAAGTTGTCAGTTGTTTAATTATTTCACCGAACATCAACCAACAAAAACAGTAATACGTGGAGTCTTTAAAAGTAAAATAAAAGTCTCCTTCGCTACTAAAATACAAACTTTTTTTATCCTGATCTACAAGTAGCCTAATTTATACGGATGCAAAATAGCATTATTTACATCGGCACACTTACGTCTACCTTGGTGCCATCCCCCTGATTACTGATAAAATCTACCACTCCACTCATCTGTCGTACACGGTTGGTAATATTTTTGAGACCAATACCGCGTTTTACTTTAGTGCTTTTAAATCCGACACCGTTGTCTAATATGGTAAGGTTTATTTTACCGTCTTCATAGCCGAAACTAATTTTTACCTCTGTAGCATTAGCGTGTTTAAATATATTTTGAAGCGATTCCTGTAAAATTCGCAACAGGTTTACCTTTTTTTGATCCTCTACTTCTTCCCAATCGATATTTTCATCATTACTAAATTCAAATTCCATTTTGTGGGCGTGGCATAAATCACTAATTAAGCTTTCGACCACATCAATATACGCTACATCTGGGGTAAGGGTGTCTGTACCTAAATCGTGAGAGATCAGGCGTATTTCCTTTTCTATTGATTTGAGCTCTTCGATATATTTATTGCGTGCCTCGGTAAATCCATCGTTAGCCCGCTGATTGATACCATCCAAGCTTAATCGCACTCCAAATAATCGACCTAGCACCCCATCATGCAACTCCTCGGACATTCGTTGCTGCTCCAACTGCCGCCCCTCCTCTAATTTCACTTGTTGATTCAATAGCAGACGGTAGATCTCCTCGTTTGACTCCTGCTGTGCCTGTGCAAATAATAATTCTTTATTACTCTGCTGCTGGCGGAAGATGATATAGACTAATAAAAATAAGGCAGTTAATCCTAGTACAGCAATGACCAAAAACTCATTTTCTTTACTAATCTCCGCTTTTTCTTGCTCTAATTCGTCGGTCTCGAATTTTATACGAGCAAATTTATCCCTAAAAGTGCGCTCGTCATTAACTATACTATCATTGAGTTTAATATAACTCCTTGCATACTCCAAGCCCTCCTTACTATCCGAAACTTCTGTTAGCAATTTGTAAGAACTTAAAAGTTCTTCGTTGTTATTTATATTCTCAGAGGCATTCTTAGCTCTTATTGCATACATTTTTGCCAAGCTATCCTGACCTTTCTTATGATAATACTCCGCGAGATGTAATGTGTTTGTTCCAATACCAAAAACATCGTTATTTTCCTCTCTTATCTTTAAGGAATTAAGTAAAATATCAACTACATCTTTATCTTCCGAATTTTCCAAAAATTTTACATATGCTAAGTTATCTAATAACCTTGCTTTAGTTTTGGGTTTTTCCAAAAGATAATCTTGATATTCTAACCCCTTTTTATAGTAATCTTTAGCTTTGTCAAATTGACCTATCGTTTTGTAAACAGTACCAATATTATTAAACCCAGTGACCGCATATTGCTTTTCTTTATCAGTATTTTTAGCAGATTCAATAGCTCTTTTATGATAGTCAATAGACTCTTCAAACCTACCCATATATTTAGCTATAATTCCTAAAGAAGTATAACACATTGGAATATATCGTTCATTTCCTGATTGTTCAAACTTTTGTATAGCTCTTATAGTCAGGTCATCACTTTCACTATAATCTTTTACTGTTCTTGAAATTTTTGCTAAATCAATAAGCACTCTTCCATGTTCAAATGCCAAACTGTCTTTTTGATATTTTTGACTTTTTTCTAACTTTTGATAAATACCATCGGCCTTATAATAAAATTGGTAAGCACTATCTAATTTCTTTTTACGATAATAAACCCCTAAATTGTCATATGCTCTTGCCATTCCCAAAGAATCATTTATTTCTTCAGATAGCTTTAAAGACTTTCTGTTGAGTTTTTCGTAATGTTCTTCTTCTCCAATTGCATTAAAGGCTAGAGCCAATTTAGATAGGCTTCTCACTTTTAACGAATCATTATCAAATGTATTCAGAGATTTATAGGCTTTGTCAAGCGCATTATATCTTGTTTCCTTATCATAGTTAGAATCTTTTCCTATTATTAGATATGACTGGAAATTATCATTCTGTAATATAGCATTATCTGCATCAGTTTGGTTAGTGTTACAACTGAAGAGTATTAACAATATAAAATCAAAAACAAATAATTTCCTCCAACAGATATACCTTAATGACATCTCTAAACTTTTAAATAAAAATACTCATTTTTAACAATAAAAAAGGAGCTAATCGCTCCTTTTTATAATGAGTATGTCTTAATATCTTAACCTCTTACAGTATCATCGCTTTCATCTTCTGTACCATATTCTCTGGTAGTATCATCACTCTCATCCTCATTACCAAATACATCTATAATTTCTAAACTTACATCCTCATTTTCTACTGAATCTGCTTCACAAGCGATGAATAATGGGCTAAAGAATAGTATTGCTGCAAGTAATTTAATAGTTTTCATAATCTTTTGTTTTTTTGTTTTTTTAGTCTTTTAGTTTGTTAACACGTATCACCCGTCGGTCATACTTGTTGGGGCAATGTTTATAAATTTCGTTACGTAACGGTTAAGAATTTCTTCTTGTTATTATTGTACTTCACTGATTATTACCTCAATTGTACACTACAAATGTATAGCAATAAGGGCCTCGCGCCTAATATATTAAGGTGTCTTTAGTAACTGACACTATAGGAGTAGTAGATTGCATTCGTATGCGGGTAGATGGGGTGATTTACTATCAGTAGGTAAATTATTGTAGGAAAAAAACTACTGATTTAAAAACACAGGGGCCTTGTAAATAACTTGGGTTGGGAAAATACAAAAACCCTATTTACATAGCAATAGGGTTTTTAATTTTATCACAAGAATTTAAATCTGTATTAAACTTTTCTTGGCTAAATTATCTTTAATTTCTTCTACATTATTTTTATAGGATCTAGAGAAAGGGATCATAGCCGTACTGTTCTTAATCTCGCATTTGGCTTTTCCAAAATGAATCCTCGACACATAATTGGTATTGATGATATAACTGTTATGTATACGTACAAAATGATCCGGTAGCAGATTTTGAAAATGCTTTAAGGTTTTAAAAGCTTCTACCTTGGAGCCATCACTCATTATAAAATCAGTAGTGTTATTATCCGCTTTAAGGTACAAGATTTCGTCTACATCAACAAAGCGATAATCGCCATACGATTTAAAGCACAGGGTGTTATCTGCAGTATGATCTATATTCTTCTCAAAACGCATTAGCATCCTAAGCATATGACTCTTAGACAGAGGTTTAAGGATATAATCTAACACATTATTTCGTATCCCTTCAATCGCATAATCAGCTGTTTTGGTTACCACAACAAATTGAGGCAACTCATTGATGTATTTCGGCAATTCACTAATTATGGAATATAAGGTTTTGGCACGCTGACTTCCATTTACCTCTGGTTCCAAGAACACCAATCTTGGCCTTCTTTCTAAAATAAGATCTATGGCATGCTCTTCATCTTTAGCGATACCTGTGCATATGTAATCTGCTCGATCCTCTAATGCTAATTGAATGGATGATGTCGATTTTTCATCGTTATCTATAATAATGTAGGGGTATTTCATTTGGTATAGGATTAATTAATAAAAGTTGTTTAGTAATAATGTCATATTCTTCCTACAAGATACTCTAATTGTAGGTTTTACTGATGCGGTATTACCGCAATTTAAGTACTGTTAATTTTTACTATTTTATATATTTCAAATACTTATCATCGTTTAAATCAAACAATTAAACGATAAAAAATAATCACTTCTCTAGAACGAAAAAAGAGGATACTTAGTATTACAATTGTATTTAATGCTCTGGTAGCTTCATATCAGTACCCTAAAAATGTTACAGATCTGTATGATCTATAACTGATGTGTACCTACTTAGAAACCTTATAGCTATTCTTATGACCCAATAGGTTTTACAACCAATGAATTTTGTGTAATTTTCCAAAGATTAAAAAGGTAACGCATGAAAAAGATTGTGGTATTAACCGGTGCAGGTATCAGTGCCGAGAGTGGGATCAACACCTTTAGAGGGGATGATGGTCTGTGGGAAGGTCACGATATTATGGAAGTAGCTTCGCCTATAGGTTGGGAAAAAAATCCAGCTTTAGTGCTCGATTTTTATAATAAACGGAGAGCTCAATTATTAACCGTAACTCCAAACAAAGCCCACCACGCCCTAAAAGAGCTCGAGGATCAATTTGAGGTTACTATTATTACGCAAAATGTGGATGACCTGCATGAACGTGCAGGTAGTAGTAAGGTAATTCATTTGCATGGTGAATTATTAAAGGTACGGAGTCAATTTGACGAAGATCTCATTTTGGATTGGAAAACAGACCTATGTATCGGGGATTATTGTGAGCATAACAGCCAATTACGACCACATATTGTTTGGTTTGGAGAGCAAGTACCTATGATGGAAAGGGCTATGGAAATTACTAGCGAAGCAGACATTCTAATGATCATCGGCACCTCTATGCAAGTATATCCTGCCGCAAGCTTAGTGCAATACGCAGCACACGGAACCCCCATGTATTTTATCGATCCTAATCCAGCGATTGCGCCTCAACCAAATTTAAAGATTTACGAAGAGAAGGCTACGATAGGCGTGCCAAAGGTAGCGGAAGAGCTATTAAACAATTAATCAAAAACCAATGTCTTCATTCATAGAAATACAACTATTAGAGACACTTAATCACTCAAGAGCAAAAAGAAATGAAGTCGCGGAATACCTACTAAGGCATCCTGAATCCATCCCAGATGTAATAGATATTTGCGGAAAGATAGATGAAGACATATCCTGTAAGGCTGCCTGGGTATTGGAATTTGTCTGTGGTAAAGATCTTAGCGTGCTACTGCCTCACATCAATGCATTTCTTAGCTGTGCTAAACTGGTTTATCAAGATCCTGCCGTACGCCCTATGGCAAAAATCTGTGAATATTTAACCTATGCGTACTACAAGCAAAAAACAACAACACTAAATTTAACATTAGCACAAAAAGAGAAAATGGTCGCGCTTTGCTTCGATTGGTTAATTACTTCCCAAAAAGTAGCGGCCAAGGCCTACGCAATGACCTCCTTATATTTATTAGGCAACGATGTTGAGTGGGTGCACCCAGAATTAAAGCTCTTATTACTACAAAACTACGACAAAGGTAGCGCTGCGTATAAAGCAAGAGCGCGCAAAGTATTAAAGGAGCTTACTTAATACGTATTATTCGCTATAAGGGTCGTATCATTTATACATTATTACAATAAGGGTGTAACAAAAGGATAAAAATTCCTACTTATATCCTACAACCTATAGCACTTCACTTCATGCAATCAAAGCTCAGAACCACACCGCAACTTGCTTTTCTAGTTGACCTAATCCTTTATGTAACGGTTATGTTTTTAATAAGGGAATTATATTTTCCAAAACTAAGCTTTATTGTTAATGGGTTGTTTTGGTCATTAACCACTTTAATCGTTGCAAACTGGAGAATGAGGTCAAGAAATATAAGCTGGAAAGATTTAGGATTAACTAAACCAAATAGTCTATTAAGAATGATCGGAATTTCGCTTTTAATTTTAGTGACTGTTATCATTACAATGATAGGTGTAGAACTGTTAAAAGATGCTTTTTCTGAAACCATAAAGCCAGATAATTCTTCCGCTGAAGCCGTTTCTAAATTTGGTAATTTAAAAGATAATTGGCCACTGTTTTTTCAAATTTTACCTTTAATCTTACTCGAATCAGCTTTAGAAGAGCTATTAGATAGAGGATTTTTACTGAATTGGTTAGAACGTGTTTTTTCTTTTACTTCTATCGCTACCATTTTGGCAGTAATGCTACAAGCCGCGATTTTTGGATTCAGGCACTCTTATGATTTTTCTTTAAGATCCCTGAGTACTGGGTTTATAGGGCTTATAATGGGTATAGCTTACGTTAAATTCGGCAGAAACCTGTGGCCACTTATACTGGCACATTGTATTTTAAATACCGTATCTATGATGGATAGAGTTTAAATCTAATTGATAACTAAATTTCTAAATTCGATCTTATCGCCTATCTTTGCAGCTTTCAAAAAAACAACACAACATTATGTCCTTATCTGCACTACAAGCTATATCTCCTATTGATGGTAGATATGCTTCTAAAACAAAAGCACTGAGTGCTTATTTTAGTGAAGAAGCGCTTATTAAATATAGAGTCCTCGTTGAGATAGAATATTTTATCGCATTATGCGAGTTACCTTTACCACAATTAAAAGGAGTTGACACTGCACTATTTGATAAGCTTAGAGCTATTTATAAACATTTTACTGCAGCTGATGCGCAGGCTATAAAGGACATTGAAAAAGTTACCAATCACGATGTCAAAGCGGTAGAATATTTTATCAAAGAAAAATTTGATGCTCTTGGGTTGTCAGCGCATAAAGAGTTTATTCATTTTGGACTGACCTCTCAGGATATTAACAATACTGCCATACCACTTAGTATTAAAGAAGCCATAAGCGATGTTTATATCCCTGTTTTTCAAGAACTACTTGAAAAATTAAAGTCACTAGTTGCGGCTTGGAAAGACATCCCTATGTTGGCAAGAACGCACGGACAACCTGCATCTCCTACTCGTTTAGGAAAAGAATTTGCAGTTTTTGTTGCACGTTTTGAAGCACAATTCGAACAACTCAAAGACATACCTAGTGCAGCCAAGTTTGGCGGAGCTACCGGTAATTATAATGCCCATAAAGTAGCTTATCCTTCGATAGATTGGAAAGCTTTTGGAACTGATTTTGTACAATCTAGATTAGGGTTACATCACTCCTTCCCTACTACGCAGATCGAACATTACGATCACGCAGCAGCGCTTTTTGATGGATTAAAACGAATAAACACCATACTTATTGATTTGGATCGTGACATCTGGACCTACATCTCTATGGATTATTTTAAACAAAAAATTAAAAAAGGAGAAGTAGGCTCTTCAGCTATGCCACACAAGGTAAATCCGATCGATTTTGAAAATAGCGAAGGTAACTTAGGTATTGCCAATGCCCTATTTGAACACTTAGCTTCAAAACTTCCTATTAGTCGTTTGCAGCGCGATTTAACGGATAGTACGGTATTAAGAAATATTGGGGTACCTTTTGGACATACCTTAATCGCTTTTCAGGCAAGTTTAAAAGGGTTAAACAAATTACTTTTAAATGAAGAGAAATTTGCTCAGGACTTAGAAAACAACTGGGCAGTAGTTGCTGAGGCAATACAGACTATATTACGAAGAGAAGGATATCCAAATCCTTATGAAGCACTTAAAGGATTAACGCGTACGAACGCGAAAATCAACCAACACTCTATTGCTGAATTTATTGATACATTATCCGTGTCAGATGCGATTAAAAACGAATTAAAACAAATTACACCTGCCAATTACACAGGTATTTAAAACATAAAAAAAGCTTTAGATTTCTCTAAAGCTTTTTTGTTTTATATCATTTTAACCTAATCGAAGGATTTCGCAATACTTTCAAAAGCACTGAGGTTTACATTTCCTTTTTCTACAGATTTCATAAGCATTGCCATTTTTTCTGGTCGCATATTGTCGCCTAATAAGCGTACTAAGGCTAATCCTTTTTCCTGATCTGTTGCAAATACAATAACCTCATCGATATCATCATCTTCTCCTTGGTATTTCAGCACTGCTCGCATACCATTAGAACCAAATCGCATTAGGGTTTGGTATTTCTCAGCACTTAGTATCTTGTTAATTGCTTCAGATTCTTCAGCTATTCTATTTTTATTGTTTTCGTTTAATGGAATTGCCAAAAAATTAACTTTTTTTATACTCTCTAAGGCCTCTTTTTCATCTTTAGAAAGTTCCACTTTATCCTTATTCAATAAGCTTGAAGGAATATCTACTGCAATAAAATCCTGATCATTTTGATGATCCACATAGTATTGTTGTAAGGATGGTTCGTTGTTACAGCTTAGCACTACTATAGACAAACAAAGCAATGCTAATATTTTGGTTATATATTTCATAATTGTTTTTTTTGATTGATTATGGTTTAGATCAAATAGACTTCGAAGCTAAACTTCGAAGCCCATTTATGCACTAACTATTGTTTAATTTTTCTTTTCTACTTTTTTAAGCTCTTCTCCTCCAGGGATGTTCATTTTATCGGTCAACTTAGAAATTTGTTTTAAATCAATATCGCCAACTAAAGTAAGTACCACAGTATTTGGTCCTTCATCGCCTGCTTCTTTTACACCATCAATGAACATAAACAATTCGCTAACGTGATCTTCATCTTTACCTGGTTTGGAATAAAATTTCACATTTTTCCCATCGCTATTCACTCGCATCAATTCTTCTAATGAAGAGCTATTAAGGTATTTATCTACATCCGATTTCATCTTCTTTCCTACATCAGCACTAGAGGTAGCAAAAACCTTAATGTTGTTTATCTTTTCGACAAGATTCATATACTCTTGTACTTCTGCGTCTTTTGACTCTACATCGATTTTGCTTAATAACTTAAACATTTTACTGGTGATGACTACTGATGAAACATCCTTCATGTTTTCATATTTGTCAAATGCTCCTTGTGCTACCGATAAATAAGGTACAAGTGCCATCATAAAAATAATTACTAACTTTTTCATAATACGTTCGTTTTAAAACTCTTAATCTTGATTGATTGTTTGAGTATTGATTATTTCTTTATTTTAATAGTTTATTGGTGGTGTTTTCGAATTCATTCAGATACACCAGATCTTTTTTGCCCTCATTCATATATTGTGCAACTAAATTGAGGACTTCTTTAGTTTTTTGAAGTGCTACTTCTGGATCTTCATAAGTTCCTGTAGCTTCCGTGGTATTAGGGTTATAGAAAAATACTCCTAATACAATCGCTACTGATGCAGCTACTCCGATAAATGGATATAAAAATCTGAGATTATTTGCTTTGGGTAATGTGGTTGCCCTAGTAGCTACTACATTACTTTGAGCTGAAAAATAGCCAAACAGATCTTTGTATTTCTCCAGATGCGACGGCACAGTTTCTCCGGTAAAGTAAACCTTTAATTCTTTTTCTTCAGAAATGGTCGTTTCGCCTTCAAAATACTTATCCAATAATTTTTCAATTCTAGCCAACTCCATAATTGTGCTTTTTTGTTAATTCTTCTCTAATTTTTTTTCTTCCTCGGCTTATTGCTGCTCGTACTGCTGATTCATTGATATCTAACATTTTGGCAATTTCCGCATTATCATATTCTTCAATATCTCTAAGTTGAATGATCATTCTTTGTTGCTCTGGTAACGTATCTAATATTTTACCAACCCAGCTAACACTATCTTTAGCTTCTACTTGTCGCTGCAAAGATGGTCGTTCGTCCTTGTAATTACTGTGTACGATTTTTAAATTGTTATTTTCTTTAGCTTTTAACTTATCGTAACAATAATTTTTTGTCATTGTCATCGCAAAGGCCTCAATATTTTTATACTCACCTATTTTGCCTTTGTTTTTCCATAATTTCAACAGCACCTCTTGTGTGGCATCTTCTGCCTCCTCCTGACTTACCAATAACCTTTTTGCAAAGCGAAAAAGCTTATCCTTAAATCCGTTAGTAAGTGCTATAAATGCGCTTTCTTTCATTCTATTGGTTAGTTGTTATTAAAACTATTTTACAACTTCAGTACTGTTAGTTTTATATAAGGGAGACGACTATACCTTTAATTTGTTACATTGAAATCAAAAAATTATAATAAACTTGCTATTTTTAAGGTTTTATAAAGAAAATTATATGAGAAAGACTTTATTGTTTACTTTACTTTTTACCATCAGCTTAGTATGGGTAAGTTGTTTTAGTGATAATGATGATTCGCCCAGTTTTGCCACTAGTTTAGAGATAAAGGACTATATATGGAAAGGCATGAATGCCTTTTATCTATACAAAGGATTAGTACCGGATTTGGCGAATGATCGCTTTAATTCTAATCAAGAGTATACGGATTACTTAAACGGATTCACTTCTCCTGAAACTATTTTTGAGGATATTGTAACAGATGATATCGATGCTGCTAGTGGACTACCGGTGGATGACTTTAGCTTTTTGGTGGATAATTATATTGCTTTAGAGCAAGCACTAGACGGTATTACCTTAAATAATGGAATGGAATTTGGCTTAGTGCGTTATCCAGAGCCTAATCAATCCTTAGTCTTTGGTTTTGTTCGTTATGTACTTCCCGGTACGGATGCGGAAACCAAAGGAATACAACGCGGTGACATATTTAATACCATAGATGGTATCCAAATAGATGATCAAAACTTTAGAAGCTTAATCGATCGCGAATCTTATACTATAGGATTGGCTACTTTTGATGGTAATACGGTTACACCTACCGGAGAATCCATTCCATTAACTAAAGTACAGTACACAGAAAATCCAGTGTATATTGCAAAAACACTTGATATTGGTGGAAACCCCGTTGGCTACCTTATGTATAATGGCTTTACCGGTGATTTTGATACGCAATTAAATCAGGCGTTTGGACAATTTCAATCTGCTGGAGTTACTGATCTTATTTTAGATTTACGCTACAACGGTGGTGGTTCAGTTACTACAGCAATCGACTTATCGAGTATGATCACCGGTCAATTTAATGGTCAGGTTTTTTCCACAGAGCAATGGAATGAAGATCGACAGGCACAATTTGGTGATACTAACTTATTTGATAATACGATCAGAACAGGAGCTGCTATTAATAGTCTCAACCTTAGTAGACTTTTTGTATTAACCACAAGAAGTTCTGCTTCGGCTAGTGAACTGGTTATCAATGGACTTGATCCTTATATTGAAGTGATTCAAATCGGAACAGCGACACGAGGTAAATTTCAGGCTTCAATTACCTTATACGATTCTAACAATTTCGGTAGACAAGGCGCTAATCCAGGTCACACCTACGCCATTCAGCCGTTAGTTCTAAAATCGGCAAATTCTGTGGGGTATACCGACTACTACGAAGGATTTATCCCTGATATAGAACTTGCAGAGGATTATGCTAATGCAGGTACATTAGGAGAGTTGAATGAACCTTTATTACAAACGGCAGCAGATTACATTTTAGGCAATCGGATAGCTCCTCTACAAGATTTTAATATCTTAGAGAACTTAGGAGATAGTAATATGATCAATCCAGATTATGAACGCATGTATACAAAGTTCGACCCGAAAAAAATGAAATAAAAAAATGTTCCCCTTCTATGTAAAAGAAGGGGATTTTTTATTTAAAAACTGAGGTTGAAACCTATCTTGGCATTTCTACCTCGAGTACCAAATCCAAAAAGCTCTTGGTATTCTTCGTTAGTAATATTTGTTACCGCGGCAAAAATCTTCATGTTTTCTAACAGCTGATAATTAACGTACCAGTCAAAAAGCATATAAGAGTCTAGCACTACGTCTTCTGAAGAAAAAGTATTTAAATTGAAGAAGCTATCATCTCTAGCATCTACATATTGGAAATTCAAAGAAGAATAGGCTTTAGAACTTAGCTGATAGCCAATATTTGCATTTGCTTTTATTTCAGGTATACGAACTGAAGATTGTACATCATCTAAATTAGTATAGGTGAAATTACCAGAAACATCTAATTTATTATCCAATAATTTAGCAGTGGCTTCAACTTCTAATCCATAAGTATCGAAATCTTCACTTACATTTTGGTATTGAAAAACAAAACCTCCGGTATCCACAAAATTGACAAAATTCTTTTCTTTTCTTGAAAAGTAGACCACGCTTAACCTCAAGTTGTTATTTCTTGAAAACTCTATACCTGACTCTATAGTACTATTTTCTTCGGGTTCCAAGTCCGTATTTCCAAAATTAGGTGAGTAGAGTTGAAATAAAGAAGGAGTAATATATGCGGTAGAATACGAAAACAGTCCCTTGATATAACTATTGTCAAACGTATAGCTATAGGAAGGATTAATACTGTATACCAATTGATTATCGTATTCACTATGTATGTTTAATCGTGCCCCTACGTTGATGTTAAAACCAAAATCTGAAGTATAGACCAAGTTTGCATAAGGATCAATAATATCGAAATCTGCTTGATTATCATTTATAGTTTGTACAAAGTCATCATTTCTTGAGGCTGCACTAAAACCATTGTAATCACTATTTGATCCGTTAACCCCTACAACGGTGTAAAATGTATTATCAATACTATATTTATTATACATATCATATGAATAAAACCTACTATCCGTTAGGGTCGCATAAGTATCCGCTAAAAACGTTCTTTCCAGTAAAGAATACCGATTATTTATGACGAAATTTCCATTTTTATAGGAATATGTGGCTACAAAACCCGCTTCCATCTGCTCGCTATCCGAGTCAAATTCTGCATCAGCACCAGCTCCGCTATCAAATTGATTCTTAAATTCATTAAGACTACCAAATACTTCTAATTTGAACGCCTCTGAAAAGGTATATCCTACCCTTGCATTAACATTATATCTAGAAAATGCATCATCTTTGAATGTAGCATCAGAGGTATCATTTGGTAATTTCTCTGCTGCCGATAAGTCATCTGCAAAATGATTGCTAAATCCTACAACGTAGGTTAGTTTATGGAGCGTTCCATTAAGGCCCACGGAATTTACGAATTCACTGAGATCATAATCCTGATCTTCTTGCGACTGGTTAGTACCAATAGTCGATTGAAAATTTGCATTGATACGGTTATCCTTTGGTTTTTTAGTGGTGATATTAATCACAGCAGTAGAAGCACCAGACCCGTATAATGTACTGGAAGCCCCTTTCAGTATTTCGATATTTGCAATATTATCTACAGCTAGCAAGCGAAGGTCAAATTCGTTGGTGATAAAAGAAGGATCACTGACTGTTAAACCATCAACCCGGATTACAACTTGCCGATTTCTACCTCCTCGTATAAAATAACTGAGTGATTGTCCTGGCGCACTACTGCTACCATTAATCTCTATTCCTGCAACGCGGTTTAGCACAGTTGCTACAGATTGCCCCTGGCTGCGCTCTAATTCTTGCTGAGAGATTGTTGTAATTACTTTTCCGCTTTTTTCGCGTTCTAAAGCAAATTTGGAATCAGAAATAACTACTGTTTCTAATGCTTCAACGTCTTGTTCCGTTTCTTTTTGCTGTGCAAAAAGAAATGCCCCATTAACAGCTATACATAAAGCTGCTAATACTTTTGATTTGTTCATTTTAATTTACTTAATTTAAAAATTAAGGGAAAAAAGTATGTAGTTTACCCATACCCAAACCTTTATCCCGAAAGTTTGATTAACGAATTAAGGCAGGTCTCCTGGCTTGCGTATTGTTATTGACCTTCCCATCCTTAGTATTTTTCTGGACAGTGGTATTTGAAGTTTTAATAACAACCTCCTTTCGGATACGTTTGCTTTACACAAACAAGCTTACAGTTGCGGGAACAGCTCAGGATTGATAATTTTTAAGTAAACAAAACTTATTTCACCTGATTCCCTTTTAATCCTTTTCATTTGTTTCATGAAGAGGAACCAAAATTCAGGGCGAAAATATAATTTTTAAATGAATTCATATAATCAATTGTTCATAATCTCTTTTGAATACTGTTATGCTTCTAATTGAAAATTCCATTTAGTACTTTTACAAAAAAAAGAATGCGTTACCTTACCTTTTTCTTCCTTTTGTTTAGCTTCAATTCTTGTATAAAAAAACAAGAAACTACCTCAACAGATTATACACTTCAGGAACAAGAGGTTACATATGCCTCAGGTTTCAGTATCAAAACGTTTGATACGTATAAAAAAATAGAGGTTTCCTCTCCCTGGCCAGAATCTAAGAAAAGTCTTACCTATATATTATATCCTAAAGGCACCCAAAGACCAACAATTGCAGAAAAAGCGATTTTTATTCCAGTACCGATAGAAAAAACAATAATTACCTCATCAACGGATATTCCGATTTTAGAGTATTTAGAAGTAGAAGGCTCTCTAGTGGGCTTTCCCAACACCAATTATATAACTTCCGAAAAGACACGCCGCTTAATTGAAAAAGGACAAGTAAAAGAATTAGGCTCCGAAAGGGATCTAAACACTGAAATTGTATTAGAACTTGATCCTGATGTAGTTATTGGATTTTCGACGACCGGCGACACCAAAGCGTATGACCTTATAGGTAAAACCGGTATCCCAGTGGTGATGAACGGATCGTGGACCGAGCAACATCCTTTGGGACGAGCAGAATGGATAAAATTTATTGCTGCCTTTTATGGCAAAGAACAAAAAGCAGACAGTATATTTACCACTATTGCGCAAGAATATCAGAAGGTGAAACAAAATGCGATTTCCGTAACAAAGAAACCTACGGTATTATCTGGTGATATGTTTAAGGATGTTTGGTATGCGCCAGGGGGTCATAGTTTTCTTGCTCAAATGTATAAAGATGCCCAAACAAATTACCTATGGAAAAATACTGATAAAACAGGTAGCATAGCATTAAGTTTTGAAAGTGCCTTAGATACGGCACAAAATGCCGATATTTGGTTTAGCTCTGGGAGTGCTAATTCTTTAGCCCAATTGGCTAGCAAAAATCATAACTACAGCCTATTTGACGCATATAAAAATAAAAAAGTATATTCGCCAACCCTTAAAAAGGGATTAAATGGAGGTGTATTATATTATGAGCTTGGGCCGATGCGTCCCGATTTAATTTTAAAAGATATCGTTAAAATTGCACACCCCGAATTACTAAAAAATTACGACCTTTATTTTTTTGAAAAACTGAATTAATTGACCTTACGCAAATCATATACGCTAACCTTTTTTCTTATATTTATAGTAATGGCTGCTTGCTTCATTACTAATATCAGTCTTGGCTCTGTGATTATTCCCTGGTTAGATATTTTTTATAGCCTTACAGGTGGAGCCGTAGAAAAGGAATCGTGGCGCTTGATTGTTTTAGATTACCGTTTGCCAAAAGCAATAACCGCAGTACTGGTGGGCAGTGGATTAGGCGTATCTGGTCTATTGATGCAAACCCTTTTTAGAAATCCTCTTGCGGGACCTTTTGTCTTAGGAATAAGCTCAGGGGCAAGTCTTGGGGTAGCCCTATTGATTTTGGGGAGTAGTAGTTTAAGCTTGGTCCTATCCGATTTTTTAATTTCGAAATGGGGGCTGGTAATTGCTGCAAGTTTAGGTAGTATCATTGTACTTTTTGCTGTGTTGCTGGTATCGATACGAGTAAAAGACACTATGGCTATACTTATCATCGGTTTGATGTTTGGGAGTATTACTGCCGCAGTAGTAAGCGTGCTATCCTATTTTGCTCCTGCACAACAACTACAACAATATATATTTTGGGGATTTGGAAGTCTCGGCAACTTGTCTTGGCACGATTTACTATTATTTGTAATTATATTTTCTTTCGGTATTTTACTAACCATAGCTAGTATTAAACCTTTAAACACCTTGCTACTAGGCGAAAATTATGCTAAAAGCATGGGATTAAATATCAAAGTTAGTCGACTCATCATCATAATAGCTACAGGATTGTTAGCAGGTGGAATTACGGCATTTGCTGGCCCAATTGCGTTTATTGGGTTGGCAGTACCTCATTTAACACGACAATTATACCATACCTCTGACCATAAAATCTTAGTCCCAGCTGTACTCTTAATGGGTAGCATTATTATGCTCATTTGCGATACGGTGGCACAATTACCGTTTACCGAATATACGTTGCCTATCAATGCAATTACCTCATTAATTGGAGCACCAGTGGTCATTTGGTTACTGGTACGAAAACGTAAAATGTTATTTTAATACTATCGAGACAGAAAAGCTAAATATCGTTTTAAAAACAGAAGACCTTTCTATAGGATATCGAACCAAGAAAGATTTGCTCGTTGTAGCTGCAGATATTAATCTTCAGCTATACGAAGGAGAGCTCATCGGTCTTGTGGGTGCAAATGGTATAGGTAAATCCACCTTATTAAGAACCCTATCTGGAGTACAACCACAGTTACACGGTAAAATTTTATTATCTAACAAAAAATTAGAGGAGTATAAGAATCTAGAACTTGCCTCGCAGCTAAGTGTGGTGTTAACCGAACAGATAGCATCCAAGAACCTAACCGTGCAGGAACTTGTAGCCTTAGGAAGACTACCGTATACGAATTGGGTGGGTAAACTGGCCGAAGACGATGTAGAAAAGGTAAAACGTGCAATCGAGGTTACACATATCACTGATTTGATTGCTAAACGATGCTTTGAGCTTAGCGATGGACAATTGCAAAAAGTACTTATTGCCAGGGCTATTGCACAAGATACTCCATTTATCATACTTGATGAACCCACCACACATTTAGATGTCTATCATAGAGCTTATATTTTAAAGCTATTAAAACGACTTGCTTTTGAAACTAAAAAAACCATTTTATTTTCTACTCATGATATTGATTTTGCTATACAACTTTGCGATAAAATGATGGTTATGAATCCTGAAGGTTTTGAATTTGGAAGACCCAAAGAATTGATACAATGTAAAGCTTTTTCTTCCCTATTTCCTGACGATCTTATTCTATTTGACGAAAAAACAGGCAGCTACAAAATACGAGGGTAAAACCATAAAAAAATATCGATATAAAACGTTTTTTACCGATAAAAAACACAATTTATTCTTAAATATTAGGCTATTACCTACTTTTTTTCGTTATTTGCGCAGTGATATTGATATCTATGCAAAGAATTTATACTGTTTTATTACTTTTTGTCGTATCTGTAATTAATGCGCAATCGGTAAATGATTATCGAACTGTAGCTTCTGGTAACTGGACAGATGTAGGTATATGGGAAGTTTATAATGGAACTTCTTGGGTAACCGCGACAACTTATCCTGGTCAGGTTGCGGGAACTAACGACGTTTTTATTCAGGGATATAATGTAACATTAAATTCAAGTATTCCTAATACCTTTAATTCTCTCACAGTTGGGTCTGGTACTTTGTTTATAAGTTCAAACTCTTCTTTAGATACCTCATCGATAACTCTGGTGACCGGTGGTTTTATGGAATGGACAAGTAACAATACTAATTTAGCTTTACCCTCAGATGCATCAATAGTCCTTCAGGGAGGAAGATTGGTAGAAGATAGTCCTTGTAATGCCACAAAAACACTATCGATTGGAGGTGTCGTTTATGCATCGTGTAACGGAGGTGGCGGTGTAGATAACGAATTTGGAGATATCAACGATGGTGGAGGTACGCTAAGTGCTACTCCATCTTCCAATGGACCTATTTGTGTGGGTCAGACTTTAAATCTTTTTGCAAACCCTTCGGGAGCAGGAAGTACTACTGCTACTTTTAGTTGGTCTGGTGTAGGGCCGGGAGGATATTCATTTAGTTCTGCTGTACAAAATCCTACAGAATCAGGTATTACCAGTACAGGTACTTATACTTATACAGTAACCGTAACAGATACTAACGGATACAGTGATACAAATTCGGTTGATGTTACAGTAAGCGGCAATCCTACTACTCCAACCAGTAATGGAGATCAAACCATATGTAGCGGTAGCTCAGGAACTCTAACAGTTACCGTTGGTCCCGGAGAAACTGTAGATTGGTATGATGCCGCCACGGGAGGTACTTTATTATTATCAGACAATACTTCATATACGACTTCGACAGCAGGCAGTTATTATGCAGAAACAAGAAATACTACAAGTGGCTGTGTAAGTACGAATAGAGTTATAGTTTCATTAGTAACCAAATCTTGCAGCGTAATTACCAACAGAAGGGTAACTTATCGAGTAAATAATTAGTACTTAATAATCGTTAATCTCCAATTACATCAGCAACGTTATCAAGTAAATATTTATCTTTGAAAAAAGATAATTTTTAATGACAGAATACACTCTTATTCTTACTTCAATAGGGATTATAGTACTAGGTACAGTAGTTGGTATATTTATAGGTAAATATATAGCAGCGCTTAAAAATAAAAATGTGGTTGGTAGCCTGGCAGATAAACTGCATCAAGCCCAATCCCAAGTAGAAGACAGCAAAAAAGTTGGAGAAACACAGTTAGATTTTTTAAAAACTCAATTTGAAGCTAACCTGGCCTCAAAAGAAACACAATTAGCAAAAGCCAACGAGGAAATCTATCAAATTCGTAAAGAAAAAGAGTTTTTGCAAAACGAGTTAACCAGAAGAAATTCAGAATTTGAAAATCTTCAAGTACGAAATCAAGAACAAAAGGAAGAGGTAACCAAACTACAAGAAAAATTCTCCAAAGAATTTGAAAATTTAGCCAATAAAATATTGGACGAAAAATCCAATAAATTTACAGAGCAGAACAAAGAAAATATTAAAAATATACTTAGTCCTTTACAAGAAAAAATTCAAACTTTCGAGAAAAAAGTCGATCAAACCCATAAGGAAAGTATCGACTATCACGCAGCGCTACGACAACAAATTTTAGGGCTTAAAGATCTCAATCTACAGATGAGTAAAGAAGCCAATAATCTGACTAGAGCCTTGAAAGGTGATAGCAAAATGCAAGGGAACTGGGGAGAGTTGGTCTTAGAACGTGTTCTAGAAAAATCAGGGTTGGAGAAAGACCGGGAGTATTTTGTACAACAAAGCTTCACCACTGCTGATGGACAGCGTATTATGCCCGATGTAGTAATTCATCTACCGGATAATAAAAAAATGGTGATTGACTCTAAAGTATCACTCACTGCTTATGAGCGGTTTGTAAATGCTGAAGGTGATGAACAAAATATCGAATTAAAAAAACACGTTGATTCACTAAAAAAACATATCGAACAGCTAAGTGCTAAGAATTATCAGGACATTTATGAAATAGAAAGTCCAGATTTCGTCTTACTGTTTGTACCTATAGAACCAGCTTTTGCTGTAGCCATCAATTATGACAATAATTTATACAACTGGGCATTTGAAAAAAATATTGTTATTGTAACCCCCTCCACATTACTGGCTACCTTGCGTACGATAGACTCTATGTGGAATAATGAAAAACAACAACAAAATGCTATAGAAATAGCAACACAAGCCGGTAGGCTTTATGATCAGTTTGTTAATTTAACGGACGATTTAGTGAAGTTAGGCAACCAATTGAAAACGGTTCAGGGAAGTTATGATGGAACTATGAAAAAACTAACCGGAAAAGGAAACTTAATCAAGAAGGTAGAAAACATCAAAAAATTAGGAATTAAGCAAAAGAAACATATCAACGAAAAGTTGCTTAATCGCGCAACTGAAGACTAAAACAACAACATGAAAAACAATCTTACAGCCAATATCATTGAGTTTATGCTATCTTTAATTCACATTCTTCCCATAGTACTAGTATTAGCATTTGCCATTTATTACATATCAAAAAAAGGTTGGAATTTAGAAGGAATACTATTAGTAGCCGGAAGTTCAGCAATTCTTATTAGCGTTTTAAGTACACAACTGTTTATCTTTATAATGTATAACCAAATGAACCATATCACTTTGTTTATGTATATTTTAAATGGTTTATCATTTTTAGGGTATTTAGTGCTTGCATTAGGAGTTCTTGGTTTGATTAAAAAAATTATTAAACTTACCAATTCAGAACATTAATATATTATGAAAAAAGTTTTCACCATAATTGTAATTTCCATCCTTGCCTTATTTGCGATTTGGTATGCATTTATTTATTATGCTACCTATAGTGAGGGAACCAGAAGTGGGGAGCTAATTAAATTTAGCAATAAAGGAGTGGTATTTAAAACATGGGAGGGCGAAATCAGCCAAGGAATCAGTGGCGCACAAATATTTAGCTTTTCGGTTGAAGATAAAAATGACCAACTCATTGAAAAATTAGAAAAATTACAAGGTAGATACGTCAAAGTAACCTATAAAGAGCGTTTTGCAAAAATAAACTGGTTAGGAGATACCAAGTACTTCATCACCGAGGTTACCGAAGAAAAGTCTCCCCATTTTAGAAATAAATAAATGAGTCGATTTAAAACCATAAAACAATCGCAGATTACCATTTCGGAATTGATGTTACCCTCACATTCTAACTTTAGTGGTAAAATTCACGGAGGTTACATTTTATCGCTGATGGATCAAATTGCTTTTGCCTGCGCTTCTAAACATTCTGAAACCTATTGCGTAACTGCTAGTGTGGATAAAGTAGATTTTCTTTTACCTATTGAAGTGGGCGAATTAGTCACTATGAAGGCTTCAATCAACTACACTGGATCGACGTCAATGGTTGTCGGTGTAAGGGTAGAAGCGGAAAATGTCAGAACTGGTAAAGTTAAACACTGCAACTCCAGTTATTTTACTATGGTAGCCAAAGATGACCAAGGAAATAATGTAGAAATACCAGGCTTGATTTTAAAGGGTAAAAACGACATCCGAAGATATGCTCGAAGCTTTTATCGAAAAAAAGAGTCCAAAGAAAGAACGGATCGTTTTACGGATGCAGTTTTTAATGAAAAAACCTATATAACTGAGTTAAAATCTCAAAATGTACGATTGGAAATATAATGATTAATCGATATTTTCGTTATTAAATAAAAAGCTATGAAGTCCCCAATTTATGTATTGTTATTTTTCGCTATCCTCTTCTTGGTAAGCTGCGGTAGTGATGAAGAAGCCGTTACGGAACCTCCTATAGAAATTGACCCAGATCCAATACCCGGAAAAACGACTACTTATGTGGCTGATGTAAAAGCGATTATAGACGCCAATTGTATTGAGTGCCATTCTAATCCACCTACACAATCGGCTCCGATGTCATTGGTTACTTACGAAGATGTAAAAGATGCGGAAGTCAATGGAGAGCTCTATCCCAGAATGTTTACTTCTAGCTTTACACGGGTAATGCCTCCACCTGAAGAAGGTGGTCGGTTACCAGATGCTACCATAAAAATAATCGAAGACTGGATTGCTGATGGTTTACTTGAACAGTAAATTATAGATTAAACACTCTTGAAAGGTTAAATCCAAAATAAAAATCTCCGTCGGACCAATCTCCTGCTGCTTGTCCTAAAAATCCATTTTCGAACATTGGCTGGGCATTGGTAAAGTGCAATTGAAAAACGTGACCGCCGGTTTCAATATCAACGCCAATAGATAATGGATTTTTAAATAAGGACTGAGAACTTCTATTGAGGTGCGCCCCATAATCTATATTGAGACTAAAACGCTTGGTCAGTTTATAGCGACCGCCAAACCCAATTAAATATTGAGCATTATCTTGATCATCAAATCTTACGTAGCTTTCGTAAAGAAATGAAGGTATAACTTCTATAGACAAGTTTTTGGTTACTTTCTTAGAAATTACAAACTGATGTACATAAGAAAGTCTATCGTTAAACGAAACACCTGGTAATATTTGGTCGTCCAATAAGGTATTTACAGTAACCAGATTATAACCCGCGATTGTAACAGGAAAGCCATCCTTCTGCTGCTGTAAAAGATTGTATTTAAGATGCAATCCATAGATTTTTTGAAAAGAACTTCGAGCTATACCTACATTAAACCCATCTGTTATTCCGTATATAAATTTTAATTGAGTAACGGCTTGATCTAGCCCAAAAAAGTCATCGACACCATTCTTTACGGTACCAAAACGATGTGCAACTATAAAATATAAATTTCTTTTTTGCACTAATTTGGTAGATTCAAAATTGACAATCTTTAAACCTTTAAAAGCAGCTTCCACCTCTTGACTTACTTCTGCTTGATTTTCTAATTCTTCAAGTAAATCCTCTTGTGCTAATACCAAAGTTGGAAACAAAAAAAGCAACAACACTAATCTTTTCATAGAGATATGATTTATTTTCACTATAATCTCAGTTGATAAATTGTTTATCATTATTTGAGACTGCTAAAAATACTATTAATAATTTTTAGATGTATTCCAATTTAGGAATAACAAAAAAATAATTTAGAAAACTTGCATCATACTAATCTGTAATCAGATAATTTTATCCGAATAAAATATAACTCAAGATAGATGCCATCGATATCGCTATAAACATCCTTTTTACTATTTTTAAACAATGATAGTAAAGGAAAAAACCATACAATTCTCTTCTACAATTATCGTTTTACAAGAATAAATATAAAAATCGCAATGAAGTACCTCATACTGTATTTTTCCTTATTACTATTAAGTCCGCTGTGTTTAGCTCAAAAAAAGTACTATTCATCAAAGGGAAAGATAGCGTTTAATGCTTCCTCTTCATCTATTGTTGAAATAAAAGCTATAAATTCTAACGTCTCAGCGATTTTAAATACAGAAAATGGTACTATCGCAGTATTGTCTTTACTACAAAAATTCAAATTTAAAAATGGATTGATGGAAGAGCACTTTAATGAAAACTATGTAGAATCAGATAAATATCCCAAGGCTACCTTTCAGGGAACTCTTGAAAACTTTGAACCCAAAAATATACAGAAATCATATCGTATTACTGGTATATTGTCGCTGCACGGCATATCAAAAGAAATTTCCGTAAATGCTATTATTGAAAGAGAAAACAACCTCTTACTATTATCATCTAAATTTTTTATAGCTCCTGAAGATTTTGGTATAGATGTACCAAGATTGATAAGTTACAAATTAGCAGATAGAGTGTCTGTTGAATTAAGCTTACCCTTCAGTGAAAACTAAGTTTTCATTATGATATTAGTTCTAATTCTTAAATAAATCATTATTCTTTATCGAACTGTTACCGCATCTCCTCCCTTTACAAACTGGGCAATCTGCGCATGTTGGTCTGAAGAAATTTTTACAATATAGGTACCATTAGGTAATGAGGTAACATCAATTTTCTTATCCATATGAACCTCCTTTTCTATCCGTAAAAAACCTGATAAATCCATAATCTTTACATTTACCACCTGTTTCTCTGGATAGGTTTTAATCATAATCCAATCTGAAGTTAACGTTGGTTCAATCTCATAGATAATCTTATCGTTATCGTTATCGTTGCTAAAAGAAAAAAAGCATAAAATGCTGAATAGTAGTACTAATTTTTTCATAAGTATAAGTTTTAATTGTTACTATAAGTTATTAAATTCCAACACTATATAGCGTTAATAAAACAATAAAAGAGCGCTATACAAGCGCTCTTTTATAAAAACATTAAGTACTGTTTAAGCTATTACTTGCTCAAATACATCTTTCTTCTTGCATATAAATCATAGAATTGATCATCCTTTAGATCGTCAATAAATAATATACTCTCCCCGGTACTTTTCATTTCAGGTCCAAGCTTTTTATTGACATTATGGAACTTATTAAAAGAAAATACTGGTTGTTTTATCGCATAACCATCTAAATGCGGTTTAAAGTCAAAATCTTTTACTTTTTTATCCCCTAGCATCACTTTTGTGGCGTAATTCACATAAGGCTCACCATATGCCTTAGCAATGAAAGGAACCGTTCTAGAGGCTCTTGGATTAGCTTCTATGATGTATACCATATCATCTTTGATCGCAAATTGTATGTTTATCAATCCTACCGTGTTTAAGGCTAACGCTATTTTTTTAGTATGATCCTTAATTTGTTGCATCACAAACTCACCTAAATTAAACGGTGGCAAGGTGGCATTAGAATCTCCTGAATGTATTCCACAAGGTTCTATATGCTCCATTATACCTATAATATAGACATCTTCGCCATCACAAATCGCATCCGCTTCCGCTTCAATAGCACCATCTAGGTAATGATCTAGCAATAATTTATTGTTAGGTATCTTTCGTAATAGATCTACTACGTGCTCCTCTAACTCTTGTTTGTTAATCACGATTTTCATTCCCTGACCTCCAAGTACATAAGACGGTCTAACCAAAATAGGAAAATCTAATCGATCAGCAACAGCCAAGGCTTCATCCGCAGTTTCTGCGGTATCAAATTCTGGGTAAGGAATGTTATTGTCCTTTAATAGCGTAGAAAAACTACCTCTATCTTCAGCTAAATCCAAAGATTGGAAGCTAGTACCTATAATTTTGATACCATAACGATCTAATTTCTCTGCAAGCTTTAAAGCCGTCTGTCCTCCAAGCTGTACAATAACTCCTTCTGGTTGTTCATGTCGAATGATGTCGTAGATATGCTCCCAAAATACCGGTTCAAAATATAGCTTGTCTGCTACATCAAAATCTGTTGACACCGTTTCTGGGTTACAATTGATCATAATCGTTTCGTAACCGCATTCAGCCGAGGCTAATACACCATGTACACAACAGTAGTCAAACTCTATTCCTTGTCCGATTCTATTAGGACCAGAACCTAGTACAATAATTTTTTTCTTATCCGTTACCTTACTCTCATTAGCAACATAAACCTTCCCATCTGGCGTTTCAACTTCTGCTTCAAAGGTAGAATAATAATAGGGGGTTTCTGCTTTAAACTCAGCAGCACACGTATCTACTAATTTATATACCCGTTTAATACCAAGGTCTTCTCTTTTATTATACACCTCACTTTCATAGCAACCTACCATATGCGCTATTTGTCGATCTGCAAAGCCTTTTTGTTTTGCTTCAAGAATAAGCTCTTTAGTAAGGGATTGTATAGTATAGGTAGAAATTTCTTTTTCCAAATTGTACAATTCCTCATATTGCTTAAGGAACCACATATCAATCTTTGTAATTTCGTGAATCCTACTTAATGGTATTCCCATTTGGATTGCATCATAGATCACAAATACACGATCCCAACTTGCGTAGGTCAGTTTATCAATTATTTGATCATAATTCTTATATCCCTTACCATCTGCACCTAAACCATTTCTTTTAATTTCAAGAGACTGTGTCGCTTTATGTAAGGCTTCCTGAAAAGACCTCCCAATAGCCATTACCTCTCCTACCGATTTCATTTGAAGTCCTAATGTACGATCAGAACCTTCAAACTTGTCAAAATTCCATCTTGGAATTTTTACAATCACATAATCCAGCGTAGGTTCAAATAGTGCCGAAGTAGATTGTGTAATCTGATTATCTAGCTCATCCAGGTTATACCCTATTGCTAATTTAGCTGCGATTTTAGCGATTGGATATCCAGTAGCTTTAGAAGCCAGTGCAGAAGATCGAGAAACCCTTGGGTTAATCTCGATGGCAATAATGTCTTCTTTTTCATCCGGACTCACAGCAAATTGTACATTACAACCACCTGCAAAGTCACCAATACTGCGCATCATATGTATCGCCATATCTCGCATACGCTGAAAAGCACTATCACTTAGGGTCATTGCGGGCGCAACGGTAATAGAATCCCCGGTATGAATACCCATTGGATCCATATTTTCAATGGTACAGATAATAACCACATTGTCATTATTATCTCTAAGCAGCTCTAGTTCATATTCTTTCCACCCCAGTAATGCTTTATCAATCATTACCTCGTGTATAGGAGAAACTTCGAGACCTCTGGTTAGTAGTTCATCTAATTCTTCTTCTTTATGCACAAAAGAGGCTCCTGCTCCACCTAAGGTGTAAGAAGCTCTAATTACTAATGGAAATCCAAAATCCTGTGCAATTTCTTTTCCTTTAAGATAAGAGTTGGCAGTGGCTTGCGGTGCCATACCAATACCGATCTTTAGCATTAACTCCCTAAACTTTTCTCGGTCTTCGGTAATATTAATTGCGTCAATATCAACACCAATAATTTCTACATTAAAGTCCTGCCAGATTCCCTTTCCATCTGCCTCTATACACAGGTTTAAAGCTGTTTGCCCACCCATAGTAGGGAGCACGGCATCAATCTCTGGGTGTTGTTTTAAAATATCAATGATAGACTTTGTGTTTAAAGGTTTTAAATACACATGATCCGCCATTGATGGGTCTGTCATAATTGTAGCCGGGTTAGAGTTGATCAAAATGGTTTTAATACCATCCTCTCTTAACGATCTTAAGGCTTGAGTTCCAGAGTAATCAAACTCGCAGGCCTGACCAATTATGATTGGTCCTGATCCAATAATCAAAATACATTTAAGGTCTTTTCTTTTAGGCATGGGAAAGTTTTATTGTTGACGCTTTACAAGTTAATACAAATTAGATATAAAAAAAGGCGTTACCTTTAAAGTAACACCTTTTATATTTTTAATCACTAACAATCATTAGTGCTTATGTCTTATCTCAGATGACACAGATAGCTTTTTTCTTCCTTTTGCTCTTCTTCGAGCTAATACTTTTCTTCCGTTCACGGAAGCCATACGCTCTCTGAAACCGTGCTTATTTTTTCTTTTCCTTTTTGATGGTTGAAACGTTCTTTTCATTGCTATCTATCTTTATATTTCTTCTTCAGATGTCTTTACTTTAACTATAGGAGTATTTTCTCCAAAACTGCGGGCAAATATACAAAGAGTTTTTACTTCTACAAACCTAAAATACAAAATATTTTTAATAGTTTTTATTACCTTTGCCGCGATCAAAAATATTAAATCCTATATATGTTCAACAAAAATATAAAATTAGTAATAGCAGCTATTATCATTGGGCTTGGTGTATGGCAAATAATTGAAAATTATATTGGAAATGGTATTATGCTAATTTTATTTTCATTGATTTTTATTTTTCTATACTTTAAAAATGAAATGATCTTAATGGCATTTCTAAGGCTTAGAAAACAAGATTTTGATGGGGCAAAAAAGTGGCTTGCTAAAATTAATAACCCTGCAACTGCACTTACTACAAAACAACAAGGATATTACAATTACCTTTTAGGAATTATGTTATCCCAAACTAATATCACGCAAGCAGAAAAGTATTTAAAGAAAGCGGTGAAATTAGGACTCTCGATGAATCAAGATTTGGCAGTAGCCAAATTAAACCTCGCAGGTATTGCTTTAACGAAAAGGAGAAAGCGCGAAGCTCAAATGCTGCTCACGGAGGCCAAAAAACTGGACAAACATAATATGCTGAAAGATCAAATTACTATGATGAAGCAGCAGATGAAAAAAATTTAGGCATACTAATTGCCAAGCGTAAATCGTTAGGGTAATAGGGAAAAAGTAATTCTTTAGGTAAATAGTAAATCGAATGGAGAGATTATCTATTGATAAGTTTTGAGGGAAAACCATAAATTCTGAAGACTTTATTTTACCTTAGCAATTGTAATTGAAATATATGATGAAAAATTTTTTTGTGTTTTTTTTACTTATTGGAGTATTCTATTCAAGTATAGCTCAGGAGGAAGTTAAAGTCCCCTTCTCTGTAGCCATTTCGGCACATATCAATAAATATAACCAGAGAATTGACGAAGCTTATGAGGATAATGATATGGAACGAGCCACATTTTTATTTGACTCTTTAGTCGATAATCATCTCAAGGGAACATATATGGACAACTTCCAAGTGAATCAACTCAAAGGAGAGTCTTTATCATTGAATTCATTTGAAAAACCTATCTATTTAGTAACCTATGCCGCCTGGTGCGTACCTGGTATTGGGGAGATACCTGCATTCAATGATTTAGTAGAGCGATTCCACGATCAAATTGATTTTGTGGTTTTGTTTTGGGATACGGAAGAAAATTTAAAATCAAAAGCTGATGACTATAGTGAATTTGCTCATTTGGTTTATGTAGATGAAAAATCAAATCAAAATTCATATATCATTAATAAACTAAAACACGCTCTAGGTTTTCCAATGACTTATTTTATGGATCCGGATAAAAAAATACTGGATATCAGAAAGGTGATAACACACCACAGTAGTGAATCCCTAAGTAACTCTTATAACATTCACTTTAACTCTCTGTCCAAAGGAGTCTCTTTACTTATAGCAGATTTAGACACCAGACCACCGGAAGAAAAAGATGCGGAAATGGTAACCGAAGACCTTAGCAAACCTACTGGTCCAAGAGATGATAGAACTGAAGAAGAGCGGCGAATTGATGAAGAATATGAAAAATACCGAAGAGAAAAAGATTCTCTCAAAAAACTAAGAGATAATTAAGTGTTAAACCACATTATACCTAGCGTATTTTATTTTTCTAGTATATTCAACTAATCTGAAAAATTACTAAACTACTATCTTTTGAATTAAAATCGATAAGGTTACCTGTGTAACACCTATTTAATTTCGTTATTCATAAACTTCACTAGTATTTAATTTGTAATAGAATACGCATTACCAAAACCTCATTTCCACAACCCTAAACTATGAAAATTTACAGGTCATGAATTATCAGAACCTTTTAACAGCAACTAGAGAATCTTTAAACGTAGACTTAAAAGTTAAAGAAGGTAAAATCCCAGATGATCTCTCTGGATTTGTCTTTATAAATTCTGGTGCAGGTACCGTTAATTCAGGTGGTCTGCCTTACAAAAAGAAACTGCCTAATGGGGATATGAATAAGGAGTATGGGTCTCCAGTAATTAATGGAGATGGATATATCTTTCGCTTTGATATGACCCAAAAAGGTAAGATTAATCTTAAAACAAATATCTTAAAACCGCCTTGCTATTATGCGGACTTGGCTTCGAGTCCATTATTGAATGGAAAAAATAATCCTTATGCCAAAATTGCATTTAAGAATAAAGGATTGGCTCGAATGTCTATGAAATTAGGCACGAGAAACCAATTAAATACTGCTATTACTGCTTTTCGTACACCAGGTGACGATCAATTACGTATGCTCGCTACTTTTGATGCAGGTCGACCTTTTGAATTTGATGCGGAAAAAATTAATGTAATTACCCCCATAGGAAGAAATAAATTTTGGAGATCAGGAACCCCTCCTTTTTTTTACGATCCTTTCCCAATGTTTTTGACTACGGCGCATCCAGCTTATGACCCTGAAACCAGAGAGGTTTTTAGTGTCAACTTCACTAAAACCACAAAAAGGTTACTAAGTGCAACAGAAATCTTTGAATTACTAGCAAAAGATAAGAAGGGATTCGAAAAAAAGCTTGAAGAAAGGATCAAGCAGTGGAAAAACTATGAAAGTAAAGAAAAAGCTATAGAGGAGGTAAATGAATTTTTCTATCACGCACAAGAGGCTAAAAAGAAAAAAAGTTTAAAGAAAATGCTAAAGGCCATCTACAAAAAGTCTGTTGGTCATAAGCTATCCAATGAAGATGCTGTTTATGTAGTGATATGGCAAGGCGAAGACACCCCGCAATCTATCAAGATTTTAAATGAAGATGGTTCGGATATTCAGATTCAACACAATATACACCAGATAGGTTTCAGTAAAGATTATTTAATATTAGCAGATACTAATTTTAAATTCACATTGAATGTAATGATGAATAATCCTTTTGCTAATAATAAAAAATTGAATTCATTTCTTAGAGAACTATTAAGTGGGGTGCAAAATGACTATTCTAGTATATACATTGTACCACGAAATGAACTAACTAAAGGAAAAAAAGAAGTAAGAGCTCACAAAGTGATTTTACCGGTAGAAACGGTTCACTTTTCTGTGGATTATAATAATGACAATGATATCGTAACCTTGCATCTGGCGCACAACTGTAGCGCTTGTCCTGCAGAGTGGTTAAGGCACTATGACACCCGTAAAATCGATGGGCAAAGAGTGGATGAACAAAAAGTAGGAATGATTGCTGTAGGGGCAATGGATATCAGTAAAATAGGTAAGGTTAGGATAGATGTTAAAAACCGTGCTGTTCTTCAAAAAGAGTCCAAGTTTTTGCATATCGAAGGCAATTTAGATGAAAAAGATCCTGGCCCACATACCTGGGGTATTGGGCTGCATACATATAACGGCATACTTTCACCAGACAGTAATGTAGATAAAATTTCACACGTGTTTTGGCAAGCGTATGGGCTGTCTGATGAAATACTTACTGAGTTTGTGTATCGACTATATCAGAGTCCAGAGCGTAATCGCATTTATTCAGCAGAAGAAATGCTTGAATTTACCAAAAAAGGTGCCCCTTTTGTTTTACAAACTGTTGCAACGGAAGGTATGGAGGTTACCGATTACTACTCCTTTCCTGAAAATGTCTATATGTGGTCCTTGCAATTTGTTCCTTCTTCCCAACCTAAAGATAATGTCCCAGAAGCGTTAAACGGATATATCCTTTGTACGGTCGTAGGTAAAACGGAAAATACAACCAAGGGAGACTCTTATTACTCAGAAATATGGCTTTTTGATGCACAAGATCTTAAAAAGGGTCCTGTCACCAAGTTATATCACGAAAAAATGCAGTTTGCTTTTACTATCCATTCTATATGGGTCGATTCTGCTTCAAGCGTGACTACTCCTCCCTACACCATTAATATACAGGAAGATTATGATGAGCAAATAAGCCAGGTAAAACGAAAAAAACTTCGTAAAAAAGTACAAAAGCTTATGAATGAAGGAGTTTATCCGTATTTTAAACAATCGAACTAAATAGGTATTGCCTAACCCTTATAAAAGTTTACTTGAAAGATTTATAGTCGTAAAAAAAAGAGTGCTTGCTGATTAAGGGTATAGTATCAATTATAGTTGCAAAGATGGATAAATAGCTTTACTTACCAAAGATCATTTTAATGGCTACAAGTAGTAATACACCACCAAAAATTCTTTTCAATAAAGATTGATTGATGGAAATGGCCAATTTACTCCCTAAGTATCCACCAATAATAAAGGTTAGTGCAATTATTGCAGCATACTTCCAATTTACGTGCCCTTCTTTGTAGTAATTAAATGCGGCTAGTAAGGTTACTGGAACTGCTAATACTGCTAAGCTTGTTCCCTGAGCCTGATGTTGAGAAAAATTAACCCAGAGTATCAATAAAGGAATCATAACCACGCTTCCTCCTATCCCTAAGGTACCGCTAAAAAAACCGGCTATTAATCCAATAAGTATTAGTGAAATAAGGACACTTAAGTTCATGTTAACTAAATAATTAAAATTATAACTCAGCTAACATACTAAAAAATAACATAATGAATTAATTATTATTGCCCTACAGTAGTCTTATAATAGCCGTCTCTAGGTATTTGAATAAAATATTCCTTACCACTTCCATTTTGTAAATGAGATTCGCGTAGCCAAGGATTATGCAACTTTAAGATTTTATAGTTGATATTGTATTGCTTTACAAATTCCGTAAAATCCTCAACGGGCTTATCTACCAACACATTAAAAGTAGGGATGGGATCATATAAATCCTTTTCACTGAAATTAAACCCATATTGCTTTGGGTTACTCAAGATTTCTTTAACTGCTATGATTCTAAATACATATCTACCTGTTTCTTCACCCAATAATAGGTCATAGTAGCTTTTCACGTTTTGACGTTCTAGTTGTTTATCGATGCCATATTGCCCAGCATTGTACGAGGCAGCCGCCAGTGTCCAAGTACCAAAGCGCTCTTTGGCTTTCTTAAGATACTTACAAGCTACTTCTGTTGATTTTTCAATATGATAACGCTCATCAACATTATCATTTACTTCTAAACCGTATTCTTTTGCCGTCCCTGAAAGTATTTGCCAAAACCCGGTTGCTCTAGCAGGAGAAACCGCCTGCGTCAAACCGCTTTCGATTACGGCTAAGTATTTAAAATCATCAGGTACTCCTTGTTCTTTAAGAATAGGCTCTATGATAGGAAAATATTTATGTGCTCTCTTAAATAACAGTAATCCATTGGATTGCCAATACGTATTCACCAATAATTCTCTATCCATTCGCTCCCTGATATCAGGATTTTCAACAGGAACCAGCTCACCGGCAAAATTCAAATTTGAAGGCATAGGAATGGCATAAACGTTATAATCGTTTACCAACTTGGTTTCTAATTTATTTTGCTGAACATTTTTTTGTGGTTCAGCCTGTGTTGCGTTAATTAAAACACCAATCGTGAAGACAACACCTAATATTAATAATACTTTTCTTACAACATTGACCATTTTCATAGATTTTTAGCGAGAATACTGATTTTCATCACAATATAAAGTAAAAACATCGATTATCGCAAGTCTTTTTCGATAATTTCTGGCAAATGTTTATTAAACCATTTTGAGCGTTTTATGATCATTACGTGGGTTCCCTTGGGTATTATGATGCAACCTTTAATATTCTCAATAGGAAAAATAATATCACTATCCCCGTGGATATGTACGATCCCTTTTGGCGGTGTTTCTTGATCCCAACAAACCATATTTTTAATTGCCCAATCCAAGTATTGCTTATTATTTAAAGAAAGGTATTTTTGATACATTGCCGCGCGCTTCTTGGCAAACTCACCCACTGCTAAGGCATCCCAGTTCTTCACTTTTGCAACTAATCCAGTAGGCAAAAATTTATACAAGCCTGTTTTCTTTACAAACCTCATCCGTTTAGGTAATTCGAACTTTGACTTGACACTGCTAATAATTATTAGTTTTTGTACCGTTACGAATTTACTCATCTCTTGCACCACTACCCCACCAAAAGACACTCCAACTAATACAATATCAGTATGTTTAATTTCCTGACACATACGCTTAGCATACTGCTTTAAGGTCTCGTTTTTAGCGGGTATTTTCCAAGGGATCGTATGCATAGTGTATCTGTCTTCGGGTAGTTGGATATACTCGAATATAGATACATCTGCAGCCATACCTGGTACAAAATAAACGTGCATCATAGGTATTCTAATAGTATTTTAACAGTGATTATTTTAGTTAAAGCGTTAATTTTCTTATCTTTGCATCGCCAAAATTAAGTATTCTCTGATTATAATTGGAATGCTTAATATCTTATTTAAGGGATTTATAACCAACTGATCTTAGTTAATAACGGGAATTTATTACGCAAAATTACAAAAATTGAATTTTAATAATCCTCTTTCAGTGATATTTAATCACTGAAAAATTATCATAAATACCTTATAAAATCAAAAATATGGAGAACATGAATGATGTCGAATTGGAAATCGTAGACAATGAATTTCTGAGACAGTTTGAGACTACAATTGAAGGGAAAAAGTCAACAATAGAATACTCTCTTCAGGAACGAAAAATTTTTCTTACCAAATTTATTATGGATGATGATTTAGTAGAAAAAGGCTATAAGGATGAGTTTATTCAAGCTGTGTTTAACATCGTAGAAGATCGTAATATTCGACTAGTTCCATCTAGTTCTGAGATTGCAAAGTTTATGAGAAAAAACAAAAGGAAATATAAAGACCTACTACCGGTAGGTATTAATATTTAAAAACAGAAAAATCCGCTTTAAAGCGGATTTTTTTATGCTATTTTTGATTGTAATTCATGCTGTTTAAATTCAAATCGTACCATACCATCCTCATCGATCTCTGTGAGTTTAATACGATGTAGCGTATTTACATACTCTGGGTTCCAAGGCATTTTTACTTTTACATAGTTTTCTGTAAAACCGTGAATGTAACCTTCCTTATTTTCTGATTCAAATAACACTGTTTTTTCCTTACCCAATTGAGACTCATAAAAAGCTCTTCGCTTTTTGACAGATAATCCTCTTAGCATTTTACTTCGTTTTTTACGAACCTTCGCAGGCACAACATTAGGTAATTCAGTTGCCACGGTATTATCTCTTTCTGAATACGTAAAAACATGAAGGTAAGAAATATCAAGAGAAGCTAAAAAATTATAGGTTTCCAAAAAATGCTCATCAGACTCACCAGGAAATCCAACAATAACATCCACTCCTATACAGGCATCCGGTATTTGACGTCGAATCTGCTCTACTCTATCCACGTATAAATCACTAAGGTATCTCCGCCTCATTAAACGCAAAATATCATCACTACCCGATTGTAATGGAATATGAAAATGCGGTACAAATGTTCTACTTTTTGAAACAAAATCTATGGTTTCATTTTTTAGCAAATTAGGCTCTATGGAAGAAATTCGCAACCGCTCTACGCCTTCAACCTCATCAAGTGCTTTTACTAAATCTAAAAAGGTGTGCTCATGCCGTTTATTTCCAAATTCTCCTTTACCATAATCCCCAATATTTACACCAGTCAGTACAATTTCTTTAATACCCTTTTCAGAAATTTCTTTCGCATTGTTAAGTACATTACTTAGCGTATCACTTCTTGATATACCTCTCGCTAAGGGAATCGTGCAATACGTACATTTATAATCACAACCATCCTGAACTTTTAAAAAAGCTCTGGTACGATCTCCAATAGAATAACTGCCTACATAGAAATCCGCATCTTCAATTTCGCAAGAATGAATTTCTCCAAAATCATTTTTTGACAAATCATTGATGTAATCGGTGATTTTAAACTTTTCCGTAGCACCAAGCACCAAGTCAACTCCATCAACCGCCGCTAACTCCTCGGGCTTCAATTGTGCATAACAACCAATAGCTGCTACAAACGCATCTGGATTATTTTTCTGAGCCTGCTTTACAATGGTTTTAAATCGTTTATCAGCATTATCTGTAACTGAGCAAGTATTAATGACGTAAATATCCGCTGATGTTGAAAAGTCAACAGCCTCGAATCCCTCTTCTTTAAAACCTCTTGCTATAGTTGACGTTTCTGAAAAATTCAACTTGCAACCTAATGTATAAAACGCTACTCTCTTTTTCATTCAAAATTTAATTTCCGGTTTCTGGAAATCTCTTTATCTTTATGCTATTACGAAACCTATTTATAAATCAGCACTCTTCCCTTTAAGAAGGGTGCAAATATACCAACAATAATCGATTTAGTAAAATTGAAAACTTTTCTTACGAGGCACTTAACAGGTTATCTTGCAATATTTTACCTTCTTATAGGAATAAGTTCTTGCGACGATCCTAAAAAAGAAAACAAAGAGCATTTAGTTTTTCGCTACAACGAGTACTCCAATATTAAATCATTAGACCCTGCATTTGCTAGAAACCCATCCATAATTTGGCCAACTAACCAACTTTTTAATGGGTTAGTACAGTTTGATGAAACCTTACAAATTAAGCCCGACATTGCTAAGCGTTGGGAGATTGCTGATGATGGACTTACCTATACGTTTTATCTGAGAAATGATGTGTTGTTTCACAAGCACAAGGAATTTAACACGCCTAAAAATACAAGAAAAGTTGTCGCTTCAGACTTTACATATAGTTTTGATCGCCTTCTCGATCCTGACCTGGCCTCACCTGGGAATTGGGTATTAAAAAATGTTCAAAACTATACTGCAGTTAATGATAGTACTTTTCAAATTCAATTAAAACAGCCTTTTCCAGCATTTTTAGGGTTATTGAGTATGCGTTATTGTTCTGTAGTACCAAAAGAAATTGTTTTATTTTACGGTAAGGAATTCAGGAAGCACCCAATAGGTACTGGGCCCTTTAAATTTAAATACTGGGAAGAGAATGTAAAGTTGGTCCTTAGAAAGAATAATAATTATTTTGAAAAAGATGAAAACGGAAAAGGACTCCCCTACTTAGAGGCGATTGCCATCACCTTTTTACCAGAAAAACAAAGTGAATTTTTACAGTTTACCAAAGGAGATCTTGATCTATTAAATAGTTTAGATGCCTCTTATAAAGACGAGCTACTTACTCCATCCGGAAAATTACGTGAACGATATAGGGATAAAATTAATTTGTCAAAAGGACCTTATCTCAACTCTGAATACTTAGGCTTTTACCTTGAAACGGATAAAGATGAAATTCAATCAGAACTGCTTCGCAAAGCCGTAAATTATGGTTTTGACAGAAATAAAATGATCACCTTTTTAAAAAACGGAATTGGTACTGCTGCTGTAAACGGATTTATACCTAAAGGGCTCCCTGGATTTAGTAACCTTAAGGGATATACCTATCAGCCGAATAAAGCTTCCCAACTTATAGCCCAATATAAAAAAGAAACTGGTAATCAAGATCCCTCGATAACGATTACTACCGATAGTAATTATCTAAGTTTGTGTGAATACATTCAGCGCGAATTAGAAAAAATTGGATTACAAGTTAATATTGATGTACTTCCTCCATCTACTATACGAGAGCGAAAATGGAAAGGTGAGCTAGCTGTGTTTAGAGCAAGCTGGATTGCCGATTATCCAGATGCTGAAAACTTTTTATCCCCTTATTACAGCAAAAACTTTACGCCGAATGGCCCTAACTATACACATTTCAAAAACGAAACTTTTGATCAATTGTATGAAGAAAGTTTTGGAATAACCAATGACAGCCTAAGAATACAATACTATGCAAAAATGGATTCAATTATCATAGCCCACGCTCCTATTGTACCTTTATATTATGATGAGGTTGTGCGGTTTACACAAAAAAATGTAAAAGGGCTTACGACCAATCCTCAGAATTTCTTAGTTCTCAAAAAGGTTTGGAAAGAAAAACAATAAGCAACCCTATTTTTATCGTTAAAATGCTTTTTTATACCGATAAAAGTATTACATTCGTATTGTTTTTATCACAAACTAACCCCAATTGATAATGAAAAAAGTTATTTTATGCCTTGTAGCTTCGGCTTTTTTAGCAGTTTTATCTTGTAATGAGGATAAAAAATCCGAGCAAAAATCAACAAAAATTATGGAGCAAAATAGCTCTAAATAATTACAAACAGATTAATTGCATTTTTTAAAATTTATTTTCTTTACCAAATAATTTAAAACACTCAAAAGATCAAAATAAAATGCGCTTTCATATAGACAGCGCATTTTTTTGTTATTTACTTTAAAAAGTAAGAAAAAACTTATCTTTTTCAATTAATAAGATTTTCGCCATTTAGCTGTATCCTCAAACACGTGTTGTAGAATCTTTTTATCTTCTTCTGTTAATTCTTCATCTCTTCTGGCCATAACTACTTCCGCTACCTCAAATGCTTTTTTCGGTAAGTAGTTGGTAAACCCATTACTGCCACCCCAACTATAACTAGGTATAAAGTTACGAGGAAAACCACTTCCAAAAATATTAGCATTAACACCAACCACAGTGCCGGTATTAAACATAGTGTTAATGCCGCACTTAGAATGATCACCCATCATTAGACCGCAAAACTGTAAACCGGTTTTGGCAAAGCCTTCCGTTTCATAACTCCATAGGCGCACTGGAGCATAATTATTTTTAAGATTCGAAGTATTGGTATCCGCCCCAAGATTACACCATTCTCCAATAACCGAATTGCCCAAGAAACCGTCGTGACCTTTATTGGAATAGCCAAATAAAACTGAATTATTTACCTCTCCCCCTACTTTTGAGTAAGGTCCAACCGTTGTAGGACCATAAATTTTAGCCCCCATCTTAACCACCGCGTGGTCACATAACGCAAAGGGACCTCTAATTATACTCCCTTCCATAACCTCAGCATCCTTACCAATATAAATAGGCCCAGTATTTGCATTTAAAGTCGCAAATTCAAGTTTAGCACCTTCTTCTATAAAAACATGATCTGGGTTAAGTACATTATTAGTACTTGATAACTCTTGGCTTTTTCGATCTTTAGTTAATAAGCCGAAATCTGCTGCAATGGCCTCCCCATTTTTCGCAAAGATATCCCAAGTATTTTTTATGGTAATTACATCAGTGTAGGTATAGGAAATTACATCATAAGTATCAAAATCTACTTCTTGATCCTCAGCTACATAGAAAGCAATAGGCACATCTCCATCAAAAATTGCCTGGTTCTCCTCCATATTTCTAACCATTTTAGCAAGATTTTCTGAGGGTAAATAGGAAGCGTTGATCATAACATTATGATCCAGTTCAACCAAAGGGAATTTAGTCGCCAGATAATCCTCTGTGACTGTCGAAGTAGTAGAGCCTAAAAACTTCTCCCACTTTTCTCTAATGGTTAAAATACCTACTCTAATATCTGCAACGGGTCGGGTAAACGTAAACGGCAATAAAGCATTTCGGTTTGGCCCGTCAAAAAGAATGTAATTCATGAGATATACAATTGATCGTGTTTATGAAGATAAAAATAAAAAAGCCTTTCTGACTAAGAAAGGCTATACAATATATTTTAAAACTCAAAAATTACTTTTTGAATTTAGAGTATTTATTCTTGAACTTATCTATACGTCCAGCAGTATCGATAAGTTTAGATTTACCAGTATAAAATGGATGAGATGTTCTTGAAATTTCCAATTTAACTAATGGATACTCAGCACCATCTACATCGATAGTCTCTTTTGTATCTGCAGTAGATTTAGTAATAAAAACTTCTTCATTAGACATGTCTTTAAATGCAACTAATCTATAATTTTCTGGGTGGATATCTTTTCTCATCTTAATGTAATCTTTTCTTTTTTCGAGGCGCAAATTTACAACTTAATTTTACAAATCAAAAACTTTTATCAGAAATGTATTAGATTATTATTCTTGTGTTTCCGTATCCGCTTCTGTATTATCTGGATCTCCACAACCACAAGCTAAGCGAATTAATCCTGCCACAAATCCTGCTCCATTTGAATTTTCCTCTATCTCATCACTTAACTGACAACAACTAGAATTAGAATTAGAATTAGAACTAGAATTAGTACCATTAGGATTTTTTACTCCATTGAACATATCGCGAAATTGACTTGCTATGGCATAAAATTCTTCTGGTGTAAGATCTAATTTCAAAAGTTCATGATATACTATTAAAAAGCTCTCCGTTTGATCGCCTAAGAATTCTCCAACTAAAACTCTTATTTCATCATCAGACAATTGCTTTTTTGCACTTTTCTGAGCATACTCCTCAATAAAGGCTTTATATTTTCCCGTTTTAACTGCACTTTTGTTAAATTCAATAACTACTTCTTTTACAAGAAGCTCTTTATCGTTTTGGTCAATTTCGTCAATTTGATCACTACACGAATAACTGAATAGCAAGCAAATTAAAATAAGTGGTAAAAGTTTTTTCATAGTAGTGTTTTTTAAAAATAAGTCGGTTCATATCCCTTTGTTGAATTTCCGCCTCAATTAAATTGAGCTAAAACCGTATAAAAATGATCAAAATTAGTCATATAGGCAAATTTTTTCGATGAAATACACAGTTTTTTAAGAGTTTTTTTTAATACCTTTGAATCAAATATCATTTTTAACTACCCCCCTGTAACCTTTTGATATGAAATTAATTAGAACTTCTATCGGTAAGATACCTCTTGGATATGGTTGTATTCTTGGTTTGGTAGTTTTGCTTTCGAATATATTTTTTAAGATCTATAAAGATTTTGAGTTGACGTTTTATCTCTCTTCACAAATTTTAATCAATATTTTAATAATTTCATTCGGTATTTATGCCTTTAAAAAGTCTAACCAAGGCTATCTTAGTTTGTCACAGGCATTAAAAATTGGCTTCAGTATTAGTATTATCGCAGGAATAATTATTTTGTTGTCGGATATTTTTTTAGCAGATTTTATCTCAGATGCAATTAATACCACTAAAAAAGAAAAGGAAGCTAAGTGGTTATCCAGATTGTATTATGCCATTTTGGTTTTTATAAGTAACCTATTACTTGCTTTACTCATATCCCTACTTAGCGGTGCTATAATGCAAAAAAATAAAGAGGTGTATGATGAGGAATAAATTATACTGCCTTTTCTAATTATTACTATTTTTTAAAAAGCCCCTGTAACAAATTAGTATATTTGAATACTAATGGTATTAACAACCTTAAAGTTTAAAAAATGGAAAATCAAACTAACACAAATAAAATTGGCATCAACTACGGTATTATTTTAGCAACTATTCTAACTCTGTTTACAGTATTAGGCTATGCTTTCTATCAAGAAATATTTGTTAAATGGTGGGTGTTCTTTTTGCTCCTGATAGTGATTGTACTTATAGGAATTTTATCTGCAGTAAAAAGTCGAAAAATATTAGGAGGTATTATTTCTTTTAAAGAAACTTTTAAAGCCTATTTTATACCTATTGTAATAGGTACATTGATCAGCACCTTAGTCACCATTCTAATCTTTAACGTGATTGATCCTGAAGCTGCTGTAGCAATTAAAGACAGATCCATTGAAGTTACTATGGAGTTTATGCAAAAATTTAATGTGCCCGAGGAAGATATGAATAAAGCCATAGCTGATATTAGGAACGCAGATAATTTTGGAGCTCTTACACAAATAAAAAACTGGTTCGGCTCAATGATAGTCTACATTGTCATTGGTTTAATAGTCTCGCTTATAATTAGAAAAAAGGAACCGATAGAATAAATAAAAGATTAGATAATTACCAAAGGGTTACTTTTAAATAAAAGTGACCCTTTTATTATTTAATATTGAATTCTATACCGCTATATTTGTATTTTTATCATAATATCATTTAATGAAGAAAGACAGTTTATCATTTATAATTATACTCGGGTTTTCATTAGGATTACTGAGAGTAATTATTGATTTTCTCCCCAGAATACTCAATGCATCTCCGCTAGTGTATTATAGCTCATTTTTGATTGCACTTATAGTAGAGGTTATAGTGATTTGGTATGCGATTAAAAAAACATTTAGGATAAAAAATACTATTTCTATACTTAACACAATTAAAATTGGAGTTTTAATAATGCTTATTACTGGTGCTTGCTATAGCGTAATGGCATATATCTATGACACTCAAATCGATCCAGATTTTCAAAAAAATTTAGCCATTGATTTTGCTGCAAATTATGCACCTGAAACCTTAGATCAAGTTAAATTGAATTTTGAAAATGCAAATCAAAAAATATCTCCAATCGGAATTATTACATACACAATTTGGTTTATTTTCCTAGGTACTGTAATTTCGATACTTAGTGCTTCGATACTACACTCCAAAAACAGAAGTAAATAATGAACTTGTCTATAGTAATACCACTGCTCAATGAGCAGGAATCTTTACAAGAATTATACGATTGGATTGCAGGCGTTATGCAATCCAATTCTTTTTCTTATGAAATTATCTTTATTGATGATGGGAGCACAGATCAATCTTGGAACACTATTACCCATATATCAAGTAAAGATCCTAATGTTAAAGGTATCCGTTTTTTAAAGAATTTCGGTAAATCACAAGCGTTACACGCTGGTTTTGAAGCTGCACAGGGTGATGTAGTTATAACTATGGACGCCGACTTACAAGACAGCCCTGAGGAAATCCCTGAATTATATCAGCTTATCACAAAAGAAGGCTACGATTTGGTTTCGGGTTGGAAGAAAAAACGTTACGATGCGGTATTAACTAAAAATTTACCATCCAAACTTTTTAATGCTGCCGCCAGACAAACTTCTGGAGTAAAGCTCCACGATTTTAATTGCGGTTTAAAAGCATACCGCAAAGAAGTCATAAAACATATTGATGTTCATGGCGAAATGCATCGCTACATCCCCGTCTTAGCAAAAAATGCAGGATATGGTAACATCGGTGAAAAAGTAGTGAAGCATCAAAAAAGAAAATACGGACATACTAAGTTTGGTATGAGTCGTTTTATCAATGGATTTTTAGACCTGGTAACCATTTGGTTTATGTCGCGTTTTGGAAAACGCCCTATGCACTTTTTTGGCCTTCTAGGCACGCTACTATTTTTCGTGGGCTTTGCCTTTTCCTTATACCTAGGTATTGATAAACTTATTATAGAAACTAAAGGTAGACTAATTGCGCAACGAACTGAGTTCTATATTGCCTTAACCTGTATGATTCTTGGAACCCAATTCTTTGTAGCTGGTTTTATTGGAGAAATTATGTTAACCAGTACGCGAAAAGATTCTGAGCGATACCAAATCTCCGAAAAATTACATTTGTAAAATCATACAATACGTGCTAAATCCGTAATATCTTTTTAAGATCTTTATAGAAGTAGTATTTTTGCTATTAAAACCAACAAATCATGAGTACCACAACATCAGAATTAGAGGCTAAAATTAAAGAATGGCTTACACCTACCTTTGATCAGAACACTCAAGAAACGATAAAAAAGCTTCAAAATGAAAACAAAGAAGCCCTTCATGAAGCGTTTTACAAAGATTTAGAATTTGGAACAGGAGGTATGCGTGGGGTAATGGGCGTTGGAACCAATAGAATTAATAAATATACACTGGGTAAAAGCACCCAAGGATTAAGCAATTATCTTTCTTCACAATTCAGTGGACAGCAAATAAAAGTTGTAATTGCTTATGACTGTAGAAATAATAGTGATACCCTAGCTAGGACCGTAGCAGAAGTGTTTTCTGCCAATGGAATAAAGGTATTTTTATTTTCAGAATTACGTCCTACGCCTGAACTTTCTTTTGCGGTTAGAGCACTGGATTGTCAATGTGGTATTGTATTAACTGCAAGCCACAATCCACCAGAGTACAATGGCTACAAGGTATATTGGCAAGATGGTGGACAATTAGTACCGCCTCAAGATGGTGAAATAATAAAGGAGATAAACTCACTTACGTATGCTGATATCAACTTTAAGGCTAACCCTGATTTGATAGCAACGATAGATACGGAAGTTGATAAAAAATTTATAGATAAAAGTGTTGAAAATGGCAGTTTTGCTGCCAGTCAAAAGGAAAAAGATGACATCACTATCGTTTTTACCTCTTTACACGGAACGTCCATTACTGCAATTCCATATACACTAAAACAAGCTGGCTATAACAATGTACATATTGTAAAAGAACAAGCAGAGCCAAATGGTAATTTTCCCACCGTAAAATCTCCTAATCCTGAGGAGCCAGAAGCATTAGAGATGGCTATGCAATTAGCCCAAAAGGTAGATGCAGATATAGTAATCGGTACGGATCCTGATTGCGATCGTCTCGGTATTGCTGTCAGAAACCTAAAAGGAGAATTACAACTCCTTAATGGTAATCAAACAATGCTAGTAATGACCTGGTTTCTGCTAGAACACTATAAAAATAATAAAGGACTACAAGGAAATGAATTTGTAGCCTCAACTATTGTGTCCACCCCAATGATGAAATCACTAGCGGATAAGTACGGAGTTGAGTACATGGAGGTGTTAACAGGTTTTAAATGGATCGCTAAACTCATCAAAGATTATCCAGAAAAGCATTTTATTGGTGGCGGAGAAGAAAGTTTTGGCTATATGGTGGGTGACTTTGTTAGAGATAAAGATGCGGTTACTGCTACCTTACTAGCCTGCGAAATTGTAGCGGCTACGAAAGGCAAGGGCAGCTCTTTCTATAAGGCATTATTAGATTTGTATAGCGATCTCGGTTTATTCAAAGAACATTTAGTATCCTTAGTAAAAAAAGGCATTAAAGGTGCAGAAGAAATAAAACAAACTATGGTTGATCTTAGAGCAAACCCTCCAGAAACGATTAATGGAGAAAAAGTAGTTTTAATTGAAGATTACGCAAGCAGCTTGGCGAAAAACACACAAGATCATACGGTGACAGAAATACAGACACCAAAATCGAATGTACTGATCTTTTACACAGAACAAGGAAGCAAAATAGCCGCAAGACCGAGCGGTACGGAGCCTAAAATTAAATTTTATATAAGTGTCCAAGATACCCTGGAAAATCAGGGAGACTTTGAAGAAATTAATAGTAAATTGGATACTAAAATTGAGGCTATCAAAAAAGATTTAAAAATTTAACCAACAAAATCAAATAGTTAGTTAGTATACGTATTGAATGAATTATTTTAAACAAATTATACGCTTTGCCATGCCATATAAATCATATGGCATTTTAAATATTATCTGTAATATTTTTTACGCATTATTTAGTGCGCTTTCTTTTATTGCCTTAATCCCTGTCCTTAAGGTTTTATTTCAAACTGGAGAACAGCAAAAAATTGAAAAACCAATCTATACCGGAATTGTAAATTTAAAAGCTTATTTAACAGACAAATTAAATTACTTTATACTTGAAACCGTTGAGGAAGAAGGCAGATTAGCGGTACTTACGTATATGATTATTGGAATTATTACCATTTTTATGCTCAAAAATCTTTTCAACTATCTGGCGATGTATTTCATCACTTTTTTACGAAATGGGGTACTTCGAGATATTCGAAACGCTATGTACGAAAAAATATTAGAGTTACCCATCCCCTATTTTTCTGAAAAGCGAAAAGGAGATACGATGGCAAGAATTTCCAGTGATGTGTTAGAGATTCAACATTCATTCTTATCCATTCTAGAATTAATTATTAAGGAACCCTTGACCATTTTATTCACCCTTGCTTTTATGGTATTCCTTAGTCCTCAGCTTACTATATTTGTCTTTATATTTATCCCGGTATCTGGCTTTTTAATTTCCTTGGTTGGAAAAAAGCTAAAAAAACATTCCGATAAAGTACAGCGCGAACAAGGATTTTTCCTTTCGATAGTTGAAGAAACTCTTGGTGGTTTAAAGGTGATTAAGGGTTTTAATGCAGAATCTATTTTCGGTAAAAAATTTAAGGATTCTACAGAGCGTTTCTTTAAATACTCTAATGACTTATTAAATAGACAAAACCTGGCTTCACCAACCAGTGAATTCTTAGGTATCTGTGTCATTGCTGTGTTATTATGGTATGGAGGTAGATTGGTTTTTGTGGATGGAACATTGGAAGCAGAAACATTTTTAGCCTACATAGGACTCGCTTACAACATATTAACCCCTGCAAAAGCCATTTCGAAAGCTAATTATGGCGTTAAAAGAGGAAATTCTGCTGCAGAGAGAGTTTTAGAAATATTGAATACGGAGTCTCCTTTAAAAGACAAGGAAAATGCTGTAGTCAAAGAAAATTTTGAAAGTTTAATTCAAATCGAAAATGTATTCTTTAAATATGAGGATGAATATGTCCTCAAAGATTTTACCCTAAACGTACCTAAAGGGACCTCTGTTGCCCTAGTAGGACAATCCGGAAGCGGTAAATCTACTATTGCAAATCTAGTAACCCGTTTTTATGATGTCAATCAAGGAGCTATCAAAATAGACAATTTAGATATTCGTGATCTTAGCAAAAATTCATTAAGAAGTCTTATGGGACTTGTTACGCAAGACTCTATTCTATTTAACGATACTGTAAAAAATAATTTACTAATAGGTAAAGAAGATGCCACTGAAGAAGATATTATTGATGCCTTAAAGGTGGCCAATGCCTGGGAATTTGTACAAGAACTACCCAAAGGTATTCACACAAATATTGGCGATAGTGGTAACAAACTCAGTGGTGGTCAAAAACAACGATTATCCATCGCTAGGGCTGTATTGAAAAACCCACCTATAATGATTTTGGATGAAGCCACCTCAGCCTTGGATACAGAAAGTGAACGTTTGGTACAATCTGCTTTAGAAAATATGATGAAAAATCGAACCAGTATTGTAATTGCACACAGACTCTCTACCATTCAAAATTCGGATGCCATTGTGGTGATGAAAAAAGGTAAAATCGTTGAGCAAGGTACACACGAAGAATTGATTCAAAAAAATGGAGAGTATAAGAAGTTAGTCGCACTACAATCATTTGATTAACATCACTTCAACATATCAATAAATAAAAAAGAGCGTTATTACTAACGCTCTTTTCCTTCACACAAATCATCTTAATTTAGGGGCTTACTCTAAAATTAAAACTCACTTTTAAAAAACTTTCATCTTGGGGATAATGAAAGCACTAACTCATTTTCACTTTGTAAAGATAATTAAAAATTATTGTCCTCCAAACAAAATTGTGTATTTTATCTATAAAATATGTCATTTTAACATATTTAAGTTTGATAAATAATATAATTGTAAGAATTTACCTATATTTTGTTGTACTATCTCAAAATAAAAAAGAGCGTTATTACTAACGCTCTTTTCCTTCACACAAATCATCTTAATTTAGGGGCTTACTCTAAAATTAAAATTCACTTTTAAAAAACTTTCATCTTGGGGATAATGAAAGCACTAACTCATTTTCACTTTGTAAAGATAACTAAAAATTATTGTCCTCCAAACAGAATTGTGTATTTTATCTAAAAAATATGCATTTTAACATATTTAAATCGAATATATAACAAGATTGTAAGAATTTACTTATATACTATTATGCTGTCTCAAAATAAAAAAGAGCGTTATTACTAACGCTCTTTTCCTTCACACAAATCATCTTAATTTAGGGGCTTACTCTAAAATTAAAACTCACTTTTAAAAAACTTTCATCTTGGGGATAATGAAAGCACTAACTCATTTTCACTTTGTAAAGATAGCTAAAAATTATTGTCCTCCAAACAAAATTGTGCATTTTATCTATAAAACGTGTAGTTTTAACATTTTTAAAGACATTAATAAGATGTATTGTAATCTTTTTCTTACTTTTAAATATCAGCGTAAAATAAAAGAGAGTGTTATTGCTAACACTCTCTTCCTTCACACAAATCATCTTAAAATTAGATGTTACTCTAAAATTAAAACTCACTTTTACGGCTTACTTTAGTAATCTAAAATAAGCACAACTCATTTTCACGGGGCAAATGTATTTAAAAAAACCAACTCACAAAATATTTTGATGCTTTTTATCGATTAAATATTTTAGTTGTTCTAAAATAATACCTCCTCATTACACAATACAAACAAATTCTTACAAAATTTTCTTACACCAGGATTAAACCTTTTATATTTATGTTAGTCTTAACAATAAACCATTAGGTAGATGATTAATTTTAAATGATAAGAAATCCAAAGTTGAAACATCAAGAAGAGCAAATCTTAATCGATATAAAGTCTGGTAAGGATATTAACCTTGTATTACGAGAAATAATTACTACTTATAAAGAAAGATTGTATTGGCATATCAGGAATATGCTAAAAAATCATGATGATACGGATGATGTATTACAAAATGTTTTTATAAAAGTCTATCAGAATATTTCAAAATTTAAAAGCGAAAGCAAGTTATATTCCTGGCTTTACCGCATCGCCACCAATGAAGCAATTACCTTTTTAAACAAACAGGCTAATAAAAAAGGTATCACCAACCAAGAACTTAGCTCCCTTCTTGTTCAAAATCTAAAAGCAGATGTATATTATGATGGCGATGAAATGCAATATAAATTACAATGCGCCATAGCCACGTTACCAGAAAAACAACAATTAGTGTTTAATATGAAGTATTTTGAAGATTTAAAATACAAAGAAATATCAGATATATTGGGTACAAGCGAAGGAGCTTTAAAAGCATCCTACCATCTGGCCACTAAAAAGATTGAAGAATTTATAAAATCCAATTAAACCTTTGGTACTAATAAGAGTCAAAATAACAAATGAGTACAGATAAATCAAATAGCAAATCAGGTTTTTCAATTCCTAAGAATTATTTCGAAGGACTAGAAGATAGCGTTTTGTCAAGATTAAAGACAGAAGAAAGAACTACTTCTGGTCAGCACGGCTTCGAAGTCCCGGAGGGATATTTTGAAGGTTTGGAACAAACTGTGCTGCAAAGAGTGGAAAATAAATCTAAAGTGATACCGCTTTTTAAGCGCAAAAAGGTGTTACTATTATCCGGCATTGCTGCTGCAATAGCGTTACTATTTACCCTATTACCAGATCAAAATAACATTACCTTTAAAGATCTAAAGACTACGGAAATTAGCCTTTATATTGAAGAAGGAAATATTGAACTTACTGATGACGAGTTAATATCCATTATTGGTAAAGATATTGACCTTACAGAAAGCTATGAAGAAAATCCAGTAAATGAAGAAGCACTACTAGATTATCTTTCTGAAAATGATATTGAAAATGAAATTATGTACCTTGATTAAACTATTGAACATGAAATATAGTCTACTACTTTTTACTTTTTTACTTTGTTATGTCGGTGTAGCGCAGCGCACACCACAAGAACGTATCAAAGCCTTTAAAATCGCATATATCACAGAACAACTAAACCTTACCACTAAGGAAGCGCAGCAGTTTTGGCCGGTATATAATACGTATGAAGACAATTTAGATACTGTAAAAGCCGAAGAAAGAAATCTTATTCAAAATTTAAGACAGCAATTTACAGCTGCTGAGCTGACGGATCAAAAAGCGGGCACCTATCTTGATAATTTTATACTGTTAGAAGAAAAGAAATTATCCTTGAGAAAATCGTATTTAAATGCTTTGAAAAAAGTGATCCCTAATATCAAGATATTGAAACTCATTAAAGCCGAAGCAGACTTTAATAAACGATTGGTCCAACAACTTAGAGAACGAAGAAGAAATCAACGAAATTAAAGTTGATGCATCATCCTTTAGAGATCCGTATACAAGTAAACAAGTAATTTTAGTCAAATGTTAGTTTACTTATTCTGTTTTTACCCGCAGCAAAAGCTATAGAGTCATTTATAAACCTCAAGGTATAAAAAGGCTCTTTACTCAAGGTTTGCCAGGATCTTCCATAATTGTTTGACACAGCAATACCGGTAAATCCAACAGCTACAATATGCTTGCCTTTTCCTGCTGGAAAAAATTGAACCGAACTTTTATATCCCGGATTTTTATGGTTGGCAATGCTAGACCAGGACTTACCGGCATCATTTGTAAAAACGATAGTATTTTCTGTTTTTGTAGGTTGCATATAGTCTCCCCCGTAAATTATTCCTAAACTATCTGAAATAAAGTCCATAGCATAGGCTCCCGTAGTTTGAGTTCCCTGAACAATAGGCAACTTTTGTACACGCCAGTCCGTTTCATCAACTTTCTTACTATATACCCTAGAAGATGCTCCACCCGATATAAAGAAGATTTGATCGTTTCCATAAAATATGTTACCATTACTTGCAGCAAAAGCGGCTTCGCCCTCAACTGCTTCAGGTAAGTGGTCACAACTTACCTTTTTCCAATGGGCACCACCATCATAAGTAAGTAGTACAGACATACAATTATCTGTAGGATCTCCTATTGCGATTCCTTGTTTGTCATTTAAAAAAGTCATCGCATCATAAAACACATTTGCTCCCTCTTCTTTATAAACGAGTTCACGCTCATACGTCTTTTTGTCGATTTTATATAATAAGGCTGGATTAGCGATACTTAATATATAAAAATGAGTGGCATTTGCAGCGATAGCTCTAAAATGTGGCTTCTCCTCATTGTGTAGCACCGTTTTTTGAATCAACTGAAAGTCCTTAACTTGTGTATCCCATTGAATAACTCCGTATTTTCCTGCTGTACCTGCATAATACATGTTATTTTGGTCTACGTGTATAGCTCGGATACTAATAGAGTCTACAAGAACATCCTCTATTTGCACTCCTTGTACATCTCGTTCAACCTCAATTTTTGAAGTTTCAGACTGCTTACAACTACTAAAAGCCGATAAAATTATAAAAAACAAGGATAATCGCTTCATGCATAGAATTTTGACTTAAAGATAATAGTTATTCTATACAAAGGTTTACCTTTGCACTCCTTTTAAGAATAAATATGAGATTACATAGAAATCTGGTCTTTGCCGTTATAGACGGGCTTAATGAAATTTTTAATGAAAACGCCTACGCCGATAAGGTGGTTCAATCTTTATTAAAGCGCGATAAAAGATGGGGATCCAGAGATAGAGGTTTTATAGCAGAAACAGTATATGACATTGTACGATGGAAAAGATTATATGCTGAAATTGCTGAAGTAAAAGAACCCTACAACCGAGAAAATTTATGGCGAATTTTTGCCGTTTGGGCAACTTTACGCGGTATAACACTTCCTGATTGGAAACAAATAGAACCCACTCCTACCCGACGAATTAAGGGAAAATTTGACGAGTTGAGTAAAATCAGAAAGTTTCGTGAATCTATTCCTGATTGGTTAGATGAATTAGGAATGCAGCAATTACCTGATATATGGGAAAAAGAATTAGCAGCTCTTAATGAACAAGCACCTGTAGTGCTTCGAGTAAACACCTTAAAAACAACTACAGAAAAACTGATTCAACTACTAAAAGAAGAGGATATTGAAGCAGAAACGTTAAAAGGATACCCGAGTGCTGTACAACTTATTGAAAGAGCAAATGTTTTTGCTACCAAAGCTTTTAAAGATGGTTTGTTCGAAGTTCAAGATGCTTCATCACAGCTAGTCGCTAAATTTCTGGACGTGGAACCAGGACAGCGTGTCGTAGACACTTGTGCAGGAGCCGGTGGAAAATCTTTGCATTTAGCAGCATTAATGGAAAACAAAGGACAGGTTATTGCTATGGATATCTATGGGAATAAACTTAAAGAACTCAAAAGACGTGCAAGACGCGCTGGTGCTCATAATATCGAAACCAGAACTATCGAAAGCACTAAAGACATCAAAAAATTACATAAAAAAGCAGATCGTGTACTCATCGATGCACCTTGTACGGGTCTTGGAGTACTTAGCAGAAATCCAGATGCTAAATGGAAATTATCCCCTGAATTTTTAGAAAGTATTCAGAAAACACAAGCAGATATCCTAGAAAACTATTCAAAAATAGTAAAGCCAGGTGGAAAATTAGTTTACGCCACCTGCTCTATCCTACCCTCAGAAAACAGAAAACAAGTGGACTCTTTTTTATCTAAAGAAATAGGGTCTGATTTTAAATTAGTTAAAGACAAAAATATTTACCCTTCTTCTAGTGGCTTTGATGGTTTTTATATGGCGCTTTTAGAAAGAAAACAGTAGTGTTGAAATGAAAAGAATTACAATTCTTGTTGCGTTATTACTTAGCGTTTATTGCTATGCACAACAGGCTTATTATGATGATGTAAATTTATCATTAACCGGACTTGCTTTAAAAAGCGAGTTGGCTACAAAAGTTACCAATACACATACTAATTTTTTAACCTATACTCCTGGAGTTTGGGAAGCCAGTAGAATTACCGACGAAGACCCAAATAATTCCAATAATGTAATTTTGTTGTACGGTTGGGAAGATGGCTCCGATGCGGATGTAACCAATGATAGATCAAGGTCAAAAACGATGAATGGTGGTAATGTAGGAGACTGGAATAGAGAGCACACCTATCCACGGTCGCTGGGTAACCCAAATTTAGGCTCAGAAGGACCAGGTGCTGATGCGCATCATCTTAGACCTACCGATGTGCAGCGAAATGGAGATCGCGGAAACAAAGCTTTTGCGGACGGATCCGGAAATTCAGGTACAACAGCGCAAGGGAACTGGTACCCAGGGGATGAATGGAAAGGTGATGTGGCCAGAATGATGATGTTTATGTACATACGATACGGAGATCGTTGTTTACCAAGTGTTGTAGGTGTAGGCAGTAACGCTGCTACTCCAGATGATATGATCGATTTATTCTTGGAGTGGAATGCAGAAGATCCTGTATCCCTAATTGAAGATAATAGAAACAATTATCACGATAGTAATGACACCTACGCTCAGGGTAATCGAAACCCATTTATTGACAATCCATACTTGGCTACTCTTATCTGGGGTGGGCCCAATGCTGAAGATAGATGGGGGATTTTTAATACGGACACTGAAGCACCAACAGTACCTGATAATTTAGTAGTAAGCAATGAAACCACTTCATCTTTAGACCTTAGTTGGTCAGCCTCCACGGATAATATAGCTGTGACTGCTTATGACATTTATGTAAATGGAGCATTGAATACTTCAACGAATACTACCAATACAACGGTTTCAGGTCTAACTCCTAACACCACATACGCGCTTGCAGTATTGGCTAAAGATCAGGCAGGGAATAGTTCTGATTTGAGCCAGGCGGTCAATGGAACCACCCTACCAAATAATAATAACGATGAAATCTGTGGTAGCGAAACCTTTAGCAACTTAGGAACTAGCGCTTCCTCTTACGAAACTCGTACTTGGACCGGTGATGGTGGAGGGACTTGGACTGCCACAGATGCCAGAACGGATCAAACCTTAAACGGAGCTGCAATTACAATCAGGGATGGAGCACTAACTGCACCAACCACCAATAATGGGATCAGCGAACTTACCATTACAACCAAGAGAGTGTTTAGTGGAGGAGATGGAACCTTTACCGTTCGAGTTAATGGTACGGCTGTAGGGACTATTCCTTATAGCGATACAGAGCAAACCACAACGATTTCGAATATTGATATCGAAGGTGCGGTGTCCATTGTTCTTACTGATAAAGCTAGTCCAAGTGATAGAGTTTCTATAGATGATTTGAGTTGGAAGTGTTTTGAACTACTCTCTGTTGATGAAAATGAATTATCTTCCATTAAAATTCATCCAAATCCATCTTCAGGAAGTATTTATATCAGTAGTGAAATACTTACTGCAAAAGGAACGCTCCAGATCTTTGATTTGTTAGGTAAAGTTATTCTAAGCGCTGACTTACCTGCAAACAAGCAAGGAACCAAAATAATGGACTTACCTAAAGGAATGCTTATGGTAAAGCTAACTGTCGGTAATGCCACGACAATACAAAAACTAATCGTAAAATAAACAGGGAGGCATTACGCCTCCTTTTTTTATGAAATTGGTTAATAATTTCTTGGTATCCCAAAAGTTCTTTTAGCATTATAATTCCAAGAAAATAGTATTTTTGCAACTTAATGAAACATTAAAACCATATAGGATTATGATCCACTTCTTCGGAAATCCAAAAGAGAAAGTATTTGTAGTTCAAACCACGAAAGAAATCTCTGAAGAAAACAGTAAAAAACTAACTTGGCTTTTTGGGAATCAAGAAAAACTTACATCGGCGTCTATTGACGCTTTTTTTGTTGGTCCTCGTGCAACCATGATTTCTCCCTGGAGTACCAATGCTGTAGAAATCACCCAAAATATGGGTATTGAAGATATCATCAGGATTGAAGAATTCACATCGGTAGCAGAAGACTACACGGATTATGACCCTATGTTATCTCAAAAGTATAAACAGCTGGATCAGCAAATATTTACCATTGGTATCCAGCCAGAAGCAGTTCAAGAAATTGATGATATTGCCGCTTTTAATGATAAAGAAGGACTTGCACTAAACCCAGAAGAAGTAAAATATTTAGAAGAGGTAAGCAAGCGTATCGGTAGAAAACTTACCGATTCTGAAGTGTTTGGGTTTTCACAGGTAAATTCAGAACATTGCCGGCATAAAATCTTTAATGGTACTTTTATTATTGATGGTAAAGAGCAACCCTCTTCCCTATTTAAATTAATAAAAAAGACTTCAGAAACGAATCCGAATGATATTGTATCTGCCTATAAAGATAATGTTGCCTTCATAAAAGGACCTAAAGCAGTACAATTTGCACCAAAATCAGCCGATAAACCTGATTTTTATGAAGAAAAAGATTTTGAAAGTGTAATCTCACTCAAAGCAGAGACACATAACTTTCCAACTACAGTTGAACCTTTTAATGGGGCTGCAACTGGCTCAGGTGGAGAAATTAGGGACCGTTTAGCTGGTGGTAAAGGATCATTACCGCTCGCTGGTACCGCAGTATATATGACTTCCTATTCTAGGTTAGAAGAAAACAGACCTTGGGAAAAAGCAATGAAAGAGAGAGCTTGGTTATATCAAACACCAATGGATATTTTAATCAAGGCTTCAAACGGAGCATCCGATTTTGGAAATAAGTTTGGTCAACCGCTAATTTCTGGATCTGTATTAACCTTTGAGCATCAAGAAGAAGCTCGAAAATTAGGTTTTGATAAAGTAATAATGCTTGCAGGAGGTATTGGTTATGGAAAAAATGAACAAGCACTTAAAGACCGCCCGGAAACCGGAGATAAAATTGTTATTCTCGGTGGAGATAATTATAGAATTGGTATGGGAGGAGCAGCTGTATCCTCAGCAGATACTGGAGAATTTAGTAGCGGTATTGAATTAAACGCTATACAACGATCCAACCCCGAAATGCAAAAAAGAGCCGCCAACGCAATTCGAGGTATGGTGGAGAGCGATCATAATAGTATTGTTTCTATCCACGATCACGGAGCTGGTGGACACCTTAATTGTTTATCCGAGCTAGTGGAAGAAACAGGTGGTCATATTGACTTAGATAAATTACCGGTTGGCGATCCTACACTCTCTGCAAAAGAAATTATAGGTAATGAGTCTCAGGAACGTATGGGATTAGTAATCGGTAAAAAAGATATTGATATCCTGCAGCGTATTGCAGATCGAGAACGTTCTCCAATGTATCAGGTTGGAGATGTTACCGGAGATCACCGTTTTACTTTTGAGTCAAAAACCACAGGGGCTAAACCTATGGATTTAGAATTATCGGATATGTTTGGTAGCTCACCAAAAACAATACTCGAAGACACCGATATCAAAAGGACATATGACGCGATAACCTATAGCGAAGATCAGCTTGAAAACTACCTAACGCAAGTACTACAGCTTGAGGCTGTAGCTTGTAAAGACTGGTTGACCAACAAAGTGGATCGATGTGTTGGAGGAAGAGTGGCAAAACAGCAATGTGCAGGACCACTACAACTGCCCTTAAATAACTGCGGCGTAATGGCGTTAGATTTCAAAGGTAAAGAAGGTATAGCAACTAGTATAGGACACTCTCCTATCTCTGCGCTCATTGACCCAGATGCAGGAAGTAAAAATTCAATTGCTGAAGCCCTTACTAATATCATTTGGGCACCCCTAAAAGAGGGATTAAAATCGATTTCGCTTTCTGCTAACTGGATGTGGCCTTGCAAAAACGAAGGTGAAGATGCCAGATTGTATAAAGCTGTGGAAGCTGTGTCAAAATTTGCTATTGAATTAGGAATCAATGTTCCTACTGGAAAAGATTCACTTTCCATGAAACAGAAATATCCTAATGATGAAGTTATTGCTCCTGGAACTGTCATCATATCTGCGGCCGGTAATTGTAATGACATTACAAAGGTTGTAGAGCCTGTTCTACAAAAAGAAGAAGGTGAACTATTTTACATCAATCTTTCAGGCGATCAACATCAACTAGGTGGATCTTCATTTGCTCAAGTATTGAATAAAATTGGTGAAAAAACACCAACAATAAAAAATGTAAAGGCTTTTAAAAATACATTTGACACTATTCAGCAGTTAATAAAAGAAAACAAAATCGCTGCCGGACACGATGTGGCATCTGGAGGTTTAATCACTACTTTATTAGAGTTGTGCTTTGCCGATAAAAATCTGGGGGCTATGCTAGATTTATCAGCTGTGCAAGAACCTGATACAATCAAATTATTGTTTTCAGAAAATGCCGGGATTGTTTTACAAGCAAAAAAGGATGTCGATTTATCCTCAGTTTTTGATGAAAATGGAGTTTCGTATGTTAAGATTGGCAAACCAATTGATCGAGAGTCGTTAATCATCAATAATGGACCTTACACTATCGATCTTGATGTTTCAAAATACCGAAAAGTGTGGTATAAAACATCTTTCCTACTAGATCAAAAACAAACAGCTAATAACTTAGCGGAAGCGCGTTATCAAAACTTTGATCAACAACCGCTTCACTATTCCTTCCCTGACCATTTTACAGGTAAGAAACCTATAATTGACGCTTCAAAACCAAGACCAAAAGCGGCCATCATCCGAGAAAAAGGAAGTAACTCAGAACGCGAAATGGCTAATGCGATGTATCTCGCTGGTTTTGATGTTAAAGATGTGCACATGACCGATTTGATTAGCGGCAGGGAAACATTAGAAGATATTCAATTTATCGGTGCTGTTGGTGGGTTTTCTAATAGTGACGTTTTAGGTTCTGCAAAAGGTTGGGCCGGAGCCTTTTTATATAATGAAAAAGCAAATAACGCACTAAAAAGGTTTTTTGAGCGCGAAGATACCTTGTCAGTAGGTATTTGTAATGGGTGCCAGTTGTTTATGGAATTAGAAGTGATCAACCCAGAGCATAAGGTACACGGCAAAATGCTTCATAATGATTCTCATAAACACGAAAGTGGTTTTACTTCTGTTGCGATACAAAAAAATAATTCGGTGATGTTATCCTCACTAGCAGGAAGCACACTTGGTGTTTGGATATCACACGGAGAAGGAAAATTCAACCTGCCATTGGCGGAAAATGAATATAATATCGTTGCAAAATATGGTTACGAAAGTTATCCTGCAAATCCTAACGGTTCTGATTTTAACACTGCGATGCTTTGTGATAAAACAGGAAGACATTTGGTGATGATGCCACATATTGAACGTTCTATCTTTCAATGGAACTGGGCAAATTACCCTACAAATAGAAAAGACGAAGTTTCTCCATGGCTTGAAGCTTTTGTTAATGCAAGACTTTGGATTGAAAAAACAAATCAATAACTATAATTAAAATTGCGGAGCAACATCTTATCAGACATGCTCCGCAGTTTTATTATTTGTTAGTTTATATGAGACCTAGTATCCAGCTACTGTGGGAAAGTCTTCAAACAAATCATCTACATACTCCGCAATAGCTTTTGACTCTTGCAATTGATAAATTTCATCAGAAGCCGCTCCACTCCATACAACTTTCTTAGTTTTTCTATCTACCAGATCAACAATTAAAGTTCCATCCTTATATTTATCAGTATCTGTAGTATACCCAATGGTATTTCCATAACCAAAATAATAATTATAGTAATATGGATCATATAAAGGACTTACCGGTGATCTATAAGTATATGGATATGTAGCATAAACCGGTTCGGTGTCTTTAACCACATCTACAGAAACTTTTGTTCTGATTAAAACTAAAAGATCAGGTTTTTCTCTATCCAACTCATAACCCGCTTTTTGCATTTGTTGATTTACTGCATTAATTACTGAAATACCTACAGATGGATCATCGTAACCAATATCACTATTTTCAAAATTGCTATTAGGTAAATATGCAAAGCTTTGGTATTTATCTAAAGACTTATCTGTCGTTTTTACCGTTTCAACTGTTGGGCCACAAGCTATCGTAAGTAATATACTAAAAATAGCAGTAACCGATATTATCTTAGTTTTCATAATTGTTTTGTTTTACAATAAGATACAATAGTTCTAAGCCTTATATTATTCAACGTTACTGTTTAGTATTAGATTAACAAAAACAACTTAAAATCTTTTAATTTTAATTAAAAATTATCTAAAAACGATATGAAAATTGCGACTAGCAAATTGAATTATAAGAAGATCTTGATTTTACTTTTTGAAATATGATTACTTTTAACACCAAATTCCATCATTGATTATCAAATGAAAAAACTTCTTTTTGCACTAGTATTACTAAGTTTTGTAGGGTTTTCTCAACAAAAACCGAATTATAGTAAAGTCAAGATATATTATCAAAACCAAGGAGATTTAAAAAGTTTAACAGCTAAGGGAATTCCTTTAGATCACGGAGTACATAAAGCAAACACCTTTTTTATATCCTATTTTTCTAACGAAGAAATAAAAATGATCAAGGAAGCCGGATTTGAGGTAAAAATACTTATCGAGGATGCCGAAGCTGATTTTATAAAAAGAAATAAATCAAACGATTTCTCTGAAAAAAATCTATACTGTCCATCCGTAACTACTCCGATAGATTACCCTACCCCTACTAACTTTTCGTTAGGATCCATGGGTGGTTATTTAACTTATCAAGAAATGCTAGATAACCTGGATGCGATGCATAATTTGTATCCCAATCTTATTTCAGCACGCTTTGACATCGGTAACTTTACAACAGAAGGAACACCGGATAATTCAACAACTCCAGCCATCGGAGGAAACAAATTACAATGGGTTAAAATTTCTGACAAGCCGGATACAGATGAAGATGAGCCAGAAGTTTTATATGACGCGATTCACCACGCCAGGGAACCAGCAAGCTTATCTCAATTGATATTTTATATGTGGTATCTGTTAGAAAACTATGAAACCGATCCACTAGTTAAACAAATTGTGGACCATACAGAATTGTATTTCGTACCCGTAGTGAACCCTGATGGCTATCTTTATAACGAAAAAACCAATCCCAATGGGGGCGGTTTATGGCGAAAAAATAGATATAATACTCATGGGGTGGATCTGAATAGAAATTATGATTATTATCCTACCGGAGACGCTTCTTCTTCAGTTTGGGGAGGTCAAGGAGCTTCGCCTAATACGAGTTCTGACACCTACAGAGGTGCTACGCCTTTTTCTGAAGTAGAAACTCAAGCTATGAAATGGTTTGTAGAGCAACACAATTTTAGCGTAGCATTGAACAATCATACCTTTGGAGACCTCCTACTCTATCCTTTTGGTTATACGGATAATGCTCCTACACCAGACGATGATTACTACAAACAAATATCTGCAATTATGGTTACACAAAACGGATATAACAACATCATCTCGGCAGGACTATATCCAGCAGCTGGGGATTCTGATGATTTTATGTATGGCACTATTGGTACACATACCAAGGTTTTTGCCTTTACCCCAGAGATAGGAGATGAATTTTGGCCAGCCTCTAGCGAAATCATTGGTATCTGCAAAGAAATGGTTTACCTGAACCTAGCTGCTGCCAAAATTGCCGGTAATTATGCTAAATTAAGTGATACTAGTGCGGCTTATATCGAGGACAATCCCTCCTTTAATGCTTCTTATACAATAGAGAATGTAGGAGTTAGTGGTACCGGTAATTTTCAAGTATCTGTAAACCCTATTAGTGCTAATATTGAATCAGTAGGCGATGCGAAATCATATACCAGTTTATCGTTTGGATCTCCAATCAATGATCAAATAATCATTAATCTAAACAACTCCATCAACTATGGAGATATTGTGGAGTATCAATTAATTTTAGATACAGGTACGCTAACAGAGGCAATAACAGTTACTAAAACATACGGTAAAACCGAAACGATTGTTGATAATTCAGCAGATAACCTCAATGAATTTAATAGCGACAGTTGGGGAACTACTAATACAACCTATGTTTCTGCTGTAAGCTCCATAACCGACTCACCTGGTGGTGATTATAATCCTAATCAAAATAATGCAATACAATTTACTAACACTATTGATCTTACAGAAGCTATTACCGCTAAAGTTTCATTTTTTGCTAAATGGGATATTGAAAATAACTGGGACTATGTGCAATTTCAGGTATCAGAAGATGGTGGAAGCAATTGGATACCCCAATGCGGAAAACATACGAACTCGGGTAGTACAAATTCAGGGCAACCTACAGGAGAGCCCTTGTACGATGGGCTTCAAGAAGAATGGATCAAAGAAGAAGTTAATCTTAGTGATTATTTAGGAAAAAGTATCAACATTAGATTTGTACTTGTTTCTGATCAAGCCGTAGAAAATGACGGATTTTATTTTGACGATCTAGAACTAAAAATAATTAAAGAAGAACCTTTAAACGTAGCGGATATCAACAAATCCAACATCAGTCTGTTCCCAAACCCTACCAAGGGTATCTTGCATGTTACATTAGCCTCTGAGGATAAGGCTAATGCAACTGTGTATAATATATATGGACAAATTGTAGTTCCTACAAAACAAATTACAGAATCTGGCGATATAACTTTAAATGGTCTAGCCAATGGAGTGTATTTTATTAACATACAGCAAGATAAAGCAGAAAAAAACTATAAAGTAATAAAACTATAATACACTAATAGAATTCATAAATAATTAAAAGGTTCGCAATTCTATACCGGTTTTTTTATATATTAGAGTTGTGGATTATATTATTTTTTATAATTTGCGAAACTATGCACGCATAGTAAATAAAATAGGGATTAATGAGAAAAAAGATGTTTTCTTGTTATATATGCGTTTAACAATAAAAAAGCTTAAATAATATCTAAAAAAACTATGACAACAATTACGCGTTTATTTGATTTTCCATATTATCAACTTGAAAAATATGATTTAGATAAGGCTTTAGTGACTAAGTATGAAGGTAAATGGGTGGCTACATCTACCAAAGAATACATAGAAAAGGCAAACCGAATTAGTAGGGGGTTATTACGGTTAGGCGTTAAACCAAACGACAAAGTTGCAATCATCTCTTCAAACAACAGAACAGAATGGAATATAGTAGACATCGGAGTACTACAATTAGGTGCACAAGATGTACCTATTTATCCTACTATTTCTGAAGAAGATTATCAATATGTATTGAATCATTCAGAATCGACCTATTGCTTCGTTTCTGATGAAGAGGTATTTCAAAAAGTAAATAATATTAAAGCAAATGTACCTTCATTAAAAGAAGTGTACTCCTTTGATGACATCGACGGTTGTAAAAACTGGAGTGAAGTATTAGAATTAGGTAAGGATGACAGTAATCAATCTGAAGTTGAAGCTTTAATGGCCAATGTAAAAGAAGATGATCTGGCAACTTTAATATATACATCTGGAACCACAGGTAGACCCAAAGGTGTAATGCTAACGCATAAAAATGTAGTAAGTAACGCGATTGCAAGTTCTACACGATTTCCTATTCCACCGGGTCAGGCAAAATCCTTGAGCTTTTTACCTGTTTGTCATATTTATGAAAGAATGTTAATGTACCTCTACCAGTATCTAGGGATCTCAATACATTTTGCAGAATCCTTGGAAACTATTAGTGACAATCTTAAAGAAGTGAAACCACAAGTAATGACTGCGGTTCCTCGATTACTAGAAAAAGTATACGACAAAATTATTGCTAAGGGCGCAGACTTAACTGGGCTTAAGAAAAAATTATTCTTTTGGGCTGTAGAATTAGGCTTAGAATATGAGCCATACGGTGCTAACGGTTGGTGGTATGAAAAGAAACTGGGAATAGCCCGAAAATTAATTTTTAGCAAGTGGCAAGAAGCTTTGGGAGGAAACTTAGAAGTAATTGCTTCGGGTAGTGCCGCGTTACAACCTAGATTAGCTAGAGTATTTAATGCAGCGGGTATATCAGTAATGGAAGGATACGGACTTACCGAAACCTCACCTGTGATCTCTGTTAATGATGTAAGAAATAAAGGCTTTAAAATAGGTACTGTAGGTAAATTATTACCCGACACAGAAGTGAAAATCGCAGAAGACGGAGAGATCCTAGTTAAAGGTCCACAGGTTATGATAGGATATTATAAGGATCAAGAAAAAACAGACGAAGTTCTTAAAAATGGATACTTCCACACTGGTGATATCGGAGAAATTGACAGTGAAGGATTCTTGAAGATTACCGACCGTAAAAAAGAAATGTTCAAGACTTCTGGTGGTAAATATGTAGCGCCGCAGTTAATTGAAAATGCCATGAAGCAATCTAGATTTATCGAACAAATTATGGTTATCGGAGAAGGAGAAAAAATGCCAGCCGCTTTTGTACAACCTAATTTCGAGTTTTTACGAGAATGGGCAGAACGCAAAGGCTTGGATATAGGTTCCTCAAATGAAGAAATGATAAAAAACGAAAAGGTTATCGATAGGTATCAAGAAGAAATCGACGAGCATAATGAGAAATTCGGAAAATGGGAGCGTGTTAAAAAATTCGAATTAACCGCTGACGAATGGAGTATCGAAGCAGGGCACCTTACCCCTACGATGAAGCTTAAAAGACGGATAATCAAGGACAAATACCAAGATTTATATCAAAAAATCTATAATTAATTTGTAACCCTATAGACTTTAACATATTAACTGTTAATTGTTAAACTCCTCATTTTGTGAGGAGTTTTTTTATTAATTCCTCAGAAAAACGTAAATTCCTTCTTTGATTCGTAATTTTTTAAAAAATTTATTATGCATGCATAGTAAATTTTCTTACCTTTACATCGAAAGAAAATCGGAATGCGAGAAAAAACAATTGATTATGCCCTCAGAGCTACATGGATGTCTGTGGCTAAGATGTATAATGAAGAAGCAGGCAAAAAAGGAAGCACTATGGCGACCGGATTTGCTTTGATCAGTATTGACCCCGAAAATGGAACCCCATCTACTTCGCTTGGCCCAAAAATGGGAATGGAAGCTACTAGCCTATCCAGAACCCTAAAAGTTATGGAAGAAAAAGGATTAATTTTTAGAAAAAAGAATCCTCACGACGGTCGTGGTGTATTAATCTACCTCACCCCGTTTGGTAAAGAAATGAGAAATTATTCAAAGGATGTTGTCTTTGCATTTGACAATGCCGTAAAGAATACCATTTCACCTACCAAGCTAGAAGTATTTTTTGAAGTATTGCAGAATATCAATGATCTGATTGCTTCAAAAAAGATTTATATAAACAAGGAAACATCAACTAAAGGATAAGAAATTACAATTAAGTTTCATTTAAAACAGGTAATTTTTACTGACATAACAAATCGGTATAACAACTAAAATAACTTTTAACAACAAATGAAAAGAATCATTAAAAAAGTAGCAGTCATTGGTTCAGGAATTATGGGATCAGGGATTGCTTGTCATTTTGCTAATATTGGCGTCGAAGTATTATTATTAGACATTGTACCCAGAGAGCTAAATGATAAAGAAAAGGCTAAAGGTCTTTCATTAGAAGATAAAGCAGTACGTAATCGAATTGTAAATGATTCTCTTACTACTGCATTAAAGTCAAAACCTTCACCTATCTATCATCAATCATTTGCTAGTAGAATCGCTACGGGTAATCTTGAGGATGATATCCAAAAGGTTGCTGATGTAGATTGGATAATCGAGGTTGTTGTAGAACGATTGGATATTAAAAAACAGGTTTTTGAAAACCTTGAAAAACATAGAACCCCAGGTACTCTGATTACATCAAATACATCAGGTATACCTATTAAATTTATGAGTGAAGGAAGAAGCGAAGATTTCCAGAAACATTTCTGCGGAACACACTTCTTTAATCCAGCGCGATATTTAAAGTTATTTGAAATAATTCCAGGTCCAAAAACTTCGCAAGATGTATTGGATTTCTTAAACGGATATGGTGAACAATTCTTAGGAAAAACTTCAGTTGTTGCTAAGGATACTCCTGCATTTATAGGTAACCGAATCGGTATCTTCAGTATTATGAGTTTATTCCATATGGTAAAAGATATGGGGATGACTATTGAAGAAGTTGACAAACTAACAGGTCCTGTAATTGGTAGACCTAAGTCAGCAACTTTCCGTACAGTAGATGTAGTAGGTTTAGATACATTGGTGCACGTTGCTAACGGTATTGCTGACAACTGTCCTGATGATGAACGCCACGAGCTGTTTAGGCTTCCAGACTTCATCAACACGATGATGGAGAACAAATGGTTAGGAAGCAAATCAGGTCAAGGTTTCTACAAAAAAGTAAAAAATGATGATGGGTCTTCAGAGATTTTATCTCTAGACTTAGACACCTTAGAATATAGAAGTAAAAAAAGAGCATCTTTTGCTACGCTAGAAATGACTAAAACCATCGATAAAGTAATCGATCGTTTTAAAGTACTAGTAGACGGTAAAGATAAAGCGGGTGAATTCTACCGAAAAAACCTTGCTGCTTTATTTGCTTACGTTTCACATCGAATCCCAGAAATCACAGATGATCTATACAAAATAGATGATGCGATGAAAGCAGGTTTTGGTTGGGAACATGGTCCTTTCCAAATTTGGGATGCTGTAGGTGTGAAAAAAGGATTAGAATTGATGAAAGCAGAAGGACACGAGCCAGCTGCTTGGGTTAATGAAATGGTTGCTGCAGGTAGTACTTCTTTCTACTCTGTTAAAGATGGAGCAACGTATTATTACGACATTCCTAAGAAAGAACAGGTTAAAGTACCTGGACAGGATGCATTTATCATCTTAGATAACATTCGTAAATCTGCTGAAGTATTTAAAAATAGTGGTGTAGTTGTTGAAGATCTTGGTGACGGCATCCTTAACGTAGAATTCCAAAGTAAAATGAATTCTATTGGTGGAGATGTTTTAGCAGGTATCAATAAAGCTATTGACATTGCCGAAAAAGACTTTCAAGGACTTGTAGTTGGAAACCAGGCTGCTAACTTCTCTGTGGGTGCCAATATTGGAATGATCTTTATGATGGCCGTTGAGCAAGAATATGATGAGCTTAATATGGCGGTGAAGTATTTCCAGGATACGATGATGCGTATGCGTTACTCTGCTATCCCAACCGTTGCAGCACCACACGGTATGACTTTAGGTGGTGGATGTGAGCTTTCGCTACACGCAGATAAAGTAGTTGCTGCTGCAGAAACCTATATGGGATTAGTAGAATTTGGAGTTGGAGTAATCCCTGGAGGGGGTGGTTCCAAAGAAATGGCATTACGTGCTGCGGACCTATTCCAAAAGAACGATGTGGAGCTAAACGTATTGCAAGAACACTTCTTAACTATTGGAATGGCTAAGGTGTCTACTTCAGCGTATGAGGCTTACGATACTAATATCCTACAGAAGGGTAAAGATATTGTTGTAGTCAACAAAGATCGCCAGATAGCAACAGCTAAGTCTTATGCTAAGCTTCTTGCTGAACAAGGATACACACAGCCTGTGAAGCGTAAAGATGTTAAAGTACTCGGAAAACAAGCCTTAGGTATGTTCTTAGTAGGAACAGACTCTATGGAAGCAGGGAAATACATCTCAGAACATGATAAAAAGATTGCTAATAAATTAGCTTATGTAATGGCGGGAGGAGATCTTTCTGAACCAACTAAAGTTTCTGAACAGTATTTACTAGACTTAGAACGAGAAGCTTTCTTGTCGTTATGTACAGAAAGAAAGACGTTAGAACGTATTGAGCACATGCTTAAAAAAGGTAAACCTTTACGTAATTAAGAGCCAGTACTTAAATCTATTAGCTAAAAAAATACACTGAAAAAAATGAAAACAGCATATATAGTAAAAGGATATAGAACAGCAGTAGGTAAAGCACCTAAGGGACTGTTCCGATTTAAAAGACCAGACGAATTGGCTGCAGAGACCATTGAGCATATGATGAACGAGCTGCCTGGTTTAGACAAATCAAGAATTGATGATGTCATTGTAGGTAATGCAATGCCTGAGGCTGAGCAAGGACTTAACATGGCACGTTTAATCTCACTAATGGGATTAAAAGTAGAAGACGTTCCAGGAGTTACAGTGAATAGGTACTGTGCATCTGGAATTGAAACTATCGGTATTGCTACTGCAAAAATCCAGGCTGGTATGGCTGATTGTATCATTGCTGGTGGTGCAGAGAGTATGTCATACATCCCTATGGGAGGTTACAAACCAACCCCTGATTATGCACTAGCCAAAGAAGGACATGAGGACTACTACTGGGGAATGGGATTAACTGCAGAGGCAGTTGCTAAGCAATTCAAAGTATCAAGAGAAGATCAAGATGAGTTTGCGTACAACTCACACATGAAAGCGCTAAAAGCTCAAGCAGAAGATCGTTTTAAAGAACAAATCGTACCTATCGATGTAGAACACGTCTATGTAAACGAAGAAGGTAAAAAAGCTTCAAAAACCTATACCGTTTCTAAAGACGAAGGACCACGTGCTGGAACAAGTAAGGAGGTTCTTGGTAAACTAAGACCTGTATTTGCTGCCGGTGGTAGTGTAACTGCGGGTAACTCTTCGCAAATGAGTGACGGTGCAGCTTTTGTAATGGTAATGAGCGAAGAAATGGTAAAAGAATTAAATCTAGAGCCCATCGCACGTTTAGTTAACTATGCAGCAGCTGGTGTAGAACCAAGAATCATGGGTATAGGACCAGTTAAAGCGATTCCAAAAGCGTTAAAGCAAGCTGGATTGAAGCAAGATGATATTGCACTGATAGAATTGAATGAAGCCTTTGCTTCGCAATCACTTGCTGTGATGAGAGAATTAGGTCTTAACCAAGACATCGTCAATGTTAATGGAGGCGCTATTGCACTTGGACACCCACTAGGATGTACAGGAGCTAAATTATCTGTTCAGTTATTTGACGAAATGCGCAAAAGAGATATGAAAGGTAAGTACGGTATGGTAACTATGTGTGTAGGTACTGGTCAAGGTGCTGCCGGAATTTTTGAATTTTTAAACTAATCAAATTACAAATATTAAAATTGAGTAGTAAGAAAACGAAGATGACGCCTTACTACGCTATTTTAAGTAACTATTAAATTTTATAAAAATGAGTACAGAAACGATAAAAAAGGATCTTATTAGAGGAGGTCAGTTTCTTGTAAAAGAAACAAAATGTGAAGATGTATTTACTCCAGAGGATTTCTCTGAGGAGCAAAAAATGATGAGAGACAGTACCAAAGAGTTTGTAGACAGAGAGCTATGGGCACATTGGGAGCGTTTCGAACAAAAGGATTATGCATATACGGAAGAGTGTATGAGAAAAGCAGGTGAGCTAGGTCTTTTAGGTGTTGCTGTTCCTGAGGAATATGATGGACTTGGAATGGGATTCGTATCTACTATGTTAGTATGTGATTACATCTCGGGTGCTACTGGATCTTTTAGTACTGCATTTGGAGCTCACACCGGGATTGGTACAATGCCTATCACCCTATATGGTAACGAGGAACAAAAGAAAAAATACGTACCTAAATTAGCTACCGGCGAGTGGTTTGGTGCATACTGTTTAACTGAGCCAGGAGCAGGATCTGACGCCAACAGTGGTAAAACTAAAGCAGTTTTATCTGATGATGGTAAACATTACTTGATTTCAGGTCAAAAAATGTGGATCTCTAATGCTGGATTCTGTAACTTATTTATCGTTTTTGCTCGTATTGAAGATGATAAAAATATTACAGGTTTTATTGTAGAAAACGATCCTTCTAATGGAATCAGTTTAGGAGATGAGGAGAAAAAATTAGGTATCCACTCTTCTTCTACACGTCAGGTATTCTTTAACGAAACTAAGGTACCGGTTGAAAATATGTTATCCGAAAGAGGTAACGGATTTAAAATCGCTATGAATGCCTTAAACGTTGGTCGTATTAAGTTAGCTGCTGCTTGTCTTGATGCACAACGTAGAATCGTTGGTGAAGCAACTAAGTATGCTAATGAGCGTGTTCAGTTTAAAACGCCAATCGTAAACTTTGGTGCAATTAAAGCTAAACTTGCGGAAATGGCTACCAATACTTATGCGGATGAATCTGCATCGTATAGAGCCGCAAAAGATATTGAAGATAGAATAGCAATCCGCCAAGAAGAAGGTAACTCTCACCAAGAAGCAGAATTAAAAGGGGTAGAAGAATTCGCTATCGAATGTTCTATTCTTAAGGTAGCTGTTTCTGAAGATGTTCAGAAAACGACTGACGAAGGAATTCAAATTTTTGGAGGTATGGGATTCTCTGCAGATACTCCTATGGAATCTGCTTGGAGAGATGCTCGTATTTCTAGAATCTACGAAGGTACTAATGAGATCAATCGTATGTTGGCTGTTGGTATGCTTGTTAAAAAAGCAATGAAAGGTCACGTTGATTTATTAGGACCTGCAACAAAAGTAGGTGAAGAATTAACAGGAATTCCTTCTTTTGATACTCCTGATTATTCTGCATTATTATCAGAAGAAAAAGCGATCGTAGAACAACTTAAGAAAGTATTTTTAATGGTTGCTGGTTCTGCAGTACAAAAGTACGGACCAAAATTAGAAGAGCACCAACAACTATTACTAGCTGCTGCTGATATTTTAATTGAAATCTATATGGCAGAGTCTACTATCTTAAGAACTGAGAAAAATGCTAAGCGTTTTGGTGAAGAGTCTCAAGCTACTCAAATAGCAATGTCTCAATTATACTTATACAATGCCGTAGATCTTATCCAACAGCGTGCTAAAGAAGCAATTGTTTCTTTCGCAGAAGGAGATGAGCAACGTATGATGTTAATGGGATTAAAGCGATTCACTAAATATACTAACCAGCCAAATGTGGTTGAGTTAAGAACAAAAATTGCAGATAAAATAGCTGAAGAAAACGGATATTTTATAGCATAACAAATCCAATATTGCGGCCGTGCCCTTAGGCATAAAATAAGGGAAAAAGTTGTTTAATTTTGATTTAAGAAACCGTCTTTCCATAAAAAGACGGTTTTTTATTTTACTTACCTAACGCTCTAAGCAACAACTCTTGCTTCACGAATTATAAAATCGCTCATTAGTTTCTTATCATAATTTTAAAAGGCTAAAATCTTGAACTCCTTGTTGGCGATAAAATATAATTTTTTATCAACACGAAATCGTTGTAGTGCCAATTGACGTTCTGAAAATTGAATATTTAGCAATAAATTGGGTAAAACACAACACAAGAAACACTTTTAATAACCTAAAATTATCAAATTATGAAAGCTACTTTCAACAGTACGAAACATTTCGTTCCGTTAACATCGCTTGAATTTCAATTCTTATCTGCGGGTATGTATAAAAGGAAAAAACTTAAAACGTAATCCCAGTTTTCTCCTAAAAATGCTAAACTATTTAAGTCAAATATAGCCGGCTCACTATTGGTTTAAAAAATGTCCAATCGAATAATATATCTAAAATCGGGTGTTCCATTGGGTATTCCTGGAAACCTATTCGTACGGAATATACCTATAGCGTCCTTGACTTGTTTAGCTAATTCTTCAAAATTATTCTTTTAACCCATTTTATTTCACACAAATGAATTTCAAAAAAATCACAAGATTAGTACTCCTTGCATGGGTCTTACTTATTCCCCTATTAAGCATAGCACAAGACGAAGATGTATTATTTCAGGCCTTTGACTGGAATGTACAAAATCAACCCGCTGGAATTACCTGGTACGATGTAGTTAGTCAAAATAGCACTGCAATTAACGAAGCAGGTATTGATGTAATTTGGATGCCACCACCAAGTAACGCAGCATCTCCTCAAGGCTACCTTCCTCGAGAATTATATAATTTCAATAGTTCTTACGGAACAGAAAGCCAGCTGCGCAATTTGATAAATCAATATCACGATTTAGGCATTAAAGTATTAAGCGACATTGTAGTAAACCATCGTGTAGGTACCAATGATGCAGTTACCTTTACGAACCCAGCTTGGCCGACATATTTTATCACTGCAGATGACGAAGGACGAAATTTTGTCAACTACCCAGTAGAATTTAGCATCAATGGAGATTATGTCCCTGGAACTACCTTGAAAGCAGACGGTTCTAATGGTACCTATGCCGCAGCTAGAGATTTAGACCATCAAAACCCTGAGGTACGACAAGAAATTAAGAACTGGATGAGTTTTTTAAAAAACGACTTAGGATTTGATGGATGGCGCTATGATTTCGTTCACGGTTACGATCCTATTTATAATAAAGAATATAATGATGCCACCGATCCTTATTTTGCTGTAGGAGAGCTTTTAGAAAGCAGCAGAATTCAAACGAACAACTGGGTCAACTTTACGCAGCAGTCTTCCTCAGCATTTGATTTCAACACAAAAGTATCCTTACAAAATGCTATTAGAGATAATAATCTATCCTATCTCAGAGATGGACAAGGAAGGCCATCCGGAATGATTGGTATAAATCCAGGTAAATCCGTAACATTTTTGGATAATCATGATACGGGAGCAGCACAACAATGCTGTGGGTCTAATTATGTTTTTCCTGGAGGCGAAACTAACCTCAGAAAGGGATATGCTTACATTTTAACACATCCTGGTAATCCTATGATATTTTGGACTCATTTCTTTGACGCAGGATCCGGAATACAAGAAGCGATAAAAGATTTAATCGCAGTAAGGAAAAGCGTACGCTTACACGCTAATTCTACCATCAATATTGTTGAAGCACGCAATGATTTATATGCAGCATATATAGATGGAAGATCCGGTAGGGTAGCAATGAAAATAGGAGATGCCAACTGGTCCCCCAATGGCAATGGTTGGAGTTTACAAACATCGGGGAACGGGTATGCAGTATGGACAAATACGGACGAAGAACCTGAAGAAGCTGTACCTCCCTATACGGTTCATTTTTATAAACCTCAAGGATGGAATGCTCCTATTAATGCATATTTCTTTGATGCGGGTGCTAACACTACCCTACCCGGCACCAACGGCTGGCCAGGTCAACAAATGACCAATACTAACGATACCAATTGGTATACCTTTACCGTAACTCCGCCAGCTGGTGTAACTGCCACAAATCTACGGGTGATTTTTAATGATGGCACTAACCAAACTACAGACCTGGCTAGAAGTACAGACGGTTGGTACAAAAACAGTAACTGGAGCAACAACTGCCCTTCAAACTGTAGTTCACTCCAATCTAGTACTGTACAATATTATTTCCAAAAACCAAATAGTGATTGGGGTACTGCTAACATCTATCTATACAATAAAAATACGAACACTACCCTATCCGGAACTCCAAGTTGGCCGGGTAGTCAAATGGATGACCTTAACAATACTTCCTGGGCATTCTTTACAATCAATAAACCTGCAGAAATTGATTCAAATGCAATAGGAGTTGTGTTTAATAATGGCTCAGGGCAACAAACCGTAGATTTGACACGTGGCGTTGATGGATGGTTTACTATAACCGGTAGTACCAATGGCAAAAGCACTGGTTTTTGGTCTGGCAACTGCCCTACAGACTGCTCAATCTTAGAGAATAAAAGCAACTCCGCTTTACAAGGTGAGTTTGACGCCAAAGTTATCCCAAATCCCTTGCAATCCAATACATCTCTTTATCTAACAATACCTGAACAAGGCAAATTACAAGTTTTTATATCAAATCTATTGGGTCAGCGATATCAGCTGTTGTCGAAATCAGTAAAAAAAGGAAGGCTACAAAAGCAGTTAAAATTTCCACCTTCTATTGAATCAGGGTTATACTTTGTAACCATATCATTAAACGGCAAGGTAATTAAATCAATCAAAGTGATTAAAAATTAAATCCACGTTGATTCTTTACTCAGAAACAAACAGCTATGATATTTTCATAGCTGTTTTTGTTATTTAGTTCATAAAGAACTAAAAGTGAAATTGATAATATTCAAAAAGTACAGTTTTATAACCCCATTATAATTAACAGATTACGTTTTTTACTGTTAAATTCATAATTCTCTATATTCAGCTAAACGAACACATACATTTAAAAGACATTAATTTTTTTAATTCTAAAATAATGAGTAGACTGCGACACTATAGCAAACTACTAAACAACCCAAAAACAAATACACCTGCCTATGAAATTAATGGCTTTAGATCCAGATTTACTAAAAAAAACATCTATTGTTTTTTTAATCTTAGTCTTGACGTTTATAACCATTAAGTTTATTCTCAAAAAGATAGGTAAAGATCCAAAATATTATTTACCAACTACTTTTGCAAAGCAAGTAACCGCTCCCCTAATCATATTTTTGCTAGCTACATTTCTTCAATTTAGATCCGTTAAAGCATTTTTTAAAGAATTTAATTTTGGGTATACCAAGCAAGTAGCCACACTCCTATTCATTATTTCCGTTACCTGGACGATATTGGTTTTTATAAAAGTGGTAAAAAATAAAATTTTTAAACGATATAACATTAGTAAAAAAAATAATCTAAAAGCTCGAAAAGTACTTACACAGCTTAATATCTTAGAGCGAATCAGTACATTTATTATTGTTCTTTTGGCAATAGGAATCGCTTTAATGTCTTTTGACAAAATAAAATCAATAGGTGTAAGTGTATTAACCTCAGCTGGATTGGCAGGAATTATCGTTGGCTTTTCTGCTCAAAAAGCATTAGGAACACTACTGGCTGGTATTCAAATTGCATTTACGCAACCAATTCGTTTAGATGATGTTTTGATTGTTGAAGGAGAATGGGGAATTGTAGAAGAAATAACCTTAACCTATGTGGTCATTAAAATATGGGATAAACGAAGATTGGTGGTACCTACCACCTATTTTATTGAAAAACCCTTTCAAAACTGGACGAGGTCTACATCTGACATCCTGGGTACAGTTTTTATCTATACCGATTATAATGTCAACTTTGATAAATTAAGAGGAAAACTAACTAATATTCTAGAGAATACCCCCCTATGGAATAAAGAAGTTAATGTGCTTCAAGTAACCAATGCCGCCAAAGACAATGTAGAGATAAGAGCTTTAATGAGTGCTGATGACTCTCCTACTGCCTGGGATCTTAGGGTACACGTTAGAGAGGAATTGATTAAATACATACAACAAGAATTCCCTGAAAGCATTCCCAGAACTACAGTTAGAATGGATTCTTCCTCTTAAGATTAATGCATTTTTTCGATAAATTTTTCTTCCTTGGTCAAACCTCCAGAAAAATTGGCTGCTGTTTCTATCAATGCTAAGTGAGAGTATGCTTGTGGGAAATTACCTAATAAACGTTTAGTTCTAAAATCGATATCCTCGCTAAATAATCCTAAATGATTACTGTATGATAAAAGTTGATCAAATAATTCTTTGGCTTTTTTATGTTCTCCAATTTTATACAAGCTATTGATAAACCAAAAGCTACATATAGTAAAAGAAGAAGAAGGTAAACCAAAATCATCTTTATTTTTATATCGATACATTAAGCCATCGTGGCATAATTCTTTTTCAGTAGCTCTAACCGTGTTAATAAATCGTTCATCACTGGCATCAATAAAACCGTATGACTCCATCAGTAAGGTAGAGGCATCTAAATCCTCAGAGCCATAAGACTGGGTATATGCATTGACCTTTTCGTTCCAGGCATTTTTATAGATATCCTCGTAAATTCTATTGCGAAGTTTTGTCCATTTTTCATTATTGATCGTTTTATTGATCTGCTCCCCAATTTTAATAGCTCGATCTACTGCAACCCAGCACAGTAATTTTGAAAAGGTAAAATGTCGTTCTTCTGTCCTAAACTCCCAGATTCCTTTATCTGGCTTTTGCCAATTGACATTAACGATGTGCACAATACTTTTACAGATGGTCCATAATCCTTCGCTATTGTCTAAGTCGCAATCAAATTTAGCAAACTGTTGGTAAATGACATCCATCAATATCCCGTAAATATCATTTTGTTTTTGGTGATAGGCTGCGTTACCCACACGTACAGGACTGGAGTTTTTATAGCCTTTAAGATGATCTAAGGTTTTTTCGGTTAATTTCTTTTCACCATTGATACCATACATGATTTGGATCTTCTCATCCTTATCAGGTATAATATCGATAATGAATTGCAAAAACCTTTGCGCTAATCGTTTATGCCCAAGATTAGAAATTACCTTGATCACCATCGAGGCATCTCGTATCCAGCAAAAACGATAATCCCAATTCCTCACCTCCCCTATGGTCTCTGGTAAAGAGGTTGTAGCTGCGGCTAAAACAGCACCGGACTTATCATAGCTTAATAATTTTAATACTAAGGCACTTCTTAGTATTTCATTATTATAATATTCATAAGAAGTAGTATTATCACACCAATTTAACCAATATACTCTGGTGCGTTGTAATTTTAAATAACACCGTTCTAACGACTGTTCTAATAATTTTTCGTGATAACTGATCACGAAATAGGCGTGATTGGTAAGTTCAATTTCTTTAGAATTGAGAATACTGTCATAATCTAAATCAGAGTACAAATAAAGGGTATCATACTTTTCTTCATTCGTAACACTTTTTATAAAATTATCCTTTACCTCCTTTTCTGTCTTCCCTAAAGAATACTCTAACCTAGGATCATACTTTACACTAAATTTTGGTTTCCCGGCAATTAACTTTACATATCTAACAATATCTGGTGGCGCATAAAAAGAACCATCCTCGTTGCGATACCTTGGCATAAAATCAATAAACTCAAATACATCCGTTCCGTTATTAAATTCAGTAACCAGTATATTAGTTTTAGGGATATACTTCTGAGAAATTTCATAATCGTCAGACACAATGACTTCAAAACTCCCACCTATTTCTTCGTCTAAAATTTTTGCAAAAACCGAATAAGAGTCAAAATTAGGCAAGCAGCACCAATCTAATGAGCCGTATTTAGAGATTAAAGCAGCGCTTTTACAATTACCGATTATTCCATAGTCGAGGTTATTCATAAATCCTAAAATTCTTTTAAATAGCCGTTTTTTTAATTATGTTTTGCGAAATTTAACAAAATTCGAAAAGAAAGAACCAACTTTAACCACATTTATGAGTAAAACTATCATTATCTCAAACAGATTACCACTTCAATTAAAAATCCATGATAATTCAATTGAAACCATACCCAGTGTTGGAGGATTAGCAACGGGGATGAAATCTGTCCATTCAGGTAATAACAGTATATGGATTGGTTGGAGTGGATTAACGGAAGGATCTTATGAGCAATCACTTCAACCGAAAATAAATACTGCGTTGCGAGAGCACCAATGTGTAGGAGTTGCTTTATCCAAAGAAGATATAGATGGTTTTTATTATGGGTTTAGCAATAATACCTTGTGGCCGCTATTCCATTATTTTATGGAGTATACTGAGTTTGAAAGAAGCACCTGGGAAAGCTACCAAGAAGTTAATCAAAAGTTTGCCGATGTTGTATTGGATCAGATAGAAGACGGAGACACCGTCTGGGTGCACGATTACCAATTATTACTTTTACCTAAACTAATTAGAAAAAAAAGGAAAAATGTGTCTATCGGCTTCTTCTTGCATATTCCATTTCCTTCCTATGAGGTTTTTAGAACGATTCCTTGTAGAGAAGAACTATTAGAAGGAATACTAGGCTCTGACCTTATCGGTTTTCACACCTATGATTACGAAAGACACTTTTTGAGCTCCGTACAGCGTATTTTAGGGCACGAAATCAGTTTTAACAACGTAAACTTAGAAAATAGAGTAGTTAAAGTAGATTCTTTCCCTATGGGAATAGACTATGACAAATTTTACAATACCGCTAAGTTTCATAATCAACAGAGTAACAAAGAACGATCAGAAATTCAGCAAGAGATTGACAAACACCTTGCGGATACGAATAAAGCGAAACTTATTCTATCTATCGACCGATTAGATTATACCAAAGGAATAGCAAACCGGCTTAGAGCTTTTGAATATTTTCTTGAAAAATATCCTGAGTTCAAAGGAAAAGCTAGACTAGTGATGCTTGCTGTACCATCGAGATCTGAGGTGCCTCAATATCAACGGCTAAAAAACGAAATAGATCAATTAGTTGGTCGTATTAATGGAAAATTTGCTGAAGTAAGCTGGACACCGATATGGTATTTCTATCGATCGCTACCTTTTGATAATTTAATAGACCTTTATACATCGAGCGAAGTAGCACTCCTCACTCCTATTCGTGATGGAATGAATTTAGTTGCCAAAGAATATATAGCGTCTAAAGTTGACAAAAAAGGTGTGTTGATACTTTCGGAAATGACAGGTGCTTCCAACGAAATGAGTGAAGCCTTAATCATCAACCCTAACAATTTTGAAGAGATAGCGGATACCTTAAAATACGCGCTAGAAATGCCGGAGGCAGAACAGATCAAAAGGAATACGGCTCTGCAGAAGAGATTAAAACGTTATAATGTAGAAAAATGGGCAAAAGACTTTATGCAAGCCCTAGAAAGCACTAAACAGGTCAGCAAAAAATATGCTGTGCAAAAACTATCGGATACCTTACAAGATGACATACTTAAAGCGTATAAAAATGCCAGATCCAGTATTTTATTTGTGGATTATGATGGTACATTGGCACCCTTTAAGAAAAACCCTGCTGATGCGAAACCCACAGAAAAGATCTATACGATCTTAGATCAGTTACAAAAAAGTTCTACTACTAAATTAATACTGATTACCGGTAGAGATAAGAAAACGTTCAATGAATGGTTTGGTCATAAAAATTACACATTAATTACGGAACACGGAGCCTGGTTAAAAGAGGAGGATAAAGACTGGGAGCAAATGGAAAGTGCGAATAACACTTGGTTTGAGTCTATATTACCCGTATTAGAATCCTTTACTGACAGGACTCCTGGCTCATTAATCGAAGAAAAAAATTATTCCTTAGCATGGCACTTTAGAAATGTTGATCCTGATCTTGGAAAAAACCGCGCAAACGAATTAAAAATTACAATTCGTCATTTGATCGCTAATCATAATTTGGAGATACTTGAGGGTGACAAAGTTATAGAGATAAAGGTTAGTGGTATAAATAAAGGTAAATCGGCTGCCAAAATGTTAATTAAACAAAAGTATGATTTTGTGTTAGCTATTGGAGATGACTGGACGGATGAGTATATGTTTAAAGAATTACCAGAGCAAACACATACGATCAAAGTTGGACTTAAAAAAACAGTTGCAAAGTACTATGTGGAGGACACCGACCAGGTACATCAGCTATTAAAAGATTTTGCTACCTTAGCTCCTTAAAAGTAACGCGCTGAAATCCAAATTCTACATACTTCCTATCATCATTATTTCGCAATTTTTATGCACCTCATTGTGGTTTGCTGGTAATGTTGTGATAGATGAATTGGCTTCACAAATAAAGTCCTCTTTCGATTTGTTAGGCTACTTGATCTCCTTTGTTCAATTTGGTTTTATTGTTGGAACGTTGACTTTTGCGTTACTAACAATCACAGATCGATTTTCGCCTTCTAAAATTTTCATGATCTGTGCGCTGTTAGCCTCGATCAGCAACCTGACCATCTTAATCCCAAATAATAATGTTATTAATCTATTAACCGCTAGATTCGCTACCGGATTCTTTTTGGCAGGTATCTACCCTGTTGGTATGAAAATAGCATCCGATTACTTTCAACACGGTTTAGGAAGAGCTTTAGGATTCTTAGTTGGAGCCTTAGTGCTTGGAACCGCTTTTCCACATTTTATTAATGCAATTACCTGGACTAACGACTATACTACGGTAATTATAAGCACCTCGGTAATTGCCTCGTTTGGCGGAATTCTATTATTAGTTTTAGTTCCAGATGGACCTTATAGAAAACCTGTTAGAAGATTGCAGTTAGGCGTTATCAGCGAACTCTTTAGCATTACCAATTTTAGAAAAGCTGCGATAGGTTATTTTGGTCATATGTGGGAGCTCTATGCGTTTTGGGGATTTGTACCTATCCTACTAAAAACCTATACAAATATCAATAGAGTAGTTTTACCAGTATCCTTTTGGTCCTTTATTATTATAGGAATAGGAGCTGTTTCTTGTGCAATTGGAGGTATAATTTCTATTAAAGCTGGAAGTAGAAAAGTTGCTTTTATTTCCTTATCGCTTTCAGGCTTATTTTGTTTGTTATCACCTTTACTATTTCTAGTGCCACCTATTCCATTTCTTATTTTACTTTGTATTTGGGGAATGGTAGTCATCGCAGATTCTCCTCAATTTTCATCAATAGTGGCCACCGCAGCTCCCGCAGAGTATCGCGGCACTGGACTTACTATTGTAAACTGTATTGGTTTTGCTATTACGATTTTTAGTATTCAATTGTTGGATTTTACTATGGGGATCATTCCGTCTCAATTTTCATATATGTTGCTAGCTATTGGCCCCATAATTGGGCTTTATATATTTAGAAAATAAGTACATTTAACAAAAAGACACCAGCACAAATTATTATGAGTCAAAAATTAAACTTTGTTCTTTTTCTAGTTACTTCCATTTTTTATGCCCAACCTGATACCGAAGTTTATCTTTTTAACGTCAATTCTACAAAAAAAGGAATTTCATTAGAATTAGTTTCCAATATTTCTAATAATCCAGGATATGACAATCAACCCTATTTTTATAACGATAACATTATAATTTATGCGGCTACACAGGGAGACCAAACAGAAATAGCTAAATATAATTTAAGAGACAAAAAAACCACTGTGCTTTCACAAACACCTAACGGCAGTGAATACTCTCCAACAAAAATACCAGAGCAAAAAGCAGTTTCAGCAATTCGCCTGGGTAAGGATGGAACACAGCTGCTTTATAAATATGACTTTACTAGCGGTAAAAGTGATGTGTTGATTGATTCTCTTAAAGTAGGCTACCACAGCTGGTATACGAAAGATATTGTAATTTGCGCAGTTTTGGTAGAAGATAGAATGGATTTGTATTCTTATAATATCAAAAGAAAATCAAAGAGACTTCTGGATAAAAACGTGGGTCGATCCATCCATAAAATTCCTAATTCATCTTTAATAAGCTATATCAGTAAAGAAAATAAACTTTGGGAAATACGAAACATCAATCCCATAAGTGGAGAACGTTCAAAAATTATCAATACCATAACCAATAATGAGGATATGTGCTGGTTGAATAATGGAACAATACTTTTACCGGTAAAAAACCGTATTTACTATTTTAACCCGCAGCAAGATACTACCTGGAATATATTAACAACCTTTAAGGAAGATAATTTACATTCGATTACTAGAATAACCACAAATGAAATAGGAAATTTGCTTGCTTTAGTCTCTGAAACTTCACCTGAAAAAGTAGTACAGCAACAACTAGATGCATATAATAATAGAGATATTGAGGCGTTTGCCGCAGCGTTTTCTGAGGATGTAGAAGTCTATAACTTTCCAAATCAATTACAATTGAAAGGAAGAGATAAACTCAAGAATGCCTACGATGAATTTTTTAAAAACACACCAAATTTACATTGTATTCTACAAAATCGTATTGTACATGATAATAAGGTGATTGATGAAGAATTAGTAACGATCAATGATACTGAAATTAGTGCCGTAGCCATTTATGAAGTCACTAATGGTAAGATTAGTAAAGTAACTTTTATAAGATAACAAATTGCAAATTTCAATAGCCTATACCGGTTAAACAATATGCTCTTTAATCGCATACTTTACTAAACCAATCATGTTTTTTACGCCAAGCTTTCGCATTAAATTTTTACGGTGACTCTCTACGGTATTAATTGATATATGTAATTCTTCAGAGATAGTAGCTGTGTTTTTTTCGTAGCAAATTAGTTTTAGCACTTCAAGCTCTCTCGGACTAAGTGTCACATCATTATTTTTTCCTTCAGCTTTGAGTAAACTATTCTTTAATTCTTCTACAGCCTCTTTAGTAAAATAAGTGTGACCAGAAACTACCCTATAAATTGCATTTAACAATTCAATTTTACCCGTCTTTTTAAGCAAATACCCATCAACATTAGCAGATTTTAATTTATCTATAATTGTTCCATTACAATGCGATGTCAAAGCAATCACCTTGATATCCGGATGGTGATTTTTAATATACTTTGTAAATGTAATACCATCTACTTTTGGCATTTCAACATCTGTCAAAACAACATTAGGCTTCTCTTTTTCTAACAACTTAATACCTGCTTTACCATCTGCTGCAGTTCCTAAAATTTCAATATCCGGATTATTATCCAACAAGGAAATAATACCCTCTATGAACATCCTGTGATCATCTACAATAATTACCTTGATTATAGTATGCATCGTGTAGTAAAGAAAGTTTAATTTATATATGAATATTGCTTAAACCTAACCTTTTGCTCGATAGGGATATCAATACTTACAGAAGTTCCTGTTTTGGAATTAGAATCAATCGTCAAAGCACCTTCAAAGGCTGCAACTCTTTTTCGGATACTTTTCAAACCAATCCCAGCTTCTTCTTTTTGGTCAAGAGAAGTAAATCCTTTTCCATTATCTTCAACCATTATATTAATGACATTATTTTCGTGAAGCGTAATATTAACAAACACTTCACTAGCTTCAGAATGTTTGTTCACATTAGTTAGCAACTCCTGTACAATTCGATATATATTCATCTGTATATCTTCAGGAACTGTATTTAATTGATCTTTAGGATAAAATTCATAATTCGCTTTAATCTCATCTTTTACCGAAAACTCTATAACATGCTTCAAAAGCTCTATAAATTGTTGCTCTTGAAAATTTTTAGGTACTAAATCGTGAGAAATCGAACGTACCTCATCATAGGTCACCTCAAGACTATCTATTATTCCTTTGATTTCATTGTTTTGGTTTTCAACCAATTTTTCGAGTTTCATTTTTATACCAGCAATAGTTCCACAAACCCCATCGTGTAAATCTTTTGAAATTCGCTCCCGTTCTTTATTTTGCCCTGTTATATGAGCTTTAACATTTTGAAGCTTATGATGTTCTATTATTTTTGATACTTTTTCGTCATTCAACTCTGCTTGTTTATCAAATAAAAGGCGCTCCCTCTTTAACTTTTGTTTGTAAAGCAACAGTGTAATAGCCAATAAAATGGTTATGATAATTGCTGCTATTAGAATGATCAGATTAATTCGTTTTTGTTGTTGAATGGATTCAGTTTTTCTTGCAATTTCCGCATCTTTTTCTTTTACCTCATATTCAGTTTCAATTTCGGCAATAGCCTTAGCTTTTCGGTCATTAAAAATACTATCCTTGAGCGAAAAATAGCGCTCTAGATATTTATCTTCATTTTTATTGTCTCCCTTTCTTGCATAGGCGGTCATCATTTGAAAATTCAAATCCTCGAGCATTTCCACGTCCTTGGAATCTTTGAGTAATTTTTCGGCCTCTAACAAATAATCTAGTTGCCTATCAAACTTTTTTAAATGTCTTGATACTCCTGCTAAGTTTAATAAAGTTCCACCTAAATATTCATTGTATTTAAATTTCTCTTGGATCGCTTTGGCCTCTAAATAATATTCTTCTGCAGCCTTATATTCCTCCTTACGCGAGTATAGAGCTCCAATTGACTTAAGCACCGAACTATAACTTCGCTGTACATTATTTGCTTTGAACATTTCTGCTCCTTGTTTATAATAATAGATAGCAGAGTCTAATTTTTGCTGACTTCCATACACTCGACCTATTGAACTGTATACATAAGGTAAAAGACCTGGGTCCTTGGTTAAGTCTAAGATTTTATTGTAGTTCGCCAACGCTTTTTCATATTCTTGAATGTCTGTATATATATCCGCTAAGGTAAAAAGCAGATTATTTTTCATACGTTTATCCCGCTCCGAATCCTTTAACATATCCATAGCCTCATAGACTAACTTGGTCACCTTATCGTGGTTACCAATACTGAGCTCTACATTTCTTGAATTAACCACTGAAGCTGAAAAATAGAAAGGATCCTTAAGATTACGTGATAATTGAATCGCATTATCGTAATAAAATTGAGCAGAATCAGATTTTGCAAGTTCTACATATACACCGGCTAAATCCCAATAACTTTCGATAATTTTTGTATCGATCTGGTAAGCTTTACTGTATTTTAACCTTTTTTTGAAATGTACTAGTGCTTCTTCAGCATTTCTTACGGTATTAATCTCTTGTTTAATAGAATCAAACTTTTTCAGCTTAACACTATCTATTTCCTGAGCAGCACCATAAAACCCTATAATTGAGATTAATGCAAGAGCTATGATTTTAGCCAACGATGTCATGAGTTTCTATTTTTTTGCAAATAAAAGAATTAATAATCGAAATAAAATCACCAGAAACCGTGAGCATTATGATTAATAGCTCAATTACTTTTGATGCCAGATAATGAATGTAATAGTAGCCTCATATTAACAAAAATGATTTGAGAACTTAACTATTGACACCTATCAAATAATATAAACAGTCATTTAAAATAAATAATTATGGTAGCTTACGGAACTAATACATCAAGAGCCAAATCAATTCAATCCTTACACGCTGTCTGCTCACATTGCGACACCAAAGGATCAATCCAATTTACACTGTATCATTGGTATGCTTATCTTTTTTGGATCCCAATGTTTTCTTTAGGAAAAAAAGGAATATCAGAATGTGGACATTGCAAACAAACGTTAGAAGCAAAACAAATGCCCGTTTCATTAAGAAATGAATATGATAAAATAAAGCAAGAAACCAAAACACCGCTTTGGCAATTTACCGGTATTCCCATAGTACTTGTTATTATCGCTGCAATATTCTATATAAATAATGAAGTTGATAAAAATAACAATACTTACATCAATGCTCCTCAAATAGGCGATGTTTACGAATTTAAAACTGATACTGGTTATTACTCTACACTTAAAATTGTAAATATTGTAAAAGATAGTGTTATCGTTGTTCCTAATTTACAGGAGATTTCAAAAAGATCTAAGCTCTACCGGATTAACGATGATACAAATTATAGCACAGAACATTATGCAATAGCCAAGTCTGAGTTGCCTAGGATGCTTTCTGAAGATATTATAATTGGTATTAACCGATAAATTGTGTCCGCATTGCAATTACTTGCCCAAAACCTTTACTACTCAATATTTTAAAAATCACGGAAAACCGTTAATAGTAATACTTAACAGTCAGATATTTTTGCGGCGTTAACAAAAAATTAAGGAATAATGAAATACACTAACTTCATCTTACTATTCGCACTAGTAGGATTCACATCTTTAACCAAAGCACAAGAAAACATTCCTACGGTGCCCAAAGAAAACTTTTTTAAATTCGGGGTTCAATTAGGGATAGGACTGGGTTTTGAAAACATTGATGTTTTCCCGTACACAGAAACCGATCAAGACGGTAATGTTACAGGATCTGGAGATGCATCCATAAGTGCTGGAGGTGGCTGGCACATCAATATCAGTGGAGATTATATCATTCAAAAAAAATACTCTATAGGAGCTAATTTCGGATATCATTCTAGTTTTTTAAGACCAGAATTAGAAGATGCATCAGTACGATTCAATAGGTTATCTTTTCAGCCTACCTTTAAATACATGATTGGACTTGATAAATATAAATACCAAACCCTAAACTTTGGTACAGGCTATGGTTTTTATTTTAGCCCTAAACTTAAGTTGGATATAGATGATGCCGGTAAAGCATCTTCTAATTATAAAGGAAGTAGCGGTTTTCATTTCTTGGCAGAGTATGAATTTTTTGGCGACAAAACAGTAGGTTGCATCGTGGGTCTAAAATACTATAATGTAAGCTTTGAAAGTAAAGAGGAAATAGGCGTACAAGAATTCGATGATTTCAATGGAAATGGTATCGATCTATACGTAACAATTACCCTTCGTTAATGCATTTAAAATAAATCTTTAAATTTTTGAATAATGAAATCACTCAACTCAGTTACAATTATTATTGGAATAGTATTGTTATCTATTCTTAACATATCGACCATTCAAGCTCAAGAACCTACTCCACCTTCGGAAAATAAAGCCGTGGTCTATTTTGTTCGTACCTCAACAGGAGGAGCTCTCATTGGGTTTAAATATTTTGATGACAACTCTTACATTGGTAAATTCAAAGGAAGAAACTACCTACGCTATGAATGCGAACCAGGAAAACACACATTTTGGGCTACATCAGAAAACACCGACTTTATAGAGGCAGATCTCAAAGCAGGCGAAATCTATTTTGTTGAAGTAAAAGCACAAATGGGATTAGCTGCTGCACGTGTCAAATTACTTAATGTAGATTACGGTAAAGCATCTCAGTTAAAAAAAGTAAAAAAGGTACTTGCCAAAAAAGAGGGAGTAACATTTGAAGCTAATGAACTTCTTGAGCAACAAGAAAAAATGGCTTCTAAAATAAGCTCTAATCTTGAAAGAATAGCGGAGAAAAAACAAAAGAAAGAGTTTACAATAATTACACAAGATATGCACTATATGTTGAAATAAATAAGGGTTTTTACACTTAAAATTCTTAACTCAGTTCAACATCAAATCATATTGTTGGTTAGTTTGTGTAAGAAAACCGTAGGATCTGTACATCTGCACTTCCTACGGTTTTGCTTTAGATACATATCAATACCAAACTTTTATAATTATGCGAAAAAGTTACTATACTAAAATGATTAATCTTATAAAACCTTGTATTACACTAAAGGTGCAATTCATACTTATATTATTTATACTACTTACAATTAATGATGTACATAGTCAAAACAATATAAGCAATGTAGAACTTGAATTATTTAGCAAAATCAAACTTAAAGACCGTTCCGTACCTATAAAAATACTTGGACAAGATAGCACGGGATATTATATCTTATATGGAAATGGGCGATATGGTCAAAAAAGCAAATCCATCATCAAGTTCAATTTAGATTTTACCCCAACTGATCAAGAGAAAGTTATCTTAAACACTAAGGAAGAACCTAATACCGAATATCTTGGTACAATCCAACTAAATTCCAATGAGATCGTTTTTTTCACAGTTACAAATGAGGGCGAGAGCTTTGCTTACTACTACGAAAAAATTCAATTAAAGCAACTCAAAGTATCTGCAAAAGAATTCATAAAAAGAGAAGAAATTGATCAATACGAGTTCGAATATGTCAACCACCATTTGTTCAAACCTAACCCCTCATACACGGCAATAGTTTATGAATTTTTTCAAAAAGGCACAAAAAAAAGGCTAATAAAAGCCTTATACTTTGATAATAACTTTTCTAATATAACAGAGCAGAGATACGAGCTTCCGCAAACCTCAAAGGAATTTAAATGGGTTCATATGCGCCTTATCGATGATGGTAGTATTTTTTTGTTGGCAAAAAATATGTATTCTAAAAATCATTTTGACTATACGTTATATCATTTGAAAAATAATCAATTCAATATATTACACGAGCTCGATAAACAAGAACATTATATCAGTGATGTACAATCTATTCTTACGGAAAATGAATTTATTTTATCAGGATATTATTCAGATATATCTGAGGATTATATGAAAGGTATCTTCTTGTATAAATTGAATCTAAAAAATCCTGAGGTTCATAGTATAGTATATAGCCCCTTAAAAAAAGAATACTTTCTTCAGCTACTAAACGAAAATAAAGCCAACAGAGTATCGGAAGAAATTGACAAAGGTAATTATGAAGAATCTTATTTTGATTTAAGAAAAATCTATCGATATGAAAATGGTGATATGGTCCTTATCGGGGAATACAGAGATACTTTTTATGCTGATGCTATTCTTTACTTTGTTCGACAAGATTTAGCAATAATAAAAATAAACAAAAAAGGTGAAATTTTATGGTCAACTAAAATTGGTAAAAATAATACAGATTTATCAACGGATATGTTTGGTGACAATTATATCTTCTCTCAAGATGATTCTATTTACCTAATATATAATGGTAATTTTAGAAACTTAAATCACACCTCTGGAAAATTATTTAAAATGTATTCTCCTGGCACATCAATCATACTTTTAAAAATTGATAAAGAGGGTAATTATTTTCGTGAATCATTGTACACAACTGTTCAGTCTGATAATTACATGTTAGGCACAAATTTCGCAGGCTTTAGAGATGGTGATGCATTGATATTATTGACCCATAAAATGAATAATATCAAAAAGCAACAATTCTTTAAATTAAACCTAGTGGATCAAGAAAAAACTGACGAGATTTTACCTACCACAAACATCAATGATAAATAAATAAAACAAAATATGTATTTAGTAAAGCTAAAAGGTTCTGACCAAATCAGAACCTTTTTCTTTCTATATAAAATGGGGTAATCTGATAAAACCCTTTAATTTAAACTCCACACTGTATTATTGGCAACAGAAAAATTGCTGCGCTGTGCTCCACCAACTGCAAATAGCTGTCCATTAAGATTTAGCAATTCAAAATAGATTGCTTGTAGTGGTACAGACGCTATACTTGTGGCAGGAATCCAATCTTCACCGTTAATAGACTCAAAAAATGTAGCACTTGTGATTCCTCCACCCTCTGGTGTGGTCATTAGAATTAATTTATTATTATACACCACACTACCGATAGAAGTTATCCCTCTTTCATTGGTAGCAAATGTTGTTGTTGCTGACCAATTGACTCCGTCATTACTAGATCTTATATTAATTTCTGCTATATCCGTACTAGGATTTGGTTCTATACCATAGATGCTATTATTGAACGTTTCAACTAAAAAACCAAATTTAGTTTCAAATCTGTGATTTTCTGTTTCTAATGTCCAATTTAAACCATCTGCACTACTATATACATTACGTTCTTCGGATAAATCCTCTACACTAGCATCATAACCTGCGATTCTGTAAATCCTGTCCTCAAAAACGGTAAACCTCGAAGACTGATATTGAGTAAAGGGCGTTGTTCCTGTTTCAATATCCCATATCACACCATCAGAGGAACTATAAATAGCATTTGATAATACACCTGCAACAATTCCTCCATAGATCCATAATTTACCATTAAACGCTATAAGTTTATGTCCATAAATTGCTCCAAAGGATAAACTTCCTTCATTGGTCCAGTTTGTACCGTTAGTACTAGACCAAATATCATCTAGGGGAGTATCTGCTTCATTTCTTCCGCCTATGACCCACATCTTATCATTGAACACTGCCATCCCTGCTCCTTTACGGGCACTATACGCTGCCGTTTCTGTCAATAGTACTGGAGCGACAGTTTCGGTAGTAAAATTTCGTACTTCACTCTCGGCTATCAGTTCACCATCGACATATGCGTTTACCTTCCAAAAATAAACCGTTTCTAGATCTAAAGCTTCTGTAGCTGTGATAGTTAAGCTTGTAGCGGTAATATCCGTACTGAATTCATTAAGCATCGTAGCAGAGGTCCCTAAAAAAACGGTATAAGTTACTGAACCTTCGGCTTCGTAGGTTTCCCAAGTTAATTCTGGTAAAGTTGAAACCGGTCGTAAACCATCACCTGGACTCGTTAGCACAACGCTATTTATTACTGGATCACCTCCTCCATCATCATCACTACTACAAGAGTAGCCCAGGAGTACGATTAAACTAAGTATGATAAACTTATGTAAATTCATGGTTAATTATTTAATGTTAATTTTCTATCTTAAAATTGTCACTGCTCATATTTTGTATCTTTCACTGGATATAGCTCCAGGGAACCCCTCTTTATTTAATTTGTTGCAGAAGGCTTTTAGACATCCTTTTACCATTTTGCTTATAGGATTCCTCTTTTACCATACCAACACCTTGCGCAATCCATTGCGTGCAATTATAAGTCTTTCGAATTCCCATTTCTATCGTATTGGAATAGGTAATAACAAAACAATCAAACGTACCTGCATCGGTAGTGACACTTTCTTTTCTAACCACCTCTCTATCCGTCATTACTATGGAAACATTCATCTTCATCACTCCGGCATCTACACTCATCAACACCTCTCCATCTGGTAAACTCTGGCCGACAGTAAGGGAATTAGGAATTTGCAAACCATTTCCACTAATGGAGTACTCCATATTTTGATATTGTTCCATCAAGCCTGGAGATACTAATGCTTCAGGTTCAATCCAAGTGTTTTCTCCATCACATTTTACATCATAAGTACCTACCACAATACTATCGCCATCATCCTCTTTCACTTCAGACTTAACTTTGAGCCCATCTGAAGATACATCTGTAATAGTTGACTCCGTAATGGAAGTCAATTTATCTTTTTTATTGAAGTGATGAACTACATAGGTTTTGCCTTCACCTGATGGATAAAAATCCGAACAGTTATTTTGTGCACTTACACCAACCGAGAGTAGGACTATAATGACTAAGAAAAAATATTTCATAATTTTATTTTTTTAATTGTTGATGGTTCTTTGTTCATAGCTCATCGTATAGGTATATATTAACGTACCATCACCGCTTCGTGCAGCCACTGAAGATATGTTTCCATCACTGTTTCTTGTGGTAGTGCAAGTCAACTCACCACCCAAGGGTATTGTAAAAGAATTAACTTCATTTACTGAGAAAAAATAACTTATCCTTGCCACTGCGCCTGCCCCGATAAAAAATAAAACAGGTTGAAATGCTACTTCTGTAAAAGGACCTTCTTCTTCATTATAAGTTACGGCTAATGTTCCACTACCACTAATAAATCGGTTGTTTGCATCTAAGGTGAAGGTGCTACCGTCAAAATCATAAGTACCATCCGTGTAAGAAACAGGTATTACATCATTGGTATCGAGATTTGTAAAACTGACTACGGTAGACCCTGAATATTGAATACTGTAGGATTCAGCAGCTGAGCCGACATTAAATTCGTTTATCAAACCCTGCTCATTATAGGAGAATGTCACTATTTGTCCACCAAAATTAGCTTCAGCTATTTGATTATTGGTATTATACGTAAAACTTGTGGTATTTGAAGTACCATCAGCATTTGTTGTTAGAACTATTTCATTAGGAAAAAAACCTGTACGAGCGTTACCATCATCATCACTACTACAACTGATAAGGATTAGTAGGCAACAAATCAGAGGTATTAATTTAATTATCTTCATGACTATATATTTATGTATGCTTTATGTTTATTTTTTAGTTCGATTGCACCGGTTAATCAAAGGCCCAAACATCGTTTTGTTCATCTCCATCATACCCCCCAATAACCCATATTTGATTATCAAAAGCCACTGAGCTATGCCCTACTCTAGCGCTAAATGAAGCTGTTGCCGTTAATTCATTCCAAGTGATACCGTCATCACTATACCAAATATCATTTAAGCGCTGTGTATCATTAGCACCTGCAGTGAGCCATAATTTATTATCAAAAACTACAGTACTATGCGTACTTCTTGCAAGCATTGATAAGTCGGCAGCAACTGTTGTCCAATCATTTCCATTACTACTATGCCATATCTCAGCAAATGCGCCAGAAAGATCTCTACCACAAATCATCCACATTTCATTATCAAAAACAACGGTTGAATGCCCTGTTCTTCCTATAAAGTCTGCACTTTCTGTAGCAGGAACCCAAGTGATTCCATCAGTACTATACCATCCATCGCTTTCATAACCCGCTGCACTTCTACCACTAATCACCCAGATTTTATTATCATAGACAACCGAGGAATGACCTAATCTTGCTGAAAATGGTGCATCTGCTGTCGCTTCAGACCAATTTATACCATCACTACTAAACCAAACGTCATTCCTATAATTGGCTGCGGCATCAAAACCTCCAATAACCCAAATTTTATTATCAAAAACTACGGAAGTATGATTAGCACGAGCTGTAAAAGGTGCGCTCAATGTAGCTGCAGTCCAAGTACTACCATCTTCACTAAACCAAACATCATTACTAGCACTGTTAGTCGCCAAATCTTGTTGACCTCCAATCACCCAGATTTTACCATCAAATACTACGGAACTATGATTTCTTCTTCCTGGAAATGTAGCATTTTCAATAACTAAATTATCTGTAAGGTTTAAATTCCGTGTCGTAAAACTATAAATGTCACTCTGTGTAGTGTTACCAGATGCATCAGTGGCTTCTATACGCCAATAATATTGCGTAGCTAGTAGTAATCGATTACTAGCCGTAAATGAAGTAGAAGTAATCCCTTCAGATAAAACAGCTTGTGGGGTACTGTTAGTATCTAACAAAATTCGATAGGTCACAGCTTGCCCTTCTGGATCAATAGCATTTTCCCATCTAAATGTAGGTAGTACATCAACTTCTATTGCCCCATCAGTAACACCTATAAGACTAAAGCTTTGAGGTGGAAGATTATTTGCATCATTATCATCACTACTACAATTACTTAGTGATAATCCGAGCAATAACAATAATATATTTTTAATAGTTTTCATCAGTGAAAGTTTAATATAGTTAGTAGAACAATTCATTCTATCTGAACTTAAAGTTTGATAAATTCAACCCTTCGGTTCTGAGCCTTACCCTCACTAGTGTCGTTAGAAGCCACAGGATCAGATTCTCCTTTACCATCTGTAGTTATTCTGTCCGCCGCTATTCCATATTGGTTGATTAAGGAATTCTTTACTGCTTTAGCACGTTCTTTTGACAGCTCCAAATTGCTAGATTCTGATCCGTCTGAGTCTGTATGTCCTATGATTTTGATACGCACATCGGCATTATCCTCAAGTACCTGGGCAATTTCTCTTATGGTTTTATACGACTCAGTAAGTAAAGCATCACTACCCGATTTAAACTGAATGGCATTAGTACTCAACCTACCTTCCGTAATCAACTTACTTCTGTTATCTACACCAGCTTTGCCTACTCTAAAATTGGTGATGTATACCTCGTCTTTATCGGTATCATCCCGGAGTCCTCTTACGAAAAGTTTAAATTTATTTGCCGTGGCAGGGACCATTCTTGGAACATCAATTAATTTATTATCGTTCATCCATAAACGCATTCTGGGTCCATTAACGGCAATAGCAATATGTAACTTACCGTTAATAAGATCTCGGTAATCTTTACCGATCTCATTCCAAAATACGCGCTTTCCATTTTCTCTTTTCTCAATATATCCAGGAGAATTTATAAACTGACAAGGAGATAATTTTATCATTGCAGAAGCTGTAGAACGTTCAAATCGTGGTGAATCGTGCAGCAATAATTCAATCCAAGACTGTGAACTTGTTTGGCGATCAAGACCCACAGTATACATATCAAATTCAATGGTATAGTTTTCGGGTAAGGTTTCTTTAATCATTGGTACGTATAATGATTTACCACCTATTCTAAACCATTTCTTTCCTTCAATCACTACAATTTCGCCACTACCATTGGTATCCCATTTGGCTGGAAAATCACCTTGGTTATCTCTGGAAAAATCATCTTCAAAAATGGTTACTGCTCCTGGTTCAAAATCCGAAGCTCTTTCTACCTTTACATCAGTGCTATTTTGAGAGGTGTTATCATCGGAAGTTCCAATAACCGGATCTTTAGATTTTTTATTGCGCTTCTTTTTCTCCTCTTTTCCCTCAAAAACCTCATCTAAGGCTTTATCCGTTTCTTTTTGACTTTCTTTTTCTACTCTTCGTTCAACAGTACGTTCAGCAGCTTTTTCTGCTTTCTTTGCTAATTTTTTAAAAAATTGAGCATTAGCAGCACTTACTGTTCCTATAAAAATAAGCGTTAATAATATTTTAATCGTTTTCATAATCAACCTGTGTGTTTTTATTGTTTTGGTTTATTTATTGGTAATTTGGTAATCTGTTATGCAAAGTTTTATGGGTTCCATTCTGTAAATACCGCTCCATTAAGTGGATCTAATAGTGTAGTAGTAGCATCGGGTCTAAACCACCAAAAATCATTAGGCTCCAAACTATTCTCGCCTATGGTCATTTCATCAAGATCCAAGAAAAAAGTTCCTCTTATTTCCAAGAATTCATCAAAGGTATATCTCGTACCATCCTCATTATAGGTCTCTGCTTCGATAACCATGCTATAATTATCACTTGGATCAATATTCAATACTTTAAATTTTCCAAATCTACCGCTGTCTGTTTTATACAGTACGATAGTTCCAGATGTCCAGACTAAGCCAGCATCATTTGTTGCTGTGATGACACCATCTCCCATTACGGCTTCTAATGAGGAGATATATTCTGCTGTTATTTCCTCAAAACTTTGTGGTGTCTGTGTTACATTACCATCATCATCAGAGCTACAACTTATTAAAAATGCAAATAGACCTAGAATAAAAATTGATTTCATTGTTTTCATGACTGTTTATTGTGTTATGGTTTACTTATTAGTGGTTGTAAGTATTCAAAGGTTAACATTGTCTAGTAAAGTTAAGGTAATTCTTCTATACTTCTAATTTTACCGGTCATTTCATAAGGTCCTGCCGGTAATCCCTCATAACCTCCAAAAATCCAAATCTCCCCGCTATAGTTTAGCGCTGCGTGATCAAACAGTCCGCGATCTGCAGGTAAGGGTTCATATCTGGTCCAATTCACCATATTCGAAGAGTACCATAAGTCTCCAAGCGCTCCACTGGTCCCAAAGCCTCCTCCAATCCAAACTTTATCATTATAAACGGTTGCTGTATGCGAATGTCTGGCGGTGAAAGCTGCGGTTGTTGATACTTCCGTCCAGGTACTACCATCTGTGCTTCGCCAAATTTCGTCATAAATGGTTCCTATGTTTTTTCCTCCTAAAACATAAATAGCACCATTAAATACTACGGCTTCAAACTTTTCTCTTGCAGCAAAAGCAGCATTATTCTCCTCCAACCAGGTCAAACCATCGGTAGAAGACCAAACAGAAACATTATCGCCAGTGGAGTTTGAAATTTTAATCAAAAACATTTTATTATCAAACACCACAACTTCGTGGTAAGCGGAATCTAAAAAGCCAGGTGTACTGGTTACCAAAGTCCAGTTTTCGCCATCTGTAGAAGACCAAACATCTCCCAGATAACTACCACTGGTATCTACACCTCCAATAAGCCATAATTTATTGTCATAAACGGTTAAGGTATGCCCGGATCTTGCCGCAAACTGATTACTGGTCACCGATATCCAGTTGACGCCGTTGTTACTTCTCCATACATCACTGGATCGGTTGCCACCAGAATAGGCATTGTAGCCACCGACAGACCAAACACTGCCATTAAAAACGGCCATAGCATTCTCTGCAAATGCGCCCATTTGATCTTCTTCGGTTTGGTCAGTAATTGCTACTATAACGGTTTCTGCCGGTAATGCGCTATCGTCGTCAGTGTCACAAGAATAAAGTGACAACGTAATTAATAAAATTAATGCTATGTGATTTTTCATGATGACTGTGTTTTTATAAGTTAACTATTAATTTGTATTGTGAAATGAGCAATAGTTAACATTTCAATTTTATTTTTTTGTAAAAGTTGTGGTCTTCACTACTTTATTTTTATAAACAATATTCAATTCATACTCACCTTTTTCTAAAGCGTTTATATTTAGATAAATCTTTTTATCCGGAACTTCTTTTAAATTTCCGTAAAGGGACATCTTATCATTTGGCATTAAAAAGCGGGTTCTATAGAGTTTGTTTACTCCAAAGCTATTCTAATACGATTAAAGCTATTGGAACATATGTAACAAGGTTTATTACATATGTAACACAGTAGATATAATGCAGGACGATGACGTATTTAGCTGTATTAAACTAATTGCTTTTTGAGTAGTCTGAAGGTGATACACCAAACTCTTCTTTGAAGCATTTTGTAAAATAAGAGTGATTATTAAACCCTACGGCATACCCAATTTCTGAAACATTTGCATTGGATTTACTCAATAAGTCAGCTGCTAATTTAAGGCGTTGCGTACGTATAAATTCTGTGGTTGTCAATCCTGTTAGTGCTTTTAATTTTCGGTGCAATTGCATTCTACTCATACCGATAGATTGGGCAAAGCTTTCTGCAGTAAAGTCACTCTCCACCAATTCTTGATCCATTATTTCTTTAATATTCATTAAAAACTTTTGTTCTACAGAGTCTATAGAAATCTCTTGAGGTGTAAGTAACACTTCTTGACTAAAGCGTTCTTGTAGTTTTTTTCTGGAGACAAGCAAATTTTCAATAGTTGCTAATAAAATATCAGAATTAAATGGCTTGGTTATGTAAGCATCAGCACCAGTCTCGATACCTGATAATACATTTTCATCTCCTGATTTTGCAGTAAGCATGATTATAGGTATGTGGCTGGTATTGATATTATCTTTTACATTTTTGGTCAACTGAATACCATCTTCATTAGGCATCATCAAATCGGTGATGATTACATCAGGAACGTATTGTTTAGCCTTACTAAAACCTTCCTTACCATCTTTTGCTGTGTATACAATATACTTTTCCACACATAAGGAAGAGAGATATGCTCTTAAATCAGCATTATCATCTATAAGCAATACTACTGGTAAGTCATCATTTGTGTTACTTACTTCAATATATTCATCCTGCATTTTTTGAAGTTGTGGCGCTTTATTACTTAAATCGCTTAGTTCCGTGATGCTAATATCTTTTGGCAGCTTTTCGTTATCCCGATACAGCTTTTCCGATATTGGAAGTTTGACGCTAAAACGTACTGAATTAGTGTCGCTATTTGCATCAATTGTTCCCTTATGTCTTTCTACTAATTCTTTGGTCAACGCTAAACCTATTCCTGTACCCAACTGATTTTCGTTTGAAGAATGGAATCGTATAAAAATATGTTCAAGTTCATTTTCAGTAAGGTGAACACCATTATTTACTATTTGGATAGAGAGCACATCATTGCCTAACTTTACTCCACAAGTTATTTTTCCCTCCTCTGGTGTAAATTTAATAGCATTACTCATTAAATTGGTTACTACTTTTTCAAGAATATCCAAATCAACCCATCCTACAGCATCAGTACCATCTATTACTGTGACAAGTTCGATTCCTTTAAGCTCTGCCTGATAACTAAATGAAGAGATTAATGTGGATAACGTTTCATCTAACTGCACTTGCTGCACAGCTAACGTATATTGATCAGCTTCAATTTTAGAAAGATCTAGTAGCTGATTAACAAGTTGTAATAGTCGCTTTGCATTATTCTTAGCAATTATCAAATTACGTTTGGCAACAGGGGCTAAATTTTTAGATTTGAGTTGTTGCTCTATAGGACCACTAATTAAAGTTAATGGAGTTCTAAACTCGTGAGAAATATTTTCGAAAAATTTCGATTTTGCTTGGTCTAACTCCTTTAGTTTTTTATGTGTTTTCTGACGGTTACGCAGTAAAAAAAACAGAAAGACAACGACTAATGAAACTATAGAGAACCCTAAAACAAATAAGGTACGTTGCTTTGATTTTTGCAGTTCAATTGTTTCCTTCTGAGCTGCTAAAAGTTGTAATTCTTGTTCTTTTTGTTGGGTTTCATATTTAGCTTCAAGATCTAAGGCAAGTTCCTTTTGTTTTCTGCTGTCTAGTGTATCCTGATAACGCATAGAGAGCTCATAAAATGTCGCAGATTCTTCAAATGCATTAATCCTAAAATAAGATTCTGCCAAATTTTTGGTAATGCCTAGCAAAATCCCACTACTGCCGGCATCTGAATCCTTGTAATACTCATAGGCCTCTGTAAAATATGGAATTGCCGCTCTGTGATTCTTAATTCTATATAAAAAGCCACCATATGTTCTTTTGGCATTAGCAATATCCCCTTCATTACCATTATCCAACATCAGCTGAAGCCGCTTAGCATAATAATAATCTGCTTTTTGATAATCATTGAGATCTGTATATATGATACCTAAAGACCAATAAATACCGGATAAGTCCTTGTAAGAATTGGTTTTTTCAAAATAAGCAGCGCTTTTCGTAAAAAAAGGCATTGCCTTTTCAAACTCACCTCGTTGTCCATATACGTTGCCTAGCATAATGTACCCGTAATGCTCTTCGGACTCATTGCCCAATTGTTGGGCAACATGAATTGCTTTTTTAAAATAATTTTCTGCTTTTCCGATATACGAAGTGTCATTTACACTATAAGTTCGTAGCAATACTTTCCCTCTATTAAAATACGCTTTAATTAGTGATACATCTTGGTGTTCATATGCAGTAGCGACAGAATCTATTTGTTGATAGCGTGCAAGTGCTTTTAAATCTTCGAACTTAGCATAATGAATATTAGCCAAGGCCAAATATGCACCCATAATTACCTCTGGATAGTGTTTGGTCGTACCTACTGCTAAAGCTTTATTTGCGTAAACCTGTGTAGAGTCATAATTATTCTTTTTAAAATAAAGCGCAGCTATTTCATTTTGTAGTAAAGCCATTTCTAAAAAGGCTTCCTCTTTGTTTGCTTGCTCATATTGTTTTTTGGCAAGTCGCAAGGCTTCATCGTACTTTGACAATTTTACTAACGAATCAATACGAACGGATTGACCGTATATGGAAAAAAAAGCAATACTAACAATTAAGAGAATTGAATTTCTCATACCTTTTGGGGATTATGCTTTAAAAGTAAGAAATCATAACAAAATATTAAGAAGATCAACCTGATTATCCTTATAAATATGTTAAGGCAACAAGGGACTTTATGAGTTTTATTTATCTTCAACCCTAAAACGTTACACGAATGAAGACCCATTTTTTATTGTTAAGTTTACTTTTTTCAACAGCAATTTTTGCTCAAACCCAACCAAAAATATACGATATTATTAATTCTGTGTCCCCAGATCGAATAGCACAAGACATAAAAACCTTAGCCAATTTTGGAACCCGACATACGCTAAGCGATACCGTGTCCGAAACACGGGGTATCGGAGCGGCTAGAAGATGGATAAAAGCTGAATTCGAAAACATCTCAAATAACTGTAATGGATGCCTTCACGTTTTTTATCAAAAAGATTTAGTCGAAAAAGGAACCAATGAACGAATTGTAAAAGATGTAATGGTTGTTAATGTGGTTGCCATCCAGCGGGGTACCAAACACCCTAATCGCTTTATTATTATGAGTGGTGATATAGACTCCAGAGTTACGGATCCAACTGATTTTACTTCTGACTCTCCAGGTGCCAATGATAACGCAAGTGGAATGGCAGGAACCATCGAAGCTGCTCGCGTATTGTCAAAATATCAATTTGACAGCAGTATAATTTATGTAGGCCTCTCCGGAGAAGAGCAAGGTTTATTTGGCGGCAAAGGTTTAGCTGCTTATGCTCAAAAACAAGGATGGGATATAGTAGGGATTCTTAATAATGATATGATCGGAAATATAAAAGGTGTAGACGGTGTTATCGATAATCGCACCTTTAGAATCTTTTCTGAACCTACTCCACCCACAGAAACCGAACGCGAACGAAACGCCAGACGGTATTATGGTGGCGAAGTAGATGGGATATCGAGACAGCTGGCCCGATATGTTCATAAAACCACCCAGACTTATATGCCGGAGATGAATCCTATGATGATTTATCGACTAGATCGCTTTGGACGAGGGGGACATCATAGACCTTTTAATGATGCTGGCTATGCAGGTATACGTATTATGGAAGCTCATGAAAACTACACCCAGCAACATCAAGATATTCGAACAGAAAATAATATTGAATACGGCGATGTAGTGAAGCACGTTAATTTTGATTATGCTGCCAAACTAACCGCAGTTAATGCAATCAATCTGGCAAGTATAGCCTGGGCTCCTCCTACACCTGAAGAAGTGGAGATCGGTGGTATTGTAGAGCCTTCGGTAAAATTTCGCTGGAAAAAAGTTGCAGACCCCGATGTAAAAGGATATAAAATATATTGGCGAGACACAACCTCTCCTACCTGGGATCACAGTAGATTTGTTGGTGATGTAAATGAATTTACATTAGATGGAATCGTGATTGATAATTATTTCTTTGGTATAGCCACAGTAGGAAAAGATGGATTCGAAAGCCCCGTAGTATTTCCTTCAAAAGTTTTTAGATAGTAATCAAAAAAACTTTAAAGCAAAAGGATGAAATTATCCTATGCGCTATCCACCCTACCTAAGGATAATGCAATGCCGGTATTCACTATTTTAGAATCGATGTATAAAAAAGGAGTTAGTTTTTACTATTTTTAGCGCTTAAATCTCATTTTTGTGTAATGATAGAACTTTCTAACCTAGATATAGGACTTATATTTTCCTTTTTCGCGCTTACCCTTTTCATTGGTCTTTATGTATCCAAAAAATCAGGAAAAAACGCTACTGAATTTTTCCTTTCTGGAAGAAATATGCCTTGGTGGTTACTGGGGCTGTCCATGGTTGCCACTACATTTTCTACAGATACGCCCAATCTTGTTACGGATATCGTTCGAAAAGGAGGTGTGTCTGGTAACTGGGCCTGGTGGGCCTTTTTGATTACAGGATTATTAACTGTTTTTGTATATGCTAAATTATGGAGAAAGTCTAATGTCAAAACAGATATAGAATTCTATGACCTAAGGTATGGTGGTAAACCTGCCCATTTTTTGAGAGGTTTCCGAGCCTTATACTTAGGAGTAGTATTTAATATTTTGGCGATGTCTGGGGTTACACTTGCAGCCATTAAAATTGGACAAGTCATGTTAGGTTTGTCTCCTATAGAAACGGTAGGTATTGCTTCAGTAGTAACCGTTATTTTCAGTGCTATTGGTGGTTTTAAAGGAGTTGTTTATACCGATTTTTTGTTATTCTTTACCGCTATGGTTGGGTCAATAGGAGCAGCATATTATATCATTAACTTACCAGAGGTTGATGGTATGACCAACCTCATTACGCATCCCCAAGTAGTAGATAAAATCTCGTTACTTCCTGATTTTGACAATACGGAATTGGTAATTACCCTACTAATCATCCCCTTGGCGGTACAATGGTGGAGTTCTTGGTACCCGGGAGCAGAACCAGGAGGTGGTGGTTATATTGCGCAGCGAATGTTAGCCGCCAAAGATGAAAACCACGCTATCGGAGCTACCTTCTTTTTCAATATTATGCATTATGCTATCCGGCCCTGGCCATGGATATTAGTGGCCCTGGCTTCATTAGTAATTTTTCCAAAAGATGATCCCGAAGCAATGGATATTGCCAAAGAAAAATACGTAGCTCTGCAAGAGGTTTCCAATTCAAGAGGTTTGACTCAGGAAGAACAAAAACAAATGGACACCTATTACTTTGCATCCGAAGGATTGACGGCTATACGAAAAGCTTTCCCTGAAGACAAAGTACAAAAAGACAAAATTGGTCATGACCTTGCCTATTCTGCTATGCTAACGCGATTACCTTCTGGTTTACTCGGTTTAGTTTTGGCATCCTTAATCGCAGCTTTTATGTCCACCATATCTACTCATCTCAACTGGGGTTCCTCCTATGTGGTCAATGATTTTTATGTGCAACAGATTAATAAAAATGCTTCAGAAAAAGAATTGGTTACTGTTGGTAGAGTATCTACCGCAATTTTAATGATTTGTAGTGCACTACTAGCTTTGTTTCTTACCAATGCGAAACAACTTTTTGATTATATCATCATGTTTGGCGCGGGTACAGGACTAATCTTTATTCTCAGGTGGTTTTGGTGGCGTATCAATGCGTGGAGCGAGATTTCTGCCATGTTTGCATCAGGTATAGTTTCCCTAATTTTCAATACACAAACAGTTTCTAACGCCTTATTTGGTGAAGATCTTTTACCAAGTTGGAGTAAATATCCATTGGTAGTGTTAATCACAACAATCATATGGATTATTGCCACTTTTATCACCAAACCTGAAACGGAAGATGTGCTAACGAATTTTTACGCTAAAACGCAACCCGGGGGTCCTGGATGGAAAAAAATAATCGAAAAAACAAAACAAAAAGGAATACTAAACACCACAGAAAAATGGAGCGTTCCCTCAGGTATTTTAGCAATGCTGGTAGGTTGTGTTTTGATTTATGGTGTGTTATTTGCAACAGGTTATTTTATCTATGGTCAATACGTTAAAGCAACCATTTTATCGCTAATTGCTATCATAGCCGCTTTTATCATTTTTAAACTTTGGAAACGAATTAAATCAAATATTCTTTAAGAGATTACTATGTCTAAATCCACAATAAATACAACGCAATTGAAATCATTCCTATTACTAACTATTGGTATAGTAGCTTTCGGTTTTGGTCAGGAAAAACAGTTTACACGACAAGATACTTTACGAGGTTCCATAACACCAGAACGAGAATGGTGGGATCTTACCTACTATCATTTAGATATCAAAGTAGATCCGGATAAAAAAACAATTGAAGGTAAAAACACAGTTCAGTATAAAGTGTTACAGCCTAATAAAAGGCTTCAAATAGATTTACAGTCTCCTATGACTATTGATAAAGTTACCCAAAATGGTAAGGAGCTCGAAGTGACTTCTGAAGGTAATGCTCACTTTATTACTTTGCAAGAACCTCAAAAAATTGGTGAGATTAAAGCGCTAGACATTTATTATGGTGGAAAACCAAGGGAAGCGGTTAATGCACCCTGGGATGGTGGTATTTCCTGGAAAAAAGATCAAAATGGCAAACATTTTATTGCTTCTTCTTGCCAAGGTTTAGGGGCTAGCGTATGGTGGCCAAATAAAGATCATATGTATGACGAGGTTGATAGTATGAAAATAAGTGTTAATGTTCCTAAGGGGTTAACTAACGTCTCCAACGGAAGACTTCTTAAAACAGAAGAAAAAGAAGATAACACTACGACATTTCATTGGTTTGTTAGCAACCCGATCAATAATTACGGTGTTAATATCAATATCGGCGATTATGTACATTTTGGAGAAACCTATGATGGCGAAAAAGGCCCATTGGATATGGATTATTATGTATTGAGTTATAATTTGGATAAAGCCAAATCTCAATTCAAAGATGCACCCAAAATGATGAAAGCTTTTGAACACTGGTTTGGGCCCTACCCTTTCTATGAAGATAGTTTTAAATTAGTTGAAGTGCCTTATCTAGGTATGGAACATCAGAGTTCTGTTACCTATGGCAACGGCTATGTTAATGGGTATAGAGGATATGATTTATCTGGATCAGGCTGGGGAAGTAAATTTGATTATATCATCATTCACGAGGCAGGACACGAATGGTTTGCCAATAACATCACCTACAAAGATGCAGCGGATATGTGGGTGCATGAAGGGTTTACAACCTATTCCGAAAGCTTATTTATTGACTACTATTACGGTACTGATGCAGCCAACGAATATGTAATCGGGATCCGTAAACTTATTCAAAATGACAGCCCTATTATCGGAACCTATAATGTAAACAAAGAAGGATCTAGCGATATGTATTATAAGGGTTCTAATATACTACATACGCTAAGGCAACTTATTGATGATGACAATAAATGGCGAACGATCTTACGTGGGCTCAATGAAACCTTTTACCACAAAACAGTAACTACTCAACAAATCGAAGATTATATTAGTAAACAAAGCGGAATTGATCTAACAGAATTTTTTGATCAGTATCTAAGAACCGTAAAAATCCCAACTTTGGAATATAAATTGAATCAAGGGGAACTCACCTATCGATACACCAATATTGTCGAAAATTTTGATATGCCCGTACGTATTTTTGTAGGTAATCAGGAGCTTTGGATTCAGCCTACCAAAGATTGGCAAACTAAGAAATTAAAAAATGAAGGGGAGATTAACGTAGACAACAATTTCTATATTCTCAAAAAACGCCTATAGCGTATGGAGTTTGATATTGTTGCTGAACAGCCTGATGAGGAGCTTAAGGACTACATTAAAGAAACCTATCGATTACGTTTTAAGGGGCTACAAGAAGATCAATACCGTATCGTGGTAGATGATGGTTGTTATGACTTTGTTTTTTTTAAAGAACGGAAATCGATCATGAAGTATGCTGATGACCAACTTGCCCCAATTTCATCTAAAACCTTTACCATACATCAATTGGCTCCGCCCTATAAATTGAATTTTGGTCAACAGCTCACCTTTTATACCGCAAAAGTGCAGCCTTGGTGGAATCGAACTTTTTTCGATTTACCAACATCCGCGGGCATATATGACTTAGCCCCCATCTATGGAAAACCAATAGAAATTGCTCATCAAAAAATATTTGAAGCAAAAAAATTTGAAGAACAAAATGAACATTTCAAAGCATTTATAGTAAAACATCTACCCCATAAGACAGCTACCGTTAATTTGGTTGAAAACATATGTAACCATATTTATAATTGTAAAGGAATAACTACTGTAAATGAGCTCTCAGCAATTTTTGATATCAATCGCCAACAGCTCAATGCCGTTTTTAAAACAGAAGTAATGTATACGCTGAAGCGATTTATTGCTATTGTAAGAATCGTGGAGGCCATACGCTACAAGATTAAAAACCCTAAACTATCTTTTACCGAATTGGCTATAGCTTCAGGATATTTTGATCAGGCACATTTCAATAATGATTTCAAAAAAGCTTGTGGTACTACGCCATCAAAACTATTTAAGGACCTGCCTGAATTTTTCTTTAGACATCAATAAAAGAACAGCTACCATTTTTACAATTTTATGAATTTAAATTCCTTTTAGTTTGCATAAAATTTAAAATGATGTACAAAATAGTTTTTCTTTTCTTAGCAATGGTTTGTTTTGGTTGTCAGCATACAGAACAAAAATTGACCCAACAACAAGCAATGACTTACTCAAAGATAGATGAGTACTTCTCTGCCCTCACAAAACTGAAAAAATTCAATGGAGCTGTGGTTGTAACTAGCAATGGTGAAACTCTACTGAATAAGGCCTATTCGATAACAAAAGATAAAAATTCTCATCTATATGTCACCAAAAATCATCAATTTGACATCCGTTCCATATCCAAATTAGTAGCAAAGATTGCAGTATTACAATTAGAACAGAAAGGCCTAATAGAAAGAAGTAAAACGATTAATACGTATTTAAATGATTTTCCTTATGGAGATAAGGTAACTATTCAGCATCTAATGGATAATACATCGGGCTTACCAAGAAGGTTGGATCAGGAGTATGATTTTTTTGCGATGGAGATTGAGGAAACTATCGCTTTGATTAAAAAAGCTGCTTTAGAATTTGAACCGGGTACTGCATATCGCTATTCTAACCTCGGATACGAACTACTGTACTATATCATACATCAAATAACTGGTAAACCATTTGTGCAATATGCACAAGATGAAATATTCGATCCTTTGGAGATGGAACATACGGGAGCACATTTTTATTCCAACGTTAAAAATCTACATCAATTCGCATATTACCATAGCTTACAAAATGACTCGATTACAGAAGTGGATCATTTTAATGAAGAGCGTAACCGACAAGTTAACCTCTACTCTACTACTTCAGATTTGATGAAGCTTATGGAGTATGTTCGTAAAGAACCTTTCGTTACTGAATTGCAAAATGAGCAAGGCATCATTGGACATTCCGGTGGATCCGAAGGAATACGTGCACACGTACAAACTGATATACTTAAAAACTACAGTTTCGCATTTTTATGTAATTATGATGAAATACCTTTTGCACAAATCATAACTGACTTAGAAAACATAATCGAAGAAAAACCATATACCATTCCAAAACCGCTACATAGAACAAGTATGACCATATCACCAGCTATTCTCCATAATTATAAAGGTAAATACGATGTAGCCGAATTTAATCACAAAATATTAGAATTTCGGGTAGAAAATGACAGTCTGGTTTTTTATCAAGATGATCAACGCGAAGTGGCGCTTAAAGCAGAGAATGACAGTACGTTTTTTGACAATCCAAAATCCACAGATTCTTTCATTTTTCAAAAATCTGATAGCCTTAACAGCTATGATGTGATTATGAGATGGAAGGGGGTCGATTTTAAAGGTATTTTAATTGAGGATTAAACTTTAAGATAATCTTTCGTTCTGATTAAACGAGTAGGTAGTATCTTATAAACTCATATAATAAAATTTATCATGTTCAATTTTTTCAAAAAGAAATCTAAAAAGGAAATTCTTCAAAAGAAGTATGCAAAACTATTGGAAGAAGCTCATAAATTGTCACATACCAATAGAAAAGCAAGTGATGACAAACAAGCTGAAGCGGAGGCTGTTCTCCAAGAGCTGGAGGCACTTCCATAGGTAATCAATTTGCTACAGCTTATTAATGTATCCTTGATTTGTATTCCTAATTATTTGAAATCTACAATAGATTTTGCAATAATGGACATTTTACACTGGTAGTTCAACTATGATATATGCTATCAGTCAAATCACTACTTTACTTCGGTAGCATAAGTTAACATTGCATATTTTCATACTATTATAAATGGACTTGTGGAAGAAGCGTTAAACAAAACTTCCCAATATTTTTAATAAAGATGAGAATTTACTTTTTTAAGTAATTTCATAAGTGAATACTTCAGAAAGACTTAAAAACAAATACATAAAATAAAGCGTTTGTTTATAATATTACTTTTTTTGGAAAAGGGATACTAATAAAATGATAAGAGTTATTCCTGGGTATAATGTTTCATCTTCTGATCTTACAGGTGACCTTGTTGGTAACAACACTATTTCCATAACAGTGGTACAACTAAAACGTAAAGGTTTGTTTTTTAGCAAATAAGACTAAAAAAAACTTAATTTTTTTAACAAAAGTTATTATCTTTAAGGTAAAGCCAACGCTCATGGAAACCTTATTCAATAACCGCCGCACGCACACTAAAGTTCTCTATATTGGCATATCCATTGCACTTATAGCCATACTAATTGCTGTTATTTACTTTTTCCTATAAGTTTATTTATTGTCGCAGGCTTTAATCTTTTGTAAAGAAAATCGACAGTAGAAAATGTGGGCTAATAGCAGTAATAAATTGTCTGTTCCTACCACTATTTAATAAATAGTCTTAAAGTTTGTATAGCATCAAAGCGCTAAAACTACTTGTAAATTCAATTAAAAATTAATAATTTCTTTTATTCATTACATATAAGACATAGATATGGTAGTACGCGATAGATTAGCTGATCTAAAGAATTATGGGATAATGGACACCTCTCCAGAAGAGGAGTTAGATGAGATGACAGCTATAGCCACTGCAATTTGTGATACACCAATTTCTCTTATTACCTTACTGGATGATAAAAGACAATGGTTTAAATCCAAACACGGATTAGCCATTGACCAAACACCTATTGAACAGGCCTTTTGTAGATATACGTTATCTAAGCCAGATGAGGTACTTGTTATTGAAGATGCTAAAAAAGACCCAAGATTTAGTGAAAATCCTTTAGTAATTGAAGATCCTAAAATACGCTTTTATGCCGGCGCACCGTTGGTAACACCATTAGGAAATGTATTAGGTACGATTTGTGTAATTGACCGAGTTCCTAAACAAATTTCAGAGAATCAACGAAAAGCGCTCCAGCTCTTAGCTAAGAAAACAATGGATTTTTTAAACCTACGAAAGTTAAATTTAGAGCAAGCTCAAACCATTGCAGGCAATGAGGAACACCTTCAAAAAATAACAGAACAGGTTCCTGGTCTAATCTTTCAATGCATCCAAACTAAACATCTAGAAATTGAAATACCTTTTATTAGTAAATCATTATCCTACATTCATCCTAAGCTAACTAGCCTAATTTTAAAAAACAACCCTAAAGTAATTTTAGATGTCATACATCCCTCTGACCTTTGTAAAATCAAACAGGCTTTAGAAAGATCCTTTGTCGAAAAACATATGATTAATATTGATTTTAGAGTGGTAACACCTAATCAAAACGTAATATGGTATCGCGCACTTGCTGCGCCAGAGGAAAAAGATAATGATTCAGTTTCCTGGTATGGTATTTTACAAGACATAACAGACAATAAAGAATATGAACATCGATTGGAGCAACTGTCATTTGACATCTCTCATGTGTTACGTAAACCTATTACTACACTTCAAGGATTAAATCATTTAATTCAAAAAGACGTATTGGATGAAACTTTGATCAAAAAATATGCAGGCTTTATTAAAATAGTAGCTGACGAACTTGATATCTTTACCCGCAAGTTAAATGAAACCTATCAGCAAAAGAATACTACCCTTTATAATACTCATGTAAAACATTCTGATAATTAACATTATCCAGTTATGACCTTAAATAAAAGCACACTTATTATACTATTCTTTTTAGTACAACTGGCTGCCTCTGCCCAGGTTAAATTTGAAAAAGAAAAACGTGTTAAAAGCTCCGATGTACCAAAATCCGCAACCACCTGGATTGACAGCCTTCCGTTTACTCATAAAATCAAATGGTACAAAGAGATCAGTCAGGATGGAACTAGTTATGAAGCTAAAACCTGCCTTCACAAAACAAAATACAGTATTGAATTCACTGCAACTGGTCAATTAATTGATGTAGAACTACAAACTCCTTTTAGGAAATTAAACGAGGCGGTAAAAAAAGAAATTGAAGAGGTACTAACCAAAAACTACGACAAGTACAGCATACAAAAAACTCAAGAGCAATATATTGGCAATAAGGACTCAGTAGGAAAACTTATTATTGACAAAAACACACGATCAGAACTTACTAAAAATTACGAGCTAATTGTTAAAGTAAAAGAAGATGGAGATTACAAAACTTACGAAATTACTTTTGATAATGAAGTAAAGCTTATAAAAAAATTAGTCGTCGATCAAAGACGAAGCGATAATATTGAATTTTAGCCAATAGTATGAAACAACTATTGTTCCTTTTATGTAGCTTATATTTTGGCACCCTACTGATCCATAGTCAATCCGATTACAATTTGGGATTGTTACCTAAACTAACGCTAACAAAGCCAATAGCATCCAAAACAAAGCTTGTTCATAGTATAGAATCACGTCAAATTTTCTACGATAACACTTCAAATCCGGCACAAACTTATCAATATGTACTGACTGACTTTACTACATTATTTTCGTATAAAATTGGTAGTAGTATGTCCTTAAATGGTGGCTACTTATTTAGAATTAGGGGGAACCAAATCGTTCATCGTTCGATTCAACAATTTACTGTAGTTCAGTCCTTGGAAGGATTTCGTTTTGGACATCGGATTGCTACAGATCAAACTTTTTCTAATACCACCAATCCTTTATTTCGGCTTCGGTATCGTGCAACTTTAGAAATACCTATTAGTGGTTTACGTGTAGATGCTCAAGAATTTTATATCAAAGTCAATAACGAATATCTTGGCATCTATCAAGATAGTAGTGGAGATTTAGAATTACGTTTAATGCCTTTTTTAGGATATGAACTTAACCGAAATAATAAAATAGAAACAGGTCTAGATTATAGAATCGATAATTTTATTCAAGGGCGAAGTAATCAAGATTTTTGGTGGGTACTAAGTTGGTATACTACACTATAAAACCTTATCCTGATAATATAGATATTATCAAACCTTTGCTTGGTTTCGTAATACGTGAATTTTTAATCACGAATTAGTTTCTCTATCCACTCCACAACACTGATTAATAGACGTTCTCGTTCCATATCATTATGCAATTCGTGATACCCTTTATCAAAGAGCATAACTTCAGCATTTGTGGCCTCCTTGGCAAACTTTAAGGTAGATTCATAATCTGTGATTTGATCCCCTGTACCATGAACCAGTAATACAGGAACCTGCAATTGATTTGCGTGCGCTAATGCCCACTGACCTGCTTCTAAAACTGGTAACAAAAGAGAAGGACTTACTTTGTCATGAACCATTGGGTCGGTTTCATATTTCTCTACTTCTTCAGGCAGTCGAGATATTGCTCTAGCGTCTAAGCCAGATGATAGCGTCAAAGAAGGCAATACCTGTTTAATGATTTTACCCATTACCAACTTCCACCGTGCAGGCTGAAAAGACAATTGTAAAAGAGGACTCGACACTACTGCACCTTTGATGATAGGTTGATTTCTTAAAATATAATTAAGCACTAAATTGCCACCCATACTATGCCCGTAAAAAAACACAGGTAAATCATTTGCTAAGGTCTGGGTCTTCTTTAAAGCGGCCTCTATCACTTCCATCAATGCAGCGTATCCTGGACAGTAACCTCGCTTTCCGCCACTTTTTCCATGTCCAAAGTTATCAAAGGCAACTACACCAATATGTTTGGCAAGGAACTCAGGTATAAGAAACTCTTTGTACCGGCCTAGATGCTCTCCCATACCGTGAACTAATAGTAACATTGCCTTACAACCCTTAGGCAACCAATATTCTCCATACAATTTGTAGCCAGTATGGGTCATAGAAAACTCCCGATGTTCCATAGTTTAAATATAAACTTTTTAGTCGAATAAAATTTAGCTAAATGTCCTGTTAAGATTTTTTATAACTCAGGATATCATAATCTAGAAATAATTATAACAATAGGCCGATGAATACCAAAAGGTAAAGTCTTAATCAAATAAGATTTAAAACATTGATTTTTAATCATAAAGGGGTAAAAACCTCTGGTATAACTTTTAAACATCCCGTATCTTTATGTTGCAGGCAACAGATCCAAATATTACAAACAACTTTGTTTTGTTATCCTATTCCAATAGTAAAATGAAACCACGTTTAAGAGATAAAATAGCAACCATCACAGATTCTAACCAAAAGTTAAGGACTAAGCTAAGCTTTATAATTCCTGGAGCATTGCTGATACTTGGTTTTATAATTCTGATCTTATATGCAATCTCTACAGGAGCTTGGATGACAGTACTTTCTACCATCGCTATGGTTATGCTCTCCAGTTTTTCTGTTGGAGCACTTATTGGTTTCATTTTTGGTATTCCCAGAACCTTACAAGAAAATAAAACAGAAGGTATAGTATCCAATAGTAACCTGGAACAGCTTAGTGACTGGCTGACTAAAATAATTGTAGGAGTAGGTTTAGTAGAATCCAAAGAGGTATTTGGTATGGTCAGCTTTTTGGCAGAAAAGTTATCCCAGGGCTTTACCAACGCATCGGTAGGATACACTATAGTAGCTACAACGCTTATCTTCTACTTTTTTGGTGGTTTTTTTATTAGTTATTTGTGGAGTAGAATTTTATTAGAACGTATTTTTCAGGAGAATCTCGACACCGAAAAACGAATCTCTGCACTCGAAGAAAATAAAGATGCCCAAGATGAATTGAACGAATTACAGCTGGAGTATAATAAAGAAAATGCATTTTCGGTCATTGAAAAAAGCCTCAAAGAAATTAAGGACCCTAAACGCCTAGCTTCTATTTTTGATAAAGTAATCGGTATCGCTTATGAAAAATTAGACTACTCCACCATCAATGAACTGGCCAACCAGTATAACACTAAAATTAATATCTCAGCACGTACATGGGCTGATATTGCATTAGCAAATCTCAATTTGTATAATACCACCGGAAGCCCCATCTATTCGGAAGGTGTACTCATTGCCAGCGACCAAGCGAATAAGATCCTCAAAGATTACGGAATACCTGCAATGATCAAAATATATCTGGCCTTAGTTGAATATAAAAAAGGTAAAGAAATCAATGATGAAAACAAAGTCAGAAAAGCCCAGGAGGAAATCAATAATATCATCCATCATATTCTTAGCGAAGGCACTATAATGGCATATGAAGCTTATAATTATATGCTCCGCAATGATAATACCTCTTTTTCAGAATTTAATCAAATGTTTAGAACAGAGTTCAAAGAGCAATTTGAAGCGTTAAAGATGAAATACCTACAGCATTTACCAGAATCGAGCTAAATCTAATGACACCAAGAATGAATTCTTAGTTTACTGAAGGTATCCAACCCACAAACTAACATACTTTACTTACCTTGCAGGCATGAAAGCTGCAACGGTAAGAGAACTAAAAAAAGAATTAGCCTTTAAATCCAAAGAAGAACTCATTGCAATATGCTTACAGTTATCTAGATTTAAAAAAGAAAACAAAGAACTCCTTACCTATTTATTATTGGCAGTTGATGACGAAGCTGGTTATATTCAAGGTGTAAAAGAAGAAATTGATGAACAGTTTTTAAACATCAATACACTTTCGTATTACTATATCAAAAAGAGTGTTCGAAAGATCTTGCGAATGATCAAAAAATACGTCCGGTATTCAAAGAATAAAGAAACGGAAGTGGAGTTACTCTTCTACTTTTGCAAAAAATTAAAAACACTTACCCCTCCTATCCATAAAAACAGGGTATTGCAAAACATATACGAGCGAGAGTTAGCAGGTGTGCAGAAAAAGATTAATGCACTACACGAAGATTTACAATATGATTATAATCTAGAACTCGAAGCATTTTTTAATGATTAACAAGGTTCAAATTTTTAATAATAAAACAAACCTAAAGACTCGGTATAAAAAATGCGGTTTTACCGTAACCAACTTACTATAATATTTTATAGCTTTATAGCACTTATCGTAAACCACCACCCCAAAATTTACAAAATAATTTAAGTCCCCTCTACTACTTACCCTAAAGTAGAACTATGTAACTATTACCAATATAGGTGCATTCATGGTATTACTATACGCTTGCCCAATACACACGTGTAAGCAAAGTAATTAATAGTTATCAGATTATATAAAAAATCTAAATATGAAAAAACTGAGCTGTATGCTTCTCGTTATACAGGTATACTGTGGATTTGCTCAAAATCAATTCAATCTTACCATAGAGCGAAAACTCACCACAGCACATTGTACGTTGGGGTATCTTATCGCGGATGATGAAGTGCTTTGTTATAGTTTGGAGTTACCCTGGAAGGATAATCAAAACAATATAAGTTGTATCCCAGAAGGTACCTATGATGGGATACTTAGATATGACAAAACAGATGGTTGGCGTATACAATTGAAAGATGTACCTAATAGAACTGGAGTTCAAATACATATGGGTAACTATACCAGTCAGATTAAAGGATGCATACTAGTTGGCAAAAGTGCCAGTATTGATCAATGTAGCGTTCAAAATAGTGCCGCAGCTTATCAAAAGTTAAAAAAGGCATTTTATGGCACAAGCACTCCTAATAGTACTCCTAATAAGACAATCACACTAACATTTAAATAATAACTCAGATGAAAAATGTATATCTATCACTTCTGATACTTTTGCTAAGCAACTCCGTTGTTACGGCACAAGTAACACCTAATTCCAAACGTTTTGAAGTTAAAAACTATATCGCTATAGATAATAATGGTCAGTATTATCCCTACCATTCGCACGGATTTGTTGAAAACGTTGGTAGCGGTAGTAGTCCACGGATATTTATCATGCCAATACTTGAATTTGATTTAGATCATATCAAATACATCAACCAAGAAGGATTAGAAACCTCAAGCAGCACTAATAATCTTCGTAGTATTTCTATCCCCATTACTGCAGAGCATAGTTTACCCAATGAAAGTCAAAAAGCAGCAATAGGAGCTACCTTAAGTGCTGGAACTACGCTCAATTTCTATTATGGTCCAATCGCCAAAAACAATATGGGAGGCCCACTTATTGATCCAAATGCAGGGATGTATACTCCACAAATTATGGCTCAGGCCAACAAGTATGAGCAGAATCTAAAAAAACAACAAGAATACATAGATGCTTACAAAAAATACACACCCGAGTTAATTTCACTACTGGAATATGAAGTGATTATGAAGGTGGGTAATGATGTCGTTTATGACCAACGATTTCCGGGGTCCTACATTGCTATGGGTAATTCACTTGATGACATTTCTATCGATTACCCAAGTAATTATGTTAAAAATCGAATTAAACAAGGCAATTTTAATTTGTTAGTAAAGTATAAGTTCAAAGACTCCAAAAACAGCTATATCAATGCTTCAATTGATGCCAAATTGATCATTGATCAATTCCTAAGTGAAGCTCAGCAAAGTACTGTTAGCCAAAAATCTAGTGGTTGGTCTTTTTTAGGTTTTGGTAGCCGAAGAAAGTCTATTAAATCCCATTTTGATCAACAGGTAAATCAACAATATAATGCACAGCGTTTTACCAATACAACTATTGAAATGTACGATGCAGATGACGAAATGATTGCAATGTTCGAAGAACTATTTTTTCCAAAACTAGCCAAACAAAAAGTTATTGATAATCATTTGGCAGCAGCCGAAAAAGCCAAACAATCTGGTAATACCGAATTACAAAAATTACATTTGGATTATGTAAAGTCGCTTCAAAATAATGATCCTGATTTGGAAGTTAATGTTGGTGAAGCTGCGGCTGCACTAGCTCGCAAAGATTATGTTGGTTTTATCGCTCATGGCGTGCGTTGGGGTGATTACCAAGCCAGTGGCAATAGCTCATTTCGACGTGTTTTAAATAGTAGCGAAATGAGTGAAGAACAATCTAAATGGAGCCAGACCAAAAAGATCACCGTACAACATGCAGTTACCCAAAAAGTAGGACTTACTAAAAAAGTAAAATTGAGAGCATTCATAGGACTTATTGATGGCATACCTTATCAAGGTAGAGTGGTAATTAATAATGGCTTTATGAATCAATGGGAAAATATTAAAGGCATTATTACCGGCCCAGTTGTAAACGGAGGATCTTTACATCAAAATAATATTATTTCAGGTATAATGCTGCTGCGCGTCGGTAACCGTTCAGTTAATGATGCACAAAGCTTAACCAATGCGTTAAATGGTTACGACCCTGGTGATAACATACCAGTTGAAATCCTAGAACGCGTTGGTAACAACGTATATCGAAAAAAGGATGTCTACGTTACCTTAGGCGGTTATCCTATGGCCAATTAATTGCCACAAATGATTCATCAAACGCTTGATAATAAATCAATTAAATTATCTAAATTAACAAGTACACCTTATTAAATCAGCTCTTAACACTACTTTATGATTTTAACGCATAGGAATTATGTAATTTTCAATGAAATCGAATGTTTAGAATTGTCATAACATAAAACTAGCGCTTGGTATGCTAAAGTATTGGTTGGTCATTTTATCGTTATTATGTATAGGGTGTAGTCAAAACCCTTTACCAGCTTATGATCTAGTAATTACCAATACTAATATTTTAAATATTGAAAACGGAAAATATCTTAAAGGAAGTGTTTTTATCCAAGCAGATACCATTGCTGAAATTGTATCGGGTAAAGATTTAAAAAAATATACAACCGCATTTAAAGTTGATGGAACCGGTAAATTTGTTTTACCGGGATTTTGGGACAATCATATCCATCTTAGAGGTGGAGACTCCTTATTGCAAGAAAATAAGGATCTCCTCCCTCTATTTATTATTAATGGAATTACCACGGTTAGAGATGCAGGAGGGGATTTAACACTAGCCATTCAAAGCTGGCAAAAAGAAATCAAAGAAGGCTCCTTGATTGGTCCTACCATTTATACAGCCGGACCAAAAATTGATGGTCCCGACCCTACCTGGGCAGGCTCCATAGAAATTGACACCCTGCCTCAAGTAAATCAGGCATTAGATAGTCTACAACATCTCAATGTGGACTTTGTAAAACTATATGATAGTAAGATTAGTGGTGACTTATATTTAAAAAGCATAGAAGAAGCCTCCAAAAGAGGAATGATAACCTCTGGTCATATGCCATTTACGGTTAATTTGAAAGAAACGGTCAATTCTGGTTTAGGAGCTGTGGAGCACCTCTATTATATATTGAAAGGATGTTCCGCGAAAGAAAAAAAGGTGACTACTGCAGTCAAAAAACAGCAACTTAATTTTTGGACAGCTCTGGATACATTGGTAAACACCTACGATCCTAAGAAAGCGCAACAAACGTTTGACCTCTTAAATGACCATAATGTATTTGTGGTACCTACATTGCATATCGGAGATGTTTTAAGCGAATTGGGCAACCAAAATCATCAAAATGACCCCTACTTACAACTTATAGGTCCGGGCATTCAAAAAACCTATACATATAGATTAAAAAGCGCTTTACAGCGATCTGAATCTGCAACCACAGCTCGTAAAAAACTAGATGCATTTTTTGATGTTTTAGTAAAAGAACTTGACGATGCCAACGTTCAGCTCTTAGCTGGATCTGATAGTGGAGCTTTCAATTCTTTTGTTTACCCTGGAGTTTCGTTACACCAAGAATTACAAGCTTTACAAAACGCCGGACTTACACCGCTAAAGGTTTTACAAGCTTCAGCATATAATGGAGCAGCTTTTTTACAAAAGGACTCACAATACGGAAGCATAACAACAGGCAAAAAAGCGGACTTAGTACTCCTAAATTCAAATCCCCTAAAAGATATCAAGAATACTAGGGATATTTATCGAGTTGTAAAAAACGGTAAGTCTTACGATCCGTTGGCACTAGCAGAAAAATATAATTGTGCACCCTGTTTTACATTAAAAAATTAAATAGACTTTACCTATGTCAGCGATACAAAAAATAGTAGCCTTAGGATTTCCATGGCAAACCAGTGACCCTTTTTTATTCTGTGCTTATCACGAAGACCAGTACCCTAAAGGCAACTCAAATATGGGTCCGGATGCGGACTTCAGCGGCAGGCTTCTAGGACAAGATTTTGACCCCCACCATTCTTGGAGAATGTATCACGGCAAAGAGGTACCTGGATTTCCTGCACATCCACATTTAGGTTTCGAAACCGTAACGATTGTTGAACAGGGATTAGTAGACCACTCTGATTCTTTAGGTGCTGCTGCCCGATTTGGTAATGGTGATGTGCAATGGATCACAACAGGAAAGGGGTTGCAACATTCAGAAATGTTTCCGCTGTTAAATGAAAAAGAAGAAAATCCACTGTTGTTATTTCAAATTTGGTTGAATCTACCGAGAGCAAGTAAAAATGTTCCTCCCTATTTCCAAATGCTATGGCAAGAAGATATTCCTGTGGTTACCTTAACGGATAAGCATATGCATAACGTGTCACTTAAACTCATTTGTGGTGCATATAAAGAACATCAGGGAGCTCAACCAAACCCTGATTCTTGGGCAGCAGATCCCGCGAATGGTGTAGCGATTTGGCTTATAAAACTTGAACCAAATGCTGAATTTGAGTTACCTGAAGCAGATGAGACCGTTAATAGATCGTTGTACTATTTTAAAGGAAAAGAAATACAGGCTGACGGGTATCACATTCCTGTTAAACACGAAATCCGACTTGATCCTTCAAAATCAATAACGCTACATAATGGTACAGAAACTTCATGTTTTTTATTCCTACAGGGTAAACCAATAAATGAACCTGTTATACAACAAGGTCCATTTGTTACCAACAGCGTTGGAGAGATCAAGGAAGCTATGCTAAGGTATCATAAAGATCAATTCGGTGGTTGGCCCTGGCCAAAACACGATAATGTACATCAAAGAAATAAAGGACGTTTCGCTATTCTACCGAATGGATCCGAAATCATAAAATAATTTATTCTTTCCTTTCGATTGAACAAAAAAGCCTAAGATTTTTAAATCTGTTAAAATTGTAATATCTTTAAGGAAGGGTATGAAGAGTAAAAAGTTGATTATTAAAATGAAGGCTTATGTTAAAAAATATACGGTCAACTTACCCACTAGTAGTTATAGTGCTACTTTTCTTTTCGTGTTCTAAAACCGTAAGCATAAGCACGGATGAACAAAATTACCTTAACAGTGCTGAACCCATATCAGTAGGTTTGTTTCCCTATTACCCTCCTTACCAATTTGTAGATGATCAAGGTGATATTAATGGAGTATTTATTGATTACCTAGATGCTATAGAAGAAAAACTAAATTATAAATTTAAACGTGTTCAGTACGACGATTGGATCACTCTTGTTGATGATGCCAAAACAGGAAAATTAGATATCGTACTTGAAATTCAAAAAACAGAAGAACGCAGGGACTACCTCAACTTTTATGCAGAATTATTTAAGTCGGCTCACGTTTTAGTGACCAAAAAAGGAAATAAGTCAATAAAGAACCTTTCTGATCTTAAAAATCAAAGCATTGCAGTTCCGCAAGGATATTCAGTAGAGCAATTACTTGCTAAAGCATATCCTTCTATTAAACTTAAACCTTTTAAAGATGATATCGCCTGCCTAAATGCGGTGCATACTGGAGAAGCGAAAGCATATGTAGGTCCAAAAGCCTTAGCGAACTATACGATAAGAAAGCTTGATTTAACAGACCTTAAAATCGTATCAGAAACTACTTTATTCTATAAACCTAGTATAGGCGTAAATAAGCAAAACGAAGTCTTAAATTCCATAATGAATAAAGCTGTGAAAAGCTTTACACTTCAGGAAAAGCAGGATATTATGGACCGTTGGCTCTATAATGTAATTTACCCTTTTTATCAAAACCCAAAATTTTGGATGGGAGTTGTGTGGGTTTTTGTCCTTGTAGTCATCGCACTGTTTTTAGTGAATCGATATTTAAATTATAAGGTGGCTAAAAGAACTAAGCAATTATTAAATGCTAAAGAAAATATCGAAGAAAGTGATCGCCTAAAAACAAATTTTATACGCAATATATCCCATGAGATTCGAACCCCTATGAATGGAATCATTGGGTTTTCTGAAGCCCTGAAAAATCCTGAGCTGACAGAAAAAGAAAAAAATGAATATTTAAATATAATTATTAATAGTGGTAAAGAACTCTTAAGTATCATAGAAGATATATTAGAAATCTCCAAGTTACGCTACCGACAAATTACTGTCAATCCAGAAAAAACAAACCTAATCGTACTTATAGAGATGCTTTTTACCATCTATCAGGTTGAAGCAAAAAAGAAAGGATTAAAGCTGCTGTTAGACAATCAACTACCACAAAATCAACACTTAATTCTTATTGACAAAGGGAAGTTAAAAAAGATCATAAGCAACTTACTGGATAACGCGATTAAGTTTACCGAAGAAGGAACTATTGAAGTTCGTTGTTATAAAAACGATGAATTTGTTTATATTAACGTCAAAGATTCTGGTATTGGCATAGCGCCTAAGGACAAAATTAGAATCTTTAGAAGTTTCAATCAATCTGAAAAAGAGATATCTAAAAACTACGGAGGCCTGGGATTAGGGCTTACTATAGCCAGAGAGAATTCAGTACTGCTTGGTGGTGAGCTTTCCCTTGAATCTGAATTAGGAAAAGGAACAACATTTAAATTAAAATTACCCTATATAGCTTACATGGATAAAGAAAATTTGACCCCAGAATTAAATCAACAGGAAACACCGGATGATAAACATATCGTCTTAATAGCCGAAGATGGCGATATAAACTTTTTATTTTTACAGATGGTGCTTCAAAAAATGCAAAGTTATACCTTTACCATTCACAGAGCAAAAAATGGTCAGGAAGCCGTAGCACTTTGCAAAGAAAATAATAAAATTGACTTGGTATTGATGGACATCAAAATGCCAATTATGGATGGCTACGATGCTACCAAAAAAATTAAAAAAATTCGACCCGAGTTGAAAATTGTGGCGCAAACAGCCTATTCTACAGAAGAAGATATCAAAAGAGCATTAAATGCCGGATGCGACGATTTTCTATCGAAACCTGTGGATCAATCTAAACTCAAAAAAGTGCTTAAAGAGCATTTCGATTTTTCAACCAAACAAGATTCTTAAGGTTACGTTTTGATAAAAGAAATTGATGAATTCCTAGGGTTTTCTAAAACACCATCACTTTGGAAAGGAACGCTCTTTGATTTAGATCAGTTTGAAACCCCGCAGGTAAAAAATAGTGAACAACTGAATGCATATTACAAACACCTTCAAAATACAAAACATCAAGTACTAGGAAAGCGAGCTGAAGAGCTTTTTGAACAAGCGATTACTAATTTTAGCGTGTATGATATCTTGGCCAAAAACATTCAGGTGTTCGAAGAAAAAATTACGTTGGGAGAATTAGATTTTTTGCTTCACAATAGCCTCAATGCACAAGGCTACCACATAGAACTAGTGTATAAACTATACTTATACGACCCAGATTTGCAGGGCACATACGATAAATGGATTGGGCCTAATCGCAAGGATCGCTTGGTGGACAAAGTTTCCAAACTAAAACATAAACAATTTCCTCTCCTACATCAACCTCAAACCAAAGAAAGGTTATCCGAATTAGAATTACCTACTATTTCCACCTGGAAGCAACAATGTTGTTTTAAGGCACAACTTTTCCTTCCTTATAATAATCCTCCTAAGGATTTAAACGGTCTTAATACAAATTGCGTTGCTGGAGTATGGCTGCGACTTTCAGAACTACATACAGCAGTAGCTGTAGATACGCTTTTTTATATGCCCGGTAAAAAAGATTGGATGCGCAATCCTGAATATCATAAAGATTGGGTCACCTATGAAAGTATTTACCAGGACATTCAATCCATGCATCAAAAAAATAAATCCCCACTAATTTGGACAAAAACCAGTGAGGATATATATGCTAAACTTTTCGTAGTCTGGTGGTAGTTATAGATCTTTTATATAGCCCCCATACAGATCATTAAATTGAAACCCTTCAGATAACCGATGTTTACTTAGCTTTTTATACTCAACTAAACCCCAAAGTACAAACTCCTTGAAAAAGTAGGTATCGTGTTCACTAAGGTCTGGTTGGTATTTTTTAAGTAGTTGATCTAACGGTCGTATAGCATCAAGCTGTTGTTTATAGGTCTCTTCAGATGCATCATCTAATAATTCAAATCCATTTTCCTCAAAAAACCAATCGATTACATCTTGATAAGGACTTTCATAATCTTCTTTTTCTAGCTTTTCAATTTTTGGAAAATAATCCCCGAACAACGTTTTTACAGCGTTGCTTAGTAATGAAAAAGCTACGGAAGCGGCTCCCTCCTGCTCTCCTTCATAGACCAACTCTACTTTTCCGGTAATCGCCGGAATTACACCAATAAAATCACTTAATCGGACTAGTGTCTTGGCATCTCCTGCTTTCAACGCTCTATGTTCAGCCGTACTGAGTAAGTTTTCGTAAGCAGTGATACTCATACGAGTACTTACACCGCTTTTGTGATCAATAAATTCACTCTTACGGGCTTCAAAACTCAGTTGCTCTAATAGATCTTTGGCTAGCTCCGGCACAACTACAGTGCTCGCTTGTCGATCGTCTAATTTTGCCTCTTGCTCAGTTATAGTACGAGCTGTTGCAATATCTTCAGGATAATGAGTCAAAATCTGAGAGCCAATTCTATCTTTAAGTGGAGTTACAATACTACCCCGATTGGTATAGTCTTCAGGGTTGGCGGTAAACACAAATTGAATATCAAGCGGCAATCGCAATTTAAAACCCCGGATTTGGATATCACCTTCTTGCAAAATATTAAATAAGGAAACCTGTATACGTGCTTGTAAATCTGGAAGCTCATTGATTACAAAAATACAGCGGTTTGCTCTTGGGATCATCCCAAAATGAATAACCCGATCATCTGCATAGCTCAATTTTAAATTAGCAGCTTTGATCGGATCCACATCTCCAATGATATCTGCCACAGTAACATCTGGCGTTGCTAGTTTTTCTGCAAAACGTTCTTCGCGATGTAACCAGCTAATGGGTGTGTCATCTCCTTTTTCTTGGAGCAAAGTTCTTGCATATCTTGAAATAGGATGAAAGGGATCGTCATTAATCTCTGACCCGGATACGTAAGGAATATACTCATCCAAAAGGCCTACCATTTGCCGAGCCAACCGGGTTTTTGCCTGACCTCGTAATCCCAACAGGTTTATATTATGTCGAGAGAGTATGGCGCGTTCTAGTTCAGGTATTACCGTATTTTCGTACCCATGGATTCCTGTAAACGTGCTTTCACCTTTACTAATTTTTGTTCTAAGATTATCTCTTAATTCGTCTTTAATGGATTTACTGGTATAGCCAGCTTTCTTTAACTCACCAAAAGTAGTAATCGTATCTATATTCATATTACCATTTAATTTTTTTAAAAATAGTCACCTCTTTTCTTTATAAAGGCTACATAATATTGCTAATTGTAGTACTGCTGCCCTACAGGTTAAGTACTATCCCCGTATTCGTTTTCTTCGATTGGTTTCATAATCTTCAAAAATCATCTCCCCTAGACCTTTGAGACCGGTATAAAAGGCTTTACCTTGATTGGCATAGGTAAACTCCCTCACAAACTGCATCAGATAAGGATCCTGAGCGATCATAAATGTAGTGATCGGAATATGAAGCTTTCTCGCCTGCTGTGCCATCATATAACACTTATTGATAATAAATCGATCCAGACCATTGCTATTTTTATAATATTGTCCGTCTGGTAAGCGCAAACAGCTAGGTTTACCATCAGTTATCATAAAAATCTGCTTATTGGTATTTCGTTTTCTACGAAGTAAATCTAAGGCCAGCTCCAAGCCTGCAACCGTATTGGTATGATAGGGACCAACTTGCAAATACGGTAAATCTTTAATAGCAATCGGCCAAGCATCGTTACCAAAAACGATGATGTCCAAGGTATCCTTTGGATATCGGGTAGTGATTAATTCAGCTAACGCCATGGCCACTTTTTTGGCCGGTGTAATTCTATCCTCTCCATAGAGTATCATACTATGACTTATATCAATCATTAGTACCGTACTCATCTGGGCTTTATGTCGCGTTTCTTCGACAACCAAATCATCTTCTGTAAAGTTTAAATTATCGATACCGTGATTGATTTGTGCATTTTTGATACTCTCCGTTATGGAAATTCGTTCCAGCGGGTCTCCATATTGATAATTTCTAAAATCACCGGAATGTTCGTCACCTTTACCAATATACCGTGTACGATGGCTCCCGGCACCGCTTCGTTTTAATTTACCAAAAATTTGCTCTAAAGCTCTTTTACGAATAGCTTGTTCTGTTTTTGCAGTAATGGAAAGTCCTTTACCCCCGGGTTTAATTTCCTCTCGGATATATCCTTTCTTTTTGAGGTCTTCTACAAAATCATCAAGGGTATAATCCTCACTGGTAAGGTTATACTCCTTATCCAATTCTTTCATCCAATCCAGAGCCTCATCCAAGTCACCTGAGGTGTGCGTTATGACTTCTTGAAAAATTTCAAATAATTTATCAAAAGGAGACTGATTGGGTGCTTCATACACGTTAAAGCTAAACCCTTTTTTGAATACCTTACTTTTCTTTTTCATTTCCTAAAGTTAGCATATTTTAAGCAGACACTAAACTACCAGAGGGTTCCTTCAATGATAATTAACATTTGTTTAGAATCTACTTCCCTTTATTTAAAGAATCTTTAGAAAAAGAACATTTATTATATTTACCAAAACAACCAAACCATCATTTAAGGCTTCTAAATAGGATATCCATGCAACACAAGTTAATCACCGCACTACTTTTCATATGCACTGTATTAGTTTACAGTCAAACCGAAAAAGAAAAGGTAATCGAAACCGTTACCAAAAATAAAATCGAAGGTCATATTTACTTTTTGGCCTCAGACGAACTTAAAGGAAGAGAAACCGGCACTGCTGAAAACAGGATTGCAGCACAATACCTAGCCAATATGTTGCGGAGCTATGGAGTAAAACCCATCCCTAATACCAATTCATATTTTCAAAATGTATTACTAGAAAAAACATCTGCGGTACAACGTACTTCTTTCGAATTAGGAGATATCAAATTGACAGAAATCTTTACGGTCAATAAAAAAAACACCTCGTATGCAGGAGATGCCATTTTTGTAAACTATGGTTTAGAAGAGGACTACAAAGGCATAGACGTAACTGGAAAGTACGTAGTATGCTACATCGGGGCACCAGGTACGACATCCTTACAAGCCCATTTTAGGCAAACCCAACAAAAAATGGAACTGGCAAAAAGTAAAGGAGCATTAGGGGTGATTGAAGTCTGTAGTATTGATCAGGGCAGCGCCAGTCAACTTAAACATTATTTAAACGATGCTTCGCTAACCCTTGCCGATGAAAAAGAAGCTAACTCTTTTACCTACGTTTGGGTTAATGATCCTAAAGAATCAATCAATGCTGCTTTTAAAAAAGATAAGGAGCAACAAATTAAGCTTTCCATCGATGGCGTTAACAAACGCAGCATAACATCAAGGAATGTAGTTGGGTATTTAGAAGGTACAGATCCTAAATTAAAGGATGAATACATTATCTATTCCGCACACTATGATCACGTAGGTGTTGGTAAACCGGTGGCTAATGATTCTATTTATAATGGTGCAAGAGACAACGCCGTAGGAACGGTAACTGTGTTAGCCGCAGCAGAAAATATCGCCAAATATCCAACAAAGCGATCTTCTCTTTTTATATTATTTACTGGCGAAGAAAAAGGATTGCTGGGCAGCAAATGGTATGTAGAACACCCTGTACTCCCTTTGAATCAAATGGTATATTGTTTTAATAGTGATAATGGAGGCTATAACGACACCACTAAAGCGACTATCATAGGATTAGGAAGAACATCTGCCAAAGATGATATCATCGCTGCTGCCAAAGCGTTTGATTTAGAAGCCATCGATGATCCAGCGCCCGAACAAGGCCTTTTTGATCGTTCAGACAATGTACATTTTGCTGCCAAAGGAGTTCCTGCCCCTACCTATAGTATGGGATTTACTGCATTTGATGCAGAAATCACCAAGTATTATCATCAAGTGACAGACAATCCGGATAGTGTAGACTACGACTATTTGCAAAAGTTTTTTAGGTCCTATGTATTGGCGTGTAGAAAAATTGCAGATAACCCAAAAACACCCTTTTGGATAGCGGGAGATAAATATTACGAAGCTGGTCAAAAATTATACAATAAATAAGTACTACTCTTGAAAAGCTTGTTGAAATTTTTCGTGGTGCTACTTTTGGTTTCCTGTCAGAAACGAACACCTCTAGAAAGGGTTTTAACTTCGGACATCCCAGAAATTCAAAAAGTAATGCAGCAACCTGAAGCTTATGAGCTACAAATCCTGTATACGACAATTGATTATGATAACGATGGCACGGTAGCGCTTACGGACTATAGTTATCAGGTGAATGACAGCAGCTACTTCTACCCTGCCAGTACCGTAAAGTTCCCCATAGCGCTTTTAGCTCTTGAAAAAGTAAAGGCCTTACAACAACAAGGTATGGAGATTGACAGAACAACTCCTTTCAAAATCGAGGGAGATTCCCTGGTGACTACTTTGGCTCAAGAAATCACTAAACTATTTGCAATAAGTGATAATGATGCCTACAATCGCCTTTTTGAATTTTTGGGTCAAGAATATATCAATAGTAAACTAGCACAAAAACATCTTAAGGGAAGTATTCGACACCGGCTCGCTACAGCTTCCGCCGATGACAAGCGAACCAAAGCTGTAACCTTCTATAAAAATATTGAGCCAGCAGCAGACACCCACTTTCATATTTCTTCAAAAGAAAATACCTTACCTCCTCAGCTTTCGCTAGCAAAGCTTAAAAAAGGTAAAGGCTATTATAGTGGCGATCAATTGATCCACGCTCCAATGGATTTCTCGCGTAAAAATTACCTCCCCCTATCGACCTTACATCAAATGATGAAACGACTACATTTCCCGAATACTTTTTCGCCAGAAGAACAATTTCATATCGATGAATCACAACAAGACTTTGTCTTTACCGCAATGAAAAAATTGCCTTATAAGGCAGGGTATGACCGAAAGGAGTATTATGATAGCTATGTGAAGTTTTTTATGTACGGAGACACTAAGGAAAATATACCAGATCATATTCAAATAGTGAATAAGGTAGGATACGCTTACGGATATCTTACAGAGACGGCTTATATCCAAGATATTAATAATGATGTAGCTTTCATCCTATCTGCTACCTTACACGTCAACGAAAATCAAATTTATAACGATGATCATTACGAATATGAAGCTATTGGGATACCCTTTTTAGCTGCATTAGGAAAGCTGATTTACAAAAATGAAGTAGCAACCCAACGCTAATTCAATCAACATTTTGAGGGGTTTACAGTAATCCGGCAAGGCTTTAACCACGATTAAATACATTTTAACGTGTTAAAAGTCTAATTTTCAACTTATTTTACAAATTTTAACAGATAATTTCCTACTTAAAGATTACTATTTTGTATATTTATCTATACCCGCAAATAAATAATAATAGCAAAAGCAAATACTGATATGTTAATAATGAATAACCCCTTATAACTACGTACTGCTTACAACGTAGTGTGTAGTTTAAAAAATTTAGATTATGATGAAACATTACGTAATTTCCCTACTGGCTTTAGTGTTAGCTAGTACATTTAATGCTGAAGCTAAAAATGTTGACCCTTTATGGGATCAACACGAAAAAAAACTTTCCCAGGAAGAAATTAAGGAAAAAGGTATTGATGTTATGATTCACAATATCGTAGCCCAAATTGATGATATTGATATTCGAAAAATGGCAAGATCTGACATTTTTGAAACGCCTTTTGGTTACCGATGGAAAATGGTAAATCTGCATACCGGAAAAGTACTGATCGTTAAAGTAGATCAGGATTTTAACCTGATTTCTGTTAGAGACAGAAATAATGCTAAAGTTTCTATTAGTTCCCTTTAATAAGACACATTTATTAGTTACATCTCCATACATTAAGGAAAGAAGGGGTTCCCACCTTCGGATAGTATTACACTAATCTCTAATGTATGGAGATTGATTTTTTATGCAATAACCAATAATTTTCTAATAATCATACTAGTACAATTACTTACCTCCCAATACCTACACTACTATCTTGCATATAAAATAGAAGACTGATACGCTTTACTCCCTGTTAACAAGCCTTTAAGAAATTAGCCGTTTCATTTTAGTACCTTTAGAGCACTAAATCATACAGTCATTACGTGTTTACAGGAATCATCTACTGTATTATCCTATCGATAGGAAGCAGTATAATTACTTTTTTTAAATTGCTTTTTAAGCCCTGGCATCTCACAATTGTTAGGGAGATGAGATTCATGGACTGTTGGTTACAAAAAACCCTGTCCCTATTCCCATTTAAAAACACAAACAATGTCCATGCGTTCTCAAATTTAACCCCAACAGACTGGAAATATAATCAACAACACCTTATCGCTGGTTTACCATCGATAGGGACATCAAATTCAATTCATATAACAGCTTTTTAACTAATGAAACATTATTTTTTAGCACTTTTATTGTCTTTTTGTTCCCTGGTCTCTTTTGGTCAAGAGCTATCCATGGATCTTTTAAACAGTATGGAACCTCGTAATATTGGTCCAGGAGGAATGAGCGGTAGAGTTACTGCAATTGATGTAGTACACACCAATCCTGATATCATTTATGCAGGTACAGCATCCGGTGGATTATGGAAATCTACATCCGGAGGTATCAAATGGGAACCTATTTTTGACAACGAAATCACAGCATCAGTAGGTGCTGTTGCTATTCAACAATCCAACCCGTCTGTGCTTTGGGTGGGTACCGGAGAAGGAAATCCACGTAACAGTTTAAATGGTGGTTACGGTATCTACAAATCCCTGGATGGTGGAAAAAATTGGATGGCTATGGGCTTGGAAAAAACAAGACATATCCACAGAGTTATTATCGATCCTACAGATCCTGATGTGGTGTATGTAGCAGCTATTGGTTCGCCCTGGGGTGAGCACCCGGAGCGTGGGATTTATAAAACCACCGACGGAGGACAAAACTGGGAAAAAATACTATTTACGAACAACCGTTCTGGGGCGGCAGATCTAGTGATGGACCCAACCAATCCAAATAAATTAATCGCTGCGATGTGGGAGCACAAAAGAGATCCCTGGTTTTTTAAATCTGGTGGCGAAGGCTCCGGACTCTATATTACTTTTGACGGTGGAAAAACCTGGTCCAAGAAAACAGATAAAGACGGCTTACCCAAAGGAGATTTAGGTCGTATAGGTATTGCCATTGCCAGCAATAAACCAAACATTGTTTATGCTTTGGTAGAAGCTAATAAGAATGCACTATACAAGTCTACTGACGGAGGGTTTAACTGGAAAAAAATTAATGATAAAAACGATATCGGCAACCGACCTTTTTACTATTCAGACATCCGCGTAGATCCTGAAAATGAAAACCGAGTATATTCCGTATTTACCTATGTTAACGTTTCTGAAGATGGCGGTAAAAACTTTTCGCAATTAATGCCTGCCTATGGCGTTGATAATGGGGTGCATCCAGATCACCACGCCTGGTGGATTCATCCAGAAGATGGTAGTTTTATGATCGACGGTAATGACGGAGGGCTGAATATCACCCGAGATGGTGGAAAAACGTGGCGTTTTATCGGCAATTTACCGGTAGCACAGTTTTACCATATCAACGTAGATAATGAATATCCTTATAATGTTTATGGTGGGATGCAAGATAATGGTAGCTGGCGCGGCCCTGCGTATGTATGGAAAGCTCAAGGGATACGAAATTCCTACTGGCAAGAAATATCATTTGGTGATGGATTTGATGTAGTTCCTGATAAAGACAATTCAAGATACGGGTGGTCAATGAGTCAGCAAGGATTCGTAAGTCGATACGATTGGATGACAGGTAATAATTATACGGTTCGTCCAACCCATCCAGATCCTGAAGTGGAACTCCGCTTTAACTGGAATGCTGCCATCAATATCGATCCCTTCGATAACAGCACCTTATATTTTGGTAGCCAATTTGTGCATAAAAGTACCGACAAAGGAAACACCTGGACCGTAATTTCGCCAGACTTAACTACCAATGATCCCGAAAAATTAAAGCAAAGCGAAAGTGGTGGATTGACTATGGATGCTACGGGTGCAGAGAATCACTGTACCGTGTTAGTAATCGAACCTTCTCCGCTCGAAAAAGATATGTTATGGGTCGGTACGGATGACGGTAGAGTACATATTACTAAAGATGGCGGACAAAACTGGACCGACATCTCTTCGAATATTAAAGACTTGCCAAAAGGCAGTTGGATCGTACAGATCAAAGCGTCTAATAAGAACAAAGGAGAAGCCTTGTTAGTAGCTAATGATTACCGTAGGTTTAATTATACGCCTTATGCCTTTAGAACTAAAGACTATGGTAAAAGTTGGGAACGAATCGTAGATCAAAATGACGTAAAAAGTTATACGCTAAGTATTATAGAAGATCCTGTAGAAAAGAACCTGCTATTTTTAGGAACTGATGACGGACTGTATATGTCGCTAAATGCTGGTCAGGATTGGCAAAAGTACACCAAGGGATTCCCAACAGTTTCAGTGAAAGATTTAGTGATTCATCCTAGAGAACACGATCTGGTTATCGGTACTTTTGGTAGAGCTGCCTGGGTGTTAGACGATATCAGACCCTTACGTGCTTTAGCCAAGGATAAGCGTATTTTAACTAAAAAACTACAGCTTTTTGAACCACCTATTGCGTACCAAGCTGCCTATCAGCAGCCCGCGGGTAGTCGATTTGGCGCAGACGATTTGTACAACGGTGAAAACCGTGATGCTGGTGCACGTATCCAATACTATATTACTGTAGAAGAAAAGAAAAAAGACGAATCCAAAGAAGATAAAAAAGAAGAAGAGGAAGAAAATGCGGATAATGAAGATACTGCTGAGGACGAAAAAGAAGAAGCTAAAGTAAAATGGGATTCTATTTACCTTAAGATCTATAAAGGTGAAGAATTGATCCGCACACTAAGCCAAAAAACACCAGATTCTACTGGATTTTATAGAATGCGCTGGTTTATGGACGAAAAAGGAGCCGATCGCCCATCTCGAAAGGTGAGAAAAAAGAAGAACAACCGAGAGTCCGGTGGGGTTACTGTAAAACCCGGAAGCTATAAATTGGTGATGGAATATGGTGATCAATCTTCTGAAACTATGATCACAGTAAAAAGTGACCCAAGGCTTCAGGTTTCACTACAAAATATAAACGAAGTGTATGCAGCTTCTAAAAAGCTAGAAGCCATGCAACAAACCGCAGCCGATGCCGTACAGCAATTGGCCGAAAGCATTGAGATTGCGGAGAAGTATAAAAAAGACCTGCAGCAATGGGACAAAGAGAAATTTAAGGAGCAAATCAAAGCTTCTAAAGAGATCATCAAAAAAGCAGATAGCATCATTGATGTGTATGTAGGTAAAGAGGATAAACGACAAGGTATTACGCGTAATCCAGAGGTTACCGTAATGCAACGCTTAGGAACAGCAGGCTGGTATGTAGGTACCCGCCAAAATGGACTTACCGCTACCGAACAACAATTGATAAAGCAAGCTAGTGATGAACTGAAAACAGCCCTGGCGAAAACCAATACCTTCTTTACCACCGAGTGGAAAACGTATAGAACAACCATGGAAAATTTAGAAGTATCGCCTTTTAAAGAGACCAAACAGTTTTCACTAGAGTAAGCAAAAAAATAACCCCTATGGTATAGTATTACCATAGGGGTTTTAAATTGGCTTCCGCATCAAGTGCGGAATTACAAAGCATTTATTAAGTCAAACGCAACAAACACCTATACCCTATAAGTATATCAATCCAATTCTAAAACAATCACACAATGAAACACGTACTCACCTTACTACTCGGGTTGCTACTGGTTTTCTCTTGTAAAAAAGAGACCAAAACACCAGAAGACGACCAAAAAGACACCCTGGGTCAATACTCCATTGAACAATTTATGGATGTAGAAAACGCCCGCGCTAATGGCTTTTCGCCAGACAACCAAACGGTACTGATGACCAGTAACCGATCTGGTATTTATAATATGTATACCGTACCCACCACGGGTGGAGCATTTAAACCGATTACACAATCCGACAGTTCTTCGGTATACGGTATCTCCTACTTTCCTAATGACGATCGCATCCTCTTTAGGATGGATGGTAATGGTGACGAAATTTTTAAGCTTTTTGTCAAGGATAGTTCTGGGATTACCAGATTGACGCCTGCAACAAACGTTAGAGCCTTGTTTAGAAGATGGGCGAAGGATGGGGAAAGCTTTTTCTATGATAGCAATGAAAGAGACCCAAAGTATATGGATCACTACGAAATGGATCTTAAGAACTTCTCTTCTACCTTGATTTATAAAAATGAAGAAGGTATGGATCTGGAAGGCCTTTCAGAAGATAAAAACTACATCGTTGTATCTAAAACCATCAACACCAATGATGCCGATCTTTTTCTAATCAACAAAAGCACAGGAGAACAAACAAAAATCAACGATAACCAAAGCAGCAATTCCTTTCAGGACTTTTCGCCAGATGGTACCTCGCTTTATTATACTACCGATGACGGTGCTGAGTTCCGCTACGTGATGAAATATGAGTTGGCTACAGGGGCTAAGGAAAAAGTAGCCGAAAAACAATGGGATATCAATGCGTTTTACTTTACCCATAATGGTAAGTATCAGGTGCTATTTACCAATGAAGATGCTAAAACGGTAATGTATGTAACAGAAGTTGCTACAGGCGAAGCTGTTAGTTTCCCGGATTTTGACGGTAAGGAAATCAGCAGTGCAAGTTTTAGCAGAGATGAATCTATGGCCTTACTCAATGTAAGCGGGTCTAATGTGCCAAGAAACGTATATTCCTATAATCTCAATACCAAAGCGCACCATCAACTCACCGATGTGCTGACGGACGATATCGAAGCAGAAGACCTGGTAGCTGCAGAAGTAGTGCGTTTCAAGTCCTTTGATGGGCTAGAAATCCCTGCTATCTATTACCAACCCAAACAAGCGAGCAAAGACAACAAAGTACCAGCATTGGTATGGGTACATGGTGGTCCGGGCGGACAAACCACCCAAACCTACCGTGCTGTGATACAATATTTAGTCAATCACGGATACGCCATCTTAGCCGTTAATAATCGTGGTAGTAGCGGTTATGGAAAGACTTTTTACAAAATGGACGACCAAAACCACGGTGATAAAGACTTAAAAGACTGTATCGCCGGTAAAGACTGGTTGCAACAACAAGAGGTGATCGACCCCAATAAGATCGGTATAATAGGCGGATCCTATGGAGGATATATGACAATGGCGGCACTGACCTATGCACCCGAAGAATTTGAAGTGGGTGTCAATATCTTTGGTGTAACGAATTGGCTGCGTACCTTAAAGAGTATTCCACCATGGTGGGAGTCCTTTAAAGAAGCCTTATACCTGGAGATGGGGGATCCTAATACGGCAGACTCTGTACGACTGCGAAAAATATCTCCTTTGTTCCATACCGAAAACGTAACCAAACCACTATTGGTACTACAGGGCGCCAAAGATCCTAGAGTACTCAAAGTAGAATCCGATGAAATTGTAGAAGGCGTGCGCAAAAATGGGGTACCCGTAGAATATGTACTGTTTGAAGATGAAGGACACGGATTTGTAAAAAAAGAAAACCAAATAGAAGCATACGGTAGCGTATTATCCTTTTTAGACAAATATCTTAAAGGAAACGATACCGAAACACCCAAAGATGGCAAAACAGAATCTACTGAAATTAACTAAACCCTCTACCCTGCTTGTTGTAGTGATGCTTTGCATGGCTACAACGAGCAAGGCTCAGGAAACCGGAGAAGACCAATGGGGTGCCTGGTATATGTATTTTGGCACCAATGCCATTAGCGATAAACTCAGTATCCATACCGAAGCCCAGTTTCGACTCTACAATGTGGGGTCTAATTTTAATCAGCTGTTGCTACGAACCGGACTGAATTATCATCTTAGTGAGGAAGCGATGGTTACGGGTGGCTATGCCTTTATTGCTACCGATCCTACCTATCTGGAGTTCCCGGGTGAAGAGGACAGTAAAGAGCATCGGATCTTTCAACAGTTTATTCTAAAGAATACCGTAGGCAAGATGAAGTTTGAGCACCGGTATCGCTTAGAGCAACGCTTTATTAGTACGCAGACTGAGGATTTTACGGCACACCGGGCACGGTATCGGTTGCTACTCACCTACCCGATTACGGACCATTGGTTTGTAAGCGTGTATGATGAAGTATTTATCAATCTGCAAGAGCCTATTTTTGACCAAAACCGTTTATTTGGAGCGGTGGGTTATGCGTTTACTAAGGATTTGAATATCCAACTGGGGTATTTAAAAAATCATTTTAGCGGCCGCAATTTTGACCGACTACAGTTAGCGGTTTTCTTTAATACGGATTTTAGGAAGAAGGAATAGCCATCATACAAAACAGAATTATAAACCACTCTTGTACTTGTACGAGAGTGGTTTTTTTTGCAAAAACGCGCAGCGAGTTGTTCATAACTCAAAACGATCCTAATCAATAAAAAGGTAACTATATATTCAGTATTTAGGATATATGAGCACCTCAATGCACCATAAAAAAGAAATATAGTTACCTTTATACTTATATAAACATGTTGGGCTTAATTATAAAGAAACATAATGACTGAAATTAAAACTATTAGAATAGAGAGACTTTTTGGAGAAAAAGATTATGAAATAAATCTGCAAGATAATCGCCTGATTTTAGTTGCTGAAAATGGTGCCGGTAAAACTACCATAGTAAATATCATATACTATTTCATAAGCCGTCAATGGACTAAACTATTAAAGTATGAGTTTTTCGCAGTTGAAATTGAAATTGCCAATAATTCAATAAGATTAGAAAAAAATGAAATCGATATTCTAAATTCGAACAAGCTAAACAGATTGCTTAGAAGATACAATCCAGCGGTTAGAGAAAGAGTAAATGCCTTTTTACACAATCAAGATTTTTCTGATTTTGCAAATGACTTTGAAAAACTTGAATTCTTAGCTGATGATTACAGATTACCTAAAAGTCTGATAGTAGAAATAAGCAGATTTGCTGAAAGAGAACAAATAAATCTCTTTGAAAATACTCTTAGAGAAAAAGAACAGCTTCTATCATCATTAATCGATACCCAAATATTATATCTTCCAACGTACAGAAGAATCGAGCAAGACTTAAGTAACATCTTACCAGATTTAAAGGAGGAATTAAACTCTTACCGTAGAAAAAAATATCGAATGCTAAGAAATGAAAGGGAAAGTGGTTTTGTTGAACTCGTAGAATTTGGAATGGAGGATGTTGTAGATAAAGTCAACCGTAAACTTAGTGACTTAAGAGAGGATTTCAACTCAAATCTGAAAACAAATCTAACAGGTGGTTATTTAAAGGATGTGATAAATAAAAATTACTCAAAAATCACCTATAATCAAATTGAATCTCTTACACCTGAATCACTTGAAAGAATTTTTGATAGAATTGATGAAGATGTTTTATCCAATAACGAAAAGAAAAAATTAAACCAATTTGTAAGTGATATAAGAAAAGGAGGAACAATCGAAAAAGAAGAAAATAAAATACTTGCATATTTTATTTATAAGTTAACAACAATTTATTCAAAATTAGAAGAAGATGAAAGGGACATTACAGAGTTCATAAGGGTTTGTAATGACTATTCATCAAATAAAGTGTTCTTATACGATTATGTCAATTTTAAGATACTTATTCGACCAATTAAAAATAAAAAAGTTAATTTCCAAAAGCCAATCGAGTTCAGCAATCTTTCCTCAGGAGAAAAACAAATAGTTTCACTTTTCAGTCATATCTATTTGTCAAAATCAAAGAATTATTTAGTTGTCATTGATGAACCTGAATTATCGTTATCTGTTTCTTGGCAAAAAAGATTTTTATCTGATATAGCCAATAATGATAAATGTTTAGGACTAATAGCGGTAACTCACTCACCTTTTATTTTTGAGAATAATCTCGAAAAATATGCACACGGCTTAAATGAATTTGAAACAAAATTCTAATTCATTATGAGTTTTTTACAGTCATTAAAAGATGCAGGAGCATCACCAATCACTTCTTATATTCGCTTTTTACAGGAATATAAAAGTACAGATAAGGCACTTCATTTATTTATAGAGGGAAATGATGACCCTTCATTTTACACTAACTTTATTAAAAATATTGCAGGAAAGAAATATGAGCTTTATTTCTACAATAGTAAAAATAAAGATGGGGTTTATGAAAATTACAATAAAATAAATTGGAACACATACAATAAAAATAAAGTCTTATTTTTTGTTGACAAAGACTACTCAGATATTTTAGGATTGAGATATGTTACTGATGATAACATTTTTGTAACGAAATATTATTCAATAGAAAACTATTTAGTTAATGTCAAAATATTAAAAAGAATATTGACCGATTTATTACACATCACAGATACCGAAACTATAAACGGAATAGTCAGAACTTTCAAAAAAGAACATAAAGTTTTCTGTAAACAAATGCATATTTTGAGTTCTTGGATAATATATCACAGAAGTAAAGGGAATAATATTCCTCTATCAAAAGTGAATCTATCACATATATTTTCATTTGACCAAGATTTAAAAATTAGTAGGTTGCAAAAACCTCAAGGAACGAAATTAATGTCCTATTTAAACAATAAAACAGGCAATATTGATACAACTGAATGTTGGAAAGAGATTACAAAAATATATAGACAAATAAGACTAATTAGAAAAGACAAAATTCATTTGCGAGGGAAGTTTGAAATTTGGTTTTTAATTGCATTTGTTAATGAATTAATGGAAAATGTTAATTCGGCTAAGGCAAGAGGAGAGCAAAAATTGAAAATGAATATAAATTTAAGTAAGTCTAATGCTGTCGAAATTTTAGGTTCAAGATTAGATATACCAAAAGACTTGAAAAAGTTTATTAAATATAATATCGCAAAATAACTAAGCCCAACAACGTATATAAAAAATAGCGGATTAATCGCTTAACCGAAAGTAAATGAATAAATTAAGGTCAGTTATAAATCGAAAAGTTAGTGCATAAAATCCGCTACTTTTCATATACAAGACCGTTATAGGTAATTTCTGAAACATCAAAATTTTTCTTATTACAACAAACTAAATCAATCATAAAATGACAAATTCAAAAATCACTCCACCTCCACCAATTCAACCTACAATTCCTGTAGGAACTATCTTTGCTTTTAGTGGCAACACAGCCGATATTCCATCTGGCTGGGTATTATGCAATGAAGAGGGTATTAAGTCACTTCCGCAGGATAAGAAATCTAAAGTTCCAAATTTAGATGGTAGAACACTAATTGGCCAAGGCTCCACTTATCAATACGGAACAACAGGTGGCCAACCAACACATACTCTAACTACAGATGAACTTCCAAGCCATACTCACTCTATTAATAATGGGGGGTTTGGAACCTTAGGAATAGGCCTTGAGCCTGATAACGATAGTAATTATATTCCTTTTTGTTCTACGGGTTATGTTTCATCAATTAGTCCGGCTAATACAGGATCGAATAAATCTCATAATAACATGCAACCATATTATGTAGCCTATTATATTATGTATATTGGTTTGCATACAGAAAGTGGATTTTATTCAAACAGTTAAATCTTAATCTGGCGCGCGTTGCTTCTTGCATAACGCGTGACCGAGATTCAATTACGAATGGTATAATTAGGAATTACGGATAAATCGGGCAATCGACCTGTTTCGTGTCTCCACGAAACAGGATTTATTTAAGTGATTGCCTTCTTTATCCGAAGCCCAGCAAAGGTCTATCTTCGTCAACCTTAGCTAAGCGAAGTTATGTCTTTATCAACCCACGCTCTACGAAGTCTCTTGACTTCGTAGCCAACCCAACTTATAATAGTGATTTTCTTTAAAAGCAGAAATATAAGTACCCTTGCTGGTGCGAGCGACTAACTCGTGCTAAAACAAATACGCTGATATGCGAAGTTTCACCTTGATGAATCTCTGATTTCGTTCGGAAGCTGAGATTAATATCAATGCTACACAATCACCTTATGTTCAATAGATTTTTCGGTTTTTAAAAACTAATTATTGACCATAAATTAAGTAGGTTACTAATCACAAACACAAAAATTAAAATGATGTAAAACGTGGCGATCCTGATTCAAAAATGAACCAAGAATTAAGGTTACTAATTAAATTTTATCTAAAACATAAACTAATTTTACTAATTTTATCGACTATACTTATGAGACCCGAAAAAAAAAGTAAGGTTCTTATCTCATTTACAAATAGATAAAACATATAATAATGAAAAAAGTAATTATAATACTAATAGGAATTTTAACACTATCAATTACAGATGTTATGGCGCAAAAATGCCAATACTTAAAGGAGTATATGGTGAAATACGAATTAGTAAAAAATGAATCTGATTACCTAGCTTGGGAAAATAGTCTGTTTGAATGTAGCAACGTCGATGCAACACAAGTTTTGAACTTACTGAGGCGAGTGGATGATCAAGCAGAAAAATTACATTACATAGTAATAGATATTGAACTAGAAAAAAAGAAAATATCTGAAATCGTACTTAGCGAAATACCGATGGACTCTAAATATTGTGATGACTATGATCAGGTTAATTCAGATTATAGAAAAGCAATGATGGCTGGTGGTAGTTTACGTGTCACTAAGCTAGAAGTAGAATATGAAAATTGTGTAAGTGAAAATGGCAACGACTGTAATGATTATTTAGAAGCTATCAAAGAAGCTAAAATCACAGCTAAAAAGGAAGAAGAGAAATTGGAAAGGTTAAAAATAAAAGAAGAAGAATACTCTACTAAATGTGATAAATTTAATGAGTTATATAAAGAGTATTCTGCAAAATACAACAATCGTCTTGATCCATTTATTCAAAAATTAGAAGGTCAGCTGACTGGATTTAGTAATGAGTGGGAAATATTGCTTAACTATTTAGAATCAAAAAGCTGTGATCACGTTTTTAGTTAAGAATATAAGCAGTGGTCATATAGATTAGATATTACCAACGGTAGACTTTTAATGGCAAATATCAGGGAACTGCTGTGCGAAATTTGACTTCGTAGTGTACGCAACGAATCCTATCTATCCTATTACATCCCTTAAACCAAGTAAAGTTTAACTTTTGGAAGAACTGACTCAACTATTTATTCTATTTTTCGGGTTTGAACTCAAGTCAAACATGATAGCAAAAAATATTTTCTATTTTTAGAACAACTATAGCTATGAATAATTATATACAAATTGCCAATTTTACCTACCCTAGCGATTTATCAGTCATCAAACCATTATTAGCATCTAACGGGATTAAATACGTGGTACGCGACGAAGTAACAGTACAGATGCATAATTTTTATTCTAATGCCATTGGTGGTATTAAATTAGAGGTCCCAGAGAATCAATTTGAATTAGCGCAACAGATCATTGTCGAAAATGGCTTTGAGGATCACTTACATCAACCTGTAGTTGAATATTTTGAAGATACACTTACAATTCCTTGGAATAACATTCTAAAATTTTGGAAAAAACCTGTTTATCCCTACGAATCCTATTTCTACAACTTTGAAAAACTAGGTGAACAACCAACTCCAAATAAGGTTTTGAAATATTATCCTAAAGGATCTGAAAGAACTCAGGCATTTCAGTATTTAAAAGATAAGTATCCCGATCAAATGGAGTATTTACTTCTTTATCTATTTTGTCTTGTTGAAGATGGAGTTTATGATGACAAACACTATCAATACTGCTTTGATCTTATAAATCAAGGGCTATCAAGGCCTAATAGTAATGAATCTCACGATAAATTGAATTATATAAAGGCAAATTTGAAGCGTGAGCAAGAGCTATTATTAAAAGAAGATGAGTCTGATACGGAGGATCACCCTATCGATTTCAATGAATTTGAAAAGAATTTTAAGAACAAACAGTTTTCCAAAGTAATCGAAGCGTTTAAAGATAGTACACACCAACCTAAAGGAATTTTAAACACAAAAGAAGACCAATCATATTGGCGACTTTTTGTCTTAGCCATTGAGTCTTACTTTGAAATGAAAGATTATAAAAAAGGACTTCGTTTAATGAAAGCGTATGAAAAACAAAGGATAAAATTAAGACTGACTCCTATACCAGGGTTTAGATTACAAGAAAAAGTAATTGGTTGCCTTGCTCAAAAAAGTATTTCCTTAGCTCAAAAAAAACTACAATCGTGGTTATTCGATAGTGAACAACCGAGTATATCAGAAACTATATCATCACATCCAAATTTTAAAGATATAGTGCAAGCCTATACTGTTTATTAATAGTTAGATTAAGAAAAACTAAATGCTACCAACTGTGTCAAGTTTGTATCTACGATTTTCTGACTACGTATTTAATGAGTCCTACCTATCCTATTAATCTTACAAAACGTCTCAAGTTCAACTTTACGAAAACCAATATCAGATTATTATTTTATCTTACTGGTTTAAAACCAAAAGAAAATACCAAATTGTGTTTTTCTTATTTAAGTAACATTATCTTAAAAAAATATGACCGAAAACAAAAACTCATCCGTCATAGGAAAACGGGTTTTAGCTGCTTTAATTGATTATTTTATAGTCTATGTTCTATTTATCTTGGGATCCTTTATCTATTTGCTTATCTCTGGAGCTTTTGCATTTAAAATAAAGCTCTTTGAGTTGATGCTTTTAATTTTTTTATGGTTTTTTATTATAGTATTACCGGAATATAATTTTGGTGTCACACTAGGAAAAAAAATTGTTGGAATTAGAACTATAAGTCTAAAAGACAAAAAACAACTTACTTTTATACAAACGCTAAAAAGAAGAATTCTTGATCCCATTGACGTTTTTATGTTAGGAATTATCTCAATAATCGTTATGTCAAAATCTGCACAACATCAGAGATTCGGAGATAAATTTGCAAAAACTACGGTAGTGAACAAAAAAATAATTGCTAAGAAGATAAATAATTCCGATCGGCAAAATTAGACTCGGTCGAATCTGCGCTTTCCTGACTTTGTAGCTTTTATAAACCGGCGTTTGAACATATTTCATCAAGCATACAAACACAGCTAAACCAATGTTGAAACCAATTCCGGATTATTATTATAAATTGGGGGTCTTTAACCTATAATAGGAATGAACAAAACCTTATGTGTCGTAACGCTAGCGCTATTTATCGTTGGTTGCAAAAATGAAAACGCCAAATTGGAATTCTTAACTGAAAAAGTACCTAACAAAATTCCTATTGTATTTAAAAAGGAAATCATACCGGATGACAAGATTATTCATAAAGGAGTATTTAGCCCAGATTTAAAAGAATACTACTATACCATATCCGATAAGAATTTTGAAAATTTTAATGTTTATAAAATAGAGAAAACCAATGGTATTTGGTCTGAACCCAAAGAAGCTTTCTTTAATAGTGCTTATAATGATCACGGAATGAGTTTCTCACCGAATGGTAAAACACTTTATTTCAGTTCAACAAGACCTGTTGGTATTGATGGAATCCCCAAGACGTGGCATATTTGGAAAGCTGACAAGATTAACGGAACATGGAATGAACCGGTTTTTGTCGACATCCCAAATTGCAGAACTAAGTTAGTTTCTCATCCCACAGTAACCCGTTCTGGGACCTTATATTTTCACAAAAGCAATTTAGACTACAGTGAAATGGATATTTATTACGCCGAGCAAGTCCATGGAAAATTTAAGGAGGCAAAAAAAGTCGAACTCAATGCTGAATGGAACACCTGTACTCCATACATTTCACCAAAAGAAGATTATTTGATTTATGCTACCATTGGAAATCAACTTGATTTGATGATAAGTTATAATAACGGAAGTGGCAATTGGACAAACACCAAAAAACTAAATGATAAAATTAATACCAAAGGCCAGGGAAATCCCTATGTTACCCCTGACAACAAATTTCTTTTCTTTACCACTGGTGCACACCTCGATAAAAAATGGAATGTGAAATGGGTCAATATAGAATCCGAAATTAAAAACAACTAGTGTCAATACCCCCAGCTATCCTGCTAGTCTGTGACTAGTAACTTCTTTCGATAACGATTTAAGACTATAGACTATTCGTTTTATTTTTTTCACTTTCTGCGAATAGTAAAAACCACAACTTCTAGTTTGAATCAATTAAATCACCTAAATTTGCTCGTTTTTTGTTAAAAATATATTAAAAATGAAAATAGGAATGCGTTTTCTGTTCGGACTAATGTGTCTGTTTACCTTTCTCTCTAATGCCCAACTTAGCTCTGAAGATGGTTTTGTGATGTTTAAATTTAAAATGAATGATCGAAATATTGATGGTCGTGTTCGTGACTGGAGTTATTTAAATTTAAAAAACGTAACTACCGGTAAGAAACATACAATTTATCCTGAGAAGCATTACGCATTTAATAAAACGCAACTTTTTGCAGGAGAGTTACCAGCAGGCGATTATGAAATGTTGGAAATATCCGCCTATATCCATCCTCAAACCCATACCATTGCTATCCCAAAAGGTTCCATGAGTTTCCAGGTAAAACCTCAGCAACTTACCTATTTAGGTAATATCATTGAGATGCCAATCAGTGCTTCGTATAGCTTTTTTAAAGGCTATAATGAAAAAATCATCTTTGGGATAGATACACCCCAACCAGATGAAGCCTCCATAGTTGTCAATGGTCTGTTTCCTGAAAAAAAGAGTTTATTAGAAAAACCTTTTATAGGTTGGTTAGAAAATGAGGGGACAGCGAAAAAACAAAAAGTATTTAATCTTATTAAAAAGTATATACCCGAAGGTTGGCTAGCACCATATGAGTTGTCAAATGGTCAATTGGTTTTTGCCACGCTGTTGGGTTCCATCAGACTTGTAGATATTGAAAAAAGAGAAGGTACCTTAATTCAAACCGGGTTGAATGATCCTATCACCAGCTTTGTCGAATTGAAAAATGGAACCTGGTTGGCAGGAAGCGAGTTTGGTGAACTCATCTATTCTACCAACCAAGGAGAAGAGTGGCAGTCTCCCAAACATCAACTTCCTTTTGGAACTGTCTCTGGTATTTATCAGTATACCAATGAAGACATTTATGTAGTAGTATCAAATTCAGATCGCGTTAAGTTACTAAAGGGAAGCCTTGATGAAGAATGGGAAGTTTTACTCGACGAAGAAGCTATTATATTGCCTCACAGTTCAGATCTTTTAACAAGTTTCAAACACTCGCATTTGGTAAAAAACCAGCTGTTTTTACTTATGAAAGACAACCTGCTCGTGTATGATATGGATACAGGAAAAGCAGAAAAAGCCTTGCTGCCGGGAAAAGGCAAGAAAAAGGTGGTTACGCTATTTCAGGTATCTACTGCGGGCAAAGTACGTGTAGTAAGAACGAATAGATCAAGTTTTTTAAAAGGTTTTTATGCCACGGATGACCTGGGAAAGAACTGGGAAGAACTAGAAACCCAAATCACACGAAGAACAATCGGTTGGTTTTATGATGAGAATAAAGGGTTGCGTATGCTCTTTAAACCCTTTGCTAAAAATTTCTATATTGAAAGTACCGTAGATGATGGAATTACCTGGAACGAAGAAGAAGTATCTATCGACAAATCGTGGACGATGGGTGGTGCTTTTCCAGATAATTTTTTTAAGCTTAACAAAAACGATTATCTAATGCTCTACAATGATTACAAATTGAGTATGATTAGTAAAGATGGAGGTAAGACTTGGGAGCAATTGACTATAACCGAAAAACAACCTTAACCACGCCTAACAGCTAGTGCGCATTTCACTAATACTAACATCTAAAGTTTGTGGGGTTGAATTAATTACCAGCGTAGTGAATTGTTAATCAATTTACTAGTCATTTTTCTTAGGATATGAATTCTGAATGTGCTTAAAAAAGAAATATAAGGAACTCTTTATTGATTATTTAAATATATAGTATCTTATAGAAGAAAATAGCTGAATGAAAACTGAATATCTAAATAGTGTTAAAAAGCAATTTGAATATTATAAGGCTGTAGGAGAAAGAACATTTGAGCAATTAGATGAAAAAGACTTTTTTTGGCAGTGTAATGAAGACTCAAACTCAATTGCCATAATCGTGAACCATCTTTGGGGAAATATGAAATCTCGGTGGACCAATTTTTTGACCGCTGACGGAGAGAAAAATTGGCGAAAAAGAGATTTAGAGTTTGAATCCGTTATAAAAACCAAAAATGAATTACTTGATAAATGGAATGAAGGATGGAAATGTTTATTCGATGCCTTAGGCACAATAAACGAATATAATTTTGACACCAAAATTTATATCAGAAATCAAGAACATTCAATACTAGAGGCGATAAATCGCCAATTAATGCATTATCCTTATCATATCGGACAAATCGTTTATATCGGAAAAATGGTAAAAGGAAACCAATGGAAAAGCTTGACAATCTCAAAGGGAAAATCAAATCAATTCAACACAGAGAAGTTCTCTAAAGGAAAACATAAAGGACATTTTTCGGATGATTTAGATTAAAAATCTAGCTATAGTAATAATTACAAGTAGGATCCTACTATCAACTGCTAATGAAAATTACTAGCTTCACTCCTCCCTCCTACTAGCTTTGATATCAGATCTAAGCTACTAGTATCTGGCCTCATAGCTAACAATAATTAACATAACAATGATTTTTGTATAAACTTAAAATAAATAAATACCATTGGTGTCAATGCCTATATACTTATTTGACGTAAAGGTATCGTGTCACTGACACAATTAATTCGTATTGAAGAAAATTATTAGTTACTGAACAAATTACCATAGTCCTATGTTGTCAAAAGGAGGTTTACGTAGAGAACTAAGGGTCAAAAACTGTGTTGTTAATTACCGAAGTCCTACTTAATATCTCAGATAAATAGATCTTCTTTAAAAATCCATTAGATTTGTATTAAGTCTATAGAGCAAAAACAGCAATACTTAGTTCTATTAATGACGTCTACCTAATCAAAAAGAGAATATGCATAAGGCTTTTATCTATCTACTCGTAATATTTATTTCCGTACAAACAAAATCAATAGGACAACAGAAAGAAACTTTTATAAAAGCCGGGTTATTATATGATAGTAAATCCAACAAGCTATTAGAGAATAAGTTAATTCAAATTAGAGGAACAAAAATTATCGCTATCCATGATTTCGAATCGTTACCAAAAAATAGCAACGTAATAGATTTAACCGGTTATACTGTACTTCCCGGACTAATTGATGCACATACCCATGTACTTTTCTCTCAAGAGGCTCAAGAAGATTTTGCAGCACACAGCATACAAACACTTACTATGGAAAGTGATGCTCTGCGAGTCCTCCGCGGTTCCAAAAGAGCTAAAAGCTATTTAGAAGAAGGTATAACCAGTATTAAGGATCTTGGAAACTCTGGTTTATTTCTTGATGTGGCTCTTAGAGATGCTATTAATGAAGGAACTATTGAGGGGCCCAGGATTTTTGCATCAGGTCCTATTTTAGCAGCAAATGGTGGACAAGTATATGGCGTACTTCCTAAACACCAAAACATAATAGATTTAGAATATCGAATTATAAAAAGTCCTGAAGATGGAAAAAATGCTGTCAGAGAACACGTCAATCAAAATGTAGATCTAATCAAAATCTGCGCTGATAATATTCCCAACAAAACCTATTTATCAATAGATGAGATAAAGTCTATTGTTCAAACCGCCCACTCTTACAACCTAAAAGTCACGGCGCATTGTGTTACCAATCAATCCGCGTGGAATGCTATCGAAGCTGGTGTTGACGGCATTGAGCACGGATTTAACTTAGCGGATAGCACCTTGGTTAAAATGGCGGAAAAACAAGTTTTTTTGGTGCCTACAGAAAATAGTAGAGACTATATGCATACTTACGCAGCATTAGCTGGTTATAACAAGAGTGAGTTAGAGTGGATAGATAGCTATGCTAATAATATGCATAAAAGATTAAATAAAGCTATTGAAAAAGGAGTGCCTATCCTTGCTGGTTCTGATAATTATACGGATATAAAAGTATCCCGCGGAAAATCATCAAAAGACATGTTTAGATACTATTGGGAAGCGGGAATGAAACCACTCGATATCTTGCAATCAAGCACCTATATTTCAGCTTTTCATTTAGGAAAACAAGATGAAATTGGTCACATAAAACCTAAAGCCAATGCAGATATTATAGCAGTAAAAGGTAATGTGATCAATGACTTTATTGCTACTATAGAAAAGGTGGTATTTGTAATGAAAGATGGAAAAATTTATAAGAATTAAATCAACTATAATTAAGTAAAAGCATAAACAATAACTTTCAAATCAAATAGGCTATAAAGCTATTTTTACTAGCATAAAAAGAAGTAGTTCTTGTTTTGAGAGCGTTATATAAACACCTACATTATTAATTTGGAACACAGATTTTACATAAAAACAAAGAAAGAGCAACTTCAAATTCAACTCTGGATCGGTTTAATCGCAATATCAATTATTTTGTTGACGCTGGTTGTATCTTGGTTCACAGGATTTTATTTACTGGTCATCCTAACCATTCCAATTGTAATATCCATTATCGCTCCGTTTTTTGATGTGCCTTCCCTAAAAAAAAGAGGAGAACTGATTTACCACTCCTTACTATTTATTTCAGAAAAGCCAAAGAAAGGAGTTATCAAAATCCACGGAGGTACATTATTTGACTATGTTTTTGTTATTGATAAAAAAATGAACGGGAAGCAACGAAGGGTTTTTATTATACAGCAATACTTAGAAGGCCTACTTCAATTAATAGAAGAATACGGCACTCAACAACAAGAGAACATTAGTATTAAGGGTACGAGCTATATTATTAATGAAAAAACGGCTGGCCGACTTGGATTTAAGATTACAGAAACGAACGGTACACAAAAATTGATATTAATCTTTAACTTCTTCAATGTTTTACTAACCTATTCTATAGCGAAAGGTAAAATAGCATTCCCAAATTTAGCAGCTACCAAAACATTTGAAACTACTATAGCTGAGTTGGTGCAACGAAAACATGACATTAATAAAATCAATCGTGCTTTAAAAAACAAGTTGGCAGACTAAGGTTAATACATAAAGCTTAGTAACTAAAAGTAGTTTAGCATCGATAACTCTTATTTTGATAATGCAAAAAATTGATTTTTTAGCTTATAAATTCCTCCATTAAGCTAGCTATAAACTCTCTAATAAACTTTTTTGATGCATCTGCCTTGCGATAAATCAAATAATGCTTTCGTTTTAAACCATTCTGTCCAATTCTTTTATACAGTATTTCGTCTGTTAACTTAAAAGATGTAAGAGCCCATTTTGGCATGCACAATACTCCTAAATTAGCAGCAACCATCTCCAAGGCCACTTCTGTAAGGGGAATAGCACTAATTTTTACCGGCTCAATATGGTGTGGTTTTAGGTAATGCGTGTATAAGGAAACAGTTTCTAATGGAAATGAATGAATAATAAGAGGGAGGTCTGCAAAATCCTGTGCTTCCAAAAACTCCTGCTGAGAAAATGGGTTTTCTTGGTGCATAAGGACAAATAACTCATCTTCTTGAATAAAAGAAGCTTCCAATTCTTTATTATTGGGTTTCTGAGTTACCAATGCAGCATCAATATCGTGACTTAACAACTTGTCTACCGGTTGATGAGTGGCATCTAAATTAAAGTTAACCGAAATATCTGGATATAAATACCCCATCTTTTGTATTAAGGAAGACAATCCGTGATAGAAACTATAACATTCAGTACTTAGTCTTATGGTTCCAGATGCACCTTTCTTCAACTTGTCTATGACATCAAATCCTTTTTCTATTTGATCAAGAACTTTAATACTTAGCCGATATATCGCCTGACCCTCATCCGTAAGTTTCCAATTATGGCGCCTCCTATAAAAAATCTTAAATCCTAATTGAAGTTCTAAGTCTCTAAGTTGATGGCTTAGTGCTGATTGTGTTAAAAAAAGCTTCTCTGCTGAATTGGCCAGGTTGCCCTCTTCTTGTATGGCCTTGATTAATCTGAAATGCTTGATTTCCATATCCTTCAAAGATACAAATTAGTTAATAGCTCATACTTGCAAATATTTCACACTACCTTGAAAAAGACTCAACTTACTTAATTGCCGAGTGAGAAAATATTTCAAATCTTTGAGCCAAGATAATATGAAAAACAATGCAAGACCAAATTACGTTTTACGAAAGAAAATTAGCTTACGAAATAGATCCCTCAGATTTATTTGAAGCTTTGAAAACCAGTCAAGATTATATTGTCGTAGATACTCGACAAGAATTCGGATTTGAAAAAGAACATATTCCTACAGCAATCAATTTACCGCACCGTAAAATTACTGAGCAATATACCAAGAATTTGGATAGAAAAAAGATTTATGTATGCTATTGCGATGGTATAGGATGTAACGCATCAACAAAAGGTGCTCTAAAATTAACTCGATTAGGATACAATGTCAGAGAGTTGATTGGAGGAATAGCTTGGTGGAAATTTGATGGATATGCTACTGAGGGAACTAAGCCAACTTCTGGTTCGCAATTTGAATGTGCTTGCTAATTGCTCATAATGTGATTATAAGACCTGCCAAGCAAGAAGATATCGAAGGTATTGTTACTCTGTGTAAGCAACATGCCCATTATGAAAAAACTCCCTATCAAACTAAATATAAAACAACAATGCTTGCTAAAGCATTGTTTACCAAAACCCCAGCTGTTGAATGTTTGGTTTTGGAGTTAAATAATACGCTGATGGGATATAGTACATTTATGAAACAATTTTCAACCTGGGAAGCTGATTATTATTTATACCTGGACTGTTTATTCTTAGATCAAAAAGTCAGAGGTTTTGGCTATGGTAGTATGTTATTTGAAAGAATAATTGAAGAGGCAAAAAATAAAGACTGTAAGATGATACAATGGCAAACTCCGGTTTTTAATGAACTAGCTATAAATTTCTACAAGAGTAAAGGTGCCTGGTATAAATCTAAAGAAAGGTTTTTTCATAATGTTTGCCAGGATTAAAGCGTGGTACTTATACGCCACGCTTTTTAAATTATAAATAGAGACTTTATAAAGTTAGCAAGAAACGGGTTTCATTGTTCGGTTAATACCTTTAGGTTTACAACGTAATATAACATTAATGTAATGACTATAAAAGACAATATTGACTACCAAAGAATTGAAAAAGCCATAAGCTATTTAAATACAAATTTTAAAAGTCAGCCCAGTCTAAATGAGATTGCTTCGTACATTAATTTAAGCCCTTATCATTTTCAGCGTATGTTTACCAAATGGGCCGGTGTGAGCCCTAAAAAGTTTCTACAATATTTAAACATTACATATGCAAAAAAACTTCTAAAAGAAAAAAACATATCCATAACAGAAGCGACTTACGAAACAGGTTTATCGGGTACAGGAAGGCTTCACGATCTTTTTATCAATATTGAAGGTATGACACCGGGGGAATATAAAAATGGCGGTACACAATTACACATAAATTACAGCATTGCTAATACTCATTTTGGTAAAGTTATAATAGCTTCTACTGGGAAAGGAATCTGCCATTTGTCTTTTATGACCCATAAAGAATTAGCCTTACAAGAGTTGAAAAGTGAGTTTCCTAACGCCAGATTTATTCAAAATTTGGATCCAATACAGAAAAATGCGCTGTTCCTATTTACTAAAGATTGGAGCCAGTTGAACCAAATCAAGCTACATTTAAAAGGAACTCCTTTTCAACTAAAAGTTTGGGAAACCTTATTAAAAATACCAAAAGGGTCCCTTTCAACCTACGGCCAAATTGCCGGTATAATAAACAACCCTAATGCTTCCAGGGCTGTAGGTTCAGCAATAGCTGTTAACCCTGTGGCTTATTTGATACCCTGCCATAGAGTAATTAAGGTGTCAGGGGAATTTGGGGAATACCATTGGGGCGCTAACCGCAAATCAGCTCTTATTGGTTGGGAAGCAGCACAAACCAATTCGTAATACCTAATCATATTTATAAAGTACTACTCTTATAAATCTTATTATATGGAGCGTAATTAAAAAGTCACATTAATGCTCCAATTCAAAAAACATTTAAAAACGTATAAACTATGGAAAGTAAAACATTTGTACTAATTCACGGGTCCTGGCACAGCGCCTGGAACTGGCATAAAGTAATCCCTCTTTTAGAAAAACAGGGTCATAAAGTTCACGCTATCGATCTCCCGGGAATGGGACGAGATAAAACACCTATCCAAGAAGTTACCTTTGAAAAGACAGTTCAAGGTATTTGTAACCTAATTGAAAAAATTGAGCAAAAAGTAATATTGGTTGGTCATAGTAAAAATGGTATTATGATTTCTCAAGCTGCTGAATACAAACCAAATAAAATAGAAAAACTTATTTATTTAGCTGCCTATTTAATACCCAATGGTAAAACTCAAAAAGAATATTCTATACAGGATACCGAAGGTTGGTTAAAGGGGTATGTAGACATCCACGAAGAAACAAAATCACATACACTTCAAAAAGAAATATTCAAAGAAGGTTTATACCACGATTGTTCTGATGACATCACAGAAATGGCTAAATTAATATTAAGTCATGAACCTATCGAATCTGGTACTGCAAAACTTTGCTTATCGGAAGAAAACTATGGAAGTGTACCAAGATATTACATTGAATGTACTGAGGACAGGGCCGTAACGCCATATATTCAACAAAAAATGTATGAAGAAATTCCTTGTGAGAAAGTCTACCGTCTTAAGACAAGTCATTCACCCTTTTTTAGTAGTCCTAGCAAATTAGTAGAAATCTTTATGGATATTGCTAAATAGTAAAAATTTGAATTAAAATAAAGACAAAACAAATAATAACACGATCTAAAACAATGGAATCGAAATAAAGACTATTTTTAGTATTATAGCTCTTAAGAACACTAACTTTTACAGCTACCGAAACCTTGGGATGAACAATGCAAAAAACTCATTTCACAGCGAAGCCGACTTCAACATCTTGTAAACAACAGAATAAAACCCAATATTAATAGTCAAGGTATATTCTTACCTTTCCCAAAAAAATTACAGAATCCATAGGTTCATTTTTACACGTTTCCTATTGTGATAAAAAATAGAAATAATAGTAGCATGAAACTTAAGATTACACCTTTATTAATCATCCTTTTTATATGGGGGTGTTCTAATACCGAGCCAACTGGAATTATGGCTATTTATTCAGACTTTGAGGAAGTTACTACGTTCCCCAAAACTTATTCAAGTCAAGACAGTTTAAGTAAAAAAATATTACTTGATAGCCGTAATAAAACGATACCAAACACCGAAGCCAATCATTTAATGTCAGACCACAAAAAAAAACCTTTAGTTCTTGAGTACACATTAAACAAAAACCATATTTTACATCCATTAAATTCAATTATCAGAGAAAACTACACCATCGGTATATTTTTAGAACGTGATTCCACAAGAACTCAACTCATAGAGAATGACATTATCCACTTTATGATCCATGATAAAGAAGGAAAACCAACAGAGCAACTTAAATTACAATTGGAAGATGCTTATGGAAGCTTTCAGGAATTAATAGTTATAAATGACAAGCAGATATGCATTAAGCACTGTAACCTGGAATATTCTCCTGATCCTGAGTCCGAAGGTTCAATGGAAGAGCCTGATTATTTCGTTGTATCGGAGTACTATACGATTAGTAAAGACTCACTAAAACTTAAACTAGATAAAACAACAAAAGAATTGTATCAAGAATAAGTAAAGGTGAAATACTATCAAGTTGAAGTCTAATTGAAACTATTAAAGAAAAAACTATCTTATTAATTCAATACTAAGCTTAATTAATAAATATGCTAAGTTATCGATAGCTAACAAAGTCTTTCTAACGCCATGAAATTACATCTACTAAAGAGAAACTTTACTAAAAAATTGTAATAAAATTTCGTAATATCGAATAAATAACAATAAAACGGTGAACAAAAAGCCTACCCAAGTCAAAAAACGAATTGATGTATTAGATGTATATCGCGGTTTTGCCATTCTTGGTATTTTTGTGGTCAACATCGTGATTATGAATTCTACTTTTCTAAATCAGGATGAATTTGCAAAGCAATGGACCTCTACCATTGATCAGGTATCCAACTCGATTTTACAACTGTTCTTTTATACCAAATTCTTTCCTATTTTTTCTTTACTATTTGGTTTAGGCATTTCGATGCAAGCGTTGAAACTACTGGAAAACAATACGCTTCGATTTTCATTTTTTGCAAGAAGAATGTTTTGTTTGTTTATCATCGGCGCCTTACATATTATTTTATTATGGTCCGGAGATGTCGTACACCTATATGCCATCCTTGGATTATTCACTATCTCATTATTAAGAGTATCTAACAAAATCTTATTGGGGCTCGCAGTGCTCTTATTGCTTTTTCCTTTTTATGACCAACTGCTTGCCTTCTTTTTTGAGTTAATCCAATTTAAGCCTGAAAACTATATACAAGAGTACACTGGCGAAACGGTTAACCAGATTATCAAAAATGGAACCTATGTGCAAAGCGTTAGATTACGTTTACTGGAATATCTGGCTAATACCCCAATGTTGTTCGGGTTTTTAGCTCCTATTGCATTATCTATGTTTGTGTTGGGACTTTATCTTGGTAAAAACAAGATTTATGAAAAACTACCTACTTTCCTTGCAAAAATTAAAAAACCAGTAGTATGGATAGCATTACTAACCAATGTATATCGTATCCTTTTTTTATTCGTGTTAACCAAACTCGATTGTTATAAAATAGAGTGGATACGCACTGGTTTTATCAAATTAATGGTAATTGCAGATATCATAATGGGTTTATTTTATCTCTGGCTTATCGGATGGCTTTGGTATACTACCAGCCTCAAAAAACTTTTGTCTCCTTTACGATATGCAGGGCGCATGGCCTTGACCAATTATATCATGCAGAGTTTCATAGGCTTACTTATATTTTCATCTGTCGGTGGAAGGCTTTACGAAACCTTAAGTCCCTTGGAAACCTTACTAACAGCGGTTGTGGTCTTTGTAGTGCAAGTATTTCTAAGTAAAATTTGGCTGACCTACTTTAAATATGGTCCCTTGGAGTGGGTTTGGAGATGCTTTACGTATAAAAAGTTGCTCCCGATAAAAAAGCAAGGATATAAGCAATGACTCTCGCGAATTACTCTAATGAAAATTCATTTTAGTTTATAAATGTAACAGGTAAGGAAGATAAGCAGCAAACAAAAACAAGTTTAAATTATATTTAACTTTCTAAAAACGTAAACTATACTTGCATTTTTTCAAGAAATAGGGTCTATAATCCATAAAGTAAACAACAAATGTTCGGGAAGTTTTTAAAAAAAAGTAATGAAACTAAAAAAGAAGCTGACTTCAATAAAAGTAAAATTGATTGGCATCTCAATGAATCTATTTTAACTTTTGATACTGGTAAACTATTTATGCATTACTATGCTCCCAATCAAAAAGTAGATAAAAACAATCCTGCCTGGCAAAATCAAGGCGTATTCTTTTGGGAGAATGATGAACATTTTGATAAAAAATCGTTACCTGATGATTTTTTGTCTATGGAGACCAAATTGTTTTTAATCCAAAGTATACCTGACTATATACAAGTAGCTGCTGGCAAAGCTATGCCCTGGTTTGGTAAACCTGGTGGAGGAACTAAATATTTTTTCAAATATGAAGACAACCCGATAACACTCGAAGAGGCTCACCACTTGAAAATTATGAAATATGTTGATGTCATAACGATTACTCCTGATAATATTTCTATCTTAAATGACAGAGATAATTATGTATTTAATCTAAGTGATAAGGTAACCTATAAGGATAAAGAGTTTTATCTAAACCAGCAAAAGGTTTCCATCGCTGAGCTATATCACAAATCCTTATTGATTGTTCTAAAAATATAAAAGGACTATAAGATTAACATAGGTGTAATTTTAATACAAGCAATAGTATTAAATGAGAAAAATAATTCTATTTATCAGTCTTTTATCATTTCCATAAATATAAATGAACAGATTCTTAAACCATTTTAAAAACAACTATCTATTAATAGTCATACAGTTATTAATTCTTGGGATATTTGTATATAGAGTGCTTCAAGGAAATAGCGACGCTGCTTTGTTTCTACCAGAGCTTACAGAAAAAGATAATCTAATGGGTAATTATTGGTTTCTTCTTACGAAAACCTCCTTCTACAGGCCTGCGTTATTCTTAGTAGTTCCTGTTGTTGGGATTTTTATTCGTCATAAGATTGGTTGGATCTTACAGCAAGCTTACTTTTATTTCTTACTTACCAATGGAACTTTTTCAATTAGAGAAAATATTGCAACTAACCCTTCTCAGTCGTGGACAATACTATTCGTTTTAATAATCATTGTTTTATTTATTTTCGTAATGAATCTTAAATAAAAAGATCAGGGTTAAGACCTATAACATAGCAATAGATAAAGCTATTTGGTATAACATTTTAGCGTCTGGTATTGGTATATTGATGACACTACTACTGACATTGAACAAAGCCAGCCTACTATAATTAAATTATTGTATTCAGTAATTATCATTTATATCCTTCTCTACTAAATTTATAAAATAAAGTATCTTTACTGTTTAAAAGGTGTTTGTTTTAAAATTATTATTAGTAAAAATTTTGCCAAGTATGATGACACTAAAATCGTTTATGTTCGTAATCGCTTTATTATTTTTTACATCAGTTCAAGATAAAACCCAACTTGTAGGAAAATGGGTGGATGAAGAACGGAATATTTCTTATGAATTTGAAGCTGATAACACTATTATTTTTGAGCAACAGGGAATTTCGGTTTTAGTAACTTCCTATACCTTAACAGAAGGAAATCCTATGCAAGCTGTATTTACTATGGAGCAAGGCGCTGTAACAATGGATATCCCAGCGGTGATTCAGATCGTTGATGAAGAAACGCTTTGGATTGAGCAATTCGCTCCAGGTACTACCCCAACAAATTTTTCTGACAGACCGTATCAAAAACATATACTTAAGAAGGTAACCAAGTAGTCCTATCTAAATTTGGTAAATTATGGGTTTATCATGATTGCCAGTACTTGATTATTTTAGATTTCGGATTATTTTTGCAGCTATTTAGTGAAATTTACGAACGCCCCATCTTGCCATGCATAATTTACCTCACCGAATTAATTTATTTTTTAAAAAAGACTTTCGAAGAAGATTTATCTTGGCTATAATAGTGCCTTTAGTCTTAAGTATAGTTTACTTAGTTGATTTTTATGCCCTAAGTGGTCATACCATCATCACTACCATTTCCTATAGTACTCCTATCACGGTTTCGCAAAATGTTAGTGGAACCTCAGCACGAAAGCCCAGAACAATAGGTCATCGTTATTATACTACAAGCGGTCATCAATTTACTATCACAGATTATAATTTGAAAAGCGAAAAAATTAGCCTTACAATTTCTCCATTATACAAGTCCGTAAAAATGGTGATAAGCGAAGGCAAAACTACTAGAATTGCCTCCGGTCTTAGCGGTGTCAGTGGCTTTCTATTTGTTATATGCAATGTAGTGATGCTGGTATCCTTAGGCTATATTTATTTGGTCAAAACCATATCAGATAATGCACGATTAAATATAATTTATCTGCACGTGTTTCTATTTTTTGTTTGGGGGTATATTCTATTCCTATTTTGACAATTGAGCCATAAATTTTTTAGGTGTCTTAAACACAGAGACAGCAAAACAATTTAGCTAATCCCTGCGATGGAATGGACTACTCTTTTATGTATCCTATTCATATAAAGATCAAATAGGTCTATTTTTTCATAAGACTATCTGATGTTCAAACTATTGTGCTCTTTTTGATCTTCAAAATCCTTTTCTTGTACTAAAAAATCCATAATTCGGTAAGCTGTTAAATTTCGAGAATACTTAACCCATAAATGCATCAAAAGGAAAGAAGCAAAAGTAAATGGAACTATAAAGATGCTATGCTCCGCTCCAAATTTACCCCCGCTTATCCAATCCGCCGAAATGGGAGTTTGTGCAATCAATGAAGGTGACATATAACCACTAGACGCAAACCCAAAAATTGAAGCTTGAAAGAAATTCCAACCTAAATGTAAACCTATAGGCATCCATAACTGACCAGATTTTAAATACGCATATACCAACTTAAAAGTGATAACCATAATTAAAAAGGTACTTAATGCCGTGGCATTAGGATTACCAGCATGTATAAGACCAAATCCTATAGTAGACAAAATAATACCCCACTTAATATTTAATCCTTTAGCAATATTCTGAAGTATGATACCTCTAAAAGCGAGTTCCTCCCACCAGGCTACAACGATAAATTGAAAAAATACCGCCAAAGCGCTCCAAATACTGGCATTAGTAAAATTTCCTAAAGTGTGTGCCTCATCTTTCCACCAGCTAAATCCATCAAAACGAATATGTCCAAGAAACAATAAAGTGACATACATGCAGCTCATAATCAAGGCGCCTATTCCAATCCCTATACTTAAATCTTTTAATGCCCATTTTGCTTTTAAGCCAAATGATGATAATGAACGCTTGCTTATATATTTTAGAATAATAAAAGTAGCTATCGTAGCTGAGATGCCTAAAAGCAGAAACCAAAGTGTACCCTTGGCAGGTAAACTCCCTAAAATTGATCGCGTTGTAAACATTAAGATCGTATTAAAAAACAAAAATATGATTGCAAATGCCAGGATTTGCCAACCGGCTCGTAGTTTTTGTGTTTTCGGGTTTATAAATAGTGATTTCATAGTACTTAAATTTTACAGTTATTCTTTATGTCATGTAACAGCTCTTTTACAACCTCCTGATCAGCCAAGGTTATTCCATCAAGTGCAGTCGCTCTATTTGATTGTATGATTTGAGGTAGCTTAGCGACAATTATCTCTGCCTTTTTCGTAAGTGTCAGCTTATATCGCCTTAAATCCTCATCATTAATAGTACGGGTAACAAATCCATTCTTCACCATAAGCTTTATCATACGGGTTAATGAAGCATTATCCTTAAAGAGCAGTTCAGCTAACTCATTTTGAGTGAGTTCCGGATGCTTTTTGATATAAATCAGTGCCAAACTTTGATCCAGGGTAATACCTTCGATTTGTTCCGATATTTTTTGTTGGGCATATTTTCGATAGGCTTTAATGGCGCTTTCTATCGCGTGAAAAATGGTTTCTGATGGATGCTGTATTTCCATAACAATTTTATAAAAAGATTAATAATTGATATATCAACTAATGATAAGACACATAAGTAATGATTTTGTTACAAAACTTTTTTATAAAGACCTTTTTACTTCAAATACTAGTTGATATCCAAAAAAAAGCACGGGCTATAGTACCCGTGCTTTTTATAGTGTCAATCTGTTTTATTATAGCATTCGCAATCCATCTACTTTCATAGCTTCAGTTAGGGTAAACTCCAAAAGCTGTATGGAATCATCATTTTTCTTTACCCCAAGAATAACAACAGCATTTTCCTTTATTCGAACCTCTACCATCTTCCCTTTTCCTAAATCGCGATGCAGTCTGGCGAACATTTCTAAATGCTCTTCTAAAGTAAAACCTTGCCGAAGGGTTGTTGTCAATTTTGTATTGATAAACTTTTCCCATACTGTTTTATCATCAGAGGTAATTGTTTGCATAAACTCTGCTAATAAAGCATCAACCTGTTTTCCTTCTAGTTTCTGATTTTCCTTCAACTCAGGGGTGTAATCTGGTTTAAGTAGTATATGTGCTATTTCAGAGGCCACGTGTTCAAACCTTCTTTCGGCAGCATTGGTCATATAAATGATTGTAATATCCTCTGTTAAGTAGCGCCACATATCCGCAAAGAAAATACCATTACCTCCATTATGCGCTATCAACTCCGTATCTCTTGGAGTAGGAAATATAGCCCAACCATATCCATAATAACTACCTGCGCCTTCACCTTCTTCAACGTGCTTACCATAGTATTTTCGCTTTACTTCATTACTTAATATGCTTGACCCTAATAAAGCCTGATCCCACTGGTACATATCTCCAATAGTCGACAATACTCCACCGTTAGCTTTTAGATGCCAATAAGGACCTTCTTTACTCCAATTTTTAGTATTAGGTTTTCCCCAGGTTTTATCACCTTGATAGCCCACAGCTACGTTAGTAAGTTCTGGCAATAAATAGCCTGTACTTTTCATTCCCGCTGGTATCCATAGATTATTAGATAAATATTCTTCATAGGTCATTTCAGCAACCTGCTCAATAATAATCCCTAAAATACTATATCCCACATTGGAATAGGTATAAGATGATCCAGGTTCAAATAGTAAGGGCCTGGCAAAAGCACGATCTACAAATTCTTCACTGCTTATGGCTTCATAATCATCTCCGATAGCAGGTGGAAAACCTGCAGAGTGCGTCAATAATTGATGTAAGCTAATTTCTTTTTTGTCTTTTGGAACATTTTCAAAATACTTAGAAAGCCTATCAGTTACCTTTAGTTTTCCCTGCATCTCCAATTTTAAAATGGCTGCTCCGGTAAATTGCTTGGTAATAGATCCAATATCAAAAACTGTATTAGGAGTGACCTTTTGATTTTTTTTGCGATTAGCATATCCATAGCCTTCTCGATGTATGATTTTGCCATCCTTGGCTACCAGTACACTACCGGAAAAACCATTTTCTTCCAGTTTTTGTAAATAATTTTCAATCCTTTCGCTTGCTATACTTGGATCTGAATTAATTGACTTTTGAGCAGTGGCAGGGGCTTGTTTACAAGAGCTCAATAGAAGTGTTACGAGTACTATTTTAATGCATGTTTTCATAAATAAGGTATTTGAGTGTATAACTTCGTTTTTAAAATTCATTACAATAGTAAATTCATACCTGGTCCTTTACAAAAAAATGGTAGTACCCCTATCAACTTTGGTATAACTGACAGCTAGGGTGTGATGAACTCCTTTCAACACTTTTTGGAGTTGTTCCTACCATTTTGGTAGCGTTTCATAACATCCAGTCCAGGCATATATCCAAAATATTTACTTTTGAAGTATGCATGATAAAAAACTGACTTTACAACAGTATATTGAACTACTTTTCAATCTGGTCTTTTGGGCGGCCGCCGCAGCTATACTCGTATTTACCACAGAGACCGGAGTAATTGAAAATATTGTAGAGGACAACAATGGTATCATAATCGAAGAGACTTTAGAGATGTCTGTTTTTCAGGAACGCCATTTTTGGGGACTGTTAACAATACTTCCGATTTTTTATCTCATCACTTTTTATGTAATACCTAATTACTATGCTACAAAACGGTATTTAAAATGTAGTGTAGCTGTAGTCCTTTGTTTACTCTTATTGGTGGCGACTCAATTATTAATTGTATTTATTCAAGGAGATGAGATCGTTCTCATTATGATTCGGTTTTTTGCAACAATCAATCTGCTATTACTTAGTATCGCGATTGTATATGGAATCATAAGGCACCAACTAAAAATGGAAGCTCAACAAGCTTTATTAGAAAAAGAAAAAATTGCCGCAGAACTACAGTTAATGCAATCCCAGATCAATCCACATTTTATGTTTAATGCATTGAATAATTTATTGGCCATATCCGAACGCAACGAATGTAAAGAAACATCTGAAGGTATTATTAAGCTTTCAGATTTGTTGCGATTTATGATCTACGATACTAAATCAGATCAAATTACCATTCAAAAAGAAATTGAGTTTATCACTAATTTTATTGCATTGCAACAACTTAAATATAGCATTGAAGACCCTTTTGATATCACTTTTTCACACCAAATAGAGACTGATACGCTACAAGTAGCTCCTCGGTTACTGATTCCTTTAGTGGAAAATGCGTTTAAACACGGACTACGCATAGCACATCCGTCCTTCATTATCATAAAACTTAAAGCCACCACAGATCAAATTAAATTTACCGTTGAAAATTCAAAACACCCTACGGAAAAAACCGAATTTGAAAATCAATACTCCGGTATTGGATTAGAAAATGTAAAAAAACGACTAGCCCTCATATATCCAGGCTCCCATTCCTTGTCGATCAAAGACAAAGAAGCTATTTTTTCAGTAACTTTAATTATAAAAAAATAAGTGATTAGAGCCATCATTATAGAAGACGAACCCAACGCTATAGAATTACTGCAGCGCTATATCGCCAAGATTCCTTTTATCGAATGCATACAGAGTTTTAGAAACCCTGTGGAAGCACTAGCGTTTTTACAAACTAAAAGCGTTGATCTTATTTTTTTAGATATCAATATGCCCCAACTTTCGGGTATTTCATTCTTACAAACTTTAAAAAACCCACCTCACATTATTTTGACCACTGCATATGCTGAGTATGCAGTACAAAGCTATGAATATCAGGTAACTGATTATTTACTAAAACCAATAGCCTTTGAACGGTTTTTAAAAGCTGTTGTACAACTTAACGAGAATATACCATCTGCGACCGTAATCAAAGAGAATCAATCATCAAAAGAATTATTTATAAAAAGTGGCGCTAAACAAGTAAAATTAAACAAAGATGCTATCGTATACTTGGCTAAAGATGGAAATTATATAACCTATTACACCGAAGAGAAAAAAGTATTAGCTAGAGAATCCATACAAGAGGCTTTAGAGCATCTGGGAAGTGACTTTATTCAGATTCATAAATCAACTATTGTTAACCTTAATCGTATTGAATCCTATGAGACTTCTCATATCAATACGAGTCTTGGCAAACTTGCAATAGGTCCTTCGTATAGAACTTTATTTCAAGAAGCGCTAAAAATCCGTGCAGAAGATAAGAGTTAGGCTTTTAGGTGAATAAAACCCAATAAAATACCACAAAAACAAATAGAAAAGCAGTAATGAACAATAGTCTGTTTTGCTTTCTTTCTTTAGCTGCTTTTTCTCTAAAAGCGTTTTTAAATTGAAAGATATCTTCTTCAGAAAAATCATCACTACGTATTCCTTCTTGATGCATTCCCTTATACTGTTTGCTAGTTTCCTTAAGTGATTTTTTCTTTCCTAGCTGCTTTCTATTTGATTGATATGATTTTATCATATCTGATCCCGGGCCAAAACCAAAAGCCATATAATATCTTTTAAATAGTTCTTTTATTGAATTCAAAAGTACGCCTTTTAACAGACATTTAACCCAGGAGCTCAGTTATTTCTTTGGCAAAAACCCGACATTTAAGTATAAAATCAGTCTTATGAGTCTCACTAAAGTTACCTTTACCAACCCATCTAATCAAACCCTTACAGGGCGCTTAGAGCTCCCGACAGATCAACATCCTCATAATTTTGCCATTTTTGCACATTGTTTTACCTGTACTAAAAATCTTGGGGCAGTACGTAATATAAGTCGAGCGTTAACGGCAAAAGGATTTGGAGTGCTACGATTTGATTTTACCGGACTTGGGGAAAGTGAAGGTGATTTTGCAGACACTAACTTTTCGGGCAACGTAGAAGACCTCATTGCAGCAGCTGATTTTTTAACCGAGCAGTACGCAGCTCCTACCCTACTTATAGGACATTCATTAGGTGGTGCCGCTACCATATTTGCTGCAGCAAAAATAAAATCAATACGTGCGATAGCTACTATCGGGGCGCCCTCAGATCCAGATCATGTCACCCACCTACTAAAAAGTAGTATCGAAGAAATTGAACAGCACGGCAAAGCTGTGGTAAATCTTAGTGGACGAGACTTTACCATCAAAAAACAGTTTTTGGAGGATTTAAAAACCAAATCATTGGCTTCTACAGTTAAAGTACTAAATAAAGCGCTACTCATATTGCATTCACCACAAGACACTACCGTAGGGATCAAAAACGCTGAAGACATTTATACAGCAGCCAAACATCCTAAAAGTTTTGTTTCTCTGGATGGTGCTGACCATCTCTTAACAAATAAAGAAGATTCTATTTATGTAGGTAATGTTATTGCGGGTTGGGCTACGCGCTATGTTGCTATACCTGAGGCTTCCGTACTTAAAAGTGAGCATCACGTAGTGGCTCAACTCGATAACGCCGATGGCTATACTACACAAATGAAAGTAGGTTCGCATCATATGATTGCCGATGAACCGACTGAGGTTGGTGGTCATAATTTTGGCCCTACTCCCTACGAGCTCGTATCTGCAGGATTGGCAGCTTGTACGGCAATGACTATTAAAATGTATGTAAGTAGAAAAGGTTGGAATCTACAAAATGTTGAAGTCCATACATCTTATGATAAGAAGCACAAAGAAGACTGCGATAATTGCGAAAATCCTACCGCTAAGATCGATACTTTTGAACGGGAAATTGAACTCAAAGGAAATCTAGATGATGCCCAAAAAGCTAAAATCTTAGAAATAGCAGATAAATGCCCAGTACATAAAACATTACATACGGAAACTCAGGTAATTACTAAATTATTGTAATTCTATATTAGTTAAAGTCTGCGACCCTTACCCCAGATGCTATGTATACATTGCCCTGACTATCTTTGGTAGTTGGTGCGCCAAACCCATTAATATCTGAGGCAATAATAATCTCATCTACCCAAAAATCTGTTCTACCTGCTTCACCATCCGTCCAGGGAATACCATTCCAATAATCTCCTAACCCCCAATCTTTTAAAGAAGCACCCGATGTGATATTTTTACCTTGTACTTCGCCTAAAAAGGTATCATTAAGCCAGGCTTTTATAAAACCATCTTCATTAGAAGACACTTTTACCGCTACCTGTAATGAAAACCATTCATTTCGTGGTAGGTCAATTTCAAAATCACCCGGAGCTTGTAGTGTTTCCGAAATAATTCTAACCTCATTTCCTCCTTCTATAATTCTGCGACTACCAGAAGGCATTAAATATATCCTTGCCGTACCAACATCAGGAGACATTACCATCCACTTGATCCATCGATTACCATCTGCATTTTGTCCACAAGCATCCGCCTCGGCATTGTCACCCACACTGTATTTATGACCAAAACTAAACGTATTTGGTATATACAACATCATTCTAAACCAAATCGTATTACCTTGTGGAATTACAACTCCTTGTGGAAACAAGGCTTTACCACCAAACCTATGTTCCCCAGAGCAGGTTGGCAACGGTTCACCCGGCGAGATAGATATTTTAATACTCTTTCCAGAGGATAATGCCTGACCGTCATCATAAACCGATTTGCGCCAACCAAGAAATGAATCTCCCTGCAATCCTGTAGCCATATCATATGCAACCAAAGGTATAAAACTTTCATCACTAGCTGGTGGCTGTTCGCTAGTTTCGTTACTTTCATCAACACAACTAGTTAATGATAAAACTATAATTAGCCCAAAAATCGAGCACAGCGTATACTTTTTGATGAAATGAAAAGTCATATAAATAATATTAATGTATTTCTTGTATTTATAACGCTCAAAGGTAACAAGTCGTATGATTAAAACCTTCATTTTAAATTCTTATCATAACTTTACTACATAAAATTAATAATCTATAATTATCAACTTTGTTCCTTATATTGTCAAAACAAAACAACTTTAACCATGACTCCTTCAGACATCTTTTCCTTAACAAATACCGTAGCGCTGCTTATGTGGCTTTTGATGATTATTGTTCCTAATTGGCGGGTAACTCGTTTTCTTATTGACTACAAAGTAATTCCCATATTACTTTCTTTAGTATATGCGGTTTTTATCTTTCAAGCTTTTCAAACGGGTGGTAATATGGATTTCGGAAGCCTTGAAGCTGTTATGGCCCTATTTACAGAAGAAAATGCCGTGCTTGCCGGATGGGTACATTATCTGGCCTTTGACCTTATCGTAGGGATGTGGATTTTGGATCAAAACAAAACGCTAAAAGCGCATCAATTGATTATAGCACCTTGCCTACTAGCAACCTTTATGTTCGGCCCTTTAGGATTTTTACTATTTATGATCATAAAAGGAGTTAAAAAAAGAAGGTCATGAACTCTTTGAAGTATATTTTTTATACCGTAAAAGAAGAGAGTCCTATACTTTACACCATTGTTTGGATTCATTTTATTTTGGCTTTAGGATGTGCGCTTGGAGTTCTTTTGGATGATCGTATGCTAATGGGAATCAACGTGTGGATAAAACCTTTTAAATTTACGATTTCAGGAGGAATTTATGTACTGACCGTAGGGTTTTTAATCACGCTTTATCCTTTTTCCGTTAAAAAGAAAAATATCCTTCGCAACTGGGTTTCCTGGACAATGCTTTTTGAAATTTTGATCATTGTAGTGCAGGGTGCACGAGGTGTCCAATCGCATTACAATCAGTCTAATGCCCTTGATGGTATCCTATTTGGGTTAATGGGGTTACTTGTAGGTATCAATGTATTGATAATGATCTTTTTTGCGATCGAAACACTTCGATTAAAGCTCCACACTAAAAAATCTGTGCAGTTAGGTATATTAATGGGATGGATCATACTAATTTTTGGGAGCTGGATTGGAGGACAAATGATAGCACAGATGGCTCATAATGTAGGTGTAGCTGATGGTGGTGAGGGACTACCATTATTAAATTGGAGTACTTTAGGCGGAGATTTGAGAGTAGCACACTTTTTTGGATTACACGCCATACAGATCATTCCGCTTTTTGCCTTCGCAATATCCCGAAATGAAAAAAGACCTCAGATTACTCAACTCATTGCGGTGTTACTATTTGGGCTTTCATATGCAAGTTGGATTGGCTATACTTTTTATCAGGCAAAAAAGGGAATACCTTTGTTAACCATATAATTCGTATTTTAGTTAGATACGAAAATTACTTAAATTATAAGACACCCTTCCATTCTTTGACTTAACCTGTAACCGTAACTAAACAACCAAAAACCACACATTATGAAATTAGGAGCACAATCCATCAGTCTAAGCGTTAAAAATCTCGAAGATTCCAAAGCCTTTTATGAAAAATTAGGGTTTACCGTATTTGCAGGTAATACAGAACAAAAGTACTTGATTATGAAAAATGAAAATGCCTTAATTGGTTTGTTTCAGGGCATGTTCCAAGGCAATATATTGACCTTTAATCCAGGTTGGGATGCTGATGCGAATACCCTTGAACATTATGATGATGTAAGAGTGATACAACAACACTTGAAAAAAGAAGGCGTACAATTAGAAAGCGAGGTAGATGAAACCACTAAAGGACCAGGAAGTATTACCTTATTTGACCCCGATGGCAATGCGATTTTAATTGATCAGCATGTGTAGTAGATATGATCATCATCGAATAGTGTAGCGCTTATATGGTGCTTCTGTATTGCATACCTTGCTATGAATTGATATGAAAATGAGTAGAAACTTTTGAACAATTACCAAAACATATTAGCTAATATTAAACGCTATGTAGCGCTAACCGAAGAGGATGAAAAGCAATTAATTGCCATCGTTAGAACTACTCGGGTTAAGCGTCGTCAATTTATTGTTCAACCTAGTTTTGTATGTGCTCATCAAACCTATGTTATTGATGGAGCGTTTAGAAGTTATTTTGTTAACAAAGAAGGTTTAGAACATACCATTCAGTTTGCTGTTGAAGACTGGTTTATTAGCGATTTTAATAGTTACATCAATCAAACTCCTGCCTCCTTATTTGTTGAAGCACTCGAAGATTCCCTAGTTCAACAAATCGGATATCAGGATGTTGAAAATCTTTGCGATAGCAATCCAAAATTTGAACGGTTCTTTAGACTAGTCGCTCAAAAGTCTTTTGCGTTTTCACAACGTCGGGTTTTGTCCAATTTAGGAAAATCAGCTGAAGAACGATTTATAGAGTTTCATAACTTATATCCCTCCATCGTACAACGGGTACCTCAATATGCATTAGCGTCCTATCTGGGGATGTCCGCTGAATTTTTAAGTAAAATACGCAAACGTTTAGCTACTAAATCTTGAACTAGTTCAAGATCATTTGATAATTCAGTTCATTTTTTAGAGAATCCTAATACCTCAACTTTGTAATGTCAATAATGACATCACTTAAAACAAGGTATTATGAGTACGATCACAAAAGCACCTTCATACTCAGAAGGATTAAAAGAACTACAAAACAATTTAGCCACGATGTTACCTGATGAAGCATTAGCGGTTTTTGATACTGACGCTAAGCAGTTACAACAAACACACACTTCTATTCTTCAAAAAAAAGTAGGTGACCAAGCACCTCTTTTTTCTTTATCTAATGCCGTCGATGAAACGATTAGCTTACAGTCGCTACTAAAAAAAGGAAAAGTGGTATTAACATTTTATCGAGGTAATTGGTGCCCTTACTGCAACTTACAACTTAATCAATACCAACAGGTACTTCATGAAATTAAAGCTTTAGGAGCTAATTTAGTGGCGATATCACCTCAATCTGCTGACGCTTCACTTAGTACAAAAGAAAAAAATGCTTTAAAATTTGAAGTATTAAGTGACAATGGTAACATTGTAGCCAGACAATTCACTACGGTTTTTACCAACGCTGAATCCTCTGTGTCTGCAATGGCAGCACTAGGCATTGATTTTAATAGTTTTTATACGGATGACTCCCAAGAATTACCTGTCCCTGCGGTATTTATTATCGAACAGGATGGTACTATTTCTTTTGCGAAAGCTATTGATGGTGATTATCGAAATCGTGTGGAGGCTTCAACAATTCTTAGCGCACTTCAAGAAAAAAATACCGTAAAATAATGGAAAAAAGAATTTGGTTAATTACAGGAATTTCTAGCGGATTGGGTAAAGCACTTGCTCAATCCGTTATGGAAACCGGAGCATTTGTTATCGGGACTTTTCGAAAGGAAAGTCAGGTAGCCACTTTTAATAAGAATAATCCAGACAGCGGATTTGCTTTTCAACTGGATGTTACCAATACTGCTGCCATTACAGATTTGGTATCCATCATAGTCTCAAAATTTGGTAAAATCGATGTGTTAGTCAATAACGCTGGTGTTGGTTTTATAGGTGCGGTTGAAGAGTCTTCTATGGAGGAAGTTAGAGCAGTTTTTGAAGCCAATTTTTTTGGCGTACTTGCCTTAACACAACAAGTGCTACCGGTGATGAGAAAACAAAAGAAAGGACATATTGTACAGATTTCCTCTCACGGTGGAATTAAATCTTTTGCAGGTTTTGGAATCTATAATGCCAGTAAATTCGCCTTAGAAGGGTTTAGTGAAGCCCTCGCTCAAGAAGTTTCACCACTTGGCATTAAGGTTAGTATTATCGAACCTGGACCATTTCGAACTAATTTTGCGGGAGAAGGTTTAGGACAAGCCAAAAAAAGAATTGACGATTATGAGGATACGGCGGGAAGCTTCAGAACAAAACTTAAAGGAGTCCACGGCAAACAAGAAGGTGTCCCAATCAAGGCTGCAAAAGCAATACTTGAAGTTGTTAATTCTGAAAATCCTTCACTACGGATCCCTTTGCGCAAGATAGCTTTGAAAACTATTCGAATGAAATTAGAAAGCGTAGCAGCAGATCTTGAAGCAAACAAAAAAATAGCAACGACCGCTGTGTATTAAACATTATGATCTTTTTACCCTATATAACCACGTCGTTTTGAAACAATCCATAAACGATGTGGTTTTTTATAACAGAATACTCCAATTATACCCTTTAAAGAATCTAAGATTATGCTTATATTGAACCCTACATAACTTTGCTATAAACTTTTAAAAGCATTGAACTGTTCAAAACCAAATCATAAAATTGATAGTTCCTTACTATGGAGGTAAGCAAAATCTTCATTATCGTACTTTTATCCATAGGGTGCCTTCAAGGGCTTGTTTATAGTATGATTTTATTTCAATCTACTGCCCATAATAAATTGGCTAATCGGATTTTGGCTACTACTCTACTTTTATTTTCGTATCGCCTTTGGATCCAAATTATGAGATTATTTGGTTTAGGGTATTATGATGGATGGTATTACATAATGATTGATTTAAGTTGGGTCCACGGTGCCTTGATATATTTTTATACCAAAGCGCAAACACAACCCAATTTAAAAATACAAAAGAAGCAGTGGATCCATTTACTCCCTGTCGGCATACAAATCATATGCAGTGTTTTTGTAAGATTGCAAAATATATACTGGGATGGCACCAGAGAAAGCCTATCCTGGCTCGGATACTATGGATATGTGGTTTGGATGAATAACCCAACCATATATATTATTGCCAGCCTACTAATTATTGGGTACGCGTATAAATCCCGAAAACTTATTGAAGACATTCAGGAAATATATGAAATATCCAACACCAAGCTAAAGTGGATTAAGCGTATCGTCAATGCCTTTTTACTCTATTTCTGTCTGGTTTTTATTATCCTTTTGGCCGATCTAGTTATTTACACTTCAGCAAATCAAGAGTCTTACTTTTATTTTACACGCTTTTATTATTACCCTTTCTTTATTGGTATAGCAATACTAACCTATTGGATTGGAGTTGAAGGTTTTTCAAGAAGAAATGATCCCGAAATTGAGATTAAAAAGCACATTACAAACGAAGAACAACAAAAACTTCAAGAGTTGGCTGATAAACTTGAAGCAATAATGAAAACAGATAAACTTTATAAAAATCAGGAACTCTCACTTCAAAAATTAGCCCAGGCATTGGAAACTAAGTCCTATCTTATTTCAAGATGCCTTAGCGTCATTTTTGATAAACGGTTTAATGATTATATCAATGCTTATCGAGTAAAAGAAGTGCAAGAATTGCTTAAAGATGCTGATAACTCTAAATACACTTTACTAAGTTTGGCTTTAGAAGCTGGTTTCAACTCCAAATCCTCCTTCAATCGTGCGATAAAAAAACAATTGGGAGTTTCTCCTAGTGATTTAAAACTTGACGCATAGCGGTATCATATTACAAAATGACATCATTATCTTTATTAAGATAGGGTTCAACTAGCGAATTGAGACGATTTGCCTAGTAAAAAAGTATAGTTTTGGCTCAACATTATAAAATCTGAAAAAAATGAAAACGTTACTTACTATTTTTATTTGTTTAGTATCACTCTCTTCAAACTCAATACAGTTGAACACAACTAAACCAAATCTCAACGTATTATTAGGAGAATGGAAGCTGGATATGAGTCCACAAGATAGTACGGATGCTAATTTTGCTTATATGAAGATTACCGTAGTAGAGAACAATTCATTTGAAGGTGAATTTTATCGCAAAGGAGTGAATATAAAAAATGCTAAAATCAACGCGCAACTGGGTATCATTTATGGTGCTTTACTTTCTGGTGACGGTTCGGGTACCTATCATACAACTTTTTATTACGAAGATGGAATATTACACGGAACTACCCACGCCATTGACCGCAACTTTTTATCGGTTTGGAAAGCTTCAAAAGTAAACTAAGTACTATGATGAAATTAATCAACCTTTTGTGCTTAGCCTTGATGCTTGTAGCTTGTAAGTCCGTAGAACATAATACATCATATTCGCCTTCCTTTACAGAGTCCAAAAAAACTACCCATACCATCTCAAAAGAACAACAATACACATTTGGATATCTTGAAGTGTTGGAAAATAGAGCTAAACCAAATGGTCCAAGGATTAAACTACCGGTTTACATCTTTAAGAGCAGAAATACTGATCCACAATTAGACCCTATTATTTATACGGTAGGCGGTCCTGGCTCCACTACCATGCCATCAGCACAATATATGAAATACTACATGTATTTAGATGATCGAGATTTTATTTTGATCGAACAACGTGGTACTGCCTTTGCTCAACCAAGCTTAGATTGCCCGGAATGGTCTCAGGCAGTTTACACCTCAAACCTTAACACTGATAAGAATGAGAAACAAAACGAGCTTTTAGAAAATGCTGCTATAAAATGTAAAAAACGATTAACACAACAGGGGATTGATCTTAATAGCTACACCACGACAGATATTGCAGCGGACATTAACGACCTGGTCAATGTATTGAAAATCGAAACATATAATTTATTAACCATCTCTTATAGTACAAAAATAGCTCAAGTACTAATGCGAGATTACCCAGAACGAATAAGAAGTGTGGTTATGGATTCTCCGCTTCCACTACAGGTCAACTATGATGAAGAAAGCGTAGGCAACCTTTTGGAGTCTCTTTATGCCATTTTATCAGATTGTGCATCCAATGCAGAATGCGACAGCACCTACCCTAACTTAAAGCAACGCTTCTATAAGTTTCTTACCGCCACTACACAAAACCCACTCGCATTAAACATACAACATCCTACGACTAAAAAAGAGGTACTATTTTATCTCAGAGGTAAAGATATCATCAACTTATTTACCTCCGCTTCTACTGCAGAAGTACCTCATATCCCCTATGAAATAGAAAAGATCTTAAACGGTGATCTAAGCACCCTGGAAACTCAATTATTACAATTATTTCAAAAACCTGGTCCAGGATCAGGAATTGGAATGCGACTTTCTGTTTGGTGCGCCGAGGAATACCCTTTCAGTTCACAAAAACGAATTCAGGATGAAACAACAAAATACCCTGAAGTGCTTGGATTATCTCCGGTAGTATTTGAAGATGAAATTTGTAAAATTTGGGAAGTGAAAAAAGTAGCTCCTATCGAAAATCAGCCAATACAAAGTAATATTCCCGTTCTAGTAATTAATGGTGAATATGATAATGAAACTCCGGTAAAATGGGGAGCATTAATGACAAAACATCTTCGCAACAGTTACCATCTAATTTTTAAAGGCTGGAAACATACGCCTACCACAAACTGGAGTAACCCTTGTGCTATGGAAGCTGCAAACGATTTTTTTAATGATCCCAACACACTTCCAAAACCTGATTGCCTGGAGGCTATCAAGACTCCGAAATTTACACTTAAAAAGAACTAAAAAGTGTGATCAATTACCCAAATGAAATAGACTAACATCAACGAACTTACAGATAGAATTCATTTTCACTGACTTTTAACGTAGTTAATTCTACGGTATGACCATCCGGATCTTTGATATACAGGGAATCAAAATAATGATGATCCTGTAACTCAAAGGCTATATCCAAAGCTTCAAATTTTCGTTTTGCCTTCTCAAAGTTTTTTGAAGTTACCTGAAAAGCAAAGTGATCTATTTTTACATTTTTGGATAATGAATTAAGGGGTTCATCCTGTAGCTGTGCAGGAAACAAAGCTACTCCAGTTTTATGAGACATCATAAAGATAGGAACTTCGCCCCAAGCTGGTAATTGGTATTTCTTTAAACCTAGTACACGCTCATACCACTCTACAGACACCTTAATATCTTTAACCCGTATCGCGACATGATCTAAAAACTCTATTTTGAAATTAGTATCCATAGCTAAAATTTTAATTTGTTTTGCATCAAAAACCATTGCAGCGCAATGATCGTTTTAGCATCTGGAAGGGTATGAGACTGAAGTAAGTGAGGTATTTCAGCAACCGGTAGTTTAACAATCTCAATATCTTCATCTTCATAAGATGCGCCGCCACCAGCCGCTTCTTTGTCACTCGTAGTTACTTCTCCATAAAATAAAAACATACGTTCCGTTGAGCTGCCCGGTGTGGCATAAAAAGTTTGTATATGCTCCAGTTCCGCTACGGTATAACCTGTTTCTTCTTCTACTTCGCGATAAGCAGCATTTTTAGGGTCTTCGTTATCTTCAATCGCTCCTGCAGGTAATTCTACAAACCAACCCGTAGTATGTTTAACCGTGGGATACCGAAACTGCTTTATCAGTATGATGCAATTCGTGTCTTTTTCAAATAGTAATACAGCAATACAATCACCTTTATCCAGTACTTCTCTGTCATAAGAAATTGGTTCTTGATGATGAAATCGATCGTGAGTGATTTGGGCTTTCTTGATTTGAAGGAAGCCATTATAAACAACTTCTTCGTGGTGGATGGTATATTTCATGGGTTAATAAAGGTTTATAACTATAAAGGGAGACCTGTGGCACAAGTCTCCCTTCAAAATAAAAATAATTATTAAGTATTACTAGTTGGTTAGTATTTTAAATAGCTTATTCAAGCCATTTGGTGCCAAATAAAATTTAATTACTGTTTAATTATGCGTTTGGTTACCATAATTTCCCCACCTTCGTCAGTAATGGATAGTAAATACATTCCTTTAGGTACTAAAGGTGGATTAATAACTAATGTATTACTACCTGACTTTCCCCTAAATGCTGATCGATGTACTACTTTGCCATGAATATCATACATTACCACTTCAAAACTTTTTTGATCAGAATTCGTAAAAGCTATATGCATTGCATCACTAAATGGATTTGGATACACTACCCAAGATGCCTTATCTGCCACAATAGCGTTAGGTTTTGAAGGAGAATTCGATTTATCTACTACATAGGTTACAAATAATCTTGCTGCTCTACTACTTCCACCCTCATAGGAGTCTGCTACCCGCTTCGCTGAAGTATTACTTAAACTTACACCGCTACCTTTAATAACGAAACTTAGATCATTACCAGAGGACCAATCACTTCTATTTACTAAGCTTTGAACCATTGTCCTCAAATCCGGAGATCGCTGAGCTGACCCACTTTGACCACTAGACCACGATGATGGAGACCATAGTACACGCTGTGCAAACGTATTTCTACCCGATACATTATTGGATGTTGTAAATGCTGGAGAATTACCAGAGTTATGTAACGAGATTTCTAAAGAAGCCCCGGCACTATTACTTTCATCTGCAGTAAATTGTAAGTAGGCATTTGTAATTGTCGCATTTTGTGGAATAGCTACCCCTCTAAATCGCAGTCCAATTACTTGATAACTAAAGTTATTGTAACTGTCGTATACCAACTCCAGGTCACTACTGTTGGAGTAAATGTTACCGTTTTTATCTTCCTCTACGTCATCAGAACCTTGAGTAATAGCAACCTCCACTGTGTTGGGTTCATCTACTGGAACTTGAGTGAAATTAGCGGTAACGGTTTTATCCGAATTCATCACTAGTGTAATCGGGTTGTTTGTTCCTGAAGCATCTCCGCTCCATCCAGAAAACTCCCAACCAGCCGCTGGTGTTGCCAATAACGAAGCAGATTCACCTGCATCATAAGACCCGTTTCCAGATACTGTGCCCTGACCACTCACAGCCGTGGTAAGTGCATATTGAGATGTAGTTCCTGTGTCGTAATTGATGATTAATCTTGGCGCATTTGCTGCTCCCCCTTCATAAGAATCCGCCACGCGTTTTGCTGAAGTATTACTTAGACTTGCACCTTTACCTCTTATAATAAAACTAACACTATTTCCTGGGTTCCAACTCGCCGTATTGGCCAGCTGCTGTACCATGTTTTTCAAATTTGGAGAACGTTGTTCAGATCCACTTTGGCCAGAAGACCAGGATGAGGGATTCCAGGTTACTTTATTAGAAAACACAGCTCTACCCGATACGTTATTACTATTGGTAAATACAGGTGAATTACTGCTATTATGCATGGCAATTTCTAATTCCGTAGCAGTACTATGACTCTCATCTGCTGTAAACTGAAGATAAGCACTGGTAATTGTCGCATTTTTAGGCAGGTTAATCGCCTGGAATCTCAATCCAATTACCTGAAAACTGCTATTATTATAGCTGTCATATACCAGCTCTAAGTCACTACTATTGTCATAAATAGTTCCATTTTTATCTTCCTCTACATCATCTCCTCCAGTACTTATACTAGCAGTAATTGTTCCACTAGGATCTGGGTCGGGATCATTGCTTTTGTAAATGGTTACCACACTACCGTTTGAGGGATTCCATACATCAAGATTGGATGGAATCTGAAAAGGATTGTTATTAGAAACGGATCCTACTTGCGTGGCATTGTCTGTTCGAATGGTTCTGGTTTCAATCTTTTGTTCATCAACAAATATCCATTTGAATTGATTAAATCTACCAGAATTTCGAGTCCAGTTTTTATTATCATCATTGGAGCGCAATGGTGCACCCCAACATCCTTCTCCGACGTACACGGTACCATTTTGATCGTCGCGTACAAAGCCTTCATCGCTGCCTGAGTCATAAGAAGGACGTACTGGCCAGGTACTTTTTACAGTATGAGCATCGCACTCTACCACTAATTTTACTCCATTGGTATAAAATAATTGAGCCCAGTTATTGTACTGATTGTTTCCTTCAGACTTGTAGGACACGTGTGGTCGCATTGGTTTATGATACTGTGCCATTTTCCAGATTGTGTTGGAATTGTTAGAAAGGTCATTATTTAACCAGCTGGTTTGGTTTCCTGAAATCGATATTTCAGTATTAAGGGTATAGGTACGTATTAAATTATTTCCAAAAGTAATAGCATAATAAACACTGGTGGATGGTACATCAAACAAATGATAAATACTATTATTACTACCCTCGTGGTTGCCTCTTGCCGCAATTATAGGAAACATCCTTCCATCAGCAGCAGTAGTCAATTGCCAGTCATTAAACCAGTTTTGCCATTGACTATTGGTGTCATCATCCGTCATATCCCCTCCAAAAAGCACTGCATTAGGTTTCAGTTTTGCTACCAGTCGGTTGGCATTTTGACGAGGTGTTCTATTATTACGAGAGTCTCCGCCAGCGATAAACGATAACCTTGAATTATCACTTGGTGCAGTCTTAAACCAAAACCGTTGACTGGTACCCTGGCTATCTCTAATAACAAAATAGTAGGCTGTATTAGGTTGAAGTCCTGTAAGTCTGGCAAAGTGATTATTCATTCCTTTATAAGACACCACTCTATCAGGAGTTTTTGTATTGGGATAATTGGTATAATCAGTTCCAAAATCAGTAGTTCCATAATAAACAATAGGGCTACTACCCGATGTTTGGTTCCACGCCACTACAATAGAAGTAGCAGGATTGCCCCGAAGGGTTAATCTGTATTTGTCATTAGAACCATAAGAAAATATGGTAACACAAAGACAAAGTACGCTTAGTATTTTTTTCATGTTTTGTGTGTTAGGTTACTTAAGACCAAAATTAATACTAATATGTACTGCTAAATTGTTAGCTTAGAATATTTATAAAAAGTTAAATTTGTTAACAATAACTTGGTATAAACATAACCACAGCTTCAACTCTAGTTAACATTAGACTTCTTTATTTTGTAGTATGAAAAATCCAACTTTTTTACTTTTAAAACTTTCTGTTTTCTTCATTTTTATTGGCAGAGCCTGGCAACACCTGTTTTGGGATGCTCCTTATCGAACTTTTTTTTGGGATGAATCCCTACTCAAACCTATTGTAGAAGGTTTGTCTTCTATGAGTTGGCAGGAGTATGCCACCAGTGCGACTACGGATACCTTTATCCAAAATATAGTGTTGGCTAATGGTCTCATTTATCTTTTTGCCGCTATCGCAGCAATTAGATTAACGATGCAACCTAAAAAATGGCAAAAAGCGATCATTGTACTAGGAGGCATATCCTTAGTGTTTTTGACGGTTTTATTAACTAAAGAAAAATTTTACCACGCAGCACAATTCTTTGAACACAGCATTCAATTTGGACTGCCTTTTGTTCTACTTTTCCGCTTTTCTCAACGCTACGATCAAAAGCATTTTATACTGATACTCAAAATATTGATCGCACTAACCTTCTTTTCTCATGGGCTTTATGCTTTTGGATTTTATCCTGTACCTGGAAACTTTGTAGATATGGTTATTCAGATTTTTGATTGCTCTGAGCAAAGTGCCATTACCTTTTTATACATAGCTGGGGTTTTAGATTTTATCCTTGCAATTTTAATTTTTATACCCAAAGCAGCATTAGGAGCTCTTACCTATGCCATATTATGGGGTTTACTAACTGCTTTTGCCCGTATTGTGGCTAATTTTAATTGGGAATATCCACTTGACTCATTTCATCAATATTTTTATCAAGTTGTTTATCGTTTAGCTCACGGTTTTGTTCCTTTGTTGGTCTTATTATACATTTTTAAATTTGAAGATCGTTCGAAATTTATTAAGGTAAAAAAAGTGCCTTAAGTTACTAAGGCACTTTTTAGAATTATAGTTAAATAAACAAAACAATTCTTTTTATTGAACTACAAGCTTTTGAATCACTGGTTCTTCTCCAGGGCTCTCAATTTTAATCAGGTAGATACCTGTTCTTAAATTAAGGCTTTTAGCCGATAGACTATTAACACCTGCACTTAGTTTAAGTACAGATTGCTTATTACCAATAATAGAATAGATTGTCGCAGTAATTTCACCTGCATTTTTGGCAAAATTCTTACTTACTTCAACGGTAAAGTTATTTCGTGTAGGGTTAGGCGTCAATGAGATCGCACCTAATAATCCTTCGTCTTCATCTCCATAAATTGGATTGGCATTACCAAAGTCAGCAACAATTGGAGATCCCGCACACGATCCTTCATAAATCTTTACATTAGAAAAGATTGAGGTATTACCTGATCCTGCATCATTATCATTAATAAATACTAATCGATCCATATTACCGGTATAGAAATTACCTACAGGAATTACATAAGTAGTAGTTCCTCCGGAATAGTTATCATAATTAGTAATTCCGTAATTTTGAGAACCATGTACTTTAAACACTCTTGTGGAAGTCAACGTATTATCATCTTCAAAAGCGATACCGTGGATTTCACCTTGTGAACTACTGCTAAAGTCAAACTCAATTACTGTATTTGAAGTAACTGTATAGCCTAATGGTATAAATTTCCAGGTATTATTGCTTAAAGACAGCGCATCACCTCCATTGATTATGGTATAATTACCAGCTGCATCTTGATTAGCAAATGCATTAATGGTAAAGCTGTTAAAGTTTAAGCTATCGCAAGGTGGCGGTGGTGGAGTTCCTCCGTCCGTAATGCTTAAGGCATCGATGGCGATATCACTTTGCCATCCGCTAGACCCAGTACCGGTTCGTACACTTATACGTAATTGTACGCTTGCTTCGCCAGCATAGGCCGATAGATCTACAGATGCAGTATTCCAGGTGCTACCTTGTTGACCGTTTCTGCTAAACACGCTTGCCCAGGCATTAGTACCCGCTCTGGCTTCAACATTCAATGAATTGATAGCACTACCAAACATATGATATTGGAAACTTAATGTAGGATCAGCTATAGAAGTTAAATCTAAACAAGGTGACTCCAATACCGCTAGTTTATCTGGGAAACCTGTTCCGTTTCCTGATGCCTCCACGTAGATATAAGAGCTACCATCTGCCGCACTGCTTGGCCCAGTATTGGATGATGGTGTTCCGCCAGAATTCACTGACCAGTCCAGGTCATCACCAGATGCTTGCGACCAAGCTCCGATAGAACCTTCAAAACTTTCATTATATGGATACGAAGTGATACCACCCGAACATCCACCTGGTGGCGGTGGTGTGTTACCATCTGTTATACTTAATCCGTCAACAGTAATATCACCTTGCCAGCTAGCTCCTGTAGTTACATTTAGGCGAAGCTGAACCACAGCCTCTCCAGCATAGGCTGATAGGTCTACTGCAGCAGTATTCCAGTCCGTCCCTTGTGCCCCAAATCGATTAAATATGCTAACCCAATCACCTGTATTATTCACTCTAGCTTCTACATCAAAAGTACCTACATCACTTCCTATCATATGATACTGAAAGTTTAGGGATGGAGATGTCAATCCACTAAAGTCAAGACAAGAAGAACTCAAAATAGCTTGCTTGTTAGGAAAACCAGTGCCATTACCTGAAGCTTCAACGTATATGTAAGAATTACCATCTATAGCTCCGTTTGGTCCTGTTCCTGATGATGGAGTGGTGCCTGAATTTACTGTCCAATCTAAATCATCACCTGTTTCTTGAACCCAGTCACCCACTGATCCTTCAAAACTCTCGTTATAAGGGAAGGAAGAAATATCTCCTGAACAGTCTCCCCCAGGTGGTGGTGGAGGGTTATCACAAGGATTCACGAAAGAAACAGTCTGATCTGTTTTTCCGTTTGATCCACCGTTATTATTTTCATTGGCTCCTTGACCAACTCCTCTGTCGGCAAAGGCTTTCCAGATAATACAATTGTATTGCCCACCGTACAAGTCTTGATCTGCTTGTAAAATTCCATCACGACCAGATACAAAACCAGGGTTATTGGCTGTATTTTTTAGTCCTTCGGTTACCAGCGCTAATGCAATATTGTTACCACCTGTTCCATTGTATAAATCAGGATCAAAACCTTCTGCATCAATTAATGCCCAAGTCATATCCCAAAGAATAGTTGCCCAAGCGTATCCAACCCCGTGTGGTACAGCTAATCCATCAATATCCGCATAGTCTGTATTGTTAATTGAACGATCAATAGAATAACGTGTTGGACGGATACCGGCACCATCTGCAGGTTGACCTAACACATAGGATCCTACCCCTCTTCCGGCAGTACCTACATCACCAGGTTTCATCGTTAACATTAACCCAAACCAGTCTGACCAACCTTCACCCATTTGTTCTGAACCACCAAGTGTATTTGAGTTAGGTCCACCCACTAATCGAATAGAGATTCCGTGACCATATTCGTGAATGATAATCACGTTATCTAAATCTCCGTCTCTCCCAGGATTCGTTTGATTCCAAAGAAACATTTGCATTCTTGGGTTTCCTCCATCTCCAGGAGTAGCAAAGTTTGCATTGTTTGTTCCGCTTCCGTCTTGTGCATCAGCATTTACTGAATCACTACCGGCGCCTCCTTTTCCATAATTATTTTCTTGGAAGTTACCACTAGCTTCATCAAACCCATATTGATAGAAAACATCGTGTACAATATTATTCCAGTAAAATAAATTAGTAATCGCACCACTTTGATAGGATGTTGGAGACTGAGACAGATCTATTGGAAAATTAAAATCAAGTCCTGATCCTCCATCAGGAGAAAAACCAGTACCATTATTTCCATTTCTATCTTCTTGTGCCCAAACGTTGTTACCGCGAGTTATCGTAAACTCAGCCCCAGCACTACCATTAGTATCATGCCATCCAAACGGAGAAGCAATTGGATCTGCGGGATTGGTTACGATGGAGCGACCTCCGTGTATGGGGCTTTCTACAGGAACTGCATAAACATTATAGGAGTCCGGTGCTAGTGCAGGCATAGGTCCTATAATGTTATTTTCAGCAGTTTTATTTAAAACCGAAGCTGATGAATGTCCGTGAGTACTGTGATCTGGAGTTCCAAAATCACAAGAAATCACCCAATCCTCTTCATATAATATTTTACCTGTGGTTGCATCGACATTGGCATTCCACCAATGCTGTCCGTCTTTTGGATAAAGACTTACGTTCCAGGTTAATTTTAATTTGCCTTCGTGCTCTATAAATTCTTGATTAACCTTGATAGGCTCCAAAGTTGCTCCATTAGTCTTATACTCAAAAACGGGAGCATTGTTTTTAGTCAAAGTAGATTTTTGCAAACCCGAAGGTACAGCAATACTGTGCTTACTGGCCACGGTAGAAATTGCACTTTCCGGTGACAATGAAGACTTGGCACTAACCACCTTAGATTCCACATCTTTGATAAATTGGTCAATAGTCCAGGTTACTTTTTTGCCGTCTCTTATGGTTAACTTATAAGTAGCGAATTTAATCGGAATTCCCTGAAAGCGTTGTTGAACATAGACATGTTTTACATTCGGGTTAAGGGAAGGGACAACATCTGTTATCACCCACTCCGCCTTATCGACTTCTGAGGAATTTTTTTGTAGATCATCACTAAAATGATCTCTAACAATTGCATCAAAATTTTGTTGTGCAATTAAGGTTGTACTGATAGTTAAAAGTAGTACAACCAAAAGGTACAGTTTTTTCATTAGTTTTAATTTTAGAGTTCGTGTTTATTAAAATTAATAAAATTTAACTGTTTTGATATAAACAAAAGAATTTTTCAGAATATTTGTTAAATACTAGTATTATTACTTAATAAAAAGGATTTATGATAGGATATTTTTAATTCAAATTGATTTAGGGTATCAGGTCAGTAATTAAAGGCGATTAGAGCTAATTAACCTCCTGATAATCTGGGTAAAAAGACCATTTAAAACAACATTAACCTCCTTAAGATTACGGTGTCAGCACAACTAAATAATACTATAAACGTTTCTTAAAAAGGCAGAATTTCATCTTCAATAATCACTTTTGATTAAGTGTTACTTAAAATCATTAAACAACAATTTCTTACAACTCTTCTTTTAGATTAACAATTGTTAGTTTTAATGGTTTAATGGATACTCCACTTGAATAATCAAAAGGTTAAATATTAAATATTAGTTAACCAAATTTTAATTATATGTTATTCTCAGGTAGTCTAAGCATAATTTCTATTTTAATTGCTTTGCATTAAGCAAAAACTACAGTATCTTCCCGTATCAAATAACAAACACGCTATTTATGAAAATACTTAACATTTGCTCAATTTTTATATTTTCACTACTTCTTTTGAATTGTAAAGGAGAAAAGAAAGTAGAAAATGAAGAGACGACTAAAGAAGAAGTAAAACAAGTTCCTGAAGTACAAAAAGACGAGGTCACTACCTTAGAAATTATGTTAGAGCCTAAGAGTGAATCAGATGTGTCTGGTAAAGTTGTTTTTACACAAGCCTCTGGTATGGTTAATATGACGGCAGAATTAAGTGGTTTAGAAGAAGGTACTCACGCTATTCATATCCACGAAAAAGCGGATTGTACTTCTCCTGATGGTAAATCTACAGGAGGTCATTGGAATCCAACTATGCAACCACACGGCAAATGGGGTGATGCAGCTGGATATCACAAAGGTGATATCGGTAATTTCAAAGCAGATGCTGATGGAAATGGAAATATTACTTTTGCTACTAATGAATGGTGTATTGGTTGTGATGATGAAAAAAAGAACATCGTTGGTAAGGCGATTATCGTTCATCAAGGAGAAGATGATTTTACTTCTCAACCTTCAGGTGCAGCAGGTAGCAGAGTGAGTTGTGGTGGAATAATCCAATAATAAATTTATATAACATACTTTTAATATAAAGAGTTGTTGTAAAAGACAACTCTTTTTTTGTGCATTGGTTACAAAATAGTATTTTTCAATATCTTAACAAGTAATATGCAGCCAACAGAATTAATTATTGCTTTACGTAATAAAGACAAAAAAGCTTTCGAAGAAATTTATAAGCTATACGCGGATAATGTATATGGAATTGTCTTTAACATCTTACGTAATGAGGATGTATCTGAAGAAGTTACTCAAGATGTCTTTCTTAAAATTTGGGAAAAGATAGACTCCTATACCGAAAAGAAAGGTAGATTTTTTACCTGGGTCTTAAATATTGCACGTAATGCTGCTATAGATAAAACAAGGTCAAAAGGTTATAAAAAATCCGGAGGAAACCTTTCCACCGAAAATTTCGTAGATATACTAGAAGACAAAACAAATTTTAATGCAAAAGTTGATAGCATAGGGATCAAAAAGTTTATTAATGGCTTGGAACCCTTGTGCAAAAAGGTAATCGATTTGCTGTTTTTTAAGGGATATACCCAAAAAGAAGCTTCAGAAGAATTAGAGATACCTCTTGGTACTATCAAAACTAGAAATAGAATTTGCATTGATAAATTAAAAAAAGTATTAGCGGTATAATAAAATGGATATTAAAGAATATATAGAATCAGGTATTTTAGAACTATACATATATGGATCACTTTCTGCTAAAGAAAATGAAGAAGTGTATGAGATGTTACAAAAACATCCAGAAATACTTGTGGAAGTTGAAAAAATCGAAGCTACGCTTGATCAATTATCTGCTGCAAGCACAACCAAAGAGCTTTCTAAATTGTACGATACAATCGCTGCTAAAATTGAAGCCAATGAGCAAGTACCGGTACGAACTTTAGCTCGAAAAAGATCGAACTTACCTGCCTACATAGGTTGGGCTGCCTCTATTGCCTTATTAGTTGGTTTACTTTCGCAAATCAACAAAAACAATAAGCTGCGCGAAGAAATCGTAAGTACTCAAATCAAAAATCAAGTGCTAGAAGGTGAAATCTCCGTTAAAGAAGAAAACCTGAAAAGCGCAGAAAATTTATTAAGTATCTTAAGAAATAAGGACATTATCGAAGTTCCTTTAAATGCTCAGGCAGTAGACCCCAGTGCGTACGCCACAGTATACTGGGATAAAGAAAAGGACTTAGCATATATCGATGTGCAAGGATTACCCGCACCGCCTCCTGGTAAAGTTTATCAAGTTTGGTCCTTAAAACTACAGCCTCTTACTCCTACAAGTCTAGGGATTTTGGAAGCCTATAAAGAAAACAAAAACAAAGTGTTTACCGTAGAAAATACTAATGATTCTGAAGCCTTTGGAATTACATTAGAGCCCGAAGGTGGTAGTGAATCACCGACCTTAGAAATGTTATATACCCTGGGTGCTGTTGAATCATAAGTAAGATACTCAGGTCCTAAACCGTTTAATTCCTTTTAGTTTTAATATTGTATTAAAACTAAAAGGAATTTTTTGTTTAACACTTTTCCTTAAGTATTCGAAAATAAAGTAGTATACTTCTGAGTAAATTATTATCATAACCACCCTCTATATAAACGGTCTTAAGATGTAGAATTTACACTAACTGTGATTCAAATCTTTAATACTTATTTACGGAAACTTATTCTTTGCATTAAAAAATAAAGCTGTCTAAGCTTAGTTAAATGGAATTTTAAAGAAGGTCTTTGTTGTTTTTAAAACACAAAATCTTATCAAATCTTGTTAAAAGTCTCTACCCTATTAACATCGCTACCTTTTGAATATATTTAAGGAATACAACCATTAAATTACCCCGTCATCTTGGTTAAAACAGCTACAAAAGGTATGCTTATTCACTATCAAAACATCAAAGCTGATCATAAAGCTTGACTGTAATCCTTATACAACCAGTAGTTTAATCATTAATTACCAATCAGTAATGATTTGTTTTACCTGAATAGATGACATAGAAAAAGCCTTCTGATCGTTATCAGAAGGCTTTGAAGCAGGCTAATAATATCGACTAAACATCACCGCCTACTCACAAAAACAAAAAACAAAAAAACTACTATTAAAAACTGTAAGTAATTCCACCTTTAATAAAAAATGGAGTTCCTGGTGTAAAATGTATTTCTTCTACAGATTCAGATTCATTAGCTAATCTAGATTCTGTTGCAAACTGGGTTTCATTCCAAGAAACATCAAACAAATTTTGAATGTCCAGATTAAAACGTAACGCATTCCATTGATAGCTTACATTGAAATCTACAACCGTATACCCTTCAGCAGTAATGCTGTAATCCTCATTAGCTGGTCTATCTCCAAGCCATCGAAGTTGCAAACCGGCAGATAAATTTTTATAATCTTTTACCGTTACTCCCGAAGTAAACGTGTACTGAGGTGCTAAAGGAATATAGTCCTGACCTGAAGGTGCTTCAGTAGCTCTTGCCTTGGTATAGGTCAAATCCGTATTTAGAAATAACCAGGGCGTAAATTGCTGTCTTAGGCTAAAATCGATCCCATATCGTTCAGTACTTCCACTGGGTTCAACAATCCCTTCATCACCCACATATACAAATTCTTGCTCTAGGGCTAAATACCAGGCTGCTGCACTCATAAAAAGATTGGGTAAAGGCTTATAATTAACCCCTAAATCTGAGGCATAAGATTTAGGCAATATTTGAGATCCATCTTGCTGTAATACTACTCTAGTATCATTACTATGAAATCCAACACCTGACTTCAAAAACAAATTAAGGTCAGTGTTTATATCATAATCAAATCTAAACTTAGGAGAAAAGACCAGCTGCTTTTCTGCCAATTCTTCAAAAGTAGGTTGTAAGAAATCCTCGTAGATAAACTTAAAATAATCTAATCGTACCGACGGAGTGAACTCTAATTTTCCAAAATCAAATGTAGATTCAAAAAAACCTGAGAAATTAGTTTCATTGATATCTCCTAAGCTTCTTCTTTCAATAATTTCAGTACGGTTAGCTGTACTGGATAATTCGCTATCTGCAATCCTATCATTTCGTAAAGCTATTCCTGTTTTTAAACGAAGCTCAAAGGTGTCAAAGGAATAATCCGAGCTTAAAACACTTTTTGCACCCAATATATTTCGACTTTCTTTTTGTTTGATTTGATCTCCATTGACGGGATCATTAAGAAAGAAAGTGAAATTAGAATACAACTCAAAATCATAATGTGTATAATATACCTGTGTCTTAATACTGCTTCGGTCAGAAAGAAACTGATCAAATCCTAGAGCAATATTTGTTCTTGAAGTCTTTCCACCTTCCGTATCATCAATGGCTCCAAATCTACTTATTAACCCCTGATCTACTGCACGCTGGGGAATCTGACCAGAAGCACTCCATCTACTATCAAAATAACTAGCCAACAGTGATAGCTTCTTATTCTCAGAAAGCTGAGTCGTATATTTACTAAAAATATTGATTCGATTGAAGTTTTGTGGAGATTCAAAAGGACCATCGCTTTCTTGATATTCTACCGCTACAACCGCATTTTCTTTAGGTTTGGTATCCATTAAATTAAATAGACCTACAGTTCTTAGGGTATTAAAATCACCTACTTCTAATTTCACTAAATTGTCATCAAATCGTTCTTTGGTCGTAAAAGAAACGTGACCGGCTGTCGCAAAATTTCCTTGATCAGCCTCATAACTTCCTTTTCCAAAGTTGATAAAATCTATGGTCTCTGGAATTAAAAAATGAAGATCAGAGTAGCCTTGTCCGTGTGCGTGAGAAACCATATTAACCGGTAAACCATCTACATCAATGGCGATATCCGTACCGTGATCAATATCGAATCCCCTAAGAAAGATTTGTTCTGCTTTACCACCACCAGCGTGCTGACCAATAAATAATCCTGGTACTTTTCTTAAGATTTCCTGAGAGGAATTTACCGGATTTACTTTTATATCCATTTTGGTTAACACACCAATAGGATTCTGCTCTTGTTGTAAAACCAACTCATCCAGCTGAAAGATTTTATCTTTTAAGGTAAGCTGCAAACCTTGATTGATATCTTTGTCACTTAGTATTACTTCAGACACTTGATACCCTAATGATCTTATCGTAAGTGTGTCTCCAATTGTAGTGTTTTGCAATACAAAACGACCATTGGCTAAGCTATGTGTATGTGCATCAGTTGAGCTATTGTAGATATAGGCACCCTCAACCGGTTGTTCAAAAACGTCTTTTACAGTACCCTTTACCGGTGCATTTTGGGCAAAGGAAATACTACTGATACCTAATATCAGTAAAATATAAATTAATTTCATGATAGACTGTTGGGGTTTACAATTGAGCTACAATAGTTGATGTAACTGGACCTAATTCATAAGAGCTTTCCTTTAGTTCACTAACTAGTTTGGACATTTCGTCCTTGAGCTGATTCGACTTATAAATTTGAGCCAAATGTAAAAGAGCGGTAGGTTCATAAGTCTGACCCTTTACATGAGTCATCGCTATTTTAAGCGCTTCGGGGTGTTCTCCTTTGAGGTGCAGTATATATGCCATCAAGTCATACGTCATTGGGGTTGGACGATTTTGAAGTTCTAATTGCATATAATCCAAGGCTTCACTATAAGATTGGTATTCTTCAGCCAATACGGTGGCTAAATGCTGATGATACATAACCCCATAGGCTGGATTCGCCACCTTTGATAAAAATAGATTCAGATTAATTTCTTTTTGCTTTTGGTCTCCCATATATTCAGCAAGCTCTGCTTTAAAAAGGTACAAATCAGGATTACTTGTTCTTTCCATAATGGCATCCACAATTCTTAAAGCTTCTTTAGGATTTTTTTCGAAAGAATAAACAATCCAAGCTATTCCTTTCATCGCATATGTATTGCCTGAATCAATTTCTAATGCTTTGAGGTAATAGTGATAAGAGTCTTCAATTCTGCCCGCGTGACCGTAATAATCCGCCAGGTTGGTGTAGACCCATAACTTTAAGTTTTTCTTGTTTCCAGATTCTGCAATAGCTCTGGCCTTTTCCATATTACGGATGGTACTATCTAAATTTCCTTTATAGTCTTCCCATTTTGCCAGACGTATTAAAAAATTATAATCGCTTGGGTTTTGAATGGCGGCTAAATATTCTTTGGCTTCCTTATACTTTCCTAATTCCATAGCGATATCAAAGAGCACCATTTTGGAAATATTGTTATTATTTACTTCATATGCTGCTTTGGCAACACTATCTGCCTTTTGAAACTGGTGTTGTGTAATATAATTTTGAGCTAAGGTCAATAAATAGTTTTCTTTATCAATAGCTGCAACTTCACTGGATTTTTTCAACGCTTGTTCTGATTTGAGCACATAGTCGATATCTCCTGTAATGGAAAATAGATGTTCGTATTCTTTGGCTACTGATCGAAGCGCTAATATTTGCAAGCTGTCTTCTTTAATTTTAGAATTCCAAAATTTGATCTTTGTTTGAGTATTCTTTATTGCAGTTTGATTCGTAGTGTTAAAGAACGACTCATAATCCTTGGCATTCGTTATCGTTTCACTTTGCTTCGTAGTACAAGAAGCATATGCTATGAGAACCATAGCTATCGATATATATAGTTTAATAGTCTTCATGGTTTTGTTTTTTTTGTTTTTGTTTTTGTTTAGAGAGAAAGGGGGCAATTAATTTTTTATAAGCTTCGCAGGGCAATACCCCCCTTGCCCAGAACAAAAGTTCTGGCATCAATAGACCTATCCTATATCTTTGATATTGCCCTGCGAAGCTGTGAAGAGAGTTGTTAATTATTAGTTATGAGGAACTTCTAAATATGGAAAAATAGCCATAGGAGTTTCTCCGGCGTTACTTACACCATCAGTAACTAAAACTGGTAAATCTGGTTCTCCATCTCCATTCGTATCCTGACCATTAAATCGATCTCCATTTTGACCTCCAAATAATAAAATCAGGGATACATCGATCACATCATCAGTTAAATTTCTACCCGTTAAAATATTAGTTCCATCGAAGTATGTAGTAGGTGCGTCTGGGGCAACTTGCAATACATCTGTGGCTAATATGGTCGTTAATGTAGTGGCATCAAGACCTAAAATATTCGTTTCATACTCTGCTCCAAAAGCAGCGTGTAATGCAACTGCCTGGTCTAAGAATAACGGCTGAAATGTCTCTGTCATTTCTGAGGGTATAGTCGTATTAAAATCATTTTTTATAGAAGCCGATCCACTTAATACGGTATTGATTCCGGCTCTACCCATTTGGTCTTCTTGTACAAAAGTACCTGAAAAGTCAACGGTTTCATTCATTGGGGCTGCATCATCATCATTACTACAACTGGTAACACCTGTTATAGTCAATACAGCTAGTGCGATATATAAAATATTCTTCATTATATTAATTTTTAGATTTTTATAAATTTTAAACGTATTACTGTTTTCTCTTAGCTTCCACCCAAGTATTAAATACCTGTGTTCCTGTACCTGCAGGGTGTGCAAAGGTTCCTCCTAATAAGGAATTAGGTACTTCGATGACGATTGATAACACATTAGTTCCATCAAAATCATCATTACCTGGTACATTGAAACCATTCGGTGCCATTCCTCCAATTACTGCGTTGTATTGTGTGAAATCAAAGAAAAATGGATCTTCGCGTAATCCAGCAAAATAAGATATACCACCTTCGGTAGCTGTCATTGCATTTGCACCCATACTGATATCTACATTTCCTGTGTAAGTAGCTTCGGTATTAATACTACTATTTAAACCTGTCATGCTTGGTGCAAAAGGACCGAAGAAATACATTTTACCGTTTCGTGGAATGGCCTGAATGACTAAATCCTCTACAAGGTCTCCGTCATTATCGATATTTACTTCAATCAATACATTCTCATCAAATGTAGCTGCGTCACCTGCTGGTGCCAGCGAACTTTGTACATTGGCTACGAATACCGTATTATCAACATTAGCGCCTTCAAAGGCGTAAAAATCGGTAATGTCTGCTGTTGTACCGGCCACAGCAGGTGCGTCCAAGTGGTCTGCTGCCACCAATGTAATCCCTACCGATAGTAATCCGGCAGCAATAAACAACTTACTCTTTTTAATACTTTTCATTTTATTAGTTTTATAGTTCAACACCCATACATACGAGAGGTTTGGGGAGGTGGTTTTCCTAAGAGTAGTTAAATATTTGTTAACAAAAATGATCCGTATAAGATTGCCAGGTAAGCAGCTATTGTATATCTGAAAATAAATTAACTTTGTTTAAAAAAAGTAATGAACCCTTCGAGTAGCGGATGGATAGCTAAATTTCTTAAGGATATAGATCTGGATCCTACTATTGCTAATGCCTCATTAGATAACTTATATCCACAATTAAAAAAAACAGGGTTTATTTATGGCAATTCTATTGATGCCTTACTCATACCGAATACCAAATTATCGTACTCTCAGGAAGAAAAAACCAAAATTAATCTCTTAATAGCACTAAGAGCGGCTTACTTGGATGCCATAGAAAATGCGACTAATGAAGATTTTATAGAGGCCTTACTCGAATTCTACAAGTATCTGGATAGTAAAAAATCCTATTTTTCATTTCTATCGCTACCTACTAACTCTTATGATAAGCTTGAAAAAGCAATACATGCAAGAATTCAAACCAATGAATCCATTTTCAAAAAGAATTTTAGTCATTTATTAACCAATGCCCTCTTATTTATTGATGTTTTGGCATTTGAGTATTATCTGGTTTATGACAATAACCCTTTTCAGTATGCCTCTTTGTTTGAAGAATCCATCACCAATACAGTATTTTTGGCGTTGAATTCTAAACAAGAAAAAAACGAATACGATCAACTACTGGTAAAATTATTTGCATCTTCTGTACGATATACTAAGGTTTCTTCTGAAGGAGAAGCGAGTTTTGACCACCTTGAATTGCAAAAATTTAAGGATCCTCTTGAAAAGCAATACATTTTGGATTTAACCAGTATGGCGGTATGGAATGATGAACGCCTAGATCAGGGAGAAATTGATTTTGTACAAGCACTCGGTGCAGAACTGCAGATGCAAAAAGAAGCTGTGACTACTTCTATAAATGAGGTACATGATTTTATCGATACCTACAAAGATGAAATTACATTTTTTAAATACTCCAACCCCGCACAACACTTTTATAACCAAACCTCGCGGACGGTACGTTTGCTTATCTTGCGAAACCGTAAGCGATTAATCCGAGAGATTACAGAAAGTAAAGATCTAATGATACTACTAGGTCAATCTACGGTAAGAGAGTTAAGCGCTGAAGAAAAGCAGCGTGTAAAAAATCAATTATTAGATATTTGCAAAAGCATACCCTCTTTAGCCATTTTTATTTTACCAGGAGGTGGTATATTATTGCCATTGCTAATAAAGTTTATCCCTCAATTACTGCCTTCAGCTTTTAATGAAAATAAGTAAAAACCGTCTGAAAGATTTAGAGTATAGTTCTAGCAACTACTCATCAAGACTTTCTAACTCTTCATAATTTCTCTTTAATCGTCTAGTTAATACTCCATAAACGACACGGTACAATAATGCGATAAGACCAATAAAGATTGAAATCAAAATTATCGAGGTAATAATCAATACGGGCAATGGCAATTCTTCAGCCGCGGGATCTACCGAATCCGAGTAGTATACCAGAAAAACTGATATAAATGAAAAAATAGCTAAAAAACTTAAATTAATAAAAACGTAGTGTTTTACGGTTTTTCGGGTTTTTATAATGTTATGCATCAATTCTTTAGCAGAATCCGTAACCTTAATTCTTTTGTAGTTCAAATAAAACTTTACCATAAAGTAAAATAATATTCCGTAAGAGAAGAAATAGGATATATAAGTAAACACCTCTAGATAGGTCCCTTCGGTTGGATCATAAACCCCAAGGAATCTTAAAATAAGATCAAGTGAGGTCCAAAGCACAAACTCTAGTATACTAACAATAAATATCCATTTAACTATAGATGAAGATTTCTTCAAAATCATTTTATAAATCTCATCATAAGAAAGTTTAGGAAGTGATCCTTCCCGTCTTTTCCAGTCTTTTTTTAATAATTCTAATTCATCCATGTTTTACGGATTTAAAATATTTTTCAACTTCGTCTTCACTCGATTCATCCGCACTCTGGCATTTACTTCTGTGATACCCAATGTTTCGGAAATATCTTTATATGATTTATCTTCGAGATATAAAAAAACTAAGGCTTTTTCGATATCATTTAATTCTTTAACCGCTGCGTACATCAATTTTAACTGTTGCTCAATTTCATCATCATACTCTTCAGCCTTGATTTTAAATTCCATAAAATCGACATCCGAAGTTTTTATACTCCTTTTGGATTTTCGGTATAAGGTGATCGCAGTATTCAGCGCTACCCTATACATCCAGGTACTAAATTTAGAGTCACCTCTAAATTTTGGATAGGCTTTCCACAGTTGAATAGTAATCTCCTGAAACAAATCATTATGAGACTCCCTATCATTGGTGTAAATCCGACATACCTTGTGTACGATATTCTGGTTTTCCTCTAGCTTTTTAACAAATTTATGTTCTAATTCCTTGTCCACATCGGTTACTTAGTATTGTATAAGTAGATCCATACTACAAAATGTTACATACTTTTAAATATTTTTAAGGTTTATTCGGTAAACTCCTTATTTTGAAAACGTTAACAAGACACTACTCTATTTATATTTCTGTTTTGAACGTTTATGCTCATTTTACAAGCTATTCGAGCCTAAAAAAGTATGCGACACTGAAGTATTACCACTTTAAATTTTAACTTTGCAAAACAACACCATTATATTATGAATATCCCTTCCTCAAACCTACCCAGATTAGTAATTATCGGTGGAGGTTTTGCTGGTGTAGCGCTGGCCAAAAAATTGGTAAAAGAAGATTTCCAAATCGTTTTACTAGATCGCAATAATTATCATACGTTTCAACCTTTACTCTATCAAGTATCTATATCGGGTTTAGAACCAGATTCTATCGCTTATCCCCTGAGAAAGATTATCAAAAAAGGGAAGAATACGTACTTCCGTATGGCTGAAGTCAATAACATTGACCCCAATAATCAAAAAGTTACAACCAGTATAGGAGATATTTACTATGACTATCTGGTCATTGCCACTGGTGCTAAAACTAATTTCTTTGGCAATGAGGTAATTGAAAATAATGCCATGCGCATGAAAAATTTACCGCAAGCATTAAATTTACGAAGCCTTATACTCGAAAACTTAGAGGAAGCAGTACGAACTGAAGATGAGCAAAAACGAAAAGAATTATTAACCTTTGTCATCGCAGGCGCTGGTCCAACAGGGGTAGAATTATCTGGAGGTATTGCAGAATTAAGAAACCACGTATTACCAAGGGACTTTCCGGATATGGATTTCTCAGCTATGGAAATTCACCTTATCGAAGGATCCGACCGGGTATTGCCACCAATGAGCGAAAATGCCTCTAAAAAATCTACTAAGTTTTTAGAAAAACTTGGAGTTAACATTCATCTTAATACCCTAGTAAAAGATTATAGTCAACATACTGTTAGTACAAACACGGGCTTAACTTTACAAACCGCAACGTTTATTTGGGCTGCAGGAGTAACCGGAGCACCTGTAGATGGCTTACAAGCTGATAGTTTTGTAGCGAAAACGAACCGATACCAAGTTAATGAAATTAACCAAGTAGCAGGATACAATAATATTTTTGCTATCGGTGATATTGCCCTAATGGCTAATGAAACTTATCCTAAAGGACACCCTATGGTAGCGCAACCTGCCATTCAACAAGGTAAACACCTAGCCAAAAACTTGAAACGACACCTTAAAGGAAAAGATATGCTTCCTTTTGAATATTTTGATAAAGGTACTATGGCTACGATAGGAAGAAATAAAGCTGTTGTAGATTTGGGTAAATTACGTTTTGCTGGCTTTTTCGCGTGGTTTGTGTGGATGTTTATTCACTTATGGTTTTTAGTAGGCTTTAGAAATCGATTGGTTACCTTTTTTAACTGGTCCTATAACTATATCAATTTTGATAAAGCAGCGCGATTAATAGTTCGTCCTTTTAAAGGGAGTAACGATGTTATAGAAAAGGTATAGCAATTTGATATTGCATAAATAAAGCCCCTAATTACTTATAATCAGGGGCTTTTTCTTTACAACTAGTTTTATTTTAATCTACTAAAAATCTAATTGAAAGCAGTGTGGATGGTCTAAAGCTACTGTTAAATCAATGCATACACCTCCACAACACGCTAATCCTCTTGCGCATGGATTTAAACCACTACACGGTGCTGGAGGATTTTGTGCACCACCAGCTTTAATCTGTTTTTGTTGATTTCTTTGAAGTTGCTTTACTCCATTCAATTTTAAAATTGATTTTAACATTATTAAAAGGTTTTAAGATTAGTCCTATAAATTACCATAAATTTTTAATAGCACAACTGATCCCTAAATTTTGACAGTTGGGTAATACTGAATTTCAGGATACCAAAGATGTCCGCATTTTTGGCATGTCTAAAAAAAACAAACCAATGAAATTCATTACTACATTAATCCTACTTATGAACCTCAACCTAATATGGGCACAAACCACCATTTCTGGTGTTGTGATGGATGAGGCTAACACACCGATACTTGGTGCCAATGTTTATCTCGATGGTACGTATGATGGCGGTTCTACAGACGATAACGGAACTTTCGAGTTTGAAACTACTGAAACTGGTGCACAAACCTTAATTATATCCTTCCTTTCTTTTGAGACTTCTTCAATAACTGATGAAGTGTCTCACTTATCCAATTTAAGCATAAAGCTTAAAGAAGATGTAAACTCTCTTGGCAGTGTAATTTTAAACGCAGGAACTTTTTCTGCAGGGGATAATAGCGAAGCTGCCGTACTTACGCCCTTAGATATCGTAACTACCGCTGGGGCCGCAGGGGACTATATTGGTGCTTTCCAAACACTACCGGGTACCTCAACCGTAGCAGAGGACGGCCGCCTTTTTGTAAGAGGAGGTGATGCCAATGAAACCAATATCTATATTGATGGGCTTCAGGTGTTTCAACCTTTTACTCCTGCAGCCAATAATCTACCTACACGAGGTCGTTTTTCGCCATTTCTATTTAAAGGAACAAACTTTTCCACCGGTGGATATTCTGCTGAGTACGGCAACGCTTTATCCAGTGTACTTTTACTAAACACCATAGATGAACCTGACGAGGAAAAAACGGAATTTCAATTTATCAATGTAGGTTTAGGTGGAGGTAACACCCAAAAATGGGGCGATAATTCTTTAAGTATCAATGCTTTTTATCTCAATCTAAAACCTTATCAAAATATCGTAGATCAACGTGTCGATTGGATTAAACCGTATGAATCTATCTCTGGTGAATCCGTATATCGTCATCAGTTCAACAATGGGTTACTTAAAGTATATGGAGGGTTTACCTATGCCGACTTTGAGCTCAACCAACAAGACATCAATGTACCCCAGGGTATTAACTTTTATTTAAAAAACAGAAACTTATACCTCAATTCTTCATACCGTGGCGATCTAGGAAACGACTGGAGTGTGTCAACTGGAGTTAGCTTTGCTAATGACAACAATGGTATTAGGATCGAAGGTATGGATGTAAATAATGCCGACAACAGTTTCCACGCCAAATTAAAATTGAAAAAAAGATATAGCAATCGTTTCAAAATTAATTATGGCGCAGAGCAATATCTCACACATTATAAGGAAACCGCAGCTAACCCCGATTTTGAAGCCTTTGAATCCCAATATACCAACAATACTACCGCTGTATTTACAGAGGCAAATATATTCTTGAGCAAAAAGTTTGCGTTTCAAACCGGTATTAGAGGAGCATATCATTCGGTACTGGAAGATTATAACATTTCTCCAAGAGTATCTTTGGCGTATAAAATATCCGAAAACTCACAAATGTCTGTAGCGTATGGAGATTTTTATCAATTGCCTGACCAGAACGTGTTGCAATACGAAACCGAATTAGAGCCTAGTAAAGCTTCACATTATATCGCCAACTATCTCTATCAAAATAACGGCCGTATGTTTAGAGCTGAAGCCTATTATAAAACGTATCAAGACTTGATCAAATACAGCACGGAAATGCCACAATTTGATAGTGAATACTACTCCTCCGGGGAAGGCTATGCCGCAGGTTTAGATGTGTTTTGGCGCGATGATAAATCCATACCTAATTTAGAATATTGGATTACCTATTCCTACTTAGATACCGAGAGGGATTATCAAAACTTTGAAACCAGAGCTACGCCTAATTTTGCTGCTGCACATAACCTTTCTGTAGTCGGTAAATATTTTAAAGAAGATTGGAAATCACTGATTAGTGCTACCTATAATTTTGCCAGTGGCAGACCCTATGACAACCCCAACACTTCAGCATTTTTAGCCGAAAAAACTAAAAGTTATAATTCTTTAAACCTAAGCTGGGCCTACTTAATCAGCCCACAAAAGATTTTATACCTATCCGCTTCAAACGTATTGGGAGCTGATAATATTTTTAATTATCAATATAGTAATACACCAGATATGAATGGCCAATTTTCTCGTAGCGCTATTAGACAACCTGCCGATCGCTTCTTTATTATTGGCTTCTTTTGGACCATCAGTGATAATAAAAATGACAATCAGTTAGATAATCTCTAGAAAAAATCTATTTAATCTTTAAAAATTCAAAAACAATGAAAAAATCAATTCTTTTAATTGCATTAACTGCAATAGGCACACTATCAACCTTAAAAGCACAAGACACCAGTTCCTTAACTGTTACTATAACCAATATCAAAACTCAAGAAGGGGTTATTCGTATCGGCTTATACAATGATGAAGCTACCTACCTCAAAAAAATAGTTCAATCCAAGAAACCTGAGGCGAATGCAACATCGGTTACTGTTACCTTTAATGATTTACCCAAAGGCGACTATGGTATTTCTTTATACCACGATGAAGATCGCAATGGCGAACTCAACACCAATTTTATCGGTATTCCTTCGGAGCCTTATGCCTTTAGTAATAATGCAACAGGAATGTTTGGTCCTGCCAAATGGGAGGATGTAAAGTTCACCGTTGGCGACACTCCAACAGTGCAAAGTATTACCTTATAGCTTGAAGCTTACAATTCATCCGTACATACTTACAGTTCGGTAATAAAAGTTATAAAACCAGCCTGTCTGAAACTACTTTTACACTATCAATTAAACTAAAGAAATTATGAAAACACTAATTACGATTATCACGCTACTATGTCTCCAGTTCGCCATAGGACAGCAAAATTACAACAAAGGAATGAGCAAGGCCTTTGAACTTTGGAAAGCACAACAGACCGATGAAGCGGCTAATTTATTTGAGCGTATCGCCGGCGCAGAAAAAGAGAATTGGATTCCCTTTTATTATGCCGCTCAAATACATATCATCTCTACCTATAATACTAAAGAAGGAAAAGAAATTGAATCACGCTTAGCTAAAGCACAAAACTTAGTGAATGAAGCCAAAACGTTTTCTGACAATAATGCAGAAGTATTGGTGCTTGAGGCAATGCTGAACACCGCCTATGTAGCTTATAAGCCCAATGTCTACGGAATGAAGCTTTCTGCTAAAGTTGAAGAACTCTACCAGCAAGCAAAGGCGTTAGAACCAAATAACCCCAGAGCCATACTGTATCACGCTGAGTGGAAAATGGGATCTGCAAGATTCTGGGGTAAGGATCCAAAAGCCTTTTGTCCTGAGGTAGAAAAAGCTATATTGTACTTTGAAAACGCCGAAGAACCAAAGGTGCCATTTTACCCGCATTGGGGTATGAAACAAGTAACCAGAGTACAAAAAATTTGCAATCAATCCTAGAACTCAATAATTCATGAGAGGTATCTATAAAATATTACGTGTTAGCATAATCATAGCCATCTTCATTCAAGCTTTTGAGTTATTACTCAACTTTAATGAGCCAATTGTAGTTCAAAAAGAACTCAGAGATTTAGCTATTCATTTTGTATTTGCTTTTACACTTACATTTGTTAATGGGTACTTTTTTGATAAAATCAACGAATACTTTAGCTGGGAGCAGCAACCTCAAAAACGGTTATGGTATGGCGCCATAGGGTCTATTATCATAACCATGGCAACCTTAGCTATTTTGAGATTTGTGTTAGTGGTATTATTTTTTGGTAGAACCTGGGCTCATTTTGTAGCCACCGAGAGGGTAACTTATTATGTTATAGGTTTTATCATAACCCTATTTTTCTCTGTCTTTTTTCACGCTTTCTATTTTTACAAAGAGCTACAAAAGCAGAAGATTACTGAACAAAAAATTATTGCTGATACGGCTTCCGCCAAGTTCACCGCCTTAAAAAATCAACTGGATCCACATTTTTTGTTTAACAGCCTAAACGTATTGACATCTTTGATAGAAGAAAATCCGATGATGGCTCAGAAGTTTACCACTTCTTTATCTAAAGTATATCGCTATGTACTGGAGCAAAAAAATAAAGAACTGGTTACTGTAGACGAAGAACTAAAGTTTGCCAAAACTTATATGACCTTGGTAAAATTAAGGTTTGAGGACAGCATCATTTTTGAAATGCCCGAAAAATCTGCTAATCCAGATGCTAAGGTAGTACCCTTATCACTTCAAATTTTGTTGGAAAATACAGTGAAGCATAATGTAGTGACCTCTAAACGACCACTGCATATCAAAATATATGAAGAAGGCAATATGTTGATCGTAGAAAATAATCTACAACCCAAGGAAGTAATTAAAGAACGTAGTGGTGTTGGCCTTGGCAACATCAAACAGCGATATGGGCTGTTAACCAAAAGAGAGTTTGCTATTTACAAGACTGATAAGTCCTTTATAGCTAAACTCCCCATATTAACCAAACAAATTAAAACAACAGAAAAAATGACAATTACAGATAATATAGCTGAAGCAAAAGAAATTAAGTACAATAGAGCGAAAGAACGCGTTAAAAAAATGAAAGAGTTTTACGGTAGTTTAACTGCATACTGTATTGTAATTCCGTTTCTGATATTTATAAATTATAAAACAACAGGTTTCGATATTCCATGGGTGATTTTTCCAGCTTTAGGTTGGGGTATTGGGCTATTTTTCAATTACGCAGAAGCTTTTGACAAACATCCTTTTTTAGGAAAAAACTGGGAGAAAAGAAAAATTCAACAATACATGAATGAATCCAATCCTAATGATTAGGGATTTGGTTTTCTAATACCATTAACCGACTTAAAAGATACTATTATGAGTTCAGATAATCTTTACGAAAATTATAAAAGAGCAAAGCAAAGGGTAAAAAAAGAACGTGAGTTTTATGGGCATTTAGTTGCTTACCTTATTATGAATGTTGTGATTTTAGTGTTTAAAAGCAAACTATTACAATTAATTATGCACGGAGAAACGGACCCTAACTTTGAGCTTTGGTGGGACTACAATTTAATCTTTACGCCACTATTTTGGGGTATTGGCCTACTCTTCCACGGGTTATGGGCCTTTGAGAAAACCATACTTTTTAATAAAAAGTGGGAAAAGAAAAAAATTGAACATTATGTAAATGAAACAAAAGACAAACGTTATGAATGATTTTGAAAAACAACAAGCCTATGAGCGGGCTAAGAAAAAAGTAGAAAAAGAAAAAGGATTCTATATTCACCTTACGGCATATGTGATTATCAATATCTTTTTATTGCTTTTAAATTTAGATTTTGCTGATCGTGGATTAGAAAGATTACTGGATTGGAAGCTTTACATCACACCAATAGCTTGGGGTATAGGTTTACTCTTCCACTTCTTATCTGTATTTGGACCTAATTTTATATTTAGTAAGGATTGGGAGGAGCGAAAAATCAAAGAGCTTATGGATAAGGAAAACTTTTAAACAAAAAATTACAACTTTAAACAAAAAAATAAAACAACTACCAATGAGAAACCCTAATGAAGAAAAAAGATATCAACGTGCCAAAGAACGTGTAGATGATCTGAAAAAGTTTTACAATAATTTAATCTCTTATGTGATCTTTATCACTTTTCTGGCCTTTGTAAATTATTATACCAATGGTATGAGCTGGGATGGCTATTTATGGTTCTTATGGGCCGCATTTGGCTGGGGTATCGGATTAGCCTTTCACGCTGCCAAAGTATTTAGAATCAACCCTGTTTATGATAAAAACTGGGAAGAAAAAAAGATCAAAAAATACATGGAAGAAGAAGAAAAAGATAAAAACAGTCAACTGTGGGAATAATTATGAATTATGAATTAAGTAGACCGAGGAGTTTCCAAACCCGAAACCTATATGAACTAGGTATAACTTACTAAGTTTACTATTCACAGTATTAAGAATAACATAAACCCAAAAACCAAAAAAAAAAATCAACAACAACACTATGAACGTTATCATCATCGAAGACGAAAAACCAGCAGCCCGACGCTTAAACCGTATGTTATCGCATTTGAATATGGAGGTAAACACTATGCTGCACTCCGTTAGTGATGCCATTGAATACTTTACCAATAATGAACATCCTGATTTGATTTTTTTGGATATTCAATTGAGTGATGGGTTATCTTTTGAAATTTTTGACGAAGTCAACATTCATAGTGCTATTATTTTTACTACGGCTTATGATGAATATGCTTTAAAAGCCTTTAAGCTCAACAGTATTGATTATTTGCTAAAACCTATTGACGATGAAGAACTTGAAGCTGCGGTAAATAAATACAAAGCACAGCTACCCGAAAAGAAAAACCTACAGGTCGATTTTGAAGATATCAAAAAACTGTTAGTTAATCCCATGGATCGAGTATATAAAAAACGATTTACTACTAAAGTAGGCCAACATCTTAAAATCTTTACGGTTGAGGATATCGAATGCTTTTATTCTGAAAATAAGGGTACTTATCTACATACTACCGATAACCGAAACTACTTGATCGATACCACACTCGAAAATTTAGAAGAAGAATTGAATCCCAAAGAGTTTTATCGTATTAGCCGAAAGTTTTTTGTCAACATCAATGCAATTAAAGATATTATCTCCTATACCAACTCTCGCCTACAGATCAAATTAAATCACTTTGACGAGCAAGAAGTCATTGTAGCACGCGAGCGTGTTAAGGATTTTAAAGAATGGTTAGAGCAGTAAAGCCTTTTTTAACAAGTAAAATTTAAATACCTCAATAACGTTTCGTTTTTTTAGTTGCATATACTATAGTGCCAATTATTAACACAAGTACAATAATCACAAGAACTAGTGCTCCTAGTGATACCAGCGGATTTTTTGCACCAAAAGAACCTATTTTTTTACCTAAATTATAGGATTTTTTAGCTTGTGGAGATTTACCATAAAATTGTGAAACTCCCGTACCTTTAGTAACGTTTATGGAATTAAAAAAAGTATTGGCATCAGATGTATTTTGATATTCTGCACGTTGGTAAAGAAATGAATAAAAATTTTTATTTAATAAAATATATTTAACCTTTGATAACGTGTTTTTTAGCGTGTCCTTATAAATTATCTGATACCCTTTAAAACCTTGGATATCTATTACATTTTCGGATTCAATCTGTAACTGGTCACTATCGGTATATTCTACAGCCTTATTCTTATAATAATTTTCTAAAGATTCTAAGTTATACGGTAAACTAGACTCATAACTATTTATACCTTTATCTTCTGCGAGTTCTCTACGTACTAAGAAGGTACCGTCAGGTTTATTAGTGAAATAAGCTATATTTCCATCTTCAATTGAACCCTCCTTGTTAATAGGATAGGGCATATCGACCGAAACATACTTGTCTATGGTTAGCGTTTGTTGACAAAAAGCAGTAAACGATAATAAAAGAAAAAGTAGTGTAATGTTTTTATTCATGGGTTTGAGTTTTATTTGTACGTCTGGCTTGATATTTTGTTTAATTTTTTCCAGTTATCAGATTTGCGTTATTACACCTTATAGGTAGCCACTCTTTTTAAAATGTTACAGGGTGTTTACGATGATTTAAACATAGAAATGTATTTATCACTACAATTTGAATTACTAACAAGTTAAAATTCGGTTGACTTAATTATGACCTATAACAGTTTAGTAATCAAGGAGTAACTCCTCCTAAATAATTATAAAGCTTATGACATCCTCTGGACATTAACCAATTTACTTTTTAACAAATAATTAGTATTTTCGTACCTGGTTAAGGAGAACATGAAAAAGAATTCAAAGATGTATGATTTTGTGGTGATTGGAGGTGCGCAAGCCGGATTGGCGATGGCGTATCATCTAAAAAAAATGAATAAAAACTTTTTAGTGGTTGATGGAGAGAAGGAAATCGGTGCCTCCTGGCTCAATAGATGGGATTCATTAAGACTATTTACACCAACAGAATTTAATCACTTACCTGGATTAAAATTTAATGCTCCAAAGGGCCATTACCCAACTAAATTTGATGTGGCCGATTATTTCAAGGATTATGTCGCCACCTTTAACATCCCGGTGCAACTCAATACCTTAATCAATACCGTATACAAAACCGAAGATGGATTTTGCCTGGAACATGATGAAGGTACGATCAAAACTAAAGAGGTAGTTGTTGGCACAGGACCTTTTCATACGCCTTATACCCCACCCTGCCATAAAAAAATAGCTGAGGACGTATTGCAAATGCATAGTAACTACTATAAAGGGTTATATCAATTGCAAGAGGGGGACGCCCTGGTCGTTGGTGGAGGAGATTCTGGCTATCAAATTTTAAACGAAATTTCAAAAGACGAAACCAGAACGGTATACTTTTCTGGAGACACCAGCGTAAAATCCTTACCGCAACAATTTCTTGGCAAAACGATATGGTGGTGGTTCACCGTGACCGGATTTTTACGGTTTAGTAAATACAGTTGGATCGGTAAAAAATTAAGTAAAACTACACAACCGGTAATCGGTACGGATGTAAAAGAGATACTATCGCGTAGAAACGTCATTTCGGTGGGCAGAACCAAAGATGCTCTTAAGCACGAAGTAATCTTTGAAAAACGGAATGTTTCTACGATAAAAAATATCATTTGGGCCACGGGATATCGGCCTAACTTTACCTGGATTGAAGGACTGGAACTCGATTCCGACGGATATCCAAAAAACTATAGAGGGGTCAGTAACTTAAAAGGATTATACTTTATCGGTTTACCGTGGTTATATACCCGTGGATCCGCTACCCTGGGTGGGGTATCCAAAGATGCGGAGTATTTAGCAAAAGAGATCTATAAGTAAATCATACCCATAAACCAAGCCTAAACAAAATTTAATAATCGGACAAGTTGCTAGTAAAAAAGGACATTATTAATCTTTTTAATAGTAGCTAAGAGGTATTACTCAATAAAATTGATACATTAGAGGTAGTGGAAAACAAAAAAAGTAAGAGGTAGTCTTAATGACCAATATTTGCTAACTATCTTTTATATGCAAAATAATTTTTATCTTAAAACCTGGTTGATTTGGTATCTATTCTTTATTGTAGTTACCGGTTATGCACAAGATACTTTTATAAAAAATGATGACGTTAAAGTTAACAAACAATCATTTGATACCCTACCTTATCCCAAACCAACTAATCATCTCAAAAACATTACTGCAAAAGAGGGCTTATCCAATAATACAGTCTTCGCTATCATCCAGGATAAATTTGATTTTATTTGGATTGGAACTAAAGATGGTCTTAATAGATATGATGGATATACTGTAAAAACGTATCGAAATCGTATTGGAGATACTACAAGTTTAAGTCATAATGAAATATGGGATTTAGCGGAAGACCAACAAGGTAATATATGGGTTGCTACTTATGGAGGTGGCATCAATAAGTACAATCCTGAAACCGATACCTTTAAAAACTACCTCAATACAAAAAAGGATTCACTACGCACCGGTAAAAATCACGTCATGTCCGTTTTTGTAGATTCTCAAAACAGGATATGGGCTGGAGATTGGTATAGTCTTAACCTTTATAGCCCTTCAAAAGATAGATTTGAAACCATATTATTCAACCCAGATCAAATATGGGAATACTCCACTTATTGTATACAAGAAGATAAGAGAAATAATATATGGATAGGAACTGACGGCAGTGGAATTATAGGTTATGATCCGATTCAAAAAAAAATTAGTAAACATTATAAACCTAATTATAAGGACCCTTCAAATAAAATATTTACTCCGATTACAGCCTTTATCATAGATAAAAATAATGATTTATGGATAAGAGGAAATAGATTTGGTATTATTCATGTAGATTCCAAAACAGCTAAAATGAACATCTATGATGAATATTTTCAAAGTAGTGAACCCTTATCCTATAATGTTTTTTTGCACCAGGATACTTCAGGCAAATTACTCTATGGTAGAAAAGGATTAGGTGTACAGTGGTTTAATCCAGAAAACATAGCACAACATATCAATAAAAGCACAGGTCTTTTACAAACTCAGTATCTTTTTTATGATGAAAAATATAAAAATGTAAGCCCTACCGCTATCTTAGAAGATAAAGCAGGGTCATTATGGGTTGGGACCCAAACTAAAGGTGTAATATACATTGCGGCCAATAGCAAAGCCTTTCATTATACTAAAAACATAACCTCCTCTTCAGATCTGTTAAGTACCCAATCCATTAAAAAAGTGATTGAAGACGATCAGGGCTTTTTATGGTTTGTAGGAGATGACTTTGGATTGGCTAAGAAGGACCCAAAAACTGATGCCACAGTTGGCGTGGCTACACTACTTCCTCAATTTAATAATACCTCCACCGAAGTTAATTTTGAAGACCTTACAAAAGATAAAGATGGTAATATTTGGATCACAACTCTTGAGCACGGTTTGATATGTTTAAATCCAAAAACACTAAAATCATCTGTTTACTATATCGTTAACAACCCTGGAACACCTTCTTATTTGACCAAAAAATATAATCCTAAAAACAAGTTAGCTCCATTAAACAATATCATTATGACCAGTGATGGAACTTTATGCATTTCATCCATTGTGGGTAGCGGTTTAATTCTTTTTCACCCTCAAAAGAATACGTTTTCCTGTTATGTCAATGCGGATGGTCCAGAAGGACCCCGATACCTTCCGGGGTATTACATCAATTGTATATACGAGGGAGTGGATAAGCAGTTGTATGTTGGATTTTCTAATGAAGGATTGTATCGACTAAATGAAAGAAGCAAAAAATTTCAGAAGGTTTCTTATTCACAAAGTAATTCTTTAATGAACTCAGGAAACGTATTGTCTATTTATCAGTACAACAAAGATGTACTCTGGATAGGGACAGACAAGGGTCTGTTTAAAAAAGACCTAAAAACGAATCAGGTTACCCAATACACCAGAAAAGAAGGTCTCAACAATAATTACATCAGTAATATAATCGGAGATAACACGAATCGATTATGGATAACTAGCAACGGTGGAGTAAATCAATTTGATCCTCAAACGGAAACCTTTAAAAGCTATGATTATAATGATGGGCTGGGGCAAACGGAATACAATTTGAATGCTACTTTTAGAAGCAAAACCGGGCTGATCTTTTTAGGAGGTACAAAGGGATATAATTCCTTTAAGCCTAAAGAAATTAGTGAAAATTCAGTAGTGCCTAATATCGTTATTACAAACTTTTCTAAGAAAGATAGTTCCGGCAACTTTGTGAATATACCCAATGTTAATAGTTCAAAAGCAATGCTTCTATCCTATCAAGAAAACGATTTTACGGTGGAATTTGCGGCTTTGGAGTATACCAACCCTTCTTCAAATCAATATCGCTATCGCTTAGAGGGTTATAATAAAGATTGGGTTCAACTAGGAAATAAGCGCGAAATCACCTTTACCAACCTAAATGAAGGAACCTATAGCCTTAGAATAATGGGGTCTAATAATGATGGGGTTTGGAATGAGATGCAAAAACCTATTGATATAACGATACTACCTCCCTGGTGGCGTAGTTGGTGGGCATATTTTTTGTATTTCAGTTGCGCGGTGTTTGTCATCTATTTTATACATCGCTACCGCACCAATAAGTTAGAATCTATAAAGCTTAAAGAATTAGACACCCTAAAATCAAAACTTTTTGCTAATATTTCTCACGAGTTAAGAACTCCTTTAACCCTTATATCAGGACCTGTATATCTAGGACTTGACAAGTATAAAGATGCTATACCTAATGAACTAGAAAAAATCCTAAAAACTGTTCAAAAAAACACCAAATCGCTACACGTACTTATTGATGATATCCTGGATTTATCCAAGCTAGATGCTCATAAAATTGAGCTAAAAGAAAAAACCAGTAATATTTGTCTACTTTTAAATAATATAACCAATGATTTTATCTATCTGGCTGAGCAAAAGTCTATACAGTTTATAGCGGATTATGGCGAGATAAAAAATTGTATGGTGACCATTGATAACAAAAAACTACAAAAAATACTAAACAATCTATTATCCAATGCTATAAAGTATACTCAGGCTAATGGAACGGTATATCTTAAAGCATCTTTAGTAAATAATAAATTATGCATCACGGTTAAAGATAATGGTATAGGTATATCAGAAAGGGACATGCCCTATGTTTTTGATCGGTATTATCAAAGCCAGGACACCTCTAAACCACTTGAGGGAGGTACGGGAATAGGACTAGCCTTAGTAAAAGAATTAGTGAATGTAATGCAAGGAACAATTAATTTACAAAGTAAAATTAGCAAAGGTACAGAAGTTACATTATCTATACCTGCAAACCCGGTTACTAAAACAATTGATACCAGCACAGAAGAAGCAATCATAGAGGAACAACTATCTATAGATAATTATGAGGTTACTGATATTATACCTACAATAAAGATTCACGAACATACGATTCTTGTTGTTGAAGATACCCCAGATATGTTATATTACATTAAATCTATCCTAACCGATTTTAAGGTGGTGACCGCAAAAAATGGAGTGGAAGCCTTAAAATTGCTACAAAGTATAACCGTCGATCTTGTAATATCAGATCTTATGATGCCGATGATGGATGGCTATAGCCTACTAAAAACTGTCAAAGAAGATGAAAAGAACTTTGATATTCCATTTATTATATTGACGGCATTAACAGCAACAGATAAAAAATTAAAAGCCCTGACCATAGGCGCCGATGATTATCTTACTAAGCCTTTTGAACCCTCAGAATTAATAATTAGAGCGCATAACTTAATTCAACGATATACGATTAGACGAGAGGATCGAAAAAGACAACTCACTAAATCGAATATAGGTCAGCTCACTAATTCTACTGCCCAGGAATATCATCAAGATCAACTACCTGAGGAAAATGATCAAATGATTACTTCAGCGGATATAAAATTAATAGAGACCATAGCTGAAGAGATAGAAAATAATTTAGAAAACCCGGATTTCAAACTCTCTGATCTTAGTGAAAAGGCACACCTAGGTGAGCGTCAACTTCGTAGAAAAATTAAAAGTATTACTGGGCTGACACCTAAACAGTTTCAACAAGAGATAATATTAAAAAAGGCACTAAAATTATTAGAAAACAAAACCTATCATAGTGTTAAAGCCGTAGCACTATCCGTAGGCATCAATAATGTTACTCGCTTTAATAGTCTATTTGAAAAACGATTTGGCAGAAAACCGGTAAGTTATTTGAGGTTCTAAAAAGCTAAGAATTTTTTCTTTACAAAAAGAAATCAATTCTACTTCTATAAGTAATCAGAAGTAGAATTGATAATAATTAAAGGTGTTGTTATAAACAATCACCTGCAAAAATTTCTGCAACTATTGCAACAACTAATGCTAATGTGCACTCCTTGCCTGTTTTTCCATAAATAAACTTTGCACACCAATAAACTTGTTCTTTCCCAACCGCTTGTACAAGAGGTGTTGCCGCACCTTCTGAAGTGGCAATAGCAAAAATATCACCTAAACCATTTACTGTTAGACAGGATGCAAAAGACATATTCTCCCACCAAGCTGAGGCTTGCATACAAGCACCAAAGGTAGTCAAGTCTTCACCAATACATTTTAAAAGCGTTTTGATTTTTTCCTTTAAATTCAATTTTTGTGCAATACCCTCCATAACTATCATTCTCTCTGCTGCATCTAAATCTCCATATCTCGGGAACTTTTTATTTATTTCTTTCTTATGAATTTCCAGTTTACTTATAGAAGTATTTAAGTTTTTCTTTATATCCTTCGAAAGATTCTCCATTTCACTTCCTCCCAGCGAATATGCCATTGTCAAACGAAGAGATAGATCTAAGGTTTCTAAGACATCATTATCCATGGCCATTTCTTCAATTAAGTCAGTAATGGTACAATTATTAAATCCATAAGATTCAGTCGTTCCAGTATAAAGCAAGATGACTAACGATAAAATTTTATATATTTTCATTTTTATTGGTTTTAAATTAATAAGTATTTTGCTCTTCAAAAAAGCGCTTTTTCACTAAAAACGAGCATATGATTTTGGTGGAAAAGAAGTTAGATTAGGTGTAATTGTACTTTTATCAGTGATTCTTAAACTTTGATCCTTTCCAAGGGTGATAATTTTCATTTTACCTCCATAATCTTTAGCTTGAAAGAAGATGAGGTAACTCGTTTTATCACGGTCATTTATCACATTGAGTCTATAATCCCAATAACTTGTTCCTAGATTAAGGCAGTTATTTAAAACACTTCCAAAATTGAGAGAACCTCTTCCGATTGTACCATTGTGATGTACTAAATTAGTCGAAACTGAATTTGAAGGAATATTATTATTACTTATCAGCTTAAATAATGAGCTATGTCCTCTACTTCTATTAAACTTATGAGCTACGTGATAGGAAAAAGTGACATCATCATGATTTAAAGTCAATTTACCCAATTTATCAATTTCACTATTTGATAATCTCTGATTTATTGGATTGGCTACTTGTTTAGGGACATTTACTATTTCCTCAAACTCATTAATCCGAAAACCATCAAAACTTTCAATATCTTCTTTACTATGTAATCTTATAGATGCTATTTTAGATTTTAGATCTGGCATAGCGTTTTGTAATTTAATATTAGAACTATAAATAGAAATGATGTTTCTATCAAAATCATAATTAACAGCAAAAGCTTTTTCTATTTCTTTATTTATAACTTTCTTATCAGTAATTGGCTTTCCATCTAATTCATAATTTTTGAGATCATCAATACTTTTAAAAAGTGAATTTGTGGTGCTGCTGGAGTTCGTTTGCTCTATGTTAATAGTTTCGAATTCATCTAGATCATTATTACAACTAGATAGTAAACCAACGAGCAACATCGTAAAAATTAATTTTTTCATAATACTTTAATTTTAGTTATTAAATGTTTAATGTTGTACAACGAGTATAAAATTAGCTCTTAGATCTCCGATAGAAGACTGATAAACGGACATCGCATTACGATAAAAGTCATCACTTTACAAAAAGAGACATCCCTTACAGAATCGGTAATACTGTTTCAACTTAGCTCAGCTGCACGTATTAAATAGAAAGGTGAAACCGTAGTATTTAAGACACGAAAAAATTATATACCTCTGAAAAACAGCACTCCACAAGACTCTTTTTAGGTTTACACATACTGATGCTTAATAATAAATCAATCACAATTTTATTCGCACTAAGTAGTTATCTTTGGTACAACTATGTTATCAACCCCAAAAAGTCTACTTTATGAAAAGTAATTATCTCCTACTCGTATTGACACTACTTATTGGTATTGCGTGTAGCAAAGAGGAACTTTCTGTCCCGCTTAATCCTTATGATGATGCAAACCGAGATTTCGAAGTCTTTTTTGCTCAAACGCACGTTATGCATCCTGATGACGAGCGATTTAAATTAGTAAGCAATAAGGAGGCTCTGTTAAAAGCCCAAATCACTGAAGAAGCATCAACTCCAGCAATAGCTGTATTAAACCTAAATGGAAATCAACTAACTATAGAATTGGATCCACCTACTAACGCCCCGGAAGTTATTGATTTAAGACCAGGGCAAGTGGATCATAATTATGAGGACAGTTACACTGCCATTATCCCAAAAGAATGGGTTAAACCTGGTCTACAAATAACGGTAGAAAGCGGTACACAAAGCGTAGATCTTGTAGACTTAACTATTGGAGCGCCCAATAAGATAATAATGACCTTGTTTGATGCGCACTTCTTTGTAAATTCTCCCGGTGACTACCCTACCGGATGGAAAGAAGAGTTAGAAGCCAAATGGCCTGCAACCAGCATCGAATTAATTAGAGTGCCTAATGTGCTTTTTCAAGAACTTACTGTGCCACCCCGAAGAGATGCTAATGCCATTGCCGCACGTGTCAGTTCAAGAGAAGAATACCAAACGATCACCGGAGCTAGCTTTGATGGAGAACAGGCTACTGCAGCACAATGGAACAGAGCTCTTAAAGCAGCGGCAGGTACCAAAGGTAGAGTATCGTTGTTTTACACTAATATATATGGCGTGCCATCTGGTGGACAGGCCGGTGGATTTGCCGGAGTTGGAAATGGTAATAATATTGGAATACTGCATCACGAATTGGGTCACGCATTTGCACTACCACATTGGGGTAATAACCAGCAATATCCTTATAAAGGAGATATGCACGGCATAGCAGCCCCTGACAATTTTAATAAAACCCACGCTGGTCCTGTGTGGGCATTTGATCTACCAAGTAAAAAATTTATCCCTCCTACGGTTCAACCTAATGCAGTAGGTGGAACACCTGGAGTTTACAAGCAAGACCCTATGCAAGGCGGTGGACAAGGTGATCAAGAAGAAGGATTTTTACTAAGACATTTTTCGGATTATTCTGTAGCTCAAATGCAACAGTATTTAGAAAATCATATCGTGATTTGGAACGAATCTTTAGGCAGTTATGCGAGCTGGGATCATAGTACTGGAGATTATACACAAATAATCTCAAATAATGGAGTGGATTATGCCAATGAAAGAAATGTAGATGTGATCAGTATAATGGCTGGGGTAAGCGCTGTAACACCACAAGCTACTATTGTTTATCCTCCTATAGGTCCATATCGCAGTGGCTTGATCGATTTATTTGATCCAACTCTTGAAGCTGACCGCCAGAGAGCTGGTAATGTATATTGTCCTGATGGAGGTTGTGATGTAAGTGTACGCATCACACAAGGTGGTTTGGTTAAAACTTATATGCTACCTATGGCTCTAGATAATAGCGCAGATCCACTGGACGGTAATAGCTTTCAAACCCGAGCCATTAACCTTAGGGCTAGTGATGGCCTGGTAATTCAAATAGAACTATTAGCAACCCCAGATGCAGAACAAAACGGTTTACCTACAAACCCAACTGTTTTGCGAAGCTGGAATCCATAAAATTTAATTATACGATATAAAAAAACCGGCAAGAAAGCCGGTTTTTCTTTATTTAAAATAGTGCGATCAATACTCCCACCTTCTTTTTTGATTAAGCTCTTCCATAGCTTCAATTTCTTCTTTAGGAATCACTTTTAAGAACGATGGATGTTGTTCTATGGCATATTCTAATTTTTCAACGATATCATCAATTGAATCATTTTCATAATCAATATCCAATGGTTTTTTGATCACCATAGACTGCAAGATTCCTTTCTTTTTGATCGTTACTCCTTTTTTATCAAATGATCTTCTAAAACCATCAATAACAATTGGAATTACGATAGGCTTATACTGACGTATGATATGCGCAGTTCCTTTTCGAATAGGTTTAAAAGGTTTTGTTGTTCCCTGCGGAAAAGTAATTACCCACCCGTCTTCTAAAGCTCTTTTGATATTGGTAATATCACTCATCTTTACTTGTCGGTTAACTTCCTGGCCTGCTTCACGCCAAGTACGTTCTACAGTAATCGCTCCTGCATACGCTAGAATTTTTGCCAACAACCCCGCATTCATCGTTTCTTTGGCAGCAACATAGTACAAGTTGAGTTTAGGGTTCCATAAGTATCCGATATTCTTTATAGAATCTGTTCTACCACTAAGGCTCGCATTGAACACATGAAACATGGCAACAACATCTGCAAAATAGGTTTGGTGATTCGAAACAAACAACACGCCATTTTCGGGTAGCTCTTTAAAAATCTCACTGCCTTCGATATGAAGCTCATTAAATCCACGATATCTTCTATGGGTTAGTGCTCCCATAATACGAATTAACCACTTCTTTAAAAACAATATATGACCAAAAGGATTCTTTTTAAATAATCCCATAGAATTATGATTTACAATTTTAGTTGATTAGCGATGTGTAATTCTTAGTATCTAGCTGATTGAACTATGAATTTAAAAATTTATCTACAATCCTACACTAAGACAAGCGATAAATTCTTGTGAAAATTCAACAAAACAGCTGCCAAATATAAAAAAATATCATTCTAAAACACCTTTTAAAAATACTTTCAGCTCACTTAACATCATCGCTGTAGCTCCCCAAACCACGTAACCATCTAGATTAAAGACCGGTACCTTTATATTTTGAGCATATGACGTACTTAATTTTTGCGAAGTAACATTAGCATCATCTAAAAGTTTAGCAATTGGTATTTCTATGACCTGAGCTACCTCATCTTCTTGCGGTATAAATTGAGGAGTTTTCATAGTAGATCCTATATAAGGATACACCCAAAAATTAGAAGGAGGAATATAAACTTTAGTCATCGGTTTTATGACACGCATGGCTTCCATAGGTACACCAACTTCTTCCCAGGTTTCGCGTAATGCTGTATGTTCAAAATCAGGATCTGTGTCTTCTACTCTACCCCCTGGTAATGCTACCTGACCCGAGTGAACCCCTTCATACGTTGGGCGTAAAATCAATACCAAATGGGTAATTTCATTTTTAGGATAAAAAAGCATGAGTACGGCAGCTTTCTTAGGGTTTTGCTCCTCTATTTTTAGCTGATGCAACTCTCGCATTCTTAATTCGGGCGCCATATGAAAATGAGAAGATTCTCCCGGTACCGACATTTTCATTATTTTTGGTATCAAATTATTAAATGTATCAAATGTCATTGACCAAAACTTTTTTATCGTTACTTGTTCTCTTTACTTGTATAAGTATAAGTTGTGAAGATACACAATCTAAAAAAAATAAAACGACTACAACTGAAGCGAAAACTTTAAAAAAAGACACCGCAGTAGTAGATAGCAATCCCAAAACGACCGCGATCAATAAGGACTCCGTAACCACCAAAAAAGAAGAACCCTTTAAAATAACCAATGATAACCTGATTGATTTTTTTACCCAATATGGTAAAGAAAACCAAGAAACTATTGTACGCATCAAAACCCGACTAGGTAGTTTTGATATTCAATTATTCGAAGAGACCCCAATTCATAGAGCGAACTTTATTTATTTGGTGAAACAAAAATATTTTGACGAAACATTCTTCTATAGAGTTTCCAAAGGTTTTGTAATTCAAGGTGGTAATAGTGACCGTACAGAAATGTCAAAAAAACGTTTTGAAATTGGCGATTATACCATTCCACAAGAACAGCTAAAAGGGGTTCAACACGATAGAGGCATGGTAGCGCTGTCTAAACAGTGGGTAGATAACCCTTCTAATCGTTCTACACCCTATGAATTTTTTGTGGTGGTAGCTCAGAATGGAGCCCATCATTTAGATGGAGAGCATACCATATTCGGCAAAGTAATTCGAGGAATGAGTACGGTAGATAAAATTTCCAACGTACCTGTAGATGGCAGCGAATGGCCAAAAGAAAATATTTTTATTACCGCAGAGGTCATAAAATAACTTAAAATTGCTGAGTAAAATAATTATAATCCTTTAGTACTGTATCTATATACTGAATATCATATAACTCGGAATTGGTCTCCAGGAGTTGCTCTACTTTTTGACGCAAAGCAGTAAGCATTTTGTAATCTCTTGAGCTTTTAGCAATTTGATAGGTCTCTTTTATCAAACGCACATCTTTATCGGATAGGCTTGTCACACTAGTAAACTTTGGCTGATAGTCCTCTCCCACCTCTTCTAAAATCGTATGAGATATCTTTACTTTATTTTTAGTAGAAATAACAATAGTTCCTGCAGCAGCATCCCCGAGACGTTGTTTTTTATCAGAAAAAAGTATGGTAAGAATACCTATGGAACCAGTAAAAATCCAAATATCTACTAAGCGTAGCATCCATCGCACCATATAATTACTCCAATGCACCGGCAATCCATCGGTACGCACAACACGCATTTTCATTATCATTTTTCCTACAGTACGACCATTAAATATGATATGCATGTACAAGGAATAAAACATTATTGGCACTAACAATAAGGATTGAACACCGATTACCGTCCAAGTATCGGAAAAAGCAGTTCCTACAACCGAGGTGATAAGGTTTACAATGAAAAAGTAGAGCCAAAAAATACCAAAATCAATTAAAAAAGCGACGATTCGTTCTCCTATACTAACAATTTTGTAGTCTAGATTAACATTTTGAGTGGTATTGATTGCTATATTTGCCATTTAATAGTAAGTAATTATCTTTATCAAAAAAGTTTAGATGCGGGAAGCAGCTTTCGTGAAGCAAAATAAAGAAAAATGGATCGCTTTTGAAAAAGCAATCCATAAAAAAGTTATCCTAACTCCAGATCAACTTGCGGATTACTACATCCACTTAACCAACGATTTGGCGTATGCACAGACCTACTATCCCGAAAGTAAGACATTATTATATCTAAACGCCCTAGCCTCACAAGCACATCAAAAAATTTATATCAATAAAAAAGAGGATAAAAATCGAATCCTAAGCTTTTGGAAATACGAATTCCCTCTTTTTTTCAAAAAATACCATCGTACTTTACTATATACCTTTCTGATATTTACCGCTGCTTGTAGTATTGGTATTATCTCTGCCCTTAATGATTCTTCATTTTTAAGATTAATATTGGGAGACGCTTATGTCAATGAAACATTAAACAATATTGAAAAAGGAGACCCAACTGGGATTTATAAAAGCGGTAGTATGGTTGGCTCTTTTTTAGGAATTACAATCAATAATATACGAGTAGCATTTTTAGCTTATGCTTTTGGGGTGATAACCTCCATAGGTACAGGTTATATCTTATTTTCTAATGGGGTTATGCTCGGTGCTTTTATGACGTTCTTTTATAATCAAGGATTACTATTCGAAGCTTCAAAATCAGTATGGTTACACGGTACAATTGAAATCTCGGTTATCGTTATTGCAGGTTGTGCAGGTATTGTTATGGGTAATAGCATTCTTTTTCCTAAAACTTTTTCAAGACGGGTTTCATTTATGAAAGGAGCAAAAGATGGACTCAAAATTGTAGTCAGTACGATTCCATTTTTCATCACAGCTGGTTTTATTGAAGGATTTATAACCCGTTATTCAAATATGCCAACTTGGTTAGCTTTTATAATTATATTTGCCTCTTTATTTTTAATCGTATACTACTATATCATATACCCCATCCTACTAAGTAAAAAATATGAAAAAGAATTACATAGAACTTAAACAACGTAGAGACTTTGGCGCAATCATTACCGTTTATTTTGATTTTTTTAAACAAAATATAAAAGGATTTACTAATATCTTTTTAAGGTACAATGGCCTCTTTATTTTATTATTATTAGGGTCTAGTTATCTAATGGTTTCAGGGATAATGGATTCTATTGCTATAGAAAAATCAGGAGGTAATGATCAATCGGCAATGATGATGATTGGCTTTGGATTTATCGGTTTTTTTCTCGTTCTAATTACCACTGCTGCGTTAAATTACAGTCTAGCTTCTTCATACATGGTCAATTATAATAAACAAGAGCATACTGATGTAAAAAAGAAAGATGTATGGAATCTAATTGTAAATAATATAGGTAGCATTATACTATTTATAATTTTAGTTATAGTGATTTACTTTGTTTTTGGTATTGCTTACCTGATTCTTTCATTTATCCCATTACTTGGTTTTTTTGCACAGAATATCATTCAGTTTTTTATTAGTTCATGGATAGGTATTTCTTTTATGGTAATGTTAAATGAAAAGAAAGGAGCAGTTGAAAGTCTTGGTGAAGGTTGGGTTTTAGTTAAAAGTGCTTTTTGGAAATGTGTTGGAGTTAATTTTATTATCGGATTCCTTTTAGGATTGCTATTTCTTTTGTTATTAACCGCACCTGGTATTTTAATAGGAATATATACCTTTCATGCTGTAGAGACAGGAGACGCACTGGAAACCTCTGCTGTTGCAACGGTTATTTACACTATTGGTCTTACCCTGGTTTTAATCGTAATGGCTTACTCCCAATCTTTATCACAATTTATTAATGGGGTTTTATATTTTTCTGTACACGAGGAGAAGTATAATGTGATGATGAAAAAGAGAATTGATCAAATCGGACAGGGTGAGTAATTGCATACGATACATATCATTCTGTTTTTTTTATTTTACGATAATAGTCAGTGCTCAGCAAAAAGAAGATACTAAAGTTGTTATTGATAGCACTACTATTCAAACCATTGAATTCTCCAAAGACTTAAACGATAAATATAATGGTTCTGAATTTGATTATACACAGGATATTGTAGAATCGCGAAATTTATTGGCTCGATTTATAAACTGGGTCTCCAATGGTATAGCCGATATGCTAGGTATCAAAATAGATCCTGCTATCCTCAAAGTAATTGAAACTATCATATATATCATCCTCATAGGGTTTGCCATCTATCTTGTCATCCGCATTTTAGCAGGAAAAGATGCAATTTCTTTTTTTAAAAGAAAAAACACCTCGGTCAATTTACCTATCCATATAGCTGAAGAAGATATCGAAAAAATCAACCTAGAAGATCTCATCAGCGAAGCTTTGGCAAATCAAAATTATAGACTAGCAATACGATACATGTACCTCAAGGTATTACAAAACTTATCAGCTTCTGCCATTGTTGAGTATCATTTTGAAAAGACAAATACCGACTATTTCCAAGAGATTGCTAATCCATCCATAAAACAAGGTTTCAGTAGGGTATCTTACCTGTATGACTACATCTGGTATGGTAAGTTTGAACTAGATCAAGGAGGGTTTGATAAAGCGAAGCGGACCTTTGATAATTTAAATTCATTAATAAAATAAGCATTGGATAAAAGGTCTAAATTCATATTAACACTTTTAGGTTTAGCATTGCTAACTATAATTTTGGTTGAGTTGTTTAAGCCAAAGCCTATTAATTGGAAAGACAGTTACACCTCGGCAGATAAAATCCCTTTCGGTTCCTATGTATTATTTAATGAACTCAAGGAAATTCAAGGATCCGATAAAATAACAGCTGTATCTAAAAATCCTTATGATTTTTTAAGCAATACAGAGGTAAGTAATAAGAGTGCATATCTATTTATCAATCCAGAATTTAATATTGATAAAAGATCCTATGAAAAAATGATCGATTATGTAGAAAAAGGAAATTCTATATTCATTGCAGCACACGGCTTTGGAACAATTTTTAAGGATTCATTGCAGATTGAAACCACTACCGATTATCAAATCACCGAAACAGAGATTCATCCGATTTTTACTTCAAACACATTTTCATCATCCGATAGTTTCACCTATAAAAGCAGGGTTTACAAAACGGTATTTAATGCTTTTGATACCCTTAACACCAAAGTATTGGGGTATTACAATAGCAAAAATGATAGCTTAGAAGAAATAAATTTTATACAAATCAAAAAAGGAAAAGGTAACCTATATCTAAACACTTTACCAGAAGCCTTTTCCAATTTCTATCTCCTATCAGAGAATCAAAAATATGCATCTAATGCACTATCATATATACAACCATTGGATCAACTTTATTGGGATGACTACATTAAAAGCGGTAGAAGAATCATAAAATCTCCTATGCGATTTGTATTGACACAAGCTCCCCTAAAATGGTCATATTACCTGTTAATTTTAGGACTTATTCTTTTTGTGATATTTAAAGCAAAAAGAGAGCAACGTATTATCCCCGTTATAAAACCTTTAGAAAATACCTCAATTGAATTTACTAAAACGGTTGGAGACCTCTATTTTCAATACAAGGATTATAGTGATATTATAGCTAAGAAGATTACCTATTTCTTAGAAAAAATACGAAGTACTCATCATATAAGTACTAATAAACTGGATAAAGTATTTATTGAGAAACTGACAGCGAAAACAAAAAATACGCCAGAAAGAACGAAGGAACTTGTTGATTTAATCATTCAGCTTCGCGGTAGAACTGTACATACCGAAAGCGACTTACTAGAATTGAATAAAAAAATAGAAGATTTTATATTATAATAATTATGGAAGAAAGCAATCCTAATCAGGACCCATTAGCATTTAATAACAGAATTGATCTAAAAGATCTTCAAAATGCGGTTGTAGAAATAAAAGAGCAATTAGGTAAAATAATAATTGGGCAGCAAGAAATGATCGATTTACTGATTATTTCTATTTTAGCCAATGGTCATTCATTGATTGAAGGGGTGCCGGGTGTTGCAAAGACAGTTACAGCTAAATTATTAGCCAAAACTATGAATGTCGACTTCAGCCGAATTCAGTTTACTCCAGATCTGATGCCTAGTGATATCTTAGGAACCTCTATTTTTAATGTAAAGACTTCTGATTTTGAATTTAAAAAAGGGCCAGTTTTTTCCAACATAATTTTGATTGACGAAATCAACAGAGCTCCCGCAAAAACCCAGGCAGCCTTATTTGAAGTAATGGCAGAGCGTCAAATCACTATTGATGGTATCAAAAATGAGATGCAAAGACCCTTTTTGGTATTTGCTACTCAAAACCCTATTGAGCAAGAAGGAACATATGCCTTGCCAGAAGCACAATTGGATCGTTTCTTATTCAAAATAAATGTTGGATATCCTTCCTTAGAAGAAGAAGTAAGTATTCTTGAAGGACATCATGAAAGAAAGGATAATGCACCTACTGCACATATTAAATCCGTTTTATCTGCAGCACAAATTGAGGAATATCAGGAAATAATAAGAAATATTCTTATTGAGAATAATCTTTTAAAATATATTGCTACAATTGTTGATAACACCCGAAATAACGGCAATTTATACTTAGGAGCCTCACCAAGAGCTTCAATTGCCATTATGAATGCATCTAAAGCTTATGCCGCTATGAACGGAAGGGATTTTGTTACACCAGATGATATTAAAAAAGTAACCGTACCTGTGCTTAGACATCGCGTTATTCTAACTCCAGAGCGAGAAATGGAAGGACTAACAGAGGAAAAAATAGTATTACAAATATTAGAAACCATTGAAATACCACGATAGTGAAGTCTTTTCTTAAAAGTTTATATATCAATCAACGTTTTTTTACTGCATTTTTTTCAATTGTAGTGGTTTTTATATTATCCTATTTCTATATTAATCTTTTTGAAATAGCTAAACTTTTATTAACTATCATTTCTATAAGCACCGTGTTTGACGGAATTCTGTTATACGGAAAGAAAAATCCGATTAAAGCAAATAGAATTTTGCCTGAAAAATTATCCAATGGAGATCACAACACCATAGAAATACACTTACAAAACACCTATCCTTTTAAGAATCAAATCAAGGTATTGGATGAACTTCCTATTCAATTTCAAGAGCGTAATTTTGAGCTAAAAACCACGTTAAATGCCGGTAAAGAAAAAAAATTAACCTACACGGTTAGACCCACTGAAAGAGGTAACTTTACATTTGGAAGATTGAATATTTATTCTAAATCTCCTATAGGATTATTATCCAGAAAACAAGTTTTTTGTGACCAGCATTCCGTTCCTAATTACCCTTCATTTCTACAATTGAAAAAATATGACTTCTTAGCCTTTAGTAAAAAATTAAGTCTCTATGGTCTTAAAAAAATTAGACGCATTGGTCATACACTTGAGTTTGAACAAATAAAAGAGTACGTTTCAGGAGATGATATACGCAATATCAATTGGAAAGCTACGGCTAAAAAAGGAGAATTAATGGTCAATCAATACCAGGATGAAAAATCTCAACCTGTGTATTCAGTTATTGATATCGGGAGGGTGATGAAAATGCCCTTTAATCAGTTAAGTTTATTGGATTATGCAATCAATGCTACCTTAGTCATTTCTAATATTGCTTTAAAAAAGCAGGATAAGGCTGGTATGTTCACTTTCTCTAGAAAGGTAGAAAATATTGTGGTGGCCCAGCGTAGAAAAAGTCAAATGAATCTTATCCTTGAAACCCTGTATAATATTACGACAGACTTTTCTGAATCTGATTTTAGTCGATTATACATCGATATCAAAAGGTCCATCACCCAGCGAAGTTTATTGCTTTTGTATACTAATTTTGAAACCATGGACGCCTTACATCGGCAACTTCCTTATCTACAAGCAATCGCTAAAAATCATTTATTGGTGGTTGTTTTCTTTGAAAATACAGAGTTATCCGATTTACTCCCCCAATCCGCTACAACCACTAAACAAATCTTTGAAAAAACGATCGCAGAAAAGTTCATTTACGAGAAAAAAATGATCGTAAACGAATTAAAAAAACATGGTATTCATACCATCCTTACTCCACCAGAGGAATTAACCGTAAATACCATCAACAAGTACCTGGAAATTAAAGCCCGAGGTTTACTATAATTTAATTGTACCCAAACAGCTTTTCCAAGAAATAGTCTACACCTTTTGTCATATTCATAGTAGGATTTTTGCACAAGATAAGATTGACAGAAGTATAAATTACAGTTCATCCTTTTTTTTATACGATTGAGTATCTAAGTTTATGCAGTCTTCTCAAATCCTTGCACTTTTGAATCAAATAATAAATCAAAAATCAAGAGAGTAAATTATGAAAACATTAGTTCTTTTTATCACAATGACCACTTTATCATTCATAAGCAATGCACAAGAATCCCAAGAACATACGATAACTATTACCGTACCTAACGTAAATAATAACGATGGCAAAGTTTTGTTTGCCCTTTATACCGAAGATACTTTTATGAAACGTGCTCCAATACAAACAGCTGCAGGAGAAATTAAAAACGGAAAAACTACAGTAACTTTCACAAATGTGCCACAAGGAGAATATGGAATCACTTGCGTGCACGATGCCAACAATAATGGAAAAATGGATTTTGAAGCTAACGGAATGCCAAAGGAAAATTACGGGGTGTCTAACAACAATATGAGCTACGGACCTCCTAGCTGGAATGATGCTAAATTTACGGTCAATCAAGAAGATTTAACTCTGGAAATCCGTTTATAACAAGCAATTTGAGTTAGTCAATAAAGAAAAGAGGCCGTTAATACAGCCTCTTTTCAGCTTTTGACCAATAGATTACTATTTAATAATAAACTGTTTAGTGACTATTAAAGATTGAGTGTTAATCTTTAGAACATACAAACCTTGTTGCATTCCTGATACATTTATCGTACCCGCTTGTTGTATAAAGCCTTTTTTAAGCAATTGACCTGCTAAACTATAAATGGTAAAAGAAGCCTTAGTCCAATCCATATTATAAGCCATCAATTGAAGGGTTTGTCCTTTTTTTATAGGATTAGAAGCTATTTGAATAGTAGTATCCAATTCGTCTTGGTCACCTAAAACATCACTTCCTATTGTGTAAGCTTCAAAATTTACCACTTCGGCTCCGCAAGATCCTTCATAAATTTTAACATTAGAGAAGGTTGAATTATTACCCGTACTATAATCGTTATCATTTATAAAAACTAACCGGTCCATAGAACCTGTATAAGAATTACCAATGGGAATGACATATTTTACCGTTCCACTGTTATAATTATTATAATTCGTTATACCATAATTCTGAGTACCATACACTTTAAAGCAACGGTTTGCAGTTAATCTATTGTCATTTTCAAAAGCAATCCCATGAATTTCTCCTTCGTTAGTACTACTGAATTCAAATTCTACAACCGTATTTTCAGTAACCGTATACTCCATAGGAATATATTTCCAGGTGTTATTAGTTAATACCAAGCTTGTACCATCATTTTGTATCATATAATCCCCTCTTCTGTCCTGGTCTGCAAAAGAAAATATACTGCTATCATTAAAATTTAAAACCTCGCAAACAGGGTCTGGGTCTGGATCTGAATACGAATTGATACTCAAATTATCAATCGCCATATCACTGGTATAACTAGATCCTGTAGTTCCTATAAACCGTAATTTAAAATTCGGTGAATCCAAATAAAGACTGAGGTCAATATCTGCTGCATACCATTGATTTCCTTGGTTACCAGATCTCGCCCAAATACTACTCCAAGTTATACCATCTGATGTGGCCTCTACAACTAAACTCCCCATACTCGAACCATACATATGATAGTCAAAAGAAAAATTAGCTACAGTAAGTACTGAGAGATCAAAACAAGGACTTTCCAATATTGCTGTTGCGTTTGATCCAATTTGACCCGTACTTCCATTGGTAGAGGACTCTAGAAACAGGTAGTAATTACCGTCTATGGCAGATCCTGGACCTGTACCAGAAGAAGGTGTGCCTGATGCGTCTCTTACCCAATTTCCATCATCACCATTAATTTGAGTCCAACCTACATTGGCTTCAAAACTTTGATTGTATGGAAACGACGCTACTGTTGAACTACATACTGGATCCGGATCTGGGTCGGGATCCGTGTCAGGGTCACCACCACCCGTGCCGTCAACACCGTTATTAGGCATATCAGTTCCAATTGCAGTGATTAAATCATCACATCTACCGAATGAACCATTTGGACATTCTCCGGTATTGTGTATAGCTATCACCAGATTAGTATTATAATCAATCACTGGAGACCCAGAACTACCTCCCTGGGTATCTGCATAATAGTTTATGGTTTTCTCTGGTACATTTGGTGTGGCACAATTGCCCACACAAGAAACCTCAGAAAAACCAGACTCCGTTACAACAGAAACTTCTTTACGCAACCCTCTAGGATGCTGTGGTATATAAATTCTATCTCCTACAGATGGCACAGTACTGCTTAAACTTAGATATCCATATGTACTTGTTGGATTAACAGGTAATTTTAAAAGCGTATAGTCTAATGAAGCATCTGTTTTAATAAGGGTAGAAGTAGTGGCCACAACATCTCTTCGCGTGGAAGAACTACCAGAACAATTCTCATATTCATAATTAAAGATAAAGTCCGTATTATTGGATCCGGTCGAAGAACTTATACAGTGATTATTAGTCATCAAATGTCCCTCACTACCTAATAACCACCCTGTACAAGCAGCTACACCATTAACTAATAGTCGACATACTGCCTTTGATTTTTCATACACTTCTGTACCCTTGTAACAGGCAATACGCTCTTTATCATCACCAGAACAAATTGCCTTTTGTGCTACTTGATCATTCTGCATTAATCGCTCAATTTTTTCCTCACTATAGCCGTAAGCTACTTTAGCAATTTCAAATCCCTTATGACTGCCAGCCTTACCTGACGAATACAACCGAAGAGCTATAGCGTCATCAAACAAAACTTTAGTCCAAAAATCACTAATCATAGTCATTTGGAGATCGATAATTTTACCTTGCTCAGCATAGATTAAAGTTTCATAACTCTTTAGTCCGGTGATCTCTAGATAGTCCCCTGGGGCCAGATCAAAATTTTTGAAATACAGTTTGATATAGGAAGAATTTTTTGAGGCAAATTTCTTCTCATAAACTAAATGTAGTGAGTTGTTGTTAGCAGTAGATTTTGGTTTTTTAAATTTTTGATACTGTTGCTTAACACTAAGATTTACATCAAATTCATCTCCGATTTTGACCATCTTTTGTGCGTGTAAAACGGTAAACCCTAATAGAAGAACACTGACAACGAGCGCCCTAAAAAAATAATTTCTCATACGTATAAGTTATTGATTTGTGTAAGCCGCGAAACTAACTACAACTTTAAACAATAACAAATAAAATGTTAAATAATTAATGATATTTCTTAATAAAACCCTATTTAAAGTAAATAAACAAGTAAAAATGTTAAAAACATAAAATATAAAAAACACAAAGAGAACTATAATTAGAACACACTCCTTTCACTCTATAAGAAAAACAAATTTTTATAAATTTTTTAATAGCTATCCTCAATAGCTTTTTTATTTTTGCATCTGTCAAAATTTCTATTTCATGACCATCACACAATTAAAATATGTACTTGCTGTAGCAGAGCATAAAAACTTTACCAAAGCTGCTGAGAAAACTTTTGTCACTCAACCAACGCTTAGTATGCAAATACAAAAGCTTGAAGAAGAGTTGGACATTTTAATATTTGATAGAAGTAAAAAACCAATTGAACTTACCGAAGTAGGTAGTAAATTGGTGATGCAAGCCAGAAATATTGTTAATGAAAGCGAGCGTATACAGGATATTGTAGATCAACAAAAAGGATTCATCGGCGGTGAATTTAAAATTGGGGTTATCCCCACGGTAATGCCAACTCTTTTACCGATGTTTTTAAACAACTTTATCAAAAAATTTCCAAAGGTTAAATTAAAGATAGAGGAACTTCATACCGAAGCAATTATGGAACGTTTAAAAGATGGTCACTTAGATGCAGCCATAGCAGCCACTCCGCTAGAAAATGAGAATATCAAAGAGCGTGTGCTATTCTATGAACCTTTTGTAGGGTATATACCTCCTAATCATCGATTACATAAAAAAGATAAGATTGAAGTAGCTGATCTTGATATTGATGATATGCTTTTATTAGAAGACGGACACTGTTTTAAAGATGGCATCATCAATCTATGTAAAACAAGCAAAAGTTATGAGGATGATCATTTTCAATTGGAAAGCGGAAGTTTTGAAACTTTAATTAAATTATCCAATGAAGGTCTGGGAATGACACTACTACCCTATCTACATACTCTTGATATTCGACAAGAAGAGAAACAAAATCTACGATTTTTTACAGAACCATCTCCGGCAAGGGAGGTTAGTTTAATTTTTAGCAAAAGCGAGCTCAAAATGCAAATCATTGACGCACTACATAGCACTATTGCAGGTGTAGTAAGAGGAGCAATTGCATTTCAGAATGTAGAAATTATAAGCCCTATTCTAAAAGCAAAAAGCGACTAAAAAGTCGCTTTTTCGTTATGTTTTTAGATAAATTAAACAAGGTTGTAATTCTGGATGTTTCATAGTTAAAGATTGAATCCAGATTTTTAATTCTTCAATCTCGTGTGGTAGTAATCTGCTCACAGCTTTAATTACTTCCTTAGTAAAAAGATTAACATCAAAACTTACTTTTTTAAGTACTGTTTTGGTGTAATCAAACATTGCTCTAGCCATAAATCTAGGGTTTGAATGAATTGGTTTAAAACAAGTAAATTTGTAGGAATAATCTTATATTTTTAAAAGTTGTTCTAGCTAATATATATAATTTTACCTAAAAAAACGAGTTTTAATCCTTAATTTAACATTATTAGAATCGATTATCACCATCCAAAAGATCACCTATACCTCCTAGAATACTACCTTCTCCTTTTCGGTTGCCACCAGTCTTAGGTGCTGAGGCTATAATTCGATCTGCTAGACGACTAAAGGGTAGCGATTGGATATAAACCACCCCTGGTCCGGTTAGGGTTGCAAAAAACAATCCCTCGCCTCCAAATATTGTGTTTTTTATACCTCCGACGAATTCGATATCATAATCAATAGTTTGACTAAAACCAACGATACAACCGGTATCCACTTTCAATTTTTCACCAGGTTGTAATTCTTTGCGTGCTGTAGTACCTCCTGCATGTACGAATGTCATACCATCGCCTTCCAGTTTTTGCATAATAAAACCTTCACCACCAAAAAAGCCTCTACCTAATCGTTTTGAAAATTCTATCCCTACAGAAACACCTTTGGCAGCACATAAAAAAGCATCTTTTTGACAAATAAATTTACCTCCATATTGCATCAAATCTATAGGTATGATTTTACCTGGATAGGGAGAAGCAAAACTTACTTTTTTCTTACCCACAGCCTGATTATAAAAAGCCGTCATAAATAAACTTTCGCCTGTAAGGATGCGCTTACCTGCACCAAATATTTTACCAAGTACTCCTTGATCTTTCTGAGAGCCATCTCCAAATATTGTTTCCATTTTAATACCATCGTTCATCATCATAAAACTTCCCGCCTCTGCAATTACACCTTCTTGGGGGTCTAGTTCTATTTCTACATATTGCATCTCTTCTCCGATGATTTCGTAGTCGATTTCGTGTGCATTCATAAGTTGTTTATTTAGTGATTAATGAATAATTATCACCTAATAAGTAGTATATCAGGTATATTTGTTACAGCACTTACCTATCCTATTTTACTTTTAAGGTCCATTCAAAATTAAAAGTTGAAACCTCCACACCTTCTTTATTTGTTCCTATGGATTTCATCCATACGGTTTGCCCTTCTCCCGTGGCAATCGCTTTTTGGATAGCTGCTTTGACCGTAAGTCCATCTTTACAAACGAACTGTATCCTGCCTGTTGCTTTCTTAGTAAACGTAGCATTGTTATTAGCAACTAGCATAGATATCTTTTTACCACTATCTCTAATATACCCTACAACCAACGCTCCTGTAGTTAATTCAGCTGCCATTCCCTGTACTGCCCAAAACATAGAGTTAAAAGGATTTTGATTGATCCATCTATGCTTAACCGTTACTACGCATTCTGAGTCATTTATGCTTTTTACCCTAACTCCGCATAACCAGGCAGATGGTAATTTGAAAAGTGAAAAAATATTGAGTTTCCTTGGTGTTAACGTCATTTCCTTGTGATTTTGGGTTCAATATAGCTAAAAGAAACAAGCTGCTGAAGTAATATTTTTCTTAAACTTATGTTAAATTATGGTACTATGTTTTGCATAATACCTTTTTTTAACCATATATTTGCATAAGAAACTATTATATCATTCATCATCAATCAAAAAAATGGACAATTCAAATCACAAAAACATTGCAACTTTTATTCATCTAGGAATCTTTTCCAAGTATTTTTTCCCATTTGGTGGATTTATAGCTCCAATTTTATTATGGACCCTAAATAAGGATAAGTCTGAATTTATTGACAAGAATGGCAAAGAAGCGATCAATTTTCAATTAAGTATATTACTTTACATTATTGTATTAGGAACGTTATCCATACCATTTTTCATATTTAATGTCCTTGGTGACGCTTCATTAATGAATCTTACCCACAATGACAATATTCATATAAATATGTCTAACCCAGGTAGTTTTAATGTGTTAATTGGAGCTTCATTTATTGGAATTATTGCCTTAATCGGTTTTTTCTTAGAAATAGTATTTATAATAAATGCTGCGATAAAGGCAAATAAAGGAGAAGAATATAGATACCCATTAACCATACGGTTTTTAAAATAAAAACATAACCATCATCAATCAATCAATCAAAAAATGAACAGTTTAACTTTTTAAAAAAACAGCTTTATGAAGATCGAAAACACGAAAGCGCAAATGCGTAAGGGTGTTCTGGAATACTGCATACTTTCGATATTAAAAGACGACGATGCATATGTAGCAGAAATTCTTGACACGCTTAAGGATGCAAAGATGCTAGTAGTGGAAGGCACAATATATCCCTTACTTACTAGACTGAAGAACGCAGGATTACTTAGCTATCGCTGGGAAGAATCCACATCAGGACCTCCAAGAAAATATTATGGACTCACTGAAACCGGAAAACTATTTCTAAAAGAACTAAATACCACTTGGGACGAATTACGACACGCGGTAAATCTCGTAACACAACCTAAAAAAGATACGAAACAATGAACAAGACAGTAAATATAAATTTAGCAGGCATATTTTTTCACGTAGATGAAAACGCTTACCTGAAGTTACAACGCTATCTGGATGCTATAAAACGTTCATTTACGGACTCTCAGGGAAGAGATGAGATCATATCAGACATCGAAGCTCGTATTGCAGAACTTTTTAGTGAAAAAATAAAAGACGAAAGACAAGTTATCGGAATGAAAGAAGTTGACGAAGTAATTGAAGTTATGGGTCAACCTGAAGATTACCGAATAGACGAAGAAATTTTTGAAGACGAACCAAAGGCATCAAGCCAAACTAAAAACACTAAACAATTGTTTAGAGACACCACTAATTCATATGTTGGTGGAGTAAGTTCAGGATTAGGTCATTATCTCGGTATTGATCCAATTTGGATACGGTTGGCCTGGATACTGTTCACCGTATTTTCTAGTGGTGCTTTTATCCTAATCTATATTGCTTTTTGGCTTTTTGTTCCTGAGGCTAAAACCACTGCAGATTTTTTGGCAATGAAAGGAGAAGCTGTCAATATCAGTAATATCGAAAAAAAAATCAAAGAAGGCTTCAATGATGTAGCAGACAAAGTAAAAGATGTAGACTACCAAAAATATGGAAACAAAGTAAAAAGTAGCTCTACCACATTCTTTGAAGCTCTAGGAGATGTAGCACTTACCTTGTTTAAAATTTTTGTAAAATTTGTTGGGGTATTTTTATTGATCCTTGCAGGGGCTACATTAATCGGATTATTCTTTGGACTTTTTACAGTAGGTACATTTGACTTTGTAGATACCGGACTAAGTGAACATATCGGAGTGGCTAATATGCCAGAAGCACCACTTTGGTTACTTTCATTATTATGCTTTTTTGCCATAGGAATACCGTTCTTTTTTCTATTCATACTTGGACTAAAGATTTTAATTACAAACTTAAAATCAATCGGTACTCCAGCAAAAATTAGCTTATTAGCAGTTTGGATTGCTGCAGTTTTTGGACTTGTATTCTTAGGAATCAAACAAGCTACACAAGAAGCTTTTGATGCACAGGTTATTACCCAAGAAAAAGTGTTGCCAGTAGCTAAAAATGATACCTTAAACATTCAAATGGTTCGTAATACTAGATACATCAATACCCTACGAAGAGGTAATGAATTTAGCATTAGACGTGATGAAAATGACAATAAAGTTATCGTAATCAAGGACGTACAGGTGTTTTTTAGAGCATCTAGCAGAGATACCGTTGCTAAAATAAGCATCGAAAAGAAAGCTGATGGAAGCTCTTATGAGGAAGCTAAAAAACGTGCAGAAGATATCATATTTGGATACGAAGTAAGTGATAATACCTTATTAATAAATGGATATGCACTTACGGATTATGCTAATAAGTACCGCGATCAAGAGGTAAAAGTTATCATTACCTTACCTGAAGGGATGACGATTTACCCAGATAATAACACCAGAAGGTATAATAACTCCTGGAGTTACGACGATTATTTGGTAGTTGATCGTAGAGAAGGTAACTACCTGCAGTTAGTAGATGGAAAATTGTTATGCAGTACCTGTGAAGATGAAGCCGCAGAAAACAATTGGAAGTATAACGAAGATAAAGATGGGATCCATATCAATATCAGCGATAGCACTTCTAAATCTAAGGTCAAAATAGATAAAAAAGGCCTGGAAATAAAAAATGAGGAAGTAGATATTAAAATCGACAAAAACGGTGTAAATATTAAATCCGAAAATTAAACCAATATTAAAAAATCAATCAATCAAAAAACCTTTCTTCAACGCCTCTGCTTACACACAGCAGAGGCAACCGAAGGAAGCCTAACTTAAAAATTAACAACATGACAACTTTAGTAAAAATCTTAGTAACCGCTTTCCTTTCCCTATTCTTAGCCTCCTGTAATATGAATTTTAATGGTATTCAAGGAGAAGGAGAAGTGATTCGTAAGGAAAAAACAATTGACAAAGCCTTTACAGGTGTAAAAGCAAGCAAGGGGCTAGATGTAATCTTAATAAAAAGTGATGATGCCAAAGTGATTGTAGAAGCGAATGAAAATCTGCATCAACACATTGAAGTTTATGTAGAAAACAATACCCTCTATGTTACTTCAGATAAAAATATTTACAGAGCAGATGAAAAAAACGTATTTGTTTCGTATAAATCACTAAATAAGATCGCCAGTTCTAGTGGAGCAAGCATTAGTTCTGAAGCAACTGTGGTGGAAAGAAACTTAACCCTAAAAGCTTCAAGTGGTTCGGATATTGAACTAAGTGTTAGAGCAGAAACCTTACAATCTTCAGTATCGAGTGGGGCGCATATTGAGTTATCAGGTCAAGCAAACCGACATGATGCCAAAGCATCTAGTGGTGCAGATATCAAGTCTAGAGATATGGAAAGCTTAATCGCCAGTGCTACCGCAAGTAGTGGATCCTCTATTAAAATTCATGCGAAACAAGAATTTAGAGGCAAAGCCAGTAGCGGTGCGGATATCAATTACTACGGAAACCCTGAAAAAATAGACGAGGTAGAAAACTCAGGAGGTAATGTAAGAAGAAATTAATTTTCAATAACAACCAACCAATCTCATAAAAGCTGTAAGGAATGATATAATTCGTTATTTTTCTTACAGCTTTTTTTATGGAACTCTAAAACCATTGCACTATGATTGCCACACTTATCTTAAAAAATAAAAAAATATGCTCCCTGCTAGCTGCAGCAGTGGTGGCACTGCACATTGCCTGGGATCATCTAGATGGAACGGTGATGACACATTATCTTTTAGCAAGAGAGGATTTACCAGGTATCTCCAATTGGTGGGGACTATTATCCATTCCTCTACTAAGCTTACTACTGATCAGCATCAGTCAAAAACTACAGCAAATTGAAAGCACAGCATATGACCTAACCACTTTAAGCAGAGGGTTTGTCTTTGCTTTATTATTTGGAGCTGGTATCGCTTTACTGTGGGAATTTGATTTGGCACATATTTTACGCTTTGTTATCTGGGCACCCTTACTACTTGCTATTTTTGTGCACATCCATCACCCTTTATACTTATTAGCTTTTGTACTCGGTACGATGTTTACATTCGGAGGTGTATTACCTATAGGTATCGCAACAGTTTTATTACTTGGAGGATTAGTCATTTGGACCCTATTTAGAATACTATTCCCATTCTTGATTAAGAAAATCATGGCGGTCGTTTAGTGCGCTCCGATATGATAAACAAGTAGGAGTTAAATCGAGGTTTGACCAAAAACAAACACTACTCCTATCTTACTAATTAAGTTAGTAAAATGAAATACGTTTTCGTGCAACCTTTATTAAATAGTAAGGTCTTTTTATTAAAAAAATATATTAGTTTCGGTATACTTTATAATTCAAAAAAGAGTTACCATAATAAAGACCATAACTATGAAATTTAAACTTAGCATTGTTTTTATAGTACTGATAAGCGCAACACTATTGGCTCAAAAAGAAAAAGTCAAAGGCAATAAAATTGTCATGACGGAGCAAAAAATTATTGATAACTTTTCTTCTATAGAAGTATACGACAACCTTCAGGTTACGCTCATGGAAGATAGCGATCCTATGATTACCATTGAAGCGGATAGTAATGTGCAAGAGTTTATTGTGTACGAAGTTGTTAATGATGTGTTGACTATAAAAACCAAAGCGGATATCCGTAGAGCCAAAGCATTAAACATCACCATACGATGTGCTGCAGCATTACAAAGCTTAAAATTTTATAACGAAGTGCAAGCAAACGCAAAAAATTCACTTATAGCTTCAAATATACTCATCGAATGCCACAATGAGACAGAGGTTTTTCTAACCGTAGAGGCTCAACAATTAAAAGCAACTGCACATGAAAAAGCCAATGTAACCTTACATACTACCGCATCTGAAGCCTTCTACCAAATAAATCAAGAAGCAGTGTTTAAAGGCGTGGTAACATCCGATAGTCTTACTGTTGATTTATACCAAAATGCGGAAGCAGAATTAGAAGGAGAAGTTAAGAACCTATTGGTAAGAGCTGGTTTGGATTCAGAATTTTTTGGACAAAAACTAATTTCGGGTACCAGCAAGCTTATTGCAGAAGGTAAAAGTGAATGCTATATCAAATCGAATGATGCGATAACCATTGAAGCTATAGATGAAGCAGAAATTTACCTACTTGGCGAGCCTAAGATTAAACTCGATGTCTTCCTAAACGAAGCCACATTGTATAAAAAGAACCTGGATTATACACCTAACCGTTTTATCTTAAACTAATAAAAAAAGCTTCCAAAAGGAAGCTTTTTTTATTTCTAGTCTTTCTTATAGTACTATTAGGCAGAGACTTCCTCCTTAGTTTCTATACCTACTAAGTAACGTTCTGCATCAAGCGCTGCCATACAACCTGTACCCGCGGCAGTAATGGCCTGGCGGTACTCCTTATCTTGTACATCTCCTGAAGCGAATACCCCTGGTTTATTGGTTTTTGTTGACTTACCAGTAGTTTTGATATATCCAGCATCATCCATAGTCAACTGACCTTTAAAAATATCGGTATTTGGCTTATGCCCAATAGCAATAAAAAGTCCAGTAATCTTTATTTCTTCTTTTTCACCGGTTTCATTATTCACCATGCGTAATCCTTCAACTACCTGCTCTCCTAAAACCTCATCTACCTCAGTATTATACTTCACGGTAATGTTTGACGTATTATCCACGCGGTGTTGCATTGCTTTAGACGCCTTCATATAATCCTTACGCACCAACATCGTAACGTGTGAGCAGATTTTAGCTAAGTATGTTGCTTCTTCTGCAGCAGTATCACCTCCACCAACGATAGCTACATCCTGTCCTTTATAAAAGAAGCCATCGCATACCGCACAGGCAGATACACCTCCTCCACGCAAGCGTTGCTCACTAGGCAATCCTAAGTATTTGGCAGTAGCTCCTGTAGAAATTATCACAGTTTCCGCCTCAATTTTTTTGTCATTATCAACAGTAACTTGATGGATCCCTCCTACTTCATCACTAAATTCAACCGCAGTTACCATACCAATTCGAACCTCCGTACCGAAACGCTCAGCTTGCTGTTGCAGCTGTACCATCATTGTTGGTCCATCAATTCCTTCAGGATATCCTGGAAAATTATCCACCTCTGTTGTGGTAGTCAATTGTCCACCAGGTTCTAAACCCGTATACATAATTGGTTTAAGATCTGCTCTGGCTGCATAAATCGCAGCAGTATAACCTGCTGGACCAGATCCTATAATCAGACATTTTATTCTTTCTATATGTTCAGACATAATCATTCATTTTGCTGCTGTAAAAGTAGTAATTTGAGTAGAAAACTTACACTAATTTTATTAAGAATTATTATATAATGATAATTGTATATTATGTTAGCCTATTCGCTGTTATTCAATACATTTCCTGTACTTTTGCCGCTAATTTTTGATTTTTCATAATTGCTATGAGCATTTTTAATCTTCTTGATATTTTAGGTACTGCGGCTTTTGCTATTTCAGGAGCACTTGCGGCCATGAATCGAAGACTCGACTTATTTGGTATATTCATCATAGCTTTTGTAACCTCCATTGGTGGAGGAACATTAAGAGATGTATTAATTGGTAATACTCCAGTGACCTGGATGGAAAACACTATTTATTTATACCTAATCGGAACCGCCACAGCACTAGCAATTATATTTAGAAATAAACTGAATTATTTAAAAAAATCACTTTTCCTATTTGATACCATAGGACTAGGCATCTTCACGATAATCGGTGTCGAAACAGGTCTACGCGTAAATCTATCACCGATTGTATGTGTAGCATTGGGTACCACTACCGGCTGTTTTGGAGGAGTCATCAGAGATATTCTCTGTAATGAGATTCCAGTTATTTTTAGGAAAGAAATTTATGCCACGGCCTCCATTGCTGGAGGTATCGCCTATATGATATTGTATACGTTTTCGATTGAAGAAAATATTAGTTACATCATAACTACTGGTATTGTGATAGCCATACGATTACTGGTGGTAACATATAAAGTGTCGCTACCCATATTCACTTTAAAACAGAAGCAATGAAATCGATAAACCTTTGTTAAATTAAATTTATTCTTATTGGGATTTCAATTAATTTTACCACTATAGAAAAAAGAATTATACGCATGATTAGGGACATTGAAAATATTGAGCTGAAGTATCTTAAAATGAGCGACTATGAGGAATTGAAAACAGCGATGATTGAGTCGTATGTCAACGTTCCTGATCCCTACTGGGAAAAAAATGATATTAAAGCACTCATCAAAAAGTTTCCCGAAGGCCAGGTAGTTATTAAAATTAATAATCAATTGGCAGGATGTGCGCTTTCTATAATTGTAGATTATGATCAATTTGATCCTACGCATACCTATAAAGAAATTACAGGAGATTATAGTTTTGATACCCATACCAATGATGGAGATGTATTATATGGTATTGATGTATTTATAAAACCTGAATATCGTGGATTGCGTTTAGGACGCAGAATGTATGACTACAGAAAGGAGTTGTGCGAACGCTTAAATCTTAGGGCTATCGTATTTGGAGGTAGAATTCCTAATTACTACAAATATGCCGATCAATATACACCTAAGGAATATATAGAAAGAGTGAAGCGAAAAGAGATTCACGAATCTGTATTAAACTTTCAGATATCCAATGATTTTCATCCTATGCAGGTTTTAAAAGGCTATCTCGAGGGGGATGAAGCCAGCAATGAATATGCAGTGCTGCTAAGATGGGATAATATTTACTATGAAAAACCAGTAAAGAAAGCAGCTACCAAAAAAACAGTGGTACGCCTGGGACTTATTCAGTGGCAAATGAGACCCTACAAGAATCTGGATGAAGTGATGAATCAAGCTGAATATTTTATTGATGCAGTATCTGGTTATCGATCTGATTTCGCGTTATTCCCCGAGTTTTTTAATGCTCCGCTTATGGCCGAAAACAATCACCTGCCAGAAGCTCAAGCAATCCGAGAGCTTGCTAAACACACGGATGAAGTAATCCGTCGTTTCTCAGAACTTGCCATTTCCTATAATATCAATATCATTACCGGTAGTATGCCCGAAATGAAGGATGACTTATTATACAATGTAGGCTATTTATGTAAACGAGATGGTACCACCGAACGCTATGAAAAACTACACGTAACGCCGGATGAAGAAAAAGTTTGGGGTATGCAAGGAGGAAATGAACTCCGAACCTTTGATACGGATTGTGGTAGGGTCGGTGTACTTATTTGTTATGATTCAGAATTTCCAGAATTAAGTCGTTTATTAGCAGATGAAGGGATGGATATACTATTTGTACCGTTCTTAACAGATACACAAAATGGCTACTCCAGAGTCCGTAATTGTGCGCGAGCCCGGGCAATTGAAAACGAATGCTATGTGGCTATTGCTGGTAGTGTAGGCAACCTTCCTAAGGTAGAGAACATGGATATCCAATATGCACAATCCACAGTGTTTACTCCTTGTGATTTTGCCTTTCCGTCCAATGGTATTAAAGCAGAAACCACACCCAATACCGAGATGATTTTAATTGCAGATGTAGATATTAGTTTGCTGCGCGAATTAAATCAATTCGGGAGTGTTAAAAACCTGAGGGATAGAAGAAAAGATCTATTTACTCTTAAAAAAAGGAAAAAGTCATAAATAACGTATCACACCTATTTCAGATTTATTTACTATCTTTCTTAAGGGCTTATAAACTATATAATTATGGATACTGCACTATTATTTTCTATTGGTTTCTTTTTAGGATTACTGATTCTTAAAATTGTTTTCAATCAAAAGAAAAAATAAACTATAACCTAGCAAACTCCCTCAGCAATGGATCTTCTAACTGTTATCACCACACCTGAAGCCAAACAGAAAATGAACAGTTACCCTTCGTATGTAAGAGGTCGTTTGTTAGAACTTCGACAACTGATTATAGATACCGCTGACGCATGCGAAGAAATCCATACCATTGAAGAAAGTTTAAAATGGGGAGAACCAAGCTATACTACTGACATAGGTAGTACACTTCGTATGGATTGGAAATCAAAAGCACCGGATCAATTTGCAATGTATTTTCAGTGCACCACAAAGCTCATACCAACATTTAAACTGGTCTATCGTGATCTTTTTACCTATGAAAAAAATAGAGCACTACTTTTTGATTTAAAACAGAGATTACCAGCAACTGAACTAAAAAGCTGTATAAAAGCCGGTTTAACCTATCATAAAGTTAAAAATTCACCTTTACTTGGTTTATAATAGCTTACTCCTACTTTATGCTTTACGGATATACCTAACAAATTGTTGCTACCAGATAGTTATAGAGGCACACCTAGAGTATAAGGTTACTAAGCTACTTTCACTTAAAATCACTAAAAAAAGGGTTAGTCCTTCACACAGCGACAACTCATACCTCTACTAGGATTTTCCTGAAGAGTAGAAAGAGTGGAACCTGGATTAAATTCCTTGTATTTAAAAGTGGTAAACTGGGAAATTCCTGGGCTTGACGTCCAATAAAACCCGATGGTATTCATAAACTCATATCCTACTTGACTTGACCAATAGCGTCCTGATGGTAGTAAATTGAAATTTACTTTTTGTCCTTGCAATTCCGCATCTACTTCAAATAAAGCTAAGGCAGTACTATTGCCACCAAGATAATCAATTAGTTCCTGCCACTCTGCATCTCTCGGTAAATGCCATCCATCAGGGCAAGCAGTAGCGGCATCGTCTGCTCGGTATAATCTTCCATTCGTAAAACAATTACTAGCCAAATCTTCATAGCACCTACTCTGTCCATTAGGTAATTCATAATTGAGGTTTTCAGCGAACCAAACCTGCGTTCCAATTTTTACTGTTGCGTACGTATTCCCATCACGTTCATCTGTGATTTGGGATACGGTAAAATCAGGCACAATGACAACCGCATCGTCATCACTGGAACAAGAGAAACAAAGAACTCCGCAAATAATACATAAAAAGTAAGTTTTCATATGATAAGTGTTTAAACTAAAATCAGAGATGGAGAATTACAATACTTGCAAATTACCATCTAGCATAGTAGCCATTTGTTAATATAGGTTTCTATCCCTATATCAATATGATGAATATAGTGTTACCCCCAATGGTTTGATTTTTTAAAAATATAAAAAAACAAGAAATAAAAAGTATTTATAACTATCTGATTTTCATTACACCTGTATTTAAATTGATGTAATTAGTTAACAGATCGTATCTTTTCCTTAGCCACCGGATCGTTTCAATCCGCTACCGGGACTGGTGTACCTATTGTTTTATAAGTGTTGTTAATGGCTATACTTCAATAGTCTTTTCCATTGATAAACAGTATTACCTACGATATGTCTTTTAACTAAAATTAAAATTATGAATTGCTTAAAATATTCTTTAATAAATACTGTTATAAGTACAAGATCAAGTTTTACTTATGAAAAAAATACTACTACTGATTATATTTCCTTTTTATATCCATGCTGTAAACGCCCAGCAAAATAGCGGGGACTATGCTAAACATGTTGACAGTGTGGATTCTATTATCAATACACTTTATGAAGTAATCTCTGGCGAAAAAGGGGAAGAACGAGATTGGGCACTTTTCCAATATTTGTTTAAACCCGAAGCTAAATTAATTCCTAGTGGAAAAGCTCAAAATGGTGACATCAACGTTAGATTTCTATCTCCCCAGCAATACATAGAGACCTCGGGTAAGTGGCTTATTGCCAATGGTTTTTTCGAAAACGAAATACACAGATCAGTTGATACCTACGGCAACATAGCACAAGTTTTTAGCACTTATGCTTCTTTTAAAAGTAAATCTGATAAAACTCCATTTATGAGAGGAATCAACAGTATTCAGCTCCTTAACGATGGAAATAGATGGTGGATTATCAATGTATATTGGTGTTCAGAAACACCTGAAAACCCAATTCCAAAGCAATATCTTAACGAATAAAAAGCTGCTCCAACTTTTAAAAGAAGGTTTAAGTTCTTATTTTTAAACTTAAAGAATCATTTATGAAAATTTATAATTTACTTTTTATCCCATTAGTGTTGTGTATATTCACATCATGTAATTCAGTTTCAGAAGAAGAAAAAGAATTTGACAAGACGATGCAAGAAATCGTATTTGCCCACGATGACGTAATGCCTAAGATGGGGGAATTAAGTTCTTTAATCAAAGATTTAGAAGCAAAAAAAGATACTACAGCTATAGGCCAGCAATATAGCCAGGCACAAGAAGAGTTAAAAAACGCCTATGATTTTATGATGGACTGGATGCAGGATTTTAGTGAAAAGTTTCCTCATCAGGGTACCAAATTAAATGATTACACACCAGATCAACTAAAGAAACAATTACAAGAATTAAAAAAAGAACAACAAGAAGTGGAGCAAATGCGTGATGCTGTGAATAGTAGCATTAAAAACGCAAAAGAATTATTAAACAAAACCGATTAGAAAAAATTTAATTATTGCAAAAAAGTTTTACTTTAGCGCCTGCAACAAATCATAATAACTATGAACAAATTTATTTTATTAACTACCTTAGTATTAACGGTAACCAGTCTACAAGCACAAAAGAAAAAAGATCTTTTAGCAGAAATTGACAAACTTAGAAACGAGCTTAGAACTACCAAAAACGAACTAGCGGAGACCAGCAAACAAATTTCTGTAGCAGAATCCAAAGCTAAATCAATGGAAGCTCAGGTAAAAAGCCTTAAAGAGACCAATGAATCATTACTAGCCAATATGGGTAGTTTTACCGAACTATCTAAAAAGAAAGCTGAGAACTCCGAAAAATTGTTGAAGACCGTGCAGGAGAAAGATAAGCAGCTTAAGACCATTAATGATGAAATCACTAAAAAAGATTCTATCAATTTAGCGGCTTTGACCATTTTTAAAGATAAAATTGGTGGTGATGCTAATATTACGGTGAAGCAAGGTGTGGTATATATGGTGATTCCTAACGCCAACTTATTTGGAGATCCAGACAAATCCTATAAGCTTGAAGACAAAGCTAAAGGTGTGCTGGGTAAAATCGCTGGCGTACTAAATCAAAAGAAAGATCTACACGTAATTGTTGAAGGAAATAGCAATGCACTAAAATTCGATGGTAAACCCCTTTCGGATAATTGGGATTTGAGTTCCCTACAAGCTGCGGCAGTAGCTAGAGCGCTGCAAAAAGATTTCAAGGTGGACCCTAAGCGCATCGAAGTAGTTGGTAAAAGTGAGTATGGTATGGAAAGTATAGAAACCGTTACCAGAATCATTATTGATCCTAATTTTGATAACTTTTACCAAACAGTTAAAAATAATATGAAAAACGATAAAGGATAAACTTCCTTTACGTTGAATTCTAATAGAATTTAAGGTGCACCATAACAGTGCACCTTTTTTATGACTAAGATTATTTCGATTTCATAAATTAAAGTAACTTACCTACTTTATATGCTGCTGAAATGAAAATAAAAACCATCGGACTTTTATTAGGACCACTATCTTTTGTGATACTGAATTTCTTTCTGCATCCCAAGGGATTAAATCCAAAAGGTATTGCTACACTAGCCATTGCCGTATGGGTGGCAGTCTGGTGGATTACTGAAGCGATACCCATTGCGGCCACTGCATTATTGCCGTTAATTTTATTTCCATTAACAGGAGTACTTTCGGCAAACGAAACTTCATCAGCTTTTGCAAATCAAATGCTATTTCTATTTCTTGGTGGATTTATCATCGCGGCAGCCATAGAAAAAACAAAGCTGCATAAACGCATTGCTTTAACTATTATCTATAGGGTTGGTACCAACTGGAACAAAGTGATTTTAGGTTTTATGATGGCTACAGCATTTCTAAGCATGTGGATTTCCAATACCGCTACTGCAGTAATGATGTTGCCTATTGGACTAGCCATAGTCACCAGTTTAGAGGTTTCTAAAAAACAAAAACAAGTGATGGGACGATCCCTAATGCTCGCAATAGCTTATGGATGTTCTATAGGGGGTATTGCGACCATTATAGGGACTCCAACCAATATCATCTTTGTAGGTATTGTGGAAGAACTCTATGGACAAACTATCAGTTTTACGCAATGGATGTGCATAGGTTTACCTTTTAGCCTCTTAATGCTAGTAATTGGTTGGGTTTATCTAACTCAGTTCAAATCTTTTCATAAGTTGCAAGAGATACCCGGGGGCAAATCCGCTATTTATAAGCAACTAAAAGAATTAGGTACAATGCAATATCAGGAGAAAGCAGTTTTCTTCATATTCATCGTAATAGCAATTTCTTGGATTTGTAGTTCATTTCTATTGAAAAAAATACTTCCAGGCATCAACGATACCGTAATAGCCATTATTGGCGTGCTACTATTATTTTTAATTCCTTCAGGGAAAAAGAAAAGATTAGGTATTATAGACTGGAAAACTGCAGAACGAATACCTTGGGGGATCCTACTACTATTTGGAGGAGGACTTGCATTGGCAGAAGGTTTTAAAACCTCTGGGCTAGCAGCCTGGATAGGAGATCAGTTGGTGATATTTAAATCACTGCCAATGCTATTAATGCTGTTAGGGATTGTAGCTGTAGTTAATTTTCTAACAGAAATCACCTCCAACGTAGCCACCGCAGCAATGCTCATGCCAGTGTTAGCTGCTCTGGCATTTTCAATTGATATTCACCCCTATTTTCTAATGATTGGGGCAACTATTGCAGCATCCTGTGCCTTTATGCTTCCGGTGGCAACACCCCCCAATGCAGTTGTATTTGGCTCTGGGTTACTTTCCATAAAACAAATGGTTCGTGCAGGATTGTGGATGAATATAATTTCTATCCTTATTGCTACAGTGATGGTTTACTATTTACTTCCGCTTGTTTGGCAAATAGAGTTCTCCACGTTTCCTGAATTATTTAAATAACCTATGTTGTTTAATGTGGCAGCTTATCTTTAAGTAGTCCGTAAACATAGGTTCCTAAAATTGCAGAAGCTATCACTACTAAAATAGGACTATAGCCGGCTCCTATCAAAGTAAACATGGGTCCTGGACACGCTCCAGCCAGCGCCCAACCTAATCCAAATAAAATACCTCCAAACATGTACCTGCTAAAACTCCGCTCTTTTGGCATAAAAACAATTCGCTCCCCGTATATTGATTTTAGTTTAAATCTTTTGATCAAAAATATCAGTAGTGCACCAACAATCAAAGCTGAGCCAATAATGCCATACATATGAAAGGATTTAAACTGAAACATTTCATAGATCCTAAACCAAGACGCTGCTTCTGATTTATACATGGTTATACCAAAAATGACTCCGATAACTAAATAAACGACTGCTCTCATATCTTAAAATAATAAAGGAAATAACAAATGAACCATGACCAAACCGCCTATAAAAAAGCCGATAACGGCTATAAGTGATGGTAATTGAAAATTGCTTAGTCCACTAATGGCATGACCAGAAGTACATCCACCTGCATAGCGTGCTCCAAAACCTACTAAAAAACCTCCTACAATTAAGAATATAAGGCTAATACCATCTCCAAAAACACTTGTGTCAAATAATTTCTCTGGTAAATAGGCAGATCCAGCATCATTAAATCCTAATGTGTTCAGTTCATGGATTACCTCTGGGTGTATGGCTACATCTGTTGTTGTACTTAGCAAATGAGCACCGATAAAACCGCCAATAATGGCACCGAGTACCACAAGTAGATTCCAGCGTTGAGATTTCCAGTCAAACCTAAAAAAATGGGTTGTTCTACCTGCTCCACAAATCGTGCAAAGTGTTCGAAGGTTGGATGACATTCCAAAATTTTTACCGACAAAAATCAACATTCCCATTACCAATGCAATCATTGGACCCGATATATACCAAGGCCAGGAATCCATTAAAATTTCCATATTTTTCTTTTTGACAAAAATAATCGATACCCACCCAAATGTCTGTAACAAATGTTACCTAGCACCTAAAAAGTAGCAAATTGCTTGTTGTAACTACTAGATCAAAACTTAGTAACTGGTTTCATCCAATTGAACTTTTCCTTTAAATGTTCTATACACAAAAATGGTATATCCCAAGACCAGCGGCCCACCTATCGCCACGAAAGTCATCATTATTTTCAACGATTTGGTAGACGAAGCTGAATTGTAGATATCAATATGGTACTTAGGGTCAATAGAAGACATCAAAAGATTAGGATATAGCTCTATAGCTACCAACATCAACAAAAATGCTATGGTTAACGAAGAAAAGAAAAAAGCAATTCGAAACCTCTTCTTATTAGCTAATCGCGGCACATTTGCAATACTCAAAAACGTTAGTACAGGAATTATAAAAAGGTAAGGGTTTTGTTTAAAATCATCTGATAAATGCGGAATATATAATAAGGTATACAAGGTAGTAATACCAAAACTTACCATAAAGAAAATCATTCCTTTCTTTAACAAAAGGGTAAGTTTTGCAAACATTCTTCCCTCTGTCTTAAGCAGCAAATAAATAGCTCCGTGTGCCATAAATAGCGCCAAGGAAGTACATCCCGTCATTAAGGAATAAGGATTAAGAAATTCAAAAAAGCCAGCTTCTTGATACAAATAGTTTTCGCCAATAGCGATTCCTTGAAGCACATTACCTAATACAATACCTAATAAAAATGCAAGCATGATGCTGGAGATACTATAACACGTATCCCAAAGTTTTCGCCACCATTTCATTTCTTCTTTACCCCTGAACTCTATGGCAATTGCTCTAAAAATAATAAATACTAAAAAGAGCATAAAAGGAATATACATTGAGGAGAAAAAGGTAGCATACATCAATGGAAAACCAGCAAATAATGCTCCACCTCCAATAACCAGCCAAACTTCATTACCATCCCAAACCGGTCCCACAGCATTGAGGGCAATTCGTCTTTGATACCCGCTTTTAAAAAATAAGTGCCACGCTCCTGCTCCAAAATCAAATCCATCCAATATGGCGTAGCCAGAAAATAAACCTCCTACAACTAAAAACCACCAAGTGGGATAATCTATTCCTAAAAATGTTTCCATAAATTAAGCGTTTCCTGTGAGTACTTCAGTAATACCTTTGGTTAGTGGTCGATCATCATCTTCAGACTCATCATAAGGCCCATGCTTAATTTTTTTATTGAGCAAGTAGACAAAGAGTAAAAACAACAAACTATACACCGCAAAAAATAGGATTAATGAAAACAAAATCTGATTGCTTGTTACCGCCTGCGAAAAAGCTTCAGAAGTTCTCAAAAGTCCATACACCACCCAAGGTTGGCGCCCCATCTCTGCAGTAAACCAACCTACTTGATTGGCTATTTGTGGTAATATAGCGGCAAATACAAATATCCACAACAACCATTTTTTTTCAAACAAAGATTTTTTAAACCAAAAGAAAACCGCTAAACACGTTAACAGAATTAACGTCATCCCTATGGCTACCATAATATGATAAAACTGAAAAACTGCATTTACCTGAGGCGGACGTTCATCTTTAGGAAAAGCGGTAAGCCCCGTAACTGGTGAATTAAAATTATAATGCATTAAAAAAGATAGTCCTCCGGGAATTTTAATCCCCGACACCCTTTGCTGTTCCTTATCTACCCAACCTAGTATATACATATCTGCCGGTGCATTTGCAGCAAAATGCCCTTCCATAGCAGCCAATTTAGCCGGTTGATATACCGCAACGCCTTCCGCAGAACTGTGACCTGAAGCCAATTGACTTAGCGAAAACACTGTGGCTACAACCAATGCTATTTTAAATGCTTTTTTAGAAATATCCACATACCTTCCTTTTATCAAATAATAAGCGTGTACACTCAGCACCAGGAAAGCACCTGCCAAGAAGGCACCCAACCATACGTGTAGTAATCGATCTACACTAGATGGATTAAATACCATCGCCCAAAAATCAGTAATCTCTGCCCGAGCGTTCAATCCTTCGCCTACGATATGATAACCTGCTGGTGTTTGTTGCCAACTATTTGCCACCACAATCCATATGGCCGAAAACATAGACCCTAAGAACACACCTACCGTAGCTACCAGGTGCACCCAAGGTTTGACTCGGTTCCATCCAAATAAGAGCACGCCCAAAAAACCACTTTCTAAAGCAAATGCGAAAATACCTTCTGCGGCTAAAGCGCTACCAAAAACATCCCCTACGTATCTGCTATACACCGCCCAATTGGTTCCAAATTCAAATTCCATAACGATTCCTGTTACCACACCAATCCCAAAGGTTAAGGCAAATATTTTAGTCCAAAATTTAGCGAGCACGTGATACTCTTTCTTTTTGGTGCGTACGTAAATACTTTCGAAAATGACCATCAACAGCCCCAAACCAATACTTAATGGCGGGTAGATGTAGTGAAATGCAACAGTAAAAGCAAATTGGATTCTGGCAAGAATTTCTGTATCCATAGAAGAGAAACTTTGTGTTTCAAAGATACGGTACAAAAATCAAAAAACTACTGCTGACCATCAGATTCTCTTTAAGAATCCCGCAAAAATAATTGCCTATTATTCAAAAAATAGCAGCGATCATTTTTACAATATCCATAAAAACACCCCACCACTTATTCCTCAAACTGTAACCAGAGTTACAAAGGTACTCATCAAAAAATGGTACTTTTGTACCTTATCTATGTTGATGATTATGGAGTATTATATTGAAGGCTTTTTAAATGCACTACTGGGCACTGTTAATTACACCTGGAAATCTATACTATTCCAGGTAAGCTGGTATCATAATTATTTCTGGGGGCTAATTCTAATTTCCGTCGTAGTTTGGGGATTGGAGTTATTGTTTCCGTGGCGAAAAAATCAGGCTGTTTTTAGAAAAGATTTTTGGTTAGATGCCTTTTATATGTTTTTCAACTTCTTTGTTTTTGCCATTGTTATCAGTGGGTTTTATAAACTAATAGCACTTTTTTTTAACGATTTAGGCATCAGCGCCACTTCTCTGGCAATAATTAATACAGCTAACTGGCCGATGTGGCTACAATTATTAGTGTTTTTTATCATATTGGATTTTGTGCAGTGGTTTACCCACCTGCTTTTACATAAATATCCAGTACTGTGGAAATACCATCAAATTCACCATAGTGTAAAAGAAATGGGGTTTGCAGCGCATCTGCGTTATCACTGGATGGAAAACATCTTTTACAAACCACTTAAAACACTTGGTGTAATGCTATTGGGAGGTTTTGAACCAGAGCAGGCTTACATCGTACATTTTATTGCGATAACCATAGGTCATCTCAATCACGCCAACCTTAAAATTACCTGGGGGCCCTTAAAGTATATTTTTAATAATCCTGTGATGCATTTATACCATCATGCCTATACTTTACCAAAAGGCAGTTTTGGTGTCAATTTTGGTATCAGTTTAAGTGTATGGGATTATCTGTTTAAAACCAACTATATTCCAGAAGACAGCGGAACTGTTGAAATTGGTTTTCCTGGTGATGAAAAAATCCCTAAGGATTTTCTGGGACAAGTAAGCTATGGGTTTAAAACAGAAAATAAGAAATCATAATCAAATTTTTGAATCCAATATCTATGTAGTTTCCAATTTATTTTAACCTATCATTTTTAATCTTAATCTCCAAATCAAATGAGTTATTGTACTTGCCAGGAAACCAAATAACCATAGAGCCAAGGTGATTCCTAAAATCGGCATACCACATTTAATATCGTTCTCAACAGTTTTTGGGTAAAGGAATTTTGGGAAAATAAAAATGTAACCTCCTAATATTAGTACATAAATAAAAAGATCTGAGAACCTTAATTTATATCTATTCTTAACGTAGTAGATTAGGAATTGAAACACTGAAATAAAGAAGATAAATAGTAATATCATGTTTGTACTTCCTTACCTTAAATTTTACTTATTATTTGATAGAGCAAAATAATATTTTTAAACAAAACCATTAGCTTCTAAAGTATTAGTTACCCAAAATAAAATCCACAGCCATCTGGGCGTGTAGATCTGTGGTAGAAAGTAAAGGAAGTACTGTTGCTTCATTTTTCATTAGTATAGGAAGCTCAGTACAGCCCAAAATAATACCATCCGCACCCTGCGTTTTTAATAGCTCTATTTGCTGCTTATAAAATTCCTTTGCTTCCGCTGTAAATTTACCTTGCGTTAATTCATCAGCTATATACTTATGACATTGCTCTAAATCCTTGGGTAGTAGGGTTTGGATACCAAAATCTGTTGCCAACACATTGCTTATAAAATCTCGCTGCATCGTAGGCTTAGTACCTAACAATCCTAATTTTTTCAATCCTTTATTAGCAGCCTCTTTACCTGTGGCACTTGCAATATGTAGTATCGGAATCTTAATTTTAGGCTGCACATATTCGTACACCATATGTGGCGTATTGGCACAGATAACAATAGCTTCAGCACCAGCTTCCTGTAGGGTTTGTGAGACTTCAAGATATTTTGCATTGATCTCATCATCATCTCCTTTTCGCATCACCTCAACGTTGAGACTGTAGAGTAATAACTCGGGATTAGCCTGTGCACCAATTTCGTTAGCCACCAAAGTATTGATCAATCGATAATATTCAACTGTAGCGTGCCAGGAAGTACCGCCTATAAGTCCTAGAGTTTTCATAAAAAGTTTTGTTTACAATCCTAAGATACCGCAATCTTTTTGTTTTTTGAAATATCTAGGGTTACTGATGGTACAAAAAGGGTATAAACCTCATAAAACCAAAAAAGTCCGCAAGTTGCGGACTTTCTATATTTATTATACAATTTATTTTAAGGTTGTTGGACACACATAATCAGTAACCGGTATAGCTGCTTCTTTAATTGCTTTAAAGCCACCAGCAACGTCGATTAGGTTATGAATTCCTCTACTCTTCAGGATTGAAGCGGCGATCATACTTCTATATCCCCCTGCACAGTGTACATAGAAGGTTTCTTTTTCTGGAAATTCAGTTAGATACTCATTTAAAAAGTCCAATGGCGTATTTTGCGCATCAGCAATGTGCTCTGATACATACTCACCTTCCTTTCGTACATCGTATACTGGAGTTTTATCGTCGGCTTCTAATTGTTTTTTAAAGGTATCTGCTGATACACTATCCACCGTATCATAATCCTTACCTGCTTCTTTCCAGGCTTCGAAACCACCTTTTAAAAAACCAAGCGTTTGATCAAATCCAACTCGGCTCAGTCTAGTTACTGCCTCTTCTATTCTACCCTCTGGAGCGACCAACAAAATTGGTTGTTTTACATCCGCAATCAATGCGCCTACCCAAGGTGCAAATCCACCATCTAACCCAATAAAAATGGACCTGGGTACGTGCCCTTTGGCAAATTCATTTTGATGACGAACATCTAAAACTATAGCTCCGGTTTCGTTGGCTGCCGTTTCAAATGCATCTGGAGATAAAGCTTGCGTACCCCGTTCTAACACCTCATCAATATCATCATAACCTTCTTTATTCATCTTCACATTTAGCGGAAAGTATTGTGGTGGAGGTAACAAACCATCGGTTACTTCCTTTACAAACTCTTCTTTTGTCATATCCTCTCGAAGTGCATAATTCATTTGCTTCTGGTTGCCTAAGGTATCTACGGTCTCCTTCATCATATTTTTACCACAAGCAGAACCAGCCCCATGTGCAGGATAAACGATAACATCATCAGCTAATGGCATTATTTTAGTGCGTAAACTGTCATATAGCGTTTCCGCCAATTGCTCCTGGGTCATGTTCGCTGCTTTTTGTGCCAGGTCTGGCCTACCTACATCGCCAAGAAACAAGGTATCTCCACTAAATATAGCGTAATCTTTACCGTCTTTGTCTTTTAATAAATAGGTTGTACTTTCCATAGTATGTCCTGGAGTGTGTAAGGCAACTATGGTTACGTTACCTAATTTAAACTCTTGTCCATCCTTTGCGATAATCGCATCAAAACTAGGGTTAGCTTGTGGACCAAAAATAATAGGTGCTCCAGTTTCTTTAGATAAGGTAACATGACCACTCACAAAATCAGCATGGAAATGCGTCTCAAAAATATAAGTGATTTTTGCGTTATTTTTCTTCGCTTTTTCTATATAAGGCTTTACCTCTCTAAGTGGATCTATAATGGCAACTTCACCTTCACTCTCAATATAATATGCGCCTTGTGCCAGGCATCCTGTATAAATTTGTTCTACTTTCATATTTCCTTAATTTTACGATGTAAAGATACTAATGCTATTAATTATATACCGTAACTTTTGTTACAGATATAACACCAGTTAATCTAAATATAGTTTACTTTTATTTTGCCAGGCTATTTTTCGCTGCAATTCTGTTTTTGTTGTAATTGAAGTACAATACTGATAAGCATCAACAGTTTTTACAAATAGATTATTGCGACCGATAAGATCAATCAGTCCACTACTAAAAATAATATCTCTTGCTGGCCCGATGGCTCCGCTTACCAAGAATGAAATGTTTTTCTTCTTCAAATCCATAATTACTTGTTTCAGCATATGTATAGCACTGCTGTCAATATAATTGATACTTTCAGCATTTAAAATGACCGTGCTCAGTTTGGCATTTTTTCTTTGAATTTCTTTGTATAATTCTTTTTTGAAATAATCCTTATTACCAAAATACAATTGAGCATCAAAGCGTAAAATAAGCACCTTTTCATCAATAATCACTTCATCCCCGAAACGATTAATATTTTTAAAATAATCTGTGCCTTTTATATTTCCTAAAATCGCAATATGTGGTTTTGAGGTTCTATAAACCAACAACAGCAAAGACGCTAAAACTCCTATTAAAATTCCCTCTTTGATGCCTATGAGTAGGGTTAATCCAAACGTAAGTAACAATAAATAAAATTCATCTTTGCTGTTTTTGTATAAAGTTATAGGATAAGAAATATCAATTAACCCGAATACTGCAACCATAATAATGGCAGCCAAAATCGATTTTGGTAAGTAGTAGAAAATAGGCGTTAAAAATAGTAATGTTAATCCGACTATTAATACACTTACTAATGCGGCTACCCCTGTTTTAGCTCCTGCCTGATCATTAACAGCAGTCCTCGAAAAGCCCCCCGTTACCGGATACGATTGAAAAAGCGATCCAACTATATTAGCCGTTCCTAAAGCAATTAGCTCTTGGTTGGCATCTACTTCATAATCTTGATGCTTTTCTTCTATTGCTTTTGAAACTGAAATAGCTTCCATAAATGCTATAAGGGCAAGGGTTATGGCTATGGTAAAAAGTTCTGGGAATTTCGTTGTATCTAAGGTTGGTAATACAAAAGATGGCAACCCCTCTGGAACATTCCCTACGATTTGTAATCCAAAGGCTTCTAAATTAAAAAAATATGTGGCTACAATACCTAAAATAACAATAACTAAAGCTGCTGGAATTTTGGTATGAATTTTTTTTAACCCTAAAATAATGAAGATGGAAATCAGACCAATGCTTACCGCTATTAAATTAATAGTGTGCAGTTTCTCAATTATATGTTGAAATAAGCTTATTAATTGTGTAGTGTTGGTTACGTTTATACCAAGCAAATGCTTCACTTGACTCATTCCTATGGTTATTGCGGCTGCCGAAGTAAAACCACTGATTACAGGTTTAGATAAAAAGTTTACCAAAAATCCCATCCGTAATAGCCCCAAAAGCAATTGTATAGCTCCCATAAATAAAGCCAGGAAAATAGCCATAGCAATGTATTCCTCGATCCCAGACAAAGCAAGTGCCCCTAATCCTGAAGCTACTAATAGCGAATCCATGGCAACGGGCCCTACAGCCAACTGTTTGGAAGTACCCATAAAAGCGTACATAACTTGTGGAACTAATGCCGCGTATAAGCCAAATACAGGTGGTAGACCAGCAATCATGGCATAGGCCATACCCTGAGGAATTAACATGATACCTACGGTGATCCCTGCGGCAATATCACCAGATAACCAGGATTTCTTATAGACAGGTAACCATTGTATAATTGGGAATATTTTTTTTAACATATGATACTTTCATTAACGCTGCTACAACTGCTTAGCTTTTTAACTTTTCAAAGGTAAGGTTCAGTTAGCAAAGGTTCAGTAACATGAGTTACAGTCCTTATTGAATACTATTTCGAACTAAATTATGTCTACTAAAAACAATTATGGTTTGAATGTTTTCTTCATGATCTACAAAAACATGATGCTTAATTACATCAATACCATAGGTTTTCACCTCATTCGCAATGGGTTCTTTTCCCCTTTAAACCTTAAGATCAAAAAAACAAATACGATTTCAATTGAAAACAACAAAACACAATACAACATCAGTATTTCTAATACTTTCAAGACGTTTTTTACCCAACTCATTATAAATAAATTACCAAAACACCATAAAATTTATACGTAAATACTGTAAATCAATCAGTTATATCAATATTTGAACTACCTTTAAGTACAAATGAACAAATCATTCAACCACATTTTCACACATGAAACGCTTTTTTGCTCTATTATTAATAGCAGCGCTAATTTTAGCGGTTGTAATTTTCTTTACTAATCCTAAACTACTCGACAAAGTTTGGCTTTGGCTGATTGGTTTTGCAGGAAGCATCATTGGTTTTTTTAGAAATATTTTTGATCAGCTGAAAGGTGCTTTTGGTTCTAAAGAAAAAGAAGAACCAACTGTCGATCAACTTACCCATACACACCAAAAGGAGGTTACTTCTCAACTCAAGGATGCAGAGCAAAAATTAAATGAATTAAAAAAAGAGATTGAAGAACAAGAAGCTGTTTTAAAAACAACTACACCTTTTTTAGGTACAACCATAACTTTGATTCGATACACCTATGATGAACACACTACGCTAGGTTTATTGTATGTCCGAGATAAATTTACCGCATATACTTTAGAGGATACCTATAGAGAAGAAAAAATTAAAGGAAAAACCAGGATACCATCGGGCACCTATCAAATAGGATTTAGAGAGATCACAGATCCTCCATCACCATTAACCCAAAAATATAGGAATAGGTCCGATTTAAAGGATTTCTTTACCCATCATTTGGAAGTAAAAAACGTGGAAAATTTCAATTTTATCTACATTCATATCGGTAATGATCACGGAGATACCGATGGTTGTATCTTAATTGCAGATGGCATACACGCCTCTTCTTTAGAAAAGAAAATACTTAGCTCAGTAAAAGCTTATACTAAATTTTATAAACACATCAAAGCGCTCCTGGAAGTCGGAGAGCCTGTTAGATTAGTGATTTATGATGAAGACTGGATCGAACAACTACACCTTAACAATCTTAAAGTACAGTCAGCATGAAAAATAATGATATAAACCAATCGGACAGCATGAAATCAAATGCTACCACGGATACCAATAAAAAGAAAAGTGAACTTATAGATGGGGACTACAAAAGATTCTTTTTTAGACACGCTAGTGTATTGACCTGGATTCTATTTGGCCTGGGACTGATATCAGCTGTTCTCATTTTTTTGATTACCAAGGACCCTTTTAAATCTGCAGCAGTAATCTTTTTATTAATCTGGTTAGTGGTTTTTTTACGCTATTTTTTATGGGCAGTTTATCACTACAATGTCAATTATGGCTATACGATTAGAGATTGGGAAAAAATAGAAGACGCTAAGCAACGACTCAAAAATGGCGAAGTGGTTTTACAAAGCGAATTAGAAGAACCAAAATTTAACCCATACCGCAGTCAAACCTTCGGCGTTCCTCCTGGAACAGTACGGGGTATGCTGGCATTTACGTTATTATTTGGTGCTATCTCAATTTTGATATCTAGTATGGGGATGGAACAAGGACTTTTGGAAAACCCCACGCTCCGCTATCAGTTTGAATTTTTTGAAACTGCCTTTTTGATGATGATGGCTTTTTATTTTGGAGATAAGTCCTTACGCTTTTTGCAGTCGAGGTGGAAAGATAATACACCTACATCGAACAATACGCCAGAAAACAATAGCCAGGATAGACCATCTGACGCAGCTCCGGGTGCTAAAACTACCAATTTAGCGGGCAACTTAAAATCACAAGATGAACAATTTATTCAAGAAGATGCTGCCTTCGCTGCGAAAGAAGGGTTGGAAGACAAAACCAAAGACCTGTCATTACTAAAGGACACACTAAATACATTCTCCGCAAGTACCATTGCTTCTACGGAGAAAGAATCAGCAAAGGTAGAAGAAGAAGATCTGGTTGCCGAATTTGGTGAAGATGGGCAAGGCCAACGTAATTATCCCTGTACTCCCATTATTGATGCCGGCCACGGCGGTACGATAGATGGCGAATATACCACTGGTAATAAAAAACGTTATAAGTTTATAGGAACAGATGAAGAGTTTGAGGTTTTAGAAGGTGTTGTAAACCGTAAGATTGCCAAAAAGCTAATTAAAAAATTAGAAGAAAACGGAATCCCATATTACAGCTTAAATGTTTTTGAAGAAGAGGACCTAAAGCTTAGTGAGCGTGTGGCAGAAGCCAATAGAATGTACACTAAGGATAAATCTGTTTATTATTTATCGCTGCACAGTAATGCAGCTTCTCCCTCCTTACAAGGCAAGGGTACTACTGCCAATGGTATTGAGATTTGGACCAGTGTTAATGAAACCCCTAGTGACCAGTTGGCAAGAATTGCTAAACGTGAATACCAAAAGTTTTTTAATGGCAAATTTAAATTTAGAGGGCTCAAAGAAAAGAACCTGTATGTACTCAAACACACACGATGTCCTGCGATGCTTGTAGAGAATTTATTTTTTGACAATTATCAGGAAGCAAAGTATCTAATGTCTGATGAAGGACAAGATGAACTGGCAGAATGTTTGTTCAACGTAATCAAAAGTATTCTGTATTATTATGAGGATTAGGTTAGTAAACATAATACTGTTGTTGATGATTTATTGCTTGTTTTGCGCTTGCGAAAAAGATCAACGTCCACTGGTTGTAGGAAAAATACAAGCAGCTTCTAAACTCGCCACAACAGAATTTACTATAGATAAAATTGTACACGGCACCAAAACAAAAAAATTATTCTGGGTAGTTAAACTCAATGAAGCACGATTTTTAGCCTATTCCAAAGCCATCATCAAAACCGGAATCGATCTCAATGACATTAAACCTGAAGACATTAAAATAGATGGTTCTAAAATTGAATTACAATTACCGCAAGTAACAGTACTCAACTTTTCGTACCCTCCAAGAGAGTTTCGGTTGGATGAAGAAATCACCGATAATAAATTCTTAAATGTTATTTCTTTAGAAGATCAAGAGGAGTTTTTTAGAAGAGCTGAGCTGGATATCCGAAATAACCTGGAATATATGGGGCTGGTAGAAACCACCCAGCAACATACCAGAACTTTACTTAGAGGCTTATTAAAATCCTTGGGGTACCAAGAAATATATATCAGTTTTACGAGTAATGAATTAGCCATTGACAAAGTAGATTTAGGCACAGCTAAAAGCGAATGATATGTTTTGGAGCTTTTTTATAAAATACGGCAAGCTACTCATCGATATTTTAATTATCGCTGCTATCATCTTTATTATAGTGCTAATCAACCCCTGGAATCTTTTTGGTGGAGGACTCAAACTTCAAAATACAGCTAATAATGTTACTGCCATAAAAGAAATCGGACAGCTTATTACAGCAGAGTACTATGGTGAAGCTATAGCAACCTACGACCAAACCGTATTAAAATTAATCGAAGAAGAAGATATTAGCGATCAGGCCAATGATATCTTTCGAGATATGAAACAATATGTATTAGATGTTCATCTGGAAGGTTTAAAGGAAAAAGATATCCTCGGAGAGCCTCAAGAGGAGAAGAAAAAAGGCTTCTTTTCATTCAATTGGCTGCCTTGGGTAAGTAAACCCAAAAAAGACTTCAAAGAAAAACTCAAAGACATACCCCAGACCGATTCTTTGTTTTATCACAAACCCATGAGTCCCGAAATACTAGGATTTTATTTTGACAAAAGAGTGCCTACGTCTACTGATAAAAATAGATATAGAAATTTGCTTTGGTCACTTTTTCAAGAAGTAAAAGCGAAAAGTCAGGAATTAAATGAAGCGGCATTTAATGAATACATGTTGAGCGATTTACCAATTAAAGAAGGTAAAGTATTCTCTGAATTTCATTATAATATCAAAAAGAAAGACAAGGACATTAAAAAAGAACTAAAGACCGATCTTGCGATAATTGGTAGAGGTTGGGTAAAAGCAGGTATTGATTTTGGTGAATTAAATGATCAAAACTTTGTGTATGATGAGAAACATCAAATTATACATATCTATGGCGTATACCCCAAAATTTTAGCCAAAGACATTAATCCCTGGTTTATCCCTGAAAAGCAAATACCAGGATTTCAAATCCTCGAAGCTAGAAATGCCAACTTTGAACACGCCAAAGTAGTCAAACAGTATTGTATCGATAAACTTGAAAAAATGGCATTGAAAGCCGGAATCATTGAGCAAGCAGAGCGACAAAGCAAAGAAACCATTAAAAATTTTATGGCCTTATTAACCGGTAATGAAATTAAAGAAGTACACTTTCATCACGACACCATTTCACGAATTACAAATCAAATTTTTGATGACAAGTTTGTAAGCTTTGAAGAAGCTAAACTATTGGATTCTATAATTCCGGGAGAAATTGAACATATTTTGGCCATAGATACCGCTACCGAGCAATGGTTGACCAATCAAAAAAACAAAGAGCTAAAACAAGCACGTTTACAAAACATTATTAGGGAGCTCAAAAAATGTTACTATCAAAAAAGACCAACAACTTACAACAGGTTGTCTTATTTGACCACTGCGGTTATTGCTGATAACATAGTGACTGCATCAGAGATAGCACAACTCACTGAAGCGAAATGGTCTATAGAAAATATCCTTATGGATAACATGAATGACTCTTTAGCGTTAATGCACGCTACTTGGTATACGGATAGTACACTTGCATTCATTACGAATTACAATACGATGATCGATAGGATATATGACAAAACGGATATTGTTGGTCAATCCGTTAATGACACCTTGGTTGATACAGATTTTAGTATTGACACTACGGCTACAAAAAAATATTACCAAATTGGTGTTTATGAAAATAAAATCAAATATCGCATAGTAGAGGACACCTTGTCTAAAGATGCTATACAAAAGCTAAAATATAGTATAAACGTTCCCAAAAATTGGAAAGAAAAATTAGCTACTCAAAAAGGATATTTTAAAAGAAAGGAAATCAGAAATGCTGAATTTTCTGGTGATTCCATTCGCAAATTAATTAATAATTTGAATGCTTTTAATTCCAGCATTAATCAAATTGACTGTGATTCGGTTACCCTAACTAGAAGTAATGACGACGACTCCTGGGTAATCCAAAACGATCCCTGCTTTTCAAATGAAGATCAGAAACTTGTTTTACAATACATTTTAAATCATTTTATCACTAAAAGCCAAGAATTCAATTGGTTTAGTACCTCCAGTAAAAAGGTAAAAAATAACCTCAGCGATGTCAATATTAGGGATAACTTAAAAGATGTGAAAGACATGGTTTTTGGTAATAATTAAAATTTTTTTTAATCAAAAAAGCTCCAGAACGATATGTCCCGAAGCTTTTTATCTCCCCTCTTTGCCTAACTAATAAACGCTACTAGTCTGGACAATTCACAAATAATTCAGTGTACTCTGCAACACAAACTGCTTGAGAAGCACAACATTAATTAAGTTTTTCTTAAATGTTTTTTTCTATTCTTAATAGTAATACTGTTAATGACAGAGATGAGATACCCTCTATTTAGTTACATAATACAACTACGTTAAGGGCATCCCTTACTAATCTCTGGCACATTCTAATTATAAATGAAATATTGCCATAACATAAACACTTTATAATATAGAATTGATCTCCCCTTGTAGGTTAACACCAATGAAAGCTACAGATTTGGGCAATGGCTAACATAGAAAACTTACTTAACAAACATTTTCAGTTGAGTTGAGGTAGTCGTTTTAACTTGAATAATATATTGTCCACTTGGAAAATCAGCAACATCGATATATTCTGTATTACTTTTGGCAGGTCTCTTAAGCACTTCTTTTCCAAGCAAATTCACAATTCTTATCTGCTCGTTTCCTCTATAGTTAGGTATGTTAATGGTAAGCACATTCGCTGCACCCACAGGATTAGGATATGCCATTAACTCCCCTTTAGCTGAAGTGCCGAATTGAGAAAAATTACTTAAAGTATTTCCTATTTTACCTACTCCAGCGTGAGCTATTACAATGGAAGGTACATCCTCAGTAGCATGCAATGAGGTACTATACGGGTACGGAATTGATAATTGACAAGAACCTGGTTCATTGACACTATCACTAGAAAAATCCCAACTAACATTCTCAAAAGTATTGTTACTTTGATCAACACTACCTGCGACATCTCCATAAGCCCAAACTATCGGGTTTATTGCGTCTTTAAAATAATTATTCTCAACCTTTAGACAAGCTCCCGCTCTGGTATTTATCCCTGTAGATCCTATACCGCTATAATAATTATTAAATACGTGACCGGATCCACCTCGATATAATGGAGTTCTGGAATTGACATTATCAAAATAGTTATGATGCATCGTCAATTTTCTATCATAAGTATCGCTACTAGAACTACCTACCAGCATCATTTTCCAACTATCATGTAAATAATTAAAAGAATAGGTAATAAACTCCACATCTCTTTTGCAGTCTAACAATCCATCATAATAATCTTTATCCACATTTTGATACTCTGCATAAAGTTCACAATGATCTATCCATATGTGATCTGCCGGACCTTCGATACCAATTGCATCTTTATCTCCGATAGTTACATTTCTTACGGTTACATTTTGAATAATGATATTACTAGCTTTATATATCTTGATCCCGATACCATCAAATAACCCATCGGTTTCTACCCCAATAATGGAAATATCCTGGACTTCTTTAACATCAATTTTTGAAGCGGATGTATTTGAAGGTGTTACCGTTCCATTAACATAAATAATAAGAGGCTCAGTAATATCTCCATCTTTTTTCTGCTGTATCGCTTCTAAAATACAATCACCCGTACTACAAGTGATACTAATACCTCCTTCTCCTCCTGTAGTTCCGCCATTTAATGTCGCATATCCAATTAAATCATAATTTACCGTATTGTCTTCGTTAGTAGGAGTTGCTGAAGCAGTATTCGAATTTAAAAAAGCATTTGCTTTGATCCAATAGTAATATGTGGTTCCCGGTATTACATTACTATCTGTATACGCTCTGGAATCTGTGGGAGAATACGCGATTCTAGATCTTCCCTTAGGGTCAGGATCTGTATCTCTATATATCTCAAGCGATGACACCGATAAGTCTTCTATATCCCAGAAGAGCGTAACGCTATTGTTTTCAACACTGGTGGATAAACGTACTGCTGAACCGCTTTCTGTTGCCGCTGAAGCAATATTAGAATTTAGTGAGGCATTCGCCTTGATCCAGTAATAATAAGTTGTCCCTCTGATGATTTCATTATCCGTAAAATTTCTACTATCTGGTGATACCATGGCAATTCTTGATCTTCCTTGAGGATTGGAATCCGTATCTCTATAGATTTCTAAGGAAGATACTGCCAAGTTTTCTATAGACCAGGACAAAGTAATGTTATCACCCCCTGCATTAGCAGATAAATTAATTTTAGAGCTACCTACGGGTTGGGCTGAAGCAACATTAGAATTTAATGAAGCATTAGCTTTTATCCAGTAATAATAGGTCGTTCCATTATCTAAGTTAGTATCCGTATATGTGCGGCTATCTGCGGATACCATAGCTATACGTACTCTACCCTTAGGGTCTGCATCTGTATCTCTATACACTTCTAATGCAGTAGCGCTCAGATCTTGTAACCCCCAATTCAATGCTACACTACCATCTCCAGCTTCAGTAGTTAAATAAATTGCTGGATTTCCCGGAGTGCCTGAAACTCGATTTGAGTTTACAGAAGCATTAGCTTTTACCCAATAATAATACGTAGTTCCATTGCTGACATTAGTGTCTCTAAAATTTCTAGAGTCACTTGCAGGAAATGCTATTCGGCTTCTTCCCTTAGGATCTGGATCTGTATCTCTATATACTTCTAATGCTGAAACGTCTAAATTTTCTACCGTCCAACTTAAATCCACCACTCCATCTCCTGCAGTACTAGAAAGGATTATTTCTGGATCTTTGGGCGGTTCAACTGCTCCAAATTCAATAGCACCTAGATCAGGGCTTGATCCATTATAACTGATACCTGTAACATTTGTACCGGCATCGATTAAATTACTACCTTCTTTTAACATTAAAAATCCATTAACAGTAGGGTCAGAGTTTGGTCCTTGAGCCAAAGTTTCAAAATCTGAATTATCTATTGCAAAACCACCCTCTTCTCCTACGAAAGAATTAGGTGCCGTATAATTTCCTCTTAGTCTATCTTTCTGAGTAGTACCAAAAGAAATGTTGTTTACAAAAGTATGGCCTCCTCCATCTCGGGTATGAAAATTATAACCTTCATTGTTAAATGAAGTGTTATTGCTAAATTCAATATTCCCTATATTACCATTATCCGTAAAGCCGTGTTTTCCATTATTGAAAGCGATACAACGACGAACGATATGATTAATTTTATGAGCGGAAGAGCCTAATTTATATCCATTTTTATCCCCTGCCCCAGAGGTGATACCGTCCGTTAACTTACCGTTATTATGGGCAATACAACCTTCTAGTGTAATAATGCCTATTGGACCGGTTTCACTTTTGGTATACAAATCCCATCCGTCATCAATATTATGATGTGCAATACAGTCTTTAAATACATTTCCGGTTCCACAAGTCAGTTTTGCTGCAAATCCATCTGCATCTTCATTATCGCTGTCTTTATTGTCATAAGATTCACATCTTAAAATCAAATTATTGGAAGGCCAATCACCAATAGTATTAGCGCTGGAGCTATATCTGCTTAACTGAAGCCCAGTATCCCTATTATTTCTAAAAATACAGTCTTCAATAATATTATTATTTCCGGAGAGTAACATTCCGTTATCTCCGGCTCCTTGAATAGTGATGCCCTTCCAATGCCAGTAATCTCCCTCAAGTACAACCCCTCTATTTGATGAGTTTTCACTCATCGCAAAGTTTAAAACCGCATTTTCGCCATTGTAGGCAAAAACTTTTATAGGATTTGAAGAGTTTCCATTTTTAGTGATTATGACTGAATTGCTGTAATTGTGATTTCCTCCTCTTAGATAGATTATATCGCCAGAAGAGACCAAGTCTATCGCTCTGTGTAAAGTTTGTAAAGGATCCGATAAATTACCTGAATTGTTATCGTTGCCATTCGGCGAAACATAGTAGGTTTTTGCACCAATCGATAGTGTGGCAAAAAGAAATACCAGTAAAGTGGTTAAAAAATTAAATTTCATGTGAATATGTTTAAAGTAAGTTTTAGCATCAACACCGGTGTTTTTTTAGTATTGATAAGTCATAATTATATAATTGAGTACGTTTAGGCATTGATCCAAAATGAAACTCAATCAGTAGGGCTGTCTACATCAAAATCTTAAAATTCATGACTTTTAATACTTTGACAACAAGACGTTTAATTGCGGTGCTAAGTAAAGGAGATATTCTATTTCTTAAAAGTATTTTTTGGATTCGGTACTCCTAATTTTAAAATGACGAGCTTTACACAATGCTTCAGTAACTTGAATTTTAAGCACTTAAGATGTGAATTGTTTTATAAACTCCGAAGGGTAAAAACCGGTCCTTTTTTTGAATAATTTGGAAAAAGGTTCTGCAGTTTTGAAACCTACTTCTCTTGCCATAGCTTCAACTGAAAAGTTTTTAAATGATTTATCGTTTCGCAATTTATTTAGGGCAAGATCCAGTCTTAAATCATTTAAATAATTTCTAAAACTCTTTTGATAATGAAATTTAATAATTCTACCCAGGTAATTTGCGTTAGTTCCTAATTTCTTTGCTAATGATGATGCCGTGATATCAGCATCTACAAACTTTTGTTGATCTTCAAACCTTCGCAGTCCCTGGAGTACAGATGTTATAATTTCTTTAGAAATATCGAGCTCATCAACAGGCATTCTGGCAGTTACATCTAATACCTCTTTTTTATTATGCTCTATGGTATGAATTTCATTCTTTGCAATTAAGAAATCGAACTGTTTTTTATAATAGTCGTGTAACTCATCCTTTTCTCTATTTTTTTTGCGTATGATTCGCTTTCTCCTCAGTATTTCGAAAATTAGAATTAGAATTAATCCAATTCCTATCACATACCATTTTTTAGATTTTTTAGACGTATCAGCTAACTGCTCCTGAAGCTCTTTATGCTCCTGTAATAAATTAGGCTTGTCAATTTTTTCGGTAATTTCATTTGAAACAAAAGCATAATTGGTGTGTGCGATACTGTCAAAACGTAAAAGTTGTTCAACAAAATACAATTGATTTTTGAGTTCTCTTCTGCTAGCATAGTATTTTTTGAGATATTCATATCCTGGTCGTACCGCCGGATAGATATTGCCTAATACCACGTAGATACTATCCATTTTTCTTAAATCTCGTACACCCTCTTTCTTTTGACCCAGCTTTATTTTAGACATCCCAAGTATATAATAGCATACCGCGACACTTTTAAAATTTTCATTTTCTATAAATTCTGGTACAGCTAATGCCGCACTATCTATAGCCAGTGCATATTCGGATTTATCAAAATGCACTTCTGCTCCATTAAGTCTTATTTTATTAAGGTTTGGTTTAGCCCAGGGATATTTTCTATATTTTTGGGCTTCCATATTTAGTTGATTTGCTGAGTCAAGTATTCCGTTTAATCGGTAAGAATTTGACAATAAATGCAATCGATTGAGATAAGCAATACCCATATTTTTATCGATAGTGTCTCCTGGAGCATTGTATAATAATTGTCGATTGTACAGATAACTTTTTTTAAAGTCTTTTAAGGCTTCTTGATTATTACCTACCTTTTGTTTCAAAATTGCCAGACTTGTAAGCGACATATCCTCATAATGCTCCAATTTACTGTCTACTGCTATCTGATATGCCTTGATTTCATTTGCTAATGCCTTTTTAAATTCTCTTCGATCACTGTAGTAGGTACCTTTTCGGTAATATGCCGCCCACAACCAAAACTTCTTATCAATAAATTGGGCATATTTAATTAAGCTATCAAGACCAGTAAAATATTTATCCTCACTCCTATAGGTCTTATTAAAATAGCCTCTTGCCATTTTAACAGTGTCTTTTTCTTGATATGCTTTTTTTAAAAAAGCGTTGGCATACAGGTCATATAAATCGTCATTGGTTAAATTATCATAAAAGGCATCATTTAATTCTTGATAACTTTTTGTTATTAAAGAATCGGCTTCTACAATCTCTTTGCTCCTATGAGTTTGAGCATAACTATTAGGTAGCCAACATAGGAACAGAAGATAAACACTACCAAAATATAGGTTATTCATGGGGCGACACGACTTTATATAGAATGTTTTTACTAGATAAATATAAAATTATAAATCGTATAGCAAACCTTGATTTCACTTTTATCAGCAATTAAAAAATCCAACCACTTCGGTGATTGGATTATATTGGTCGGGATGACTGGATTACCAAAGTGATCCAGATACTAGGGGTTGTTGCTCAACATAATCCTACACAGCCTTGCGGCTGTTTAGCTTTTTTAATTTCCTACCTTAAAGCTTTACAAGCCTACGTCTGGAAATTAAAAAATCCAACCACTTCGGTGATTGGATTATATTGGTCGGGATGACTGGATTCGAACCAGCGATCTCGCGCCCCCCAGACGCGCACTTTAACCGGGCTAAGCTACATCCCGCAATTTTTCGGAATGCAAATATAAAAAGTTTAAGAAAATAGCAGCCTTATTTCTTATCTAAATAAAAAGAACATTACATCATATATTAAACCCAAGTTAGAAATATAAAGTCTACTTTTTAACAATTGATTTGACCAATTTTCCTTTTTCGCTTTGGATAATCACTAAATATACTGCATTTTCCAGCCCAGATAAATCTAACATTTTTTCATTCCCCATATCTTCTAAATTAAATTTTTCAACTATCCGGCCCGCAATATCAAATACGGTTAGGGTATTTAGCTTGATAGCGTTATTACTTTGAATATATAGGAAATTACCTATTGGATTAGGATAAATTTTAATTTCATTTGACAACTCGGTTTCCTCCTCAATTCCGAGGGTATTTTCTACAGTTAATTGAAAACTACAAGATGCTGGGTTTCCGTTAGCATCCTGAACACTAAAACTTATCGTAAAGACTCCTTCGGATAACTGGGTACCAGGAATAGGATCCTGAGAAATCTGAGAAGTTCCACTACAATTATCACTAGGTTCAATTTGAAAATCTGCAATATAATCAGGCAGAACATATGTTTCACCGCTATTAATATTAACGGTTTGATCGGTTGGACAATTAAGTTGAGGATTTTCAGTATCTACAACAGTAACGATTTGTGTGGTGCTTTGTACGTTTCCTACATTATCAGTTACTGTCCAGGTAACGGTATTTTCTCCAGGTTCTAAGCTAGATGGACTAACAACAACACTTGCTACACCACAATTATCTGATGTTGAGGGTGGTACCAATTGAGAACTATCATACGAGCATTGTCCTAAATCTGTATTAACGGTAACAGCGCTTACCGTAACTATAGTAGGATTTTCATTATCCACAACAGTTACGGATTGTATAGAACTATTGGTATTACCTGCATTGTCTGTTACTGTCCAGGTGACAGTATTTTCTCCGAGACTTAAGCTAGAAGGGCTGGCCACAACACTGGCAATCCCACAATTATCTGTGGTTGTTGGTGGAACCAATTGAGTGCTATCAAAAGAACATTGTCCTAAATCTGTATTCACTGTAACAGCGGCTGGTGTAGCTATTGTAGGAATCTCATTATCTACAACAGTGACCGTTTGTATAGAACTAAGCGTATTACCAGCATTGTCTGTTACTGTCCAGGTGACCGTATTTTCTCCGAGGCTTAAGCTAGAAGGGCTGGCCACAACACTGGCAATCCCACAATTATCTGTGGTTGTTGGTGGAACCAATTGAGTGCTATCAAAAGAACATTGTCCTAAATCTGTATTCACTGTAACAGCGCTAAGTGTAGTTATTGTAGGATTCTCATTATCTACAACAGTGACCGTTTGTATAGAACTATTTGTATTACCTGCATTATCTGTTACTGTCCAGGTTACTGTATTTTCTCCAAGGCTTAAACTAGAAGGACTGGCCAAAACACTTGCTACACCACAGTTATCTGTGGCTACCGGAGGCGCCAACTGACTACTATCATACGAACATTGTCCCAAATCCGTATTAACCGTAACAGCACTAATCGTAGCTATTGTAGGATTCTCATTATCTAAAACAGTTACGGATTGTACAGAACTACGTGTATTACCTGCATTATCTGTTACAGTCCAAGTAACCGTATTTTCTCCAAGGCCTAAACTAGAAGGATTAGCCATAACAGTTGCTACCCCACAATTATCTGTAGTTGTTGGCGGAACTAATTGAGTACTATCATAAGAACATTGTCCTAAATCCGTATTGACCGTGATAGCACCAAGTGTTGCTATTGTAGGATTCTCAATATCGACAACAGTTACAGATTGTATAGAACTACGTGTATTACCAGCATTATCCGTTACTGTCCAGGTGACCGTATTTTCACCAAGACTTAAGCTAGAAGGATTAGCCGTAACACTTGCTACCCCGCAATTATCTGTTGTGGCCGGAGGTGCTAACTGACTACTATCATACGAACATTGGCCTAAATCTGTATTTACTGTAACAGCACTTACTGTTGCTATGGTGGGATCTTCATCGTCTACAACAGTTACTGTTTGAATAGAATTATTCGTATTTCCTGCATTATCTGTTACTGTCCAGGTTACTGTATTTTCTCCAAGGTCTAAATTTGTAGGACTGGCCACAATATTTGCTGCCCCACAATTATCTGTTGTGGCCGGAGGTGCTAATTGACTGCTATCATATGAACATTGGCCTAAATCTGTACTTACTGTAACAGCACTTACTGTAGCAATGGTAGGATTTTCATTGTCCACAACAGTAACTGATTGTATCGAACTATTGGTATTACCAGCATCATCTGTTACTGTCCAGGTTACTGTATTTTCTCCAAGGCTTAAGCTAGAAGGACTGGCCAAAACACTTGCTACCCCACAATTATCTGTAGTTGCAGGAGGTGCTAATTGAGTACTATCATACGAACATTGTCCCAAATCAGTACTTACTGTAACAGCACTTACTGTAGCTATGGTTGGATCCTCGTTATCCTCAATAGTAATCGTAAAACTACAGGTATTTGAATTACCAGCAGTATCTACCACAGTCCAAACAACAACCGTCCCATCAATCAATTGCGCTCCATCTAATGTATTTGAATTGTTAAAATCATTACTAATTGAAGCTACTGAACAATTATCAGTAGTTGAAAGAGGATCAAATTCAGTCCCGACTACCGTGTAAAAGCATTCACCTAAATCAGCCGACTTGGTTTGATTAGAAATACAATTTACAACTGGATTTTCAGTATCATTTACTGTCACTGTAAATTGACAAGAGTTGGTGTTTCCTGCAGCATCATTCACGGTATACGTTACTGTTGTAACACCAATATTAAAAACTTGACCGCTAGCATCATTAATATCAATTGAAGAACTATTCCCAGTAGTTGCACCGGTTAATGTCCAGGTTTGAGATACAATTTGACAATTGTCACTAGTAGTAGGAGTTAAACCATTAACAATAGCAGAACAGTTACCTGGATCATTTGATTGAATTATATCTGCAGGACAGCTAATGACTGGAGCAATCGATTCTTGTCCTGTTATAAACGTAAATATGACATTATCAGTAAGGGTTAAGTTTTCAAAAGTCAATCGGTTTGAATTAAAACTTGTGGGAAGTACTGTACTTGCACCTGTAGTAAAATCACCATCACCATCACTATCAATCAATAGTTTAAAATCTTCTAACAAGGTTCCTCCAACGGTTAATGCATTGAGATCAAAACTAAGTGTCACAAGTCCTGGATCCCCTGTTACATCAACCTTCCATTCTCTGGCTAACCGAGCAAAGCAAGACTCGGATGCTGGTATATCAGTTGATTGTTCAATCAAAGCAGCATTATCATGTCCTATCATTAAAAAATCAAGATTATCTAAACTAGTCGGATTGCTTAAAACAATATTTCCCTGGCCAACTTGTCCGGTTCCATCTCCACTTCCTGTATGTATACTGTTACTTTGCTCTTGCATAAGTCCACTAGCATCGTCTCTTCCAATACCAAAAACATCATTCCAATACGTAAGATCATTCCAAAAAATAGTTGTACCATCAGATGCTAAATAATTAACCACAGATGTATCCAAAGTTATTCCATATTTTAAAGCTAGATAAGATTCAATTTCAACCCTTTCAGTTAAACTTAGATTACTGGGAAAAAGAACTAACTCAGCTATATTTCCATTAAATGGATACCATCCTGAAGAAATATTGTCACCATCCACGTTATTCGTACCTCCAATCATCGGGGTAATTGAAATACTTGAAAAATCACCGCCACCACCATCAGTTATTGTTTGAGATCCTGAATTCAACCTACCTGTGGCAAAAGGAGATATAGAAGCAGAAACATCTAAATTATTAATGGTATAGTTATTATCAATTATGGTATTTTGATAGCTTTGATATGAACTATTTACGCCATTTCCAAAATAAACCCGTTGATCATTATCCGCAGCAAAAATTGCTTTTCCAAAGTTCACTCCTGATATGGTACTACCCGAAACTGCACCTCTATTTGTTGTCGAATTATATTTATACACCGCAAAACCCTCTACTACATCAATTTCCTGATTACCTTCGAGCCGATTAGTAGGTAACACATTTTTGGCATCTGTATTATTGAAAGATATCACAGGATTAAAATTAATTGCATTTTCCTCGTACTCTGGAGTTCCAACCACCGAAAAAGTATTAAATCCTGTCTGATCTGACCATCCATCAACTGTACTACCAGAGAAACTTACTCCTTTAGAAGCCTCGAGCCATAAAATTTCATTACCTACACCTCCTGCTGTTGGCACCTGGGTTATTAAGGAAAATGCTTGATTATCCGGTAAATTTATAGCATTAAAGGTAAGTACATTTGCTGTTAAATCATTAGGTTGCACTACCGTTAATTGTCCTGTACTAAGGTCACCATCACCATCATTGTCAATAATTAACCTAAAATCTAATGTTCCTGAGCCAGATACTGTTAATCCAGTAATATCTATAGTTAAATCTACGGTTCCCGGATTTCCAATTCGTTTTATCCACCACTCCCTGTCAAGCCTTCTATATCCCGAAAAAGATGAAGGTAACTGTTCACCCAATGATAACTCAGTTAGCGCATCCGTGTTATGACCCACAAGCAAATATTCTAAATCCTGTAAATCACTGGGATTACTTAATACAATATTAGCAGCACCACTTTGACCAGTACCGTCACCACTGCCAGTCATAATACTGTTGCTTTGTATTTTATTTAATCCGCCATTGTCATCTCTTCCAATTCCAAACACATCATTATGATAACTAGTATTTACAGTGGCATCCCAAATTATTGAACCTTGACTATTTACATAATTTCCAAAAAGATGAATTCCATACTTTAACGCCAAATAAGACTCAATTTTTTGTTTATCGGCATTCATTAAACTTGTAGCGTATAACACAACTTCAGCAATATCTCCGTTTAATGGGAACCATCCTGAGGTGACATTATCACCGTCTAGATTATTGGTTCCTCCTATCATCGGTGTTATAGCTATGGTAGCAAAATCACCACCTACTCCTGCTGAAATAGATTGATTTTCGCCATTTAATCTTCCTGTAGCAAAAGGAGAAATTGTTGATGAAATATCTAGATTATTTATGGTAAATCGAGTATCCAAAGCGGAATTCGCATAACTTTGATAGGTGCTATTTAATCCATTACCAAAATACACCCGTTGATCATTATCCGCTGCAAAAATGGCTTTCCCATAATTGGAACCTGATTGCGTGCTTCCGATTACAGCCCCACTATTTGAACTAGAGTTATATCTATACACCGCAAAACCTTCTACTACATTAATAACCTCATCTCCATCCAGGCGATTTGTTGGCAATGCATTTTTTGCATCCGTATTAGCAAATGAAATTACAGGACTAAAATTGATCGCATTAGAGGTAACCGTAGGTGAACCATTTACAGAAAAAGTGTTACGCTGAGTCTGATCCTGCCAGTTGGTAAGGTTTCCAGCATTTTCAGACACCCCTACATCTCCTTTGAGCCAAAGGTTAACTCCTGATACTCCACCAGGAGCAGTTTCATCATCTTGTATGACAAGGTTAAGTGTGCCGATGTAACCATCTCCATCAGTATCCAGATTAGTAATATCGCCCGATACCGAACTTATAGCAATTTGTATGTTCTTTTCTCCATCAACAAAAGCATTGTCGATGAGTGATAAATCAATTGGAATGGTATCGGATAGTCCATATTTTCCGACAGGAATAGTAAGCGTTTTATTCGTAAAGGTAAAATCTACTCCTTCCACCGCCGTTCCTCCAACCACTGAAAATGTAACTGTTGAACTAGATTTTACCTCACCATTGATTTGAAGACTTGGATTGAACGCATTATCAGTTTCATCTACAGTTATACTATTCACCGGAAACTCAGTTAGCGCATTTAAACCAATATTTATATTATCCAAAAAATTACCCGAACCACCAGTAGCAGGTGAAGTAGCTTCAAAACCAATTTGATACACTCCCGTGGCTCCAGTAAAGTTAAATGTTCCTGACACTTCATCCCAAGCCGAAGTGCCACTTGCAGTGTGCGAACTTATCGTAAACAGCTTACTATTACCATCTTGGCTATAAATTGAATACTCTACAGTTTCCGTCTGGCTTCCTATTCTTTTTCGATGATAATATTCCCATTCAATAGTTTCGCCATTTACTAAATATACTATTTGATATAATCGTGAGGGTTGTGATACATTAAGTTCAACAAAATATCCTCCTTCTTGAGAGTTTACACCATTAAAGCCGCTTTTCCAATGCTCAATTGCGCCTTCGGAATTATCGAAAGTAGGATGCGTTGAAAACCAACCATCAATTTCAGGATTATCGCCGATCTGTGATTCTAAATACACAACATTTTCTGTATGTGGTATACCGGAACCACTTTCAAAAGAAGGGTTTACTATAATTCTGTTTTGAGCAACGGCAAGGTTGCAGTATAACGCTAAGAAAAACAGAAAGGATAGGGCCTTGCTATAACTAAGAACTGGTAAAGATAGATTCATAAGGACGAATGTATTAAGGTATATTCCCTATTACAAAGAATATTTTTCTTTTTAATTTTATATAGAATTGAAGCAATTACTGAAATATTGATTTAATTCTATATAAAATTAACATGTTTTTCCTATTATCAATAACCCAATTACAAAAAACGTCAATATTTCTGTATAATGTTGAAAGTTCTGTGCAGCTTTAATGTGATATTGTTAACCATCATTTTAAAGAAAGAAATAACTTTTATGACAACTATGTAAAAAGTCCAAGGTGGTAAAAAACTAAAAATCCAATCAAAATATTGATTGGATTTTTAGTTGTCGGGGTGGCAGGATTCGAACCTGCGACCTCCTGCTCCCAAAGCAGGCGCGATGACCGGGCTACGCTACACCCCGATGGTCTTCTTTTTAAGCAGGTGCAAATATACATATTCTTTTTACTTATAAAAGCATCTTAGCAGCTAAAGTCAAGATTTAATCAAATTTTTTAAAATATCCTTAGCGTAAATTTTCCACAAGTTTTTGGATTCCTTAATTACTCTAAATATCTTCCGTTTTTTAAAACTGGATAAGTCATCAAACGCATGTCAAACAACACTCATCAATATAAGGTCATCGGTTTAATGTCCGGAACCTCCTTGGATGGATTAGATATCGCCTTTTGTAATTTTCAGTATGACTATGCCAAATGGTCTTTTACGATTTTAGACACAAAAACAATAGCCTATAGCCAACAATTAAAAAACAAATTACAACAGGCTCTTCATTTAGACGCTACTGAACTGTTGCTATTACATAACGAATACGGACATTGGTTAGGTACAGAGGCTAAGCAATTTATCGCGCAACACAACCTGGCAGTTGACTTTATTGCTAGCCACGGACATACGATTTTTCATCAACCCGATAAAGGACTCACCTATCAAATAGGTTCAGGACAACATTTGGCCAATGCTTCAAACAAGAAGGTGATATGCGATTTTAGAACAAAAGACGTTGCTCTAGGAGGACAAGGCGCCCCTTTGGTTCCCATTGGGGATAGATTACTTTTTAGTAAATATGATTTTTGCCTCAATCTAGGGGGATTCAGCAATATTTCTTTTGAAGAAAAAACAGGGAAACGAATTGCCTTTGATATATCTCCTGTAAATATGTTGCTTAATTACCTAAGTAACAAAATCGACCTGGAGTATGATAAGGGCGGTAACATTGCACAATCCGGAACTCTAAATTTGCGACTATTAGATCATTTAAACAAACTAGAGCACTATAATCTTAACCCACCAAAATCCTTAGGACAGGAATGGTTTACTCAACATTGCATTCCTTTAATAGAAAGCACAAAAGATACCGTCGCCAATCTATTACACACCTCTACAGTGCATATTGCACATCAAATAGGGCAAGTCATAAAATCTTACACGACTAAGCATAAAGCAAAAGTGTTCATTACAGGTGGAGGCGCTAAAAACAACTTTCTAATAACTACGATTAAAAAAGAATTAGAAAATCTTGCTGATGTGATCACTCCTAACGAAAAAATGATCGATTTTAAAGAAGCGTTGGTATTTGCATTTTTAGGGGTGCTTAGAGATAGAAACGAAGTCAACTGCCTACAATCAGTAACCGGAGCTACTAAAGATTCTAGCAGCGGTGTTATATACTACCCTTAGTCACTTTTTATAGCGTTGCCTGAAACCGATTTAAAAATCAAACAGATCTCAATTTGTATTAGGATTTAGTCAAAAACAATAGCTAAATTTGCCCCAAAAACAAATAGTAATGTTAATTATTGGTATTGCGGGTGGAACAGGTTGTGGAAAAACCACAGTGGTCAATCAAATTATAAGTGAATTACCCGTTGACGAAGTTTGTGTTATCTCTCAAGACTCTTATTATAATGATACAAGTCATCTACCCTACGAAGAACGCGTTAAAATAAATTTTGACCATCCTCAATCTATTGATTTTGAACTTTTAATTTCACATTTAAAAAAATTAAAAAAAGGAGAAACCATTCAACAGCCGGTCTATTCTTTTATTGACCACAATCGCACCGGAGAAACGCTTCCTACTAAACCCAGAAAAGTCGTAATTGTAGAAGGAATTCTTATTCTTACCAATCCGGCAATACGCAAAATGTTTGATATTAAAATTTACGTACACGCGGATAGTGATGAACGACTTATCCGTAGATTAAAAAGAGATATCGCCGAGCGTGGAAGAGACATCAATGAAGTACTGGACCGTTATCAAACTACCTTAAAACCCATGCACCAACAATTCATTGATCCTACCAAAGAATTTGCAGATATCATCATACCTAATAATAATTACAATACGGTTGCTGTTGATATCGTACGTACTATTGTTAAGGATCGCTTGAATTAACTTTTGTACCTTTACCACATTATTTTTTATAATAAGAATAGAAAACTTTGAAGATAAAGGAGTATTTTAATAAGCTTAGAAACAAGCCGGCACTGATCCCGGTATTTGCTATTTTGCTTAACAAATATGTACTCATTGTTTTATTATTTGTTATTTGGATGCTATTTTTTGATACGAATTCTTGGTTAATACACAGAGAGCTAGACCAAGAGATTAACGAATTAGAAAACAACAAAGAATACTACATTAAAGAAATTGTCAAAGATCAAAAAAATATAAAAACGCTCAAAGATAGTGGTGAGCTCGAAAGATTTGCACGCGAAGAATATTTTATGAAACGCGATAATGAAGAAGTTTATATTATAGAATACGAAGACAGTATCCCTAAAGACAACGAAAATGACTAAATCATTATTTGAAGAATTCAATCCGGTTTCTACTAAAGAATGGAAACAAAAAATACAATACGATCTCAAAGGAGCTGATTACAATGAAACGCTCATTTACAATTCCTTAGAAAATATTGCCATCAAGCCTTTCTATACTCAAGACGATATTAAAGAATCATCAGACTTCACTGTAGGTAACGCTTGGAAAAATAGTGTTAAAATTGAAGTTACTCACGCAGAAGAAGGAAACCAAAAGGCTAAAGAAGCCATCGATAAAGGAGCTGAGAGTTTATACTTTTTGATAACGGATACCGCTGTTGATCCTGCGATTCTATGTAAAGAACTCGATACGGAAGTGGTTTTATATATAACCACCGATTTCCTTTCCGTTTCCTTTGTTCAAAAGTTAAACGATTTTGCTGTTCAATCTAACCACACCATATATCTTTTAACAGATATTATTAATCAGCTGGCTAAAACAGGCAACTGGTATACCAATCTCAAAGAAGATCATAGTACACTGGATCAAATTGTTAGTCAAAGCACAGGGTTAAAAAGTGTGTTATCTGTAGATACGACTTTATATCAAAATGCTGGAGCCAATAGTATTCAACAACTGGCTTATGCCATAGCCCAAGCTAATGAATACCTTAATCATTTTAACCAAAACAAAAACGCAAATTTATCGCAAACTTCGATCGTGTTTCAGGTTGCTGTAGGAAGCAATTACTTTTTTGAAATTGCTAAAATACGAGCGTTACGAAATTTATGGGATAGCTTAATTGGTGCCTATAAGTTGTCTATAGATTGTCACATAATTGCAAGTCCTGGATTACGCAACAAAAGTATCTTGGATTATAATGTAAATATGTTACGCTCCACTACTGAGTGTATGAGTGCGATTTTAGGAGGAGCAGATACGGTTTACAATTTGCCTTATGATTATATCTATAATAAAGAGAATGAATTCGGAACCAGGATCTCATTAAATCAGTTGTTGATCCTAAAAGAAGAAAGTTATTTTGATCAGGTACATAACTCGGCTTCAGGATCTTATTATATCGAAAGCCTAACAACTACTATGGCTCAAGAAGCGCTTGAAGTATTCAAAAACATTGAGCAAGGTGGAGGCTTTCTAAATCAGTTGAAAGAAGGTATTGTCCAACGAAAAATTAAAGAAAGTGCCTCCAAAGAGCAAAAGCTATTTGATGATCAAAAGGTTATACTTACTGGTGTTAATGCGTATCAAAATGATGAAGAGCTCATCCCTCCCCTCCAAAAAGAGATATTTATACCTAAAGACAATAGAAAAACTTTAATTGAACCCATCATCCCCAAAAGATTGGCCATGGAGATAGAGAAAAAAATGCTAGCGAAATTAAAAGTTTAGAACTTTATTGCTATCTTAGCCCTAAATAGTACGCGTTTTAACAAATATTTAACCAACATAAAACTATATCTCAATCAATGCCCCAGATTAGATTTAGAAACATCGCTTTAATACTACTAATAGGTTTAAGCGCTATTAGTATATCTGCTCAGAAAAAATTTGATTGTCTCTCTGTGGACGAGACTGGTCTGCTTTCAAAATCGTTCAAAGCCTTTGAAGAAGATATTTTTGAGTATTACAATTTTGGTACTGATACAGTAAAGACATACAAAACCTTTCTTACCGAAATTGCTACCCTGTCGGTCAATCTGCGAAAATTACCTACGGATCGCTCTATACAAATTACCAGACAATTCAAAAAACAAGCTAACTCTAAAAATTCGTTATGGATTCGTTTAGCAGAATATGAAAATCAATATCCAGAATTAAAGGCAAAATCTGGTACCACAGATAAAAAAAATGGAGAAGAGATTTTCATATTCAACTACAGAGGCGGTGTAATACAATGTCTTAAAAACACGAATGAAAGTAGTGATTTCAAAGACATCATCTCCACACTCGAAAAAGATGCTAATGTAAGTACATCCCTTATTGCTCAGCGTTTATATTATATTACTGATAAGGAATTTAATACCTCAGAAATTAAAAAGTTTATTGCTTTTGACATTTACTACTCTATCCTAATGGTTATCGAAAAGGCATTCGGATAAAAGACCACTATTTTTAATGCTAAGTATATATTCAATTCTTATTTTTTAGTGATAATCACTGATAAAAGTGTATTTTTATGGTCTGTTTTTAATAATATATTAGGAAGATCTTACTAATGACCAGAAAAGACATTCAGCACATTCAATTAACAACTCCGAATACTACTGAACAGGCTTCAGTAAAAAAATATGCTACTGCAGAGGGCATTGAAATTAAGTCCCGATACACCACTGAAGACATCGAGGATCTCGAGCATCTCAATTTTGCGGCGGGTATTCCACCTTATTTACGTGGACCTTACTCCACGATGTATGTTAGACGTCCTTGGACAATACGACAATATGCAGGTTATTCTACAGCAGAGGAAAGTAATGCTTTCTATAGAAGAAATTTAGCGGCAGGACAGAAAGGACTTTCAGTAGCGTTTGATTTAGCTACGCACCGAGGTTATGATAGTGACCATGAAAGGGTATTTGGCGATGTAGGTATGGCAGGTGTGGCTATTGATACGGTTGAAGATATGAAAGTGCTGTTCGACCAAATACCATTGGATAAAATGTCTGTTTCTATGACCATGAACGGAGCGGTACTCCCCATTATGGCATTTTATATTGTGGCTGCGGAAGAACAAGGTGTACAAAAAGAAGCGCTTTCGGGTACGATACAAAACGATATTTTAAAGGAGTTTATGGTACGTAATACGTACATTTACCCACCTACGCCATCCATGAAAATCATCAGTGATATTTTTAGCTATTGTTCTAAAAATATGCCTCGCTTTAATCCTATAAGTATATCAGGGTACCATATGCAAGAGGCTGGCGCATCTTGTGATATTGAACTGGCTTACACCCTAGCGGATGGATTAGAATATGTCCGCAAAGGTATAGAAGCAGGTATGGATATCGATACATTTGCACCGCGACTATCGTTTTTCTGGGCAATAGGCATGAATCACTTTATGGAAATTGCCAAAATGAGAGCAGGTAGAATGCTTTGGGCTAAGCTGATGAAACAGTTTAACCCAAAAAACCCCAAGTCTTTAATGCTCAGAACACATTGCCAAACGAGCGGATGGAGTTTAACCGCACAAGATCCTTTTAATAATGTAGCAAGAACCTGTATAGAAGCAAGTGCAGCAGCCTTTGGAGGTACTCAAAGTTTACATACCAATGCCTTAGATGAAGCGATTGCCCTACCTACTGATTTTTCTGCTAGAATTGCCAGAAACACTCAAATTTTCTTACAAGAAGAAACCAATATTACAAAAACTGTAGACCCTTGGGCAGGTAGTTATTATGTAGAATCATTGACCAATGAAATCGCTGAAAAAGCTTGGGAGCTTATACAAGAAGTAGAAGAGTTAGGCGGTATGACAAAGGCTATTGAAGCCGGTATCCCTAAAATGCGAATCGAGGAAGCAGCTGCAAAAAAACAAGCCAGGATTGATAGTGTACAAGACGTAATTATTGGCGTTAATAAGCATAAACTGAAAGAAGAAGAGCTTATTAGCACGCTTAAAGTTGATAACAATGCTGTTCGCAAACAACAAATCCAAAGTTTAGAAAAAGTAAAACAAAATCGAAATGAAGAAGCGGTGCAACATGCGCTTTCCGCTTTAACCAATGCTGCAAAAAGTGGCCGTGAAAATTTGTTAACATTAGCTGTTGAAGCTGCCAGATTGAGAGCTACATTAGGTGAAATTAGTGAAGCTTTGGAAAAGGAATTTGGACGCTACAAAGCAGAAATAAAATCATTTACCGGAGTGTATGCTAAAGAAATAAAAGACGACCCCTCTTTTCATAAAGCCAGAGAGCTAGCCAATACGTTTGCCGATCTCGAAGGAAGACGCCCACGAATCATGATCGCTAAAATGGGTCAGGATGGTCACGATAGAGGAGCTAAGGTCGTAGCTACCAGTTATGCCGATGTAGGATTTGACGTAGATATCGGTCCCCTATTTCAAACTCCAGCAGAAGCAGCAAAACAAGCCGTGGAGAACGATGTACATATCGTAGGGGTTTCTTCACTAGCAGGGGGACACAAGTCTTTAGTTCCCCAGATTGTTGCCGAATTGAAAAAATATGATCGTGAAGATATTATGATCATTGTAGGTGGGGTAATTCCTCCGGATGATTATGATTATTTATATGATGCAGGTGCAGTTGCGATTTTTGGTCCAGGAACCAAAATAAGTGAAGCTGCCATTTCGATCTTAGAGATTTTAATAGCAGCACGAGCATAAGAAACTATGCGTGCATAGTTTTTTAAAATTAAATAGTAACTTTCGCCAACTTAAACAAAAAATAATAATAAAGAGAACATATGAATTATACAGCTAAAATGCTTCGAGACGATGCTCTTAAGGGCAAAAACATAGTAGTTACCGGTGGTGGTAGTGGACTAGGTAAAGCGATGACAAAATATTTTTTGGAGCTAGGTGCCAAAGTGGCAATAACTTCCAGAAACCTTGAAAAACTCCAAAATACCGCAAAAGAATTAGAAGGAGAAACCGGTGGAACTTGTTTAGCTGTACAATGCGATGTTAGACATAATGACCAGGTAGAAGCGATGAGAGATCAGGTGATCAAAGAATTTGGCACCGTGGATATTTTATTGAATAACGCTGCTGGTAATTTTATTTCTCCAACAGAACGTTTATCTGCTAATGCATTTGATACGATCATAGATATTGTACTTAAAGGAACCAAAAACTGTACACTAGCTTTTGGTAAGCATTGGATCGATACCGAATATAAAAACACTGTAGTCCTTAATATTGTTACTACTTATGCTTGGACAGGATCTGCTTATGTGGTTCCTAGTGCTACAGCAAAAGCTGGTGTATTAGCAATGACAAGGTCACTAGCCGTAGAATGGGCAAAATACGGCATGCGATTTAATGCTATCGCCCCAGGACCATTTCCTACTAAAGGAGCTTGGGATCGTCTGCTCCCAGGAGACCTAAAAGATAAATTTGACATGAAAAAACAAGTGCCTTTAGCACGGGTTGGTGAGCACCAGGAGTTGGCTAACTTAGCAGCCTATCTAGTTTCAGACTTCTCCGCTTATGTCAATGGAGAGGTAATTACCATCGATGGTGGTGAGTGGCTTAAAGGTGCTGGTCAGTTTAACCTTTTAGAGCAAATACCAGAAGCGATGTGGGATCAATTAGAAGCGATGATCCGCGCTAAAAAAAGTAAGTAAACACAAGGTATAGCTCAATACTTATAAAAAGCCACAGTTAGTGTGGCTTTTTTTGTTAACAATGTTAATATTTTAGATTTTTATAATATATAATTAATCGTATTTTTACCACTTAAAACCAAATCTTCCCCAATGGGTAAAATAATTGCAATTGCCAATCAAAAAGGTGGCGTAGGAAAAACTACAACTTCGGTTAATTTAGCCGCAGCACTAGGTGTTTTAGAGAAAAAAGTATTGTTAATCGATGCTGACCCTCAGGCTAATGCCACTTCTGGATTAGGTATAGACGTAGAAACTATTGAAAAAGGAACATATCAAATACTGGAGCATACTATTGCGCCAGAAGAAGCAATTATAGAGACGAACTCTCCTAATGTAGATATTATTCCCGCACATATTGATCTAGTAGCGATCGAAATTGAGCTCGTAGATAAGGATCAAAGAGAGTACATGCTGCAAAAGGCGCTGGGTAATGTGACCGAAAAATACGACTACGTACTAATCGATTGCGCACCATCTTTAGGGTTGTTAACCCTTAATGCATTAACCGCATCAAATTCTGTTATCATTCCGATTCAATGCGAGTATTTTGCATTAGAAGGTTTAGGGAAGTTATTAAATACCATAAAAAGTGTACAAAAAATACACAATAAGAACTTAGATATTGAAGGACTCCTATTAACCATGTATGACTCGCGTTTACGACTTTCTAACCAGGTCGTAGAAGAGGTGCAAAAACATTTTAACGAAATGGTATTTAAAACCATTATTCAGCGAAATATAAGACTAAGTGAGGCACCAAGTTATGGAGAAAGTATCATTAATTATGATGCAGCGAGTAAAGGTGCGAGCAACTACTTAAGTTTAGCACACGAAATTATAAAGAAAAACAGTTAAGGATTTATGGCGAAGGCAACCAAAAAACAGGCACTAGGAAGAGGGCTCTCTGCGCTATTGAAAGACCCAGAGAATGATATCAAATCTGTAGATGATAAAAATGCAGATAAGGTAGTTGGAAATATTATTGAACTCGAGTTAGAAAGTATTGAAGTCAACCCTTTTCAACCAAGAACCAGTTTTAATGATGAAACCCTACGTGAATTAGCAACCTCAATCAAAGAAATTGGGGTGATTCAACCCATTACGGTTCGTAAGCTGGATTTTAATAAATATCAGCTGGTATCGGGAGAAAGACGTTATCGTGCTTCTAAACTTGCAGGGTTGGAAACCATACCTTCTTATATCCGTATTGCCAATGATCAGGAATCTCTGACCATGGCTTTAGTAGAAAACATTCAGCGCCAGGATCTTGACCCGATCGAAATTGCATTGTCTTATCAACGACTGATGGACGAAATTAAACTAACGCAGGAGCAGCTGAGTGATCGCGTAGGTAAAAAAAGATCTACTATTGCGAATTACCTTCGTCTTTTAAAACTTGATCCAATTATCCAAACCGGTATGCGCGATGGTTTTATTTCCATGGGCCACGGAAGGGCGTTGATTAATGTAGACGAACAACAAAAACAATTAGACATCTACGAAAAAATTATCGGAGATTCCCTAAGTGTCCGCAACACTGAAGAATTAGTGAGGTCTTTAAATGACAAATCAGGAGCAACAACTGGAACAAAATCATCGGCAACTACAACAAAAGTGCCGGAATATGTATCCAAAGGCGTTAAAGAATTTGCTGAATACTTTGGTGCAAAAATTGACGTTAAAGTTTCTCCTAACGGAAAAGGAAAACTTATAATTCCTTTTTCATCAGAAGAAGATTTTAAAAGATTAAAGAAGCTGGTCAATAGTGAAAAATAAGGTCTACTACATTCTCATATTTTGTAGTCTCTACATAACTGCTGTTACTGCTCAGGATAAAAACGATGAGCTAAAGATAACTACAGAAGAGGTGGCAGTTAAAAAGAAAAAAGAAAAAGAAATACCTCCTTACGAACCTTTGGCACCCGCAAGAGCCGCTTTTTATTCTGCAATACTACCCGGATTAGGTCAAGCCTATACCAAAAAGTACTGGAAAATACCGATCGTTTATGGTGCCATTGGAACAGGAATTTATTTTTACAGGCAGAATAACAACACCTATAGGGATTTAAGAAATACCTATAAGGCCCGACTAGCAGGAGAAGATCCTAATAATTTGGAGTTCTCAAACCTTACAGACAATCAGTTAATTGATTTACAAAGAAGGTTTAGAAGGGATGCAGAGTTGGCGTTGTTAGTTACAGTAGGGCTATATGTACTCAACATTGTAGATGCTAATGTTACAGCACATTTACAACAATATAGCATCTCAGAAGATCTTTCCCTTCGACCAAAAATGAACTTTAATGATTTAAACGCAAAGCCTAATTATGGGCTTTCCCTGAGCTATAGCTTCTAGAAAACGACTATTTATGAAAATTGCACTTCTCGGATATGGAAAAATGGGTAAAACCATTGAAAAAATAGCAACAGACCGAGGCCATCATATTGTGCTTCGTGTAGATAAAGACGATACGGATTACGAACTCGCCGATGCAGATGTAGCGATTGATTTTAGTGTACCGAATGCGGCAGTTTCAAATATTACCAAATGCATTACTAAGGGTGTTCCTGTGGTATCAGGAACCACTGGATGGTTAGAAGAGTATGACAAAGTAATTGCACTTTGTAAAGAAAAAAAGGGAGCTTTTATCTATGCTTCTAATTATAGCCTGGGCGTTAATCTTTTCTTTGAGCTCAACAAAAAGTTAGCAAAAATGATGAATGGGATTTCTGATTATGAAGTAACTATGGAAGAAATACATCATACTCAAAAGCTAGATGCTCCCAGTGGAACCGCAATTACTTTGGCAGAAGGCATCATTGCAAACTCCAAAAAAGAAAAATGGAGCCTGGATCAAGGAGATGCTACAACCATACCTATAACCGCCAAACGTATAGAAAATGTACCTGGAACGCATTCGATAACCTACAGTTCTGCAGTTGATGACATCGAAATAAAGCACACGGCTCACGATAGGTCAGGATTTGCACTAGGTGCTGTGATCGCTGCGGAATGGTTGCACGGAAAAACTGGAGTTTATACCATGAAAGATGTTTTAGGACTCTAAGGCTGTAACACAAACACTGTTTACGATATTTATTAAAAAAATTACAATATGACACTTACAGAATGGTTTATTTTTTTCCTGATTCTTCAGGTAATTCATTTTGCAGGAACCTGGAAATTATACGCCAAAGCAGGGCGTAAAGCCTGGGAAGCCCTAATACCGGTTTACAACGCAGTTATACTGATGAAAATTATCAATCGTCCTTGGTGGTGGGTAATTTTATTGTTTATCCCAGTGATTAATGTGATTATGCTCCCTATCATATGGGTAGAAACTATCCGTAGTTTTGGTAAAAATAGCACGCAAGACACTATTTTGGTTATCGTAACACTTGGTTTTTATATCTTTTATGTCAATTACGCAGTAGCCGTTGACTATATCGAGGATCGTGATTTGAAACCTAAAACTGCTGCTGGCGAATGGGTGAGCTCCATCCTATTTGCAGTTATTGCTGCAACTTTGGTGCACACTTACGTTATGCAACCCTACACGATACCGACCGGATCCTTGGAGCGTACTTTACTTGTAGGTGACTTTTTATTTGTGAGTAAGTTCCACTACGGGGCAAGAACTCCGATGACAGCAGTTTCTTTTCCTATGGTACACGATACCATTCCTGTAGTGAAAACAAAATCGTATCTAGCCAATCCACAATACCCGTATTTCCGTTTACCTGGTTTTCAAGATATCGAACGTAATGACATTGTAGTTTTCAGTTTACCCAATGATACTTTGCGTTACTTTTTTGATCAATCCAATATTTCGGTTTACAAGCCTATTGATAAAAAATCAAATTATGTTAAACGCTGTGTTGGCGTTCCTGGAGATAGCTTATCCATCCGAAATGGTTATGTGTTTATCGATGGCAAACAAAATGAACTACCAGACAGAGCTCAATTACAATTTTCATATACAGGTACTACCAACGGAGGTAATTTTAGCAAACAAAACCTATACAACAGGTACCACATAAAGCCAAATGAATTTTTCTACAACGGCCAACAGTTCAGTTCAGCAGGTCTAACTGACGAAGCTGCAGAAAAATTTAAAAATCATCCATCTGTTACTTCTTTGGACAGAAATGTTATGAAGGTAGGTTTAAAAGACCCGTCCATTTTTCCTAATAATGGTAAAGTAGATTGGAATCGCGATAATTTTGGTCCAATTTATATTCCTGAAGCAGGAAAAACAGTAAAAATGGACCTTAAAAACTTCTCCTTATACCGAAGAATTATCGAAGTGTATGAAGGCTCAGAGATGGGTATCGCCAATCAACTTTCTGTAGAAGGAAATCAGGTGCTATTAAATGGTCAACCTTTGAAGGAATATACCTTTAAACAAAACTATTATTGGATGATGGGTGATAATCGCCATAATAGTGAAGATAGCCGTTATTGGGGTTATGTACCTGAAACACACATCGTAGGTAAACCGGTGTTTATCTGGTTAAGTTGGGACGGTAATGCCAAAGGTATTATGAATAAAATCCGTTGGGAACGTCTATTTACTACGGTAGGTGGCAGCGGTAAACCAGTATCGTATTTCGTTTATTTCTTAGTAGCACTGGCGATTTATATCGCGTATATGCAATTTAGAAAAAGAAGAAAGAAAGCATAAACCGCACAACGCATTAATTTTATTTTGGAAAAAATTCTATTACATCCTACCTATTTTGGCAGCGTAGCTCAATATGTTGCGCTTGCCAATGCGGATGCGTTGGTTTTTGAACACGAAGATAATTATCAAAAACAAACCTACCGTAACCGCATGTATATCTATGGGACCAATGGAAAGCTTTCCTTATCCATCCCTATTAAACATACGGGCGATAAAAGTGGGCATCAAAGGTATAAGGACATTAAAATTGAAAATGATTTCCCCTGGCAATCTCAACATTGGAAATCTTTAGAAACGGCCTATCGTACTTCTCCTTTTTTTGAGTTCTATGAAGATGATTTTTATCCCTTATTTTCCAAAACTAAAAATTATCTATTAGACTTTAATTATGAGTGTATGCAAGTGGTTATGGACTGTTTGCCCTTAGACATTAGTAGTACCAAGACGGAATCCTACCATAAAACTCCTCAAAATAGTACTGATTACAGATTTTTGGTGGAAGCAAAGAAAGAAAAATCATATTCGTTAGAACCTTATCATCAGGTCTTCGCTGACAAACACGGCTTTTTAGCAAACTTATCCATTTTGGATTTACTGTTTAATGAGGGAACCAATGCACTACCCTATCTTGAAAATCAATCCATTTTTTAATGTTGCGCTTTAGTATTCACTATGGCCTTCATTTTGTAATTCCTTTACTTCTATTGGTGCTGTTATATAGATCGCAATGGAAACAATTGTATATTTTTTTTCTACTCGCTATGGTAATCGATTTAGACCATCTGTTAGCTAATCCAATTTTTGACCCTAACCGCTGCAGCATCAATTTTCATCCTTTGCACACCTATTATGCAGCAATAGGCTATTTGACACTCGTATTACCGCAAAAAACCAGATGGTTAGGAATTGGTCTACTATGGCATTTACTTACAGATCAAATCGATTGTTGGATGCAAGGTTGGTCACTTTGATTCTTAATCTTCCAAAAAGCCTGAAATCCAGGTATAGACAACCACTCCTAAAGGCACTGAAGCACCTATCCAAAAAGCATCCTCTACTATCAAAAACCCAAAAAAACCCATAAAAAGGGTATATATCACTACAACAAGACTTATAGTTCTGGTCCATTTGCTTTCTGCTAGAATTCCCCTGGTAGCAGGAATGATAGTCGCAAAAAATGCAATAGCAATTAACAGTATTAAAGTATTATCGTAGATACCATATAACACACTGGCTATAGTTCCCAGTACTAATAAGATAAAGAAAATAGTACCTGAGGCTTTTTGGTTCTTGCTTAATAGGTACTTTCCATAGGAATGAAAACGTAAAATCATATTAGACATAGGTTCCATGATCCAACCTCCTACAACAAACAACATATAAGGTACGATGACGAGATAAGCTAAGTTTTCATTGCCCGAAGAGGCCAATACTTTAGCCAATATTCGATATACAATAAATAATCCAATAATAAATCCCCATTGACTTTTGGATGATTTATTAGCCATCCAAAAGGCATATTTTAAATACGTTCTATACACAAAATTTTTAGCCTTTATAGCTTCTTGCATCCCTTCTTGTGCATAGGCATTTGTAGGGTCATTATGTAAGGATTCTTTAAAGTGATTTAGTGCCTTTTTATGATTGCCTTGCTCAAGGGCTATCCATCCTACGTTAGCGTGAGAAAAACTGCCTTCAGGATCTTGGTACAGCGTATTTTGAATGGTATCATTTGCCTCATCTGTACGATTAAGTTTAGTCAGCGCCTGTGCTCTTATGTTTAGACAAAACACGTCATTTGGGTCAAGCTCTAAACCTTTATTTGCTAAGCCAAGCGCAAGAGCATAATCTTTAGAAATTAAGTGCAAATGTGCTTTAAAACCAAAATATCCAGAATAGTAAGGGTTCAAACGTATCGCTTCATCAATACTCTGCTTACTAAGTGCTTCCTTATCAGAAGCAGCGGCGATTATAGCTCTTTTATAAAACAACTCATCATCGTTAGGATATATAGCCAATAAAGAATCGTTTAATGTATTTGCCCTGGCAAAGTCCTCTTTTTCAATATAACAACTTACCAGTAAACTTTTTGCTCCATAATGGTCAGGATCTTGTTGTAATGCCTGTTGCAAGTATTCTATTGCAGCATCAAATTTTTGCACCTGAAACAGTTGATACCCTCTTTCAAAAACTGAATCCTCCATTTACTTTTTGATATTTAAATAGGTCAAAATTTCATCGTATAATCCAGAATCATTTGCATAAAGCGCATAATTCTTTGAGGTCACAAACCACTCCTTAGTGCTGGGTTTAATTTTTTTGATGCTTTTTAATATATCTTTTGTTGACAAGGGCTTAGGAACACCGTCCGCAAAAGACGCCATCAACTTATCTTCAATGGCAATATCAATTACTGCTTGAATGTCTGCGCCTGAAAAATCTTTAGACAGCTTAGCCAGTTTTGTATAATCGATGTCTGCAATAGGTTTATCCTTAAGCATTATTTGATAAATAGCTGCTTTTGCTTTTTGATCTGGTGGAGACACAAATATAATTCGATCGAACCTACCCGGTCTTCTAAACGCAGGGTCCAGATGCCAAGGTGTATTGGTTGCACCAATGATCAAAATCCCTTCATTATTACTTTCTATGCCATCCAACTCCGCCAAAAATTGATTGATCACATTACGACCTGCTGATTTATGCATATCGTTGCGATTGGCACCCAATGCATCTATTTCGTCAATAAAAATGACACAGGGCGTATTTCGACGCGCCATTTCAAATAATTCGTGCAGATTTTTTTCGCTATTACCAATCCACATGTCCAAAATATCATTGATACCGACATTAATAAAATTTGCATTGATTTCTCCTGCTGTTGCTCTTGCCAGATGCGTTTTACCACAACCAGGTGGCCCATATAATAAAATACCTCCTCCTATTTTTTTACCATAAGCTTTGTAAAGCTCCTGATGCTCTAAAGGTTTAATAATTTTTAAAGCAATTTGATTTTTTACCTCATCCATCCCACCAACATCTGTAAAATCTATAGCTGGTTTATTAACTAATTGTATGGCATCTTCATCTATAAAGTCATCCTCATCTCCACCCGACAGCTGAACTCTAAGTTTGGTATCAAAATCTTCATTTTCATAATCTGGATCCAGTTCCATCATGTCTTGATAAATTTCCTGTGCTTCAGCGATTGCATTGTTCGCTAATTTACAGTAACAAAGCAATTCTAACCACTGAAGATTAGAAGCATCTTGCTCTAATAATTCTTCAAGAATAATTTCTGCAGCGGCATATTTTTTCAATTTTACATAACAGTCGGCTAAACCAAATTTAGCTTTGTTATGGTTACCATCTAACTGAAGTACTTTGATGTATTGGGCTTCGGCATTGACAAAATCACTCTTTTCAACATAGATTTTGGCTACTCTGATCCGTAATGGTATATTATCAGGAGAAAATGATAAGGCTTCTAATAAATCTTCTAGGAAATCGTTGCTCATAGCATACAGGATTAAACGTATAAAAATAAGCTACAAATCTAAAATTTAATTCGTGATAAAATAGGATAATGATCGGATAGTTTAGCGTCAAAGGTTTTGAACTCCACTACTTCCAATTCTTCGGCAACTAGTATGAAATCAATACGTAGGGGAAAGAAATCAAATTCAAAGGTTTTTCCAAATCCACTGCCGGCTTCTTTAAAAGCGTCCTTCAAACGTTCCGAACGAACTAAATTGTACACATAAGAAAACGCTGAATTATTGAAATCACCAATCACTACATTTTTATAAGGCGATGATTTGAGGTGGGTTGATAACAATTCGGCCTGATTTTGCTGCTTTTTAAAAGAGCTCTGAATACGTTGTAGCAGTTTCTTAGAGTCTTCTTTCGCCAGGGCTTCTTTATCTGGATTGATCTTATGCGATTGTAAATGTACATTGTACACCCTAAGCGTATCATTATTTACTTTAATATCCGCAAAAATAATATTGTTTGGTGTTTTCTTAAATTGTAACGATCCTTTATTGACGATAGGGAATTTAGAGAAAATAACCAACGCCAACTCCCCGTTGTCATTATTAAAATCTTTATAGGTATAGGGATATTGGGCAAAGTCAATATGGGGCGTGTCAAAATATTCTTGCACACAAAAAATATCTGGTTGCTCTTGTTTGATAAGTGTTGAAATCTGATGGGGTATGCTATCTGAGGCTATCCAATTGAATCGATTAAAGCTATGTACATTATAACTCATCAGTGATACACCTTCGGCAGCAGCTACTTTTGTTGTATTACTGATTTTATACAGTGATAAAACATGACTCAGTCCTAACATTAGTACTAACAGAGATAGTAATAGTCGCTTGTTGAGCTGAACAGCCCAGTACACCAAAAAAAAGATGTTAACCAGTAATAATAAGGGAACTGCTAAACTTAATACGGACAATAACGAAAAGGAAACTGGAGACACATACGGTAACAAATACGACAGCAATAACGCAAAGGCAACGACGGAGTTTGCGACAAATACAAGTTTGTTTAACAATTTTCGCATATTATTCTTTACCGGCCTTAAAAAGAAAATCCTTTTCTTCTTTCGTCAGACTATCATACCCGCTTTTGCTGATCTTATCCAGTATGGCATCAATCTTCTTTTGATTATTATCTTTAACATCTGATGACGTTTTGGAACGATAAGAAGAAGTGGTCGAGGATGAAGTACGACCTTTACTTTTATGCACGGTTTTAAGCGGACTTTTCTTTTTGGGTTTAAATATACTGGCAATACTATCCATTAGTCCCTCAAACCAGCTACCTATATCTCTTCCTTTTTTAAGTTGCATGGCATAGGCATACCCAAAAGCCGCGCCTCCAAGATGTGCTATCATACCCCCGGCATTACCCGTGGCAGCATTTTGATTAGGGAGCTGTACCAAATCCATCAAAACCATAACCAAACCAACCTGCCATAACTTTACGGTAAAAAAGAAAATACGAATCGCCGCATTGGGAGTATATGTGGCAATAAAAATCACAATTGCCAGTACGGCAGCAGACGCCCCAATTAAATATCCGTTTCTACCCGCTAAAGCTGGAAATAAATTATAAGCCAATACGAATAGGGCACCACCGGCAATACCCCCTAATAGGTAAATGGTTAAAAATCGCTTTTCAGTAAACAAGTTCAACACATATTGCCCAAACCAATAGAGCATCAGCATGTTCCAAAAGACATGCCAGAATCCAAAATGCAAAAAGCTATAGGTAACCAACCCCCAAACCTGATAGATAAAATCAGTAGGATTACTGGGCAAAACAAACCATTTCATCGTTTGCTCGGGACCATATCCGAAAATCCAGGAACCCAAAGTAGCTCCAATGAATATGAGTGCATTAATAACGATCAGTTTGATCATTACATTTGATGTCTTCCATTTATATGTCAAATCATTACTTGCCATAACTAATACCAACGGTTCTGATTAAACGAATTTTTTTTCCAATACCACATCGTGATAAAACCTATTAAGGCTCCGCCGATATGTGCAAAATGAGCTATATTTTGACCTAAAAAAGAATTGCCAGTCAATCCAAAAATCAAATCTAACCCAATTAAACCAGGAATAAAATATTTAGCCTTAATTGGTACAGGAAAAAAGATTAACATTAAGGATGATTCTGGAAAACTTATACCAAAGGCAACTAAAATTCCATAAATTGCTCCTGAGGCACCCACAGCTGGATCACTAAATGAAGAGTTAAAGCTTTCAATAGTAGCTCGATAGGCTATATCAAATGCTTCAGCGTTAACTCTATACCCTTGTTTAATCAAATCATAAATGTCATTTGGATTGACTCCTAAATCTATTAAAGTATTGAATCCTGAAGTAAATTGATAATAGTTATATAATAGATGAAGACCCATAGCTCCTAGACCACAGGAAAAATATAGAAAAATAAATTTATTTTTTCCTAAAATTTGTTCGACTGGACTCCCAAAAGCCCATAACGCGTACATATTGAAAATTAAGTGCATTAAACCACCATGCATAAACATATGGGTAATCACCTGCCAGAACGCAAAGTTTTCATTCTTGGGAAACCAAAGACCAAACATCTCAATAGCCTTGTCTCCCAGGGTCAGTGACCCTACAAAGAAAATAACGTTAATGATTAATAAAACTTTTACTGTCTCTGTAATTCTACCCATAAACTAAAATTTCTTATCGATTTCGTCTACACTCATTGTAATGAATGTTGGTTTATTATCTGGCGTATAATTTGGTTCTGTACACGCAAAAAGACGATGTACCAGGTGTTGCTGTTGCTCCGTTGCTATAACTGTTCCTGTTTTTATGGCCACACTCTTGGCAATAGATCGTGCCAACAAATCTGTTTGTGAAAAGGAAGTATCCGGAACCTCATTACTCAAATCTGCTAATAATTGCTCCAATAATAAAGAGACTCCCCCTTCGCTAACAGCAGTTGGAATACCGGTGACCACGACTTCTTCTTCGGCTAGCTTTTCGAAAACAAAGCCCGTATTTTGAAGCTGTTCTTTAATTTCTTGTAATAACGCTATTTCTTGCCTCGTATAGGATAATTGTAGCGGAAATAATAATTGTTGACTAACCGCATTGGACATAGTAATATGCTTTAGCATTTCCTCATACACTATTCGCTGATGTGCTCTGCTTTGATTAATAATCAACATCCCACTTTTAATCGTGGTAATAATATATTTTCTTCGCCATTGATAGGTTAGCTGATGATCCAAAGCAGCATCCTCGTTTTCATCAAATAATTGAGAAGTTACTTCTGTCGTTTCGAACTCCACTGCGCTAAAGGAATTACCCTCATTACTTTGTTCTTCTTCCGCTCCTTCTAGCCCTACATATAAGTTTTCCCAGTTTGCTGCGGTATCCCTTCGATAACTTGATGCTGTTACTTTTTTGGGAGAAAAACCAGTAGACGAATCTTCTTTAAAAGGATTAAAATTTCGATCAACCTCTACGGTAGGTTGCTGGGCCGCCTTTTTCTTAAACGCATAAGGGGTATCAAAAGTATGATCCCGCTCAAAATCCAACACAGGTGCCACATTAAATTGACCCAAGCTATGTTTTATCGCAGAGCGAAGCATAGCATATAAGGCGTGCTCATCATCAAATTTAATCTCCGTTTTAGTAGGGTGAATATTGATATCGATGGTTTTTGGATCTACGTCCAAATAAATAAAATAGGTAGGGTGTGCTTTATCCTTTAACAAACCTTCAAAAGCAGCGTTAACCGCGTGATTAAGGTAGGCACTCTTAATATATCTATTATTGACAAAGAAAAACTGTTCTCCTCGGGTACGTTTTGCAAATTGAGGTTTACCCACAAATCCCGTAATCGTTACCAATTCCGTTTCTTCTTCTACTGGCACCAATTTTTCATTGGTCTTACCACCAAAAATATGAACAATGCGTTGGCGATGATTCGCCACAGGAAGATTAAACACCTCACTGCCGTTATGGTACATTTCAAAGCGAATATCCGGATGTGCCATCGCTACCCTATGAAATTCATCAATGATATGTCGTAACTCTACATTGTTTGATTTTAAGAAATTGCGTCGTGCTGGGATATTATAAAACAAGTTTTTTACACTGATAGCAGTTCCTGTAGGAGTTACACAAGGCTCTTGTCCACTAACCTGACTGCCTTCTATTCTTAGTTCAGTACCAATTTCATCTCCATCGCGACAGGTTTTTAATTCTACGTGAGCAATAGCAGCAATAGAAGCTAACGCCTCTCCACGAAACCCTTTGGTATGTAATTGAAATAAATCTTCCGCTAATTTTATTTTCGAAGTAGCATGCCGCTCAAAACACAATCGCGCATCGGTGACACTCATCCCAATACCATTGTCAATAACTTGTATCAATGTTTTACCAGCATCTTTAACCACTAACTTAATCGTAGTGGCTTGCGCATCAATAGCATTTTCAAGTAATTCTTTGACTACAGAAGCAGGACGCTGCACCACCTCTCCGGCTGCAATTTGATTGGCTACGTGATCAGGTAAAAGTTGAATTATATTAGACATTTATCGCCTTGAGGTAAATATGGATAAATCAAAATCAATTAAAAAGAGAAAAATAAGAACGAGGACAGCAAAAATCACCAGGATCCTTCGGTTTACACGTCGATCTGATTGACCTTTTAATTCGTCCCAGGCAGTAACGAATCGATCCTTAATATTCCCTGTCTTACCGACAGTAGATCGGTATTGATCAAACTTATGTGTTATTTGATATGGACTACCTTCTCCATTATTTTCCCAATATCTGGGCGTATAACTATACTTCTTATTTTTCCTTGTCTTAAAAATTCCCATAACTTATTCAAATATAATTAAAATACGAGCTATTCTAAAGGTTTTTGCCTTAGAATAACGCTAAACTTTTATCAACAACTTCCTTGCCGAAAAAGTTTATATACTCGAAAAAATAGGAAAATCTGACAATCAGGTAGCTACCTAAGTATTATTTGTAAAATTTGGCATCTTTGCGTAGTTGCGCCATTTTGATGGCAGCAATTGCGGCTTCGGTACCCTTGTTGCCGTGTTTGCCTCCGGATCGGTCTATAGATTGCTGCATATTGTTATCCGTAAGCACGCAAAAAATGACTGGGATATCACCTTGAATGTTTAAGTCTTTTATCCCTTGGGTAACACCATCGCAAACAAAGTCAAAGTGCTTGGTCTCGCCCTGTATTACAGAACCGATAGCAATAACCACATCTAGCATTTCAAACGATTCCATAATTTTTTTGCAACCATAGATCAGCTCAAAACTACCAGGAACATTCCAGCGCACAATATTCTCCTTTATTGCACCACAATCGATTAGTGCATCAAAAGCGCCTTGGAACAGGCCCTCTGTAATGGTATCATTCCATTCTGAAACAACAATCCCAAACCGAAAATTTTTCGCGTTTGGGATTGTTGCTTTATCATACTGAGATAAATTTTTATTTTCCGTAGCCATCTGTATGTTTGTGTTAGTTTCAGCTTAGCAAAGCATCAGGTAACCTAACGCTTTTCTCCGCATCAACTACTTATTTCATCGCCTGAGCTCTTCCTAAATGTACATCTACCTGATTCGCTTCAGGACTCTTAGGAAACTCGTCTTTTATTCTTTCTAAATATTTAGTTGCTACATCTGCCTTGTTTAAAGAAAGCGCAGTAATAGCCGCTTTTAATAAAAATTTAGGAGTAGTAAACTCATTATCTCTCGCCTTTGCCGCTTTCTCATAATAAGAAAGTCCTTCTTCCATTTGATTCAATTGTACAAAAGCATCACCTATACCACCTAATGCTAAAGGCTGTAGTATTTGATCATCACTCGTAAACTTATCTAAATAATCAATAGCATTTTGATAGTTATTGGTATTAAGATAGGCGAAACCTGCGTAGTAATGTGCTAAATTAGCAGCTTTAGTTCCTCCATAATTGTCTATGATTTCTAAAAAACCATATTTACCTTCACCTCCATTAAGCGCCATATTGTATAAGGAATCTTGAACAGTTTCGTTACCGTTAACTGCATTATCAAAATATTGCTGTGCCTTAAACATTTCATTAGCTGCTTCTTGCTCTTTTGGTTGCTGAATAAACTTATCATAACCCAAATAAGCTAGCACTACTAAAGCAATAACACCTACAAAACCAAAAATATATTTCTGATTCTTAGCAACCCACTCTTCAGTTTTTGAAGCCCCTTCATCTAGTGTGTTAAATACTTCTGCCGTTGTAGAGTTGTCTTCAATAACTTCTACTTCTTCTTCCTTATTTTTTGGTTTATATCCTCGTTTCTTATAAGTTGCCATAAATTATCTTTATTGAAGGGCAAAAATAAAATTTTTATTCATAATTAAAAGCACAAGTTTTTATTATTTTTTGATAATTTGCAAAGCCCTACAAATAATTTATTTTTACTAACTACACCCTGAAGATCAATAGTTTATATGATATTAAAATCGCTCGTATTATTAAATTACAAAAACTTTGAGTCGCGTAATTTCGATTTTGATGAAAAAATAAATTGTTTAGTTGGTAACAATGGGGTAGGTAAAACAAATATCCTTGACGCAATTTACCACTTATCTTTTGGTAAAAGTTATTTTAATCCCATAACCAGTCAGAATATACGACATGATTCTGACTTCTTCGTAGTTGAAGGGATTTATGAAAAACAGGAACGCGAAGAAAAGGTTATTGTTAGTGCTAAACGAGGACAAAAAAAAGTAATTAAAAGAAATGGCAAGGCCTATGATACCTTTAGTGAGCATATCGGTTTTTTACCATTAGTAATTATCTCACCCGCAGATAGAGATTTAATCACTGAAGGCAGCGAAACTCGAAGAAAGTTTATTGATGGTGTGATCTCACAAAGTGATCAAGGCTATTTAACCACTTTGTTAAAATACACTAAAGCCGTTTCACAACGGAATGCCTTGTTAAAGTATTTTGCTGCGAACCATACCTTTGACCAAGACACTTTAGCCGTATATAATGAGCAACTACATGAATTAGGGTCGGTAATTTACGCCAAACGGAAAGAGTTTTTAGCTGTTTTTACCCCGATTTTTTTAGAGCGTTACCACGCGATTACCTCGGGTAATGAAGAGGTTTCATTAACCTACCAAAGCAAGCTTGAACATACTGACCTATTAACACTATTGCAAACACATCTCGAAAAAGATCGAGCGCTGCAGTATACTAGTGTCGGAGTTCATAAAGATGATCTGGCGTTCACCATTAATGAACATCCTATCAAGAAGTTTGGGAGTCAGGGACAACAAAAATCATTTTTGATTGCCTTGAAATTAGCACAATTTGAATTTATTAAAATGCAAAGTAAAGTCAATCCTTTATTGCTATTGGATGATGTTTTTGATAAATTAGATGAAACGCGTGTAGAGCATATTATAAAGCTTGTCGATGATCAAAATTTTGGACAACTTTTTATTAGTGATACCCATGCCGATCGAACTGAAAATGTTGTAAAAAAAATATCGCAATCCTACAAAATGTTTAAACTGTCATAATGCAAATACAAAAATCACCTTATATCATTCTTTTACTTACGGTACTGTTCAGTGCTTGCTCGCAGTATGATCCGAATACGATACCGCAACACCTTGAAGGCTACTGGGAAATCACAAAGGTACAAACCCAAGATGGTGAACATAAATCCTATACTTATAATCAAACGATAGATTTTATCACCCTACAGGACTCGATAGGGATTAGAAAAAAACTACAGCCTCAGTTGAATGGAACGTTTATTACCTCAACAGACCAGGAATCCTTTACGGTAGAACAAAAAAATGATAGCATTTATTTACACTACACCACTCCGCTAGATCAATGGACTGAAACTGTACTCAAAGCAGATAAAGAAGAGCTTATCGTAAAGAACCAAAATGGTACCACCTATATATATAAACGGTACGAAAAACTAAATTTATAGTATGGCAAAGCGATCTAATGACCATCAAAGCCTAAGCGAAGTGCTGAAAGAACTTATGGAAGGCAGTAAACTTCAAACCGGACTTGATAAAGTTGCGGTACGAGATGCCTGGCAGCAGGTTATGGGAAAAGCCATAAACAATTACACTCAAGAGGTTTTGCTTAGAAACGAAACCTTATACATATCATTAACTTCTTCCGTTTTACGAGAAGAGTTAAGCTACGGTAAAGACAAAATCATTATTAACCTCAACGAAACTCTTGGCAAGGAGCTAATCAAAAAGTTAGTGTTACGATGATTTCTTCAAGCGATCTTTAACAAACTCTATTTGGGTTTTACCGTGTGGTTTTGGCAATCCATCCTCACCGATATTTACCATAGTGATGTTTTCAACTCTAATTATGGTTTTGCGAGTAAGTTTGTTCCGTACTTCACACTGAAGAATAATGGAGGATTTGCCAAATTTGACTACATCCATTCCGATTTCTACTATATCTCCTTGAACTGCAGAACTAACAAAGTTAATCTCGGACATAAATTTAGTAACAATTCGCTTATTCTCGAGCTGAATCGCAGAGTATAAAGCTGCTTCTTCATCGATCCACTCTAATACACGACCTCCAAATAAGGTATTGTTGGGGTTTAAATCTTGTGGTTTTACAATTTTTCTTGTATGATATCTCATAATGTTCCCTTTTCCTATAAAGTTAGCAAATCATACTTGTAAATGCTAATGAAAAGAAACCGAATACTCCCGTTTTACCAACTTACAAAAACCTGGTAAACTGTTTTTTAGGATTCACAATTTTTTCGCTTTAAACTGTGGTTTTGATAAGGTAACCCTTACTAATTAATCACGATTTCTTCACAAAACTGAACCCCATTAGGACAATCAGGTGTTTCTGTAGTGATGCATACCTGGTAGGTGCCGGGATTGAATTGAAAGAACAACGTATTATCTCCATCAGGACCACCATCGGTTTCTATAAACTCCCCATTAATCGTCCAGTTATACGTAATATCATTCATTCCTGCAAAATCTGCAAAGAAGTTATATGCAGGATTAGTACCATCCTGTTCTGCGATGAAAAACAGGTCTGGACAAATGGGCTCTACGCGTATCTCTCTACAAAAACCAGTACCCTGCGGACAGGTGTTATTTTCGTATTTAATACAAACGTTATGTAACCCTGGTGCTAAATCCTGAAGTATCGTATTGTTTCCATTTTGACCACCGGTAGCGATAACCACGTCATCTACAGACCACTCATAATTGATTCTGTCTATGAATTCAAAATCAGCAACAAAGGTATAACTCGTAGTACCAGGTTCTTGCTCAAAGGTAAATTCCATTATAGGACAAAATTCTTCTACTACAATTTGCTGACAGAATGGAATTTCTTGTGTACAGGTCGGTGATTGATATTTGATACATACAAAATAGGTTCCAGGGGTATCAAATTCAAATTCTAAAATGTTATCTCCATCCACTGCAGGACCATCTCTTTCTATAACCCGATCACCTACAAACCAATCATAGGCTTCTGTAAAATCTTGAGGCAATATCGCTTCAAAACGGTATCCTAATACCTCAGGATTGGTTCGCTCGACTGTAAAAGAAAGTTCGCTAGGACAACCTGCGGTACACGCTTCTATAAGTCTGTAAAAACCAAAATAGGAAGTTACTTCGACTACCTCCTGCGTATTTAGTTGTGTTACTCTTATCGGAAATTCAAAAAGCGGTTGGTAGGTTTCAGGCTGCGATGCCAAGAACTGTGACAATGCTTCATCACTTGCAATATCAGTTCGATCACCAGCTTCTGAAAATAATACTACAGGATATTTCAGCTCGAAACAATTATTTTGATAGGCTTCAAAATCTTCTCTAAAGTTAGGTATTTCGCATTCTCTTAATACATTGAGAAATACATCTTCATTTTCTATGGTCACAGGGGTAGCACTACCTCTTTCTATAATTTGAAAAGGATAAGCAATTCCTTCGATATTAAAATTTAAACTTTGATTGCTTATGGCGTTTTGCAACGCATCATAATTTTCGATAGTAACGCGAGAATCATTAGCACTAAGTCCCAAAGAAATAGGATATACAAACTGAAAGCACAACTGTGTTTCAGGAGCATCTGAATTTTTGATAAAATCCAAATACGAAACCAGAGAAATACTAGGAGTTATCGTACCCTCCGTTTCATCCGGAAATATGGAATCATCATTTACACAAGATGTGGCAACACCCAGGAAAAGACAAACCAATACGTGTATGTAGATTAATTTTGATTTCAATGTTCTGCTTTTTATATATAACGCTTAAGCAGCGTTTTACCCTACCTTTGAATACTTTTTTATCAACAGTAAAGATAGAAAATTAATTTTCACAGTAAGGCTAACGAAAAAAAGCCCCGAGAAATTCTACTTTCTCGGGGCTTTTAACCTAATTAACTAAACTCGCAATATGTTACTCTACCACTAATGTTTTACAAAAGGTTGTTCCTTGTGGACAATCTGGAGTTTCTGCAGTGATACAAATTTCATAAGTACCTGCTCCAAATTGGTAATACATATAGTCATCTTTTTCACCAGAATCTACAATCTCTCTATGTACGATATCTCCGTTAATAGACCAGTAATAAGACGTTGTTTCTATATTCGTAAAGTTGGCAAAGAAATTATACCCAGGAGTATCGCCCTCTTGCTCAATCTCAAAGAAAAGATCAGGACAAGCGCCATTATTCTCTTCGATTTCAATCACTTTACAGAAACGCACACCTTCAGGACAGTTTGGTGTTTCTATCATCATACAAACCTCATAACGACCTGGATTAAACTGATAATAGAAGATATCATCAGATCCTGTAGTATTAGCTACACTCTCCCCATTAATAAACCAATGTATGGTTGTATTTTCGATGCCTTCGAAAGCTAATGGATAGAAATAGTATGCAGGATTGTCTCCGTCTTGCTCTGGCTCAAATGAGATATCAGGACAAGTAGCTGCTATTTCAATTACTTTACAATACGATGTTCCTTCAGGACAATCAGGGGTTTCAATTTTTAAACACACCTCATAACGTCCAGGTCCGTCAAACTGATAGTAGAATGGATTGTTATGTGGATTTTCTGGAGAGTCTCCAACATAGTTTCCATTAACAAACCAACTTAATACCGTATCATCAATACCATCAAAAGCTCTTGGGTAAAAATAGTAGGCTGCATTATCTCCGTCTTGCTCTGCTTCAAATGAAAGCTCTGGACAAGCTGCTCCTACTCTAAATTCTTTACAATAGATCACACCTTCTGTACAAGTATCCGTAAATGCTTTAAGACAAACTTCGTGTGTACCATTTTCAAATTGATAGGTCAGAACAGAATTATCTTCGCTACCCGTACTTTCTACCAATTGTCCATCAACATACCAAGCTAACTCTACTACTTGATCTGTCTGTTCTACCTGTGCTTCAAAAACATATACGCCTACGGTTCCAGGCTCTTGCTCCTTAACAAAGCTAATCTCTGGACAATCTTCTGCTACCTCAGTAACTTCAATAACTTTACAGTACTCTGCACCTTCTGGGCAATCCGGTGTTTCTGTAGCGATACAAACCTCGTATCTTCCTGGGGTATCAAAATTGTATATAAAATAGTTATCTTCATCTGGTGCAGAATCTTCTAAAAATTCTCCGTTGATAAACCATCCATAAGACACTTCATTAATACCTTCAAAATCAGCAATAAATTTATATTGGTTAGGTCTTTCGTATTGTCTGGACTCAAAGAATAAATCCGGACATGGATTTGTTTCATCACGCTCTACCGTAATTTCCTTACATACCTCAATAGGGCAATTTTCGTCAGCAACAGCAACACAAACCGTATAGGTTCCCGGTTCGAATCTATAATCAAATATTTGACCTGCAACATCATTAAGGCTTCCGGTATCAACAGGATCGCCATTAATAGACCAGGTTAAATCAATATCTTCGATACCATCTATTTCCGCTACAAAACGATATACTACGCTTCCAGGCACATTAGTAATGTCAATAGATACCTCTGGGCATCTATCTAACTCTTCAATATCCTGACAAGAATGGAACGTAAACAACACGGTGAATAACGCTACCAACCAAATGCTAAGTTTTTTCATCTTACTTTTATTTAGGGTTAATTTGAGTTGAGAACTAAATTCTATTATCCTCACACTTATAAAACGCGGCATTTAAAAAACACCCTACCCCCTTTTTTCATTTTTTTTGATACGACTAAAAAAAAAATTAGTTTTGGTGCTCCAATTAGCCATCTATGTCAGACAAAAATTCTACCTGCAACGAATCGAATTTTGATCACTTCTTTAAAGGACACGCCAAACTTTTAAGAAATTTCATCTATTATAAATTTGGGGATTTAGATCAGGCAGAAGATATCGTACAAGATGCTTTTATTAAATTATGGAACAATTGCAAGGAAGTACCATTAGAAAAAGCTAAAAGTTACATCTATACAGTAGCTAATAATTTTGCCATTAGTCTTACACGTCATCAAAAGGTAAAATTTAAGTATCAAAATTATATCGTTAGTAATACATCCGATGCAACGAATGAATCCTCGCCAGATTTTGTTATTGAGGAAAAAGAATTTGAAGAAAAACTAAAAAAAGCAATAGCAGCGCTTCCCGATCGACAACGCGAAGTGTTCTTACTGAGTAGAATTGATAAAAAAACGTATAAAGAAATCGCAGAATTATCTGATGTCTCAGTAAAGGCTATAGAAAAATTGATGCACAAGGCATTATCTACATTACGGGATAAAATCGGTGACATCTAATTAATTTTAAAAAAAGAGGTAGGGTATTTGGAAAGAAATACGTTACACTTATATATACCCTGAATTATGTATAAAGATCAAAACGATGAAAATTTCTTAGCGCGATGGATAAACGGAGAGTTATCCAAGGAGGAGCTTGAGGATTTTAAAAATCATCCCGACTATAAGACCTACCAAAAAATTAAGGTAGCTACAGATGCATTAGATACAAGAGCCTTTGATGAAGAAGCGGCACTGCGCTCGATTAAAAGCAAAAAAGAAAAACCGGTCAAAAAGCTGAATCCTATTGTAAAATGGTATCCCTATGTGGCTGTGGCAGCTTCACTAGCTATACTTTTTGCCTTGTTATTTTTTAACCCTACCGAAACTTTTGAAACCTCTTATGGCGAAAAACTTACGGTTACACTACCCGATGGTTCTGAAATGATATTAAATGCTACATCCAAAGCAAGTTTCAATGCAGATAATTGGAACGAAAATCGAGTAGTAGATTTATCTGGTGAAGCTTATTTTAAGGTAAAGAAAGGAAGTAAGTTTACGGTGGAAACAGAAAATGGTCAGGTTTGGGTTTTAGGTACTCAGTTTACTGTACAATCCCTAAATGATTTTTTTGAAGTTTCTTGTTTTGAAGGTAAGGTAAGAGTAGAAGACGCAAAACATAAACGCATCCTAACTCAGGGCATGGCATATCGCACGATAAATACCAATAGCGAGGATTGGACATTTGAGGAAGAAGAACCGACCTGGATTGATAATACTACCAGCTTACGAAGTGTGCCTTTTACCTTTGTTATCAAAAAGTTAGAACAACAGTATGGTATAACGGTAAATACTACCGCTGTAAATATCAATAAAACCTACACCGGAACGTTTCCAAATACGGATAAAGAAGTTGCACTTAACACAGTTTTTAGTACCTTAGGCGTTGCGTATTCAATTTCTGAAGACGGTAAAACCGTGATATTGGAAAAATAAACCAATGACTAAATATCTGTGTGTATTTTTAATAGTTTGTTCTATAAAAATATATTCTCAAAATGAGGATAATGCTACTTCATTTCAAAATGAAGCCTTACCCAGCATTCTAGACACACTACAGGATAGATTTAACATCAAATTTTCGTATCTGGATGAAGCAGTGGCAGCCCGAAAAGTCAATCTTACGCTAGTCCCTAATGGAGCATTAGAACCACTTTTAGACAGCTTAGAAAAACAAACGGGGCTAAAGTTTATCAAAACCAGCGATACCTTTTACACCGTACGCGCTTTTATGCCTTCGGACACCATTGCCATTTGTGGATATTTACTAAGTGAAATCGAAGAACCGCTTAGCGATATAGAGATTTTTATCAAAGAGACTAAAACCTACCTTTATACCGATAGCAAAGGTTATTTTTCTGGGGATAATATTCCTTACGGTTCAGCAATACTCGTTAGTGCTACTGGATTTAGACAACGGGTGTTACGAGGTAAAGCATTTATAAAAGAGGATTGTCCCACATTTATCCTCACAGAAAGCATTCAAGAACTAGACGAAGTACTGATACAAGAATATATTTCTACCGGAATTACAAAAACAGGCAACGAAATAAAAATTGATTTAGATGACGTCTCCATTTTACCCGGGCTAACTGAACCTGATATATTACAAGCGATACAGCTGATCCCTGGAATTAACAGCCCTTTTGAAACTGCGTCGGGTATCTATATCAGAGGAAGTGCCCCGCACCAAAATCTGGTACTGTGGAATGGTATAAAAACCTACCATCAAGGACATATGTTTGGCATGATCTCTGCCTTTAATCCTTATGTTGTCGATCAGGTAAATATCTATAAAAGTGGTGTTGATCCTACCTACGGTGATCGAATTGCAGGAGTAATTGATATTCAATCCGATACAGCAATCCCTGAATACACTACCGGAAATGCAGGTATAAACCTGGTCAACGCAGATGCTGTAGTACACACACCAATTATTAAAGACCAACTCTCCCTTCAGGTTTCGGGTAGAAGGTCCTATACTGATCTGGTAGAAACTCCAACTTTTGATCAACTATCAGATCGTGTATTTCAAAACACTACGATCAATACGGTATCCGATTTCCAAAATGACACCAATGACTTTTATTATGAGGATTATAGTGCACAACTAAACGCTAATCTTTCTACCAATAGTAAACTTAACTTTAGCAGTTTATATAGTACGAACAACTTAAACTTTGAACGCAGAAATGATACCTTAACCCTAAGCGATGAATTAAGAACCGAGAATGAAGGATATCGCATCAACTGGGAGTACCAACCTGGCCGAAAAAGATCCTATCAAATCAGTTCGTATTACTCTAAATACCTACTCGATTATCAATTCATCACCGATAATATGGGGGTGTTGGTAGAGAATGAACGCAAAAATAACAGCGTTCGGGATTATGGAGCCAAAATTACTACTACCTATAGCTGGTCGGAGTATTCCAAATTTACTAGCGGTCTCGAATATTCAAACAATGCAATTCGCTATGCCTTTGTGACCACAACACCTAACTTTGAATTGGTGTTGGATGAAGATGATAGAACCCTAAATACCTATTCCGTTTTTGCCAACTATAGTGTATCCGAACCAAAATCCTATCGTTTTGCTGTGGGGGCACGCCTTAATTATTACGAAGAATTAGATCAGATTGTTGTGGAACCTCGACTACAATATCAAAAACACCTCAACAACTATTGGCTAGTCCACACTACAGCAGAATATAGAACACAGGCCGTAAGTCAAATCAGAGAATCTGTGATCAGCGATCTGGCTCTCGAAAACCAAATTTGGACCCTGGCTGATCGCCAGGAGTTTCCTTTAGTTACAAGTTATCAATTGAGTACCGGTAGTACCTTTACTAAAGACAAATGGTTTATCGATGCTGAGGCTTATTATCGAAAAATTGATGATATTACTACCTTGACCGCTGGTTTTATAAATCCAATTGATAACACCTATAATCAGGGAAGCAGTAGTATTTTTGGTGCTGATATTTTTATCAAAAAACACTTTGAAAACTATAAAAGCTGGATCAGTTACTCCTATATCAATTCCAAAAATCAATTTGAAGCGATTAATAACAATAGCGCTTTTCCCGGGAATTGGAATATTGAACATACGATCAAATGGTCTCACTTTTATGAGACCGGTGATTTTCAATTTACACTGGGATGGTTATGGCATACCGGTAAAGTATACACCAACGTAGCTGGTGTTACTCAAGAAGGAGAAATTTTACTGCTCGATTATAATGAGATCAACGGTAGTACCCTGCCTTTATACCATAGACTAGATTTTTCTGCCACCTATGACTTTACCTTAGGGTCAAATAAGGAGGTTCGCTATCGCTTGGGCGCTTCAATATTAAATCTCTATGACCGAGAAAACATATTGAATCGTGAGTTTCGTATCAGTAATTCATTTAATACCAGATTTATAAATGACGATATGTATTCTTTAGGGATAACCCCAAACGTCAGTTTTCGAATATTTTGGTAATACTGCTAATAAAAAAACCGTGCTTACTAAAAAACACGGTCTTTCAAATATTTTCTTTGTTTTTGCTTAGAACTGCTCTCTACCTGAGAAATGAAAAGCACCCTCAATAGCCGCATTTTCATCGCTATCACTTCCGTGGATAGCATTTTCGCTAATGGAAGTAGCAAATTTGTTTCTGATAGTTCCTTCAGCTGCTTCAGCAGGATTAGTCGCTCCGATTAAGGTTCTAAAATCTTCTACTGCATTTTCTTTTTCTAAGATAGCCGCTACTATAGGACCACTCGTCATATACTCCACTAATTCGCCATAAAAAGGACGCTCTTTGTGCACAGCATAAAATTCCTTTGCGTCATCGGTAGTTAATTGTGTTAATTTCATTGCCACAATTCTAAAACCAGCTGATGTAATTTGCTCTAAGATCTGACCGATATAGCCTTTTCTTACCGCGTCTGGCTTAAGCATTGTAAATGTTCTGTTTGTTGCCATTATATCTGTATTTTAAGCTTTGATTATCCTGATAATGAATTCTGAAACGCTCAATATCAAAATGTTTGTTTTTAAATTTTGTGCAAAAGTATAGATAATAGTATCAAAAACAAGAAATAATAGTAGAAACTACATTTCTTATTTGGGATAGGTCTTACGATACGATTGAAGCAGTAGGTTATCCTTGCCACGCATTTCCATAGTTACTTGATAGGTGGTCAAATCAAACTTTAGTAAACCAAAACTAGGTATAGCAATCACCTTCCCTACTCTATGACGATTAGATTCTCCCGTAAAATCAGTATAGTCATGGGTTAATCCACTGCTGGTAAAATCCACCAAAGGATAGGATAAACCATCTGGCTGATAAACAGAAAACTCTGAGATATGACGATCTCCACTTAAAAAAATGACATTGCGCGCTTTATGTTTTTCTAAAAGTGCCATCATTTTGTTACGTTCCTTCGGAAAATTGCTCCAGCTTTCAAACTCGTGTTCTCCTGATAAGTATTGAATACTACTCACTATGATCATGAAATCCGAATAATTATTGGCTATTTCCTTTGCTAACCATTGCCACTGTGTAGCTCCCAAAACGGTAGCTGAAGGATCTGTTGTAGGTTGGTAACGTTTACCACTTTGACGATCCCTAACCAAAGGTGACCTAAAATATCTCGTATCTAATAAAATGATTTTAATACTTCCACCGGGTTTTTCAATGATTTTTGAGGTATAAATTCCTGCGCGATCTCTTCGTTCGTCGTCCTCATCAACTGCAAAGAAATCTAAAAATAGTTGTTGACTTTCTTGTTTCATTTTCCATTCCGCTCCCGCATCATTTTTACCATAATCGTGGTCATCCCATACCCCGATTACCGGTGTCGTTTGTAGCAATTTTTGATATCCCGGGTTTTGTAATTGTTGGTCATAGGCTTTTTTGAATTGTTGCATATCTGCGGTATCTGCATAGATATTGTCACCTGTCCAAATAAATAAATCTGGATCTTGCTTCATGATATCTTCCCAGAGCGGTTGTGGTTTATACTGCTTATTACAACTCCCAAAAGCAATGGTAAATCTTGCTTGTTCTGTAGCTGTTGACTCCTGGCTATATACCTTAGGCCATACCATAATTATCGCTACAAGCGTTATAAGCAACAGCAACTGTTGGTGTTTTTGCATAGGTAAATTCATACCCTAAAAGTAAAAGATCTAATATTAACAAACTATTATTTATTGTATATTCGCTCCCCTATGAATGAGAAAGAAATACAAGAGGTTAAGGAGTTACTATCACACAAAAAAAAGATTAGTATTACCGCCCATAAAAATCCTGATGGGGATGCCATAGGCTCCTCTTTAGGGCTGTATCATTATTTGGTAAAACTAGGACACGAGGTTTCGGTGATTATGCCCAATGATTATCCTGAGTTTTTAAAGTGGGTACCTGGAAACACTTCTGTACTTAACTATGAGCAGGAACAAGCCAAGGCCGATACCATACTGCAAGAAGCGGATATTATTTTTACCCTGGATTATAATCATTTATCCAGAACCGGTGATATGGAAACCATATTATCCTCAGTAGATGCGGAATTCATCATGATAGATCATCATCAACAACCAGATAGCTATGCGCGTTTTATGTACAGTGATGTTAGTATGAGCTCTACCTGCCAGATGATTTATCACTTTATTGAACTATTGGGCGATGTGGATAAGATTGATGCAGCTACTGCTACCTGTATCTATTTAGGTATTATGACCGACACCGGATCATTTCGTTTTCGATCCACCAATAGTGTAACGCATCAAGTAGTGGCTCAACTTATTGAAAAAGGAGCTGACAATTCGGCTATCCACGAACAGGTATATGATACCAATAGTGTTTCGAGATTACAACTCAAAGGTGTTGCATTGACTAACCTCAACGTACTCGACGAGTATAAGACAGCGTATATTACGATGTCGCAGGAGGAGTTAGACCGTCATAGTTTTAAAAAAGGAGATACCGAAGGATTTGTCAATATAGGACTCTCCATTGCAGGCATTGTATTCGCCGTTATTTTTATAGAAAACAAACAAGAAGGAATCATTAAAATTTCATTCCGATCCAAAGGCAGTTTTTCGGTCAATGAATTTGCTCGCGAGCATTTTGAAGGTGGAGGACATACCAATGCTGCAGGAGGAAAAAGTAATCTGTCATTACAGGATACAGTTGATAAATTTATTAGTATCTTACCATCTTATAAAAACGCCTTAAATTTATGAGAACAGCAGTAGTAATACTAGCAGGTTTGCTGTCCATATCCATGATCGCTTGTAAAACACCAGAGGCTCGAAAGCCCGTAACGGTAAAGACAGGATCTTTTATTGACGAATCGATTTCAAGAAATAAAAAACTTGCAGAACGCGAAGAAGCTAAAATCCAAGAAATCATTAAAGCAGATACCGCAAACACTTATATCACTTCTAAAGGTGGATTTTGGTATTATTATCAGGTAAAAGACACCAGCGCTGCGTATACCCCACAGTTTGGTGATGAAGTCATTTTTAATTATAATGTAAAAAGCTTAAGTGGTCAAACCATTTATACCGAAAAAGAAATCGATACGGTAACCTATCTCATCGATAAAGAAGAATTATTTTTGGGGCTACGCGAAGGACTAAAGCTGATGAAAGCAGGCGAAAAAGCTACGTTTCTGTTTCCTTCGTATCAAGCCTATGGCTACTACGGTGACGATAAAAAAATCGGTATGAATATTCCATTGATCACCGAAGTAACTTTACATAAAATCAATAGAGAATCAACAATAGAAAATTAATATTTAAAATGAAGAAACTAAGTTTTTTAATCTTAAGCCTTATTGCTATTACATTTACCAGCTGCGAAGAAAAATACCCGGAATTAGAGGACGGTATGTACGCAGAGATAGTAACCAACAGAGGTACCATCGTTGCAGAGTTGTTTTTTGAACAAACCCCAATGACCGTAGCAAATTTTGTTTCCTTAGCAGAAGGTACCAATACTATGGTAGATAGCACCTATAAAGGCAAAAAATACTATAACGGCATTAAGTTTCACCGTGTTATTAAAGACTTTATGATTCAAACTGGAGATCCGCTTGGAACAGGAACCGGTGGACCAGGTTATAAGTTTCCTGATGAGATCGTGGACTCATTGACTCACAAATCCAAAGGAATGTTATCTATGGCCAACTCAGGTCCTGATACTAATGGAAGTCAGTTTTTCATCACCCTTAATCAAACTGCCTGGTTAGATGGTAAACATACCGTTTTTGGAGAGGTTGTAAAAGGAATGGAAATTGTTGAAGCGATTGGAGAAACTCCGGTAGAAGGTTCTAAACCGAGAGATGATATCAAAATGAATGAAGTGAATATCATCAAAAAAGGTAAAGCCGCTAAAAAGTTTGATACCGATAAGGCCTTTACAGAAAAACTAAAAGAAATCGAAGCCGAAAAAGAAGAGAAAGCAAAAAGAGATGCAGAACGAAGTAAAAAAATAGCTGCAGATTTCGCTGAGAAAAAAGAAAAAGCAACGATGCTTGATAGTGGTTTAGGCATCTATTTTATCACTGAGGGTGATGGAGAAAAGCCTAACGATGGAGACACGGTTATGGTTAACTACGAAGGGTATTTTGCTGACGGTACCATGTTTGATACCAACAACGAAGAAAAAGCTAAAGACTTTGGTGTATTTAACCCAAGAAGAGCCGCTATGCCAGGTGGATATGGACCTATGCCAATGCCGTATTCTAAGGATGCACAGATGATCCAAGGATTTAAAGAAGGAGCATTACAAATGAAGATAGGAGATAAAGCTATTCTTTTCATTCCATCGCATATGGGTTACGGAGAAAGAGGTGCAGGACCAATACCTCCTAATACCGACTTGATTTTTGTAATGGAAATGCTTGAAGTGAAAAAAGAAGAAGCTGCACCAGCTACTAAGTAATAGTGTAGGCTAATGAGCTTTCTTACTTAGATAGCTAATTAACTTATAAGAATTAGAAAACTCCCTGAATGCTCAGGGAGTTTTTTTATATACTGCATTTAAATAGTGTTCTTTTTTGTATTGTCACCTTAAGCTGTTACATCAAGCTAAGTTGTAATGTTGTAGAAAGCATAAACCAAAAAAAACCGAAACATAAATCTCCTCCGAATTCTTCTCCTGGTTTACACGCTATTTATTAAGAATTTAATCCTTCTATTCTTTTTTGCATCGCCCAAAAAAGAACCAAAAAAGTCTAGCCTTAAGAAACATATGCTAAAAATATTGTTCCCTTCACTATGTAAAATGAACCTGTTGTACTCAAATCAATCATCACCAACATTAGTATAAAATATAGTGTATTAAGACATTATAGACTTTACGAATTTTACATTGTCGTTTCGTTCACTTCATTTTTTACGTATATCTTTCTAGGGCATTTTCTTAGTCAAAATTAATTTGTGGAACTTAAAAGTACTTTCCGAAAGTAAAGTAGCTAGGATATAAAAACATCCTGTAATACGCTTAAACACCCTAAATAAGCACATCCTTTTTCACTGAATTTTCAGAAGAAAAATGCATTCACTCTTTTTTGCATCGCCTTACCCTTCGACTAAGTTTATCCTGAGCCATGTCGAAGGACTCAGGGTGACCGTAACAAAACACTTTGACTATCCTTCAAAACACCATCAGAAAACCCTAGCTGCAAGAGAATATATACGCCTTATAATACTCCCCATTACCTGTGAAATTTAATGCATAATAAAAGTTTCGCCCTTTTTCACAAGAATAATCCTAGCAAAGCTCCGAGATTCAGGTGTAAAACACCGCGGAGTTTGTGGGATGGTTTTTAGCAACAGCTAAAAAATTCCTATGAAAAAGTGTCGTTTTCTTTGGTTCATTTCTTGTCTGCGTCCGACGAGTTTACGAGAGGAATGCATTGTCAAAAGAAATGAACTAGAAACTAAATCTTCACCGAATTCTTACCCTGGTTTACACGCTATTTACTAAGAATTAAATTCCAATATTCTTTTTTTGCATCGCCTTACCCTTCGACTAAGTTTATCCTGAGCCATGTCGAAGGACTCAGGGTAACCGTAACAAAAAACTTTGATCATCTTACGACACCCAATAACTATCGAAATAAGATGACCGAAGCATAGCTTGTGTTGAGCGTATTAACTACTTAAAAAAATAAAATAAACCTTGTTCTTACTTCTTCGGAATACGCTTTAGCGTTTCTAACACAAATTTCCAATACTTCTGAGCAGAGGAAATACTAGCGCGCTCATCAGGGGAATGGGCTCCTAAAATCGTAGGTCCAAAAGAAATCATATCCATCTCTGGGTAATGTTGTCCCAGGATTCCACATTCCAATCCGGCGTGGCAGGCTGCTACATGTGCTTTTTCACCATTAAGTTCCTCGTATAAACCATCCATTACTTTTAAGATGGGTGAATCCATATTAGGAGCCCAACCTGGATACTCACCACTGGTAGTTACATCGCATCCGATCAGTTCAAAAGTAGCGCGTAATTTATTCGTCAAATCCTGCTTAGAAGAATCTACACTACTCCGCGTTAAACACTCTATCGTAAGCGTCCCCTCTCCTACCGTAACTTTAGCAATATTATTTGACGTTTCAACCAATCCAGGAATGGAAGCACTCATCGTATACACCCCATTATGCGCGGCATATAATGCTTTCAATAAACCTTCCTGCACGCCTAATTCCATCACCCTATCGGGTAATGATGTCGGTACTACTTCAATTTTCAAATCTTTATCCACAAGCGCCAATTCTGCCTGTATGGTAGCCGCCAATTCTTGTGTTTCAAACTCAAAAGCTTCTTTATGGATCTCATCAATGATCACCGTAGCGCTGCTTTCTCGTGGGATGGCATTTCGCAAGCTTCCGCCTTTAAGGGCAGCAACGCGTAGCCCAAAATTTTCATAGCCTTCAAACAAAATGCGGTTCATGATCTTATTGGCATTACCCAACCCTTTGATGATATCCATACCCGAGTGTCCGCCTTGCAAACCTTTTACCGTAATGGTGTATCCTAAAGAATTCTCGGGAGTACTTTCTTCCTTATAGGTTCTAGTAGCAGTAATATCCACACCTCCTGCACAGCCTACTCCGATTTCATCATCCTCTTCGGTATCCAGATTCAATAAAATATCACCTTGTAACCAATCTCCTTGCAGTTCCATAGCACCGGTCATTCCGGTTTCTTCATCAATCGTGAACAAGGCTTCGATGGCAGGATGTTCAATTGCTTTGGATTCTAAAATCGCCATAATGGTAGCCACGCCTAAGCCGTTATCTGCGCCTAGCGTAGTACCCTTAGCACGTACCCAATCGCCATCTACATACATGTCTATCCCCTGCGTATCAAAATCAAAATCAGTGCCTTCATTTTTTTGGTGTACCATATCCAGGTGCGATTGCATCACCACAGTTTTGCGGTCTTCGTAACCAGGAGTTGCCGGTTTTTTGATCAAAACATTACCAACAGCATCCACTTCGGTTTCCAGACCCAGTGATTCCCCAAAGGATTTCATAAAAGCGATAACCCGCTCTTCTTTTTTGGAAGGTCTGGGTACTTCATTAAGGTCTGCAAATTTATTCCATAGCGCTTTAGGTTCCAGCGCTCTTACTTCGTTACTCATATCCTATGTGTGTTTTTAGCAAAAGTACATTATGCGGCTATTATATCAAATGATTAACGAAATGTTGTAAGTTTGTTTGCCTAAAGTGTACTGTATGAATACCAAAACAAAACTATATCTCACGATATTACTCCCGGTACAAATTGTACTATTGAGGCTACTCACATTTTTTCCAGAGGTGGTGGAACACTGGTATAGTAACGGGATCTATCGGTATATCTCCAAAGCATTTCGCTATGCGCTGGGGTGGATTCCGTTTTCATTTGGCGACCTCTGTTATGCTGCACTGATCGTTTTACTGATCCGGTATATTTTTACTAACATCTTAACCCGCAAGATACAATGGAAAACTGTGGCTCTAGATATCGGCGCTACGCTATCGATCGTATACGCTGCTTTTCATTTGATATGGGGTATTAATTATTACCGTTTGCCCCTGCATCAGGTATTAGCAATTAACGATCAGTATACGGAAGAAGAATTGATTAGCGTGAGCAAAAAGTTAATCGAACGTGCGAATGCGTTGCACCTGCAATTAGAACAAAATGACTCTGTACCAGTTCGTATGCCCTATGATAAAGATGAGATTTTTAAACAAACCATCCCAGCCTACGATCAGTTGGATACTATTTTTCCGGAGCTGAAATACCATCCCAGAAGCATTAAAACATCTTTACTCTCCTTACCCCTTACCTATATGGGCTTTAGTGGATACTTAAATCCGGTGACCAATGAGGCGCAGGTCAATGGCTTGATCTTAAATTATAAAGCACCCACCACCAGTTGCCACGAAGTGGCGCACCAATTAGGTTTTGCAAAGGAAAATGAGGCCAACTTTATAGCGGCTTTGACGACTATGAATTATGACGATCCGTATTTTCAGTACAGTGGTGTGACCTTTGCGCTAAAATTTTGCTTGAACGATTTATACTTTAGAGATGAGCAAAAGGCGATCTGTATGATCGAAGAAGACCTACGACCCGGTATTCGTAGGAACTATCAGGAGGTTAATGACTTTTGGCTGAGTTATGAAAACCCTTTAGAACCCTTATTTAAATCTACCTATAACAGCTATCTCAAAGCCAACAACCAACCCGAAGGTATGGAAACCTATAGCTACGTGGTAGCGCTATTGGTCAATTATTTTAAGGATAGAGAGGTTGGGATTTAGAAAGGTACTTTTTACTTATCAAAGGATAGAATTAATAAAACCAACTTTACTCATGTTCAAATTTTAATTGAGGATTATTCCACCAGTCAGTTTGTTTAAAATTCAGAATATGCTTTTTAAATTCTGAGTCCATGATTGCAATTTTTTCTTTAAAGTCTTTTAGAAGAACATTTTCAGAAATAGGTTTATGATCAATTACTTTCTGAATTTTCTGTCTAGATTTAATTCATATTTCCATTCTAAAAAGTAATCCTCTTCTTCATCGTTTAGTTCAGCTATCAGTTCTTCATAGCGCAGTAACAAAGCCGCAGGACTTAAATTAGTTAAATTTTCAACTTCTTGAATAAACTCAGTATAGTCTTTCCAATATTTTTGATCCTTTTCGGATTGCATTGATTTATAATTTTATCTCAGCTTGACATACCAGTGAATTCTAATAAATCTATTACTACCATGAATAAAACTCAGATTCGGGCTGAAATTCACATAATTCCACTACCGATTCAATTTTTTGTGCAAATGATTAATTTTATTTTTTTGATCAGTTGTCAAAATAATCTCCGTTTCGGAAATTACATAAATCAAGTGGTCAAATGCACAACCGTATTCGTTTTGCGCTAAAAATTCAAATATAATTTTTTCACTATCTAGAATTCCAATACTTTTCTCTTCTTTGGTTGTTTTTAGGCTTTTCCAATGTTCATTTAGTACACTTTTAGCTAATTCACCAATTTGGCTTTTAGTTGAATTTCCAAAAATCATTCTAATTTTATTATGTCTCTAAAATAGTATTTAAAAATTATCGGCACTGTAACCGCCAGAAGATGCTAGCTGGAGCATATTGCTGGGATTTTTATCGCTCATTTTAAAACCGCACCCTTTTGGCAATGGTAAAAACAAATTCGCTAAAGACACCTAGCTCGGAAGTTACGGTGATCTCGCCTCCTAAATTTTCTACAAGATTTTTTACGGTGGAGAGCCCTATACCGTGTCCTTTTTGTCCGGTATTATCTAGTTGCCCAGCCGTAGTGAATAGCTCAAAAATGGTATCTAGTTTTTCCTTTTCGATACCAATACCATTGTCGCGCACCTTAAATTCATAAAGCTTATCCATTTCAGTAACTGCAATCTGAATGACAGTTTTTTCTTTATCACTGTATTTCAAACTGTTTCCAATGAGATTCATAAAAATTTGTTGAAGGGCGGTACTATTGCAATGTATCGCTATATTATTTTCAGGGGTAAGTATCTCGCAATTATCTCTAATATTCATTAAATCGATAACCCCCTCTAATAAATCATTCACTTCAAATGCCTGAGTATCATCAATGTCGTACGAACTACATTCATAGTGATCCAAAATCTTTGTGATATAATCACTCATCGATAGCGATGATTTTTTGAGATAATCCAGATACGCTTTTCCTTGATCATCTATAAATTCGCCATACTTCTTTTTTACAATATCCGAAGTAAGAATAATATTCGCTAACGGCATTTTAAGGTCGTGGGATACGACACTCGCAAATTCTTTAAGCAGACCGTTGTGCTTTTTAAGACTTTCTTTGGTCGTTATCAATTCGTGATTCATACTGCGCAATAGCAGCAGTCGCTCTACCTGTTTCCCTAATTTCTTTAAGGCACTTCTTTGATCTGGCGTCAGCGCATTAGGCTTATGGTCGATCACACAAAGTGAGCCTATAGGCACTCCGGTATCCGTTCGTAGGGGTACGCCTGCATAAAAAACCACGGGAGTTTCATTTTCGGTGAGTGGATTGTCGATAAATCGTGGATCCAATCTCGCATCTGGGATTTCCAGGATTTCTGTAGGTTCGAGAATGGCGTGCGCACAAAAAGAATGCTCGCGAGCGGTCTCACAGACATCCAATCCCTTCTTGGACTTAAACCACTGTCGCTCTTCATCTACCATCGAAATCAAAGAAACGGGAGTACCACATAGTAAACTGGCCAATTCTGTGATCGTATCATAATCATCATCAGCAACAGTATCCAAAATTTTTAGGCTATGAAGCACTTGGAGACGCTCCGTTTCATTGGCTGGTTGTTCTGCAGGTATCATTCTTAGTTCCTTTGTTGATCAATGGATAAAGTTAGTCATTTAAACGATACCCTTTTTTTAATACACTTACGTATTATGGTTAGAACGATATAAACGACACAAGCAGGATGCTCGCACCAACGAGGAGATTTCTGTTAACGGTCACTTTGGATCGGTTTTTAAATCTTTACACCTTACTATTGTAAAAGAATAGGCTTAGAAGTTGCCACTTGTCTGCCTGTGGCAAAAACTTCGAAGCGCTGCAGTCGAAACCGTTTATAGCGCATTCTCAAAAATAACAAAATAACTACTTTACTTTCAGTGTTTTACACCACTCCTTGCTACTCGTTATTTTAAAATTAGGAGTGCTACTTAGCAAAAACTACTTTTAATAATAGGAATATCTCCTTTACTTAGCAATGTTTCAAAAATACTGATAATCAACTACCTAAAGATTCGTATGCTGCAAACACATTACCATTTTCAATTACGCAAACAGAAGGATCCTGATCCTGGTAAGAAATGATTTCTTGAAAGCATTCACAATGAAATTTAATTTTTTTAATAACTCACAACTTAAAACGAAATGTTTAAAAACTTAATTCTTCTTAGTATTACACTATTGAGCTTAGTGTCAACGGCAGCACCAAATGCTTATGCCTATGAACATGAAGTATGGAAATCCGGGGAACGGTATTATTGGAAAACCTTTGGTGTAGAAAGAAGTAGTTCCACCGATTTGGCGGTGGCTATCGAAGGTGCCATGGGAACTTCTGGAAATCGTGATATTCATATTTTAAATAGTGGAACCTTATATTCTACTATTAACATATCGAAACCAGGCGTAAGAATATATGGCCACGGAAATACGCTTACCTGCAACTTTTCTGGTACTGGTATTTCAAATAACGGTTACGATGGATTTGAAATCCACAATCTGACACTCAGAAACGTAGTAAGTGGCTACGGTATTCGCAGTAGTGCAGCCAGTAACCTAAAATTTACAAACCTTAATTTGATGAATATTGGTTGGATTGGCATCCGTATTGATAGTAAGTCCCGTAATCCCTGGGACCACACAGCATACAACCTTTATATGAAAGATATTTATGTGGATAACACAGGGGGGCACGGTATTGAGACCTACAGCATTGATGGTGTAAATTTCGATGGCACGATGAAGGTTAGAAATACTGGCGGTTGTGGTGTTTTGCTTAACCAATCTCATAACGGAACTATTGAAACTGTAGATGCGTACAATTGTGATTGGGGAGGCGGTTATGCCGGTTTACGTTTTGCAAATGGATGTACTAACCTCACTGCAGAAAGGCTTTATGCAGATCATTGTGGAAGGGGGTTTTTCATTGTTAAATCAGGACCTACTGTCAATTGTCACCTAAACTATGCAGAAATCGGTGAAAGTTCAGATATAGGTATCTGGATAGAAAGGGGAACTAATTGTAGTGTAAAATCAGGTTGTAGTGAGTCAGGTGTATCCGTTTCAGGGGCTGGAAGCTATGCAAATGTCAACAACACTTGCTCATCTGGCATAGAAAATGGAACTTATGTACAATTAAAAAATCGCGCAACAGGCTTATTCCTGGATGGCATGGGTCGCACTGCAAACGGAGATCCTGTAGGGCAATGGCCAAACACAACGCATTTCAACTCCCAATGGGAGGTCGTAGATGCCGGTAGCGGATACAGCCAACTTCGTAATCGTGGAACTGGGTTGTTCCTCGATGGCATGGGGCTTACTACAAATGGAGCTACTATTGCGCAGTATGCAAACACCGCTCATTTTAATGCACAATGGGCACTAGCAAAGTATAGCGGAGATTACTATAGAATCCAAAATCGCGCAACAGGCTTATTCCTGGATGGCATGGGCCGCACAGCCAACGGAGATCCTGTAGGGCAATGGGCCAATACCACAAGTCCTAATGCGCAATGGGAGGTCATTTATGTGGATGCTGCTAATCGGGTAGCTGATCAACAAACCTTATCTGAAACAGCTGCGATCACCTACTATCCTAACCCGGTGAAAAATGAACTTAACATCAAACTGGCAGAACATAAAGGCAGTGCAACTACTGCAACAATCCTTACAATGGCTGGTGATGTAGTATCAGTGACAAGCCTTAACGACGTAAACAATACAATTGATGTACAAACCCTGATACCAGGTATGTATTTTATTCAAGTATCAAATCACTTAGGTATCCGAACAACAAAGTTTATCAAAAAGTAATGTTGTAATTAGTCCATTGCGTAGCAACTTGCTATCATTACCCCTTAGCACTCGTTATTAGTAACGAGTGCTTTGGTTTACTTTCAAAACCAAAGTCCAATGACACAATGCTTAGGAATAGGAAACTTATAATTAGGACTTATGATCAACTATAGTGCAAAACTAGTTTGTCATTATAATAATTTATAAACTAACCTGGCACCCGAAAGGGTTCGGGCGCTAGGGTCTCTTTTTTGTTGTTATAAATAATTAGTTTTTAGGTTAAAGTTTCGAGGAGCTGGGAAGATTTGCAAAATATTTAAATACTTAAAAATCAATATTATGAGATAATTAAAAATAAAATATTAAATTAGAGAAGATGGACTAAAGCTTTTCATAGAAAACATTGGTGGCATTAGTTTTTTATTTTCTCAAATGAACAAGCTTTTATAAAAGATTTTCCAAAGTCAGTTATTTGATAGTAGCTTTTCTTCTTTTCAACTTTAGAAAATGCGCCTGTTTTTGTATAACTTTCATTCACTTTTTCAAATTCGTATTGTTCATATAAATTGTTGTATATATTCTCATCCATTTTATGCAATTGATGAGATATATCTAAAACTCCCATACTAGTTAAATTGTCTAAATATGTACTAATGTTTTGTGGAAATAGTAGTTCTAATTCAGTTTGTAAGGATGTTCCGTTTTTTAAAATTTCCATAAACCCTCTATTTCCTTCTTTCATATGGGCTCTTAATGAAATGCATGGGATAAAATCTTTATTTAGTAGATGTTTTATTATTCTAGCTTCGTCAACCGACAGCCTTTCAATTAATTGTATAAAACTAGGATGTGCTAAATTGACAGTTTTTGAAGAACTTGCTTTTGTCAAGAGACTTGTAAAAAGGTCAGCAATTTCATCATTTGTAGTATAACTTAATTTATCAATTATTGGTGTTCCAATTTGTGGATTGACTTCACAAATATCCTCTTCAGGTATTGTATCAAGTTTTTCTTTATAGTCGTTTAATCTTTTTTCAAAATTCAGTTTAAATTTTTCATTTAACAACTTTACAGGTAAAAGAATTGAAGTACTAAATTCTAAAACGGTTTCAAGAGCAGTTCCTACTTTTTTGACTCCAGGTTGTGCTAAATCCTGATAAATTGAAGTTAGGACTTGTGGCACATCTTTTACCAATCCAATTAGTTCTTTTCCTGCTTCCATTTTTGTTTGTTTAAATTAATGCCAACGATTATTGCCAGGATAGTAGCCGTTTGCGGACGACAAACCTATCAAACCGCTACAATTTTGAAGCGGGCTAAAACCGCCTGAACATGCACTTTCTCGGCTATTATTTTTACATATTGTTAGTGGCTGGGCTTTATTCATTTCTTATTCTTATATTGTTCCCATAATCCATCTGATACTGGTTTAGCAAAATTTGTTTTAGGGTCAACTGATAAAAACATCAGTCCATTTTTTACTTTTGGATTTGTTAGATTTTGATGAAAATAAGAGTTTTTTAATATCTCCAATCTTAATGCGTCTAAAATAGATTCAATATCAATGAAGCATTTTTTAATCAACCAAGATGATAAAAAAGCTAAGGTGATTTTCTCATCAGGGTATTCTTCTCTAATTACTTTAAAATGTTTAATTGCCAAATCCGATGCTAATATTTTTAAATCAAATCTAAAATCAACAAGTTTTACAGATGTATTAAAAATATGTTGGTCTTTCTTATTATGTAATAATCTTGAACGATAATCATACAACTTACCTGCTATTTTCTTATCAAGCTCTGCAATCACTTTTCCAATTTCCAGATTAGAAAACTCGTTATTTTTCCCATGTGCAGATGATGCTAATTTAGTCCAATACAAGGTCTTTGATTTGTTAGTTAAGCATATGTAACAGATCAAGTGACTCAAATAGTCAAATACAGATGATAATTGAAAAATAATATTGTCAAATACAGATGAAATTTCTAAATCAACTTTTTCAAAATAAGGATTCCCCATCGGAAACGCATTAAATTTCTTAGGGTCCTTTTGGTGTAGTTCCTGTAAATAATGTTCTGCATAATTTAATTCTCTAAGAAATATAAGATATTGATGTTTCAATGAAAAGATTCTATAATGCACATTATCCTTCAGTAGAAATATGTTTTCTTTAGAATTCTTATCTGATGAATGATCATCGTACATTACACAAATTGAACGTATACCCTTCTCTGCTCTCCAACTTTGTCTATCTATTTCTTTAAAGTCAGCCTGTCTATCATCGATATTTAATATCTTATCTTCCAATTTTGCAGTTTAGTTATATAGTCTTCTTGCCTTGCCGCTAAAGGTTTTGTGTAAGATTAGTTGCATGTTTATACAACTAATTTAGCAAATACAAACCGAATAGAAAATCCGCGAGGATTTTCGTAAGTAGGCTAGAACCAGCAATTAATTTTATACGTTTTTGCCAGTAGTTTTTTTGTCAGTTATAATTTCTGTTTCGTTAAATATAGATAACTTCAAGGTTTTTAATAATTCCGATGGTCTAAATTCAGTCAGTTTTAGATTAGTTAATATTCTTTCGAATGCGATGAAAGTTACAAAAGATTGTAAAATTGCTTTGTCAATATTTGGGTTTTCATAGTAGCTACTTTGTTGTAATCCTAAAAAATTAAATATAATTAACACTATAAAAAATATAGAGTATATAACAAGTTTTATATTGTTTTTAGAAACGATATATTCACATAATTCAACAAGTTTAAATCTTTTCATTTTTTCTGATTTTCTTGCTAAAAAAGGAATAAGCTTAAAAGTCAGAAATGTAATTTGCTTATGCAGTAATGTAGCTATAATCACTCCGGAAGTTATAATTAAATAAATCCAAGTTTCTTCTTTCAGTCCAGTTATTAATTGACTTTCGTCAATTCTATAAAGTACCATAGGAATAGAAAAAGATAATCCTAAATAAGCAAATAGATAGATTTGAGTTGACAGTATTGGGATGGCAACTGTAACAAAACCAATTAGTAAAGAGAAAGGCAATAAAATGACTTGTACTATAAAATCAAAAGTCTTGTTTTTAAATTTTTGATTTAGCTGATAAAATATAATACAGACAATAATATAAGTTCCGATTAACCAATATAGATTTTCAATAGTGGAAGCGTATTCAGTTAAATATTTAATTCCGACTACGAGTAAAATCATTCCCAAGTTAATGAGAAGGACTATTACTGTTGATATGATTTCTTTCTTAAGATTGTTCAATTTTCAAATTACTGGTAACATCTTTATAAAGTCACCCTCTAGTAACTCTATTTCTCTTTTTTCGTTAGTCTAGGTACTTATATATCTTACTTATTGGTGCATATAAGTACTTACTAAATTCAAAACTAGTAGTCTTCTCTTGATTTCTATTACAAAAAACCACAGACAAGAACTGTTTCAATACATGTAACGACTTAATTATGTGGGGTGGGTAACGATAAGTGTAGTAAAGTAACTAAATTTTTGGGTAAACTAAAAATTTAAGTGTGTGAGTCAGTGAGTTTATGATTTCATTGACAGCGTATGGCTTCCTCGTTATTTATTAATATCACCCGCCAGCTGTAGTAATACATAGAACTCCAACTACATCTCGATATATCCTGTTGAGCAAGGAGTTGCAAACTTCGAAGAGGTGGGATTTATCAACATTTAAACACTTTAAAATAAAAACTATAAAGTAATTAGAAATAAAATGTTAAATTAAAGAAACTTAATTAAGGCTTTTCATGGAATACCTTGTTAGCCACCGTTATTTTTATACCGGTTCAGCTAAAAAGTGTCTTTCTAAATTCTTTTACGTATTTACCTTTATGGAATTTCCATTTCGGATTTTCGTCAAAAATTTGTTCAAATAAATCTTTTGTCATTGAGTGACCAAAACTGTGAAACACCATAGCTAAAATCATATCGTACGCTCGGAATACAATTTTATTTATATCCGTAAACATTTTAGCAGATTCAAATCCGATGGTGTTATTCCGTTTGTAATTATTCACTTGCTCGTCAATTTGTTTTTTAGAAGGATGGACATAAGCACAAGCTTTATAGAAGAAATCTTTTAATTCACTTCTGAATTGAGTTTTTATCTCGTCCGAAAAGGGCGTTGAATAATCTTCTATAACTTCTATTGATGAATTAGGGACATTATCCCTTAAATATTCCGTTTTTGAGTCGAAACTGTCTCCCATTTTCACATAATCTACTAAGACATATTTAGTTGTCATTTCGATTAGATACCTTAACTCTCTTCTCACTGTATTGTGAATTCCATTTTCAACCATTGTTTTAATTCCAATAGCAGATTGAATTAAATCATCAATTGTTCTTATGCATAAAAAGTTAGTATAAATATCTCCACCTCTTGTTGAATAAATTGAAATAGCTCTAGTTGTATTTACAAAATCCATTGATATTGCTTCAAGAGTTTTAATTTCTTGTTGATATTGCTGAGAATTATATACATTATCTCTCCAATCAGAAGTTTTTGAATTTAGAGATTCCTTAAATTTTTTGCTTAATTCTTCAATTGGATCTTCCATAATTAAAATTTACAGGATGTCGCTGTTAGCCTCGATCTTTAATTAATTTCTTAAGTTTTTCTATACTTAATGTGTCAATTTCACGATGAAGCATTCTATGACAATTTGCACAGACTAAAGCCAAGTCATTTATTGATATTAAAGATTCACCTTCTAATTCAGACAAAGGCTTTTTGTGGTGACATTCAATAAACCCTTTTCCCAAATCTCCATAAATCTTATAAAAGTCAAATCCACAAATTTCACAATCTAGTTTGCCGTGTTTTTTTTAAATATCTTTTCTTTTTCTTTTTATTCAATTTAGGATTTCGTTCTCTATGTTTATGTAATTTATAGATTACTTTTCCTTCTTTTACTTTTAGTTGTTTTTCGTCTTCGTCATCTCCAATTTGATACAAATTTTCGGTTAGTTCCGAATCAGAAACAGTTTTCCTTATTTGTTCTGCGATTCGTTTAAGTCCATCATTATTATTTTGAAACTCAAAGAAAACTTCTTTATCAAGTTTACTGTATCTATCCATTCCTTTGCCATCATATTCAGGGTCAATGGCTTTGAAGTTATTCAACTTCATAGAAACACCATTCGGATTTCTAAATTTCATACTATCAATTCTCTGTGTATGGATTGGAAGATTATTTAATATTTCTGAAACTTCAATGATTTTAGGATTCTTACTATCCATTTCCCTTGGTTCAATTGAATGATAAAGGTCAAGTGCAAGTATTATTTCATCCCTATGCCATTTCGGTGGTCTAATAGATTTTTTAGTTTTTGGATGTTTAATTAAACTTACTATCGCCCCATTTCTATTAAACAAATTTGAATAAGTTCTGGTTCTTCCGTGTATTTGAAAGGCAGTTATATCTGAACCATCTTTCTTCCGATACAAATTATTTTTATTCAATTCGTTCGCGATTTCAGTAGTCGTCATTTGAGTTCCTTTTGACTCAATAACTTTTACAATCGCTTCGTGAAGTTTCATTTTTGATAATCGTTTTATAAATGGTGGGCAACAAATTTATAAACCCAATTGGGTTTATTTCTATTATATCTTTCTAAAGATACAATAATACCTCAAAAACCTTAGGGATCAAATCATTTACTAGACTAAACACATCTCGATACATCCTGCTGCGCAGCACACTAAACCCGGATGAAACGGTACAGTGTGACACCGCTGTTACTATGTAAATAAAATGTCAGGTCGAGTGGCGGATGGCGTAAAGCGCCAGCCGTTGTATCGAGACCCATTACTCAGTAATCATAACGTTCAATCCTTTTCTTAATACAACTCATCTCGATACTTCCTGCTTCGCAGAAAGTTGCAAAATTCAAAGAGCCAGGGTCTACCAATATAGCAATCAAGCCAATTGTAATTCGATATTCTCGTGTTCTCTAATAATTTCAATTATTCGGTCATAATATTTTAAATCCGCTTTGCTTTTTTCACTTCTGTGCCATTTTAGGATATATTTTTCGTTAACATCGTGAACTCCAAATCCCCCATACAGTACATCATTAAAGGCATTAAGATTACGTCCAATTTTCCAATTCAATCCAGAAGTCAATTTCGATTCTATCTCTCGATAAAATCCATTCATATTTGAAAATTTATTTCCGTTTATCTCTATTATTCGCATTTTGGTAAATTAATCGCAACGTGTTTGTATTAGAATAGTTGCGGTTTTGTGTGCGAGGATTTTTCGAATGGAAATTAGACGTAACAAAACCGCAACGACCTTTGGTTAAGAACTAATTTAGCAATTATTTTTATACGGTTTTTTGGGGAGTGCTTTACTCCAAAATTCCCCATATAACTCCTATTATTGTCGCTAATCCAACAATCAATGCAATAATTACATTCGCTTTCGACCAATTCGATTCTTTTTGTTCAGTTCCATTATTAAACGATTGTTTTTTGATTGTAGAATCATTATTTATAGTCAAATTTCCGTAGTTAATAATCTCCTGTTTTGAGCCTTCTTTTACATTCACATCTTGTTCTTTTAAGTAATCAATAAAATTATTACCTTCTTTTTCAAACCATTTTAAAAATTCCGGAATATTATCTTTAGAGAAATCAGGAACTGTTTGTAAATCTCCATCTTCTATTGCTAAATCTCCATCTTTAATTTGTAAGTCAAATTCTTGATTTTCTTCAAACCATTTTTTAAAATGCTTTCTAACACTTTGTTTGTCCAAGTTTATTAATCTTTTTTCTACTATAATGTCTAAAAAAAAATCGGCTTGATTAGTTCTTTTTTCAAGAAGTCTGTCATAATATTTATCCCACTCTTTTTCATCAAATAAAGGATTGCCATTAAATTCCTTTTCCATTTCTCTTTTGAGAAGTAAAACTATTGTAGACTCATTTTTTTCGACAAATTCTCTGCCTTTTCCACTCAAGTTATATTCACATTGACCGCTTAAAGTAGAATTATCTCTTCCTCTTACAAAATCTACTAAATTTAATTCTTCGAGGATATATTCAAGTGTTTTAAATTTCTGTTTATTTTTCTCACTTGGAAGTTGATTTCCTTCAATTCCCATAGCAAGTGAAATGGGATAATTAGAATCATATAATTTCCTTAAAAACTGGTCAATAAAATTGGCTTTTTCGCTTACTTCCATCGTTTTTTTGCAATACCCACAACAAATTTACAAACCCAATTAGGTTTATTTCTATTATCTTTTTAAAGATACAATAATACCTAAAAGCCCTAAGGCTAACGGCTCCTACTTATTTACATAATTCTTAACAATAGTTTTTAGCCTTACCCAACACCAACAACCAAAACTACTTACAAACTCCATCCCAACACTTCTGGGTAAGTTGTGACACCGCTGTTACTATGTAAATAAAATGTCTGGTCGAGTGGCGGATGGCGTAAAGCGCCAGACGTTGTATCGAGACCCATTACTAAGTGCTCATAACGTTCAACGCTTTACTTGATACAACTCATCTCGATACATCCTGCTACGCAGGACACTCGATGTGACAAATCGGGACAAGTTATGACAGATCGGGACAGTGTAATTCCTCAGGCTTCGAGACACCTCAGCCTTCGGGACTTACTTACTCCTCTTGCGCTACTGTAAATTCTATATCCCATCGTTGCAGATAAGCTTCTAAAGGACCAAAGCCAATTGCTGCTCTTCTTTTGTTGACAGTTTCAGGATTCGCCAGATCGTAGAGTACAAACTCACCTTTCTTTTGGGTAACCTGAGTGCCGTAGAGCTGAGGCTCTCCGTCCATCATCAGTATCCTATCCTTCATCATAGCTATATTGGTGGCTTGTAAGTCGCCATTGGCAGCTGCTTTTTCTAATAGTGGCAGATACTTTTTTCGGTTCGCGTTATCTGCATGCTGAAATACCAACCAGATCGCTGTCATTTGTAATTGATTTACCTGAGCTAAGGTAGGCATACCGCATTTTTCGATAATGCTAATAACCATTACCAAATTTTGTCTATCTACATCCTGATCTAACTGTTGCTCACCAGAGCGCATCCCTTGATCGGATTCATAAATCTTTTGTAATAATTGTGGTAATTGATCACAATCTACATCCACCACAGTTATAGGTTCTTGCTTATTATAAGCCTCTTGTATCTTTTTTCGTATTGCCTTATCTTCTTCATTAGCTTTCCTCAGGACTAACTCTTTGATTACATTAGTTTCATCTACATAATAATCTGCAGCCCATTCATCAGGATCATAATTTTTTCGTAAGCTATCCAGGGGAATGATCACTCCCATTTCGGTTTTATAGGTCACTTTAGTAACATCAGGGTATTCCTTATTCGTTGCTTTTTCGAGTAGTTGCTCTTTGGTGAGTTTGGTTAAGCCTTTAGGTTGGTATTTTTTATCCTTACAGGCAGATAGTAACGTAATGAGTGATAAAACAATAATGATTTTTTTCATAAGACGGTATGCGTATTCTTGTTGATATCGGTTTGAACTTTTTCAAATATAAATGAAATGGTAGTATTACCTATAGATATGGAATTTTCCTTTACCAAAAGATTGCAAAAAAAGTCGTTCTCCTATCATTGTTATGAGCTAACAAGCCGCTAAATTTAGCATGCAATACAACTCTAATGACATCTCGATACATTCTGTTTCACAGCACACTCGACCTCGATGTGAGAGATCGGGACAGTGTGACAACGCTGTTACTATGTAAATAAAATGTCAGGTCGAGTGGCGAATGGCGTAAAACGCCAGACGTTGTATCGAGACCCGTTACTAAGTACTCATAACGTTCAATGCTTTACTTGATACAACTCATCTCGATACATCCTGCTGCGCAGGAAACTTGACCCCAACGGATCGGGTTTTTAGCAAGGTATTATTTTAATCTATACTTTAAAGTTACAAACTTCGTAGAAGTGACTCTAAAGCTCAATATTATCTAGTTCATCATTGTAACATTTTTTTTTCAGTTTGATGAATTTATGTAATTTTCCGAAGCGATTTCATAATCAAACATCTCTCTATTTCAATTTTTTATACATCTAACGCAATGTCTTTGAGTATTAACACCGTCTACAAGAAGGTTATCAAGTATAAAAAAAGAATTAGCATCTTTTGTTGTACCAAATATGGAATATCTTCCTTGACTACTTATAGTACTTGTCCATTGATAACCTTCTTCTCCAGTATTTCCAAATTGGTTTTGAATATTCCAAATTCCGGTTGGCAGATGATTATATCCGCTATAATTATTCCCACCAGTGTTTCCAACCCATCCGCTAACACTTTTTAATAAAGCTTCATAATTAAAAAATCCAAATTCTCTCTCAATAGCTACAAATTCAATTAATTGATTGAATTCTTCATTTGACGGTAAATGCCATCCCTCGGGACAAGATACAAGAGCATCCTCAATAAAATAGAAGCGGCCATATAGTGATACAGTTGATTCATCATTATTTAAGGCAATTGCTGCATCGTTTGTTCTAAATCTAAGATTATCAACCATCCATATTTGATCTCCAATACCTATCCATCGATATTCTTCATTATCTCTTGGATCGATGAAAGTTCCTGAATTGGCAATTGTAGTAAATGTAAAAACTGGGCTTTCCGAAACTCTATCATTAGCATCTGTAGCCTTGACCTTCCAGTAATAAGTGTTTTGATTGGTAAGTAATTTTGAATAATTAAAGCTGATTTCATTTATATTTTCTTTAATTAATTCGAGATCGTTGGGGTTTAGCCCTAAATAAAAGTCATAAGTTATTTCTACTCCATCAATAGAACCATTAACAGACCAATTAAATGATGAGCTAGTATCAATATTATCGCTGTTATTCAAAGGAGTATTTAAAATAACTGTCAGATTTTCTTGTTGTATCGATGGAGTAGAATCATCGGAAGCACAAGATTCTAAAAAAGTTAGTATAAAAATATAAATTACAAGTTTTAAAAATTTAGTTTTCATAATTAGGTGTTTTCCGTTTTTATATTTTTAACAGTAATATTTTTTGTTACCATTGGATCAATTCCGAAAACAAAATGAGGATTATAAACAATATTTACTTTAATGTTTTCAACAAAATAAGAGGTTGCTCGTGTCTTCCACAAAAATTCTCTACACAGGATAATCGCTATAAAAAAGGCTAGTACCAATATTGCTTTTCGTTTTATGAAATATCTCATTTTGTTAATGTAGCACAACAAATTTATAAACCCAATTGGGTTTATTTCTATTTTTTTTAAAGATACAATAATACCTCAAAAACCTTAGGGATCAAATCATTTACTAGACAAAACTCATCTCGATACCTCCTGCTACGCAGGACACTCGACCCCGACGGATTGGGACAAATTGTGACAACTTATTGTGCCCTGAGCGTAGTCGAAGGGCTACTTATAAAACCTTAGCCTTCGTTCTTCAAACTACCAACTACAAACTACAAGCCTCACCAACTCATTAACTCACCCACTCACCTACTCACTTACTCCATCCCGAGACTTCGGGGCTTGCACCTCAGGCTTCGAGTCACCTCAGCCTTCGTACTACAATCTACCAACTACAAGCCTCACCAACTCATCCACTCACCCACTCACCCACTCACCCACTCCCTTGTTAAAGTATTATTAAACCCTTAGTGCTTTCTACCTCATCCGTTATCTTTAAAGCTTATTCTAACACATTACAACTTTTCATGAAAAAATTACTAGTATCACTAGCGGTGATCGGTGTTTGCATGTCGGTACATGCGCAGGAGTACTTTCCTAAAAATGATGGGGTAAAAACAACCAATTCTAATTACACAGTTTTTACCAATGCTACCATCCACACCACACCCGATGAGTTTATTAACAAAGGAACCCTAGTGGTTCAAAAAGGGAAAATCGTCGCTGTAGGCAAATCTGCTTCTATTCCTAAAAATAGCGTGGTTATCGACCTACAGGGCAAGCACATCTATCCTTCTTTTATTGATCCGTTTACTAATTTTGGGATTGAACCCCCTAAAGGTGGTGGCGGTAGCCCTTATGGTGGTAATCCACAGTACGGTCCCTCTAGAGAAGGCCATTATTGGAATGACCACATTCGCGCAGAGATCAATGCCTTGGATCATTTTAAATATGATGACAAAAAAGCAACGGAATATATTAAAGAAGGCTTTGGTGCCGTCAACACCCATATGCCAGATGGTATCGTCCGTGGTACGGGCTTATTAGTAGCCTTAAATAACGAAGGCTCTGAGGGGGAGCGATTGATCAGTGACCGCTCAGCACAGTTTTTATCTTTTGAAAAAAGTAAAGAAAGTAAACAGCTGTATCCTACCTCGCTTATGGGAGCTATGGCCCTGTTAAAGCAAGTATACCTGGATGCAGACTGGTATAGTAAAGGGAATGTAGCGACTAAAGATCAGTCCCTGGAGGCTTTTATCGCCAATAAAACTTTACCGCAGATCTTTGAAACCGACAGCCGTATCAATGGTTTCCGTGCGGATAAGGTGGGTGGTACTGGTGGGGTACAATACATTATCGTAGGTGGCGGAGATGAATATGCTCGCATCGACAAGGTAAAAGCGACCAATGCGTCATATATCCTTCCTTTGGATTTCCCAGATGCCTATGATGTTACGGATCCTTATGCTGCTAATTTGGTAAGTCTTGGGGATATGAAACACTGGAACCAGGCGCCTACCAATCCAGCTGCCTTAGCCAAAAATGGAATTACCTTCTCCATCACAGCCCATAAACTTAAAAAACTAGAGGAGCTTCAAAAAAACATAATGAAGGCGATCGAATATGGTTTGGATCGAAAAACAGCGATCAAAGCATTGACTACAGTGCCTGCTCAGCTTTTAGGGATGGGCGATCAACTGGGAACGCTTAAAAATGGTGCGTACGCTAACTTTTTAATTACCAAAGATGAGCTATTTACGAAGGACAATGTAATCTATGAAAACTGGGTACAGGGTAGTAAAAATGTCATCAATGATATGAATATCAAAGAAATCAAAGGCGAGTATGACATTACCCTGGCGAGTAAAACCTATGCGCTAAGTATTTCTGGTACGGCAGAAAAGCCAAAAGCGGAAGTAAAACAAGGTGACCTAAAGCTAGGTAGTAAGATTGAATACAGTAACGATTGGATCAACCTGACCTTTACGGATACTGATACCACCACTACCAAATACATCAGACTTATTGCTGCAGTTAAAGACAATACTGATGTACTCACTGGTAAAGCAATTTTAGCCAATGGGGCTGAAACCAGTTTTATGGCCAAGAAAAAACCAGCAACTGCGGATAGCAAGGACAAGAAAGACAACAAAGATAAGGACGAGAAAAAACCAGAAGTAGTTCCGGTTACCTATCCTAATAAGGCGTATGGTGCTGCTCAATTACCAAAGGCAGAAACGATCTTATTTAAAAATGCAACGGTTTGGACCAATGAAGCCGACGGCGTATTACAAGAAACCGATGTACTGGTCAAAGACGGTAAAATCGCTCAAATCGGCAAAAACCTATCTGCCGGAGGGGCTAAGGTTATTGATGCCACCGGTAAGCATATTACTGCTGGTATCGTAGATGAGCACTCGCACATTGCCGCTGCGGCGATTAATGAAGCGGGGCACAATTCTTCGGCCGAAGTGACTATCGAGGATGTAGTACAACCCGATGATATTGATATTTATAGAAACCTGGCCGGTGGTGTGACTTCCATTCAGATACTACACGGATCGGCAAACCCTATTGGGGGTAGATCTGCCATCATTAAGCTAAAATGGGGTCAAGATGCGGATAACCTGATCTATAGCAACACGCCTAAGTTTATCAAGTTTGCGCTTGGTGAAAATGTAAAACAGAGTAACTGGCAGAGTTTTAGCCGTTTTCCACAATCGCGTATGGGTGTGGAACAAGTGTATATGGATTATTTTTCGAGAGCGAGAGCTTATGAAAAAGCCAAGAAAAGTGGCGAACCGTATCGTAAGGATATCGAGTTAGAAACGCTGGTAGAGATCCTTAACGGAGAGCGCTACATCAGCTGTCACTCGTATGTACAAAGTGAAATTAATATGCTGATGAAAGTCGCAGAGAGCTTTGGGTTTAGAGTCAATACCTTTACCCATATTCTGGAGGGATACAAAGTAGCGGATAAGATGGCTGCACACGGTGTTGGAGGATCAACCTTCTCTGACTGGTGGGCGTATAAGTACGAAGTAAATGATGCCATCCCTTACAATGCTGCCATTATGCATAAAGAAGGCGTTACAGTAGCGATCAATAGTGATGATGCCGAAATGGCGAGACGCCTTAATCAAGAGGCTGCGAAGTCGGTGAAGTACGGTGGTATTAGCGAAGAAGATGCACTGAAGTTTGTAACACTTAATCCTGCGAAGCTATTACATATTGATGATCGTGTTGGTAGCATTAAAGTAGGTAAAGACGCGGATCTGGTACTATGGACAGACCACCCGTTATCTATTTACAGCAAAGCGGAAAAAACATTGATTGAAGGTGCGGTTTATTTTGATCTGGAAAAAGACAAAGCAATGCGTCAATCCATAGCCCAGCAAAAAAATAAGTTGGCCACAATGATGCTCGAAGCTAAAAACAGCGGACTCAAAACACAACCGGCTAAGAAAAAGGAGAAGCAACGTTTTGAGTGTAATACGTTAGAAACCATCCATTAAAAAATAGATCAGCTTCAGCTTTGATATAAGCAAGGCTGACACTAAGTAAAGACATAAGAACAATGAAACATATAGTAATAATCATAACGCTGCTATTCTTTTCCTTCGGAGAAGTAGCAGCCCAACAAACACCGGCCGATAAACAAACGGAAGCCATAAGTATTGTAGGTGCTACAGCGCATATCGGTGACGGTTCGGTGATCGAAAACAGTACGATCGTTTTTGAAAACGGTAAAATCACCGCTATAGGTACCAAAGCCAGTACAACGACCAAAGGTAAGGTCATCGATGCTAGTGGAAAACATGTATATCCGGGTATCATAGCGCCTAATACTACCCTAGGGTTAGTAGAAATTGGTGCGGTACGTGCCACAGACGATGATAGCGAAATAGGGTTATACAATCCACACGTGCGCAGTATTATTGCCTACAATGCCGAAAGTAAAATTGTAGAGTCTATGCGTCCAAGTGGCGTACTCATCGCTCAAACTACACCTAGGGGAGGCAGAATTTCGGGTACCTCATCCATTGTACAACTGGATGCCTGGAACTGGGAAGACGCCGCTATGAAAATAGATGATGGTATTCACATCAACTGGCCCAACCCTTTTACCAGAGGAAGATGGTGGATGGGTGAAGATCCTGGCTATAAACCCAACAAAAAGTATACTGAGCAAATCACAGAACTTGAAGATTTTATCAAACAAGCCAAAGCTACCATTCAAAGCAATGAAAAAGCGTATCACCTGCCCCATATGGCGATGAAAGGAGCGTTTGACGGTACGCAGAACTTGTACATTCACGTAGAATCTGAAAAGGCAATCCTGGATGTGATTAATTTTGCCCAAAAGCACAGCTTAAAAAACATTGTCATTGTAGGTGGTGATGAAGCCTATAAGGTAACTGCGCAGTTAAAAGCAGCCAATATTCCGGTGCTATTAACCCGAACACATTCTACACCAAACTTTGAAGATGATGATTATGATCAGCCCTATAAAAATGCACGCATCTTATTTGATAGTGGTGTTTTAGTAGGATTACAAAACAGTGGTCAAATGGAAAGAGCAAATGCACGGAATCTTCCATTTCAGGCAGGTACGGTAGCGGCACACGGTTTGGATAAAGAAAAAGCCTTACAGTTGATTACCCTTAATAATGCTAAGATCCTTGGAATTGATACTATGGCTGGTACTTTAGCGGTGGGCAAAGATGCTACCCTATTTATCAGTGAAGGTGATGCCTTAGATATGCGTACCAACCAATTGGATAAGGCCTATATACAAGGTAGAGATATCAGTTTAGAGAGTCATCACACCAAACTTTGGAAACGGTATAGTAAAAAATACGGTAAATAATTTAGGCATAAGCCTATAAGAATAGTCCTGCTAAGCGTTTGTTGTTTAGCAGGACTTTTTTTTAAAACTATTTCTTGACAGCGTCTGTCCTGAGCATAGTCGAAGGGCTCGATGTGACAGTGATGATATTTTTTACAATCTTCTTTTATCAATCAATACCAATTGAGTATTCTCAATTGAAAATTGCAACATTACATTTTAGTAAAGCCACAAGAAAATCAATTTTTCACTGCTCTTCCGACTGTTCTAAAAGTAATTCTCTGATTTGATGTAATGACTCTTTTCCGTATCCCCTTTCTATGATTTTCAACTCTTTATTTATCAATAAGAAGGTAGGATACGTCTGAATTCTAAGATCTTTGATTACCCTTGGATGATTTTTGCCTTTTGCGTTACCTTTTATAAAAACATGAGTCCAATTCATATCATGTTGTTCTATATAAGACGCGACTTTATTTCTTTCTTCATCATACGCAAAACTTACTATTGAAACCCTGTCAGGAAAATCAGTCTTCAATTTTACTAAATCTGGGGTAAGCTTGATACAAGGAGCACACCAGGTTCCCCAGAAATCTATTAATACATACTCATTTTGAGTCAAGAGCTGTGAAAGACTATTCGTTTTTAGGTTCATATCTATAAACCTAATATCCTTAATAGTTTCGCCTCTTCTATAACCGGTTAATTTTTCTTTTATCGCTAGTTTTTTTAAAAACAAACGAGACACCTGGTTATCAATACTATCCATTCTAAAATAAGAGCTACCTAACTGAATGGTATCCTTTAGTTTGTAGTCGATATAATCGTACTCTGCCCTTGTAGGGAACTTATCGTTTATTTTAGCAAATAAAAAATTAGGATAAAAAAGACTTCCAGGATCATAGGCAAGCTTGTAGATTTCATTTTCAATAGTAGTTTCGCCAGACCACCAGGGATCATAAGTTTGCATTTGTAATGACAATGTTGTTTTTATGGGATCATTTCGATAAACAATCGAACTATCATTCAATTTCACCTTATACATCAAAGTTATCAGCGCTGAATGACCATTTTTGAAGCCTTTATATTGTAAGGTATCTAATCGAGTTGTATACTTTCGCAAAGCCTCTCTTCCGTTCTTGTTGTTTAAAAATTCTTTAGAAAAATATAGCTTTCTATCATCACTAAAATCTTTATTATAATTTAAATCTAAAGAAATTACGATGCTATCATTTTCAAAACCAGAAAATAGGTGAATACCCTTAGGCTGCACAGAATCGTATAGTTTTGATGTTTTAAATCCATAATATTGAACTTTCAACGTATCAATAGCTGGAAGCCCTTTGATATCAATAGGCTGTTGATCGTATACATATAAAGGCCTGGAAGATGCGGGAAAAGGTCCATCTTCAATTTTTTTATGTAAAGAGATTACAACGTCGGTAACAGATGAAGCTCTATCCTCTTTTTGAGCACAAGCAAAAAGAAGAAAACAACTAAATACGATAAGTATTCTCATTTTGATCAAAATAAACTGAAACTCAGGAACAAGTTGTTCCTGAGTTGTCTAATAATTACCAAGATCGTGCTTTTTTAATACTTTACATTAATGAAGAATAATTAAAATTGACAAATTTCGATAGCATTTCGACAGCGCCTGTCCTGAGCATAGTCGAAGGGCTCGATGTGACAGTGATGATGTGTTTTACAACCCTTTTTGATCAGGTAACCTTACAAGGAAAATTCTTAGATTGACTTATTCCTTTAAAGTTATTTGAGTTCTGTTTACTTGTGAAGCACTTCAGCTTAAGAAAGTGCCCTAACAAATATATATGTTAAAAATGAAGCTAGCGGAATGGCAGTGTAAAATTCTTAAAATCAAGAATGGTTCTATTAGTAAGCATGTTTACTAGTGCAGCCTATGTTTACATAAAACAGAAAAGTTTCATTTTACACAATGTAGCGTGCAAAATTTTTAGCATATATTTCTTAAGGCTAGCTTTTTTTGTTTCTTTTTTGGGCAATGCAAAAAAGAAAAGATATGAGGATTTTGATATTTTCCTCATACCTAAGTTTTCAATAAATTTATAAATACAAATCTCATGTATGATGAAACTAGTTGTCTATTCATCTCTTTTACTAATGCATTCCTCTCGTAAACTCGTCGGATGCAGACAAGAAACGAATCAACCTGCTCGCCGTACTTAGTACTAAGGCAGGCGGGAGAAAACGACACTTTTTCATAGGAATTTTTTAGCTAAAGCTAAAAACCATTCTACAAACTCCGCGGTGCAAAGCACCTGAATCTCGGAGCTTTGTTAGAATTATTCTTTTGAAAAAGAAAGGTCTACTTTTACGATTTAAACTCCTTCATATCCTCGAGTGCGCTGATCAGCATATTAACGTGGTTTAGGGTACAGCTTTCACCCATGATACCGATTCGCCATATCTTTCCTGCAAAATCACCTAAGCCACCGCCTACTTCGATATTATATTCATCTAATAATTTTCTTCGGATCAAAGCCTCGTCGTTACCTTCAGGCAAATACACCGAATTCAAATTGGGTAAACGGTACTGTTCCTCTACCAAATACTTGAAACCTAAGTTTTCAAGCTTGGTCTTCAATACCTGGTGTACCTCCTGGTGTCGTTTCCATCGGTTTTCTAAGCCTTCTTCTAGTACTAAACGTAGCGATTCGCGCAACGCAAAAATTGAAGAAACCGGCGCCGTATGGTGATACGCTCTTTTGGATCCAGCCCAATAATTCTTTACGAGGGTCAGGTCTAAAAACCAACTCTGCACCTTGGTTTTTCGTTCGTCTAACACTTTTATCGCACGCTCAGAAAAGCTAACCGGTGATAATCCCGGCGGGGCACTTAAGCACTTCTGGGTTCCGGTATAAATAGCGTCAATATTCCATTCATCAACCTGAAGTTCCACCCCGCAATACGAAGTTACCGCGTCTACCATCAATAAGCCACCTGCATTATGAATAAGATCACTGATCTCCTGAAGCGGTTGTAAGGCTCCTGTAGAGGTTTCTGCATGGACCAAGGCCAGTAGTTTTGGCTTAGGACACTTCTCTAAAGCCGCTTTTACATCTGCTGTTGTAACGACAGTTCCCCATTGCTTTTCGATGCGGTGTACTTTGGCACCACAACGCTCGGCAATCTCAGACATTCTACCGCCAAACACACCATTGACTCCAATGATTACTTCGTCTCCTGGTTCAATCAGGTTTACCAGGCAAGTTTCCATACCGGCACTACCCGGTGCAGAAACGACAAAGGTTAAGTTGTTTTTGGTGATAAAGGTTTGCTGTACCATTTCCTTTACCTCATCCATGATCTCCACAAATTCTGGATCTAAATGCCCAATTAAAGGAGTTGCCATGGCTTGAAGGACTTTTGGGTGCGCATCAGAAGGCCCAGGCCCCATCAAAATTCTATTACTAGTATGCAATTCTTTGGTTATCATTTAATCTATAAATTTTACGATATCGTTTTCGTAAAGTTATTGAATTCAGAATATTGAAAAATCCAACTGATAATACATTTGTAATAAAACAACCTTAACGTTAAAAATTTAGTAGCTAAACCTGGTTATACAGGGTCTCGGTTGAAAATAATGCAAAAAAAAGCTTAATTTTTATCAAAAATAAATCTACGATTTTGGTTTCCCCCATCTATAGATGTGGTTTTTATCTTCAAATTGAAGTTTTTCCTTGTTATACCTGAAGGAATTTACATCTGCGTTTTCCATGATTTTCCCTTCAAAAAACACGTGATTTTTATCTTTACCATATTGATATTTAATCATTGTAAAGGTGGAAACATCCGCTTTTTCAATTCGCTGATCCTGAAAGTATACAGAGTTTTTATCTATAAAATACCCCTTGCTTACTAATTGAAAACTTTCAGCATCTACATTAGGGACTACTTTACCCTTGTAATAAATGTGTTCATCTGCCCTCAAAAATTGTGAGTCAGGTCCTACTAAGATTGAGCTACTGTCAGTAAACGGAATTACTATCAGCTCACGCCCGTATGACAAAAACATATATATAGATTGAGCATCCCTAATAATGGTTGAACTCAACATCTGTGTATTTTCGGGATTTGCAGCTATTTTTTGAAGTGGTTTATTAATTTGATGGAGGTACACTCCTAATTTATCTTTATAGAAATAATCGTTGACGGAACTAAATGTTTTAGGGTCTAATGCAGGTGCAATCGTGTCATTGTAATACACATGCTGCTTGTCTATTGAAAACGCAAAATCCAATTTTTTAAAGGTTTTAGGATCTGCACCTTTAATGATCTGTAAACATACCTTCGTTTGTGCTGTATCGCAATTCGTTTGTAATGAATACACATGGTTTTTATCCATGGGAACATTATCGAACTTTACGGTAAAAGAAGGGATATCTACAGCGGTTTTGATAGTTCTATACATATGGTATGCATTGTTTTTGTCTTTGGCATAAGATTTAGACAATACCTCAAACGACGGCAAATCTGCCTGAAAACTAGTCTTACCTAATTCAAACCAATTTCCCATAGGGCTGTACACCAAACTATTACCATCGGTAGCGTAATAATACGCATCCGATTTTTCTTCATTAACGGGATCGCCCAATTGATTAAATAATCGGTAAACCCCATACCCTACTAAACAAATGACAGCTACGACCACGATAGCGAATCCCATTACTATTTTTTTCAACATACCAATCTAATATCTAGTAGTACTACTAACTTTATTTCGTAAAACTAGGGAATATTGAAAACAATACGAGTACGGAAAAGGAAGTATCTAAATTTAAAGGTTGGATTTTTGCTTTTTTTCGCTAATTCCGCGAATATCCCTGGCTTAGCATTTTGGCAAGGTGACACAAAAAGTACTCCCTACTCCTAGCGAACTTTGAACACTGATATCACCTCGATTTAGCTTAATCAACTCTCTACAAATTTTCAAACCTAATCCAGTACCGGACTCATTATGGGTTCCTTTTGTGGTCAGTGTAATATCGGAGAAGATTTTAGTTATATTTTCTTCGGTAATCCCAACCCCGGTGTCTTCAAAATAAATCGTGGTTTGATCCTCTGCCTCCTCCTTAGAAATGGTAATCGAATCACCAGCACTACAAAATTTAACGGCATTGGCGATTAAATTTTGTACCACAATTGTACACATATCTTTATCCGCAAACACTTTGGTGAAACCGGTTAAATTATTAATCAATTGAATCCCCTTATTAGAAGCTTTATTTGCAAAAAAGGCAAATTTATCATTTACAATTTCTGAAAAATCAAAGTCACTCGGCTTGGCATTTAGACTATTCATTTGAGATTTGGACCAATTCAGTAGATTGGTCAATAATATGGAGGTTTGATGCGCACTGGTTGATAGTACTGGTATGATCTCTTTAAACTCACTTTCAGAAATCATATCGTCTTTCAACAAATTAAGGGTGCTGTCTAGTCCGTGAATCTCATTTTTTAAATCATGTGATATTATGGAAAACAATTTGTCTTTTACCTGATTGGATTCGTTAAGTTCCTTAATATATTTTACTCTCTGTAATCGTGTCTTAATGATTCCAATGATAAAAATAATAGCAACAATAAAAGCAGCTATGGCAATATAAGTATATACCTTTTGCTTAAACAAGGCTTTATCAGCTTGTTGTTTTTCAATTTTTCGTTTATCCAAAAGCGCTTGATGTTTTTTCTCATTCTCTAACCGCTTTCTTATCAAATCAATTTTCTTGCTGGATTCATTTAGGGTGTGATCTTCATACAATTGTTTATAGCGATTGCTCCACGCGTAGGCATCCTTATAATTTCCGCGTGTAGAATCTAATTTTGCCAACAACTCATAACTATCCAACAACAAAGGTGTTGAGTTGATGGCTTCAGAAGTCTCCCTTGCTTCAGATAAATACCTTGCAGCTTCATTATAATTGTTCGTTTTCATCGCTATTTCACCAAGGGATAATTTGGTACGGATTAATCGCAATTGATATTCTACTTTACCCCCGATTTGCAGCGAAGACTCATAGTATTTCTTTGCTTTGTCGTATTCTTTTTTATGATAAGCTATTTCGCCTAATAAAATATAGGCTTCTGCCATACCGGCGTCATTTCCTTCTTCTTTATTTTTTACCAATGATTTATCCAAAATCACCAAGGCGCTATCTAATTTTGACTGATTGACATAGGCTGAAGCCAAATTATTATAGGTTGGGCCAATCAAATTCGAATTGGTTTGCTCCTTAAGTGCTATGGATTTGAAGTAACATTTTTTTGCATCTTCTATCTGGTTGAGATCAAGATGTACATTACCCACATTATTGATGGTAACTGCCAGGCTTGTGCTATCTTTAAGCTTTTCGTAATACAAATTGGCTTCAAGAAGATGTGTAATACTTTTTTCTGGGTTACCTAGTTTTTGTTCAATAACCGCTTTATTGTTTTGGATAATTGCTAACCCTCTATCAAAATTTACCTTTTTGAAATAGTACGAAGCATGATCAAAACACTTTAAGGCCTGATACAGTTGATCCGTTTGGTTATAGAGGTATGCTTTTTCATTATAGATTTTACCAACCCCTTTATAATACTTGATTTTTTTTGAAATGCCTATCAGTGTATCACAATACTGTAGGGCATCATCAAATAGTTCTCTTTTATTCATTTCATACACCAAGTCTGCAGCTTGGTTGATATGTAAAGAATCCTTTGTAGATGTAGTGACTTGAATAAGACTGTCCAATTGTTTTTGCTGGGCAATAGCAAAAACACTAATCATAAGACAAAGAAGTAAAGCAATAGTAGAAGTACTAAATTTCATGATAACATTTTAGGGCACTTAAAAATAATCTTTTTTTGGTTGAAATCTAATTATTTTGCGCAAAAATAACCTTTTATCTATAAAATCATACTTTTTAACGATAAAAATTACTAAAAATAGTACTAGGTAGCATTACAAAAAGCAAAGTGTTTTTAGATGTTTTCTAAAAAATTGACGCATTTTAATTTTTATTACTTGTTTACAGTAAGTTTTGTGGGATTCGCTATATAGACATAGGCGAAGCACAAAGAAAAGATGATATACACTACAGTAATTCCTATCATAATCGAAAACACATCACCTGAAAATTGGTGAACCACCTTAACTAAAGCAAAGGAACTAATGACATAATGCGCTAAATTACCCACCACTAAGGGTTTGCTATAGATCCCGCCTATAAGATTATTTTTTGCCATCCAATTGAGCATTGCAAAACCCAGGTATAACGCACCTAAAACCTGTAACAACAGCCGAGTCACTTGATCGGAATTACTATTGAGATTTTGGGCGATTTCTTGTGGTAGAAAAGTCAATGCCAACCCCGTTAAACCTAAATAAACAGCGGTTGCCATCATTAAAATCTTAGTATTCATAACGCTTTTTTGGTCGAGATACATCGACTATGAATTTTAAATTCATAACCTTATCCAATTAAGGAATAAAACTAAAAGAATGGTATGTCTCTAAACACCCTGAAAGCAGTGAATTATAAAATATCAGGTTTTTTGTTTTTTCTTCTTAGCCGCAGGAAAAAGAACATTGTTTAAGATTAATCGATAACCGGGCGATGTAGGGTGCAATTCTAATTCCGTTTTAGGATCTCCTACCCTATGGGTATAATCCTCAGGGTCGTGCCCCCCATAAAAGGTAAAAAAACCTTTGCCCTTGATACCGTGGATGTATCTGGCTTCGCCATTGGTTTTGTTTTCTCCTAGTACCAATACATTGGATTTAACTTCGTTTGGATTATAGGCTGTGGTTTGTCCCATAAATCCTTTAACCAACATAGTATGATTTTGACACAACATCGTAGGCACAGGATCCCATTTGGCAGAAAACTCCATCAAAGAAAAATAATCTGTTTCTTTATTGATTCTACGATTACGGGTCATATCAATAGAAGAAAACTCATATACATTAGGACTACGCTCTAGCGTAAAATTCTTAAACGCAAAGGTTTTACTATAATCTATCTTGGATTGATAACCTGGATCGCTAGGATCCCCATCGAACATAGGTTCACAAATATCTACACCTTCCGCTGCTAGGGCAATATCAAAACTATCGGTAGCACTGCACATGGCAAACATAAAACCTCCACCTACTACATAATCTCTTATTTTGAGCGCAACAGCCAATTTTTGGTCCGACACTTTACTATAGCCCAGTTCTGCAGCTTGTTTTTCTGCTTCTGCTTTTTCTTGTATATACCAAGGTGTGGCTCTGTAATTAGCATAGAATTTACCATACTGACCAGTAAAATCTTCGTGATGCAAGTGTAACCAATCGTATAAAATCAGATTATCATTGAGTACCTCTTGATCATATATGGTTTCATAAGGTATTTCTGCAAAAGTCAATACCATAGTTACCGCATCATCCCAGGGTTGATTCCCTTTAGGAGAATATACCGCTATTTTAGGTGCTTTTTCTAAAATAACAGCCTCCATATTTTTTGAAGGACTACTGATTTCATCTAGGATTGCAGTAGTTTCTGCGTCGGATAAGACCTCATAAGAAACCCCACGGATGGTACATTCTTTACGGATTTGTTCTGTATCAGGTAGTAAAAAAGAACCACCACGATAATTGAGCAACCATTTTACTTTAAGATCCTTACTTAAAGTCCAGTAGGTTATTCCATAGGCTTTAAGGTGGTTTTGTTGCGTTTCTGCATCCATTGGTAATAAGACATAAGATGCCTTAGCTACAGTACTACAACATAAAACTATTACTACAAAAAGGTATTTAAAAAGGTACTTCGTCTTCATCATCATTAGAATCGTTTAGGCTGCTTCCGAAAGCTTCATCCGCACTAGGAAAATGAGAAGTACTAAACGGTTCTTCTTCATTTCCGTCGTTCATTTTAGAATGAAATTCAAAAGGAGTGCCAAAGTCATCTAAGTTATCAAATTTACCTAAATGTCCAATGAATTTTAACCTGATATTGTCCAATCCACCATTTCTGTGCTTGGCGACAATAAATTCACCTTGACCTTGTGTTGGTGAACGTTCTTCATCGTCCCATTCATCAATCTTATAATATTCTGGTCTATAGATGAAGGCAACGATATCCGCATCCTGCTCAATTGCTCCAGATTCCCTAAGGTCACTTAACAACGGACGCTTACTACCCCCACGGGTTTCAACCGCACGAGATAACTGAGATAAAGCTATTACAGGTACCTCTAATTCTTTAGCCAAGGCTTTTAGGTTACGCGAAATAGTAGAGATCTCTTGCTCTCGATTTCCATTCTTTCCACTTCCACCAGCAGTCATTAACTGTAAATAATCGATTACAATCATTTTAATACCGTGCTGAGAGGCAAGACGCCTTGCCTTTGCCCTTAAGTCAAATATAGAAAGTGAGGGGGTATCATCGATAAAAAGTGGCGCTTTTTCCAGATCCTTGACTTTAACATTTAGTTGTTCCCACTCGTGCTTTTCTAACTTACCTGTCCTTAATTTTTCTGAAGAAAGACCGGTCTCAGAAGAAATCAATCGTGTAATTAACTGAACCGATGACATCTCTAGTGAGAAAAATGCAACAGGTATATTTTGACCTACGGCCATATTTCGAGCCATGGACAAGGTTAGCGCTGTTTTTCCCATACCTGGACGGGCAGCCACAATGATTAAATCACTTGGCTGCCATCCTGAGGTAAGTTTATCCAATTTATCAAACCCAGATGGGATCCCACTCAGACCTTCTTTGTTAGATATCTCCTGTATTTTCTTTTTGGCCTGGATAACCAAACTTTGTGCTGTTTCTGTAGATCGTTTAATGTTACCTTGGGTAACTTCGTACAATTTAGATTCTGCGGCGTCTAATAAATCAAAAACATCAGATGTTTCATCATAAGCCTCTTCAATAATTTCATTCGAAATTTTGATCAAGCTACGCTGAATGTATTTCTGTAAAATAATACGTGCATGGAACTCAATGTGTGCAGAAGATGCTACTTTTTGGGTAAGTTGAATCAAATAATAATCTCCTCCTGCAACTTCGAGCTTAGCATCTTTCTTCAATTGACTCGAAACAGTTAATAAGTCAATTGGTTCTGAATTTTGAAACAATTTATAAATCGCTTCAAAAATGTATTGATGTGCTTCTTTGTAGAAAACGTCTGGATTAAGAATATCGATAATTTCATCGACTCCCTTTTTATCGATCATCATTGCGCCAAGCACAACTTCTTCTAAATCAGTAGCTTGCGGAGGTATTTTCCCCTTTTCTAATGAAATTATATTTGCTCCCCCGTATTTAATGTTTTTAACCTCTGGCACTTTTTCCATAGTTACGAATGTAAAAAAATTGTAAAGAGATCGCCCCTTTTACAAAGATACGAATGTTAACAGCTCTTCAACAATCCTGCTGTTAATAACTTCTATTTATTGTTAATAAGCATAAAAAAATCCGAAACTGCAAGTTTCAGATTTTGTTAGCAAGTGTTTTCTTAGGGATTATCCTTTAAAAACCCCCATGTTACTATATTTTTCCATTCTGGATTCCACCAATTCTTCTGGTGATAAGTTTTTCAACTCTTGAAAATTTTCAAAAATTCGATCTCTAACGATAGCAAACGCTTTTTCGCGATCAGTATGTGCACCTCCAAGCGGTTCCTTTACAATCTCATCGATAAGCTTTTGCTTTTTCATATCCTTGGCAGTCAACTTCAGTGCTTCAGCTGCCTGTTCTTTATATTCCCAGCTTCTCCATAAGATAGAGGAACAAGATTCTGGAGAGATCACAGAATACCAAGTATTTTCTAACATCAACACTCTATTTCCTACTCCAATTCCAAGGGCTCCACCACTCGCACCTTCTCCTATAATCACCACAATGATAGGTACCTTAAGGCGTGTCATCTCCAAAATATTTCGTGCAATAGCTTCCCCTTGTCCTCGTTCTTCAGCTTCTAAGCCTGGATAAGCACCCGGTGTATCTACAAAGCAAACTACAGGTATATTGAATTTCTCTGCACTTTTCATAAGTCGTAATGCTTTTCGATATCCTTCGGGATTAGCCATACCAAAGTTTCGATATTGTCTGGTTTTGGTATTGTACCCTTTTTGTTGGCCTACGAACATAAAACTTTGGTCACCTATTTTTCCTAAACCACCAATCATGGCTTTATCATCTTTAACCGTTCGATCCCCGTGTAATTCTAAAAAAGAATCTCCACAGATAGCCTTGATATAATCTAAGGTATAGGGTCTAGAAGGATGCCTGGATAACTGCACGCGCTGCCAAGCCGTAAGATTCTTATAGATTTCTTTTTTGGTTTCCTTTAGTTTCCTTTCGATTTGTTTACAGGTATCAGAAACATCCACATTACTTTCTTCACCTATCTCACAAGCTTTATGGTATTGCTCTTCTAATTCTTTGATAGGGAGTTCAAAATCTAAATATTCCATAATATAAGATTAGATTTATTTGTTTCAAGGGTTAGCAGACAAATATAAAAACTTTAGTTGGTATAGTTGCTTTTAAAAGGAGCTCTTTTTAGTTTTTTAGCATTTTTAAAAATACCATTTAGTAGCACAGTCGCTAGAATAATTGCAGCACCATAGTAAAACTGTACACTCATTTGTTCTGCGTCTCCAAATATCAAAAAGGCTAAAAAGATACCGTAAACGGGTTCTAAATTAATGGTTAACATCACCGTATACGGACTTAAAAACTTCATGACCTTAACAGAAGCGATAAAGGCATAGGCGGTACAGATAATGGAAAGAATCATTAAATACATCCAATCAGATGCGGATAAAATAAAAAATGCTTTCGTGAAACCTAAGTCAGTCTTACCAAGTACCGAAGTTATAAGCAGATATATGGTTATTAATCCTACCCCACATCCTAATTCATAAAAAGAGATCCTACTGGGGTTATGCCGCTTCGCTAATTTACCGTTAATAAGCGAAAAAACAGCCGATAAAAATGCAGAAATAATGGCTAAGATGATCCCAGTCACGTACTCCCCTTCTACCTTAAAAATTATATACAATCCTCCAATTACGATAAGTCCAAAAAGCACTTCATACCAAATAATTTTTCGTTTATAAAACAGCGGTTCTAATAAAGAGGTAAAAAATGCTCCTGAAGATAAAATCGATAAGGTTATAGAAACATTAGAGGCTTTAATGGCTCCAAAAAATGTAATCCAATGCAATGCAATGACAGCCCCGGCAAAAGACAAGAGATAAAAGTCTTGCTTACTTACCTGTAATGGTATTTTCATCAATTTGATATAAATGAAAATAAATATAGTAGCGGTAAGCATTCTATACCAAACTAAGGGTAAAGCTTCAATAGTTATTAATTCGCCAAGTATTGCGGTAAATCCCCAAATAAAAACGATAAAATGGAGATGGAAATAATTTTGGAGTTTAACGTTTGGCATTGTAGAGTAAATAAATAGCTAAAATCCCAAAAGTTACATTAGGAAACCAAACAGCTACAATAGGTGGAAAATCAGATTGATCTGCCATAGTACCTAGTACTTTGTCAAAAAATATAAAAACAAAAGCTAATGAAATACCAACGGCTAAGTTGATCCCCATGCCTCCTCTTCGTTTTACGGAAGACACTGCAACACCGATAACGGTTAAAATAAAAGCTGAAATAGGTATACTCCACCGTTTGTATGCAACTACCATATACCTATTGATATCGGAAGAACCCCGTTTTTTTTCCTTTTCTATAAAATCACTCAATTCCGTATAATTCAATGTTTCGGCAACATAAGTTACCGGCGTAAACTCGTCGATATTAAAAGGGAGCACCGTATCTTTTTTTCTGGCTTTTTCGATTATGTCTCCGTTTTCAAGCACCTTTCGCTTTACGAAATCTCTCATTTCATAAATGCTGTCTTTTTCAATAAACACAATTCTTCTTGCAGAAATTTTAGTATCCAAACGATTGCCGTCAAAATACTCTAAAGTAAAATTGGTAGCCGATTTTTTCAACGGTTCAAAATTACTGGCATACAAAAATATACTATCGTTAAGCTGTCGATATACATTACGAGTATCTTGAATTTTTCTTCCTTTTTTGAGATACGTATATTTAAAATCGTTAAAACCTTCGCTTGCTTTTGGCGCTAAAAAAAGTCCCATAGCCAGCGCACCAATACAGATAATGATTGCTCCTATCATATATGGCCTTAAAAAACGCCAATAAGACACTCCTGAGCTTAAAAAAGCAACAATCTCTGTTTTATTCGCTAGTTTTGAGGTAAACCAAATGACCGATAGAAATACAAAAAGCGGAAATAATAAATTGGCGAAATACACCGTAAAATCGAGATAATACGCTAACACCGCCTTCAAAGGAGCCTCGTGCTCCAACATATTATCTATCTTTTCTGACAGGTCTACAATGATCCCAATTGGTATAAAAAGGAGTATCATGGTAAAAAAAGTACCTAAGTATCTTTTAAGAATGTACCAATCTAATATTTTCATCAAAATTACTTTACGTTCACCAAAAGTGTTATAGACGGCGATCCATCTGTTTCACCATTTTATTTTTCCACGATTCAAAATCTCCTGCTAAAATATGCTTTCTTGCTTCTCTAACCAACCATAAATAAAATCCCAGGTTATGAATTGTTGCAATCTGCTTACCTAATAATTCATTTACCGTAAAAAGATGTCTTAAGTAGGCTTTGGAATAATCCGTATCCACGAAGGTGATACCCATTTCATCTATGGGCGAGAAATCGTCTTCCCATTTTTTATTTTTAATATTTATCGTTCCATAAGCAGTAAAAAGCATTCCATTTCTGGCATTTCGTGTGGGCATCACGCAATCAAACATGTCTACACCCAGTGCAATATTTTCTAATATATTTATAGGAGTACCAACACCCATTAAATAACGAGGCTTATCCTCTGGCAGTATTTCTGTAACCACTTCTGTCATGGCGTACATTTCTTCCGCTGGCTCTCCAACGGACAGACCACCGATAGCATTACCCTCTGCCCCAACACCAGCAATATATTCTGCTGATTGTTTTCTTAACTCTTTATAGGTACTCCCCTGAACAATCGGAAAAAACGTTTGCTCATACCCATATTTAACGGGTACTTTTTTGAGATGTTGCAAACAGCGCTCTAACCATCTATGGGTCATGTGCATACTCCGTTTTGCGTATTTAAAATCACAAGGATACGGTGTACATTCATCAAAGGCCATTATAATATCAGCACCAATAGTTCGTTGTATCTCCATCACATTTTCTGGGGTAAAAACATGATATGATCCGTCGATGTGAGATTTAAACTTTACCCCTTCTTCTTTTATTTTTCGATTTGCCGATAAGGAATAGACCTGATAGCCGCCACTATCCGTAAGTATGTTTCTATCCCAATTCATAAATTTATGCAGTCCACCTGCTTTCTCCAGTATCGTAGTTTGTGGTCTTAAATACAAATGATACGTATTACCTAATATAATATCTGGGTTGATATCATTCTTAAGTTCTCTTTGATGCACTCCTTTAACAGAGGCCACCGTACCTACAGGCATAAAAATTGGTGTTTCGATTGTACCGTGATCTGTAGTGATGGTACCCGCTCTTGCCTTTGTTAATGGATCTTTAGATTTTATCTCAAACTTCATAGAATTGACGCGCTATAGCTATTTATGCCGTATAAATAAGCATTTGGTAAAAATTGAACGGCAAAGATAGGCAACTAATCTAACTTCAATTCTCTAATCTTTTTAAAAAGTAGGTTATTAACAATAATCTTTTAATTAAAAGGCTATTATTCATTTTGTAGCAGGACACAAAAGATTTATTTTTGCGGCTTAAACGTAATAAGGTTCATAATGCCAAACACAACACAATTAGAAGATTTTGTAACCCAGGTCCGTAGAGATATTCTACGCCAGGTACATAAAGTAAATTCAGGACATCCCGGAGGCTCTTTGGGCTGTGCCGAATTTTTTGTTGCTCTTTATCAGGAAATCCTAGAAAGAAATGATGGATTTGAAATGGATGGAATTGGAGAAGATTTATTTTTTCTCTCTAATGGTCATATTTCTCCAGTTTACTATAGCGTTTTAGCACGTAGCGGATACTTTCCGGTTGAGGAACTTAACACCTTTAGACTAATCGATAGTAGATTACAGGGGCATCCCACTACTCACGAAGGCTTACCAGGTGTACGAATTGCCTCTGGGTCACTTGGACAAGGAATGTCCGTTGCTATTGGCGCAGCGTTATCTAAAAAATTAAATAACGACGACCATCTAATCTATAGCCTGCACGGAGATGGCGAATTACAGGAAGGACAAGTTTGGGAAGCAGCTATGTACGCGGCTGGAAAAAAAGTAGATAATCTAATCAGTACTATCGATTACAACGGACAGCAAATCGATGGATCAACAGATGATGTTTTACCATTGGGCGATTTAAAAGCCAAATTTGAAGCATTTGGTTGGGATGTTATGGAAATTAAGGACGGAAACAACATCACTGCAGTTATCGATGGACTTAAGGAAGCAAAATCAAGAACTGGTAAAGGAAAACCTGTTTGTATTTTAATGCATACGGTAATGGGTAATGGCGTGGACTTTATGATGCACACCCACGCCTGGCACGGTAAAGCACCGAATGATGAACAATTAGAAAACGGTTTAGCTCAAAATCCTGAAACCCTAGGAGATTATTAATAATCCCTTTTAAAAAATCGAATACATGAAAAAATATACAGATACAGGAAAAAAAGATACACGTTCAGGTTTTGGAGCTGGATTAGAAGAACTTGGTAAAGCAAATGAAAACGTGGTGGCCTTATGTGCTGATCTTACCGGATCCCTAAAAATGGATGCCTTTAAAGAAAATCATCCAGATCGCTTCTTCCAAGTAGGTATAGCCGAAGCTAATATGATGGGTATAGCAGCCGGAATGACAATTGGAGGTAAAATACCGTTTACTGGTACATTTGCTAACTTTTCCACCGGACGTGTTTATGATCAAATACGACAATCCATAGCATACTCCGGTAAAAATGTTAAGATCTGTGCTTCGCACGCTGGTTTAACCTTGGGAGAAGATGGTGCTACGCATCAAATCCTAGAGGATATCGGCCTAATGAAAATGCTACCTGGAATGACAGTGATCAACACTTGTGATTTTAATCAAACTAAGGCAGCCACTATTGCCATTGCTAAACACAACGGACCGGTATACCTAAGATTTGGACGTCCTAAAGTGGCAAACTTTACTGCTGAAGATCAAAATTTTGAGATTGGTAAGGCAGTACGTTTATTAGAAGGAAAAGATGTGACTATTGTAGCAACTGGTCATTTGGTTTGGGAAGCTATACAAGCGGCAGCATCGTTAGAAGAAAAAGGTATTAGTGCAGAAGTAATAAATATACATACGATCAAGCCTTTGGATAGTGAAGCTATATTAGCTTCGGTTAAAAAAACAGGCTGCGTAGTTACTGCAGAAGAGCATAATATTTATGGTGGTTTGGGAGAAAGTGTTGCTAGAGTACTTTCAACGAATCATCCTTGTCCTCAGGAATTTATTGGAACTCAGGACACCTTTGGTGAAAGTGGTACACCAGCACAACTTATGGAAAAGTACGGTCTTAATGCTTTATCTATCAGTAAAGCTGCTGAAAAGGTAATGAAGAGAAAATAAAATTTGCTTTCTCAAATAGCAATAATAAAGGGTATCAATTTTTGGTACCCTTTTTGATTTTAGAAAAACTGAAACATTTATGAATTAAAACTCTTTTAAAGAAAGATGAAAAAAGCAATTATTTTATTTTTCATTACTGTTAGTAGTGTAACAATGGCACAAAACGGTAGTGGAATTACATTTGGACTTAAAGCTGGGCTTAACTACGGCGATAATGGTGAAATTGAAATTAGAGATCTTACTGGAGCTGGCTCCAACATTATCACAGAAGATGCCAATGACAGAATTGGATATCATTTTGGGGTATTTCTCCGTGGAGATCTCTCTGATAAATTCTACTTAAAACCAGAGCTACAGTACACTAAAAACAGTAGTAGTTATACCGTAGATAACCGCAAGCTGGGGTATGATATTCAAAAATTGGATCTACCAATTTTGGCGGGGGTGAGAGTACTTAAAGTTTTTCATGTTTTTGGTGGACCATCCTTGCAATATATGGTAGAGAATGATTTAGATGATGTCCGATTAGGTGATGTAAAAAATGAGTTTACCATAGGCTTTCAATTTGGAACCGGAATTCAAATCGGCCCATTTAATGCGGATATCCGATACGAGAGAGGTTTTACTGATAACCAGGCTCAAGCAATCGATACAAATACAGGAAGTGATGTACGTGTTGATTCACGCCCAAATCAGTTCATTCTTAGTATTGGATTAGATTTATAAAAGGTCCTTGTGACCAAAATGAAAAAAGCCAGTAGAAATAAATCTTACTGGCTTTTATACTATTTGTAAAGTACATACATTTTACCTAGCTACTATGCGTAGTTTAAGTATAACTTAATCATTTTTAAATTCATCATCATCAGGATCTAAATGATTCGGTACCCCATCACCATCATCATCATAAAAAACCAATTCATCTAAGGATATGCTTCCATCATTGTTCAAATCACCTAATTCGGTGATCTCATCTTTAGTAGGCGTACCATCACCATCATCATCCGCGTCTATATAATTCGAAAAACCATTATTATCTGTATCATCGTCTTCATCAATAACTAATCGATCTCCATCCAAATCTTCAAGATATGAAGGAATTCCATCTCTATCGTGATCTGCTTCATTTAACTCATACAATTGTACGTTAAATACTAAAGAAGAATACAAAGGTATTCCAGAACCTAGAGGAGGATTTACATAATACGCTAAACCTGAAGGGATGAATACTGTAAAGTCCCCAAAGTCATCGATGTAATCTACCGTTCCATCAGCTGGCGGAGGACTTTCTAAGCCTGATGAAACTTTGAAATCCACAGTTGCTTCTCTAAACCCTTCTATTACAGATACTAGATTAAACCAAACTGGAGTCACAGCACTATCAAATACTCTTCTGTCAAGATCCGTATTATCTACAGGATCTTTTTCGTCTATAATTCCATCACCATCACTGTCTTCTTTACCAGGGTCAGTTCCAGGTGTACCATCATCATCTGCATCACTGTCATCAGCAATTCCGTCTCCATCCCTGTCTGTTCTTACTTCTTCGTCAATCACATCAGCGACACCATCTCCGTCAGCATCTACATCAGCTACGTCCGGGATACCGTCTCCATCAGCATCTACGTTATCATACAGGATTTCTCCTCTATACGTAACATAGGTCGAGTCTGTAAATACCGGTGAACTTTTACGTTCACTAATCCCAGCACCTTCGTTAAATTTTAAGATATATAACGTATAATTCACATCATTTCTGGTAATAGATTTTGTTTCTAGTAAACCAGAATCCCAAATCGATTGCTGCCCTGAATTATCACCTGCTATGGTATCAAAGATAGGTACCTGATATTCTGCAATATCATCATTATTTAAATCTATATCCTGTAGCGTATAAAAATGCGTTCTAAGATAATCTTGTAATAGCGCATCATCTACGATTTGTTGTTCGCCCCGATCTCTTACCGGGACAGCTACTACCTCATTATCATCATCTTTGCGACAGGAATATACCACTGTACATATGGCTATTGCCAAAAGAAGATATGTTACAAATTTCATCTCATTACCTTTTTGAGGGCGCAAGATACGATTTTCTTGTACTTTTGTTTTATAATTAGTAGAGAATAAAAACATTTTTTTAAGACTTTATTATGCGTGTTGATAAATATTTATGGTGTATCAGGTACTTTAAAACCAGGAGCATTTCTTCTAAAGCTTGCAAAGAAGGAAAGGTACGCGTAAACGGTGATTTGATTAAACCATCGCGCGAGGTATATCCTACAGATAAAATTACGGTACGCAAAAACCAAATTAATTATGAAATTGTAGTATTAGACATCCCAGATAATCGAGTGGGTGCTAAACTTGTTGATATCTATCGAAAAGACGTAACTCCTGAGGAAAGGTTGCAAAAATTGGATCTGTTAAAATACTCCAAAGAGTATTATCGCAAAAAAGGTAGTGGCCGACCTACCAAAAAAGACCGAAGAGATCTTGATGATTGGTTCGATTGGGATAATACAGATGCCAAAGACAAAGAAGAATGAAATTAGACAAAAACTACTGGGCTGAGCGTTACCAAACGCAACAAACGGGTTGGGATATTGGCTATCCTGCACCAGCGCTTGTGGAGTATATTACCCAGATTGAAGAAAAAACAATTAAAATTCTTATCCCGGGGGCTGGTAACGCTTATGAGGCAGCTTATTTATATCGACAAGGATATACCAATATTTATATCTTAGATTTCGTACCCAAAGTTCTGGAGGGATTTATGCAAAAAATACCGGATTTTCCAAAGGAACAAGTGATTGTTAAAGATTTTTTTAACTACACAAATACATTTGATATTATCCTAGAGCAAACTTTTTTTTGTGCCATACCCAAAGAAAAAAGAGAACGCTATTGCCTACAGGTCCAAAAACTTTTAAAACCACAGGGTAAAATTGTAGGTGTATTATTTGCGTCTGAGTTTGAAAAACCAGGCCCTCCTTTTGGAGGAGTAAAGGAAGACTATCAAAAATTATTTTCAAACTTTTTCAACATTAGCACCTTAGCTCCTTGTTATAATTCTATTCCTCCGAGACAAGGTAACGAACTGTTTTTTATCTTTGAAAACAATTAAGCAAATAGCAATCATGGAAACTAAAAGCAGTACCATACTGGATCATAAACAAATTCAGCATAAAATTAAAAGAATAGCCTATCAAATTTATGAAACTAATGTTGATGAAAAAGAAATCGTACTCGCTGGTATTGCTGACAATGGGTACGTTTTTGCAAATAAAATAAAAGCAATACTCGAAAAGATTTCTGATATAAGAGTTACCCTTTGTAAGGTTTCTATGGACAAAAAAGCGCCTCATAATACAGTCACGACAGATCTTTCCCCAGAAGCCTATCGCAATAAATCGCTAATACTTGCAGATGATGTGTTAAATTCTGGGACTGCCTTAATCTACGGTGTCAAGCATTTTTTGGACGTACCCTTAAAACAATTTAAAACCGCCGTATTAGTAAATCGAAACCATAAAAAGTATCCGATTAAAGCAGATTTCAAAGGTATTTCTTTATCTACTTCGCTAAAAGAGCACATCACAGTACAATTTGGTGAAGAAGATATAGCTATTTTAAATTAGCACACTTCCTCACTAAGGTTAGACACAATCTCTGATATTGATTTATTATCTGTATTTGCGATGATATTTGCTTGATTGTAATAAAAAGCGCGTTCAAAAAGATGTTTTCGTATAAAATCTTCTAGCTGACCCTTTTCGGTTACATGAGCAATTAATGGTCTTTGATCCTTTTCTTTAAACAAACGATCTGTAAGCACTTTTATTGAAGATTTTAAATACACACTCACTGAACCTTGTTGTTGTAGTGCTTCTAAGTTACCTGCAAAACAAGGGGTGCCTCCACCCAAGCTTAGTACCAAATTTTGATGTTCTTTTAAGAGCTTTTGTAGAAAGAAAGATTCCTTTTTCCTAAAATACAACTCCCCTTTTTGAGAAAAAAGTTCTTTTATCGATAATTGTTCTTGTACTTCAATATATTCATCTAAATCAACAAAAGGATACTTTAGACTTTGGGCTAACTGCTTGCCAATCGTAGACTTACCACTTCCCATGTATCCCATTAAAACAATTTTCATTATTTACTTTTTTTACGCAAGGTACTAACAAAAAATTGCGATTTTGAGGAATTCTGAAATTTATCTCAAATTCTTCTTGAAAAATAAATTATTGATAGTATATTTGCACCCGCATTCAGGAAATAAGAATGCTTATTATTTGACCGGGTAGCTCAGTTGGTAGAGCATCTCCCTTTTAAGGAGAGGGTCCTGGGTTCGAGCCCCAGCCCGGTCACATTTTAGTGTATTTTAATACCGTAGTTCATATCACATAATGACCGGGTAGCTCAGTTGGTAGAGCATCTCCCTTTTAAGGAGAGGGTCCTGGGTTCGAGCCCCAGCCCGGTCACAAAAAAGTATCACTTTGTTGTGATACTTTTTTTAGTTTGTATATTTACCTTCAAGCCCACGTGGTGGAATTGGTAGACACGCCATCTTGAGGGGGTGGTGTTCGCAAGGACGTGCTGGTTCGAATCCAGTCGTGGGCACTTTACTTTTCTAATTTTACGTATTCCATAAATATTACAAGGTTTTAACAAAAAAGCTATTCATTTTATAATCTTAGATTTCAAATCGTTACCTTTTAACAAAAACCTACTTATTTTTAACAAATAAAGAAATAATTACTATCCAGTTTTTAGTATGTTTGTTTAAACATTTTTAGCTAAAGGTGAACAATATTAAACAAACATTTAGTATTAAAGATCTTGAAAATCTTTCAGGAATTAAAGCACATACTATTCGTATATGGGAAAAGCGATATAATCTATTAGAGCCCGACAGGACTGATACTAATATACGAATGTACAATTTAAAGAGCCTGCAGAAATTACTTAACGTAACTTACCTTGTTAATAGTGGTTATAAAATCTCTAGGATTTCAAAACTTAATGAAGAGGAGATAAATGAATATGTGAGACGTATTGTTTCTGATAGCAGCACCAAGTATCAAGCTCTGAATTCACTTAAAATCGCAATGCTTAACTTTGATCTTGAGCTCTTTTTAGGCACTTATGAGCAATTAACCGATCGAAGAAGCTTTAGGCAAATATTCTTAGATATATTTATTCCGTTATTGACGGAAATTGGTTTACTATGGCAAACAAATACTATTGACCCCGCCCACGAGCATTTTATCACCAATTTGATTAAGCAAAAAATGCTTTTGAATATTGAGAAACTACAATTTGCGAAGCCCACGAAAAATGATAAGGCTTTTGTATTATTTTTACCAGAAAATGAAATACACGAATTGGGGTTACTATATGTGCACTACGAAATTTTGCTTGCCGGATACAAAGCCATATATTTAGGTCCCAGTATTCCTTTGGACAGTTTAACTAGCCTAACCAAATATCATGATAACGTAGTTTTTGTGTCCTATTTTACTATCAAACCTGAAAAAGATCAAGCCGTAGACTACGTGCAAAGTTTTAATGATATTGTATGTAAGGATAAACAACACGATTTCTGGATGCTTGGCAAACAAACCGCATTTATGCCCAAAGAAAGTGCTACTAATCATAAATATTTTGACTCCATTAGTGAAATCATCACTATACTTAATTAACACCCCATGAATAAAAAAATTATCATCATTGGATCAGGGTTTTCCTCGCTTTCTGCTGCTTGTTATTTAGCTCAATCCGGATACGATGTCTCCGTTTGTGAAAAAAACGATTCTGTTGGCGGAAGAGCAAGACAGTTTGAGCAAGAAGGATTTACCTTTGATATGGGACCCTCGTGGTACTGGATGCCTGATGTATTTGAAAAATTCTTTAATGACTTCGGTAAAAAAACTTCGGATTACTATCAGTTAACAAAGCTAAATCCAGCTTACAAGGTTATTTTCGACCAAAATGATGAAATTACTATAGGTGACAATCTTGATACCATTTATGAAACGTTTGAAGCAGTTGAAAAAGGTAGTTCAGATAAGCTCAAAAAATTCATTGCGACAGCCAAAGATAATTATCAGATTGCTATTGATAAATTGGTCTATCGCCCCGGTATTTCACCTTTAGAATTAGTAACGAGTGAAACCATAACACGACTAAATCGATTTTTTAGTAATATTTCTAAAGAAATTCGTAAGGAGTTTAAGAATGAAAAATTGATCAAAATATTAGAATTTCCGGTTTTATTTTTAGGTGCTAAACCAAGTGCAACTCCATCTTTCTACAGTTTTATGAATTATGCAGACTTTGGATTAGGTACCTGGCATCCTAAAGGGGGAATGTTTCAGGTCATACAAGGTATGGTCGATTTAGCAAAATCACTTGGAGTACAAATCCATACTAACGCTGATGTTACCAAAATTGAAGTAAAAGACGGACAATGTACAGGTATAAACGTAAATAACACCTTTCAAGCCGCCGATATGGTTATCAGCGGAGCAGATTATCACCATACGGAAACATTACTAGATAAGAAATACAGACAATACTCAGAGCAATATTGGGAGAAAAAAGTATTTGCGCCTTCATCATTACTTTTTTACGTTGGATTTGACAAAAAACTAGATAATATAGAACATCATAATCTGTTTTTTGACACTGACTTTGACCAGCACGCCAAATCGATTTATGACGATCCCTCCTGGCCAGAAGAGCCACTGTTCTATGCAAACTTTACGTCAAAAACAGATCGGGATACGGCTCCAAAGGATCACGAAAACGGATTCTTTTTGATTCCTTTAGCTCCTGGAATTGAAGATACTCCTGAGTTGAGAGCACAATATTTTAACAAAATAATAACTCGTTTTGAAACCTTAACCAATCAAAAGGTGCAAAATAATATTATATTTAAAGAGTCGTATTGTGTAAATGACTTTATAAAAGACTATAATTCTTATAAGGGAAATGCATATGGAATGGCCAATACCTTATTACAAACGGCATTTTTAAGACCTAAATTAAAAAGTAAAAAAGTAGATCGATTATTTTTTACGGGACAATTAACTGTTCCCGGACCAGGAGTTCCTCCATCGCTCATTTCGGGAAAACTAGTAGCTGGGATCGTAGCTTCAGAATACAAACTAGATTCGAAAGCAATTCTATCAACCACTTAAAATTAATCAACCTAAACACAAATTATTATGAAAGCAATATTCGACCTAGTATCGCACCAATGTAGTAAGATCGTTACGCAATCGTATAGCACTTCTTTTTCCATGGCTACAAAAATGTTATCTGATACCATACGCCAGGATATTTATAATATTTATGGTTTTGTTCGTTTTGCCGATGAGATTGTTGACACCTTTCACGATTATAATAAAGAAACCCTTTTCAATGAATTTGAAAAGGAAATGTATGACGCTATTGAACGTAAAATCAGTCTAAATCCAATATTAAATTCTTTTCAGGAAACCGTACATAAATACAATATCCACCCAGAACTCTATGAAGCTTTTATGAGCAGTATGAAAATGGATTTGTATAAAAAAGTATACACAACTACCGAAGAGTACAAGGAATATATTTATGGTTCTGCGGATGTAGTAGGGTTAATGTGTCTTAAAGTTTTTGTAAATGGTGATGAAGAAAAATATCAGGAATTAAAGCCAAGTGCTATGCGCTTAGGATCTGCTTTTCAAAAAGTTAATTTTCTCAGAGATCTTAAAGCGGATTTTGAAGATTTAAATAGAACTTATTTTCCTGGAACAGATCTCAAACGATTGGATGAAGCTTCAAAAATGAAAATTATCAAAGAAATCGAAGATGACTTTAATGAAGGGCTAAACGGTATAATGCATTTACCAGTAGAAGCAAAATTTGGCGTATACACCGCATATATATATTATAGAAAGTTATTGAATAAATTAAAAAGAACACCTTCACTTGAAATAAAAAATACTAGAATAAGGGTGCCTAATTATCAAAAAGTTGGTTTATTAGCCAAATCATATGTTGATTATCGATTAAATATGATTTAATTTTGACCAAAAGTTAGCTTAGAGCATGAAATTACTGATTCAGATTTTAGTATTTATTACCGCATTTTGTGTTATGGAGTTTATGGCATGGTTTACACACAAGTATGTTATGCACGGTTTTTTGTGGACACTACATAAAGACCACCATCACAAAAAGCACAACAGCTGGTGGGAGCGCAATGATCTATTTTTTATTTTTTACGCTATTGTCAGCATGACTTGTATTATGCTTCACGATGCAGAAACATTTTGGTTAGGGTTTCCAATAGGTTTTGGTATTCTAGCTTATGGGATCGCTTATTTTATAGTCCACGATATTTTTATTCACCAGCGGTTTAAACTTTTCAGAAATGTAAATAACTGGTATGCCAAAGGCGTTAGAAGAGCACACAAAATACACCACAAGCATTTAGGTAAAGAAGAAGGTGAATGTTTTGGAATGCTAGTTGTACCTTTCAAGTATTTTAAAAATCGGTAAGCCCTTCATCACTCCAATTGCCTAAAGATTTAAAAGGTTGAAAACGGGAGAAAAGTTCTTCTCTATACCAATTCAATTTTTTAGTCTTCGTAATAGCTTTTGCGTGATGTGGTTGTTTATAAGCAAACTCAAGTAAAGCCTCTTTGTCTTTCCATAAACTAAAGGTTGCCATTTGTAGAAAAGGTATTGTGCCAATTCCCTGTGTATACAGCAATCCTTTATTATGGACAAGGTCTTTTCGAGAAATAGGTACATAATTCCAAAATCGAAATAACTTATTCCATTTTATGGTAGCTCTGGTGATGACCGCGATCTTATTTTGATTTGGGTCTAAGGAAGTACTCCTTTGAAATGGATTTTTACCGATCCAACTCCCTTTAGCAGATATATTTTTTAAAAAAAGAGTATAATGATGCTCGCTTTTGGATTTAAATTTATCGATTACATTCGACTCGGCGAAGAAGAGATCAGCACTTGCTTCGTTATCCCAAACCTGTAACAAAGCATAAACACTCCAGTTCGGCCAGGGTTTAAACTTATTTTGTCCACTACCCATTAATCTATAAAATGACTGTCCCGCAATTGACTTTAAGCGCAAGGGCATCAATCCCATCATACGTAAGGCCCAAAACTTGTTAAATATACCTTTGTATTTGAAAAATGTAATTGTGGTTATCTGGTTCATATCTTTAGTTAGCGATGAGTTGATCCAAATATTCCTTGACCGTATTTGTGTTCCAATCGGCAACTCCTCTTTTATAGATCGCTATTTGACCTCCTTTATCCAATACATAAGTTCCCGGAATAGGATTCATTACAAAGGGCTCTGGATAGGTAGACAAAGAGCGATAAATAGGATATTCATACTTTTTATCCTTTAAATATTTATTGATCTCCGGATCATCATCTTCCGTTAAGAACACGAAAGCAATATCATCATTATTCCGGTAGTGGTTATATAAATCTTGGAGCGAATACATTTCTGCTATTGAAGAAGGCTTCCAGCTATTCCAAAAATTTAAAACAACCACCTTTCCTTTGAGCTCTTTAAAATTCATAGATTCCCTATTGACTCCATGTAATTTCCAGTCATAATCAGACACCGAACTTCGTTCCTCTTTTTCAATCATATCCGGACTTAATGAAAACAAACGGTTTAGGTAGATCTGCATCATACCCCTAGTGTTAGGAATAAAAAAAAGAACGATAACTGAGACAAATAAAAGATTGATTACATTTTTCTTTATGCGCTTTGAATCCATAAATTATACCGATTAATGATATCACAAATGTATTAATATTAGGTAAAAGCACACCCTATAAATTAAAAAAGCGAAAGAATAATCTTCCGCTCTTTACTTACTTCAAGTTAAAATTATTTTTTTTAATAAAGTAACGTATCAATTTCTTGTTACCCTAACTGAATTTGAAAGATCAAAATCTTCCATAATGGCATTAGCATTCATACCTGTTTCCAAGCCAGTAACCATTCCATTATATCTTGCGTACCAAATCAAACAAACGCCTGGACCAGCATCATCAAAGTTTACCCCCTCAACAGCGGTTAAGGTTGGTGGCAATCCTAAAATGGTTCCCGTATCATCAGTAATGATCCACGTACTGTTTTCACCAAAGGCGAAAGTATCATCAAGCGTAATCCCTGATACAAAATCAGCGGCTCCATCCACAGTAAATTCAAAAGGGCCACCTGAAAGTGATCCTGCATTGACTACCTGATTTCTTGTTACGGTTATGGAATTGGAAAGATTAAAGTCGCCAGTGATATCATTTGCATTCATACCCATTTCTAAGCCTGTAACCGTTCCGTTATAACGAGCATACCAAATCAAACATACTCCAGGCCCTGCCCCATCAAAATTAACACCCTCTACAGCCGTAAGTGTAGGTGGTAGTCCAAGTATATTTCCCTGATCATCCGTAATTATCCAGGTACTATTAGCACCTAAAGATGTGGAACTATCTAATGTAATTCCGGATACAAAATCTGACTCTCCATCTACATCAAATGTAAAAGGTCCACCACTAATGGTCCCAGCATTGGCTACTATCACTGCAGTATCATCATCGTCGCTACAAGAAATAGCGATCGAAGCTACTACGGTAAGTCCTAAAAAAAGTTTTTTAAACATTGCTTTTTGTTTTTATGATTTATCTAAGCATAAAAGTATACACCTAAAACATCATAAAATGTTAGCTAGCTAACACTACCTATTTTTTTATACGAATTTCTTTTCTATTGAAATCGAGAAGACTGTTCTCTTTAAGCTCATTCATCATAATATTTAATGTAGGTCTTGAAGTACCTATTAAACTTGCGATATCCTTTTGGGTAAAAGGATGTATAATAACCATATCTCCAGTTTCAGGACAACAATGGCCATAGTCATCTTGCAAATCATATAAAAACTCTAGTAATCTGGTTTTGGCATCTTTACATAATAGCAATTGTAGTCTTCTTTCTAATTTTTTTAATCGTAGACCGATAAATTTATAAATTTTGAGGGTAAAGCTTTGATTATCTCGCATTAACTCGTGTAGTGTCTGTACCCCGACTGGACAAATAGAAGTGGTATTATCCATAGATTGTGCAAATTCGCTTCTCTTATTTTCACCCAAAATTGCTTTTTCTCCAAACAACTCACCTTTAGTAAGTATTGCATTGATGACTTCATCACCATTCTCTGAGTAATAACCAATTTTAACTTTACCTTTTTCGATGAGATACACTTTATTTGCTGAATCCTCTTGAAAATAGATATAGTCATTTTTGTTATACGCATTAAAAATGTGATCTCTTTTGTAAGCTTTAAATTTATGTGGACAAAGTAGTTTAAAAAGATCTGTCCCTTCGAAAAACCAATAGGAATCCATGAGCAAGCAACTATTAACTATTAAGACGTATGATGTAGTCGATAAAGCATTGAAAAACTAACCAAGATGATAAAAAAACGCTCTAAGTTACCTTAGAACGTTTTTATTAGTAGTTCAGTTTTATACTATGCTAATCGTTGTCTTATGCTTGATAATTCTTCATCAATCAACAACTTTCCGTCTTTGAATACAGTTCTAAACAAGCCTTCTTTTTCCTGCGCTTTGGATACCTGATCTTTAAACTTCAGTGTGTCATCCTCTTCATAGAGATAAATTAGCCCTTTTGCAGATTTTTTAGTTCCATCATCAGTTACAGGATCTTTATAGATTTCGCGTCCTTCGCCATTTACTTCTACATAAGTAGCTTTCATAGCAAATCCAAAGGTATCTCTGGTATTGTATTGATAGGTAAAACTACCGATACCTAAAACCACATTGGTTGACGCAAAACCTTTTTCCTTTAATCGCTCGCAAATCTGAGTAGCTCTTTCTAGAGTTATGCTATCACCATAGATGGCACCTATTTTAGGATTAAGCACTTTATATCCCTGATCATTAGTTGTACCTCCAAAGGTGTCCCATAATAACTCAATAACTCCTTTGGCAATGATCGGATCATCATGATCACAGCCACAAATGATATCCACAGGATCTCCAGAGTCAGGTCGAATGACTAATTTACCGTCTCTAGCTAAAATTTCTTCTTTTAGTTGCGGCAAATAATCGGTAACTACCTTCCATAAATCCCAGGTGTCTGAAACCACAGATAATATACCTGTAGGATATGTGTTTAAAAGTCTTCTAAACGTTCCTATTTCATCATCTTTACGACCTGCACACATTACACTATGCTCTGTAGCATTTACACTACCAATAACCAATTCTTTGGTTACATCTGCTCCATAATAGGTTTCAAAAGCTTTAGCTACCGGTAGGGTGTCACTACCTGAAAAGGATAAAGCATGTCCCATACCACTTAATATAGAAGATTCCGTACCCGACATACCGCGCATTGAAAAGTCGTGGCCCTGCCAAGTGATAAAACCTGTATTATCACGATCTGTTTGCTGAGCAAAGGACAGTAATATTTTTTGATATTGGCTAGCAATGGTAGCAGAGGTACACGGCTGCCATATGACATTGGACAATAGTGTTTCTAAATAATTAGTTAACCAAAAAAAATCAGGTATGGTATTCACCAATGTAAACATAGGTACTCGAATCGGCACCTCACTACCCTCTGGCAGTGCCTTGATTTCAATAGGTAAGTACCCTAAATCGTGTAATTTTTCAATATGGCTAATATCATAATCAACGCCTAGATAATGATCCACATAACGCTTATATTCAGCAACCACCTCTTGTTTTGGTAGGTTAAAGAAATGTGCATCAAATTGCTTGATTAAATATTCTTTGATGAAATATTGTAGCCCAAAAAAAACTACTTTATCTACACCCTCAATTCTACTTTTTCTTGGCGTCCAGTTAGAATATACTAAAGATGTACCTTGTGGATACTGTTCTCTATGTCCAAGTTTGTAACCGTCTGTTAGCAATAGTGGGTTCATATATTTTATTTTGCGTTATTTTTACACAAATTTAATTTAATTATTTAATGCCTGCAAGTTTTTATCAAAAAGAATTTAAAATTACCCTTCAAAACTCCAAAAAATACAGTTAATCGCATACCCTGAGAACCGTGAAATCCAAATGGGTTATTTCAGCGTTAAGCAAGGCATGAATCACGATTTATATTGAAATTACAGCCCAAAAAAAAGAGAATAGATTCTTGCTTTTAGTAAATAAGTGTTTAGAATTTGATATAGCTTGGAGGTACCGAATCGGTAAGCCAAACGCCATTTGCAGATGTAAAGAATTGAATACCATCAGTAGCCATGGCAGCAGCAGCAATTTGTAACACTATAGGTTTACCTCTTCTGGCACCCACTTTTGTTGCCGTAGTTATATCTTCGCTTAAGTGCACGTGATGCCGATTCATTTTAAGTAATCCTTTGGCTTTAATCTCAGGCAAATACTTAGCAATAGTTCCGTGATATAAAAATTCTGGCGGTTGCACCGCAGTATATTGTAAGTCTATACTAATAGAATGCCCTTGACTTGCCCTGATTTTGCTCTGATTTTCATTAAAAGCGAAGCGTTGTTTATCATTGGTATACACAAGGTCTGGAGTACTTCAAAAGTGAAATTAGGTTCTTGAAGGCTAATTTTTGCTATCAGTTCCTTTACCTCCGCCCAACCGTGATCATCTAACTCTAAGCCAATCTTGCCTGGATTATGCCTTAAAATAAAGCTTAAAAATTTGCTTAAATGTTTATATTCTGATTTCATTTGAATTCAACACTAGTTTTAATTCTTCAAATCCATCAACTATTTGGAATAGTTCGTATTCATAACCAGGAAGTAATTGTTTTTTAACTACCTCAATAACTTTTTTCCAGGCATCACCAACAAAAAACATCATAGGTCTGTTTGCTATTGGTTCTTTTCTTAAAATATCTAGAACCAGAAAAACTTCTGAAAGTGTCCCGATACCTCCTTTTTGCACAATAAAAAGCTCAGTATTATTGATTAAAACCTTAAGTCTATCGTACAAATCCTCAGTAACTATAGTTTGGGTCAAAAAATCATTACCTTCAATTGTTCCAACTTGTTTACAAGTAACTCCGATTACCTCTCCTCCCTGTTGTAGCGCACCATAGGAAACAGCCTCCATCATACCACCATAGCCACCATTTTTAACAACATAACCCATATCGGCTAACAATCTTCCTATTTTAACAGTATCGTTATATTCTAAGGTAGTTTTATCTTTACCTGAACCCCCAAAAAGTGCTGCATATCTTTTCATACTAATAACATTTTTGATTCCAGCTTTCGCTGAAATGTCAGTTTATCCAACCACTTCAATTTGCACTACCCCTTCTTCTTGTAGGTTCCTAACTGAATTGGTAGTAAATACCTGATCAAAAGCTGTTGTTAATTCTTTAAACCCTTTACTAAAAATTCCGTGACTTACCACTAAACTTAGTTTAGCTGCATTTTTATCCTTTAAGGCCTGTGCCAATCCTAAAAATGTACCTCCTCCGTCACAGATATCATCTACAATGACACAATGTTTCCCAGATAAATCTTCTTCATATACCCTAAAGCCTGAGAGCTGACCTGTCCTCACATCTCTTTTCTTAGAACATTCTACTACCTCAATTCCTCCCAGGTATTCAGCCACCTTATAAATCTTTTTCAGCGCACCACCATCGGGAGCAATTAGTACAACATCCCCCTCAATAGTTTCCAGGCATTTTTTTACAAAAGCATAATTATTAACAACGGAAACGTTATTTAGTAATGCGGGTGTAACTTCAGAATGTGGATCAAAAATAATCACCTCATTATACTGCTGTGCATTTATGATGTCTGCATATACTTTAACACTCAATGGCTCACCAGCCACCATTACTCTATCCTGTCTGGCCGCAGGAAAATAAGGGATGAATAACTTAATTACCTTAACCCCCATTCGTTTTAATGCATCAGTAGCCACCAGGATAAACCCTAGGTCCTCAAACGAATTTATGCGGTGAGTAATCGTAATTTGATCACTGATAGGCTCTAAAATTTTGATATGGGGCTCACCTCCATTAAAGGTAAATGCCTCAAAAGCAATAGAACTATCAAAGGGTGAAAAACTGGGATCTAGATGAAGGTATTTCATATTTGTGTAATTTATACGCAAATATAAATAAGTAATTTAAACTACACAATTAATTTATGTGGTTATTACACAAATTAAAATATTCAAGGAGACTGTAATTATTTAATATCAAAAAGAAAACCTTCTTTCTTATGCTTAAAGTATTGTTCTTTATTAAATCGGAAGAGGTTTGCAGGTCTTCCTCTACCCTCGGATACTTTTTCATCTAACTCTTCGAGTATATTGAAACTTAAAATCTTTTTGCGAAAGTTTCTTCGGTCTATATCCTTTTCGAGAATCGTTTTATATAAATTTTCTAAATCAGAAAACAAGAACTTATCGGCTAGCAAATCAAAACCTACGGGCTCATAAGTAAGTTTATTTCTTAACCTGGTTCTGGCGACATCCAAAATTTTACTATGGTCAAAAGCTAGATCTGGTAAGTCGTTGATATCAAACCAGTCTACTTCATCTGCATCAGTATCTGCAATGATAATATGATGTTCTGGTTTAACCAAGGCAAAGTAGGTAACACTGACCACTCTATTTCTAGGATCACGCGTTGGTTTTCCAAACGTATATAACTGTTCCAAATAATCAACAGTTACATTAGTTTCTTCTTTTAGCTCTCTAATAACAGCCTCTTCCAGACTTTCTGTATCCAATACTAACCCACCCGGTAGCGCCCAGGAGTTTTTAAAGGGTTCAACATTTCTTTTAATCAAAAGAATATGAAGACTTTTCTCCTTATATCCAAAAACTACTGCATCTACTGCAACTTTAATATTTTGGTGTATCATATACACAAAATTACGATTTTGTAAAGAGCATAAAAAAAACTCCCGAAGATTTCGGGAGTTTTTTATCAATTCTATTATAAATACTTATTATGCATTTTGTCTTTTGATTAAGTTCAAAGCAGAACCTGCCTTAAACCACTCAATTTGTTGTGCATTGTACGTGTGATTTACTTTGATCGTATCTTTTGATCCATCAGCATGCACTACCTCTATATGCAAAGGCTTATCTGGTGCAAATTCATTTAGATCGATAAAGTTGAACGTATCATCCTCTTGAATTAGATCGTAATCATTTTCATTGTCAAAAGTAAGTCCTAACATCCCTTGTTTTTTAAGGTTTGTTTCGTGGATACGAGCAAAAGACTTCACGATTACTGCACGAACCCCTAAGTGACGTGGTTCCATAGCAGCGTGCTCTCTTGAAGAACCTTCACCGTAGTTATGATCACCAACTACAACAGTAGGAATACCTTCAGCCTTATATACACGTTGTACATCAGGAACTCCACCATATTCTCCATTTAATTGGTTCTTAACGAAGTTGGTTTGCTTATTGAACGCATTCACAGCGCCTATAAAACAGTTATTAGAAATATTATCTAAATGCCCTCTAAAACGTAACCAAGGACCTGCCATAGAAATGTGATCTGTGGTACATTTTCCGTACGCCTTCAACAATAATTTAGCACCTGTGATATTCTTACCATCCCAGGGGTCAAATGGCTCCAATAATTGTAATCTTTCAGAATCCGAACTCACTTTAATTTCTACTCCGGTTCCATCTTCTAATGGAGCAATGTATCCAGCATCCTCAACGGCAAATCCTTCTGGTGGTAATTCGTATCCTCTTGGCTCATCCAATCTAACCTCTTCACCTTCTTCATTAATTAATGTATCGGTTAATGGGTTAAAGTCTAAACGCCCTGAAATTGCAATTGCAGTTACCAATTCTGGCGATCCTACAAACGCAAGTGTATTTGGGTTACCATCTGCTCTTTTTGCAAAGTTTCGGTTGAACGAATGTACTATTGTATTTCTTGGACCATCTGCAGCGTTATCGCCATAACGATCCCACATTCCGATACAAGGACCACAAGCGTTGGCAAATACGGTAGCCCCGATTTTATCGAAGGTATCGATATACCCATCTCTTTCAATAGTATATCGTACTTGCTCAGAACCTGGAGTGATCGTAAATTTAGATTTTGTTTTCAGTTTTTTATCAGATACCTGTTGTGCTAAAGAAGCAGCTCTTGAGATATCTTCGTAAGAAGAATTCGTACAAGAACCTATAAGTCCAACCTCTACGTTTAATGGCCAATCATTTTCTTTAGCCACTTCACTCATCTTAGAGATAGGCGTAGCTAAATCTGGTGTAAATGGACCATTAAGGTGCGGTTCTAGTTCAGATAGATTAATTTCGATAACTTGATCAAAATATTGCTCTGGATTTGCATATACCTCTGGATCTGCTGTTAAGTATTCCTTTACTTTATTAGCTGCGTCCGCAACATCTGCTCTATCTGTTGCTCTAAGGTATCTATCCATAGACTCATCATAACCAAATGTAGAAGTCGTTGCTCCAACTTCTGCACCCATATTACAGATAGTACCTTTACCAGTACACGACATAGAAGTTGCACCTTCTCCAAAATATTCAATGATAGCTCCTGTACCACCTTTAACAGTTAGTATATCTGCTACTTTAAGAATTACATCCTTTGGCGCAGTCCAACCAGAAAGCTTTCCTGTTAATTTAACACCAATAAGCTTTGGAAATTTTAATTCCCAAGGCATTCCTGCCATTACATCAACCGCGTCAGCTCCACCAACACCTATAGCAACCATCCCAAGGCCACCCGCGTTAACGGTATGAGAATCGGTTCCGATCATCATACCACCCGGAAACGCATAATTTTCTAAAACTACTTGATGTATTATTCCTGCTCCTGGTTTCCAGAATCCTATACCATACTTATTAGATACTGACTCTAAGAAGTCAAATACTTCATTACTGTTTTCATTTGCTCTTTTAAGATCTGCTTCAGCACCAACTTTTGCCTGAATTAAGTGGTCACAATGCACTGTTGTAGGAACGGCAACTTTTGGCTTACCTGCGTGCATAAACTGTAAAAGTGCCATCTGAGCAGTTGCATCCTGACATGCGACACGATCTGGTGCAAAATCCACATAGTCCTTACCTCGTGTAAATGCTTTTTCTGCCTTACCATCCCATAAGTGTGAATACAATATTTTCTCTGCTAGAGTTAAAGGTTTACCTGTGATTTCGCGAGCAGCATCAACCCGCTCCGCAACTTCACTATAGACCTTTTTTATCATGTCGATATCAAATGCCATATTTTTGTTTTTTTTATTGTTTGAAAAGTCCTGCGAAAATACGAATTTATAAGGACTTTATTAAACCATGCGAAACATAGTCTTGTTTTTAAGTATTTGAGAATTTTACCCCCTTAATTTAGAGATGTTTATAATTTAACACTGTTTATATTGTGTTTTTTTAAGAAAAATTAAATTTGGAATGCCTAAAACTATACATTTCACGAAAACGTTGTAGTTTTTTTATGATTTAACACCAAGAAAATTATATAGAATACAGAAAAGCATAGTTTTTACTATGCTTTTTCTCTTTGTTATTGATACCACTTTATTAGCCTTGCCGTTTTTGACCTTTTCTAAATTCTGTCATACGTTCATATAGTTCTTTTTATTCTGCCGTGAAGGTAGTGATCAATTTAGTACGCTCTGCTTTCATGGATTCCTTATGTGCTGAAATCATTTTCTTTTGAGCTTCATTTAACAACGGCTGCAAGGCCATTCGCTTACCATAGCGAGACAGTTCTTTATTTTCAACTATTTTATACTGTTGATCCGAAAAGGTGACTTTTAATTGTCGCAGGTGCTGTTGCCTTAGCTTCTTTTGAAATTGCAATTGCGCCTTTTGTTCCGCAGATAACGTACAATTCAATTCATTTCGCAATTCGCGCAATTCAGATTTATCTGTCTTACTTTTTTGCTGCGCAACTGTTAAAGATATATTACAGACAATTAGAAGTATTACTAAACTTACTTTTTTCATTTTCTTACTTTTTTAGGATTATTACTTTACCGAACGTTCTAATCCTTAGACCGGTAAAAAATGAAAAAGTTTAACTTGGTATCTTACTTTAAAATAAGTCTTCTATAATCTGTTCGATAGTAATACCTTCCGCTTCGGTTTTATACTTTTTAATCATACCCAACCTTTTTAATACTCGATCAGGATTTTTACTTTGTATTTAGTCCTAACTTTATTAAGTATTAAAAATACTAATGTGGCATTTGTTGCTGAGTTGGCTCTGAAGGTCTATTTGTACCTACCCTTATACTTTGTGAACCATTAATGCTATTACCTCCACCGTTTTGGGCAACTTGTGTATTGGCCGAAGATGGATTGCCGTGAACGCCTCCGCTTACTACTTCCAATTGACTATCATTCAACTCAAAGTCTCTTTCTTGATCTTCTGTCAAATTTTTCTTTTGTTCAATTTGCTTTTTTTTAAAGCCACTAAATAATCTTCTTATCATTTTAAATTTTAATTTAAAACAAATGTTAGTTCACTTGTTCTTATGTAATGATGTAAAAATATTTAGTTGTTGATATACAATAATGCCAATATACCTGAGAAAACTGCAACAAACCTTTTTTTAGACATTCAAAGTTAGACCCCTTTCCAACATTTTTCAAAAAACACTTACAATTCTATTCTATATATTAGTAAACTAGAAAAAAATTGTCTTGACTATCTATTTTTAAAATAAGTCCTCTATAATCTGTTCGATAGTAATACCTTCCGCCTCAGCTTTGTAGTTTTTTATAATTCGATGTCTTAAAATACCAACGGCTACAGCTTGGACATCTTCTTTGTCTGGCGAAAATTTACCGTGAATAGCTGCATGAGCTTTAGCAGCCAGTATTAGATTTTGTGATGCTCTAGGGCCTGCGCCCCAGTCTACATAATTGTTCACTAAATTGGTAGCGTATTCTCCTGAAGGTCTGGTTTTAGACACTAAACTAACGGCATACTCAATTACATTATCCGCAACAGGTATCCTTCTAATCAAATGTTGAAAATCTAATATTTCTTGAGCTGAAAATAAAGGATTAATGGTAACGGTTTCGTCGTTAGTCGTTTGTTTTACCACATCCACCTCTTCTTGAAAACTTGGATACTTCAATTCGATAGCAAACATAAATCGGTCCAATTGGGCTTCGGGTAAAGGATAAGTTCCTTCTTGCTCAATTGGGTTTTGTGTCGCCAATACAAAATAGGGTAAATCCAATTTATAATGTTGTCCTGCAACAGTTACTGCACGTTCTTGCATAGCTTCTAACAACGCAGCCTGTGTTTTAGGAGGAGTTCTATTAATTTCATCTGCTAGAATTATATTAGAGAACACCGGTCCTTTTATAAATTTAAAATGACGTGATTCATCTAATATTTCACTCCCTAAAATATCACTCGGCATTAAATCCGGGGTAAATTGAATTCTTTTAAAATCCAATCCCAATGCTTTAGAAATCGTATTGACCATAAGTGTTTTGGCCAAACCCGGTACTCCTATCAATAGCGCGTGACCTCCTGAAAAGATGGAAAGTAATATTTGATCGATTACGTTTTCCTGGCCAATAATAACCTTTGCAATTTCAGATTTGAGTTCACCGTGTTTTTGAACCAGTTTTTTTACTGCCGCTACGTCGTCTGACATATTATTTTTCTTTTTTAAGCCAGTTACCGCTAAAATCGCAGTCTCTGTATTCGCCATTAACTTTTATGTAGGTATCCATTATTTTCTCTTCCTGCCATTTTTTTATGGCCTCAATCTGTTTTTTTCTAAGCGCTAACTCTCTGATTTTAAGATAATCCTTTGAATAATCTGCGATATGCTCATCATATCTATTCAATACTGTTATCAGCTTAAACTTTTGGCGCCCTTGTCTATCCTGATCTGGAATAACCAACGACACTTCGTTATTTTTAAGCTTAGACACTTGGTCATACAATATAGGATCAATTTTAGTAAGTTCAAAACGCGTGTCACCTGTTGTTGGGTTAATCAACAAACCACCGTCTTCTTTAGTTTCTTTTTCATCACTAAATTTCCTTGCTGCTTCTTTAAAATCTAGTTTACCACCTACAATTTGCTTCCTTATGGAATCAATTTGCTTTTTGGCCTTCTCCACACTTTCACTAGTTACCTCAGGTATTAATAGTAAGTGACGTACATCCACATCTTCACCACGTATTTTATCCACCTTTAAAATGTGCCAACCAAATTCAGTTTTAAAGGGCTCACTCACCTCTCCTTCGGGTAAACTAAATGCCATATCTTTAAACTCTTTCGCAAACCCCGATTTTCTATTTAAAGTATACTTACCTCCTGTGGATTTAGAACCTGGATCCTGAGAATATAATACTGCTTTGGTTGCAAAACTTGAGCCATTTTCAACGATATCCGCTCTAATTTCATTTAGTCGATCTACAACCTTTTGTTCCTCTTCTTCCGGAATTTCGGGTTCTATAATAATTTGTGCCAACTCTAATTCTGTACCGAATAAAGGTCTTTCATCTTTTGGTATGTCATCAAAAAACTCCCTAACTTCTTCAGGGGTTACCTCTACCGTTTCCACTATAGTAGCACGCATTTTATCGGCCAATTTGTTTGCCTTATTGATTTCAAAAAGTTCTTTTTTGAAGTCTTCGATATTATCTTTTTTATAAAACTTAAGTACCTTATCCAAAGTTCCTAACTGCTGTGTCATATATCCCAGTTGTTGATCAACCATGGCATCGACCTCTCCATCTGCCACCAATATACTATCTTGAACAGCATGATGGGCGTACAACTTATTTTCGAATAAGCTTCCTGCTAACTCACATTGACTAACATCCTTTTTGGATACCCCTTCACTAATTAATTGTTGATATGCAATAGCTACATCACTATCCAAAATTACGTGCTCCCCGATAACCGCAGCAACCCCATCAATTTTAATACGCTTAAAATCCTGAGGTGCCTTTTCTACTTCAGCTACCTCTTCTTCTTCTTTTTCTTCTTCATCTTCAATAATTTCTTGAGCAACTATATTCATATTGCTCAGAAACATAAAAAGACCTGCCAATAGCAAGCTATTACTCATAGACTTCAAACTGTTTATTTTTAATTGCATCTTTTGTTATATCCTTTTCTAATTTTTTTATCAATTCTCTTTTTCGTTGGTTAAGTATAATTTGACTGATTGTCGGTTTAATATACTCTAAAGGCGCGGGTTCATTCATTTGCAGTACACGCTCTATCTTAACCATATAAACACCTGTTGAATCTCGCAACTGGTTAAATTTACCTTCTTTTAATAGATCTTTTCGTTCTTTATTCTTCAAAATCGGGATTTTACTAATTACCTGATCTAAAGAAATCCACAGGGAATCATTGAACGAATATGAAATAAAGTCCACGGTATTGCTTTGCAATGTCTCTTTATCTGTATCATTATAACGATTTAATTGAGATTGCGTTGCAACAATATTACCATAATCTGGCGGCAAATGTAAGTAGCGTAATTGAACTAATTCTTCTTTTAGATTAAAATTCTCAATATTTTCTTCATAAAAGGTCTTCATCTCTGCTTCAGACACTTCGAGATTAAGGGATTGCGTCATCACCGCATCTTTATATGCATTGATATACAACGTGTTTCTATAATCATTAACCAAGGCATCAAAGTCATTTTGCTCTTTTTCTGTTAAATTTCGTTTTGCCTGATCGATAAAGAGTTGTTCGGTAGCCCATTGATTGATGAAATTTTTAACCAAAACAATACTATCTTCCTTTTTTACATCAGCAGGCACCACATTTTTGAGATCCTTTTTATATAAATAACTGTCATTAACCCTTGCAACAGCTTCCAATTCTAATTCTTTGGTGAACTTATCGCAAGAAAGAACCAGTGTAACACTTATAATTATAATTAAGTAACGCATTATTGATTTAATTCTTTTTTTACCCCTTTTAACACCTTTTTGTTTACCTCAACAGTGTATTTATCTCTTAACTCTTGCAGCCATTGACCTTCAATATACTCTTGATAATCGTTAATCACTGCTCCTTTAACCTTATCAAAAGGTTGAACCCGCTCTGGAATTATATTTTCAATATACACCAAAGTATGATAGCCATCATCGGTTGAGATATCGTAAACTCCCTTTTTCTTAGTTTTAAGATGAGCTAAACTTGCATCCTCCTCCTCTAGTTCAACTTTAGAGATCAGAACGCTTTCGTTCTTATTATCACTAAAAGACGATTTTAGCTCCTCAAACTGTTTATCAGCATTTAAGGCAATGACAAGGGCATCAATTTTAGCCCGATTGTTAGAAGATGCCTTAACAACACTATATGTTATTGGCTTGGTATACTTTGATGGGTTGGCCTTATAATAGTTTTGTAAGGCTGTAGTATCCTCCTTTGCCGCACCCCAAACTTTAAATTCCATTAAGTCAAAAAGTAGTAATCCCTCCTTATACTCCTTGAGTACTGAGGCAAACTCTTGGTTATCCCTTTCGAGATTGTCTTTATAATAGGTTAATAGGGTACTGGAAAAAAAATTATCATACAAGGAAGTGATGAAGTTATCTTTGTCTTTAGCTTTTGTCAACCTTACTTGTCTAGGTTTAATGTATTCTGCAAAATCACCATAACTTATCGTAGTATCCTTAATATTAAATAGGGGCTGATTCATTTCTTTTTCATTAGCTAGTAAAGCTTCCAACGATTTACCAATTTCTAATTCGGAAACAAAGTAAGCAACCACGCTTTGATCTTCTTGGATATTATATTTTTCCTTTAAGCTGTTGATGAACGATTCCGTAATCTTTTTAGACCGTACATCTCTGGTAACTTTTTTTGTCAATTCAGGCTTAAGTGCTTCAAAGGTTTCGATTGGGTGCTTTTGAAGTAGTTTTATGATATGCCAGCCATATTGTGTTTTAACCGGAGCCGAAATTTCTCCAGGTTCTTGCAAAGCAAAAGCTGCATTTTCAAATATTTCCGAATTTAATTCACCTTTGGCAAATCGGTTAATTCTACCTCCGTTTTTAGCCGTGTTTTTATCATCGCTAAACTCTTTGGCTAGGGTATCAAAGGGAGCTCCGTTTTTTAATTGCGCTTCTATCTTTTGGATTTGCGCAAGTGCTTCTTCTTTTTTAGTACCGTTTTCATCCGCGATCATTATATGAGCTACGCTAACCTCGCCTTGTTTATCCTCCTTTGCATTTACTTTAAGAATATGGTAACCAAACTGTGTTCTAAACGGTGCTGATACTTCACCTACCTTGGTGGTAAAAGCCGCGTTTTCAAAATCATACACCATGCTAAATGCAGAAAACCAGCCTAAATTACCTCCATTTTGTTTTGCCGATGGGTCCTCACTATACTGTTTAGCCAGTGTATTAAAATCTTTTTTCTCCGTAACTATTTTATCGCGTATCATTGCGATTCGGTTATAAGCTTCTAGGGTATCCTGTGGGGTGGCATCTGATGCTAAACGGATCAAAATATGACTGGCATTAACGCGCTTTAAAGTTCTTTCGTAAGCTTCCTTTACCAGTTCTTCCGTTGCTTTGGTATCGGTGAGGTATCCAGAGGCCAATTGCTTTTTATAACCTTCTAATTCCTTTTGGTATGTAGGTTTTTTATCAAACCCCAGTGCCTTTGCTTCTTCTATTTTCAGCTTGTAATTAATAAAGAGATTCAGGTATTCATCAATATCTTTTTGAGATTCATCTTTTACTAAATCTATATTCTTTAAATACACTTTTTTAAATTCCGCTACAGATACTGGTGTATTATTTACAGACAATAAATTTTCTTCATTTGACTGAGACCAAAGACTGGTACAAATGATAAGCCCTACAAAAAGTAAATAAAAAGATTTATGCATAATAAGATCCTCGTAAAAATCCTGAATCGGACAAAAATAACAATTAATATACGTTAAACAATAGTTATAGTAACGAAACCTAAAACTAAGATAGTATTCTATTTTAAAAATAATTTAAAACGAAGTATCTTGTCCAAAAGCAAGAAATTCAATGCAACATGAAATACACCATTAAAATCACCTTAGCCATGCCCAGAAATGAGGTTATTGCCAAGTTTGATAATGAAAATAATTTAGAGCACTGGCAAAAGGGATTAGTGAGTCAGGAACATATCAGTGGCACCAAAGGTGAAGTGGGAGCGGTGACCAAGTTAAGATATGCTATGGGAAAGCAGCAATTAGAAATGATTGAAACCATAACCTTTAAAAATCTTCCGGAAGCCATTCATCTTACTTTTGACACTAAAAACGTATATAACATTCAGCAGAACTATTTTGAAGCCACTACTGCAGAAACCACCACCTGGATTTCTAAAAATGAATTTAAATTCTCTGGTTTTATGAAATTTGTGGGCTTTTTAATGTCTAAAGCGTTTAAGAAACAAACGATACTATTTATGAAGAATTTTAAAGCCTTTGCCGAAGAGGGAAAAAGTGTTCTGGATAACTAAAGCAGCCTATGGAAGAGCGAAAACTTAAACTAATTTGGGATTTCAAAGGGCCCAATGCCCATAAAACTGCAGAACACCATGCAATTCACCTCAAAGATTATGCACTGCAAGAAACTATCCCCTATTTTAAAATTGGTCAAACTTCACTACACGACTTACATAGTATTGCTTTCATCGCTGTCCCTGAGCGTGTGATGAAAAAGGTGCGAGACGATCTTAAACCACATCGAGGACAACTGTATACCGAATAATTTTTAAAAAAGTAGCAGGCTGGCACATATATTGATTCTCACCTTTTATATTTGCAAAAAATTAAAAATCAGAAAATCAATATGTATATGAAAAAATTCATAGTATTTCTTTTAACCCTTGTTATCAGTTTTTCGGCACAAGCTCAAACTAAGACCGGCACTATAGATAGTGAATTCATTTTATCTCAAATGCCTGAACTAGCAAAGGTACAAGAGGATCTAAAAGCCTACAACAAAAAGTTAGAACTTGAGCTAAAAGAGAAGCTAGATACGTACCAGGTAAAAGTAAAAGCGTATCAAGAAAAGGAAGCTACTTTTACGGATCCTATGAAAAAAACTAAGCAAGATGAAATTATCAAACTTGAAAATGAAATCACAAAGTTTAGACAAAATGGGGCACAATTAGTACAAATCGAAGAGAATCGTCTTTTACAACCGTTGTACCAAAAAATAGGAAAAGCATTAGAAGAAGTCGCTAAGGCAGAAAAATATACTCAGGTATTTACCATAACCTCTAGTGGACTAGCCTATATCGACCCTAATTATGATCTCACTAAAAAGGTAGCTACTAAACTGGGTATCAGTTTAGAAACCAAAAATTAAATTAGTTAGTTTTATTCTAACTAAAAAAAGACGCGCAAATGCGCGTCTTTTTGTTTAATTAGCGTTGTAATTCTGCTAACTTATCTACAACCTGCATCTGATATATTTCATTATAAACTTCTTTGTAGGGATCAGATTTTTTATAGCCTAACTTTATTAAGTCAAGAGCCTTGTTAAGATTTTTTACAGCTTCTTCTTTTTTGTTTAGTTTCACGAGGGTTAATGCCCTGTAATAATACGCCATAGAAGACTTATCATAAATTTGGAGCGTACTATCGTAATCCTGTAACGCTTTTTCAAATTGACCGAGGTAATCATAACTTATTCCTCGATACACAAATGCTGCGTAATCTATAAAATCTCCTTCTACTTCAATTGCTTTTGTAAATTCTTCAATCGCTTCCTCATGTCTTCCTAAAGCCTGTAACACCTCTCCTTTTAAGAAATTTACATTTTCTCCCCAGGCGTAATCTGTTTTACCTGGAGTATATGCATCATATTGATTTAAATAACTAAGTGCTCTATCGTAGTCCTTATATAAATCAGACATGAGCCAAGAAGTGTAATACAACGTTTCTTTAGGATTTAACTTCATTGCTTCTTGCAGTAAAGGAAATGCAAGATGATAATCTCCTATTTTACTATGTGACATAGATTTAGCCTTATAGTATTCGTGGTTTGATGGATTCAATTGTATGAGCGAATCAAAGTATTTTTGCCTTCTCAGACTCCCTTGAAAGTAGGTTGCTTTTGCATACTCGAACGATTTAATTTTCTGAGTTTTCTCATCTGCCGACAGATCCTGAAAAGGATTTTTATTTGTATTGCAAGAAGTCAAGATAGATATCAGCAGCAAACTAAGGATATATGCGTGTAATTTTTCCATGCTCAATTCTAAAATTTAAATACTTATAGGTGTCAATAACCTCTCCTTTTTTATTTCTACCAGGGTTCCAATCTTGAAGTGACTTTACAATAGTAACTATTTGACTCACAATTGAATCGGAAAATTCTTTTAACTTATAATCAAAATCAAAAGCCTGATTTTCAAATAACCCTGCTTTACCTTCACAATTCACCACAAACCTTACCTGTACGATTCCGGATTCTTTACTGTTGGATGGTGCTTTATACTGTTCTGCTACAATTTTGCGAATATGGTACAGCCCTCCCTTAAATTCTGTACCCTTATAATAATACCTATCCAAAGGAAAGTTTTTATTTAGGTATGGATTACAAAGCTGAAAATTCGTTGGTTTATTAAAGAGGGTTTCTTCTTTTAATTTTTTGGAGTACACCCTGGTTTTAAATTCTCCGTTAGCAAAACCATAAGTTTCTATTTGGCTTTCTTTAATTGCTATGATTTGTTCTAAAAATTGATAATCCCTATTACAGTCCAGCTGGTTTCCCTTTTTACTTAAAAAAAACTTATCCTGATATTCTAAAATATCATAACAATACTGTAAAAATCCTTCACCTCCATTTTTTGCAACTAAAATCTTCTGGTTATCTGTAAAACGATACGTAGCAGAAGAATCCTTCCAATCTGACGACTTTAAGATTGTTTCTATTTCTTTATGATCTACATTTAACTTTACATTTTTTGGTCTACCAGCAATTAATCTATCTAGGTATAATGCATTCTGCCTGAGTTTAAATTTATCCCTGGAAAACGTCCAATCCCCAAAATGAACAGAATCTTTATCAACAGTAAACGGATGAACTGATACAACGGAATCCTTAACATTCTTGATAAAGCAAGAATCTTCTGTAAACTCCATTATAGCAATCGAAGGTTTGTAAAAATTCTCATCGAATTCCCACGCAGCCCGCAACCACTCCCCTTGTATATCTTTTATCGCTAATGGAGCACTTTGCTGCTCCCTTTTACAACAAACACAAAATAGCGCTATAAACAAAAAAACTAAAGACACAGCCTTTAGTTTTTTGAATATTACTCGTTTTTGCATCGTAAACTTCATATTATCGCCTGCTATAGTTAGGCGCTTCTTTGGTAATGGTGACGTTATGCGGGTGGCTTTCTGTGATACCACTTGCTGTTAACCTAACGAATTGAGCTTTTTGTTTTAAGTCCTCAATATCCTTCGCTCCACAATATCCCATACCTGCTCTTAATCCGCCAACGAATTGATGGATACTTTCGATAAGATCTCCTTTATAAGCTACTCTTCCTACAATTCCTTCAGGTACTAATTTCTTAATATCATCTTCTACATCTTGGAAGTAACGATCCTTAGAACCTTGTTTCATGGCTTCTACAGATCCCATTCCTCTATAAGTTTTATACTTTCTACCTTCGTAGATAATCGTTTCTCCCGGTGATTCCTTAGTACCTGCTAATAGCGAACCTAACATTACACAATCCGCACCAGCCGCTATTGCTTTAGGGATATCGCCTGTATATCGAATCCCTCCATCTGCGATAACAGGCACTCCTGATCCTTTAATAGCCGCTGCCACCTCTAATACAGCAGAAAACTGAGGAAATCCGACTCCAGCAACAATTCTTGTAGTACAAATAGAACCCGGGCCAATACCCACTTTAACCGCATCTGCACCCGCATCCACTAAATATTTAGCCGCATCTGCGGTTGCTATATTACCTACAATAACCTCTAATTGCGGAAATTTAGATTTTACTTCTTTTAGCACTCCTACAACCCCTTTGGTGTGGCCGTGAGCCGTATCGATAACAACAGCATCCACACCTGCATTAACTAGTGCTTCTGCTCGTTCCACTGCATCTCCTGTAACACCAATTGCAGCAGCAACACGTAGTCGACCTAATTTATCTTTATTGGCCATCGGTTTTAACGTTAGCTTAGTAATGTCTCTAAACGTAATTAATCCCACCAATTTATAATCATCATCGACTACTGGTAACTTTTCTATTTTATTTTGTTGGAGTATAACCTCTGCCTCTTGTAACGAAGTTCCTTCTGCAACGGTAACCAAATTTTCGCTGGTCATCACTTCAGAAATAGGTCTATCATCATTTTTCTCGAATCTTAGATCGCGATTCGTAACGATACCAATGAGTTTATTGTTTTGATCTACAATAGGAATACCGCCTATACTATGCTCTCGCATATTGTTTTTTGCATCGACAACTTTCGCATCTTTGTGCAAGGTTACTGGATCGATAATCATACCGCTCTCAGCTCTTTTTACCTTACGTACTTTTACCGCCTGTTCCTCGATTGTCATATTTTTATGCAAAACACCGATACCACCTTCTTGTGCCATGGCAATCGCCATACGGCTTTCCGTAACTGTATCCATAGCAGCAGATACAATAGGAACATTAAGCGTAATATTTCTGGTAAACTTTGATTGAATACTAACCTCTCTAGGTAGAATCTCTGAATAGGCCGGTACTAAAAGGACATCATCGTAGGTTAGACCTTCTCCTACAATTTTGGACTCATGTGCTGTCATCGCAATTAAGATTTAATTGCGTGCAAATATAGGCCTTTTTAAAGTAATAATAACAGCATATCGTATTAATTTGTTTTTGTCCCATTATGTAATCCAATAGCTACAAAAGCGTTCCATAAATTCCTACAAAAATACATGTTTTTCGAAATAAAATTAGTTACTATATTCGTTTAAAAACATTTAACAACGTTAAAATACACAAATAATCTATTTTTATGATTTTATTATGAAAAAACATGTATATTGTATCTCCCTAAATCTAATTATCCCTATAGCTATGAAAAACCTATGCTTAGTATTACTTTTGATCACCAATTTTAATTTTGCCTATTGTCAAATCGAAAACACCGAAGAACATCCTGAGTTTTCCAAAAACATAAATTTCAAGTCCGTACAAAATGATTTCAATGTAGAAAAGCCATCCCTTGTGCAACGATTAATTCCTGTTGCCTTAATTACCTCTGGTGTATTATTATCTACATCAGATTTTGAAAAAGCTTTACAAAGTGATGTGCGCAACTCAGTTGGTAATGATTTTTATACTACCGTAGATGACTACTTTAGATATGCTCCAATTGTACAAATGTACACCGCGGATATGCTTGGTGCCAAAGCTAAAAATCATTGGTTCGACCAAACTAAAAATATGGCGCTTTCATTAGCTATTGCTAATATCACCAGTACATTATTGAAAAAAGAAGTTTATAAATTACGCCCTGGTGGTGGTACTAATGCCAATTCTTTTCCCTCTGGCCATACTACAACCGCATTTGCAACGGCAACAGTGTTGTACGAAGAGTTTAAGGGTAGTAACCCTCTTCTAGCCAACAGTGGTTACTTGTTCGCTGCTGCTACCGGAACACTGCGCATGCTAAACAACGCCCACTATTTATCTGATGTATTGGTTGGCGCCGGTATCGGAATTCTATCTGCAAAACTAGTTTACCAGTTTGATAACTTGATCAAATGGAATCCATTTAAAAAAGAAAAAGGTTTTGCCTTTGCTCCGCAATTTAGTGAAGAAGGATTCGGGTTTTATTTTACACGTTTATTCTAAAAATGGGGCTAATCTCCCTTTTAAAATCAGTTAATATCACTGGAAAGACTACTGTTATCTTGATTATATTTATAACATATCTAGCTAATACTAGTACAGTGCTATAAACCTAGATAAACCATTTATCGACAAACTAACTAAAGGTATAGCGATAAGTCCGAAGCATAGTGTACTACACCTTGCTCTTGTATTGCCATGGGCCAACCAGAAAAGGGGAGCACATAAGAAAAGGGAATTATGACTGGTAACAGTGGAAGTGTCAATACTCATATATATTATGCTTCGGGCTTATTCTTTTAAATCTTCAATTTTTTGAGGCACCGATCCTAATTCTCCTAATCTAATAATCTTCATAATAAAATTCGCTATAAAACCAGGTTCTGTAATGATTTTGGCTTTTTTGGCAATTTTAATGTCACGCTGATTGATTACATTTACTTTTTGATCTTCTGCTGTAGCAAATAAGGTTTCTGCAAATTTCCAGGCGCCATCTCTAGCCAATTTCATACTAAAATCTACCAGGAAGTTATCGACATCTTTAGTAAGGGTCAGTATCTTTTTTAAGGTCGGCCAAATTTTCGATAAATCCTCTTCAACATCATATACCAAATCAGATAGTATTTGATTAATTCTTTCAAAATCTGTTTTTAAACTAGAAATATCACCTCCTTTACTAACCTCAGCAGCAGCGATACCCAGGTCTAAGTTAATATGTGCATTCATTCCTATAAGCAGATGCTGAAAAACAGTAGGCCAAAACTGTGTGGCAAGACTAAAAGCATATTGCCAGGATGCCGTAGTTGGTTGATTGGATTGATACGCATAGTATGCATCAATGTACCGGCTGGCAAAAATGACATCCAATTGCTCCATTCTAGGGTTATCTTCAAAAAACTCTTGTTGAATCCCTTCTTTTACCTTTTGGGTCACTTTATAGTACAGCACGGCAAAGTACCCCAAAGGATCTTTATTTTTGATTGAAGTGTCAATAATTTGTTGTAGTGCCTGAAGCACTTCGTCGATTGTATGTAGTGGTTTCAAAAGTAATTAATTTGCTAGGTGTAAAATATCTGAGTAAGATAATTAAATTATACATTGATTCACCTAACTGCACTTTCTATACTGCTAATTTTTAAGTATCTTTTTGCTAAAAATAGCAATGAAAAAATTTATTGCCTTTCTTTTTTACCTGGGCCTGGCTAACAGCTATGCTCAAGACAAGGCCACCTATTATGGGCTTAAAGGGCATTATGGGTTTATCATTGCGCACTCTAGTGAGTTAAAACCGATATCACAAACGAACCCCTTCGGACTTCAACTGGAATACAGCAAGCTAAGAAGCAGTGACAACGCCTGGAAAACCTGTCATTGCTATGGTCGATCTGGGTTTTCTTTTGCTTATTTTAACTATGCCAATCCTGATGTTTTAGGCAGTTCCTATAACTTGATCTATTTTGTAGAACCCTATTTTACGTACAAAGGACCGCTAAAGTTTTCATTACGCGGATCCATTGGGGCAACCTATCTAGACACTATCTATGACGAGGAAAATAATCCTGAAAATTTATTGTTTAGTACCCACCTGAGTTTCTTTTTGGGTTTATCACTAAACCTAAACTATCAACTATCCGACAACTACGCGATCAATCTATCAGCCAACTATAACCATATCTCTAATGGAGGTCAAAAACAACCGAATAAAGGAATGAATTTCCCTACTGTTTCTGTAGGTATTGATAAAATCATCGATCATACTCCCTTGCAAAAAAAGCCAGACTCGCTACGTTTCTATAATCCTTCGTTATCTTATTATATGGGTGCTTTTGGTAGTTTGCGGTCCTCGGATCGCGAGGCTGAAGCGACCAACCATCCACTAATCGGAATCACCGCAGGCGGATTAAAACCATTATCGGGTATTAATGGAATTAATGCTGGAGTAGAACTTTGGTATGATTACTCGGATAAAAAGATTGCCGAAAACATTGAGGTGGATGATTCTGCGTTTTCCTCGGCTATAAACCTAGGGCATCATTTTCATTTTGGTAATTTCTACTTTTTACAACAGTTTGGTATTTATGTTACCCGACCGAAAAACATTCAACCAAAATGGCTCTACCAGCGCTATTCGTTTTGGTATAAACTCCACAAAAACTGGGCAATCGGTGCATCCATGATTGCTTATGGACACGTGGCAGATCATATGGACGGTAGACTTATGTATATCTTAGATTAATTATGCGATTACGTAACGGTATTAATTCCTGATGCATTTGCGTTAGGGATAGGAGTGAAAAGCCCACAGCCTGAAATCATCAGGCGAGGACTTGAAGCGTATAGCCCGACCCGAAGGGTAACGCCCTGATAAAAAATACTATTCTGCTTTGGTCAACTCTTGTTTTACGGCAATGATCTCTGATAGGTTTTTCAATTCTTTTTTAACATCCTTTCTTATGATCCAAATAAGCACACTAGCAATAGCGATATACGAAACGTTCATTACGATCAATTGCCACGCTTCGAAATAGTTGCTAAACTCAGGCATAAGCATAAAGAAGCCTATACTATACGCTGCGAATATGGCAATGGTTATGGGCTTATGGATTACCCTTCTGAAATTATAAAAGGCACGCGTTTGCTCTAGATTTTGGACCGCCAGATCGGCCATGTTGATCTTTTTAACCTTAGCTACACTTACAAATTCAATGATTATCCTAAGTATCAACCCTCCTATCATAAGTCCTACCCCTACCCTGCTTAAAACGTGCTGCACAGGAGCCAGGAAGTAAAAGAATAACACCAGCATTACTACTGTTGCGGCAAGTACTACTATATTGCCATAATGAAACTTGGCACTGGATTTCTTTTTGGCTTTTAGCTTTTGCAGCTGCTGTTCTATTGCTTCAGAGGTAGTAGTAATTTCTTTTTTATTACTGCTCCATTGTTTTTTTAATTGTTCTAAATCCTTATCCATCTTGTAATATTTTTTTAAGTCGTTTTTTAATTCTATGAATTTTTACCCTAACATTTACGGCGCTAATCCCCATCACTTCTGCGATATCCTCATATTCCTGCTCTTCGAGCACCATCATAATCAGCAGCCGATCAACTTCATTTAATTGACCTATAGCTGTATACAGCTCACTATGATCCTGATTCTCTTGTGGTTGCTCCACTTGCTGTAATTTATACGCTACTTCATCAAAACGAGCGGTTGGTTTTGTTTTTTGCTTGCGCAAATATTGCAAGCAGGTATTTACGGTAATGCGATATATCCAGGTTTTGTAACTCGCAGTTTCTTTGAATTGATCTAAGGCGCTCCAAACATTGATAAATACTTGTTGTGCAAGATCTTTAGCTACCGGTCGATCTCCCTTGACAAAACCTAAACTCATCTGCAGCACCATAGGATAATACTGTGTATACAATGCTTCAATCGATGGGATAGTTTTAAAATTGGTCATTGGTTAGAAAGGCATTTATTTTTGCGTATAAGACTTCTGGTTGATCAAACATAATAAAGTGTTTACTGTTGGGCACCATTACGATGTTTTTATTTTTAAGATTAGCATACTGGGTTTCAAGGGTGTTTTTAGCCATCTCCAGCGATGGAAAAGTAGCTCCAAGAATTAATGTTTTGGCCTTGATAGTAGTTAATTTTGGTCTTAAATCTAGTTTCAATAAATCGGTATAACCATAGACATACGTTTTGCGATCCGCCTCTAACATCCACTGTAGTAAGGTGTCCACTTTATCCTCTTTATTGGTCATATTCTTAGCCATAAAGGTAACGGACTGCTTAAACTGCTCCTCGCTTAGCGATAACATTTGATTATTGTATGGACTATCATATTGCAATTGCGTTGCCGGAACGCCAGGCATCATCACTGCTCGCATACAAGGTAGCGCGTCTATCAAGACCATATTTTTTACTGCATCGGGTCTTGCGGCTGCGAGATCGACCGCTAAGTTACCACCCATGCTATGCGATATGATAGTTAAGTTATGTAAAGCATTATTATCAATATAGGTCAATAAATCAGCGCGCAAAGTATCATACCAGGGCATTTCAATTGTAGGTATATTATTAAATCCTGCATAGGATACAAAATGGTGTTGCCCTTTAGAGCTAAGATTTGCTGCGGTTGACTTAAAAATAGATCCGGGATTAGTAAAGCCTGGTAAGAATAGGACTGGGTCACCGGTGCCGTTGACCTCTACTTTAATTGCTGTGGATTGTGCTGTCATTGTTGTAACTGCAAATAAAAATACGAAGATGTAATTGAAAGTTTTCATTGTGATGTTGTTTTTGGTTTTCCCTTTGATGCAGTAGTTTCTGATTTGTTACATCCAAGGGTGAAAAAAATTATTTTTAGGTCAAAACCACAGGTTTTACAATGCTTGAGCGGGTATACTTATTTTTTTGGTGAACATTAAGGCAAATCCTATTTGCGTCATTTTTTATAGAGCACAATAATCAAAAAGGTAGTTTTACGCATTTTAACAGCTCGTTCCCTAATTCCATATTGGGTATCGCTACGCTAACGCATAGGTTTGATGCCATAACCAAAACATATATACTATGAAAACGCAATTCAACCTAAGTATCCAAAAACCATGTACTCAAAACTTTAATCATTTTGCGCCTACGCCAAAAGGAGGGTTTTGTGATTCTTGTAAAAAAGAAGTAGTAGATTTTTCGACTATGAAATCCGAAGAAATTAATACCTATTTTAAAAATCATTCAGCTCAAAACACTTGTGGAAGGTTTAAAACCGATCAATTCACCACCTACACCTATCCTACCCTTACAAAAAAGAGGACAAACTTTATTAACAGTCTGGTTTTGGGCTGTATCGCCTTTTTTTCGTTTGCAAAAGCACAAGCTCAAGAGAATTCTACAAAAGAAGTAGTTGCCGATAAGGATCAGGCATCCGTATCAGATACGCTATCGTTACAAGAAACTACCATTAAAGGCGTAGTTACAGATGGTGAAATCCCTTTACCTGGTGTCAATGTAGTATTGCAGGGGTCTACAATAGGTATACAAACCGATTTTGATGGTAAGTTTACCTTCCCTAAACTCTTAAAAAAAGGAGATGTATTGGTCTTTAATTATCTAGGCTTTAAGACCAAAAAAGTACCTGTTTTGGATACAAGCTCAGCAAAAGAAGTAACCTTAGCCGTAGATCTAAAAGAGGAAACTATTATGCTGATGGGCGCCGTTGCGGTAAAGAAAGTATACCAGTCTAAATCTAAATAAAACTGCAATTCTTATGAAACTAACCAGGTATCTACTTCCCATTATATTAAGTATACAACCCTTGTTTGCACAGGTATCGGATTTCGCGGCTGTAGATTTTACAAAAGCTGACAATCGAGCACAATTCTATTATGGCGCTTCCTTAGACAATCTACCGGTCTTAGCTCATCAATTAACTAAGGATTTATCTACTGATGTAGAAAAGTTCAGAGCTATCTACCTGTGGGTTTGTCAAAACATCAAGGGCGATAACCGACAGTTTCTCAAAGTGGAACGGCAACGTAACAAGCTTCAACACGATTCCATATCTTTTATGAAATGGAATTATAACTATGCCAGAAAAGCCTTTAAAAAGCTACTCAAATATAAAGCTACAATGTGTACGGGATATGCCTATTTGCTTAAAGAATTGTGCTATTTAGCCAACCTACCTTGCGAAATTGTAGATGGATATGGCAGAACTGTTAGCGCTAATGTGTTAGCGTTAGATACGCCTAATCATTCCTGGAACGCGGTCCAACTAAATGGCAAATGGTATGTGTGCGATGCCACCTGGGCCAGTGGATATTTGGACGAATACTATGTATTTATCAAAGCCTATAATGACGGATATTTTTTGACCGATCCCACCCTGTTTGCCAAAAATCATTTTCCATTGGATAAAAAATGGTTACTAGATGCAACCTTAACAGCAACTGAATTTGTCAATGCTCCATTGGTATATGGTGAGAGTTTCGCCACAGGTGTTTCCCCAATCTATCCCAAAACCATGGACATTGAGACCACAACAGATAAAGCAACCACCTTTAGCATTGGTACGAATACGGATGTACTTCCAAAAAATGTTGCGCTAGTACTTTACCTAGGACCTAAAGAAAAAGAATTACCAAGCGATGTGAAAGCGCAAAAGGATAATATCCTAACGATAAGCCATCGGTTTAAGATCAAAGGAACTTATGATGTGCATCTCAAAATTGATGATGCTATTATAGCAACGTATACGGTTAAGGTAAAGAAGGTGTGATGAATAGGCACTCGTGTTATCATTGCTCAAAGTCCTGAATTCGAAAATTCGACAAATTCAAACTTTGCGCAGTGGGAGTTTTTATTTTATTCTATACTCGATCAAATATTGATAATAGGTAAAATCATATTCCTTTTGCCCATATTGTATTTTGGATAGATTTAAATCAAAAGGAGTTTTTTTAATAATTTTGTTATTTGGTTTTAAAACCCAGATATCCGAATGATCGGTTATCATAGGTGTGAATTCTATACCTCCATCTCTACAAATTAAGTACCAATCATCGTGAAGATATCTTTTTACTTCATTCAAAAATGATTCCGGGTAATTAGGTGGATAGACATATTTATCTTTTTTTGAATAAACCAATACAGGTTTACCATTAAAATAAAAATAAGAAGATATTGGATGACGATAGATAGAAGATAGATTAACCATTCTAGTTAAGAAAATATCCTTTTTATCTTGGACCAAAATAATAAGAAAGTTTTCAGGATTATTCTCTTTTTCATAGTTACTAATTGCCTCAAGAACTTTTTGATCGGTGTATGCTATTTTTTCCAAATCTTTGTATAAACGGACTAATTTTTCTGGTCTGTGGCAGCTTATAAAAGCTATTAGAATACTTAATATGGATATACTTTTTTTCATAGAATAATCTTATTCGTCTATATTTTCTTAATATTCTCATAGCGCTTTTGCGCCGCGGATTACAAATCTGCACTATCTAGTTTTACGAAGGAATTATTTAATTTACTATATAATCGTTTATATCACCTTTATGAATCCGTAAACTATCTAAATTAACTTCATCTGAATACCAATAATTAGGATCATGGTACAAAAATTCATTTTCCCTAAATTTCGTATAATCTACAATTTTCTTCTTCCCTTGTTTAATTACCCAATACTTGGGATGTAAACTATACTTAATATCTTTACCATATAGAATTGCTCCTTTAGGCAATGTAGGATCTGTATAGATGTTCCAATCATCCAAAAGTTTCGCATTAAACAACTTTACCTGATCCTCGGTAAATAGTTTAGGATTCGCGTACTTTTCAGTATTACTATAAATAAAAACAATACGATCATTATACATAAAAAAGTAAGATGGAGGTGTGTTAAAAACTGATGACAAATAAGGTTTATCACCTAAAACATAACTTTGATCCTCTAAATCAGATAATTTCTTTATATAAATGGTTATTAAAAATTTATCATTGTAACGAGATTGAATTTGCCTTTCATAATAGGCATTTTCAATATATTCATCAATTGTTTTTAAAAGAAGTGCATGTTTCAACACTTGATCACTAATATTTGTTAAGGGACGATTATGATCAATAAAAGATTTTTGAGCCTTACATCCGTAAAACATCACAATCAGCAATAACAGTCTAAAAATTTGGGTAAGCCTATTCAAACGATAACAATAATTTAATAAGAGATTTCAGTAACTTGATTTTTCCAATTCCAACAACTCAATGTCGCAAAAGTAATGTTATCAAATGATAAATTCCGATAGTTCATAGGAATTTGAAGATCTTGATAGTTCAAGATGATTTCAGCATTGAACTCTAGTTCTATAATGCGCTTGATATATCAGCGTTATTTAGGATTACTAGTTAAAATAATAAGATTCTATCGTATAAATAGTTCAAAGCCTATCAGGCTCTATTTAAAACAGTATTCTATATTTGCCACGGGTTAAATAATAATACATTCTACAGTATATTACTATGGTAGCTAGTCACAGTTTTAAGAATCTCTTCTTTATACTTTTTATAAGCCTATTTTTGAGTGGGACTTTCGTAAATTTTGCTCAAACCACTGATATCGAAAAGCGACAACAAGAAGCTATAAACTTCAAAGAGCAGGATTCTATACGCGTTGAGCGTATGCTTGACACTATCTACGAGACCTACCCTAATGACCCCACTGGTGCCAGACTACTGGCAGACCAGGCAGAAGCTATCGCTGAGAAGATAGATTTAAAAATTCCAAGAGCTACAATTACTTACTTTAGAGGGTACATTGAAAAAGTAGAATCGAATAATGATAAAGCCTTACTTTATTTTAACCAGGCCTTGTCGTCCTATGAAGCATTAGACCATAAGCAAGGGATTTCCTATACTTTGAATGCGATGGGTAATGTGTATTATCGCAAAGGAAATTTTGATAAGGCAATTGAGTACTACAAAAAGGCAATGGTTGTCGATAAAGAGCTGAATAGTCCTAAGGATATTGCTTCGAGTTTGATGAATATTGCGAATATATATGCAGATCAGGGAAATTATGATTCCGCAATCAACAACTATTTAAAATCACTAGAGATAAGAGAAGAAATCAAAGACGAATACGGGATAGCAAAAACATCTAGTAATTTAGGGAGTGTCTACACCGAACAAGGTAACTTTCCAAAAGCGCTAGAATTCTATAATAAAGCCCTAGAAATTACCGAGAAATCAGAAAATGTAAATATCGAATACTTATATAGTAATCTTGGTATATTTTATAAAAATAACAACCAACCCAACAAAGCACTGTTCTATTTTAAAAAAGGATTACAAAAATATAGAGCAATTGGAAATAAACGTTTGATTGCGAGATATCTCAATGACACTGGTAATGTTTATAAAGAGCTGAAAGATTATGAAAAAGCGTATAGCTGCTTCGATGAAGCTTTAGCCATCAATGAACAAATTGAAAATCAAGTCGGTGTTACTTTTAGCTTAAATAATTTAGCCGATCTCCAACTGATCCGCCAGCACTATAGCGAGGCTTATAAAAATTATGAAAAAGCACTTACCCTAAATAAAAAGATGGGATATACTATAGGCCTTTATAGACCTTTGTTTGGTATGGCTACTATTTTTTATCATCAAAAAGCATATACTAAAGCATTAGATAATGCACTTCAAGCCCAGAGGATTGCTATAGAAACGGATGGCATTACGGCACAACGAGATATCGCAAAATTGTTATCGGATATTTATATTGGACTTAAGGATTACAAAAATGCTTTTGAAACTCAGAAAGTTTTCAAAAAAATGAATGATAGTGTCTTTAATAAAGAAAATATCCAAAAAATTACTCGACTAGAATATGAGTACAAGTATCAAAAAGAATTGGATGCTGCCAAAACAAAGGAAATTACGCTAACCAAAAAAATTAAAACCGTAGATGAAAACTTGGCCATTTCTCAACGCCAAACGCTCTATGCGATTATTGGTATTCTTTTACTAGCCATCGTATTAGGTGCTAGAATATTTATATTACGGATTCGAAATATAAAATCAATCAATGAAAATATTTTAGTCGAGCAAAAATTATTACGGTCTCAGATGACACCGCATTTTGTATTTAATTCGCTTTCTGTTTTGCAAGGCATGATTCTTAATAAAGAGTTTAAAAAAGCGGTCACCTATCTATCTAAATTTTCAAAATTATTGCGAATTACGCTTGAAAACTCAAGGGACAAAATTGTGCCCTTGGAAAATGAACTACAAGCCTTGGATAATTATGTTGCCGTACAAAATCTTGGAGCAGAAATCCCCTACGAGTACAATCTACACTTGCCAAGCGCTATTGATAAAGAAAAGATCTGCATTCCACCGATGATGATTCAACCTTTTGTAGAAAATGCTATTGAACACGCTTTTCATAAAACAGATGCTAACAAAAAAATTGATATCACTTTTACTTTTAAAGACCACAAACTGATTTGTGTTATCGAGGATAATGGTAAAGGTATTGAAGCCGAGTCCACTTCGTCTAATCCTGACAAAAAATCCTTGGCTACCACCATTACGTCAGAAAGGCTACAGCTATTGGCAAAAGAGTTTAAGGTAGAAACCAAGTTGACTATTGAAAACAAAAAGCATCTTGGCGAACAGGGTACACGCGTTACCATTATCCTGCCTTATCAATATACATAACATACCGTACACAAACCAAGTAAAGGTTATATAGCACAATAAATAAAGTTCTAAATCCTTCCTCATACTGGTGTTCTACCAGTACTACTATGACATCCTATGTTAGTTGTACTTACGAAAAAACATTAAGGTGCTACGAATATATATTGACAACTTGTTGTGGTCCATCCTAATTTTACATTTGTTAAGGAATTCATAACAAATCACGGAATACATTAATCACAACAAATTCACTTCTTATGAAATTGAAACTACTCTTATTCGTCAGCACTGTTTTTATTTTACATAGTGCTATGGCACAAACGACTTACACTTTTTCTGGTAGAGGAAATTGGACAGACACTGCAAACTGGAGCCCTTCTTATCCTGGAGTAATAACCGAGGACGGAGACATTATTCGTATTAACTATGGGGCTAGCCTTACCATAGATAGCAATATTATCAATAATGCCGACATGCAAATACTAAATCTATCAACGTTTACTATACCAAAGGACATAGTTTTCACTAACATTTCTAGCTCTGTAATCAGTGAAGGTACCATAACCAATCACGGTGTTATGGTAAATGACGGGAGCACTTATTTTGTAATGGTCAATAAATTTATAAATGAATCTGATGGTAAAGTTATCTTACAGAACAGAATACCAGGTAGTTATGCTGGTTCGTTTAATTTAAACCGGGGTAATTATCCAAATACTGAATTTATCAATAAAGGAATCATCATAATTAGTGGTAGGGCACAATTCTTGTTAAGAACGGAAAGCATATTACATAACGAAATAACAGGTATTATCAATATCACCGATGGTTCTGATTTAATGACGCAATTCAATGGAGGATTGATCAATAATAAAGGATTAATTAAAGCGGTACGCGGAAAAGTTTCTGCATTTGGAGGAGAAATCAGGAATGCCGGTAAAATTGAAATTAATCACGAATATCTTGTAATATTTGACCACTATTTATCAATAACACCAGCATTCTTAACAAATATGCCAGAAGGTGTCATCGATTATGCAAATGGTTTTCTATATATTGAAAATTATGACACCTATAATAATTACGGAACCATAATAGAAAATACAGCGTTAATTCAACAGGAAAGAACAATATCTCAAGTACATATAATAGATAGCAATACCTTTAATAGTACTCAATTTACGGACATAAGTAGTGTACCAGAAAGCAGAATTAATGGTGATCTTACTATTAGTATTGAAGATCCATCAGTATTGCGTATTGGAGATACGTTTACCATTCCCTTAAATGGATTATCTGGAAATTTTAAAACAGTCAACGTACTGAACAACTCAACTACTTTTGACATAGCTTATAATGAATCAAATTTTGAACTCACGGTAACTTCTTTACCACAAACTCCAATTGTCACCCCACCAGCAGCTCCCATCGTTTATGAAGATGCTAGTGCAGTACCCTTAAGTGATGCTATACAGGTTGCAGATCCCGATAATGCAGATCAAACGGTTACGTTTTCCGTCACTGGTGGTAGTGTTACACTAGGAACTACAGGGGTAAGCTTTGGTGGAAACGGTAATGGTACCGATAGTTTTATAGTATCTGGAACATTAGACGCAATCAACACTGCATTAGACGAGGCCACCTTTACGCCATTACCTAATTTGGCAGGAGATGATGTAGCTACTATTAGCTTTAGTTCTTATAATGGAATTTTTGAATCGAACACAGCCGCTGTAACCTTTAGCATAATTCCTGTAAATGATGCTCCTTATTTTGAATTACAACGGTTTCCAAATCTTACAGTTACTCAAGATGCAGATGGTCAACGTATTGCCGACTTTGTACGTAACGTTAATGATGGAGATCCCGAAACTGATCAACGATTAGTCTTTAAAGTTAGTAATACTAATAATGCATTATTTGAGTCACAACCTTATATCGATAGTAGACAAAATACGTTGTTTTTTACTCCAGCAAATCGCAGTACTGGTACTGCAACTGTAACCGTTCTATTATTAGACGATGGAGGAACCGCTAATGGAGGGGTTGATATGTCTGAAAGTCGAACCTTTACTATTACAATTACCGAAAGTAGCAGACCTACTGTAAAAATTGAATCACCTCTAAGTCCAGGACCTACCTCAGAAACAGTAATACCGATTACTTTTTATTTTTCAGAACCGGTTACAGGTTTTGACCAAACTGATCTTTTGCTATTAGGCAACTTTATTATTCCAAACGGAATTGAAGGTAGTGGGGATACTTATACTATGGATGTAATACCAACTGATGGAGGCCTAATTAACATATCCGTTCCTGGAAATGCCGCAATCGATGCTTCAGGAAACGGTAACCTTCCCTCATCTCAATTTACCATTGAATTTAAACCCGGTTCAGGGGATCCAAATGACATCTATTTTTATCCTAATCCCACAAAAGATTATATCTACTTCAGCTTACTCTATGATGTTATCAATATTACGATTTATGACCTGAATGGTCTTGAAGTATTAACCAGAAATGTACAAGGACAAGGATCATTAGATGTTTCATCTTTAAGGAATGGAGTCTATTTGATTCAATTTATTACCGGAAGCGGTCAGGTATCAAAACAAAAATTAATGAAAGAATAAAAGTTGGTGTTGAGGAAGCGTATGGATCGATAGTTAGTTCATACGTTTCCTTTTTAAGCTTTAATCAACAATCTAAAAACTATAAAGTTGGAAACAATGAAGATCAAAGTAGAGAATCAATTCAAAACGCTCGAAGAAATTGTGGCGCATCTAAAAAACAAAACTGAATATGAAATAAGCATAAGACCAGATGAATGGCTTACAGACGACTCTTGGATGCTAACTCCAGGAAAAAAATGTGTAGTTGTTAAAAAAAGTGCTACAGCTGGCGCCAAAATTGAATTTGTTAACGACAACACTATAGAAGTCAACCCTATTGCTCCTAGCAGTTTTATCAATCGGGTGGTACAAAATGGGATAATTGCCTTTATCGTCTATGGAATTATCATTGGTTCCCAAAAGCAAGTAGCTAAAGAAGTAGAAGCTTATTTTGTAGCAGAATAATACTAATGCACCATAAATCTTTGAGGGAGTTCTTTGCCTGTATTGAAAGTTATAATACTACGAGAATTCCTTCAAAGGTTTCCTTTCTTAACCTACCTTATTACAGGCTTATTCAATATGTTTAAATTGTAAAGAGCGAAGAAAGTTAATCAATTATAGTTCCTAATAAGATCTAAAGCTTAGGACAGCGTTTACAATTAGATTTGCCTTTTTTCTTATATTTTTTACAACATTTCTTCTTTTTGTTTAGACAAGAAGAAGAACAATCTGTTACTGCACAAGGAGAATATAAAGATGGTGTACTCAATGCTTATAATTATTTTTATTAAATCTAAATAAGCACAAAAATACAGTATAATACCCTAACCCACAAGTACATTAGTGTTAAAAAATGGGGATTTACCCCTCTGAATCTTCACCCTGAAATTTTAAGATATCACGGTCAAAAAGATAGTGCCCCGACTTATCATCACCTATAATTCTTAATTTATCTAATAAGGTTCTGGCAATAGCCTCTTCTTCTAATTGTTCTGCTACGTACCATTGCATAAAATTATGCACATTGTAGTCCTTAAGCTGTAAACATTCAAAAATTACATTATTGATTTTTTCGGTAACGAACTCCTCGCTTTTCAAAAACGTTTCAAACAATTCTAATAACGAAACATAACTTTCCTTAGGCTGATCAACCGCAGGAATTACTGCCCTTCCATTGCGTTCATTAACAAATTTTACTAATTTGGTCATATGACCTCGCTCTTCTTGTGACTGTGCATAGAAAAACTCTGCAACACCATTGTAGCCTTTAACATCTGCCCAACTAGCCATAGCTAAATATTGAGCTGCAGCATTGGCTTCATATTTTATTTGATCGTTGAGTAGTTTTTCAATTTCGGCAATCATAGCGGGATTTGTTAGTGTTTGATTCTACCACTAAAAGTAAGAAATAATCCAGAAATAAGCATTATTAGGCAGCAGTTTCAAAAGCAATGTAATTAATCAAACTTCCCTTTTTATCAAAAACAGGGTAACCTTTAATCACACAATAATAGGGTTCTGCATTTTTTTTATAGTTCAGAATTTTCTCTTCAAAAGGTTTTGCCTTATCGATAGCAGCGCGTATTCTAGAACTCGTTCGCGGACAGGTATCTGCTCCCTGAAATAATTTTGGAGTATTACCCACTACTTCATCTGGGGTATATCCGTTTAGTTTCTCGATATTAGCAGAGGTATATACAATTCTTAATTGCACATCTGTTATAATTACTACATTTTGCTCGAAAACCAATTTTTTACGCAGCCCGTAATCAGTATTCCATCTTTTAGTGATCTTTTGCAACTTGGCACTTTCTTGGCCAAACTGGTGGTTATCCATCAAATGGCTTCCATAAAACTCCCAGCTTAGTAAGGGAAGAGCTGAACAATTTGCGTTGGTTTTATCAGTAGTTTTAGTTCTATCGTAGCTTAATAGCTCTTTCATACCTATGCTTTTTTAACAAAAATATAGATATAATCTTAAAATCAGCTTGAACAAAAGTTAAACCTTTAATTGCTTACCTACTTATTATAAGCTATTTACAATTTTATTTCTAAAGTTGCATACCAGGAACGAGGAGCAGCCGGAATAATACCTGGACCAGGATAACCCGTAGCACGCTGCGTAAAATAGGACTCATTTAAGGCATTATTTAAGCCGGTTTCTAAGGTGAATCTTTTGTACGTATAGGACAACGATATATCTAGAATAGAGTACGCAGGTATTTTACCTAGTGTGCCTTCTTCTCTACTTCCAGGGGGTGCTGCATCAGCATTAGTAACCTCTGTATATTGGTCTGATAAGTGGGTAAACTGTATACTGCCTAATAAGTTTTTATATCCAAAACCTACTCCTGTTTTTAAATTAATAAGAGGAATAAATTCTACCTTTCTTCCTTCTATAGGTCTTTCTGAACGGGTATATTCTGAATCCGTCACAGCTAGATTTAGAAAAGTATTGAATACTGCACTATTAGCTTTAAAGAAGGTTCGATTTATATCCCATTCCAAATAACTTTCAAAACCATAAATAAAAGCATCGCCAATATTACCTCGTTGCCGCTGTGCTCTATCATTGAAAACCTCTCCGATTCTATCTTCATATAACAAGGCAAACACATTAGTATCATAATTTAACACGTTGAAAGCCTTTCCTCTAATTCCCAGATCAGCTGTATAACCTCGTTCATCGCTAATATCAGGTCGAATGGTAAAGGTTGGGTTAACGATTCTTATGTCACTGAATGTAACTGAACGATAATTTTGTGAGATGTTACCATAGGCTTCTAAAGAAGTAAAAGGTTTATAACTTAAGCCTACACCTAACAATATAAAGGATCGTTCTAACTCCTCATCATCTCTACCGATACTACTACTTATGGGATTACCTGCATTATCATAAACCACATTATTGTATACTCCATCTGCCTGCGTTTTGATATATTCAAAACGAATCCCAGGGGTAACAGAGAACTTGTCGGTAAGGTTGAAAATATTTTCGCCAAAAACAGCTACGTTGAGGTTTGGAAATTCAAAATCTGACTGATTTGCATAACCCGGAAACTCCTCATTTCTGAACGAAAAATCTGCATCAACTCCAAGGCTACCTGGTCCTTGCCTGGCCTCATTTGCTGCCTGATAATACTTGGAGCCAATTAAAAAAACGGATTCCTCGCCAAAGAGTTTATATCTACTTAATAACCTAGCTTCTGCTCCCCAATTTTGAAAGCTACCTACTATAAGATCCCTAGGCGTTACAAAATTGCCATCCGCATCGATTTCATCTGATACGGTAATAGGATTACTATTTAAATCCGTAGGTAATCCTCTAAATCCTATCGCTCTTCTTGAGGCATCGAGTCCAAACAGATTAAGGCTAAAATCTGTTTTTTTAGAAAATTGATGTTCTAATTTTAGTGCATACAGCTTCCAGTCTACTTCAAACCAGTTACGTGTTCGGTTACTGAAATCTGGGTCTAGATTAAACTGTGTATCGGTTAACCCTCCAGGTTGTTGGGCTAAATAATTAAGATAAGTAAACTCCCCAGTAAGTTTAGTACGCTCATTAAATTGATACCCCAAATGTGTATACACATTTTTAGACTCAAACTCAGAATTAGGTCTAAAACCATCACCTTGTTTAAAGTTGTAATAGGTATAATAACTAAACTTATCCACAGTACCGCCTATACTATTAAAGCTAGTGAATAAATTAAAATAACCTAAGGTTTGTCTAGAAACAACCTCTAGCTTCTTATCTTTTGCCGGTTGCTTCATTTTAAAATTAATCAAACCACCAAACTGCGTTCCATATTGTAATGAAGCCGCTCCGCGCACCACCTGAATCTCTTCTAAGGCTTCTGCAGGCGGGGTATAGTAACTTTCTGGATAACCCAACACATCTGCACTAATGTCGTATCCATTTTGTCGGGTATTGAAATTAGCAGATCGATTAGGATCTAAACCTCGTCCACCAATATTGAGTTGCAATCCCCCGATACTATTTTCATAAATATTAAGTCCGGCAACTTGCGCATAAATTTGTCTTGCATTATTTGAGGCCAGGTTACCCACGGTATTATCTAGCAATACTACTTCACTTTTTTTACCGGCATAAATGGCTGTACCCTCTACGGGTTTTAACTTTTTTAAACCAAACACCCGAGCTCTTCGCTGACTGATGATAACCTCTGACAATTCTTCACCTAATGGTTCTAATGTAAGTACTTGTCTTTGCTCGGCAGGAATCGTGATTTTTGTTTCTAAAATTTTATATTCAAAACTAAAAACCGTGATATTATAAGTACCAGCTTTGAGATCCTCAAAACTAAATTCACCCTTAGCATCTGTTAGCGTCTGCGACCCTAAATTTTCGTTATATACTTCTGCATTAGCAACAGGGATATTCTTTTGATTTACAACCCTTCCCTGTAAATCAAATTGTGCCCACAGTCCAAGAGAACTTAGCAAGCAAATTATGGTGATACTATAATCCTTTAATTTCATCTTTAAATGGAATAATCCACGTTTTATGTTTAAATGACTCTTTTTGTTTTCCTAAATCAACAGTAGGATCGATAAATCGCGTACTCAACCTACCATTAAGTGCTACATAACTATCTACGTAAACCTCGACATTTTGATGCCCCTGACTTTCAAAATGCTGTTTTAAAAAATGTGCGTATTCTAATATAAAATCTGGCTGTGTAGCCATTTGTTTTTCCTGAAAAGCAGATAAAAAATCTGTATTATCAACTAAAAAAGAAGTTCCTGTTTTTCCATTTACAATCTTAAAAGAGGCATACCCCGCTTTTTCAATCAACATCACTCGCCACGAAAATCGATATCCTTCTTCTGTCCAAAAAAGCTCTCCGGGGTATAAAAGATACCGAAAAGGTAAAGCAAGCTGTATTATAAAAAATAGTGCTAAGAACCAAAGTAACGGTTGCTGGTGGTTATAGTGTAGGATTTGACCTGAATCGAATCGTTCCTTTGTGATGCGAAATACCATGGCAATACTGTGTAAAATCTTATGGTGTAATTTTGCCTCAAAAAACACAAGCACACTTATCGTCATAATAAATGGAAACATTCCGATAGGGAATAGTACTCGAGTAAGGGTGTGAAAAATAACCACAGCGATGAAAGCGACCCATCGGGTTCTTTTATAAAACAGCAAGAATGGGATAATTAGGTCGTATATAGCCCCCGAGTAACTAAAAAAGTAATGTACCCATTCTTTTTGCAATACACTTCCTAAAAAAGGAAGGTCATATTTTGAAGGCAACCAAATTTTAAGCGGCATAGCATTTAGTAACCAATCTGAATTTAACTTCGCCAGTCCAGCATAAAAATAGACGATTGCCAAGAGCAGTTTTATCGAATCTATAGTCCAGGCAGGTATGCGTTGGTAAGACCTTCCTTTTAGCTTAGCATCTACGGAGAAATAGGCTGAAGCTGGTAAAAATATCATCACAAAACTGAGCACACTGATAAAGTAGTAGTGGTTAAGATAAGTGGTCTTATCCATCAACTCTATGTAGGTAAAGCTCAGAAAAAATAAAACAATGGACAACCTATATTTATAGCCTACCGCTACTCCGATCGACGCTAAAGCACACAATACGAAAATCAAATAGGTATACTCCCCAATGGGTTTTACAAATTCAAACCCATAAAATGAAAAGAAGAATTTTGGTTTTACATATAACTTATCAATCCATCCATAACTCCAAAAACGGATAATACTAATAAGCATCATAAACCCAAAAAAAATACGGAAGACTGCAAGTGGTGCAGCCTCCGTATCTTTTGAAAAATATGATTTTAAGGTATGATTCATAATGAATTGATGGTGGTACTACTTAATCTCCATCTGCATCTATAAAATCAACACTTACGCTAAATGCTGACAACATATCAACTTTTAGTAATACTACATTTGCTTGAAGATTGTCAAAGGTTTGAAGCATCAATGTATTATTGGTCCTTACCTGCGCAGAAAAATTATCATCAAGTTCTGCTGATTCCAATCGTATGATATCAAACTGATCGTTAATTAAAGTACTCAAATCATTTCGGTTTAAGTACTCAAGATAGGTTTTAAAACTTTCTCCATTAGTTGCCGCATCAAAATGCTTGCCATTAAAAAAGTCTTGCATAGCATTCAGGTTAGCTAAAAATAGAGTTTTGGAAAACTCCCCATCATAATATGCTTCAACTCTATCTTCTAAGGGAACATTATTAAAAGCTCCGGCAGGAATTCCAATTTTACCTGCTCTTAGATGCTTTTCATAATGAAATAGGTAGTCATTTACCAGTTTATCAAAAGAACTGGTCGCTGAAGAACCACTATTGTTTACAAAATTATCTCTATAGGCTCCTTTCCAATCCGATACTACAACATCCGTCAATTGAACCATCCTGGCTACAACATCAGTAAGGTACTGTCTATAATTAGCACCTGTTGTAGGTTCATTGAACACAGCGACTACCTCTTCATCGGTAGTTCCTATTCCATTTAATAGGTAATCTATTGCTGCGAATCCCTGTTCATCTTGTTTAGAAACCAATGATAAGTCATAGGAACCCGAAGAAATATTAGCCTCAATGTCTGCAACAGTCACTGGGTAAACATTCATAAAATTTCGGAATGAAATCTCTTCTGCTTTTCCAATTTCAAGAAAACTGATGGCTTGCCATGACACATAGGCTTGTTTCCAAGATGTTCTCAGACTAGTTAAATTCTCCACACTAACCGTTGTGGTAAATGCAGTGGTGCTAGACTGTAAAGAATTTAGACGCGCTGCTAAATTTTCATAAGCAGGTATCGCAATATTATCTGCTACATTTTCTAACAACACTTTTCTATCAAATCCACTTTGATCTCCACCGCCGCCATTAACATCGTCCTCGGTAGAACAAGAAAGTAATAGTGTAATAAATAGTATTCCAACAAATGATAACCTCTTCATCTTATTTTTATTTATTCTTAATAAATTTTTGCAAATGTATTAAAAGCGTAGAAAAACAACTAGTTATCTCCACTACTTTTTATCAGAATTAACGTATACTTAATTTGCCGCTTCTTCAATTGTAAAATTGAATTCTGCCGCAATCGTTTCGGACATAGTTTGTAATGTCGCTGGTGTAACGTTCCAGAAACCATTCTGTGGTGTATCCACAAGAGTAGTTATAAAATCTTCTACCTCAGTTTTAGTAAAATAGGGTTGAGTTGTTCCTGGTCTTCTTGTAAACTGCAATGCGTAAATGAATCCTAATCCCTCTGATAAATCATGGAAGACACTAGCGTAGTCTACTACACCTGCCTCTAAACCTAACTTACCTTGTTGTAGATAGTACACGGCACGGATTCCTATGATCTCTGATGCTTTTTCTCTAATAATTTCCGCCTGAGCATCTCTAACGGTATAATCTTTAGCTACAATAGCTGCTCTTCCTAACTTAAATGCATTAAATATATCTGCAGCTATACCTGCAAAGTCTGAATCATTTTCTGCTCTACCAATATATTTGTTCATAAACCCATCATCCTGTCCGATAGTAGCATTTGGATTCGCAGGATCTGCAGCAGTACCATAGAAATAACCGTAAGCTTCATCCCACTTGTGTTCCATAGTGGTATAGTTTCTACCTTCGGCGGTAATCCCATTGTTATTATTTTCGATGTTGTCCGCTTCATCTAAAACTGCAGAACTTAAGTAATTGTTTAATGCTTGATCTAACATTAATGCACCAATAAGAGATTTCGTAAAAAGCTGGTTGTATTCTACCCCTTCTGCATTGACATAACGCACTGGGCCACCACCGGCTTCTTGTATAGCTCCTGCCTGACCTGCGGTAGCATCAGTATTCCAATTTGGAAACACTTCGCTTACCTGATTTGCGATCCATAATTGATAATCTGCTTTGATGTCAGCAGATGCTACTGTATTGGCAAAGAAAAAGTCTCTTGACGCCGCAGTTTTGCTTAAAATATTTTTATCAGAAGCGTTTAAATCAGCATCAGAAAAATCGTTATCTCCTTGCTGATGCGCAAACATAGCATCTAACTCCGCTTCTGTAGCAGTAGGGTCTAAAAAAGCAGCTGCTAATTCTTCAGCCATTAAAATACGGGTAGTCTGACCTGAAAAACTAACCGTGCTTTCGTTATTTCTTGTAAAATTGTACGTTGCTGGTTCAACAATTCCTGGAGTTGTATCATCATCCGAAGAACAAGATAGTAGTAGAGTTGCTCCTAAAACAAATGCACCTTTGGCAATGCTATTAAATTTCATATTTCTTTTAATTTAGACTTATTTTAAATAATAAACTGATGCAAATATATTTATCACATCAGTTTTCACAAAATTTATTTATATTAAATCTAAATAAAATTTACAAGCAGCTGTTTTACAGAAAAATAGAAATACTATTTTTTAGCCTGTAATGCTTTTCTTGATTTTTTTGCCCACTCAATAAGTGCCGTTTGTTGGTCTTTGGTAAGGTCACCGTGCAGCCAAGTATAGGAATCTAAAGGCATATGTCCTTCCTCTACTTCTTCTTCTAACTCTTCGAGCTTATGATCTTTTCTTTTTACACTATAGCTTTCCCATTCAGATACATTAAAATGTTCTTTACCTTCTTCAATATGATCATTTAACCAATAGGATACCGGTGCAATTTCTGCATACCAAGGATAGGTAGTTTGGTTACTATGACAATCGTAACAATTATTCCTCAAAATGGTTTTGATTTCCTCCGTGGATTGTGTTTCCGCTTCAAAAGCGACAACGCTTTCATATCCCTGTTGATTCTTTTTTGGTCTTATAAATTGGATAATAACTAAAGCAATAAGGAGTACGCCTCCTATTATTTTTCCTACTTTTTTCATGAGTTTTATATTAATGGTAATGGGTAAAAATTTTAGTCGCTTCATTATGTGAAGACTCAAAACTTAAGGTTCTGATATTAGTATCTGCATTTTTTGTCGTAAAATAAGAAATCATACGTTCTGTGGGCATATTACCGGTTAGCTCATCTTTTGCCATAGGACAACCTCCAAATCCTTGTATCGCTCCATCGAACCTTCTGCATCCGGCATTAAAAGCCGCATCCACTTTTTCGAACCAAGTTGTTGGGGTAGTATGGAGATGAGCTCCAAATTCAATATCAGGATACTTAGGAATTAGGTTGGAAAATAAGTAGTCTATCACCTCAGGTGAAGATGTACCTACTGTATCGGATAAAGATAAAATCTGTACGCCCATCTTTCCCAGCTTTTCTGTCCATTCGCCTACGATGTCAACATTCCAAGGGTCTCCATAAGGGTTGCCAAACCCCATAGACAAATATGCTACTACGCTTTTATTATGAGCATCTGCAATTTCAAGTATTTCTTGAAGGGTAACGATAGATTCGGCAATGGTTTTATGCGTATTACGCATTTGAAAATTTTCGGATATAGAGAATGGATACCCTAAATAATCAATCTCTGAAAACTGAGAAGCATCCTGAGCCCCACGTACATTAGCCACAATAGCCAACAATTTGCTTTGGGTATCTGATAAATCGAGTTTAGCCAAAACCTCAGCAGTATCTACCATTTGAGGAATGGCTTTGGGCGAAACAAAACTACCAAAGTCAATGGTATCAAATCCACACCGTAGTAAGGATTGAATATATTGAACCTTTTTATCCGTAGGAATAAAATCTTTGATACCCTGCATCGCATCTCTTGGGCATTCAATTATTTTTACTTTTTCGCTCATTGGATAGCTTTACAATAAAAGAAGTTCAACATTGGGTATAAAAATATGATTATTTTTCAGAAAGAAGAATAAAAATTCCAATTCCGATAAAGACGATTATTTGCAGCCATTTTAAAAATCCACCGATTTTTTTATGCTCTTTTACATATTTTGATATCCTACCCGAAAGCAAAGCGATAAGTCCAAATACAATAAAAGATATCACTATAAAACCTAATCCTAGGATATAAAACTGTGTAATCTTATTAAGATCTTGACTAAATAGAAAGCCTGGAAAAAAGGCCAAAAAGAAAATGGATACTTTAGGATTTAATACATTCATCATAAATCCCTGTTTAAATAGCGCTTTGTCAGATTTTACAGGTACTGTTGAAGAATTCAAGTGTATGGTTGCATCGCTTTTAAACACTCTAAACGCCAAAAAAAACAAGTAAGACGCTCCAAAAATTTTTATCACTAAAAAGATTAGATCACTCTCTTTAATCAAAGCAGAAACACCAAAAGCAACTAAGGTAGTATGCACTAAACAGCCAGTCATTAATCCTAAAACGACCAGTAAACCACTCTTTACTCCGTGAGCGATACTTTGTAGTAAAACAAATATATTATCTGGTCCTGGAGATATCGCCAACGCAAATACCGATATAGCAAACCCCAATAAGATATCTACCTGGATATCCATACTACTTTAAAAGCGCTTTATTGATTTTTTTAATCAAGGCCGGACCTTCATAAATAAAACCAGTATACAGCTGTACAAGGCTAGCTCCTGCGGCCAATTTTTCTAAGGCGTCTTCTGCACTATGGATTCCACCCACTCCAATAATCGGAAAGGCGCTATTACTTTTTTCTGCCAAAAATCGAATCACTTCTGTTGATCTTTTGGTCAATGGTTTACCACTTAATCCACCCATTTCATTAATTACCTCCTCATCGGACTGTAAACCTGATCTATCGATAGTAGTGTTGGTAGCGATTACTCCATCAATTTTAGTTTGTTGTACGATTTCAATAATATCTATCAATTGGTCATCCGTAAGATCAGGGGCTATCTTTAACAAAATGGGTTTCTGTTTGGGTTTCGTTGCATTTAAATCTTTGAGTGTCTTGAGTAGTTGGGTCAAGGGTTCCTTATCCTGTAACGCTCTTAGATTAGGGGTATTTGGAGAACTTACATTAACCACAAAATAATCTACATACTCAAATAAGGCTTCAAAACACAAGGTGTAATCATTAACCGCATCTTCATTTGGAGTAACTTTATTTTTACCAATATTACCACCAATCAACACCCCTTTATTTTTCTTTAATCGTTCTATGGCTTCCGCTACTCCCCCGTTATTAAACCCCATGCGATTGATAATGGCCTTATCTTTTTTTAATCGAAACAATCTCTTTTTTGGATTACCGGACTGTGGCTTAGGGGTTAGTGTACCTATTTCAATAAAACCAAATCCAAAATCCGACAACTCATTAAATAATTTGGCGTCTTTATCGAATCCAGCGGCCAAACCTACTGGATTTTTAAATTTCAATCCGAAAACTTCTCGTTCTAAACGCGGATCTTTAACCTCATATATTCCCTTAAAAACAGTGCTCATTAAAGGCAATTTAGCTAGTAACTTTATCATTTTAAAGGTAAAATGATGCACTTTTTCTGGATCGTAGTTAAAAAGAATTGGCCTCAGTATGGATCGATACATGTTGTGAAGAAATTTTATTGGACAAAAATAAGTTTAAATACCTTTAATAAAAATGTATTTTTGAAATAAAAACATGATTGAAAAACAACATATAATAGATCGCTTTATCAGTTATGTAACTATTGATACCGAAAGTGATCCTCATAGTGCTGCGACACCTAGTACCGAAAAACAGTGGGATTTAGCAAACAAATTGGTCGATGAACTCAAGGATATTGGCCTCGAAGATGTGACCATCGATGAAAATGCCTATATCATGGCAACGCTACCAGCTAACGTAGACCACGATGTACCAGTCATTGGCTTTATCTCACATTTTGACACCACCCCTGATTTCACCGGTGCTAATGTGAAACCACAGATCATCGATGAATATGATGGATTGGATATTATTTTGAATCCAAAAGACAATATGAAATTGTCCCCTTCCTATTTTGAAGACCTTAAGCAGTATAAAGGACAAACCCTTATTACCACAGATGGCACTACCCTATTAGGAGCTGACGATAAAGCAGGTATCGCTGAGATTGTTACGGCTATGGAATACTTAGTACAACACCCCGAAATTAAGCACGGAAAAATACGAGTAGGCTTTACTCCGGATGAAGAAATTGGTAGAGGAGCTCATAAATTTGATGTTGAAAAATTTGGAGCAGACTGGGCCTATACTATGGACGGTAGTCAAATTGGTGAATTAGAATATGAGAATTTCAATGCAGCCGGAGCCGTGGTAACGGTAAAAGGAAAAAGCGTGCATCCTGGTTATGCCAAAGGTAAATTGGTCAATAGCATCCTTATAGCTCAAGATTATATTGATTTACTACCTAAAATAGAAGTTCCGGAACAAACAGAAGGGCGAGAAGGTTTTTTTCATTTACATACAATAAAAGGTAATGTAGACAAAACGCAATTAGAATATATTGTAAGAGACCACGATAAGCAACGTTTTGAAAATAGAAAACAGTTACTAATTGATTTAGCTAAAAACCTTAATGAAGAACACGGAAAAGAAATTGTTACCGTAGAAATAAAGGATCAATATTACAATATGAAGGAAAAGGTTGAGCCTGTGATGCATATTGTAGCTATTGCAGAAAAAGCAATGAAAGCAGTAGGCGTTGAGCCTATCATTAAACCGATACGAGGAGGAACAGACGGATCTCAATTGAGTTATATGGGACTACCCTGTCCAAATATCTTTGCCGGTGGCCATAACTTCCACGGACCCTATGAATACGTACCGGTAGAGAGTATGATCAAAGCGGTAGAGGTAATTGTTAAAGTTGCAGAACTGACGGCTGCTGAAAAAAAATAGTCTACTTAGCATAGTACTATTTTATCCTGGTAGTATAAAAAAAAGCGGTGAATGATCACCGCTTTCTGTTTTTAATGCAATTAAAATATTGTCTTATTTCTTTTCTGCTGCAGCAGGAGCGTTTAACTTTTGGCTCATATCCATAGAAATGGCTGATTTATCAAAAGTAAGTTTACCTGCCCCAGTTTCAATAACAACTGCATTGTTTTTTTCGCTAAAGTCAAAAACTTTACCGTGTAAACCACTTTTAGTAATGACACGATCTCCTTTTTTTAACTCCGCTGCAAATTTCTTTTCCTTTTTCGCTTTTTGCATCTGTGGACGTATCATAAAAAAATACATCACTACAATAATCAATAAAAAGGGAAGAAATGATTGTAATTGTTCCATAAAATTATTTGCTTACTGGTGTTCCACTTGCTGGTTGAGCCTTTGGAGTAACCATAGCTTTTATTTTTAAGATTTCTTTACCTGCCTGTGTATTTGTAGTAATGGTAACTTGCTTATTTTGTAAGTTTGGTTTACCATTAGAATTAAACTTTACCAACATCTCACCAGAGTCTCCTGGAGCGATTGGCTGCTTTGGCCACTCAGGTACTGTACATCCACAGCTTCCTTTAGCGCTTACGATTACTAATGGTGCTTTACCTGTATTTGTAAACTTGAATACGTGCTCTACAACATCCCCCTCATTGATGGTACCGAAATCATATTCAGTTTCCTCAAAAGTCATTACAGGTAAATCTTTGTTTTGTTCGTCACGCTCAGCAGCTATTCCTACATTTTCTTCTTTTACTTTTTTACTTGCGTTCTCTTTACAAGACACTACAGTCATAGCAAAAATTCCTGCTAAAATTAAGATTCCTTTTTTCATTTCTTGGGTTTTTAAAATTTTAAGGGTTAAAAATACTATTTTTTATAAAACTACATAAGTCCTCGACCGACTTTATTTAATCTTCCATTTTCTTGATACTCCTTCGAGACTTTATCGAGTATACCATTGATAAAAATACTACTTTTAGGAGTACTATATTCTTTTGCGATTTCTAAATATTCGTTAATTGTGACTTTGATCGGAATTGAAGGAAATTTTAGGAACTCACATAAAGCCATTCGTATGATAACTTTATCTAAATCCGCAATTCGATCCTTATCCCAATTTGGGGTTTTACCTTCTATCTCTTGATTAAACTCCTCGACATTTAAGGCGGTTTTTCTAAAGATGCGCTTTACAAAGTCTTTATCATCCAAATCTTTATACAAATTAGGAAGTGCCATATGCTCATCCTTAGTTGGTTTGATTTTCTTCAGCATTTTTAAAATCGCTGTATTAACCAGTGGCAGATCATCCATCCAGGTTAGACGTTTGTCCTCGATATACTCGTGTAATTTTTCATTAGGAGCAACAACTTCTTTAAAGATATCCATAACAAACTCCTTATCTTCTTTAAAAGAGCTTACTTTGGTTTTCATATATTCGTTATATACCTGACTTTCCTTTATTTCGTTCCACAAAATACTTACGTATTCATCATCCAATTCCCAATAATTCATTTTCTTATTGGAAACCATATCCGACAATTGGATATTGTTTTCAAGCAAAACTAATACTTGATTATCTACAAATTTGGTATTCGGATTTCGTTCTTCGTTGGTGGCAAGATGCTTTTTTTTACTGATATCAATATATCTAGCTACGTGTTTTTTGATTTCGACTAAAAGTTGAAGATTGATTAAAAATAAATCATACATCTGATCTATACTGTAAAAAAGAAATTTTTCTTCTTTATCAAGATGATCACTTTTAGCCTGCCCCATTGCATATAGGGACTGCATTACTTTAACTCTAATATGTCTTCTGGTTAACATAGAATAAATTACAAAGAACTTAAATTAAAAAAAGCGAAAGTAACTTTACTTTCGCTTTGCAAAAATACTATTATTTTTTATCCGACTAGCTTAATTTTTCTTTTTTTCGTTGTGCTATGCGATCATCAGCAATTCGCACTGCTGCCTCATTGGTTGTAATCCCCATAGCTTCAGCCTTAGTCAGGATATCTAATGTGGTATTGTAGATATTTTCTGTCTTTGTAATGATTTGATCTCTACCGTATTTTTCAATCTCTGCAAAAACGTTAATAATACCTCCTGCGTTGATTAAGAAATCTGGAGCATAGATGATTCCCTTTTGTTGTAATAAAGGGCCGTGGATATGCTCGTTCGCCAATTGGTTATTGGCTGCTCCTGCAATAACTTTAACTTGTAGTTTGTTAATCGTATCATCATTTACGGTAGCACCTAATGCACAAGGTGCATAGATATCCGCTGCTTCAGCGTATAAATCCTGACCTCGGTATATTTCAACTCCGTATTTAAGGCTAACCTCATTTAAGCGCTCTTCATTGATATCACTTATGATCACCTTAGCACCTTCTTCAGCCGTAAGACGAACTAGCTCCTCACCTACGTGACCTATACCTTGAACTAAGATTTTTTTACCAGTTAAATCATCTTTTCCAAAAGCAAATTTTGCAGAAGCTTTCATACCCATATAAACACCATAAGCAGTTACTGGCGAAGGGTTTCCTGCTCCACCTTTGGCTTCTGATATTCCGGTAACATAAGGTGTTACTTCTCTAACGGTATCCATATCAGAGGTTTCCATCCCTACATCTTCTGCTGTATAATACTTACCACCAAGGGTATGGACAAATTCTCCAAATCGTCTCATCAAATCTGGAGTCTTTATTTTTTTAGGGTCACCCATAATAACAGCCTTTCCACCACCCAGGTTTAAACCTGTAATGGCAGACTTATAGGTCATCCCTCTAGACAATCTAAGAACATCGTTAAGGGCGTCCCATTCTGTCTTATAATCATACATCCTAGTGCCGCCTAGTGCAGGTCCTAAAATTGTATTGTGCACACCAATAATTGCTTTTAAACCTGTATCTTTGTCAAAACAAAAAACAACTTGTTCGTGATCATCAAAAGAAAGCTGGCCAAAGACAGGCGCTTCTTTCTTTAATTGATTTGCAGTTAGCACTTCAGTAATCATATGCAGTAGTGTTTAAATTATGTATTAATCAAAAATCGGGTGCTAAAATAATGCATTTTTACGAATTTAAAATTTTAAGTTGTTAAATTTTAAGAATATAATAATTTCAACCTTTTTTTAGAATAAATCTTTATGCGCGCACTTCGCCACCTTAATAAGTATTTTCTAAAGTATAAATTTCGATTAATAATTGGATTAATAATCACTATCATAGCTCGCATTTTTGCCATAGCAGTGCCTAAATTTGTTGGTGATTCCGTTGATATAGTTGAGCAATATATCAATGGAGAAGTTAGTAGTATTAGCGAAGTTAAATCTGGTCTGATGACCAATATTCTATTAATATTAGGTGCTGTACTGATATCTGCATTTTTTACTTTCTTAATGCGTCAAACCTTTATTGTGGTTTCACGTTTTATTGAATATGACCTTAAAAATGAAATATTTCAACAATACGAACGTCTTTCGTTAAACTTTTACAAGAAAAATCGAACTGGTGATTTAATGAATCGCATTAGTGAAGATGTTTCAAAGGTTAGAATGTATGTAGGACCAGCTATTATGTATAGTGTCAATACCATTACCCTATTTGTGGTCGTTATAGGTTATATGATCAGTATAGCTCCTATGCTGACGCTCTATACCATTGTCCCTCTTCCGATATTATCCATATCCATTTACAAACTCAGTGTTACCATTCATAAAAGAAGTACTGTTGTACAACAGTATTTATCAAAACTAACCACCTTTACACAAGAATCCTTTAGTGGAATCACGGTGATCAAAGCCTACGGGATTGAAGAACAAACGCAGCACGATTTTAAAAACCTAGCCAATGATAGTAAGGACAAAAATCTTGACCTGGCCAAAGTACAGGCTCTATTTTTTCCGTTAATGATTTTACTAATTGGAATAAGTAATGTCATTGTCATATATATTGGTGGTAAACAGTTTTTAGACGGAAAAATAGAAGACCTCGGAGTAATTGTTGAGTTTATCATATTTGTCAATATGCTAACCTGGCCGGTCGCCACAGTAGGTTGGGTAAGCTCTATTGTACAACAGGCAGAAGCTTCGCAGGTTCGGATCAATGAATTTTTAAGTCAGGAGCCCGAAATTAGTAATACTGTAACCGAACATACACCAATCCAGGGCGATGTAGTTTTTGACAATGTTTCTTTTACTTATGATGATACTAATATAGTAGCTCTCAAAAATGTTAGTTTTGAAGTTGCCGCTGGCGAAACTATAGGAATCATTGGCAAAACAGGCTCCGGAAAATCCACCATACTCGATTTGATTGGCAGACTATATGATGTTAGTCAAGGAACTATCCGTATCGGAAATACTCCGATTCAGCAACTTAATCTCGACGAGCTCAGAAAACATATTGGTTATGTCCCCCAAGATGCCTTTTTATTTAGCGACTCCATAAAGAATAATATAAAGTTTGGCAAAGAAGAAGCCAGTGATGAAGAGGTTATTGAAGCTGCAAAAAATGCCGTAGTGCATCGAAATATCATTGGATTTTCAAAAGGATACGACACTGTTCTCGGTGAAAGGGGAATCACCTTATCAGGTGGTCAAAAACAACGAGTTTCCATTGCAAGAGCTATCATAAAAGACCCAAAAATCCTTCTTTTTGATGATTGCTTATCTGCTGTTGATACCGAAACAGAAGAGGAAATTTTAAATAATTTACACAAAATTTCGAAAAACAAAACCACTTTTATTGTCAGTCATCGGGTTTCTACAGCTAAGAATGCTGATAAAATAATAGTACTTGAGGACGGTAAGATAATCCAGCAAGGCACTCATAACCAGCTCGTAAGCCAAGAAGGATACTACAAAGAACTCTACCTAAAACAGCTTAGCGAAAAAGAAATCTAGTTTTTTTTTGTCCGATTAACAATTTTTTTGGATTTTTGGTTCCATCATAATATACTAACTAATAAGCAAAAGAATTATGAGTGATAATGGAATGATGGAGAAAGAAGAAATTTTCTCAAAAGTTTTAAGAGCAGGTAGAAGGACATATTTCTTTGATGTAAGAGCTACTAAAGCCGGTGATTATTATCTAACAATCACTGAAAGTAAAAAGTTTACTAATGATGATGGATCTTTTCACTACAAAAAGCACAAAATCTATCTTTACAAAGAGGACTTCGAAGGCTTTAAAGAGATCCTAAATGAAATGACAGAGTTTGTCATCGATGAAAAAGGGGAAGAGGTAATTAGCGAAAGACATCAAAAAGATTATCAAAAATCGTACGATAACGAGAAAGAAACAGTGACCACAGACAGCTTTACAGATGTAAGCTTCGATGATATTTAAAAAAACTTAGTTAAAGTTATGTAAACCGCCTCAATAATTGAGGCGGTTTTTTTTTATATTCCGCACACACTGTAATTTTAAAGTAATGAAGAAACGAATTTCGTTAGTTCTCCTAATTTTCACCGTACTCGCAAATGCCCAAGATGACCTATCCTTAGGCTATTATTTACCTAAAGATATACGTTATAATACAGAAATCCCTACACCACAAGAAATTCTTGGCTTTGTACCAGGGCAATGGCACGTCAGTCATGATAGATTAGTCACCTATATGAAAGCGTTGGCAGAAGCATCTCCAAGAATAACTATTGAAGATAGGGGCGACACTTTTGAAGACAGACCTTTATTACTTCTAACGATTACCTCAGTAGAAAATCATAAACGCCTGGATGAAATTCAGCAAAAACATCAAGCATTAACCGCTCCTGGCGCGGAAAATATTGATTTAAGCTATTTGCCTGCAGTGGTGTACCAGGGTTTTTCAATACACGGTAATGAGCCGAGTGGATCCAATGCTGCTTTGGTAGCTGCATATTATCTTGCAGCAGCAGAAGGTGCTGCTATTGATAAACTATTAAATGATGTAGTGATTCTATTTGACCCATCCTTTAATCCAGATGGATTACAGCGCTTTGCGTATTGGGCAAACACCAACAAAAGTAAAAATATCTCCACCGATCCACAAGATAGAGAATATGACGAAATTTGGCCAGGAGGTAGAACTAACCATTATTGGTTTGATATGAACAGAGACTGGCTACCTGTACAATTACCAGAGTCCAGGGCCAGAATAGCAACATTCCACCAGTGGTACCCAAATATATTAACTGATCATCATGAGATGGGTTCCAATAGCTCATTCTTTTTTCAGCCTGGTATTCAATCTCGTACCCATCCCCTAACCCCTAAGTTGAATCAACAACTAACCAAAGAAATTGCAAAATATCATGCTAAGGCGTTTGATGAATTAGGTTCATTCTACTACACTGAGGAAAATTTTGACGATTTTTACTATGGAAAAGGATCTACCTTTCCTGATATTAATGGAGGAATTGGAATATTATTTGAGCAAGGTAGTTCTAGAGGGCACGCACAGGAAACAGAAAATGGAATTTTAACCTTTCCCTTTACGATAAGAAATCAATTTACGGCAGCTTTATCTACATTAGAAGCTGCTCAAAACATGCGCACGGAGCTTCTTAATTACAAAAGAGACTTCTACAATACCGCTAATACTTCTAAAACAAAAGGATATTACGTTTTTGGAAATGAAAAAGATGCAGCTTCCGCTTACCATCTTGCAGAAATTTTAAAACGTCATAAAATTAAATTTCACGAGCTCACTAAAGATATAAAACTAAATGACATTGCTTATAAAAAAAACCACAGCTATGTTGTTCCAAAAAACCAACGGCAAGGCAAATTAATTGAAGCTATTTTTGAAAAACGAACTACTTTTGAAGATAGCTTATTTTACGACATTTCTGCCTGGACCTTCCCACTTGCGTTTAATTTGGATTATACACAAAGTAATGATGATAACCTAATCGGAACTGAGATCACTGAACTTAAAAAACCAACCACACCGCCAGTTACCAAAAGTGACTACGCATACCTAATGGAATGGCACGAGTATTACACCCCAAAAGTATTATATCAAATACTTAACAAAGGGTTGCGCGCTAAAGTAGGTATGCAAACATTTTCTTTAGCTGGCAAATCCTATGATTATGGAACCATACTTATCCCGGTACAAAATCAAAAACTAGACAAAGAGGAGTTGTATACCCTACTACAGGAATTATCTAAGGAAAACTCAGTAGCTATCGATGGTGTAACTACCGGTTTAACTAAGGGTATTGATCTAGGTAGTAATCAATTTAGGGCAATTACCCTGCCTAAAATAGCCTTGATGACAGGACCCGGTATTACGCCTTATGATGCCGGAGAAATATGGCACCTGATGGATCAACGCTACGATATACCTATTACTAAAATCACCACCGATAATTTTTCGCGATTGGATCTAAGCAGATACACTCATATTATATTACCGAATGCCTGGGGAACTGCCATTGAAAAAACTGCTATTGATAAATTGAAAGCTTGGATTCGATCTGGTGGAACACTTATTGGATATCGAAATGCCGCTAGCTTTTTTAAGAACAATAACCTATTAAAAATAGAGTTTAAAAAAACTGAAAATATCGCTAAAAACATCTCTTTTGAGGAGCGACGCGATTTCTTTGGTGCCCAAGTCATTGGAGGTGCTATTTTTGAAGCCAATATTGACCGATCGCATCCTATAAACTTTGGATACAAAAATGATAAAATTGCATTGTTTAGAAATACAACGATTTTTATTGAGCCAGATGAGCAGAGTTATAACAATCCGATTCAATATACCAAATCACCACTTCTCAGTGGATATATCAGTTCTAAAAATCTAGATTCTCTGGCTACCACTGTACCCTTTAAACATCAAAGTCTAGGAAGAGGAAATAATATACTTTTTACAGACAATACCAATTTTAGAGCGTTTTGGTACGGAACCAATAAGCTATTGATGAATGCCATCTTTTTTAGCGATGAGATGTAAATGGTAGTGTAACAAATATATAATTTGAGAGACTAATCAGGTAAAAAGAAAAATTATGGCAAGGACTCCATCAAATATGCTTCCTTTAGGCACTAAAGCACCTGACTTTAAACTGCTTGATACGGTTACGGACGAGCGTGTTAGTTTGGCAGATGTCAAAGGAGAGCACGGTACTGTAGTGATGTTTATCTGTAATCACTGCCCGTTTGTCATCCACGTCAATCAAGAAATTGTACGTTTAGCCAATGATTATAGAGCACAGGGATTTGGCTTTGTGGCTATTAGCAGTAACGATGTGATAAACTACCCTCAGGATAGCCCTGAAAATATGAGAAAAGTAGCGGAGAAAAATCATTATACCTTTCCCTATCTTTATGACGAAACTCAGGAAGTTGCTAAGCAATATGATGCAGCCTGTACTCCAGATTTTTATCTTTTTGATGCAGAATTACAATTGATTTACAGAGGTCAACTTGATGACTCTAGACCAGGAAATGGTATACCCGTTAATGGTAGAGACCTAAGACAGGCCTTAGATGCTGTATTAAGAAATGCAACGGTTTCCAAAAATCAAAAACCAAGCATAGGGTGTAATATCAAATGGAAAACTGAAAAACCATAAGGTTATCGATCTGCAATGAGTTGAAGATGTGCCAGATGATGCTCCCCGTGCCAGGCATAAATACCAATATCTTCAGCTAGTGTAAGGGTAACATTGCCTTCAGGGTGAATGAAAGCCCTTTGAAGATCATCCTCTAAGCTTAGCCCTTTTAAAAAATACACCCACTTAGCGTGTAGTGCTTTGATGAGGTTAAGGGATAATTCAACCGGAGCAGATTTTGAATCAAAGAGTTCTGCCCAGGATTGTTCATTATACGCTTTAATAACAGGTGTATCTTCTGTCATTGCCCATTTGAAACGTATATATCCGTTATGATGACTATCGTGAATGTGGTGCACCAGCTGTCTTGCATTCCAACCACCGGGTCGATAGGTAGCTGCCCAATCTTTTTCGTTAAACGGACGTATAAGTTTTTCAATACGTTCTGGTAACGTTTCTATGCTGGCTATCCATTGCCTAAGTAGTTCTTCTGATATCAGATCAGGGCAAGAAAATGTACCGATCGGGTATTGTAGTTTATTCAATTTTGGCATAAACTAATTCTTCTTTTGTAAAAAGGTCTGTCAAGGTCAGTACATCCTCAGTCACCTCTACAATCTTGTATTGATAAATACGTTCATCCATAGGTACCCAACAGGTCAAAACACCGTCTTCAATTTTTGTCTTAAGTCGGTTTCTAAATTTTCCATTATAAAAGTTGAAGCGGATCGTACCGTCAAACACAATATAGTCATTGGTACTTTGCACAAACAACCATTTGCCTTGTAATGCTTGATAGGTCTCCTTATTGTAATATTTATTATCCAATAGGGATTTCATCTTAGTAGCATATTTTACAAAAGCGGTTTCAGGTTTTACATCAGCTAAAGGTTTACCTGAAGTTTCTTTTTTAATTTCTTTACCGTTATCAATGTAATGTTTGGACTCAAAGGCTACATAGGTAGTACCGTAGTCATAAACTTTCTGCCCGTTAGCTGCGGTAGTTTCAAAATAAGGTCGATGCTGATATATAACGTGAATCAATTCGTCATTCCAAAAATAAAACGTTGTTAGTATGTCAGCAGTTCGATACCCAACCTTTCGTACTATTTTTTTTAGCCTTTCGTGCTCATAATATCCATTAAGTTCAGCTCCATGATCTGCCATGCGATCAAGAAATTCTTCTGGATCCAGGGTAAAAACTTCAGAATCACTATAACCATCAATAATCTGCACTTGATCATTAATAGCCGTAAGTGTCTCCTTGTTTACTTGCCCAAAAGCTACATTAACCAAACAAACTAATACTAGGGGAAATAGTGTTTGTCTCATAATCTAATATTCTAAAATAAGGTTACATCATTCAATAATAATGCCACTTATCAAAGACAAATATCTAATTAATAAATTAAAAACCTAATGATTTAGCGAACTAATTATCAACAGCATATATCGAAAAATACTTGTAAATAAGAAATTCTTATGTAAAAAATAAAAAAACTCATGAATGCTTCAGGAGTTTTTTTAATAACTATTTAGAGGCTACTATTATTTTACCTGCATTAATTCTACATCAAATATCAAAGTTGCATTAGGTGGAATTACACCTCCGGCACCGCGAGCTCCATAGGCAAGGTGAGCCGGGATTACAAAACGTGCTTTATCGCCAACACTAAGTAGCGCAACACCTTCATCCCATCCTGGAATTACCTGTCCCGCACCTAATGAAAAGTCGATAGGTTGATTTCTTTTATACGAAGAATCAAACACGGTTCCATCTGCTAAACTTCCTTTGTAATGTACTGATACCATTTTACCTTTTTCTGCTTTGGCACCTGTTCCTTGTTGGATAATCTTATAGCGCAAACCGCTTTCTGTTTTATCGAACCCAGCGGCTAGTTCTTCTAACAACTGCTCGGATTTCTTTTTAGCAGCAGCCTCGCGCTCAGCTTTGGCTCCGTTGAATTGTCGAAAAGACTCCACCGCGTTAAATTGTTTCGCCTCCTCACCTACACGCACGATTTCTATAGCATCTATGGTATCACCCTGAGCAATGGCATCTACAACCTCTTGCCCTTCTACGACTTTACCAAAAACAGTATGCTTACCATCTAACCAAGGCGTAGCAGTGTGTGTTATAAAAAATTGACTTCCATTAGTCCCTGGTCCTGCATTTGCCATAGATAATACCCCTGGTCCATCATGCTTAAGATCGGGATGGATCTCATCATCAAACTGATATCCCGGACCACCGGCGCCTGAGCCTTGTGGGTCACCCCCTTGGATCATAAAATCTGGTATCACTCTATGAAATTTAAGTCCATTGTAATATGGTTTACCCTGTGGTATGGCGTCATTCTCCAAGTTTCCCTCGGCCAGACCGACAAAGTTACCTACCGTTCCTGGTGTTTTAGTGTATTCAAGATCTACGAGTATTTCTCCTTTTGGTGTATTAAATTTAGCGTATAAACCGTCTTGCATAGTTCTATTTTTATGTAATTTTTGAGATAAAAAGGCAAAGATAAGGATTTAGGTACTGAAGCAAAAGATATTACTTTAATTCAGCCTGCCTACTTACTCAAGTGCTTTTTTAATCGCCAATGCTTTATCGTAATGATAAGAACTTTCAGATTGTAAAATGCGATTTAAAATTTGTTGTGCTTCTCTCCTATTTCCTTGTTTTAAGCTTGTAAGTAACAAATACCAATTTGCTTTTTCACTTTGTAAAGTGTTTGATTTTGCTAGTAAGTTAAATTGGTTTTTTGCTTTGCTGTATGCGCCCACTTCAAGATATGAAATCCCCAAATAAATATAAGATAATGGATTTATGACTTCACTTTGGGATTGGTAGTTTTCAAAATTCTTGATAGCTTCTTTATAATTTTCATTATCAAACAGCGATTGTGCTTTATCCAGGATTCCTCCTCCTGAATTCCGGGTAATCATGGAAGGCAGCTCTTCTTTATTTATATATTCTGCATATAAATCACTTGTTCCACCATCTTTAAAGATTACAAATGTCGATGCAAGCAACACGGCAAAAGACGCGGCAATGGACAACCAAATAAATTTTCGTCTGTCATTATTTTTGCGGTCCGCTATAACCGCTGCAATACTATTTTTGACCTCATCAGCTTCGGTACTTTGATAATATGCTTTGAATCGTTTACCCTCTTCACTATCAGCTACAGCCGCTTTATTTGCCAATATCCAATCTTCATCAGAAAGTAGCGCCCGCATATCTTTTTCGAGTTTTACCTGATCTTGTAATTCTGGATTCAATTGCAATTCCTCTTCAAAACGTTCCAGTTCTGCAGCAGTTAATTCTCCATCCAGGTATCTGTCTATATGTTCAAACACGTCTTTCATAATTCTTTAAGATGCTTAAACCTTACATCGTTTGTGATCATTTTAGTCAGTTGTGATTTGCAATTAAAGATACGTTGCCTTACCACATTGTCTGAATTATACCTTAGTTGTTTAACAATATCCTTATATGGAGTTTTTTTAAAAAAGAGTTTTAACAAGGTTTTGCAGTTCTCTGATAACTCTAAGAGCTTTTCTTGAAACAACTCCCACTTTTCTTGTTCTAAGGTAGCTGCTGTCATATCCTCTGCTTCATTATAGAGTTCCACTACCTCTTGATTTGTTACTACCTTTTTTCGTTTATTTAACTCTCTTCTCCATAAATTTCTGCAAGCAGTGAATAAAAAGGCCTCAAAGGAAGATTCTATGGATAGCCCTTTAACCTTATACCTAGCGATAATTTGCATCAATGCTTTTTGAAATACGTCTTCTGCGTCTTCTTGCTTCCCTTTATTTTTTAACACAAAAGAATGTATTTTCGGAAACACCACTGTATATAGCCGCTGCAAAGCTATCTTATCCCCATTGGCGACATCATTAAGTAGGCTTTCGTTATCGGACATCTATTATTTTAACTTTTTTTTATACTTTTGGACCAATTTTTGTATGATAAGGGAACATACTAATAATTTTAAAACAAAAACATATTTTTATGAAAAAAATCGCTTTAGTACTCGTAGCGATTCTTGTGATTGGAATACAAGGATGCTCAACAGAAGAACAAGAAATTAACGGAAGTGAACAATCATTAACAGTTGAAGAATCTTCTAAGCATTGGCTCAATACTGAATGGTGCAATTTTTTTGTACGTTATCCAAGAGAATGGACACCACAGCAAAGAGACGATTTCGAAGCTTATGCCAGAGAACATATGTTTAGTCGAGTTCTTGTTCTTAATGAGGATGCTTGTATAGAAGTAGACGAATGGCGTGTGCCTTGTCAAGAGTTGTATGATGTCATTAAAACTGATGGACAAAACAATGCTACTGACGCCAAGGCCGTTGTAGAAAATGATCCGACGACAACGCCTAAACCCGATGACGAAATGCCAACTATATTAGGGTATACACTTACATTAATAGACAATACCGTTTATAATTCTTGTGAAGAAGTACCACTCCATGGAGGTATTTAAGAAATATTTTATTGTTCAATACACTACAAAAAATGTAAGAAGGCGACCTCTCTTTCCCTTCTTACATTTTTTTACTTTCCTTCTCATTTCCTACACTTCATTTGCTCAGGATATATCAACTGCATTAGATATTATACTATCCAGTACGGCTACTGATTCGATAAAAAAAATTCAATACACTCAGTTATTTAATCACTATAAAATTGATAATAATTTTAAACAACTTGGTGATGACGCTCATGAATTGGGTAAATATTATTATCGAAAAAAAGATAAAGACAACACCATTTTATATACTAAACTAGCAATTGATGCTAAAAAAAAGGCAGTTCCCTTTGATGAGCAACTATTAAAAAATAGTTATCTTAATTTAGGTTTTGCTTACAAAAAATACGAACAATACGATAAAGCAATTGTAGCTATTACTAAAGCTGTACCTTTTAAAAACAAAAAGTTGAATATCATAGGGTACGGTTATTTATCAGAAATTTATGATATTCTGGAAGACCCCTATAATGCCGTTGAAAACCAGCTCAAAATATTTGAATTTCTTGACCCAAAAGTAGATCAAGAAAAAATAATTAAAAACCACATTGAAGTAGCATTTTCCTATAGAAATATGGGGCAAAAAAAAACTAGTAAAGAGGTTATTCGGCACCTTTTAACCGCTGACTCTTTATCGAAACTCCTTAAAGAACCCAACCAAAAAGATAGTTATTTAATCCTATTAAATTTAGGAGTCCAATACCACGAGAGAGGGGATGAAGATTACTTGATAAGTAAAAATAATAAAAACCTTCTCAAAGCGATAAACTACTATAAAAAAAGTCTTACTATAGCAGAAGAATTAGAACACAAAGGCTTATTATCTTCTACCTACTACAACCTAGGATTAGCCCACGTGGATGTTGACACTGATAAAGCTATTACTTTTTTTAACAAATCCTTAGAATTGGTGGATCAGGCACCTCATTTATTAAAATTAATTTATTTTGGTAATGGTAAGGTTGCTTATAAAAAAGGAAACTACACTAAAGCAATCCAATGCTACAAGCAATCAATTGAAGCCTTTTTTGACGCTAAAGAAAAAAGGCCTAATTGGCAACCCAATCAACAACAGTTAAATGCTGTAAAAGAAAAATCAGAATTATTAGAAGTGTTAAAAGCCAAAGTAGAAGCGCATATAGATAATGCAGGAACTACTAAAGATGCTACTTCTTACCATAACGCTTTGGCTACTTTAGATTTAGCTGATAATCTTATAGAGCTGATGTTGACCTCCGATGCCTCACCGCAAACAAAACTTCAATGGCGTGATCTCGCTTCAGAGATTTATATTTTAGGTTTAGAAGCATGTTATCAAGGTAATTTATTAGAAAAAGGCTTTTATCTCATGGAAAAAAATAAGTCTTTACTATTAATGAAGGACCTAAATATCGGTAAAGCAAAACTTCCGGAAGCTTTGCTTCGAAGAGAATTGGAGTTTAAAAATAGTATTTCTTTTTTACAAGAAGAAAAACAAACAGCTACCGGCACCAAAAAAGATGCTATTGCTATTGCAATTTTTGATAAAAAAGAAGAATTACGTCGTTTTCACGATTCCATATCCCACTATTATCCTGGCTATTTTGTTTCAAGAAAAATGCCAGATGTTTTACCATTATCAAAAGTAAACGTCAAAAGTAATGAAATCATTATTCAATTCGCTATGGCAGAAAGAATGGGCTATACCACTCCATATGCCTATGGAATGATTATATCTAAAGATCAGAATAAGCTCTATAAAATAAACAATATTGCTACACTAATCGATGATATTAAAACACTCAGAGGTCTGCTTGATAAACCTTTCCAAACAATAGAGGATCAAAAAAACTATAATGCTAAAGCATTTGCCATCTACCAAAACCTGTTTCCTGCTGAACTACGAAGAATAGTAGAAGGTAAAAAAGTAACCATCATCACCGATCATGTGCTAAACTTTATTCCTTTTGAGGCTTTACTTACCAATACAGATCAACCTGCCTATCTTATTGAACAATGTCAAATAGCTTATGCGTATTCTTTATCCTTTCTTGAAAAAAACTCAAGCCTTACCAGAAAACCTGAACATGATTTGTTTGGTGTTGCTCCTCTTAAGTTTTCCAACAACTTAGCAGCGTTACCCAGCAGCAAACAAGAACTTGAAGCTATTGAAAACTACTATAGCGGAAGCTTACTTTTGGAAAACCAGGCAACAAAAGAAAATTTTATAACCGAACTGAACAAGTATAAAATTATCCATCTGGCAACGCATGCAGATGCCTCAGATCAGGTAGCTCCTTGGATTGCATTTCGAAATGAAAAATTAACCGAATTAGAACTAAATAGTTTGCAAAGTCAGGCAGAACTTGTCGTACTAAGTGCCTGTAATACTTCTATAGGAGAAATTCGACGGGGCGAAGGGGTGCTAAGCCTGGCAAGAGGTTTCTTTAAATCTGGAGCCCATACCGTTATACCCACCTTATGGAGTACTAATGACAAGACAACTGCAGAAATCACCAAAAACTTTTATAAGCACCTTAGTGAAGGAGCTACAAAACCCGAAGCCTTGCATAAAGCCAAATTGGAGTATCTTAAAAATCATAAGGGTGCAGAAGCTTCTCCGCACTATTGGGCATCACTTATTCTTATTGGCGATACTGGGCAATTACTACCCCAACACAATTACCAAATAATACTGCTTTGTATCGGTTTGTGCCTAATAATTATCTTCTTGACTGCCTATATCTATCAACGAAGGAAAAAGTAACTTTTTATTTTTTTTGATTTTTTTTAAAATTCCGTAGTAACAATTTTATGACCTAAAGAACATCAGTGTAGTTAAGTAAAAAAATTATAAAGCTACACTATGATTTCAAGACAAATACTGGCCTTTCTCCTACTAGCAGGACTTACTTGCTTGGCGCAAGATAATAGCCAAAATGATCTAAGTATTGATTATGGAGGGGAACTCTCCAGAATCGCAGCTGCTGCCAAATCACCCGAAACTGCAGCATTTCAACGCTATGGTAATACCGACGTAGGTTTGTATACAGGTACTGCCAATGTTAGTATACCGCTTTATCAACATACCGGCAAGGAATTTACTCTACCAATGGCATTAACCTATGACGGTCAAGCTATAAAGGTAGAACAACAAGCTACAAATGTTGGTTTAAGTTGGAATCTAAATATAGGTGGACGTGTTTCGAGAATTGTCAACGGAATGCCAGACGACTATATTTTTTCAGATTACAATACCATTTTCAATACTACTATTAGAGCTTCTTATCTGCAGTATAGAGAAAATAATTTTTCCTTTGACTCCGCACAAGAAGCAATTGCGTATTTTGATTTTCTAGAAGATGTTAACGACAATAGAATAGACATAGAGCTAGATTACTATAGTATCAATGCCCCAGGTTTAAATGATATGGTGGTAATTGACCCTGAAACCCTTACAGCGAAATGTTTAAAAAATCCAAGAAATAAAGTTACCTATCTTGGATCTGGATATATAAATAAATGGTTAGTAACCAGTGAAAACGGTACGCAATATATTTTTGAGGAATTAGAACTTACAAAAACGCAAGGTAACGATGCTGGCTCTGTTGGAGGTATTGTAAAAGAATATGTGTCTTCTTGGTTGCTTACCAAAATCATCTCTCCACTTCAACAAGACACCTATGAATTTAACTATACCAGTACTGGTTATTGGTCAGAGCCATTTACCTCATCACCGGTTAGCCACGTTACCAACCAATTAAGAGAAAACCCCGGAGGACACACTATAAGTGCAGCTAAGGGTGGCTCATTCATACCGCAAACTTGGATAAGTCAAAAGATGCTTACCTCAATAAGCTATAATAACAATCTTTTGGTTTCTATGCTATTAAAGAACCGCTTGGATTTACCGTTGACGGTAGCTTCTGCGATTGATGAAATTACTATTCACGCTCCCAATTTAGCAAATGACAGCCCGCCAGTTTTAAACAACCCAATAAAAAGAGTAAAACTTTATCACAGTTACTTCGGTATTACGGCTAACGAAAATCCCGCCTCTAAGCACCATATGGAATTGCGACTTAAGCTCGATCAAGTTGAAATATTTGGTAGCTCAAACACCGAATCCAAAACCTATTCCTTGACATACATTTCACCCCAACAACTACCTCATAAAAATTCGCGGGCCCAGGATTACTTAGGATATTATAATGGAAAAAACAACGATGTACTGTATCCAAGTTATGTAAAAAATGGTGATAAATATACAGGAGCAGACCGAACTCCCGATTTTGGATATATGAAAATAGGAATGCTTTCTAAAATAACATATCCTACGGGTGGGCATAGCATTTTTGAGTATGAACAACATAGAGCTATTACTGGATCCTCTGCTACAACCGAAACAAGAGAAGTTGTATATGGATCATTAAGCCTAACCGGTGGTGAAGATGAAACTAATAGTGCAGTTTGTGGTAGTTACTGTATAGATAAATACCAATTCCCTCCAAAAATTAATAGTTCGGTATTTACCATACCAGAGGGCTATACCTACGAGTTAGAGTATAATATCGAAGGACAAAATAATGCGGCTGCGTATTTGTTTAAACATATGTCAGACAACCCTTCTTCTCCTGCATATAATGCTGATCCGCTACCCTATAATCAAATCATAAATCAGTCGACTGGTCAGTATTCGGTTAACATGCTATGGAGTTCCTATGGTTCTGCTGATAAACGACAAATTTACCTAGCGGCAGGAAATTACCAACTAACCCTGGTAAATGCCATGAGTGGTTATCAATATGTACGGGTGTATCGAGAAGAAACTTTTGATACCTCAGAGAGCAATGGCGAATTTCTAAAAGCAGGATTACGAATAAAATCAATAAAAGATTATGAAGACAATGCAACCCTAGCCTCTTCTAAAGTATATCGATATACCACCAGTAGTAATGGCAGCTCTGGTAGGGTTATTTTCAATCCTAACCTAGCCTATACGGTGACCCGAACAATGTCAGATGGTATAGACAATCAAATCATTACAACCTTACATAGATTATCCGGTAGCTCAAGTAATCAACCCCACGTGGTATATCAAGCAGTAAAGGTTATACAACAGAGTACTATGCCTACTGCAGATGACCATAATGGGTATACGTTTCATCAATTTAATATAGGCTCCGATGGAATAACATCTTTTGGCAAAAGACCGTATACCAATAATTTTGTAGCCAACTACAAGGTAGGTAAAGAGGCAATAAATTATGTTTTCAATAAAGATAACGACACCTTAGCTACCAGTGAAAGCTATTATGAAAACCCATTGTATTATTCGACAGTGAGTCTATCCTTGGATCACAATGAAGACAACAGTACGAAGTACATTCAAATTTATTTTGACGAGTCCACAAATCAATATAGATATCGCTATTTAGAACCCCTATGGACTGGTGGTAGTTTAGGATCGACCTCTGATGTTTTAGGACCTAACGGTACTGCAGCCTCTCCTGCTCCGATGCCTCCACCAGCTTGCGACGATCCAAATAGTATCTGTTTACAGGATTTTTCGTTATCAACATTACAACTGCGTAGAAACCTAATTCAGGCTGGCGCGGGTAATCTAAACCAAACGATTTCCACACAGTATTTCGAGGATAAAAAAGTAACCACGATCAATGAAACGGATTTTGACCCCGCTATCGATTATCTTCCCAGAACCACAAAAAAAGTGTTAAACACCAGCGATAGTTTACAAACCACATTTTATTACCCAAAGGATTTCTCCTCTACAGCACATATGGCTATGGTTGATGCCAATAGATTAACTGAAGTGGTCAAGGTAGAACGTTTTCAAGTAGATAGTATTGGTGGAGAACAGACCACTACGCTACTGGGACAAAAACAAACGCTATACCGACAAGAAGGCAACGGTCTATATGTACCTTCAGAAATCCAGGTAGGAAAAGGCGCATCAGAACCTGAATCCAGAATTGTATATCATAAATACGACAGTAGTCTCAATCCTATAGAAATAGCACAGCCAAATGGCATCCACAGCATTTTTATTTGGGGATATCACAAGCAATATCCAGTGGCAAAAATTACCAATGCCTCATATACTGATATGCCACAGGATTTATTGGATTTAATCGCTGCTATACAGGCTGACTCTGATCAAGAAAACACCAATCTAGAAGAAATAGCATTACAAGAAAAGTTAAATACCCTAAGGGCGCATCCCTATTTTTCAAATTCAGCGGTTACCACCTATACCTATGACCCGTTAATCGGAATCAAAAGTGTAACTGATCCACGCGGGTATACCACTAGCTATCAATATGATTCTTTAGGGCGATTACAGCTTATAAAAGATAACGATGGCCATCTGATTTCAGAAAACAAATACAATTACAAAAATTAAATCGCTAAGAGATGAAAAAATTATATATATACTTAATACTATGTTTACCATTTGTAGGATGGAGTCAATTGATGCCACCATCTGGTGGAGATGATTGTAGCGATGTGGATCCCAATGCTACCCGATGGTATAGAGATGCAGACGGAGATGGGTACCACGGATTACAATCAATGTGTTCCGTTACTAAGCCAAATGGTTATATCGCTAAAGGAACCTTTGACTGTGATGATACGGATAGCTCTGTAAAAGGGTTAAGAACCTGGTATCGTGATGCAGACGGTGATGGGTATGGTAATAGTGCTGATTCTAGAAAAAATTGCTACCCCATAACTGGATACGTAAGCAATGCCAATGATTGCAATGACAATAATCCTAATATTAATATTGATAAAGTATGGTATCGAGATGCAGATGGCGATGGGTATGGTCTCTCAAATAACTCTATCACTAGCTGCACTCAACCTAGCGGCTACATCAGTATAGGTGGAGATTGTAATGATACAAATACTGCGGTTAATCCTGGGGCGACTGAGCCATGTATTAAAGATAATATCGATAACAACTGCAACGGTCAGATTGATGAGCGAAGTGCATCAACCACCACATTTTCTATTGTAAAAAACTGTGGCAGCACAACAATTGAAAAAGGAGCGCATAATCAGTCCTTTGAAACCTGGTATTGGCAGAATAGTGCTACAGGGACCAGTACTACAAATGCCAGTCAAAGCTTAACCAAAACCTCTGATGGTACTATCTATCTTAGAGGTAGAAATAATGCCTCAGGATGTTGGGGACCATCAAAAAGAATCAATTATACGGTAAACCAAAAACCTGGCAAACCAACCGCTACCATAGATAACCAATGCGGCAAAACTGTGCTTAAAAGAGGAACACCACCTAATGGTATCACTTGGTATTGGCAGAGTAGTTCCGGAGGTACCAGTACAGCAAATTCTGCTGTCGCAATTACCAGAACGACCGGAAACACTTATTATTTAAGGGCTAGGAACAATACATCAGGATGTTGGAGCGCAACAACCGTACTCAATTATACGATACACCAAAACCCTAATATGCCCTCGGCTCCATCAGTTGCTACTAACTGTGGTAGTACACTACTTACTCGAGGCAATCCACCTAGTGGAGAGACCTGGTACTGGCAAAGTACATCTGGAGGCACTAGCACTACTAACTCGGCTACTTCTGTAACCAGAACTAGTGGTGATACCTATTACCTGAGAGCAAGAAACAATAGCACACAATGCTGGAGCCCGGCAAGATCGGTATCCTACCAAGTACATGCTATACCGAATGCACCTGCTTTGAACAACATTACAGTTGTCAACAATTGTGGAGCCACAATCTTAACAAGAGGACCCGTATTGAACACGTTTACCTGGTATTGGCAAAGCACTGCCAACGGAACCAGCTTAGCTAATTCCTCAGCTTCTATCACCTTAACAAGCGGTAGCAGTTATTACATTAGATCCAGAAACAATAGCACCGGATGCTGGAGCCCAGCTACTACAATAAACTATACCATTGATCAAGCACCAGACTGGTACTTAGACGCCGATGGAGATGGTTTTGCGATTAGTAAAATTACACAATGTACCAGTCCTGGTCAGGGTTATACCACAACAGCGCTTCCGCTAACTGACTGTAATGATAGCGATGCAGCCATTCACCCAAATACCGTTTGGTACCTGGATACCGATCAGGATAATTATGCAGCAAGTACTGTTGTGCAATGTGCTAATCCGGGTATAGGCTATACAATTATTGTGTTGCCAGTTACAGATTGTAATGATGCTGACCCCTCTTTGAATCCGGGTACAGTATGGTATGCAGATACTGATGGTGATGGGTTTGGAGATGCCGATCAAACCCTACAACAATGTACCGCTCCAAACGGTTATGTGGCCAACGCTGAGGATCTTTGTCCGGCAGTGGCTGGTAGTTTTGAAGGATGTAGCGCTAGGCCCTATCAAGCACCTGTATTTAGTAATGAAAATTATGTGTTTACCAGAGCCTATCAAGTACCTCTCACCGATAGCCTAGACATTCAATACAATAAAGATGTTGTTGAAAGTATTTCTTATTTTGATGGTCTTGGGCGGGCCAAGCAACAGATAGGTATCAAAGCTACTCCTGACCTTAGAGATATCATTACCCATATCGAATATGATGGTTTTGGCAGACAAGACAAGCAGTATTTACCGTTTGTACGTAATTCAGCACCGGGCAGCTATCAAACCGTAGATGTAAACACTGCTATTGGTGCGTACTATCAAGACAAGTATCCTGAAGATTTTACTACAGCCATGGGTATAACCATAGCCCCTAACCCCTATGCAGAAAGTATTTTTGAATCCTCCCCACTAAATCGTGTGGTAGAACAGGGGGCTCCGGGAACCGCTTGGATGGCCCTACCGGATTCAGATCTCGACAATACCATAAAGTTCGATTGGGATACCAATAACACAGAAGAGGTAGTCTACTTTAAAGTAGGATTTACCGACGGTAACACAGAAGCTCCAGAATTGGTACAACAAGGACATTACCCGGCAGAAGAGTTGTATGTTTCCATAACCAAAGACGAAAACTGGCAGCCTACGGATGGAGACTTAAGAACTACGCGAGAGTATAAGGACAAGCAAGGCAGAGTGATCTTAAAAAGAACATTTATAGACACTCCCCCCTTGGGGGAGACGGAGGGGGTTGACACCTATTATGTGTATGACGATTATGGTAACTTAACGTACGTACTACCACCCAAGGTCAATACTGACGATGGCGTATCTTCAAATGAGCTCAATGAGCTCTGTTATCAGTACAAATACGACTACCGCAACCGACTGATCGAAAAGAAAATACCAGGTAAGGGTTGGGAGTATATCGTATACAACAAACTGGATCAACCTGTACTGACTCAAGATGCAAATCAACGTGCTAATAACGAATGGCTCTTTACTAAGTACGATGTTTTAGGTCGTGTAGCGTATACAGGTATAAAAAGTGATGATCGTGATCGCCTTGTACTACAAGATGAAATCAATGCTTTTACCGGGAATCTATGGGTAGACAGAGATGTAAGTCAGCTTATAGGTGGCGTAGCGATGTATTATAATAACGGAGGTTATCCCAATACATTAAGTGCAGAAGTATTAACCGTGAATTACTACGACGATTACGAAGTTGGCGACATAATTGTTTTTAATCCAGCAAACGGCGCTGGTACCTGGGAGGGTATGACAGCTACAGCTAATGCTAAAGGGTTACCCACCGTATCTCAGGTTAAAGTTTTAGAAACCGAAACCGACAATTGGATCACCACAGCTACCTATTATGATAACAAAGGTAGAGCCTGGGAAACACACCTGGTTAATGAGTATCTGGGTACAGAAGATTGGGTCTTAAATAAGCTTGACTTTGCCGGTAAGGTGTTAAAAACCCGAAGTATGCACATCAAAGATGGACAAACCCTGGTTACAGTAGACACCTTTGAGTACGATCATATGGGTAGGCTCTTAAATCAACAACAAACCATCAACAACCAGGATACAGAGCAGATTGTAGCCAATACCTATGACGAACTAGGACAATTAGTTTCCAAAAACATAGGAGGCCAACTCTCCCCCTCTGGGGGAGCCGGAGGAGGCTTGCAACAAGTGGATTACACCTACAACATCCGTGGCTGGTTAAAAGGTATCAATGATGTCACCAATTTGGGTAATGACCTGTTTGGGTTTGGGATCAATTATAACGATCCGCAAAACGGAGCTACGGCTTTATACAACGGTAACATTAGCGAAACGCTATGGAGAACGGCTAATGATGATATACAGCGTCATTATACCTATGACTATGATGCGCTTAACCGTATTACCGCAGGTACTAGTAGTGACAACCGTTATAATCTAAGTAACGTATCCTATGATAAAATGGGTAATTTACTGACACTACAACGTGGTGGGCATATCAACGAAGCTGCTACCAGTTTTGGGGTGATGGATGATCTTACCTATAGCTACTATGATGGCGGCAATAAGCTAAAAGCAGTGGCCGAAGCATCACCAGAACCTTTTGGATTTACCAAAAATGCAACAACAGGTACAGACTATACCTATGATGCTAATGGTAATATGGTTACGGATAACAACAAGGGTATCACTGGTATTAGCTATAACCATTTAAATTTACCGACTACTGTTAACGTTAATACCAATGCGCATAACGGAAATATTACCTATATTTACGATGCCACCGGAGCAAAACTAAGAAAAATTGCAACGGAGGGAAGTGCTGTGACAACAACGGATTATGCAGGTAATTACATCTATAAAAATGGCAATCTGGAATTCTTTAACACGCCCGAAGGGTACATCGAACCCACGGTCACCTCGAGCGGAGTCGAGAGGTATGACTATGTGTATCAGTTTAAAGATCATTTAGGAAACATCAGACTCTCATACGCAGATAACGACAAGGATGGGAAAATTGATGTTTTACGTAATGACGCAGATGTTGACGGAGATAATGACAATGCACACGAAATATTGGAGGAAAAGAATTATTACCCTTTTGGCTTACAACATAAGGGATATAATGACCTAATTGTATCGGAGCATAATTATGGATTTGGTGGAAAAGAAGAACAAGATGAATTAGGCCTAGGATGGATTGATATTACAGCGCGTAATTATAACCCTGAATTAGGTCGTTGGATGAACCTTGATCCATTAGCTGAACAGATGCGTAGACACTCGCCTTATAACTATGCTTTTGATAATCCTATCTACTTTATGGATCCTGATGGGATGATGCCTGTCAGTGGTGGAGATGATGACGTCATAAAGAAAGTATCTAATACAAAAAGAGCAGGCAATCGAGTTCAAAGAGACGTTAGCGTAACGGTTACTCTTTCTGTTGTCGCTGGACCAAATGATGATTTAACTAAAACAATGTTTAGCAAAAAAAGTGGAACAATTAGTTTAAGTAATTTTGAGGGTAAAGCCTCTGCGTATAATGTTGATGCCGATCTATTATCAAACGATAATGTTACTGACTTTAATATTGAATATAAAGTAGTGAGTTCTTTAGATGATGTCGGAGAAAACGACCACGTAATGATGCTGGTTGACGAAATTCCAGCACTTACTGCATCTGGAAAAGACCCAGTCGGAAAAGCTGAATTAGGAGGTAGAGTATCAGCAGTAGAAAGAGGAACTTTATCGAATGGTTCTTTTAATGAAGCTTCTCAACACGAATTAGGGCATAATTTGGGTTATGGTCCTGGACACTCAAAAGGAGGAGGATTAATGGGAGCAAGTATTAATGGAAATACAGCTTTATCCAAAATAGACCGTGGAAAAATGGTTGGAGGAGAATATGGAATGTTAGTCCACTCACAAGGTGATGGCACTTATAAAGAATCGAATAATGGAGGAACTGAATATAAAACGTCAATAAAGACGCAAGCTCAAAAATTTATAAAGAAGAATAAAATCACACAATAAGATGAAATTTAAATATCATTTTTTATTGTCTTTTATAATATTGACAGGTTGTAATAATAGCCAACAAAATAAGGTAATAGACTTTAATAGTTTTGAAATAACAGTTCCTAGAACTTGGAATAAACTTGATGTAAAAGGGATTGATTCTTATGTAGGAGGTTTTTCTACTAATTCAGGAGACAGTATTTTTTTTGATTACGGAAATCATACATTCAAAATGGATTTAGTACTCAAGGTTAATGACCTGAAAGAATACAAAAAATTAGATTCTATAGGTTTTGAAGTAAATGATTTAATATTTTCAAAGTATCCAAATATCGACCAAAATCAAGGAACTTTCCACAATGAATATTATATGTATGATAGTATTGATAATTATCAAGCAAAAATTAGTGCGCCTAAAATAATCGGAAATGGTACAACAGGAATTTATTTTGAAGGTTTGCCGAAAGGAAAAAATCTCTATGTATATGGTAACAACCTAACAGATAATGAACATAGAGAACTTCTTAAATCATTTAAAACGATAAAGATTAAATAAAAATAAACCTGACCCGCTCTTCGAAGTTTGTAACTTCGAAGCATGTAATGATTGAAAATCCAATCGGGTGGAAATGTTTTCCGTGCGGTTCACAAATACGATTTATTAAATTAAACAAAGACCAGATCGCTCGGATATGATAGCGCGGAAATGTTTTCCGTGCGTTTAATAAAGACAAAGACCAGCTGCATTGATGTGGCTGGTTTTTTTATTAACCAGATAGCGCGGATTTGTAATCCGTGCGTTTAATAAAGACAAAGACCAGTTACATTAGATTGTAGCTGGTTTTTTATGCGATAGACTTTAGTTTTACATCCAAGCTCTTCAAAGTTAATCATCATCAAATTTTCAATTTCCTGACCTTAGACAACGTTCTGACATTTTGTAAAAATAACACGGTAGTCCATCTACAGCAATGCAATTGAACTCTTTTGATTGTCCGATCAGCAAACTTTGATCCTTTTATAGCCTAAAGGATTTTAGATCTGTACTATGAACTTCATTTGATCAAAGTAGTGTCAAAATACACAATATTCTATTTTTTTAACATAACTATTAGATTATTGTGATTTTTTGATATCTTAAATTGTTTATTTCATTAATTTAATCACTCAGAATATAAGTTGATGTACCATCAATCTTACTATTCCTTCACACAACTTTTAAAACCAAAAACTCATGATTAAAAAAACAACGTATTTTCTTTTTAGTGTATTACTGCTAAATTTTATTTCTTGTACAGTAGAAGAGCCATTACCTAGTAAGATTGGATCTATAACCGGGGTTCCCTTAGAGCTCACACAAATTGAGGGACAGCCATTTGATGATGGTGTTTTCGAAGCTATAATTGGTGAAACCAAAAGTAGCGTAGTCGTCCAAAACAACACTATCCATTGGATGATACCCCATATAAAGCCTGGTGATCATACCCTTCGCATCCTATACAAAGAACAAGAATACCAGGTAGCAGTTACCATTTTACAACATAAAATAATGAGTGCTCCAAAAGCTTACCTATTAAAAACTATTGAGGAATTAGCTCTTGGCATTACCCCGCTCGAGGTTGAACAAATGACAGCAGCGCAGCAACGTACTTATGCGCAATATCTAAACGCAAACTATACACAGATACTATCCAATGCATCTACTAACGTACATAGCCAGCAGCTTCAAATCAGTCGTAAACTTGCGATTCGTGAAAGTGTAACTTTGACTGTGGCCTCCAAGGAAAAATGGAACAGATCAGGGATATATGCTTTGATAGGTGAGGAATATGAAATTTCTGCTTCCGGAAGCTGGACGGATTGGTATATCGATACCGATGCTAATGGTTACGAACGATGGCATCTTAGTTTAGCCGGTTTTCTTAAACGAGCTCCCAAAGAAAATTGGTTTAAACTCATAAGTGCTGTCGATAGACAGCAATACCATCCAATTGGAGCAGCTAATACGATAACGGTTACGACCGAGGGTGAATTAGAGTTTTTTGCCAACGATATCCTAGGATTTTACTGGAATAACAAAGGAGACATATCGGTTAGGGTTACAAGAATAAAATAAACTAGAGTGTTTTATAAAAGCTATTTCGGGTAGAAGTAGCTTTTGTGTTTTGGTAACTTTATATTAGCACTAGTAATACCATAGTAAGAGTTAAGTAAGGCCAATGATGTTACCAATGCTAAATAAAATCAAGCAAATTTTAAATGCAACTAATTGTAAGGTAAGATTTGCTTGGTTCTACGACCCAGGTATAGAAGTAACAGCGTGGGTAAATAATTTTACTTTTCCCGAGAAAGGATATATAGAAATACCACTTACAGGACCAATTAAAGCAGAGCAACTTAAGTGGCTTGAAATAGACCCTATAGAAACGCAGGTTATTAGCAGGTTAATTGCTCCCAAAAAGATATCACAACTAAAAACTTTAACTGATTTTTTAGCAAAAGAAAATATTATATTTTCATTTGATGGAGAATTAATTAAGATTGAGTTATAGCTAAAAAAGTATAAAAATGAAAAAATATTTGCTTGTTTTAGTCTTAGCAACATTTAGTTGTACACCCAATAAAGACACTATGGAGATCTACTTTTTTGAGCGTGAGGTCTCATCTCAAATACAAGCAGATTGTAACTTAATATTTTCCTTTTATGGACTGAAAAAAATTGAAATTACAGATAATAAAACTATAGCAAAGGTTCTTGAAGAGATGAATAACTTAAAATACGCTGGTTTTGATAAAGCTATAGATGTAAGAACTAAGGTTGTCGTGAACAAAGACACTTTATGTTTTGATACATTTGATAACATATTGGTAAACGACAAACTGGTTGATAGTACAACATCAACCCACTTAATTTCATTAATTAAAAATAGTATTCGAAAAAATAAGGACAATGCTATTATCATTAATAAATTTCCAGAGTTTCAATTCGATAATAAATAATTAAAGGAACGTTACTATATAAAAATATATTTAGTGCTTTTTTAATCAGATAGCGCGGATTTATTCATTAATTTAATATTTAAATAAATAGAAATTCATTCGTTCGCTTTGCTCGAGTTTAATCAGTGCGGTTAAAAAAGATCAACCAATTACATTAGATTGTAGCTGGGATCAAACAAAAAAAGATGGCCATTATTCAAAGACTTGCGGAAGCGGTGATGCTTACTTTCAACAAGAAAACGCTAAATGTCATAAAAAAGGTACTTTGGTAGAAATTTCAGTTAAATAAAAAGTTTTTCAAGAAAAACAACGAAAATTGGACTCGGTTAAAAAATCTAATGGAATAAATTAACAAATGTTATGATGAAATTTAATAACCTAATTTTTGTTCTATTTCTTATCTCTTGTACTAATGTCACAAATAAAAATAACTACCCAAATGTCCAAGAAAATGATGAAAACATTACTTTGAATTTACCTAATGCTATTTTCATAAATGAAAAGATTAAGGACACTATTTACTATAAATCACCTTTAGACACAATTAACATATCTGATATTGAAGAACGTTTTATAATATTTTATACTGCTACTGATACTATGAAATTTAAAAATGTAAAAGAAATCGAATCTACACAACACCAAATGTTTATCGAAGAAGAAAAGGGAATGATACCTTTTACCATAAAGTTTGATCGATTAGGAGATAATTATTTTACAGGAATAATTGAAGATCAAGTTATTTTAGAAAACCTTAAGAATGGTAAAGCACGTATTATTACAAACGAAAGTGTCGTTACGGTTAAAGTAAGGGTAAAAGAAAGAAAAAAGCAAAAGATATAATAGAGTCCTGCTGTACAAATTGTGATTTGCGAATGCCTGTGACTTCGTAGCAAATTATGATTAGTAAATAGCTTTTTAACTATAAATTAAAACTGCGAAGTTGCAAACTTCGCAGAGCTTAGATTTCCTTGATTCTTTAGGGAGTTCAGAAAACAATCCTGATGTAAATTTTCAGGACGGTAAAGGAAACTTTTTAAGAATAGGTTATTGGAACCATATTGTTAATTTCGCAGATTTATATAGCATCAACAGGGTAAAGTTTGATGATCGAATAGGTGAAAATAATTATAAAATTTATCTTAAATCGCATTCCAGAGGAGGAGGTGATCCTCCAACAATAATATTCATGCACTTCCAAGGAAAAAATAAAAACTTTTATAACAGAATTAAATCTAGAATAGAATCATACAAATATGAAAGCGTTAAAATTATCCCTTATAAAAATTAAAGTAATAATAAGTTTCATAGTTTTTATCCTATTTATTTCTTGCAACCATATAAAAAAAATAAACCCTGAATTAATAGAAGGAAACTGGAGTCTTGTAAGAAATGATACTTATGAATTGTATTATTTTAATAATGATGAAATGTATACCTATGAGCCTTACTCTGAGAACATTGTTCATTTTAATTATTTTATAGTAGAAGATTCTTTATATAGATGTTTTGTACATCCTGAACTTCTAAATAAAGATTATGTTTTTTATGATAAAATTGTTAAACTGGATTCCTTTAACTTAGAGTTTAGAAAAATTGAGCTTGAAAGATTGCAAAATTCCCAAGTCGGTTTAGATTCATACCTATTAGGAAAGATTAGTAGGAGAAATTTTTTATTAAATAGTCTTCGCTCAGCAAAACAAGATAGCGCGGATTTAAGTATGTAACCTTATGAGGAGTCAATTTGTAGGTTCAGCCTCTGGAAATAGAATAACACCCGCTAAGCGAAGTGTGCTCTTCGAAGTTTGTAACTTCGAAGCACATTATGATTAGTGAATAGCTTTTTAACTATTAAACTGTAGTGTTCTATACAATAGATACTACAGTTCTATTTTATTGTAAATTAAAACTGCGAAGTTGCAAACTTCGCAGAGCTTAGGACTTTTACTGGAATAACAAAGGAGACATATCGGTTAGGGTTACAAGAATAAAATAAACTAGAGTGTTTTATAAAAGCTATTTCGGGTAGAAGTAGCTTTTGCGTGTTATTCAAAAGTACTGACACAAGTAATGAACTGGCCGAGTAGAATGTATTGAAATCTTAGTAAACCAAAAAGGCTCCGATTTCTCGGAGCCTTGTTACTATGTATTTATTCGTAATCTTAGTTTGCGACTTCACTGATAAACTTGATACGGTATAAGCGCAGTTCTTCATCATCATAATCGCCATCAAACTCCTCAATAGCCAAATCGATTTTATCGTTCTCTGCTTCTAAGAAATAATCGTGTATCTCCTCCTGTTGATCTTCATCCAGGATTTCGTCAATCCAGTAGGTAATATTAAGCTTGGTACCACTGTAGACAATAGCCTCCATCTCTTTGATAAAGTCATTCATCTCCATTCCCTTAGCGGCTGCGATATCGTCTAACGGCAACTTACGATCCACGTTTTGTATGATATACAATTTGAGACCGCTATTGGCACCAGTACTCTTCACCACAAAATCATCAGGTCGTAGAATATCATTTTCTTCTACGTACTTGGCGATAAAGGCCACAAACTCTTTCCCGTATTTCTTGGCCTTGCCCTCGCCCACTCCGTGGACATTACCTAATTCTTCAATGGTTACCGGATACTTCAACGCCATATCTTCTAAAGACGGATCTTGGAATACCACAAAAGGAGGCACGCCTAGCTTTTTGGCAACCTTTTTTCGCAAATCCTTTAGCATTCCGATCAGTTTATCATCCGCCCCACCTTTGTTGGCGCTTTTACTAGCGGTAATAATACTTTCATCTGTGGTATCAGCGTATACGTGATCATCCGTCATCATAAAACTCTGTGGGTTCACCAAAAAGGATTTTCCGGCTTCTGTAAGTTTAATCACCCCATAGGTTTCGATGTCCTTTTTAAGATACCCGGCCACCAACACTTGTCGTATCAACGCCATCCAGTACTTATCTTCTCTGGATTTACCCTGCCCAAAAAAGGACTGTTCATTGGTCTTATGAGAAAGGATCAGCGCATTGCTTTTACCCACCAGGGTATTCACGATTTCCTTAGCCTTATAGATTTCGCCAGTTTTACTAACCACTTCTAGTAATAACTGTACCTCATCGCCGGCTTCATGTTTCTTTTTGGGATTACGAACATTGTCATCCATATCTGCGCCTTCGCCGTGAACCTCATCAAATTCTTCACCAAAATAGTGTAGTATAAATTTACGACGAGACATAGAAGTTTCGGCATAGGCAACTACCTCTTGCAACAGCGCGTGACCAATCTCTTGCTCCGCTACTGGTTTGCCGCTCATAAATTTTTCGAGCTTTTCAATATCTTTATAGGAGTAATACGCCAAACAGTGTCCTTCGCCACCATCTCGGCCGGCTCTACCGGTTTCCTGATAATAACTCTCTATACTTTTCGGGATGTCATGGTGAATCACAAAACGCACATCCGGTTTATCGATACCCATACCAAAAGCAATAGTTGCTACCACCACATCTACATCCTCCATTAAGAACATATCCTGGTGCTTGGCACGTGTTTTTGCATCTAATCCGGCGTGATAAGGTACTGCTTTCACTCCATTTACTTCTAGGGTTTGCGCCAATTCCTCAACGCGCTTGCGGCTTAAGCAGTACACAATACCGCTTTTGCCTGCATTCTGTTTTACAAAACGGATGATATCGGCATCGACATTTTTTGTTTTGGGTCGTACCTCATAGAATAAATTCGGTCGATTAAAAGATGCTTTAAAAGTGTTAGCATCATTCATCCCTAAGTTTTTCAGAATATCTTCTTGCACCTTAGGAGTTGCAGTGGCAGTCAATCCAATAATAGGAATATCTTCGCCAATACGTTTTATGATACTACGTAAGTTTCTATACTCAGGTCTAAAATCGTGTCCCCACTCACTGATACAGTGGGCTTCGTCTACCGCTAAAAAAGATATTTCCTGCTCTTTAAGAAAGTCTACATACTCTTCCTTGGTCAAGGATTCCGGTGCTACGTAAAGCAACTTGGTAACCCCGTTGACGATATCATCTTTTACACGTTTGACTTCTGTTTTGTTAAGGGAAGAATTTAATACGTGTGCTATTCCTTCTTGAGAAGAGATACTTCGAATAGCATCTACTTGATTTTTCATTAGCGCAATCAAGGGTGAGACCACGATTGCTGTACCTCGACACATTAAGGCCGGAAGCTGATAACATAATGATTTTCCTCCTCCTGTAGGCATAATAACAAATGTATTCTGTTTGCTAAGAATACTTTTGATCACCTCCTCTTGTAATCCTCTAAATTGACTAAAACCAAAATACTTTTTTAAAGCATCTTGTAAGTCGGTCTCATTTAAACTCATTAAAACGTTACACTTTTATATACCAATTAAAAATAGATTTCACCTTCATTACGTCTATCTTCCCCAAAAATAGATGTAATAATTTTTCGTTTTCGAATTTTAAAAAAGCCCACAAATATACGTAAACCAATAAATTAAAAAGGTTTTTTTACTGGCTATTTACTTTTCATACGGTATTCTATACCTTTGTATTTTTAAAGATAATAAAATCTTTATTGATAATACGCAAATTTTTCAAATTTTGAATATACAAGAGACGATCATTTCTTATGCTAAAAAGACCATTGCAGAAGAAGCTCAGGCTATTGCCTATCTAGAATCACTAATCAACGATGAGTTTGCAGCAGCCGTGAGTGCTATCTACAACTCCAAGGGAAGAGTTATTATAACCGGCATAGGAAAAAGCGCCATCATTGCCTCAAAAATTGTAGCGACAATGAACTCCACCGGTACACCAGCCGTTTTTATGCACGCAGCAGATGCCATACATGGAGATTTGGGTAATATACTGGATGATGATATCGTCATTTGTATTTCCAAGAGTGGTAATACCCCAGAGATTAAAGTGCTGGTGCCTTTGATTAAGAACTTTAAAAACACCTTAATTGGTATCACTGCTAATCGAGGTTCTTACCTGGGGCAAGAGGCTGATTATGTATTAGAAGCCTACGTAGAAAAGGAGGCTTGCCCTAATAACCTGGCACCTACCACCAGTACCACAGCACAGTTAGTTATGGGTGATGCCGTAGCTGTTTGCTTATTACATCTCAAAGGGTTTTCGAGTCACGATTTTGCCAAATACCACCCAGGGGGGGCGCTTGGTAAAAAACTATACCTCAGAGTACACGATATTACGTCCAAAAATCAAAAGCCACAGGTATCTCCAGAGACAGATATCAAACAGGTAATTGTAGAGATGACCGAAAAAAGATTAGGGGTTACTGCCGTAGTGGAAAATCAAGAAATTATTGGTATTATTACCGACGGAGATTTAAGACGGATGTTAACAACAAACACTTCTTTTGAAGGTTTAAAAGCTAAAGACATTATGTCTAAAAATCCCAAAAGCATCTCCAATGATGCAATGGCGGTTGACGCCTTGGAAATGCTTGAAGAAAATGGTATTTCGCAATTATTGGCACAAGATAATGGAGCGTATACCGGCGTTGTACATATTCACGATTTAATGAGAGAAGGTATCATTTAATGAAAAAGAAAACAACTAAAGATCCACAGGCGATGTCATTTTTGGATCACCTGGAGGAGTTAAGATGGCATCTGATCCGTTCTACCCTTGCAGTACTTATTGCAGGAGTTATCGCATTTGTGGCTAAAGAATTTATTTTTGATGTGATTCTCTTTGGTCCCAGAAAAGCAGACTTTCCGACCTATAATGGATTATGCAATATTTCAAAACTATTAGGACTCGACGAAAGTTTATGTTTCCAAGAGCTTCCTTTTACGGTTCAAAGCAGAAAAGTCGCCGGACAATTTTCGGTACACATCTGGACCTCTATAACAGCTGGTTTTATCATTGCTTTCCCCTATGTGCTTTATGAATTTTGGAGTTTTTTGGCTCCAGCATTGTATGAGAAGGAGCGTAAATATTCTAAAGGATTCATTATCATTTGCTCCATGTTATTCTTCTTAGGTGTATTGTTTGGGTATTATGTCATCGTACCTTTAACGATTAACTTTTTAGGAGGATATCAGGTAAGTGAAGAAGTGATTAATGAATTTGATATTGACAGTTATATCGGTATACTTAGAGCATCCGTGATCTCCTGTGGGTTAATTTTTGAATTGCCTGTGGTAATGTATTTCTTGGCAAAAATTGGTCTAGTCACACCAGAGTTTCTCAGGAAATACAGAAAATATGCGCTAGTTATTGTGCTAATTTTATCTGCGGTGATCACTCCACCCGATATTGTTAGTCAAATTATAGTGGCTATCCCCATCTTGATCTTATACGAGGCAAGTATTATTATTACAAAATTTGTGACGAAAAAAGAAAATCAAAAATTAAAAAAGTATCGCTAAATGAGCAACATTGTTGAAGATTTTGACAATTATCGCGAAAAGATGAACACTCGCATCTTAGCGGATAACAACAAGATTATTAAAAGAATTTTTAATCTTGATACTAATGCGTTTATGGCTGGTGCCCTGGATGTAAAAACTAAAGAATTACTAGGCTTAGTCGCCTCTACCGTACTGCGCTGTGACGATTGTGTACGCTATCATCTCGAAACCTGTTATAAAGAAGGACTGACAAAGTCAGAAGTTACAGAAGCCCTAGGTATTGCTACTCTGGTAGGGGGTACAATTGTAATCCCACATTTAAGAAGAGCCTATGAGTTTTGGGAAGCTTTGGAACAACAGCAAGAATAATAGGTATTTGATTTGAATCTATTATTTTTGTTCCCCCACAGTGGCAACACTACCCAAATAAAGACGTCTATACAATTATGAAGTTATCAGCACAAAATTTAATCAAATCCTATAAAGGTCGAAAAGTTGTTAAGGGGATTTCCCTTGAAGTCAATCAAGGCGAGATCGTTGGCCTTTTAGGACCCAATGGAGCCGGAAAAACTACTTCGTTTTATATGATCGTAGGGTTGGTAAAGCCTAATGGCGGTAAAATTATGTTAGAGGGTACAGAGATCACCAAGTTTCCGATGTATAAAAGAGCACAAAACGGAATTGGTTATTTGGCCCAGGAGGCTTCAGTGTTTCGTAAACTGAGTATAGAAGATAATATCCTTAGTGTATTGCAAATGACCAAGCTCTCCAAAAAAGAGCAACTGTTAAAGATGGAAGGACTTATTGAAGAGTTTGGTTTGAATCATATTCGCAAGAACAGAGGAGATTTATTGAGTGGTGGTGAGCGTCGACGAACAGAAATCGCCAGAGCCTTAGCCACAGACCCTAACTTTATTCTTTTGGATGAGCCCTTTGCTGGGGTAGATCCGGTTGCGGTAGAGGACATTCAACGTATTGTGGCGCAACTTAAAAATAAAAACATTGGAATTTTAATTACGGATCACAACGTACAAGAAACGCTGGCTATTACAGATAGAACCTATTTGATGTTTGAAGGAAGCATCCTAAAAGCCGGAAAACCAGAAGAGCTTGCAGAAGACGAAATGGTTCGTAAAGTGTACCTGGGGCAAAACTTTGAGCTTAGAAAAAAGAAACTCAATTTTGATGAGTAATTTATTTTGCCACAGATTTCTGATTTGTAAAAATTGAAATTAAAATATAACTTAAAATTATCACCGGGACCGCCATAAACTTTAATAAAGCAATTAAAACGAATACCAGAATCAAAAACAGGTATCGCACTTTATTTTCCTTAAAACCCCAGGTCTTAAACTTCAAAGCAAAAAGTGGAATTTCGGCATTTAACAAATAACAACTCAGTACTGTTAAACCAACAAGAACGTATGGACTTAATAGTATAGCACTGATCCAGGCTTCATTCTGGTAGATCAATATTAGGGGTAAACTTAAAATCAAAATCGTATTGGCCGGTGTAGGCAACCCAATAAATGAGGTAGTTTGACGAGTATCAATATTAAATTTTGCCAATCGATAAGCGGAGGCTAACGTAATACAAAATCCCAGCAATGAAACGTAAGACACATCAAAGTTGGTGATCAATTCATCAGAATTCCAAGAGTCAGCCGACTCATAAAACGGTTGTCCAAAAGCCCTAGTCATCAACTGAAACATTACAATCCCGGGCACTACTCCACTGGTTACCATATCCGCTAAGGAGTCTAGTTGTAACCCCAAGTCACTCTGTACTTTGAGTACCCTTGCGGCTAGCCCATCGAAAAAATCAAAAACAATACCTAGCATTACAAAAAATGCAGCAAGTGCCAATTGATCTTTTACCGCAAAAAGCACCGCAATGCATCCACTAAACAGATTCAACAAGGTAATTAAGTTAGGTATATGTTTTTTAAACCCCATAATGTGTTATTTTTTGTAAAAATAGAAAACAATTTTCGTCTAATTCCTTTTCATTACAATATGAAAAAAGAAATAAAGTTTATATTATTGAAAAATAGTAAGATATTTGCCAAAAATTGCAAGAATTGAAAAAAGTCATATTCAGTTTTCTATTCTTTATTAGTATATGTACCATTGCGCAAACTGCACGTAAGTATTCTAATGAATTTCTAAACATAGGTGTGGACGCCCGTTCCCTTGGGATGTCTAATGCGGTGGTGGCCCTAACTGGTGATGTGAATTCAGGGTATTGGAACCCCTCTGGTCTCTTGTCCTTAGAAGATAATCAGGCGTCCTTTATGCACGCAGCCTATTTTGCGAATATCGCCAACTACGACTATTTGGCCTTCGCTATGCCTATAGACGAAAAAAGTGCTGTTGGATTTTCATTGATTCGTTTTGGGGTGGATGACATCTTGGACACTACGAGTTTGGTAGATGCAGATGGTAATATTGACTATACAAGGATAAACCTCTTCTCTGCAGCCGATTATGCGTTTACCTTCTCCTATGCAAGAACCACAGGGATAGAAGGATTACGGTTTGGTGCCAATGCCAAAGTAATACGTAGGGTAATTGGAGACTTTGCCTCCTCCTGGGGATTTGGTTTTGATGCTGGCTTACAGTATACCCACAAGCAATGGCAATTTGGAGCAATGGTAAGAGATATTACCACCTCTTTTAATGCCTGGAGCGTTGAAGAATTTGAAGTCGGCGACCTCAACGGAGACGGAATCCCTGATGAAGATCAGATTCCTCAGCTCAGAGATCAGGAATTACCAGAAACTACTGAAATAACGATACCTAAACTTCAATTTGGCGCTGCAAGGAGTTTTGAGTTAAATTCAAAATTCTCGCTACAAACCGAATTAGATATGATTGTACGTTTTGTGGAAACCAATGACGTTATCTCCACATCAGCCATGAGTGCAACTCCTGCTTTTGGATTTGAACTGGATTATAACAAACTGGTTTTTCTACGTGGCGGTGTAGGTAATTTTCAAAACATTCGTCAATTTGATGACTCCGAAGAAATCGGTTTTCAACCTAATTTTGGCGTAGGGTTTCAATATAAAGGCATCACTATCGACTATGCACTAACCGACATCGGTGACCAAAGTGCCGCAATCTACTCCAATGTATTTTCGGTAAAGCTCGATTGGAGTATTTTTAGGTAGTTTATTTTGTTATAAAAATCATATTTTTATGAAAGGAAACAGATATGCTCCAAATGAAACGGTTATAAAAATTTCAAAAGTAAAACTCTTAACAGAGAGTGGCTTAAATGTTTTCTTATCTTTTTTATGTCTTTATTTTGCTTTTAGTAATCTTTTTGGATTAAGGTACTTATCCCTTTTACTTTTATTCTTATTCTCGTATACCAGTTATCACAACATAAAGAAATATAAGCAGGAGCCTAAAGTTCAATTACGCTTATCAAACAAAGGATTGATTCCCAAAAATGAATTTTTGATTACTTGGTCTGAAATTTTAAATATTAAAGTTACCGTTAAACCAAATTATACTTCTTGGGTTCAAAAAGAATATTTAGTTGTAAATACTAACAATTCTAAAATGGAATTTTTTATTAATGATTTAGATATTACAGCTTTGAGATTAGAGTACTTAATAAAAATCTACAGAAATAGGTTTGAACAAAATAATGAATAAAAGTAAACAAGGTTTAATCACGAAACCATTAGCTAAAATTCATTAAAACCTAATTTAAATCATCACATTTTTTTAGCATCTCTGATTCTTATAGCAATATAAATTACCTTATTTTCGTAACCAATCGCACGAATAGTTCACATGAAAAATATAGTACTTGCTGTCCTCACCGGAGTTTTACTAGCTATCAGCTGGCCAACTTATGGATTTCCGTTATTTCTTTTTATTGCTTTTATACCGCTTATGCTCGCAGAGTATTCCTTGCGAAATGATAAGCATGCTAAACGCAAAGTATTTGGGCTGGCCTATCTGGCCTTCTTTATCTGGAATGTAGCTGCGACCTGGTGGATCTATAACTCCACCGCCTTGGGTATGGGGTTTGCAGAGATCGTCAATACACTATTGATGGCTTTGGTGTTTCTACTGTATCACGTCATTGCTAAAAGAGCTTCTTTTACCTCTGCTACTTTATTCTTAGCGTGTATTTGGATTGGTTTTGAATATTTTCACCTGCAATGGCAATTCTCCTGGCCCTGGCTTAATCTGGGCAACGGCTTCGCCTCTTTTACCAGCTGGGTACAATGGTATGAATATACGGGTAGTTTTGGTGGCTCCTTATGGGTATGGATTGTCAATATCAGCCTTTTTAAAAGTGTGCTCCTTTATCAACAGCATAAAGAAAAACCGATTGTTATACGTGCGGTGAAAAAAGCGATGCTACTCATAGGTTTACCCATAGTAATTTCCCTTACGCTGCTGTATACCTATGAAGAAAAAGGAGATGATGTGGAAGTAGTGATCCTACAGCCAAACATCAACCCCTACACAGAAAAATATAATATCACAGATCAAAGAATCGGAGCGCTACTCACAGAAATGACCAGTGCTGCGATAACAGAAAGCACGGAGTATATCATTGCCCCAGAAACCGTTTTTGCAAACAGTAATCGCCTCAATGAATTTCCATATTCCACTGCAAAAAGCACTGCGGCTAAAATCATTTCAAGGTATCCTAATCTCCATTTTTTATCGGGTATCTCCCTAATCGATGTATTTAGTGATCCCACACGAATTAAACAACAGACTAATATTTACAAAGAGAATATTTTTTATGATGATTACAACTCAGCCTTCTTTGTGCGGCCTGATGGTTCTACAGAATTGTATCACAAAAGCAAGTTAGTAGTCGGTATTGAAAATTTTCCGTATCAAAACCTTCTAAAACCCATCTTTGGTGATATGATGATCGATCTTGGCGGTACCGTAGCCAAAAAGACTACACAGCCCGATCGTGAAGTATTTTTCACCAAAGACAGTGTTGGTGTAGGGACTATGATTTGCTACGAAAGTGTATATGGAGAATTCGCTACTGGTTATAGCAGAAATGGTGCCGATTTCTTAGCCGTAATTACTAACGATGCGTGGTGGGGTAATACACAGGGCCATAAACAACATCTCAATTATGCCAAATTACGCGCCATTGAAAACAGAAAAAGCATTGCCAGGAGTGCAAATACCGGTATTTCTGCCATTATCAACCAAAAAGGTGAAATCGTAAAATCATTAGGCTATGAGCAAAAAGGAGTCCTCAAAGGTACGCTCAAAACTAATGACAGCATTACCTTTTACGTAATGGCTGGTGATTATATCGCTCGGGTAGCCATATTCATAGCCGTATTTGTTTTATTAATATCAATTACTCCGCGAAAAAAGAAACTGAATCTGTAAATGTCTACAAAATATGTGTAGCCTACAGTTCTACTTTGTATTTTTGCACTCTTTATAACAGATTGTGAATTACGTATCAGTAGAAAATATAGCAAAAGCCTTTGGAGAACGAGTTCTTTTCAAGGATATCTCCTTTGGAATCAATGAAGGACAAAAGATTGGTTTTGTAGCCAAAAATGGAACCGGTAAAACCTCATTACTCAATATTGTGGTAGGCGATGAAGAACCGGATGAAGGACAAGTGGTGTTTAGAAAAAATCTAAAAACAGCTTTCCTTCCACAAGAGCCAAATCTTAACCCAGAACTGACTGTAGAGCAAACGATTTTTGACGCTGATAACGAAATACTTCGTATTATCAATGCGTACGAAAAAGCCTTACAACATCCTGAAGATACAGAAGGCTATCAAAAAGCCTTTGAGCAGATGGAGGCTAAACAAGCCTGGGATTTTGAAACACAATACAAGCAAATTCTTTTTAAGCTCAAGCTCGAAGACCTCAGCAAAAAGGTAAGTGAATTATCTGGTGGGCAAAAAAAACGCCTGGCCCTGGCCAATATCCTATTGAGTAAACCCGGACTCCTATTCTTAGATGAGCCCACCAACCATTTGGATCTCGAAATGATCGAATGGTTAGAGGACTATTTTGCTAAGGAGAACTTTACACTATTTATGGTGACTCACGATCGTTATTTTTTAGAGAACGTATGTAATGAGATCGTAGAATTAGAAAACGGTAAACTGTACAGTTACAAAGGAAATTACGATTACTATCTAGCCAATAAGGAAGCACGGATAGCGAATGAAGAAATTGAAACCGATAAAGCCAAGCAGTTATATAAAAAAGAACTGGATTGGATGCGTCGCCAACCTAAAGCGCGTACTACCAAATCCAAATCCAGAATTGACGATTTTTATGAAATCAAAGAGCGTGCCCATCAACGCCGTAATGATCATCAGGTTCAGTTAGAAATAAATATGGAGCGCTTGGGTAGTAAGATTCTGGAACTGCACAAGGTGTCTAAGTCCTTTGGCGATCTAACGCTATTGGATCAGTTTGAGTATGTGTTTAAAAAAGGAGAACGCATCGGTATTATCGGTAAAAACGGTACCGGAAAATCTACTTTCCTCAATCTGATCACCGGAGGTATTGAACCAGACCAAGGTAAAATAGTCATTGGCGAAACAGTAAAATTTGGGTACTACACCCAGCGCGGGATTGAGATCAAAACTGGCCAAAAGGTTATTGATGTAATCCGCGAGTTTGGTGATTATATTCCGTTAAAAAAAGGGCGTCAGATTTCTGCACAACAGTTGTTAGAGCGATTTTTATTCGATCGTAAAAAACAATATGATTTTGTAGAAAAATTGAGCGGAGGAGAACAAAAACGTTTGTATTTGTGTACGGTATTAATCCAAAATCCAAACTTCTTAATACTAGATGAACCTACCAATGATTTGGATATAGTAACACTTAATGTTTTAGAAAACTTTCTACTTGATTTTCCAGGGTGTTTGTTAGTGGTATCACACGACCGTTATTTTATGGATAAGATCGTGGATCACCTGTTTGTATTTAAGGGAGATGGAAAAATTGAAGATTTTCCGGGTAATTATACCGATTACCGGGTCTATGAAAATAGTAAGGATCCAGAGCCCAAAAAAGCTGCAGAAAGCGAACCAAAACCAAAAAAATCCTGGAAAAAAGATGAAAACGCCGGTTTGTCGTATAACGAACAAAAAGAATACAGTAGAATCGAGCGGGATTTAAAAAAGCTAGAAATCCAGAAAAAAGAAATAGAAAGCTTGTTTGTAACAGGTGATCTTTCCCCCGACCAGATTAATGAAGAATCTGCAAAATTACAGGAGATCATTGACAAGATTGAAGAAAACGAGCTACGGTGGTTTGAATTGTCAGAAAAATTAGAAGGGTGATTAATGGTTCGTAGTTTATAGTTAAGAGTTTATAGTTAGGTGTCTAATCTTTTATCTTTTCTAACCAAAGATGCTTTTCAGAATAATAACATATTTACATTTTCTACACAGATCCACCAATCAACACGGAGTGCACTCCCCTTTTGTGTATAGTTTGGTGACTAAATGCTTTTATAAAAGAGCTGATAGAAAAATCAGTACTCAAATAAATCTTTGGACTAAAAAGGTGAAAAACCTATCCATTTCCCCAAAAAAAATAAAACTGATCCACAGTACCATTAGCTACTTAGACCTTAAACATGGTTTAATTCAAAGTGATCATAAAGCAGTATTAACACAATGTTTTTCACTCAAAACTGCGATTTGTTTTCAGGAGGCTGACCTTTATGATTTTATATATCTTGAAGGTAATAACGTGAATACAGCCTCATTTGAAAAGTATGTCAACAGAGTGCATAATGATTCCGTAATGGTCATCAATAAGATCCATCATAGCAAAGGCTCAGTACAACTATGGAATGAGCTTAAACATCACCCAAAGGTTATTGTGACTATTGAAGGCTATAATCTGGGTTTTATTTTTTTCAGAAAAGAGCAGGTTGAAGAACATTTTGTAATTAGATTGTAACAACTTGGACAACTCTGCGTCATATAGAAAAAATTGTATCTTCATCAACTAGAAAGCACATTTCATGAGCAACGTAATAGAAATCCGAGGTATTATCAGAAATTTTCAACTGGGGCAAGAAACAGTTTATGTTCTAAAAGGCATAGATCTGGATATAGAACGTGGAGAATATGTAGCGATTATGGGACCTTCGGGTTCTGGTAAATCGACCTTGATGAATTTATTAGGATGTCTGGACACCCCTACCGCTGGGAGTTATAATTTAAATGGTCAGGATGTGAGTCAAATGACCGATGATGAGCTTGCAGAGATCCGAAATAAAGAAATTGGTTTTGTATTTCAGACTTTTAATTTATTACCCAGAACAACTGCGCTTGATAATGTAGCCTTACCGATGGTGTATGCGGGGGCTTCTAAAAAAGACAGAGAGCACAGAGCTGCAGAGGTACTAACCGATGTAGGATTAGCAGATCGAATGGATCATAAACCGAATCAGTTATCCGGTGGTCAACGTCAACGTGTAGCTGTAGGTAGAGCATTAGTTAACAAACCGTCGATTATCCTTGCCGATGAACCAACCGGAAACCTGGATTCTAAAACCTCTTTGGAGATCCTGCAATTATTTGATCAGATCCACCAGGCTGGTAACACTGTTATTATGGTAACCCACGAAGAAGATGTGGCTGAGCGTGCACACCGAATTATCAGACTTCGGGATGGGGTGATCGAAAGTGATATACGAAACAAATAGTTGTACTCCCTTATTTATGGTTGCTAGTTAATTTGTATTTTGGCTACAATTTTGTAATTAAAATACATGAAACCTATACATATCTTATTGCTCATAGCAGCATATTTTGGTGTACTTATTCTTATTTCCTACTTCACCGGAAAAAATTCAAGTAACGATACTTTTTTTAAAGCGAATCGACAATCCCCTTGGTATATAGTAGCTTTTGGAATGATCGGTGCCTCCTTGAGTGGGGTAACTTTTATTTCTGTACCCGGTTGGGTAGAAGAATCCCAATTTAGCTATATGCAAGTAGTAATGGGTTACGTATTAGGCTATTTAGTAATTGGAACAGTACTGTTGCCTTTATACTACCGCCTGAATCTAACTTCAATTTACACCTATCTCGAGGACCGTTTTGGCAACTATGCCTACAAAACCGGAGCTTCCTTTTTTTTACTGTCACGTACTGTCGGTGCCAGCTTTAGACTGTTTCTAGTAGCCAATGTATTACAAACCATACTTTTTAATGAGCTTGGAGTTCCCTTTTGGGTTACGGTGATTATAACGATTCTGCTGATCTGGTTATACACCTTCAAATCAGGTATCAAAACCATTGTATGGACAGATACACTACAAACGCTTTTTATGCTTATTGCCGTTGGCGTTGCTATATATTATGTGTCTGACGACCTGGGAATTCAAGAAATCGGCATTTTTAATTATATTATGGATAGTGAACTCTCTAAAGTCTTCTTTTTTGAAGATATCAAAAGTGGAGAGTATTTTTGGAAACAGTTTATATCCGGAGCGTTTATCGCAATAGTGATGACAGGTTTAGACCAGGATATGATGCAAAAAAACCTAACGTGTCGTAGCCTAAAAGACGCACAAAAAAATATGTTTTGGTTTACCATCGTACTTACTATTGTCAATTTTATATTTTTAGGATTAGGACTGCTATTGACGCAATATGCATCGCTAAATGGTATTGATGCCCATAAAGATCAATTATTTCCGATAATCGCTATTACAGGCGAATTAGGTATAGGTATCGCCATATTCTTCATTCTAGGATTAATAGCAGCAGCATATAGCAGTGCGGATAGTGCGTTGACATCTCTGACCACATCCTTTAGTATTGATATTTTAGATATTGAAAAAAAATATGAGGAAAATGATCAGGTTAAAATTCGAAAACGAATCCATATATTATTTTCTGTATTATTGATACTAGTGATAATCACCTTTAAATACATCATTAAAGACGAAAGTGTAATTGCAAAACTGTTTGTTTTTGCAGGCTATACCTATGGACCATTATTAGGATTATATGCATTTGGCTTGTTTACCAAATTAAAGATAAAAGATAAACTAAGTCCTGTGGTTGCCATCGCAGCTCCTATTTTATCTTATGTTATTAGTGTTAATAGTTTAGCCTGGTTTGGCTTCGAATTTGGGTTCTTCATCTTGATATTGAATGGATTCTTGACCTTTTTGGGTTTAATACTGATCCATAGAAAGTAAAACCAAGGTACAGGCGATCTCTACTTCAATACCATTTTTCTCTAAACGCTTATATAGCTCTGGATTCTCAGTTCCGGGATTAAAAACGACCCTCTTAGGCTGAAGATCAACAATATAATCATAGCATTCCTGCTGTCGTTTTGGATTCAGATATAAGGTAATGGTATGTATATTATCATAAGGTTTAAGTTCGGTATCAATCGACACTCCAGCTACTTCACCTTCTCGCAGTCCTATAGCGACTACTTCTTGCTGTTTGGCAACTAATCGGTTGATGGCTAAATTTGAATACCTTCCTGGATTTAAAGATGCTCCAAGTACTAATGTTTTTTTACTCATAACAAATTGATAAGTCTTGAAAATAGTAGAATCTAAAGGGTATAGCTATACCAAAAACGTTAAAAATTATTGCCAAAGTGTTAAAAACGTCTTCTCATTGTAACACAAGGTATTGAATCGCGTCTTACTAATAAAAGATTTAATTTTTCATAAATTTAGTTAGTTAGTTACTTAGATAATAATCAAATTTTATTCATAGTTGATGGTTAGTGTTACTATTTGGTTATTATACGAAAACCGCTCTTAGGAGCGGTTTTCTTTTTTAAACACTTGTCACATTAAATCAACACTTTACCATTTTCCTAATACATATTTGAAAAAATTATACGGTTTTACTGTAACAGATTTTAAAATCAATCGTCATACTTATTATACACGCCTAATCACCGTGCAATTTTTAAAATTTTTTTGGCTTTGTATTATGCAATACAAAGTACAATGCAATACAAAAATCAATAAAAAACGACCAGATGAAAACTATCAATCAAAAAACGATCCTATCGTTGCTATTTTCTTTTTGGTGCTTACTACTTGTAGCACAACCAAATAATAATGCTGTAGTAGGCACCATAAAAGGAAAAGTAATGGACAAAAACCTTAAACAACCTATCCCCTACGCTACTATTGTAATCAATGGAGCCAATGACAAAGTAATTAGTGGGGGGATTACTACAGAAGAAGGAGATTTTTTAATTGCAGATATCCCGGGAGGAAAATACACTTTAAATATTCAATTCATAGGCTATAAAACCTTTAGTCAGCCTATTGAAATTACCAGAAAAAATAAAGATCTCGATATCGGTACCATCAATCTAGAAGAAACAGCCGAGGCCTTAGATGACGTGACAATTGTGGCCGAAAGAACTACTATTGAACAAAAAATTGACCGTAAAGTAATAAATGTGGGTAAAGACCTAACCACTACAGGAGGCACGGCTTCAGAAATTATGCAAAATATCCCATCCGTTAATGTAGATCAAGATGGAAATATTGCGCTGAGGGGAAATCCTAATGTTCAGATTTTAATTGATGGAAAACCCACCAACATTTCACCTGCACAATTATTAAGACAAATTCCTTCTACCTCTATCAAATCGGTAGAATTGATTACCAATCCATCTGCAAAGTATAACCCAGAGGGTATGAGCGGAATTATAAATATTGTATTACATAAAAATGCAAATGTTGGTTTTAATGGTAATATCAATATCGGCCTAAATTGGGATCAAAATGCTCGATTTAACAACTCCGTAGATCTTAACTACAGAAATGGTAAATTTAATATCTATGGCAACTATGGAGCCAATATAAACAAAAACAGAATGGGTGGATTTGTATTTAGGGCAGATCAAAATTATGAGACTGATCTCGCTATTTTAGACAATAACAAATCACACTTATTCAAAGTAGGCCTGGATTATTATATAAACGATTACAACACGGTCTCTTTTTATACCAATCAAAATCTATTTGATGGGCTAACAAAAGGAAATGTTGCGCTTCAATTTAATGATAACCCAGATGCTGACTTTAGTCAAATTTTTGTTAGTGACAGTGATAACCTGGGGAGTACCTATAATTTTGATTATAAACGAAAATTCAAAAAAGAGGGACATAGCCTTGAATTAGAAGTGGATTATAATGCCTTCGAAAGCGATAGCGAAGACAGCTTTAGATTCACCGGTGGTCCAACACAGAATTATGTAGACCTCATCGATAATGAGCGTAAAAACACTACTATAAATTTTGACTATGTGAATCCCCTTACTGAAAAGACCAAATTAGAATTGGGTTATGAAGCGCGATTACGAAGAACAGACAACGACTACCAATCTACACTGTTTGATGACTCCGATTATAGCTATGATAGAGATATCCACGCGGTATACGCAACCTACGGAACTACTTTTGAAAAATGGTCTTATCAGGTAGGTGCTAGATTGGAGAATTATGAAGTGGAAGCAATTTTTAATAATCAAAAAATATTTGAGGATCAAATTTTAACGGTTTACCCTTCAGGATATTTAACTTATACTCCGGGAGAAAAAGACACCTATCAGCTGAGTTATAGCAGAAGAGTAGATAGACCCGGCTTAAACCAGGTTAATCCAATACGGGAGTGGGCAACCCCAAGAATTACCTCACGTGGAAATCCACAGCTAGATCCACAATTTACCAACTCCATTGAGTTTAATTACACAAGACGTTTAACAGGGGGTTCCATAACAGGAGGTGTATTTTATAGACTTATCAACGATGAAATTAATCAAACCCTTATCGAAGATCCTACCATTGAAGAAGGACAAATATTAACCTTTGACAATTTTGATAATAATTCTGCTTATGGGGTAGAGATTTCCAGTAATTATCGCCCAACTAAATGGTGGAATTTTAATGCCAGTTTTGACCTTTACGGGCAAACACAACAAGGCGTTGTTGAAGGTATTGCAAGAGAAGTGGATGCGGTTATCTATAATTTTAGAATGAATAATAATTTTAAGGCCACCAAAAACCTTACGTTTCAAGTATTTGGTTTCTATAGAGGAGAACAAGAAGGGATTCAATTTACGACTAAACCATTTTACTTTATCAATACAGGAGCACGTTATAACTTCTTAGGAGGAAAAGGAACTGCTAGTATCAATTTTAACGATATCTTCAATACGATGCGTTTTCGATTCTCTGGCGACATCCCCTTTCCACAAAACGGAAGATTTCAGGGAGAAACACAAACGGTTTTCCTTGGACTATCCTATAGATTTGGAAGTGGTAAAAACCGAAAAGTTGCTCGAAAAAGAAGAGATGATAATGAAAAATCTGGAGGAGGAATACTTTAGTTAATTTTTTAATTTCATTTGTTAATCTTCTATGTAATTATTTGATTATGTGGTATATTAATGTAGAGTTAAGGAGTGAAATCCAAAAGTTAAATTATTCCAAAAAATTGACGGTTTTTGTAACACTTAAAGATTTATAACGTTTAATACTATAGTGACGGTTATAATTTATTTGAATTAGCCTTTAAAAAAAGAGTAGCCAAAAACCTGATATAAAAAACGCGAGATTTGACCCTCGCGTTTTTTTATGTTTGTTACTTTAGTGTGGCATACTCAATTACCATCTAATGATTGCACTACCCCAGGTAAATCCACTACCAAAAGCTGCTAGGACAACTAAATCGCCTTCTTTAATTTTACCTTGTTCCCACGCTTCGGTTAATGCAATAGGAATGGATGCAGCCGTTGTATTTCCATAGCGTTGAATATTATTATACACTTGATCATCTGTTAACTTAAAGGTTTTTTGCACATATTGACTAATCCGAAGATTCGCCTGATGTGGAATCAGCATATTAATATCAGCTGGAGTTAGCTCATTAGCTGTTAAACCCTCATTTATTACTTCTGCAAAACGGACTACAGCATTTTTAAAAACAAACTGTCCGTTCATATGTGGATAGTAAGGAATGTCTTCTTGTGGGTTTTCTGCAATGATTTCTGGCACCCAATGTTCAGTACTTGGCCCCATCAATACAAGTTCCTCGGCGTGTTTACCTTCACTATGTAAATGTGTTGACAGAATACCCGTACCTTCTTTATCACTTCGGGTTACTACCGCAGCACCTGCACCATCTCCGAATATTACTGAAACCGCTCTACCACGTGTGGTCATGTCCAATCCACCACTGTGATTTTCACTACCAATCACCAGTACATTTTTATACATCCCGGTTTTAATAAATTGATCAGCGACGGATATTGCATAAATAAAACCACTACACTGATTTCTAACATCTAATGCAGGTATTGTATCCACGCCCAGCATCTCTTGTACTTGGACCCCGCCTCCAGGAAAATACATATCCGGACTCAAGGTTGCAAAAATGATTAAATCAATATCATTGGCGTCTATACCCGCTCGCTCTAAAGCAATTTTAGAGGCTTTAACGCCCATAACAGCGGTACTGTTACCATCTCCTTTTTTAATATGACGTCTTTCTTTTATACCTGTACGTTCTTGTATCCAAGCATCATTGGTTTCCATTATTTTAGATAGATCGTCATTGGTAACTAAATTTTCAGGAACATAGTAACCTAAACCTGCTATTTTTGAAGTATACATAGTTTAATTGTATTGAATGTGTATTGTGCGTTCTCTACCAGAATGGTTAACACGAAAACTGCCGCACAATATATGTATTCTGATCTTTTTGATAAAAGAAACAGTTGTGATATTGTATGCACGCATAGTAGTTTTTTTGAAGAAATTCGATCAAGTGTTAAAAAAGCGAAAAGCACGCCAACCACAGCGTGCTTTTCAAACAACCTAACCAATAAATAAACAAACCAAGTCAGTCAGGTCGACTGACTAAAGGAATCTTTCAAAATTTCTTACGACTACCTTAGCTTTAAGATCGTGTAACAAATTATATAAGCCAAAAAACGTACGATTCATATATAAAAAGTGTTTACTTCCTCTATTACCATTCATTTTTCTAAGCTCAGTATCTTTACTATATTTTTCACTCAATTCTGTTATTTTTTTCCAAAATGTATCATCACCAAAATCAAAAGTTTCACTGTTAAAGGGTTTAGTGAACAAACTCAGTAATTCATGAAATAGCTCCGAGAAAAAGCGGACTTCTTCTTCCGAATCATCTTCTCGGAGTATTTCAAGCTGAAACATCTTACGGGCAAAAAAAAGAGGGTCATTCAAATTTTCACTAACTGCCAACTCAAAGTATGGTTCATAAAACTCGTTTGGTATCTTTTTTATACATCCAAAATCTATAGCAATTAAATTATGGTCTTTATCTACTAAAAAATTTCCAGGATGTGGATCTGCGTGGACTTCTTTTAACACATGGATTTGATACATATAAAAATCCCACAATGTTTGTCCTATTTGATCTGCGATTTTTTGGTCTTCATTTAATTTTGCAAATTCACTTAAATGTTTACCTTCCATCCAGTCCATTGTAATGAACTTTTGACTGGACAGTTCCTTATAGTATTTTGGAAATTTTAAATTTGGAATAGAAGCGCAAGCATTTGTTATCTGCTCACTTTGCTCCAACTCTAATATATAATCTGTCTCCTCCAATAATTTGGATTCTATTTCTTTAAAATACTTATCTGAATCCTTACCTTTTAAGTTAAACATCCTGATGGCGATGGGCTTTACCATCGCCAGGTCTGAACTTATACTATCTGCAACACCAGGGTATTGAATTTTCACAGCAAGTTTTTTCCCATCTTTAACGGCTTTGTGTACTTGACCTATACTAGCCGCGTTTACTGATTGTGTTGCAAATTCATCAAATAGCTCTTCAGGATATTTCCCATTATATTTTTTAAATGTTTTTCTTACCAATGGTGCTGACAATGGAGGTACACTAAATTGTGACAAAGAAAAACGTTCCACATAAGCATTCGGTAATAAATTCTTCTCCATTGAAAGCATCTGTGCCACCTTGAGCGCACTACCCTTTAAATTTTTTAAACCATCATAAATATCAGTAGCATTACTTTCGTCTAATTGATCCCGGGTAGTTTCAGGATTAATAGCCTTCTTGCTATAATATTTAATATAATTACCTCCAACTTTAACTCCAGTCTTCACTAATTCGGCAGTGCGACCTATTTTTGAGGTTGGTATTTTATCTAAAGTTTTCAATATATACTTTCTCTATTTTAATTCCAGAAGGATTTTTCCTTCCATAAAAATTTACTAAAATCAATAATACTATCTAAAGGCGTATTGTCAAATACGTCAAAAATTGTATTCACAGATTTCTCAATAGCCATATCCGTTTTTTCAAAGTCAGCCGAGTCATCGTCAATCCAAAATTTCAATAAAAAAACCAATTGAATCCAGGCTCCTTCAGCAAACAAGGTTACCGGCCGTTGTGTAAGCTTGTATTGCTTCTCCTCATTGTCATCTTCAATTAGCTTAGCCGCAAATTCTCTTACTTGCTTACGTAAGCCGCTTAATTTTTTCATTTTCTTTAAAGAATCATTGTCAGTATCTAAATCAAACAATACGAAACTCCGATTCATTTTAAGTAATTCAAAAAAGGTATAAAAGAAGGTTAACATCTTTTCGCGACTGCTAAAATTTTCATATTCTTTGTTATCCAGCATTACTTGATGAGTATTGGAAAAAAATTCATTCCAAACGGATCTTATTAATGCATCGACGTTACCAAAATATTTATAAAAATCTTCTTCCTTTATTTTAACGTCCTTACAAAATTTATAAACTGATTTAGGATAGTGCTCATAATCCAATACATATTGCATGTACTTGGTAATGATTATTTGCTTATCAATTTTTGTTGTTTTTTTTGCTGAGGCCATTTTTATCAACTTTACATTACAAATATAATCATTGTTTAACTTTTCAATTAAAAACTTAAACAAAATATTTGTTAAAGTTGTTTCATTTTTTTTGAAATCAAATAGATTGCTGTTCAGCAACTTAATTCCTTTTATAATACAAAAAAGTCAAAACCAAATGCCAGTTTGTCAGCATCAAGGAATTGGTATTTTTTTTGAGTTCTTGGGATTGTTATAAATCAATAGTAGACATTTAAAAAATAATCATATGGCAACAGGAAGTATTAATGTATCTGTAGAAAACATTTTTCCGTTAATCAAAAAGTTTCTATACTCTGATCACGAAATATTCTTAAGAGAATTAATTTCTAATGCTACCGATGCAACTTTAAAATTAAAACATTTAACAGCTATCGGTGAAGCTAGTGTAACCTATGGTGACCCAATAATCGAGGTTAAAATTGATAAGGAAAACAAAACGCTCCACATCATTGACCAGGGAGTTGGGATGACCGCCGAAGAGGTTGAAAAATATATTAACGAGGTTGCTTTTTCAGGAGCTGAGGAATTCTTAGAAAAATATAAGGATTCTGCTAAGGATGCAGGTATTATTGGACATTTTGGTTTAGGTTTCTATTCTGCCTTTATGGTAGCAGATAAAGTAGAAATTATCACTAAATCTTATAAAGATGAACCTGCAGCACACTGGAGCTGTGATGGCTCTCCGAAGTACACCCTGGAGCAGCACGATAAAAGTGAACGCGGTACAGAAATCATCTTGCATATCAATGAAGAAGAAAAAGAGTTCCTTGAAGATGCAAAAATCAATGAGCTATTGGTAAAGTATAATAAGTTTATGCCAATACCTATTAAATTTGGTACCAAAACAGAGACCTTACCAAAGCCTGAAGATGCTAAAGAAGAGGATCCGGCTCCAACAAAAGAAGTTGATCATATCATCAATAACCCTAATCCTGCCTGGACAAAGCAGCCAGCAGATTTGGAGGACAAGGATTATAAGGAATTTTATAGGGAATTGTACCCTATGCAGTTCGAAGAGCCGCTATTTAATATCCATCTTAATGTTGATTATCCATTCAACCTAACGGGTATTTTATATTTTCCAAGGTTGGGACAGGATATGAATTTGCAAAAAGATAGAATTCAATTGTATCAAAACCAGGTGTTTGTAACCGACAATGTCGAAGGTATCGTGCCAGAGTTTTTAACGATGCTGAGAGGAGTTATCGATTCACCTGACATCCCATTGAATGTTTCCAGATCTTATTTACAAGCTGACGGTAATGTTAAGAAGATATCAAGATACATCACCAAAAAGGTTGCTGATAAATTGAGTGCGATGTTCAAAAACAATCGCGAAGATTTTGAACAAAAATGGAATGATATTAAAATCGTTATTGAATACGGCATGCTTTCGGAAGATAAATTCTTCGAAAAAGCGGATAAATTTGCTTTGTATCCTACTGTAGATAATAACTACTACACTTTTGAAGAACTTATTGGAAAGGTAAAAGCAAATCAAACCGATAAAGATAATAAGACCGTTATCCTATATGCCTCTAATAAAGATGAGCAACACGCGTACATCAGTGCTGCAAAAGATAAGGGGTATGAAGTGCTATTATTAGATTCGCCTATCGTATCGCACTTAATACAAAAACTAGAGACTACAAAAGAGAACATCACTTTTACCCGAGTGGATGCGGATCACGTCGATAATTTGATCAAAAAGGATGAAGAAAAAATCTCTAAACTATCAGATGAAGAAAAAGAAAAGTTAAAGACAGATCTTGAAAAAGTGATTCCTGCAGAAAAATATACGGTACAATTAGAAGCGATGGATAGTAATGCTGCTCCATTTATGATTACGCAACCAGAATTTATGAGGCGTATGAAGGAAATGCAACAAACTGGAGGTGGTGGAATGTTCGGTATGGGTAACATGCCAGAGATGTACAACCTGGTAGTTAATACAAATCACGAATTAGTTGGTCAAATCGCTGAAACCAAAACCGATAAGAAGAAAGAACGCTTAATTAAGCAATCTTTGGATCTCGCTAAACTGTCGCAAAATTTATTGAAGGGAGAAGAACTTACGGCCTTTATAAAAAGAAGCTTTGAGATGGTTAAGTAAAATTATAACTAACCAAGGATTAGATATAAAAGCCCAATTCAGTTAGAATTGGGCTTTGTTTATATTAATTTAAGATTGAAACTCAAATTTAATTTAGTTATCTCCTTTTAAATGTTGAGCAAAGAAACCCATCATTGCCTTATACATCGCAATAGAGTTTTCTTCTTTAGCAAATCCGTGTCCTTCATCATAACGGACCATATAAGGCACTTCAAATCCTTTGGCTCGCAATGCCTCAACAATCTGATCGGATTCATCAATATTTACCCTTGGATCATTTGCCCCTTGGACTACAAACAATGGTTTTTTGATCTTATCAATTTGATAGACCGGAGAAACCTCTTCCATAATGGCTCTTTCTTCTTCAATGTCCTCATCATACCATATTTCTTTGATGATTTTCAAATAAGGTTTCCAATAGGGTGGTATGGTTTTCATAAAGGTAAAGATGTTAGACACCCCAACATAATCCACCCCGCAAGCATATAAGTCTGGTGTTTTGGTTAATCCTCTAAGTACAGCATAACCACCATGACTTCCTCCATAGATAGCGACACAATTTTCATTGATCCAACCTTCTTTGATAACGTACGCTATACCATCTTCTACATCATCCATTGCTTTTCTACCAATCTGTTTGAAACCAGATTCTAAAAATTTTCTCCCATATCCTCCAGAGATTCTAAAATTAACCTGAAGCATGGCATAGCCTCGGCTAGCAAAAAGTTGCGCTTCGGGATTAAAACCCCAGGTATCTCTTATCCCCTGTGGTCCGCCATGAGGATTAACAATAAGTGGCACTTTATTGCCTTCTAAAGCTATTTTTGGTAATGTGATATAGCCGTGTAATTCAATCCCATCTCTACTTAAAAATTGTATCGGACGCATATCCGCCATATCTTCTTCTTGTAAATGTGGCATTAAATCATACAATAATTTAAACTCGTCTTTTTTTACATCATAAGAATAATAAATACCATAGCATTTATCGCTCTGTAGAAAAATCAAATATAGATCCTCATCGTCGGTCTTGTCAGCTAGGCTGTATTGCTGATTAGGGAATTGTGTGGTAATTTTTTGGTGTAACTTTTTATAGTATTCACTAACCGGAATTACATTTCTTTTTTCACCCTGATACGAAAAGTAATCCAATTCATAATTTCTTTTTCTGGATAAAGACAAACCAGCAACATCATATTTTTCATCAGCAAATAGCATCTCTATCGGTTGATCTTCTTTGAGATCATACCGATAAATCCTAGACCGGTCCGTTTCTAGATTTGACACTACATAAGCTTCATTTGAATTATCAGACGCATAATTAAAACTAAGAATAGAGAAGGCATCTTTCCAGCTTAATTTTTTGATTACCTCATAACTTTGCCCATCCAACGTATAATATAGCTCTATATCTACCCCATTGATCAACCTAGAAAATCCTCTTAAATTACCATCTTTATCAAAAATATAATCCATTATAGGGTTGGATGGATCATCATTTTGGTATAACTGCTCCAACTCACCTGTAATCACATTGATCTTATAAGGTTCAAAGACTTCTGGATTATTTTTATTCATTGATATGATGATATGATCCTTATCTTCCTTCAGTAACTCTAAGAAATTAACCTGTACTCCTTCATATGGGGTAAGATCTTTACTATCCGACCCTTGTATTGTAGCGGTATACAAATGATAATTTTCATCTCCACCTTTATCCATTACATAAACCAATCGTTCATTGTTGACCCATCCATATCCACGGATCAATTCTTCATTTTCAACTATAACCCTGGTGACTTTTTCTGTAGTAACTTCTTTAACAAAAACATGATTCTTACCATTATCATCTTTCTCTCGATAGGATATAAATTTTCCGTTTGGCGAGAGTTGAAAACCTCTCGCTTTGGGTTTGGCAAAATAATCCTCCACTGTGTAGTTATATTTTGTCTGGTCTAGTTGTGCTAATTTTTTAAGTTCCTCCTCTGAGGTAACTAATTGTGGGTTACCCGGTACTTCTTTTTTACTTTTCTTCACATCTAAAGATGATTCCATATATTAAATCTCTAATTATCTAATTTTAAATAAGAATGTTGTCCATATAATCGACAGACATCAAATGTACTGGTTTGCTTTTAAAAAATAAATTTCACCACAGTTTTCTGGAATAATAATTTTTTAAAGTTAGTATTGTTCCTAAAATCAACTTCTGTTAGAGTTTTCATAAATATTACCATTGCGAAATACGAATTAGTAATTTAGACCATACACTAACCCCTACATAGTTATGAAAAATCTTGTATTAATATTACTTGCCACAGTAGTAATCAGCTGTAAACAAACATCTGACACTAAAGCAGAAGATGAAACAGCTAAAGAAGAAGTGATCACCACCAAAAAGGAAGATACTTTAGCTACCATGCCTGTGGAACTTGATGGGGGTATTGGCGATGGTGCCATTAGTTTAGAAAGACAATTAACGCAAAATGTCGAAAAGGCGCATAAGAAAGAGGCTTTTCTAGAAAAAACTGCCATTAGTTTTGATATTGTTGTACGGTTTGGCAATTCAACGGTTTTGGATGGAAAAATCACCCAACTAACCAACTCCACAAAGATTAGGATTGACAAAAAAGATGGCACTAAATTAATCTACAACGGTGAAAAGGTTATGCTGTATCCGGCGGATGCTAAGTATAGTAATGCCCGATTTGATATCTTTACCTGGTCCTATTTCTTTGCGATGCCTTATAAACTTAATGATCCGGGTGTGGTAATGGAAGTAAAGAAAGACAGGAGTCTAGACAACGAAATTTATACCTCTGCTAAATTGAGTTTTAATAAAGGTACAGGAGACGCACCAGACGACTGGTATATCATCTATGTAAACCCCAAAAATCATGTATTAACTGCTGCCGCTTATATTGTAACCTTCGGACCAAACAATACCGTAGCTAAAGCAGAGCGTGATCCACATATGATTATCTATAAAGATTATGCCATGGTCAATGATATTCCTATCTCAACACAATGGGACTTCTACGAATGGAAGGATGGCGAAGGAAAAAACAAAAAATTAGGTGAAGCGATGTTAACTAATGTAGGGTTTATTGAAAACGCTGCGTCTTTATTTGAAGAACCCGATGATTATAAAGAAGTTACCCTAAACTAAAAAGCGTTAAACATCATAAAAAAACAGTGGTTTTTTGTATCTTTAAGAAGCCTAACTTTCTTCAACATCACTGATATGACACCGCTTTTTAAAAAACTACAACTCCCTAAAGATTTGGACGAAATATTAATTCTCAACGAACCTGAAGACTTTTGCCAAGAGCTCGACTGTTTAAAAGATGTAAAGATAAAAGAGTCACTCATTCAAATTTCAGAGATCGATTTTGCATTAATTTTTGTTACTGATAAAGCCCAAATTGAAAATAGAATTGAAATCGTTTATCCTCGATTAATGGAAGATGCTATTTTATGGTTTGCGTACCCAAAGAAAAGTTCCTTACGCTACAAAAGTAATTTGACAGCCAACTACGGGTGGGATATATTGGGAGATTTTAATCTTCAACCCTTGCACAAAATTTCACTTACTAAAGATTGGTTTGCACTTCGGTTTGTAAACACTACCTTGTACCCTCAAATGAACGATAAACTAAATTCCCATACAGGAAAAACAAAAACCTCTGAATCACTATGAGTTGGCACTTTTATATTTTTCCGGTTATTTTTATGATATCCGGTGTATTTCATTTGGTTAAACCCAAAGCTTTTATGCGAATCATGCCGTTATACCTACCCTACCATAAAGAAATTGTTTATATCAGCGGTGTAATTGAAATTGTGGTAGCCATTGGTCTATTACTAACACGCTTTAGAGATTTATCCCTTCTGGCAGCTATGGTCTTACTACTTCTTTTTTTTCCGGTTCACATACATATGCTCATTAATAGAAAAGCATCCCTTAATCTTCCAAAATCCGTATTGCTTTTTAGATTATTGCTACAGTTCTTTATGATCTATTGGTTGTCTACCTATATTTCTTAAACGATGAAACTTTTTGAAGACGATAATCCAAAGAACTTGAATTTACCAGATGCAGAGGTAGCCTATTACCCTAACCTCATCGCTCCTGGACAAGCATTGAATTATTATAATACTTTATTAAAAGAAGTGCCTTGGCAACAAGATGATATCAAAGTTTTTGGCAAAGTTTATTCGCAACCCCGCTTAACCGCGTTATATGGTAATAATGAAAAGCCTTATAGCTACTCCAACATTACCATGAAACCACTCCCCTTTACCCCTTTACTTCTAAAGCTTAAAGAAAAAGTGGAGCAACATACCTCAGCTAATTTCACTACCTGTTTACTCAATCTTTATAGAGATGGCAGAGATAGTAATGGTTGGCATGCAGATGACGAAAAGGAATTAGGAGAACACCCTATAATTGCATCGGTAAGCTTAGGAGCATCCAGGTGGTTCCATCTCAAACATAAAAAAAATAAAGAATTAAAGACTAAAATATTGCTAGAATCGGGTAGTCTTTTGTTAATGCAGGGAGAAACTCAAAAAAACTGGTTACATCAAATACCTAAGTCCAAAAAAGTAACAGATCCAAGAATAAACCTTACTTTTAGAGTTATAAAATAAATACTGTTTTAAGTTAATTCATATATATATTTCACTATTTTAAGTTTATTACATTTTTTTTCGTAAAATTTTAAGTATTTTTACCAAACTAACAAATGTTAACCAACTTGAAACCAAAGTGTTACTCCTATTACTAAATTATACTAGTATAAACAAGTATTTTAACATTAAATTAATTTTTGTACCTTTAAAATGTTAAAGTTAATTTATGAACCGTTATACCCTCCAAGAAGTTCTAGTAGTTAATCAATATTCCTTTGATCAATGGGATACATCGCTAACCGATCAGAACTATTTTCAGATCATTTTTGTGAATTCAGGTAAAGGCTATCGTAATAGTAATGGTATACGGTTACCTTATCAGGCAAACAATATATTTCTCTCTTCTTCAAAACATAAAAACAAATTTGAGGTCGAAGAACATTCAAAATTCACCTATTTCAGATTTACAGAATTAGTACTCTCTGGAGGTGTCAATCTTCCGGAACGAAAAAGTTGGCTTAAGCGTATTGAGCAATTATTGCATCAACCCAGTATTGTTCCAGGAGACGTGATAAGTTTCGAGGATGATCGTGAAATTGTCTGGGATTTACATAATCTTGTAATAGAAGAATTTAAAAGTGAGAAGGTTTATTATCAAGAAATAATAGCCAATGCCATAAGCACCATATTAAGTATCATGGTACGCAACATCTCTTCAAAGCATACGACGATAAAAAAAGAGGTACCCTATACCAACAACAAAATCGATCAAATACTTAGTCATATCCGGCAGCACGTCTATGACAACAATAAAACTAAAATTAGTTTTCTTGCTGAAAAGTTTACCATGTCACAAAGTTCCATCAGCACCTATTTCAAAAGAAAAACAGGAGACTCCATACATCAGTATGTTACTAAATACAAAATGAAACTGGTTGAACAACGATTACAACATACGGATTTAACCATAGCTGAAATCGCGTACCAACTCGGATTTACTGATGAGAGCCACCTTACTAAAACCTTTAAAAAGCATTTTACAGTGTCGCCAAAGCAATACCGAAACTCGTACAGTGAAACCTGATTACAAAAGGATTATCCAAAAATATCATTAAGTACTTTAGCCAACCGGATTCCTCCCTTTTGTAATTGCGCTCTTAACAGTGGGAAATAATCATAAACATAGCGATACCCTAATTTTTCACCAACAGTCGCAGATTCGTATACTTTCTCAGCCAGGTCCTGGGATTCATAAACCCAATCCAAGACACTACCCTTTTCTATATCTTCAATCTGTTGAGCGGATAGAACTGCTGCATTCGCTGCTAATTCACTATAGCTCATTTTGTAATGCTCAATCATGTTAGTATCCCACAATCGATGAAGATTAGTACCTTCATTAAACCACCTTACTTGTATATCATTACCGCCCTTATCTTCGCCTCGCCCTACATGCAGTGGTTGATGCAAGTCTCCTATAAAATGTACTAGTAATTTTAGATGAAATTCTTTGTCTTCTTGACTAGAAGATTTATTCTTAAGAATGTCGATGCATTTTTGAATCCCAATGACCAGATCACCACGTTCACTTGGAGCTTCGGCACCATATTCTTTATCAAAGTCAAAATTTACATAATGCCACGGGCTGTAGTTCTTATACGAACGCTCACTTTTAATTTCATCCGCATAGGTTGACACCAAGGCCAAACTTTGACCACTCAACAATTCGTTAATTCGCTTTTTAGCTTTTTTTGTTAGGTATTTTTCGGCAATTTGTGCTGTTGCTCTATGCCCAGTTTTACCCCAGTCATCGGCAAAACAAGTGCTATAAAAAACTACTGTACACAATGCCGTTACTATCAATGTCCGAATATTCATTCAATTAATTTTGCAGCAAAGATAAAAAAGGGTATGTTAGTTGAGCGTTAAATTATACAACGAATTAAGATTTCTTGAAAAGATGACAATTACTTAATTTGAATTAAATTTTATGAGCTGATTTTAAAAGAATTCACGTTGTCTTACGTTACCTATATACCCCATTTCAAAAACTAAAATTACTTATGAAATTTTATATTCTTCAGTTAGTAATTCTAATTCCCCTGCTTCTAAAAGCTCAGGAAAAGGAATATAATTCAGCCTATGTAAAAACCAATAAGTTTACCACAGGAACATTAATCACCCCTTATGCCGATGATGAAGCAGTACCACTAATTATTTTCATTATGGATGCTGGCACGGTCAATAGAGACGGCAACGACAGAATGTCTAAAAGTGATACGTTTAAAAAATTATCGATTAAACTAGCCAAAAAAGGAATAGCCTCTTTTAGATATGACAAACGTTTATTCACTATGGATAAATTTAACATCAAAGAGCATGAAATATCTTTTGATGACTTTATCGAAGACGCAAAAGCTACCATTGATTACTTCAAACAAAATTCTAAATACACCAATATCATTGTGGCTGGTCATGGACAGGGTTCTTTAATTGGTATGGTGGCTGCCAAAGATCGGGCAGATGCTTTTATATCATTGGCTGGTAATGGCCAATCCATTGATTTTGTCATTTTAGATCAACTATCCCGACAAGCTCCTGGTCTCGATAAAAGTGCAGCCATAGCCTTTGCTGATCTTAGAAAATATGGAAAAGCTTCGAGTTTTGACCCCGCACTTGGCTCCATATTCCGATATGATTTACAGCCCTTTATGAAATCCTGGATGAAGTATGACCCAGCGGAAGAATTAAGTAAACTTGAAATACCTATATTACTCATACAAGGTGAAAAAGACATTCAAGTAGGATTAACTGAAGCGGAGATTTTACAATCCAAAACTCCTAATGCCAAACAGCAAATTATCCCTAAAATGAATCATATATTTAGAGCTATTGAAGGAGGAAGAATGGAAAACCACAAATCCTATAATGAATCATGGAGAGAAATCATGCCGCAATTTATTGATAGTATTACTACCTTTGTGACTCAATTAAATGTACAGGATTAATGGGCTATACAATTGCTTTTTCGGATGTAGATGGGACCCTCTTAGATCATAATAGAGAATTATCCGCTTATACTATTGCCGAAATTAAAAGAATCAGTCAACACATCCCTTTTGTTTTAATATCCTCTAGGATGCCCTCAGCCATGAGCCATTTACAAAAATCTTTAGGCATAGAAGACACCCCCTTGATCTGTTATAATGGAGGACTAATTTTGATCAACGGTCAAGTGGCACAATCCACCACCATACCAATACAAATTATAGAGGAGCTAATAGACTTTAATACTAAAGATCAGGTACACCTCAGCTTGTATCATAACGATGAATGGTATGTGCCACAAGATGATTTCTGGGCTAATCGAGAGCGACAGAACACCAAAGTAACTCCGACAATAAAAGCCAATCATATTGTTTTACAGGAGTGGAAACAAAAACATAAAAGTGCACATAAAATTATGTGTATGGGAGAAGAGTCAGCAATAGACAGGTTATATGATTTTATGGAAAAGAATTTTTCAACTGAATTGCACCTCTATCGCTCCAAACCCACTTATATTGAAATAGCAGAAAAAAGCATTTCTAAAAAAACAGCGATACAACACTTACTTGACCAACATTTTAACTTGAAGGTAGAAGACGCAGTGGCATTTGGTGACAACTATAACGACATAGAGATGATACAATTTGCCGGCACAGGTGTTGCCGTAAAAAACGCCAAGCCTGAAACTATCGCTGTAGCAGATTACGTTACCGCTAACGGAAAAGAAGATGGTGTTGCCGAATTTATTAACAAACATATCATTTTTTAAGTGTGAAAAAACTATTACTTCTATACACCATAACCCTCGTCATAAGCTGTAAAACAGTTGAATCACCATTACAGGTCAATAAACCGCCGGTAATCGTCAATATTGATTTGTTAAACGTAGTGGATGACAAGGTTAAGGTAGAAGTTGAAGTATCAGATATTCTATCAGATTCCATAAATTATTTTTTACCAAAAATCGTTCCTGGCACGTATCAGAATAATTATTATGGAAAATTTATTGAGGATTTTGAAGCTTTTGATGAAGAAGGCAAACCTATTATAAGTATTCGAAAAAATGATAATCAATGGACGATAAGCAATGCTGCAACGCTTAAAAAAATAACCTATTGGGTCAACGATACTTTTGACAGTGAAGATACACACCAGGTTTTTTCTCCTACGGGTACTAACATTCAAGCAGGTAAAAACTTTATCCTCAATTTATATGGGTTTGTAGGGTATTTTGAAGGTCTAAAAGAAACGAAATATCGATTATTCATAAAACATCCTGTACAACTCGAAGCTTCGACTTCCTTAACCGAAATAATGTCCGAAGAACCATCTGCCTATGCCTCTTATGATACGGATTACTTTGCATTTAAACGATATGCCGACTTAGTTGATGCTCCTATTATGTATACCATACCTGACAGGGTATCGTTTACGGTTAGTGGAATTGAAGTAATATTCAGTGTATATTCACCTAACAGCACTCACAAGGCAATCACATTAGTGCCAGAAATGGAGCGTATGATGACTGCTCAAAAAAACTTCCTCGGCGCAATTAATACAACAAAAAAGTATAGTGTACTGTTATACCTATCGACCAGTAAGAAAGACGATGCTCAGGGTTTTGGCGCTTTAGAGCACAATACTTCTACCCTGGTGGTGCTACCGGAAGCTTTGTCTAAACAAAAACTAGAGGAATCACTGATCGATGTCGTTTCTCATGAGTTTTTTCACATTGTAACTCCATTGACTATACACTCTGAAGAGATTCATAATTTTGACTTTAACAACCCTAAAATGTCAAAACACTTATGGCTGTATGAAGGTACAACAGAATATTTTTCACTACTTTTTCAGATCAGACAGGGTATTATCAATAAAAACACATTCTATAATCGCCTACAACAAAAAATAGAGCTCGCTCAAGAGTTTGACAATTCATTTTCTTTTACTGAGATGAGTGAAAACATTTTAAAGCCTCCCTATCTTCAAAATTTTAGAAATGTATATGAAAAAGGCGCACTCATATCCATGTGTTTAGATATTATGATACGAGACCAAAGTGGAGGCATCTACGGAGTTCTAGATCTAGTAAAAGATCTGTCTAATGAATACGGAAGGGATATTCCATTTAAAGACGATGAGCTCTTTGAAAAAATTGAATTACTTTCTAATACTGAAGTTGCTGAGTTCTTAAAGAAGCATGTATCCCAGAACATTCCGATCAATTACAACAAATACCTCAACAAAGTAGGCCTGCAATTGACTGAAAAAAACGAAGCTTCTTCGTATTTTATTCACAATCAAGATCCTTTTATCCAGGGGGCAGAAAACTCTGAAAGCATTGTATTTACTGAAGATGCTTCAAAAAATAATTTTTTGAGGAAATCTGGTATAAAAGCTGGTGACACTTTGATTAGTATTAATAATAAGAAATATAATGTCAAAAATATTTATGACTTATTTGGTGATTCTAAACAGTGGAAAACTGGAGAAACAATAAGCATTACCATTGAGCGCAAAGGTTCCCTCAAAAAATTAACACCGATAGTTATCAAACCCACCACTAAAGTGGAAGTTATAGCTCCATTACCCGGTGCTACGGAACAACAAAAAGACTTGCTGAAACGATGGTTAAATGACTAAAGTTTGATCTAAATTTAAAAATTGTATTTTGCAGCGCATCTGCAAAGCTCAATAAAAGTACACATGAATACTATTCCTTATTTCACTGACGATACTATTGTTTTTGGCATCTTATTACTTTGCCTAGGCCTGGTATTTTACACCGCAAAATTACAAACTCCATTTTGGAAAACGTTTTACAAATTTGTTCCTGCCTTATTATTATGCTACTTGTTACCCGCTATCTTTAATTCGTTAGGTATCATAGCACCACATTGGGAAGAAATAAATACGGATGGAGAAACTATCGAAAAATCGTCGAATGTATATTATGTAGCAAGCCGCTATTTATTACCGGCGTCTCTAGTCTTAATGACCCTTAGTATTGACCTTAAAGGAATCTTTAATTTAGGACCTAAAGCACTGATTATGTTTCTAACAGGTACTCTTGGAATCATCATAGGCGGCCCCTTAGCTATATTGTTGATTGCCACCGTATCTCCTGAAACTGTTGGAGGTGCTGGTTTTGACGCGGTGTGGCGTGGATTAGCTACCTTAGCTGGTAGCTGGATTGGTGGAGGAGCCAACCAAGCAGCGATGTTAGAGATTTATAAATATAATCCAGACAAATACGGAGGAATGGTGCTTGTTGATATTGTTGTAGCCAATTTATGGATGGCAATTTTATTGATTGGAATTGGTAAGAGTAATAGGATTGATCGTTGGTTAAAAGCAGACAATTCTGCAATAGAAGCTTTAAAACAAAAAGTATCCGGATTTTCTGAAAAAATTACCCGCAACCCATCTCTTACTGATTATATGATCATGATTTCCATAGCGTTTGTAGCTGTCGGTATTGCCCATTGGGGTGCCAATGGTATTTCTTCGTTTTTATCCTCCAATTTTGAAAGCTTTAATGATAAAAGCTCTTCATTATCCTCCTTTACCTCGCAATTTTTTTGGATGATTACGATAGCCACGGCAATAGGTATTCTTTTATCCTACACCAAAGCTAAAAATTATGAAGGTGCAGGTGCTAGTAAAATAGGAAGTATATTCATTTATATTTTAGTAGCCACCATTGGTATGAAGATGGATTTAGGTATGGTATTGGAAAACCCAGGTTTAATCGCTATTGGCTTGGTATGGATGTCCATCCACGCCGGTTTGCTCATTTTAGTTGCTAAATTGATTAAAGCGCCTTACTTTTTTATGGCAGTAGGTAGTCAAGCTAACGTTGGTGGCGCTGCCTCTGCACCTGTAGTTGCTGCAGCCTTTCATCCATCACTAACCACAGTAGGAGTGCTGCTCGCCGTATTTGGCTATGTTGTGGGAACCTATGGGGCGATTTTCTGTACGATATTAATGCAAGTAGCTTCAGGCTCATAAGAAATTGTAAATTGTTGACAATTTTTTAAATAGAATCATCGCTATTCATCAGTAAACGCCAAAAAATATGCATATTTGTAGCCGTTTTGACACCTATAGATAGCATTGTCATACAGAATGATATTTACGAGTTTAAATCAAAGTAATACGTGAAAAATTTAGTTATTTATATCTCCGTAGTGCTGTTTATCGCAGCCTGTACTTCTTCAAAAAAGAAAGAAGGAAACGTTACCGTCACTGGTACCATCAAAGGTTTAAAACAGGGAACCCTGTATTTACAAAAAATTGAAGACAGCACCTTAACTACAGTAGATTCCTTGATCGTTGACGGTGATCCAAATTTTACCCTCTACTCTACGATCACTGAGCCAGAAATTCACTATTTGTATTTAGACAAAAATGACAACGCTCCACATAATGATCGTATTGACTTTTTTGCTGAAAAAGGGACAATAAATATAGTAACCACGCTTAATGATTTTGAGAGAGATGCTAAGATCACCGGGGGCAAAAACACTAACCAGCTCCAAGAGTATAAAGCAATCTTACGTCGCTTTAATGATCGTAATTTAAGATTGATTAAGGAGAATTATGAAGCGCAAAAGCAAAACGATCAGATTAAGCTTATGGCTTTGGAGAAGGAATATAAAAAATTAATCAAGTCAAAATATTTATACACCATCAATTTTGCAGTAAACAATAAAGATTTAGAAGTGGCCCCTTATGTTACGCTTCTTGAAGTCTTTGATGCCAATGTGAAATATTTGGATACTGTAGTTGATAAACTCACTCCTAAGGTTAAAAAATCAATGTACGGCAAACAACTCATTGACTTTGTTGCCGAGCGTAAAGCTATTGAAAAAAAGCAACCAGAAGCAAAGGATAAAGTTGTTGATACCTTACAAAGTATGTAAACGGCAACACTATACTGTTAAGTATGGGTTGAGGTGTAGCTATATTCTCTTTTCAGATTTAAAAAAGCTAACTAATCTTACGAATGATTATTAGATAGTTATTCCTGTCAACTATTTTAAACATCCATCACACATAATTTTCTCAATAATGCTCCTAAGATTTAGGATTTACCATTCAGCTGGTTAATAGTTGTTAATTGCGGTTAAGCCATAATTTTTTATGTAAATAATACCGTAATTTCCTTTTGAATTAAAACCTAATAATCATGTTAAAAAACATCTTAAACCTAAAAGGTACTCAAAGAATTAAAAAGGGAGATCAACAAACAATTATTGGAGGACGCCCACCTGGTATTTTTTTATGCTGTAATCCTTTACTGGAGTGTTGCACCACTACTCATTTAGCTTTAAATAATCCAAGGTGTGGAGGTCAATATCAATCGGGATGCTCTTATCATAAAGCAACCGATTGCTGTGCTTAATTAAAAGCTACTTAACAACTATAAAACGTCTTGAGTCACAATACTTGAGACGTTTTTTGATTTAATTTATCTTTAGTTTTGCACAATAAAAAAATCCTGACTTCTAGATATAATCAGGAGTATTAATTAAAGAACCGATAGAGGGACTCTCTTCGACTGCGCTCAGAACAGGCTTCTCGTACCTTACAAATAAATATATTCCATAAAAAAATCCTGACTTCATCTAGAAATCAGGATTTTTAATTAAAGAGCCGATAGAGGGACTCGAACCCACGACCTGCTGATTACAAATCAGCTGCTCTAGCCAGCTGAGCTATATCGGCAAAAGCGGTGCAAATATAATTTCTTAATTGATATTTGCAAATACTTTTTAATTAAAAATTATAGTTTATTTACTTTCTCTAAAAGAGCGTTGCCTTTATCTTCTAAATCTGTTCTGATTTGTTTGAAGTGCTTAGAAGCATTTTCGATACCTCTTTTATTAACACGCTCCATAAGATCATCAAAAGTGGCTATAGCTTCATCAATAATCGCCTCACCTTTTTTTGAATCTTTATCTGGATTTTCTAAGCCTCGAACATATACTTCTTCTATGATATCACCAAGTACATAATTGATATCTTTCTTTAAATCTCTCCTATTTGCCATAATTCAATTTTTATATGCTATTTCGCCGTAAATTTATATATAAACCTGTAATAATTTTCCGTTTCCGTCAACTATTTCTATATCCTCTATACACGCGGGAACTAAAATAGTATTTCCCATGTGTAAAGCAATCGATTCTTCACCATCCTTAACTTTCACAACTCCTTCTACACACATATAAATCACAAATGAATCCAGCCCTAGATGCGAAATACATTGTGCTTTGGTAATATGTATAGTATTTGTGATAAAATGATCACAACGAACCAAGTTAGTCAATTGATTTTGTGTCTCTACCTGATCAATTTTATAAGGTTGAGTTGAATCAAAATCAATAGCGTCAAGAGCCTCTTTTTGATGAAGCGCTCTATAATTACCGTCTTTATCTTGTCTATCCCAATCGTATATTCTATAGGTTATATCACTGGTTTGTTGTATTTCTGCCAATACCACTCCTGCCCCAATAGCGTGTATTAAACCTGCGTAGACAAAAAAAGTATCTCCTGCAGCAACTTTTTCGCGATTTAAAACTTCAGCAATCGTCCCTTCTGATACTCTTTGTTTATACTCAGCTTCGGATATCTCTTTATTAAAGCCAATAATAATCTCTGCATCTTTATCTGCCTGCACAATATGCCACATTTCAGTTTTACCCAGGGAGTTATGTTTTGCTTTTGCAATTGTATCTCCAGGATGCAATTGTACAGATAGGTTTTCCTTAGCATCTATAAACTTGATCAGCAGCGGGAAGGCTGCACCAAATCGCTTACTGTTTTTATACCCAACCAAATCAGCTCCATAAAGCGCTATTAATGAACGTAATGTTTTGCCTTTATGCAACCCGTTTGACACTACGGACATAGCATCATCTACATCGCTAATCTCCCAACTTTCTCCTACATTGGTATCAGTAACTGATTTATTTAGATAATCTTGAAGTTTAGAACCGCCCCAAATTTTTTGTTTAAAAATTGGTTCAAATTGCAATATGGATAATTTAGGATTATTCATCTGCAATTTGTTTTACAACACTAAGTGCTTTGCTCATATGCTTGGAAGCATTAAGACTATTAAATCGATAACGCAACACACCATTTTTATCTATTACAAAAGTTTCTCGACCTGGTAATAGACCTAATAAAGATGATTTTACTCCAAATAACTTTCGTAATTGACCGTCTTTATCTGCTAAAAATATAAATGGTAATCTATATTTAGTTTTAAATTTTTGATGAGAAGATGCACTATCTGAACTTACAGCAATAACCTCAGCGCCTAACTCCTTAAATTCTGTATAATGATCTCTAAAGTCGCAGGCTTCTTTAGTACATCCGGGTGTAAAATTTTTTGGATAAAAATAGACTACAGCTACTTTTTTACCTAACAAGGACGTACTTTCAAAAGTAGCTCCATTATCATCTTTACAACTAAAATGATCAACCTTATCTCCTTCTTGTAAACTCATCCTTATTCTCCTTTATATATCACAAAATTTCTGGGAGTTTCGTATAACGTAATCTCAATATCGTATTTGGTGTCAAGCTTTGCTCTTAACCTATTGAAAATAACCACAGCAATGTTTTCTACGGTAGGGTTTAATTTCTTGAACTCTTCAACCTCTTCATTAAGATTTTTGTGATCCATATAATCTTCAACCTCTGTTTTGATATGGTCTTTTAAAATTTTTAAATCGATTAAGTAGCCTGTTTCGGGATCTATTTCACCGGTAAGAGCTACAATCAATTCATAGTTATGACCGTGATAGTGTGGATTGCTACATTTACCAAATATCTCTGCGTTTTTTTCATCGCTCCAGTCTGATCTGTATAATCGGTGTGCGGCATTAAAATGTGCCTTTCTACAAGCTTTGATTCTCATAACTAGAAATATGGGCGTAAAATTTATCAAAAATTATCTTAAACCAAGCCGTATAAACCTCTGGATGATCGTTCATATCTTTTTTGAGATCTTCTAATGACATCCACTTCCAAGCGGCTACTTCATCAGGGTTGATATAGGGATCCGCATCATAATACCCTATAAGGATGTGATCAAACTCGTGTTCTGTTAGCCCGTTATCAAAAGGAGCTTTGTAAATAAATGAAATGGTTTCTTTAAGAGCAGTAGTAAATCCCATTTCTTCTTGCAATCTACGCATCCCTGCAGCAATATTGGACTCTCCTTCTCTCTGATGACTACAACAGGTATTGGTCCATAAGCCAGGTGAGTGATACTTATGCATTGCACGTTGCTGAATCATCAGTTCATTTTTAGCGTTGAACACAAATACTGAAAATGCTCTATGAAGTAAGGCTTTTTCGTGAGCTTCCATCTTTGGCATTAAGCCTATCTGCTCATCTTTTTCGTTTACGAGGATAACTTTTTCTTCTTCCATATAAGTCACCAAAATTACAAAATCATAGCAATTTATCAGCTAATCGCCCTTTTTATTAATTTTTATTTAAGAAAAAAGCACCCTTTCGCGGGTGCTTTTACTTTTCTATTGTAAACAATTACAAGAGCGAATCACCAATGAACTACTTTATGATAATAAATTCACTACGTCTGTTTTGTTGATGCTCTTCTTGCGAACAAGGAACATTATCAACACATTTATTAATAATGTTTTGTTCTCCATACCCTTCTGCTGTTAATCGCTCCGCTGCTATTCCCTGACTAATTAGATATTCCATAGTGGCTTCAGCTCGTTTTTTGGATAGCATTAAATTGTAGGATTTAGGTCCTCGACTATCCGTGTGAGCTCGAATTTCAATATTCATTTCTGGATATTTCTTCATCGCTTCTACCACTTTATCCAACGCTTCTTTCGCTTCGTTTTTAATCTTATACTTATCAAAACTAAAATAAACAGTATTAAGGGCCAACTGCTCTGTAATATCTTCGCCTGGTTGGATCAATCTTGTTTCTCTGACTAAACGAAGTTCTCTATAGTCCGAAAGATCAACAACCTGAGTAGTATCCGGTGTGTCCAATTGCATCTCTGCCATACCATATTCCAATTTTTCTATACGAATATGGTAGGTAGCGCTGCAATCGATTTTTTCAGTAGTTTCATACGCACCATTTTGATCAGAACGCATTACTTCTATCACATTATATTCAGCATCGAAAACCGTAACCTTAGCATTAGTAATAATCTCTTCTGTCTGAGAATCTTTTACAACTCCTTTTATGGTAATCTCACAGAATTTACGCAATTCTTCTGTTTCTAAGAAGCTATATATATCATCGCCTCCTTTACCACCTGGACGATTTGAGGATACGTATCCCCTACGTGTTACCTCGTCAATGACATAGGCAAAATCATCTTTGGGACTATTTACCGGTTTACCTACGTTGATGACCAGCTTCTCTTCATCATTGGCGGGTTCAAGTTTGGTTACAAATACATCTAAACCTCCTAACCCACTGTGTCCATTAGAAGCAAAATACAAGTCTCCACTTGCACTAACGAATGGGAAGGTCTCCTTACCTTCAGTATTAATTCTATCACCTAAGTTTTCTGGAGTTCCGAAGGTACCATCCGGGTTAATCGCAACTTTATAGATATCCGTATTTCCTTTTCCCCCGGGCATATCTGAAACAAAATACATCGTATCTTCTGCTGAATTTAACGTAGGGTGAGCCATGGAAAAGCCATCCTTATTGATTGGTAGGGGCTTAGCCTCAGACCATTCACCTAACTCATTTTTTGTAGCAACAAATAATCTGTTCGTAGGGATATTGGTACCTTTTCGTTTATATTTCTCATCTCCATATCCAATTCTTGTAAAATATACGGTATTGCCATCTTTGGTAAATGCTGGCGAAGATTCGTGAAACTTAGAGTTAAGTACATTGCTCATTTTTTCATACTCTAAGAGTTCTCCTGAATTCTTATCGTAGTTCGCTTTAAACAACTCTAAAAACGCTTCATTAGTTCTACCATCAATGATTCTTTTGGTTATTAATGTATCCCGGGTAGATGCAAAAACCACATATTGATCGTTGTAAAAGGTGCCTCCATAATCTGTAAATTCCGTATTTACAGCTAGATTATACATATCATACCTACCAGATTGATAATCGATACGCTCTAAATAATCAGGATGCTCTCTATAAATCTTAGCACGTTGATCGTTATCAGTACGTGTTGCAAACTGTTCCATATAGGTATTTGCCTCTTCATACTTTTCTTGCGATTTAAGACACTGTGCGTATTTAAAAAAGTAATTGGCTTCTATCTCTTCCTTCGGATAAGACTCTATTAATTCTTTGTACCACTTTTGAGCTTCAGCGAATTGGCTATTGTAGTAATAGCTGTCCCCTAGATTTTTAAACAATTCTGCACTGCGGTAACCTTTTTCTAATACCCGTAAGTAGGATTGCTGGGCGTCAATGTACTCATATCGATCATATTGTTCCTTAGCTTTGGCCATTAGTTGTTCCTCCTGACTAAAGGATTGTATACTAAAACCTAGTAAAAACAAAAGGGTTACAAAACGTGATAACGTTCTTGTAGTTCTCATAAATAATATTCTTTTTTCTTATCCTATTAAAAGAAGCGTGGAATTAAAATTCTGTTATATTTCTTAGAGAGTTCAAAGCGTAGCATAACTTCAAAACTTCCGTCATTAAATTGGGTTCGTCCTAGTTCTGTAGTTTCTCTATCATAAGCAAAACCAATCATCAAGGCATCAGAGACCTGGAAACCAACCAAACCACTAAAGGCCGCATCCCATCTATAAGCTGCACCCAGTGTTAGTCGTTCATACAATAAAAAATTAGCAGACACATCTACCTGTACCGGAGAACCGGCTACTGCTTTGGTGAGTAAGGCTGGTTTAAACTTCAAATTGTAGCTTAAATCAAAAACATAACCAGTTATCAAATAGAAATTAATTCGCTCTTCTGCTAAAAATGATACTGCATCACTGTCGCTGCTTAAAGCATTTTCATTAAAATGCTCAGTTTCCAAGAGGTTTGGGGCACTTAAACCCGCATAAAATCTATCGGTATGGTAATAGAATCCTAGACCAACCTGCGGTGTAAATCGATTGTCAATATCACTACCAAAAAAAGGATCATTTTCGTTAAATTCACTAAGCCTGGTAAGGTCAACATTCAAAAGATGACCGCCAGCTTTTAATCCAAAACTTAACTTTCCTTGTTCTGAGGTAGGTATGGTATACGAAAAATCAACACCAAAAAATGTTTCACTTGTTGGGCCAATTTCATCATTTACGATTGAAAGACCAAGTCCTAATTTTTCTTTGGTACCTATTGGGGTATTGACTGTCAATGTTTGGGTTCTTGGTGCTCCATCTAAGCCAACCCATTGACTGCGGTGTAATCCCATTATACTCAATACTCCCCTACTACCAGCGTAGGCCGGGTTAACACTGATAGTGTTGTACATATATTGAGTGTATTGGGCATCTTGTTGAGCAAAGAGGCATTGCCAACAACAGGGTATTAGGATAAAAATAAATATAAGTAGTTTTTTTATCATATAGTTTTGTTAGACTTTGGGGGTTAACAAATTAGTTAATACGTTTAAAATGTTACTTTATCAATCCGTTACGGAAATACCGTACTATTTGTTAATGTACAAATATGGTGATATTTTTTTATTTATTAACATTTTTTAACGATTATTATTGTATTAATCATCGATGAATCATTGATTTACCTCGATAATATACCAAATTCATCAAATGCTAAGCTTTATTCAATATAAGAATAATCAACAATATTTTTTACATAATAATGGTATATTTGCACCCTGATATTCAAAAGCATGAAATTTACCGACGAAATAAAGAGAAGGCGAACCTTTGGCATTATCTCTCACCCGGATGCCGGAAAAACAACACTAACTGAAAAGCTATTGTTATTTGGAGGAGCTATTCAAGAAGCAGGGGCTGTTAAATCCAATAAAATAAAAAAAGGAGCTACCAGTGACTTTATGGAAATAGAGCGTCAGAGAGGAATTTCTGTGGCGACATCTGTTCTTGCCTTTGAATATCAAGGAACTAAAATTAATATACTAGATACACCTGGCCACAAAGATTTTGCTGAAGACACTTTTAGGACATTAACCGCAGTTGATAGTGTCATTGTGGTGATTGATGTAGCAAAAGGTGTGGAAGAACAAACCGAAAAATTAGTATCCGTATGTAGAATGCGAAACATTCCAATGATCGTTTTTATCAATAAATTAGACAGAGAAGGTAAGGATGCATTTGAGTTACTAGATGAAATAGAGCAAAAACTTGATCTCAAAGTTGTTCCTTTAAGTTTTCCAATTGGGATGGGCTATGATTTTAAGGGAATTTATAATATTTGGGAAAAAAACGTTAATCTTTTTAGTGGAGATAGTAGAAAAAATATTGAAGAAACAATTGAAATATCAGATCTTTCTTCAGGTTTGCTAGATCAAACCATCGGCGCATCTTCTGCAGAAACCCTAAGAGAAGAGTTGGAACTTGTAGAGGGAATTTATCCTTCTTTTGATAAAACGGCTTATCAAGAAGGTAAATTACAACCCGTATTTTTTGGATCTGCATTGAATAATTTTGGAGTACGGGAATTATTGGACTGTTTCATTACTATTGCTCCTTCTCCAAGACCAAAGGAAAGTGATGTTCGAGTTGTAAAACCAGAAGAAAAGGAATTTACTGGTTTTGTATTTAAAATACACGCTAATATGGATCCTAAACATAGAGATCGCTTAGCTTTTGTAAAAATCGTTTCTGGTAAGTTTGAAAGAAATGTTCCTTATTTACACACCCGACACGATAAAAAACTAAAATTCTCTTCTCCCAATGCTTTTTTTGCGGAAAAGAAAGAAATAGTTGATGTATCCTATCCGGGAGATATTGTAGGATTACACGATACGGGTAATTTTAAAATTGGCGATACGCTTACCCAAGGTGAAGTGCTACAATACAAAGGTATCCCCAGCTTTTCTCCAGAGCATTTTAGATATATCAATAATGCAGACCCTATGAAGGCCAAGCAACTGTTTAAAGGTATCGACCAGCTTATGGACGAGGGCGTTGCACAGTTATTTACGCTAGAGCTAAATGGAAGAAAGGTTATCGGTACCGTTGGTGCTTTACAGTACGAGGTCATTCAGTATCGTTTAGAGCACGAATATGGAGCTAAGTGTACTTATGAGAATCTCAATGTTCACAAAGCCTGTTGGGTAGACCCAAGCGATCCTAGCAATGAAGAGTTTAAAGATTTTAAACGCGTTAAAAGCAAGTTCCTAGCGAAAGACAAACAAGGACAATTAGTCTTTTTAGCGGATTCTTCTTTTAGTTTGCAAATGACCAAAGACAAATACCCGTCCATAAAATTTCATTATACTTCAGAATTTTAAGTCAAAAAAAAGCTTACCTAATTTAGATAAGCTTTTTTCAAACTAAAATTTTATTACTGAAAAATTATGCTTCACCAGTGGGACCAAAATTCATTGGAATTGGGGGCTGTTCATAATCTTTGATTTCTCCGTGGGCACTTTCAAAACGTTGTACGTTATCACCTAGCGCTTTTAGTAAACGTTTGGCGTGTTGTGGTGTTAAAATAATACGACTCTTTACCTTACTCTTAGGTCTACCAGGCATAATATTCACAAAATCCACAACAAATTCAGAAACTGAATGGTTGATGATAGCTAGATTACTATAAATTCCATCTGCCACAGCCTCATCCAATTCAATATTAATTTGGTTTTGCTTCTGATTTTTATTTTGGTTATCTGACATATCTAAAAATTCTAATTAATAAAAAAGCCTGCCTAATTAGGCAGGCTTTTAAGTACATTATATTAGTTATAATTCACTTCTTGTCTTTGTTCCATTCGATCTTCAAATTCCTCTTTAGAACCTACAATAATACTTTCGTATTCTCTTAGTCCAGTTCCGGCAGGAATTCTATGTCCAACGATTACATTTTCCTTAAGACCTTCTAGGTAATCAATTTTACCATTAACTGCCGCCTCGTTTAATACTTTTGTAGTTTCCTGGAAGGAAGCTGCAGAAATAAACGATTTAGTTTGTAATGAGGCTCTTGTTATACCTTGAAGTATTGGAGTAGCTGTTGCAGGAATTACTTCTCTTGCGGTTACCAGATTTTTATCCTCTCTTCTTAAGATTGAATTTTCATCTCGTAAGTCTCTAGGAGAAATGATTTGTCCTGGTTTAAGCTTTTCGCTATCTCCAGCATCCTCAACTACTTTCATTCCAAAAATCTCATCATTTTCTTCGATAAAGTCAGAAGAGTGTACCAATTGGTTCTCTAAGAACACCGTATCACCTGGATCCTGAATTCTTACCTTTCTCATCATCTGACGCACCACTACTTCAAAGTGTTTGTCATTAATCTTCACACCCTGTAAACGATATACCTCCTGCACTTCATTTACTAAGTATTGCTGAACAGCAGATGGTCCTTTGATCTTCAAGATATCTTCTGGTGTTACAGATCCATCAGATAATGGCATACCAGCTCTTACATAATCATTTTCTTGAACAAGAATTTGATTTGACAGTTTTACCAAGTATTTCTTGATCTCTCCAATTTTAGACTCTACGATAATTTCTCGATTACCACGTTTTATCTTACCGAAAGAAACTACACCATCAATTTCACTTACAACCGCTGGGTTCGATGGATTACGTGCTTCAAACAATTCGGTAACTCGTGGAAGACCTCCCGTAATATCCCCTGCTTTAGCAGACTTACGAGGAATTTTCACTAAAATCTTACCTACTTTTATCTTCTCACTGTCATCTACCATTAAGTGTGCACCTACTGGTAAGTTGTACGAACGTAATACTTCATCACCTGATCCCATAATGTGTAGGGTAGGAATTTTCTTTTTATCTCTAGATTCAGAAATTACCTTTTCCTGGAACCCTGTTTGTTCGTCAATTTCTACTTGGTAGGTAACCCCTTGTTCGATGTTTTCATATTTTACCTTACCAGCAAATTCTGAAATAATTACACCGTTATATGGATCCCATTGACAAATCGTTTGATCTTTTTCTACTTTATCACCATCTTTAATGAAAATCTGAGAACCGTAAGGGATTAAGTTAGTACTTAATACAATACCGCTTTTAGTATCAATGATTTTCACTTCAGAGGTACGTGAGATTACTACATCAATAACATTACCTTCTGCATCCTCACTTTTTACCGTTTTAAGATCTTCGATCTCTGCTTTACCGGCAAATTTCGTTTTAAGTTGATTTTCTTCAGAAATGTTTCCTGCAATACCACCCACGTGGAATGTACGTAGTGTAAGCTGTGTTCCTGGTTCTCCAATGGATTGCGCGGCTACTACACCAACTGCTTCTCCCTTTTGCACCGTTTTACCAGTAGCCAGGTTTCTACCATAACATTTCACACAGATACCTTTCTTAGCTTCACAAGCTAAGGCTGATCGTACTTCTACTGCATCAACAGGAGAATTATTGATTTTTGTTGCGATTGCATCATCAATCTCTACTCCCGCCTCAACTAGTACTTCTTGAGAAATTGGGTCAATAACATCCATCAAGGCTGTTCTACCCACAATTCGATCTCCTAAAGGCTCTATAATCTCTTCATTTTTCTTAAGCGCAGTAACTTCTACACCTCTTAATGTACCACAGTCTAGTTCTGTTACAATAACATCCTGAGCTACATCTACTAGTCGACGAGTTAGGTATCCAGCATCTGCAGTTTTAAGTGCCGTATCCGCAAGACCTTTACGCGCTCCGTGTGTAGAGATAAAGTATTCTAGAATTGAAAGTCCTTCTTTAAAGTTAGAAAGAATCGGGTTCTCAATAATTTCACCTCCGGCAGAGTTTGATTTTTTAGGCTTAGCCATCAAACCACGCATACCGGTAAGCTGACGAATTTGCTCTTTAGATCCCCTTGCACCGGAATCAAGCATCATATATACCGAGTTAAAACCTTGTTGATCCTCTCGGATTCGCTTCATAGATAATTCCGTAAGCTCCGCATTGGTTGATGTCCAAATATCAATAACCTGGTTATAACGCTCATTATTAGTTATAAGACCCATGTTATAATTAGCAACAATATTATCTACCTGAACGTTAGCATCGTCAATCATCTTATGCTTTTCTTCAGGAATAATAATATCACCTAAACTGAAAGATAATCCTCCACGGAATGCAAAGGTGTACCCTAAGGTCTTAATTTCATCTAAGAACGAAGCTGTTTCAGGTACACTAGTTACCTTTAAAATTTTACCAATAATATCTCTTAAAGACTTTTTGGTCAATACTTCGTTTATATATCCAGCTTTTTCTGGTACTTTTTCGTTAAATAATACTCTACCTGTAGTAGTTTCAATTATCTGCGGAACTAATTCACCTTCTTCATTAAAGTCTATTGTTCTAACCTTAATAACCGCATTAATGTTCAATCGCTTTTCGTTGTAAGCAATTACAACCTCTTCCGGAGAGTAAAACGTTAGACCTTCTCCTATAATAGGCACTTCTGGAGTTGATTTTCTTGGTTTTGTTAAATAATATAAACCAAGTACCATATCCTGAGAAGGTACCGTAATAGGCGAACCGTTAGCAGGATTAAGAATGTTATGTGATGCTAACATAAGCATCTGAGCTTCTAATATAGCCTCAGGTCCTAAAGGTAAATGCACTGCCATTTGATCCCCATCAAAATCCGCATTAAATGCAGTACATACTAATGGGTGTAATTGTATCGCTTTACCTTCAATAAGTTTAGGCTGAAAAGCCTGGATTCCTAATCTGTGAAGCGTAGGAGCACGGTTCAATAGTACTGGGTGTCCTTTCAATACATTTTCAAGAATATCCCAAACTACTGGCTCTTTTCTATCAATAATTTTTTTGGCTGATTTAACCGTTTTAACAATACCTCTTTCAATTAGTTTTCTAATCACAAAAGGCTTGTACAATTCAGCAGCCATATTTTTAGGTAAACCACACTCGAATAATTTCAACTCTGGTCCTACAACAATTACAGAACGAGCTGAATAATCCACACGTTTACCTAATAAGTTCTGACGGAAACGACCTTGCTTACCTTTTAAAGAGTCAGATAACGACTTTAATGGTCTATTTGAATCGGTTTTTACAGCTGATGCTTTTCTTGTATTATCAAATAAAGAATCTACTGATTCCTGAAGCATACGCTTTTCATTACGTAAAATTACTTCAGGAGCTTTGATCTCCATCAATCGCTTAAGACGATTATTTCTGATAATTACTCTTCTATATAAATCATTCAGGTCAGAAGTCGCAAAACGTCCACCATCAAGAGGTACCAATGGGCGTAATTCTGGTGGAATTACAGGTACCACTTTTAGAATCATCCACTCAGGGTGGTTTTCTCTATTTTTATTAGCATCTCTAAAGGCTTCAACTACTTGAAGTCTCTTAAGAGCTTCTGTTTTTCTTTGTTTAGAAGTTTCGTTATTTGCCTTATGTCTCAACTCATACGAAAGTGCATCAAGATCGATTCGCTTAAGAATTTCGATCAAACACTCCGCACCCATTTTAGCGATAAACTTATTTGGATCGTTATCGTCTAAGTATAAATTTTCTTGCGGAAGACTATCTAAAATATTAAGGTATTCTTCTTCTGTTAAGAAGTCCATTTTTTGAACAGGCTCACCATCCTCATTCTTGGCAATACCAGGCTGAATTACCACATATCTTTCATAGTAGATGATCATGTCTAATTTCTTAGACGGAAGCCCTAAAAGGTATCCAATTTTGTTTGGTAACGAACGGAAGTACCAAATATGTGCAACCGGAACTACCAAATTGATATGTCCTACACGATCTCTACGAACTTTCTTTTCTGTTACTTCTACACCACATCTGTCACAAACGATTCCTTTGTAACGAATTCTCTTATATTTACCACAAGCACATTCGTAGTCTTTTACAGGACCAAAAATACGCTCACAAAACAAACCATCGCGTTCTGGTTTGTGCGTACGATAATTGATAGTTTCAGGCTTAAGTACTTCACCGTTAGACTGTGCAAGCACAGACTCTGGGGAAGCTAAACCTATCGAGATCTTATTAAATCTCTTTACTGCATTCTTATCATTATTTCTTGCCATAATATATGGTTGCTAAAGAATTATTGTTTTTTAAAATTGAATAGTTACTAATTAAACTATACACGGCAAATTAAGCCGTGTATAGTCGTAGTATAACTATTCTTCTAATCTGATATCCAGACCCAAACCTTTTAATTCGTGCATTAAAACGTTAAATGATTCTGGTAATCCTGGTTCTGGCATCGGTTCACCTTTAACAATACTTTCGTATGTTTTAGCTCTACCGATTACGTCATCAGATTTGACCGTCAATATTTCGCGAAGCGTACTTGATGCTCCATAAGCTTCAAGCGCCCACACTTCCATCTCACCAAAACGCTGTCCTCCAAACTGTGCTTTACCACCTAATGGTTGCTGCGTAATCAACGAGTATGGTCCAATTGAACGGGCGTGCATCTTATCATCCACCATATGCCCTAGTTTAAGCATATAGATCACCCCAACGGTAGCCGCCTGATCGAATCGATCTCCTGTTCCACCGTCGTATAGGTATGTATGTCCAAATCTTGGAATTCCTGCTTCGTCAGTAAGCTCATTGATTTGATCTAATGAAGCACCGTCAAAGATAGGTGTCGCAAACTTTTTACCAAGCTTTTGACCTGCCCAACCTAGTACAGTTTCATATATCTGTCCAATGTTCATACGCGAAGGTACCCCAAGTGGGTTTAATACGATATCTACAGGTGTACCATCTTCTAAGAATGGCATATCTTCTTCTCTTACGATACGCGCAACGATACCTTTGTTACCGTGACGCCCTGCCATTTTATCACCTACTTTAAGCTTACGTTTTTTTGCAATATAAACTTTAGCTAATTTTATAATTCCAGAAGGTAATTCATCCCCTACTGATATCGTAAATTTCTCTCTTCTTAAGTTACCCTGAAGATCATTCTCCTTAATTTTATAATTATGGATAAGATCCGCTACCATGCTGTTTAATTCGTCATCTGTAGTCCAGGTACCTTTAGTAAGGTGTGTATAATCATCAACTGCGTTAAGCATTTTTTGAGTATACTTTTTACCTTTTGGCAATACCTCTTCTCCAAGATCATTTTGTACACCTTGTGAAGTTTTACCACCAACTATAGCAAACAACTTGTCTACTAACTGAGACTTTAACATTGCAAATTTAGCCTCATAAGAACGTTCAAGGATATTGATATCCTCTTTATCCTGAGATCTCTTTCGCTTGTCTTTAATGGCTCTAGCGAACAATTTTTTGTCAATAACCACACCGTGAAGTGATGGAGAAGCTTTTAAAGATGCATCTTTAACATCTCCCGCCTTATCACCAAAGATTGCTCTAAGTAATTTTTCTTCTGGCGTTGGATCACTTTCTCCTTTAGGAGTAATCTTACCAATAAGAATATCTCCTGGTTTGATTTCCGCACCAACTCTGATCATACCGTGCTCATCCAAGTCTTTGGTAGCCTCTTCAGAAACATTTGGAATGTCATTGGTAAGCTCTTCATTACCTAATTTGGTATCTCTTACCTCTAATGAATACTCATCAATATGAATAGACGTGAAAATATCATCTCTTACCACTTTTTCAGAAATCACGATTGCATCCTCGAAGTTATATCCCTTCCAAGGCATAAATGCAACCTTCATATTTCTTCCCAGTGCTAATTCTCCATTCTCAGTGGCATAGCCCTGACAAAGAACCTGACCTTTTTCAACTCGATCCCCAACTCTTACAATTGGCTTAAGGTTGATACTGGTTCCTTGGTTTGTTTTACGGAATTTAATTAACTCATAAGTCTTAGAGTCTCCATCAAAACTAACCATTCTATCTTCATCAGTTCTGTCGTACTTAATGGTTATTTTTTGTGCATCTACATATTCTACTTCTCCTGCTCCTTCTGCATTTATCAATACTCTAGAATCTGACGCCACCTGACGCTCTAAACCAGTACCTACAATTGGAGAATCTACTCGTAATAATGGAACTGCCTGACGCATCATGTTAGATCCCATCAAAGCACGGTTTGCATCATCATGCTCTAAGAAAGGAATTAATGAAGCCGAAATCGATGCGATCTGGTTAGGTGCAACATCCGCGTAGTTTACTGTTGTCGGATCCACTACGGGGAAGTCACCTTCCATACGTGCAATAACCTTATCAGTATCTATAGTTCCATCTTCACCTAGTGGAATGTTAGCCTGAGCAATTAACTTTTCTTCTTCTTCCTCAGCACTTAAATAGCTATACTCACCAAGATCTACTTTACCATCTTCTACTTTACGATATGGGGTTTCTAAGAATCCCATAGAGTTTACTTTAGCAAACACAGATAGTGAAGAAATCAGTCCAATATTCGGTCCTTCAGGTGTCTCAATAGGACATAAACGACCGTAATGCGTATAGTGAACATCTCGAACCTCGAATCCTGCTCTTTCTCTGGATAAACCACCAGGTCCTAGTGCAGAAAGTCTTCTTTTGTGTGTAATCTCAGCTAGTGGATTCGTTTGATCCATAAACTGAGAAAGCTGGTTGGTACCAAAGAATGAATTAATTACAGACGATAGCGTTTTAGCATTGATCAAGTCAATCGGTGTAAACACTTCATTATCTCTAACATTCATACGCTCTCTGATCGTACGAGCCATACGTGCAAGTCCCACACCAAATTGCTGTGATAATTGCTCTCCTACAGTACGTACACGACGATTAGAAAGGTGGTCGATATCATCAATCTCTGCTTTTGAATTGATTAACTCAATAAGATATTTGATGATTGTAATGATATCCTCTTTGGTAAGCACTTGCTTATCCATAGCGATATCAAGACCTAATTTTTTATTCATTCTGTAACGACCAACTTCACCTAAGTTATAACGTTGATCCGAAAAGAATAATTTGTCAATGATACCTCTTGCTGTTTCCTCATCTGGCGGTTCAGCATTACGTAATTGACGATAAATATGTTCTACAGCTTCCTTCTCGGAATTTGTAGGATCTTTTTGAAGGGTATTATGGATTATCGCATAATCACCTTTTTGATTATCTTCTTTATGTAATAAAATAGTTTTAGCCCCAGAGTCTACGATCTCGTCTAAGTGATCTTTATCCAATACGGTATCACGATCTAAAACTATTTCGTTTCTTTCAATAGATACTACTTCTCCTGTATCCTCATCCACAAAATCTTCGTGCCAAGTGTTTAACACACGTGCCGCAAGCTTGCGTCCTAAAACTTTCTTTAATCCGGATTTAGAAACCTTTACCTCTTCAGCAAGATCAAAAATTTCTAAAATATCTTTATCGCGCTCAAAACCTATAGCACGGAAAAGTGTAGTAACCGGTAATTTTTTCTTTCTATCAATATACGCATACATTACGCTATTGATATCGGTAGCAAATTCTATCCAAGATCCTTTGAAAGGAATTACTCTGGCAGAATAAAGTTTTGTTCCATTAGCGTGGAACGATTGTCCAAAGAATACCCCTGGAGAACGGTGTAGCTGAGATACCACAACTCGCTCAGCTCCATTGATACAAAATGTACCACTAGGAGTCATATATGGTATTGTACCTAAGTAAACATCCTGTACAATAGTTTCAAAATCCTCATGCTCAGGATCTGTACAAAAAAGCTTTAACCTGGCTTTTAAAGGCACACTATAGGTTAAACCTCTTTCTATACATTCTTGAAGATCGTATCTCGGTGGATCTACAAAATAATCAAGAAATTCAAGTACAAATTGATTACGGGTATCCGTAATCGGGAAGTTTTCCATGAAGGTATTGTAGAGCCCTTCTTTTCCTCTTTCTTCAGATTTTGTTTCTAATTGAAAGAAATCCTGGAAGGACTTGATCTGAATATCCAAAAAGTCTGGATAATCAGGTCTGTTCTTTACAGAAGAGAAATTCAATCTTTCAGTTTGCGTTGCTAACATCAATGGACGGAATTAAATTAAAATACTTTAAATATGTTGCGCTACAAGTGCTAACACTTATATACGCAAAATGGTTTAGACCTGATCACGCTTTTTATAGGTGACCGGTCTAAACCTATGCTTTAATATATGGTAAGCTTACTTAAGCTCAACCTCAGCTCCAGCCTCTTCTAATTGAGCTTTAAGAGCTTCAGCCTCATCCTTAGCTATTCCTTCTTTAACAGCTTTAGGTGCACCATCTACTAATTCTTTAGCGTCTTTAAGACCAAGACCAGTTAATTCTTTAACTAGTTTTACTACGGCTAACTTAGAACCACCAGCTGCCTTAAGGATTACGTCAAATTCTGACTGCTCCTCAGCAGCAGCATCACCACCACCAGCAGCACCACCAGCAACTGCAACCGCAGCAGCAGCAGGCTCAATACCGTATTCTTCTTTTAATATATCAGCTAACTCATTAACTTCTTTTACTGTTAAGTTAACTAATTGTTCTGCGAAATCTTTTAAATCTGCCATTTTCTATCGTTTTAATAATTTTTTTTAAATAATATAATTTGTTAAAAAGTGCGTACTTGCTTAAGATTATCCTTCTTTTTCGGATAATGTTTTAAGGATTCCCGCCAGTTTTCCTCCACCTGATTTAAGTGCTGAAACAACATTCTTAGCTGGTGATTGAAGTAATCCGATGATATCTCCGATAACTTCTTCTTTAGACTTGATACTAACAAGAGCATCAAGATTTTCGTCACCTACAAAGATTGCTTCTTCGATAAAAGCACCTTTCAATAGTGGTTTTTCTGATTTTTTACGGAACTCTTTTATAACTTTCGCTGGTGCATTACCAGTTTCAGAAAGCATAATAGAAGTATTACCTTTTAGTACATTTGGTAATTCTCCGAAATCCTTATCTGAATTCTCCATAGCTTTTGCCAGGAGTGTATTCTTAACTACTTTTAAAGAAACATTAGCTTTAAAACAAGCTCTTCTTAGGTTAGAAGTGCTTCCTGCGTCTAGGCCTGAAATATCTGCTAAATAGATATTAGGGCTACCCGCCAACTGAGCAGTTAAGTCTTCAATTACTTGTGATTTTTCTTCTCTAGTCATAATCGTTTTTCTTAATTACTCAGCAGCAAAGTTTTTAGTGTCCACCTGTACACCAGGGCTCATTGTAGAAGACATAAATATTGACTTAATATATATACCTTTTGCTGCCTGAGGCTTTAACTTTACTAATGTTGTTATTAATTCTTTAGCATTTCCTGCTAACTTCTTTGCATCGAATGAAGACTTTCCTATTGACGCGTGTACGATTCCGGTTTTATCTACTTTAAAGTCGATTTTACCAGCTTTAACGTCTGAAACTGCTTTAGCTACATCCATAGTAACGGTACCAGTTTTTGGGTTAGGCATTAATCCTCTTGGTCCTAATATTCTACCTAAAGGTCCTAATTTACCCATAACGCTAGGCATCGTAATAATTACGTCAACATCAGTCCATCCTCCTTTGATCTTATCTAAATACTCGTCTAGACCCACGAAATCAGCTCCTGCTTCTTTAGCTTCAGCTTCCTTATCCGGAGTTACTAATGCTAAAACTTTCACATCCTTACCAGTACCGTGTGGTAGCGTAACCACGCCTCTAACCATTTGGTTAGCTTTACGAGGATCCACATTTAAACGAACTGCTAGATCTACTGATGCATCAAAGTTTACGTTTGTTATCTCTTTTACTAAAGCAGATGCTTCAGCTAACGTATATGCCTTACTGCTATCTACTTTAGCTTGTGCTTCTTTTTGCTTTTTTGTTACTTTTGCCATTTTGTAAATCTTTTTGGATTAAAAAGGAGCTTGTCCTTTTACATTTACACCCATTGAACGTGCAGTACCCGCAATCATTTTCATAGCAGACTCTAAAGTAAATGCATTTAAATCCTGCATTTTATCCTCAGCAATTGCTTTTACTTGATCCCAAGTGATACTTGCTACTTTTTTACGATTAGGCTCTCCAGAACCCTTCTTCTGCTTCGCTGCTTCCAGTATTTGAACAGCTGCTGGTGGTGTTTTAATAACAAAATCAAAAGATTTGTCACTATAAACATTAATCACTACTGGCAATACTTTACCAGCTTTATCTTGGGTTCTACCATTGAATTGCTTACAGAATTCCATGATATTAACCCCAGCAGCACCTAGAGCAGGTCCAACAGGTGGTGACGGGTTAGCAGCACCTCCACGAACTTGAAGTTTTACAACTTTACTTAACTCTTTTGCCATTTTTCTAATTTTTAGTTAGCATTGCTCTATTATTGGAAGCAAAGAACAATCCTAGAATATATAGTTTGTAACAATTATATTTTTTCTACTTGCATATAACTTAGTTCTAATGGTGTTTTTCTACCAAAAATCTTCACCATTACTTCTAGCTTACGCTTTTCTTCATTTACTTTTTCAACAGTACCATTAAATCCATTAAATGGACCATCGATTACTTTAATGGTTTCTCCCACAGTGTAAGGAATCGCAACATTATCTGTTTTAACAGCTAATTCATCAACCTTACCTAACATCCTATTAATTTCAGATTTTCTAAGCGGTACAGGATCTCCACCTTTTACTTCACCTAAAAAACCTATCACTCCATTAATGGATTTTATAATATGTGGAATTTCCCCAGATAGATTAGCCTCTATCATAACATAACCCGGAAAATAAACACGTTCTTTATTTATTTTTTTTCCGTTTCTAATCTGTATAACTTTCTCTGTTGGAACAAGGATTTGCGAAACATAATCCTCAAGTTCCAAGTGAGCGATTTCTCTTTCGATGTAATCTTTTACTTTATTTTCTTGTCCGCTTACCGCCCTAACAACGTACCATTTTTTCGTATTATCAACCTCCGCCATTGTATTCTCCTATTCTTATGATTTAACCAACTTGAAATAATACTCAATTAAATTACTAAAAGCAGTATCAATACCCCAGATTGCTAAAGAAAAAATAACTGAAAAAACGATTACAACCACAGTAAGACGTTGCGCTTCTGCCCAAGGCGTCCAGGTAACGTGGTTTTTTAATTCACTGTATGATTCTGTAATGTAATTGATAAATCCAGCCATTTGTTTATATTTTTTCTAAAGTCATCCTTAAGATGACTAATATTTGTATCAGAAACTTAATTCTTTAAAGCAAAGATCTCCATCAAAATTGTGATCATCTTTTACTTTGCACGGGTTGAGAGGCTCGAACTCCCGACACCTGGTTTTGGAGACCAGTGCTCTACCAACTGAGCTAAACCCGTATATAGTCAAGGTATTCGATAAACGAATACCTTAACTTATATGTATCTATCTAAATTGTATTAGTCTAGAATCTCAGTCACCTGACCAGCACCTACAGTTCTACCACCTTCACGGATAGCGAAACGTAGACCAACATTCATTGCGATTGGCTGAATAAGCTCAACAGTAATTGTTAAGTTATCTCCAGGCATTACCATCTCAACTCCATCAGGAAGAGAAATATTTCCTGTAACATCAGTTGTACGTACGTAGAACTGTGGACGGTAGTTGTTATGGAATGGAGTGTGACGTCCACCTTCTTCTTTCTTAAGGATATAAACCTCAGCTTTGAATTTTTGGTGTGGAGTTACAGAACCAGGCTTAGTGATAACCATACCTCTAGAGATTTGAGTCTTTTCAATACCTCTTAATAGGATACCTACGTTATCTCCTGCTTCTCCTCTATCTAATATTTTACGGAACATTTCAACCCCAGTAATAGTAGAAGTTAATTTTTCAGCTCCCATACCAATGATTTCAACAGGGTCACCTGTGTTAGCTACACCAGTTTCAATACGACCAGTTGCAACAGTACCACGACCAGTAATTGAGAATACATCTTCGATTGGCATTAAGAAATCCTTATCAACATCACGCTTAGGAAGTTCAATCCAGTTATCTACAGCTTCCATTAATGACATTACTGTATCAACCCATTTTTGCTCACCATTAAGCGCTCCTAAAGCAGATCCAGCAATTACAGGACCATTATCTCCATCATACTCATAGAAAGAAAGTAAATCTCTAACTTCCATTTCAACAAGCTCTAATAATTCCTCATCATCAACCATATCCACTTTATTAAGGAATACAACGATTCTAGGAATACCTACCTGACGTCCTAATAGGATGTGCTCACGAGTTTGTGGCATTGGACCATCAGTAGCAGCAACTACTAAGATCGCTCCGTCCATTTGCGCAGCACCAGTTACCATGTTCTTTACGTAATCCGCGTGACCTGGACAATCTACGTGTGCGTAGTGACGGTTAGCAGTTTGGTACTCAACGTGAGACGTATTAATTGTAATACCTCTTTCTTTTTCTTCTGGAGCGTTATCGATCTGATCAAAAGATCTTACTTCAGAAAGACCAGCCTCAGCTAATACTTTAGTGATTGCAGCTGTTAAAGTAGTTTTACCGTGATCAACGTGTCCAATAGTACCTATATTTAAGTGCGGTTTGGAACGATCAAAAGTTTCCTTTGCCATAATGAATTTATTTAATCTTAGTTATATATTAGTGTTCAACTTAATCCTAATGAACTTAGAGCCAATGACGAGATTTGAACTCGTGACCTCTTCCTTACCAAGGAAACGCTCTACCCCTGAGCTACACCGGCTTTTTAATGAGTACAATGATAACTCAGAAACTTTCGGTCATTTTAGAAAGAAATCTGACTTATCATTTTACAAGCAAAACTCAATCTTTAAACAAGTAAGATTAGCTCTATTTAATGTGCACCATATAAGTTACAAATAATTGCCAACTTATTTCAGGGATTGCACCTGAAATTCTTTAATAAATTACGAGCTCAAAGAACAAGAATCACTAAAGAAAATCTTTAGAGCGGGAGACCGGGTTCGAACCGGCGACATTCAGCTTGGAAGGCTGACGCTCTACCAACTGAGCTACTCCCGCATATTGAATTTACATTAAATTCAATCTGTTGTGGGGAGAGCAGGATTCGAACCTGCGAAGGTAAAAACCAACAGATTTACAGTCTGTCCTCGTTGGCCGCTTGAGTATCTCCCCAATTCAATATTTTAACTTAAGAACTTTTAAATTTCGAGGCGCAAAATTAAGTAAAAATTTTACATTTCAAAATTTAATTCCAAAAGGTTTATAATTATTTTCTAACCCCTTGAAAATGAGCCGATAGAGGGACTCGAACCCACGACCTGCTGATTACAAATCAGCTGCTCTAGCCAGCTGAGCTATATCGGCTTTTCAGTATGTTTTAAGAACATAAAAAAGTCCGCTATTTCTAACGGACTGCAAATGTAGAGAATTTATTTTTTACTCAAAACTTTTTTGTAAAAAATTTAGTTATGCTCTTGCTTTTAATTTTTCCTTCCGTTTCTTAAGCTGTCGCTCTAATGAACTAACACACTCATCCACACCCTCTTCAAAGGTTTTATTGATTTTTTTAATGATAAATTCATCCCCAGGCACACTTAATAAAATCTCTGTTATTTTATTTTCTTTACTGCTCGTTTTTTGCACTTTGAGAAAAACATCTGCGTGAATAATTCTATTAAAGTGATTTTCTAGCTTATCGAGTTTATTTTGTGTGAAGTTTACTAACTTTTGATCTACTGAAAAGTTAACGGATTGCAAGTTCATTTTCATACTCTGTTTAATTTAAAAGGTTGAACATCATTTTAACTGCAAAATCAATCCAGGACTGACATCATTACTTTTTATTCCGCGGGTGGGATTGCTTATGGATTTTAGCGAGCTGCGATACACTCTGATGAGTATATACCTGGGTGGCTGCTAAACTAGAATGTCCAAGTAATTCTTTTACAGCATTTAAATCCGCTCCTTCGTTTAATAAATGAGTCGCAAATGAATGTCTCAAAATATGCGGGCTCTTTTTTACCTTAGAAGAAGCCTTACTAAAATAATTATTTACAATTCGATAAACAAGTGTTTCGTACATTTTAACGCCCTTTTTTGTCAAAAATAAATACGGACTCCCAAGCTCCGGAAACTCTTGATTCCTTAAGACTGAATACTGCTTAATTGTCTCGATTATTGTAGGCAATAAGGGGATGTACCGTTCTTTCTTTCGTTTACCAAGAACTTTAATGGTTTTATTGGACAGCGATACATCTTGGTGCTTGATATGGATTAGCTCTGATCTACGAATTCCTGTAGCATAAAATAATTCAATGATTAATTTATCGCGCACCCCTTCAAAATCATCTTGGGCTTGTAGCATATCAACCACTTGTTCAATTTCTTTTGTAGAAAATGGCACTTGTAATTTTTTAGGAGCTTTTAGAGGGATATGCTTATCCAGGGGCGAACTTTTTATCTCCCCTATTTTGCGTAAAAAATTATAATATGATTTTAATGTTGATATTTTTCTGTTTACCGACCTATTGACAATCCCTTTATCAATCAAATTAATTATCCACGGTCTAATTTGGGTATAGGTAGCTTTATTGATTTGATCCGTTTGATATTGCTCTTGATAAAATTCAGCAAAGTCAGTTAAATCCTTATGATATGCTGTTATGGTATTTGGTGAATACTGCTTTTCGTAAGTAAGGTGATCGATAAACTTTTGGATAGCCATAAAAAAAACCGTTAGAAGGCAAAAATAAACTTTTACTTTCTAACGGTTGTAGTATGAAACGAAGATCTTGGAATAGAGCTACGTTTATAGTTTAATAATTATAAAATAATTATATTTCTTCCTGATCTCTTAAGTGCTGTATATACTGCGCTTTTTGAATTTGAGCTCTTCGCTCTACAGAAGGTTTAGTAAATTGTTGACGTTTACGAAGCTGACGCATCGTTCCGGTTCTATCAAATTTACGCTTAAAACGTTTTAACGCTCTATCTATATTCTCTCCGTCCTTTACTGGTATTATTAACATTTGTGCACCTCCTTTCTTTAAAAATTAGGTTGCAAAGATACATTAAAACTATAATCTACAAACTTTTTTAAAGATTTTTATCCTTTTAAAGTGATTTGCAATAAAAACTTACTGTAGCACAAGGAATTACATATTGGAATTAATTTACTTCAAAGACCACACAGTATATCCCTTGGGCGGGGCTTGTATCTTAACCCATCGACCACTTTGAGTGACCGGTTCCCAACCTGAATTACCAGTATAATCCTTAATTCTTCTGCTAGACCAATTCGTTTCCACCCATCGTTCTTGCCACGAATTGGAATTATTGATATACACAATAAGACCATTTTTACCCCCTCCTCCATTTCTTTTGGCAATATACTCATCATTATCTGTCCATAAATTAGTCGTTGATCCACCCGCTAAATTATTATGAATCCAAATGAGATTATTCAACTTATTTTTATCTAACCACGCTTCATAATCACTATAAAAAAGTGCTGGATACCCTTCGTGAGTTAAAATATAGGCATAGGCCAATAACTTATTATTATAAATTTCATCGGTATCATGGTTAGCCACAAAAGTTACGGCTCTGGTAGGGTTTCGTTTCCATAGCATATCCCCACTTAATGCGTTAAGATTATTACCCATAAAGGCATCTCTCATGCGATAATAACAGGCAAAGTCAAAAGCCGACATTTGCGCTTCGTTAACCCACCAATTTAAGGTATTGACGTTACCATCCCAATACTCTCCAACAGCAAATCCACCTACTGCATTTCTGAATTCTCTTGCTACCCAAGGCTCAAAGCCTTTTACATAATCAAATCGCCAACCATCAAACTTCATCGTATTTTTATAATATTTAGCCACTGAATTTGATTTTTTCCAAAGCCAATCTTGTACATAAGGTTTATGATGACATAGATCTGCAAAACCGCCAAATACACCCCAATCATTATTATGGTAATCATTAGGGTGAAAATCATATTGAGTTCTGTTAAATAAGTTAGACTTAGGGTTATAATCGGTATACGTATTTTGATTAGAAAATATATTGTACTCCAAATCTCCACCACTATTGTGATTAAGAACGATATCTGCGATTACACTAAGCCCTTGATTATGTGCAGAGGTTATAAGCGATTGGAGCTCAGATTTGGATCCAAATCGGGTTTCTACACTTCCCATTTGATCGTAATTACCAAAATCGAAATAATCAAAAGGATCATACCCCATAGAGAATTTCCCATTTTGTGCTTTGCTTACCGGTGGAAGCCAAATGGCATCAATCCCTGCAGCGCTCCAACTGCTAGTCTTTGCTTTAATAGTATTCCACCAGGTACCACCGGCAGGAACATCCCAATAAAACGCTTGCATCATTACACCCGAGCCAATGGGCTTAAGAGCTTTTGAAGAAAAATCCGATGTTTCTTGTAGTGATTCTGTTTCAAGCTCTGTAAGTTCATCCTTTTGACATGCTACAAAAAAGAAAATGGAAAACAAGAGTAAGTAAGTTAACCTAAAATGTTTCATAATTGTTAGTGTTTGTGTGTTATTATTATGAAACTAATACTTCTTAAAACAACGAAAACGTTTGAATTTAAACTCAAACGTTTTCGTGTTAATAAACCTTTTAAAAATTATTATTTATTACTTGTATATTATAATAGAATTTATGATTCTTATAATCCAACTACTTTTTTATTGAATTAGTCAGAAGAAATGTAGGTTAAAACTGATAATCTAATACAACTTAAGTCGCTGGTTTGTATTCTTTTTTGTCTATAATCATCTTGGCTATGATTTCTTTGAGAATTTCAGAAGTACCACCGCCAATTGGGCCTAATCTGCTATCTCTAAACATACGCGCCAATGGGTAATCTTCCATGTACCCATAACCACCCAACAACTGTAGACATTTATAAATCGCTTCGTCCGCCATTTTAGTTGATAACAATTTAGACATTGAAGCTTCTTTTACTACATACAGCCCCTGATCCAGTCGTTTCGTTATGGAATAATTAAATTCTTTGCACATTTCTATTTCACTTGCGATTTCGGCTACAGTATGCCTTAACGCCTGGAACTCATTTATTTTTTTACCAAAAGCTTCGCGCTCAGACATATATTGTAATGCATATTCTAAAGCATATTCTGCCCGGGCGTGTGCATTGACCCCCATAATTAATCGCTCTAAAGCGAAATGCTGCATGATATAAGAGAATCCTTTATTCTCTTCACCCATTAGATTGGCAACAGGAATTTTGACATTATCAAAAGCAATTTCGCCTGTATCCGAGGCTCTCCACCCTAATTTATTAAGTTTGGTAGCTGACACACCAGGTGTATCTCTATCGATAACAAAAATACTTATTCCTTTGTTGCCCTGTTCAGGATTTGTCTTAGCGGCAACCACTAAATAGTCGCTATACACTCCATTAGTAATAAACGTTTTGGAACCATTTATAACATAATGATCATTATCCTTTACTGCAGTAGTTCGCATACCTGCAACATCAGAGCCACCAAAAGGTTCTGTGATACATAGACAACCGATTTTATCTCCGCTAATGCTAGGAGCTAAATATTCCGATTTAATTCGATCATCACCTTCTGCATTAATGTGTGTCATCGCCAAATAGACATGTGCCCACATTGCAGCCGCAAAACCACCAGAATTGATGCGTTGTAATTCTTCTAAGAAGATAATGGTATAAAACAAATCAAGATCCATACCACCATATTCCTCTGGGTAAGGAATACCGAAATATCCCATTTCTCCAAATTTCTTCCAAATAAATCTATCGATAGTCCCTGACTCCTCCCATTTATCGACGTGAGGTACTACTTCTTTTTGTAAAAAGTCGCGTAGACTTTCTCTAAACAGATCGTGCTCTTCAGTAAAATACATATGTTGCATTTTAATTATTAATTATAAGAAACTGTGAGCGACCAATCTCAAATTAAAGATTCATCAAAATTCACAGCAATTTTTTCCGATTTTTATTTTATTGTCAAATATAAAGCTATTCTATCAATTTTTTCTACAGGAAAACCTTGTATTTTTCTTAATTCTTCAAAATTAGATATCCCACCTTGTTCTACAATATGATCATGGATATCCAAAGCTAATTCAAAATTAAAATATGGAACTTTCATTAAGTCCTTAACCGTTGCTGTATTTATCGCTATTTTAGAAAATGGGGTGTTCATTTTCACGGTATAGTACTTTAAAATTCCTCTCCTCGTACCGTCATATAGCCCTTTAATATCAAGCAACTGCGCATCACTCAAAAAGCCACCAATTTTATTGCGATAACTAATGATTCTATCCGCAATAAAATCTGGTACATTCATTTGTGTTATTAGCTCATCCCTCGTTACAGTATTAAGATCTTTTTTAGTACCTACGGCTATAGGCGCTACATTTTTTGATCGGTTAGATAAACTCGTAGATTTTTGACTAACCCATTCCGGAAATTTGAAGTATTGCGCAATACTATCGAGTTGCGCACCTGTTACTCCCGTAACTCTTGCAAAATCTTCTTTGGAATTGATCCACTTATTCTGTGCCCTATATTCCTGAAGTTTATCAATTTGTGCTACAGAAAGCCCTAAAACATACCCTTTATAATCTGTTATAAAATTAGGATTGAAAGGTTTCATAGCATAGGCTAACTTTTCTTGATGCGCTGCTTTTTTAAGAGAATCAATTTTTGTCTGATACACCACAAGTTCCTGAAGTTCCAGTGGTTTTTCGGTTGAAGAAGACACCGAAAAATACCCCAATGCACTGAGAAATACTATTAATAAAATAGCCAAAACAAAAATCCCATTTTGAAAACGTGGATGGATTTCAAAATGGGATTTAAATGTTTTCATATGTTATCTAAGAAACTAGCTTAAATCACTTGCTCCTTCATCGATAGCGTCTTTTTTAAGACGTATAGCTTCATAATACTTGTTAAGCTCTGATCTCACCTTTGGCGTCAATAAGATAACCCCAATAATATTAGGCACCACCATTGCAAAAATCATAGCATCAGAGAAATCAATTACAGATCCTAAACTAATTGAAGCTCCAATTACTACGAAGCATAAAAATAAAATTTTGTAAATAAGATCCGTGATTTTCCCTTTACCAAATAAGAATTTCCACCCTTGCATACCATAGTATGACCAAGAAATCATAGTAGAGAATGCAAATAGAATTACTGCAATAGTTAATACAATAGAGAATTTAGGTATTACTGTATCAAATGCTGTAGCGGTTAATTCTACACCTTCTGTAATTTCAGTACCATACTCCAAGAAACCTGCCTCAAAATTAGTAATAATAATTACTAATGCTGTCATTGTACAGATTACTACAGTATCTACAAAAGGCTCTAATAGCGCTACAATCCCCTCACTTGCCGGGTATTTTGTTTTTACAGCAGAGTGTGCAATAGCCGCAGAACCAACACCGGCCTCATTAGAAAATGCTCCTCTACGTATACCTTGAATCATAACACCGATTAAACCACCAGCTATACCTAATCCAGAAAATGCCCCTTCAAAGATTAATCCAAAGGCATCTCCAATATACTTATAATTTACTGCTAAAATAACAATAGCTGCAAGCACATAGATACCTGCCATAAATGGAACAATCTTTTCGGTTACAGAAGCAATCCTTTTAATTCCTCCGATAATAACCACAGCAACTAAGGCTGCCATTACTAAACCAAAATAGAATCCAGCGTTTCCTCCTTGTAATCCTGCTAGTTCAACAAATTGAGCTGCTGCTTGATTGGCTTGGAACATATTACCTCCACCGAAGGACCCTCCAATCACAAAAATGGAAAATAATACTGCCAGTACTTTTCCAAGTCCTGCCATATTCTTTTCACCAAGTCCTTTTTTAAGATAGTACATCGGTCCTCCATATACAGTACCGTCTTCACCTACATCACGGTATTTAACCCCTAAGGTACATTCTGCAAACTTAGACGCCATACCTAATAATCCTGCTACGATCATCCAGAATGTAGCTCCTGGCCCACCAATAGATAGGGCCACAGCAACACCAGCGATGTTACCTAATCCTACTGTTGCAGACAATGCTGCTGTCAATGCCTGGAAGTGCGATACTTCTCCGTCAGCACCTTCATCTCTTATTGTATCCGGAAGATCTCCATCCACAGTGACACGATCTTTTGTGGATATTTCAGGGTTTTCAAGTTCTTCGAGATCATCAATCTCGTGTGCTAAACCATCTTCACCGTATAAGGCTTTAGCACCGTGTTTTTCAATATCTTCATACTGACCACGAACCACCTTAATTGCGGTTACAAAGCCCGTAAAATTGATCAGTTTAAAATAAATTGTAAAATATAATGCTCCTCCGATAAGAACGATGAGCACCCAAGGAATTTGAAATTGCTCTGAAAATGGAATTTCATAAAATATCCCTTGAACAAACCAACCTGTATAATCACTAAACACTTGATCTATTTTTTCAGAAAGTGTTGGCTCTTTAGCCTCTTGAGCAAATGTTAAAATTGGAGTAATTAATGCTAATAATGAAAGAAGAGTTCTCTTCATAATGTATGAGTTAATTTGAATTTTAAAATTACAAAGGCAGCAAGATGCTAAAAAAAAGTATTTCTAACAATTTTTTGAGTAGTAAATATATCGAAGATTGAAGTTTAACAATACTTTTATTAATGTATTGTTATAATTTTATACAAGACTAAATATTAAATTCCTTATTCAATTTATTAATTTGTTCTGGTCTACCCAAAACAACAATTTTTGACCCCGGTAAGAGTAGGGTTTCTGCTTCGGGATTGACGATATATTCTCCTTCTGGTGATTTATATCCGATTATAGTACAACCTGTTTTGGATCGCATATCAATAGTACGAATTGTTCTCCTCTCATTATCTTCAAACATATCCTCAAAAGAAACCTCTTCGATATTGATTGATCTTTTACCTACAATAGATAGATTGTCTAAAAACTCAATAAGATCAGGAACTACCACTAATGATGCCATATGATCCCCTCCTATCCTATCTGGCATAATCACGTTGTCGGCTCCAGCCAACCTAATTTTCTTATAAGAAGCATCTTGAGAGGCTCTACTTATTATTTTCAGGTTACTATTTATTTGTCTTGCCGAAAGCACTATGAACAAGTTATCTGCATCCTCAGGCAATGTACAAATCAAACAAGATGCCTTTTTAATTCCGGCATCAATAAGTGTACTGTCTTCTGTAGCATTACCTTCAAAAAACATAAGCTTATCATTTTGGTATTTTTCGATAACTTCTCTATCATTCTCAATAATGATAAAAGGTTTATCATAAGCCATCAGTTTTACAGCAGCTTGCTTGCCATTTCTGCCGTAACCTATTATAATAATATGATTTTCTAATTTTTCGATCATCTTTTGAAGTTTACGATATTGTACTCTTTTTGGATCATTTTTATTTACGATATATTCTGTGATTACGGAAACCGAATATGCAAATATAGAGACGCTAGTTCCTATTAGGAATACAGTGAAAAGCTTAGCCATATCATCAAGGGGTTGTACCTCTCCAAAACCTACCGTAGACATGGTAATAACTGTCATATATAAAGCGTCTACCCAGCTGTAATTGGAAAAAAACCGGAATCCTAACACCCCAAACACTACGACTAACACCAATAGTATTAGCGCAATATAGATTTTTGACTTTACCCACCTAAACATTCCATTCATAAATCAAATACCGAAGTTCTTTTTGTATAAACAAGATCTTTTAATCGCAACCAAAAAGCAAGGGTTAAATATACCACAAACCCTAATCCTGCGGTAGCAAAGGTGGCGTAAATAAAAAACAACCGCACATTTTTTGCCCGCATCCCCAACCTGTCAGCTAACCGGCTGGACACATAAAATCCATTTCGTTCTAAAAATAATCTTAGGTTATACAGCATAACGCAAATTACTTATTATTATCAAATGAGCTTAATTTTTGAGCAAATAATTACCAAAACCACATTGCAAACATCGATTATTGCTACAGTATTTCGTAAATAATTGGATAACTGCTTGTGATTCCATAGCGTTTTTTATTGTAATTTTCTCTTTTTTGAATCGTTTAACGATTGCATTATCTTCGGCACTTAAGCTTGTGATGAGGGCCACTGCTTTATCCTCTGCCGCTTCGTTTGTATATTTTTGATAAGCAAATCGTATGGGTAATAAAGTATTTATAATGAGTAGCTCCTTGAACGATTTAGATAGTCGTTTGGATTTTTTCTTTGAGGTTTTAGTTAGCGAATAGTGTGTTTCCCAAAAAGAATTAGGCTTAACATCAAGTAAATTCATTAATTCTAGCAAGGATTTAGCCTTAGTTACCGCAGAAAATAAAGATGGCTTAGTAGCATAGAGTGCTGCTAATTGTACCAACCGGACGGTGGGAAAATTACTAGGTCTAAGGCGAAAGAAATTGACAGGAAGTACCTTTGTATTATCCAAACTAAACTTGGTTTTTAGATAGTGATATTCTTCTTGTAATGTATTTGCGTACTCGTGATCCAAACTATCTTCCAAGAGTCCTGCTTGCCCTAATAATAGAGCTTCTAATCTTTGTTGCTGATCTGTACATTTTCTAAGTACACTAAAATCTATGGATTGTGCCAGACTATAAAAAGCTTCTCCATTTGTGTTTAAACCAAAAGACCGGCAAAGCATATGAAAAAGAACAGCTTCCCAGTCATTTTTTGTGCTTTTCAATACTTGTTCAATTTCCGTCGCTTTTTTTTCAAGTCTTTCAAAGTATAACCGCTCCAACCAATTATTTTGAATAATACCTGGAATATCTTGAAGCTGACCTTGACAATTCAAACTATTTTTGGAATTAGATAGTTTTTGATAATTGGCAAAAAAATTAGTGTCCACAAAATCTTTAATCCTCAAGGTGGGAATAGGACTGTTATCTTTATTATATACTTCTACATCATCTTCCCAGACCACATGTAGAATAACATTATTATATAAATCGTCGTTTTGGTGATTGTGTAGATACCAATCACTGGATTTGACATGAATTTCAACATTACCTGCCCATTTCTGATCATCAATACATAATAATGCATTGAAGAAATCAGGTCCGCCATTAGACTCATTATGAGTTCCTGAATCCAAAACAGCAATAGACGCACCATTAACCGTTGCCAGGTTAAGACCATTATACTTTTTGTATTTCCAAATATGATGTAAAAAATCTTCCTTCATATCAATAGTGAAGATAAAAGATTTTTAAATAAATACTTAGAAAAACATATCATTTTAAAACAACCCTATAGAATTAATAGGGTTATCTGATTTATTATCAAATTATTACAACAACACCCTTATTTTTAACACCCAAACTTCAAAATTGTACTATTGGTAACAAAATATGTATTACTGGAAACAGAAAACTGCCCTTATTTTAGTTATTTTGCCCTCAACAGGGAAAGGTAAAAACACAAAGACATAAAAATAAATTAAAACCCTAAGCTTAGTTGAGTTTGTGTTAGGTTATTGATGGTTGTCATTTTCTGACGACCATCTTTATTTAAAGTTTATATCAGGATACAGATCAAACTTGTTGTAGAAGGCTTTTCTAAACTTAGAAGAGTTAGAGTAATTCAAATTTTCCATAACCTCTTTTATAGGTTTACCTTGAGCAAATATCATGTTGTATGAGCGCTCCAATCTTCGGTTATTAAAAAACTCTAAAGGTGTTTGGTTATGTATTTCTTTGAACATATTAAAAAAATAGGTTCTACTCATATTAGCCATATGAGCGAGTTGATCTACACCCGGAAAAGGTTCGTGTAGATTATTTTCAAGAAAATGGCTTACACTAAATATATTACCAACCTGCGTACTGTTAATGGTAAAAGGATCTTGTTCGCTTTCCCACTTTAATACATCTTTCCAAAAAGTTTCCAAAAGTCGTATACCTCTGGCTACAAAGTATAAATAGTTCTCCACTCTATCGAAATCCGCATCTACGATCTGGTCGAATAACACAGATTGTTTGTACGAAAAATAAAATTTATCGATATGTCGATGTGATTCTTTGATATACATATCAAGCTTATCTGCCCATTTTCCACTTCTCATAAAATAAGGCGCAGTGCATGAACTCTTTAGTACGATCATAGTTGATTTTACCTCGGCCCCTTTGGGAATATAAACAATTTCTCCTCTTTTAGCATCAATACAACGCATGTTACCCGGCGTGTAACTATCAGAATAGTCACTTACCACTTCTTTATTTGTAAGCTTATGATCTAGCGCATATTTCCTAAAATGTAAAATCAGATCATTTTCATCAATAGGCAGACGTACATACTTGATATCAGTGTTAGCCTTATAATTATTGACTAATAAAAAAACTTCGGGTGAAATTTTGTAATACGACAGATATCCCTTGCCTATTGCATCGGGAAAAAATATTCTATCCGTATTTCCATCAGGGTCCAACTGAGATTTGTAATAAGATCTTAGGGTATCGATATCGGAGAAATCAAATGTATAGGTAACCATTTCCGTAATTTTAATCCTTACTAGTTTAAAGGTCGTAGTCAATATAAATTAAAAACGACACTGCGGGTATCTGATTAAAAATCAATACTTATATCAATAAGTTATATCCTAAGTTTTAAGAAGTCTATAAAAAAACCCCTACATCAGATTGATAACTGATAGAGGGGACATTTCTATATTATAAATATACTAAATTAATTTATATTGCTTATCACATCGTATTTGGTAACGATATGATACGCTCCTGCATTGTTTTTAATCAACACAGCTGTATTGCCATCTTTAATTAAGGAAGAGAGTTTTTCTAATGAAGTTTGCTCATCAATTATAGGATATGCTTCTTTCATGATATCCTTTATAGGTGTATTCCCTAAATGCTTGTCATCTAAAAATGCAGAAAATAAAATACTCTCATCAACGGCTCCGACGATTCCTTCGCTGTCCACTACCGGCAATTGTGAGATTTGATGTTTGCGCATTCTTTCAATAGCGTGCGATACAAGTTCCTCTGTTTTAACCGTAATCAGTGGCTTATCTACCCTGCCTTTAATAAGGTCTGCAACTGTTGACACTTCCTCATCTAAAAAACCACGATCCCGCATCCAATCATCATTAAACATTTTACCCACATATCGACTACCATGATCATGAAACAAAACGACCACTACATCATCTTTCTTAAAATGTTCTTTAAGTTGCAAGACTCCTTTTATAGCAGCCCCAGCACTGTTACCTAAAAACATGCCTTCTTCTTTTGCCAATCGTTGTGTATAAACAGCAGCATCTTTATCTGTTACTTTGGTGAAGCCATCAATAATCGAAAAATCGACATTCTTGGGTAAGATATCCTCTCCGATACCTTCCGTGACGTAACTATAAATTTCATTTTCATCAAAAATACCCGTTTCGTGATATTTTTTGAACACAGATCCATAGGTATCTACGCCCCAAACCTTAATGTTAGGGTTTTGTTCTTTGAGGTATTTACCGACACCGGATATGGTTCCTCCTGTACCAACACCTACAATAAAATGGGTAACCTTACCATCAGTTTGCTCCCATATTTCTGGGCCAGTACTTTGGTAATGGGCTTTTGTATTTGACGGGTTATCATATTGGTTTACATACCAGGAATTAGGGGTTTCTTCTGCCAATCGCTTTGATACTGAATAATAAGATCTGGGGTCGTCTGGTTCTACATTCGTAGGACATACCATTACCTTTGCACCAACAGCTCGAAGAATATCCATTTTTTCTTTAGATTGTTTATCTGCCATTACGCAAACCAGCTTATATCCTTTAACAATAGCTGCCAATGCCAATCCCATACCTGTATTACCCGAGGTTCCTTCAATAATTGTTCCTCCAGGTTGTAATCGACCATCTGCTTCTGCATCTTCTATCATTTGAAGTGCCATTCTGTCCTTCACCGAGTTTCCTGGATTGAACGTTTCGTACTTCGCAAGTACCAGTGCGTCAACATCCTTCACTAAGGCATTCATTTTCACTAAAGGAGTATTCCCTATAGTTCCCAATATGTTCTCTGCGTATTTCAAGTCTTCTACTCTTTTATTATTAGTACTAAGTATTCCAAATAATTATTTTCGGCTGCAAAGATACGAAGTTGTAAAGGGTCTTACAATTTTATACTCCATTAAGATCATAAAGTCATTACTGAAAGCGAATTGCTTTTACCGGAGAAATTTTTGAAACGATAAAAGAAGGAATCAAAAGCATAAGCATACATAATAACATGGTACCTAGATTTAGCAAGATAATATACCCAGTACTAATGTAAACGGGAGCTTTATCAACGTAGTAGGTGTCTGGATTTAAAGTAATAATTCCATAATGTTGTTGCACATACAGTAGACCAATACCTAAAACGTTACCTAGAAGCAACCCTACCAAAATAAGGTAACTAGCATTGTATAAAAACACTTTACGTATCGACCAGTCACTACTACCTAATGCTTTTAAAATTCCAATTAATGAAACTCTTTCCAGTATCAAAACTAATAAAGCGGTGATCATATTTATACCCGCTACCAAAATTATGATACCAATGATACCAATTATATTGAGATCAAACAGTTTTAACCATTCAAAAATCGTCCCATATTTCTGTGCTATCGTCTGTGCATCTAGGGTAGAAGGAAGCTTTTTGTAAATTTCATTTCCTTTTTTTTCGATTTTATCAAAATCTTCAAGGAGCACTTCGAAACGACCTACCTCATTTTCTTCCCACTTATTCATCAGCTGAATATGTCTAATATCAGCGATTACAAAAGAGCGATCAAACTCTTGCATCCCAGAGTTATAAACACCTACAATTTCAAAAGCTCTTGTATTTGGCCTTGATTTTGGATTAGAGTTTTTCTTTAGAAAAAAAGTAATGGCTTTATCGCCAACACCAAGTTGTAATCGTTTTGAAATATAATCTGAAATAATAATCTCTGGATTTAGATCATCCGAAAAATTCGGTAACCGCCCTTCAATCACATAATCTCCAAAATCTCCCCATTGATAATCTGCTCCTACCCCTTTAACGACTACACCCTCAAAATCCTCTTCGGTACGAATTAAACCTGCTTTTGTAGCCACTCCCTGGATGTGCCGGATTCCTTTTACACTCTTAAACTCTGGATAAAAATCTTGCGCTTTACTTATGGGAACGAGTGTTTCTACACTACTATTATTATCAAAACTCGAAATGATAACGTGTCCTTCAAAAGCGGCTACCTTTTCTCTTATCTTTCGTTGTAAACCAATCCCAGTGGCTACGGTGATGATCATCATTACCATACCAATAGTGATAGCTGCTATCGCAATTTTTATGATTGGTGCAGAAATACTACTTTTACGTTCTTTACCTTTGATAAGGCGTTTTGCAATAAAAAATTCGAAATTCAAGCTACTATGGTTTTAATCCAAAATGCTTCTACCTTTTTGGCAGAGAAGTTCAAAAATACATTTTTATTTTTTTCTATCCTTTTTATTTCGTGCGGAAACAATTCAAAGGTAGTTTCGCAACAGAAAAACAGCGATACTTCTAAACCGAATCAACAGCTTGTTCAAACCAAAGATTCCTTAACCATAGGTGCCAATCAAACCGAGCTGTACCTACCTTTATTACAACATAAAAAAGTAGCAATTGTTGGGAATCAAACTTCAGTAATTTTTAAAAAAGGAGCAGTTACAAGTGATTCCTTAACGGAGCATACGCTACTGCACACGCACCTGGTAGACTCCTTAGTTAGTAATGGCATCAATGTAGTTAAAGTTTTTGCTCCTGAACATGGATTCAGAGGTACGGCGGATGCTGGAGAACTAGTAAAAAATGGCAAGGACATTAAAACCGGTATCCCCATCATTTCCCTCTATGGTAAAAATAAAAAGCCTTCAAGCGAAGCGTTACAAGATGTTGATATTATGGTGTTTGACATTCAGGATGTGGGGGTACGCTTTTACACCTATATTTCTACATTACATTATGTGATGCAATCCTGTGCAGAAAACAACATCCCATTATTAATTCTTGATCGTCCTAACCCCAACGGACATTACATCGATGGACCTACCTTAGAAATAGCACATCAAAGTTTTGTTGGGATGCATCCTATACCCTTGGTTCACGGTATGACTATAGGAGAATATGCAAAGATGGTAAATGGCGAAGGCTGGCTAGGTAATGATCTTAAATGTGAAATCACAGTAATACCAATTAAAAACTATACACACAATACTTTTTATAGCCCTCCCATTCGTCCTTCTCCTAATCTACCCAACGATACTTCAATAAACCTATACCCTAGTTTAGGATTTTTTGAAGGAACCAGTATAAACGCAGGACGTGGAACAGAAATGCAATTTCAAATTTTTGGCTCACCAGACCTCCCTAAAGAAACCTATGATTTTACTTATATACCACAACCAAATTTTGGAGCAAAACACCCTAAGCATCAAGGAAAAAGTTGCAACGGTAAAGATTTAAGGGCAACCCAACGTATGAATCATGTTGATCTTAGTTGGTTGATAGAAGCCTATGTTAATTCCACAAAAAAGTCAAATTTTTTTAATAGTGATTCGTTTACAATACACGCCGGTACCAAAAAACTACAGCTACAAATTGAACAGGGCTATTCGTTTAAAGAAATTAGAAAAACGTGGCTGCAGGATCTAGAAAATTTCAAAAAAATTAGAGCAAATTACTTGCTGTATCCATAAGCACTATTCCTAAAAAATTGTTAAATTGGGAGCAAAAAATTATCTATTGCTTTCCACCGGAGAAAGGAATTTTTATAGTATGAATATTTTGCTAAGAAAAACGATACTTATCAGCTTATTGTGCTTTAAAACACTACTCTACGCACAGACCTATGGCGAGATGTCGTTAAAAAGAACAGATAAGCTTAATACTCAAAAAGCAGAATTACTTCAATTAGAAAAGGCGTATACTTATCTAGACACTTCAGAAGATGCCAAAGCATACAACATTAGCCATCGAATACTCAAAAACTCAGTATATGAATCCAGCCGAATAGCAGCAAATATAGTACTGGGGGTATATTTTAATGATAAAAATATTGCAGATTCTGCGCTTTTTTATGGTAATCGTTCTTTAGCGCTCCTTGAACCAAAAACGGACACCTTAGCCATGCTTAAAAAAACTGAGGTGTATAATATCATTGCCAACGCTTATGGTGATAAAAGTTTGCTCGAAAAAAGTAAAAAATGGCATCTCAGAGGAATCGAACTTTCTAAAAAATATCACGATAAAGCAGAATATTATCGAAAGCTGAACAATTTGGCCTCAGTGTATATGAGGCAACAAGATTTTAATTTTGCCCTCCAATTATTAGAAGAGTGCTTAGCCTATGATAAAGATCCTGAATTCATTTTTTCTTGCTATATTAATTTAGCTTCGATTTACTCTTATAAAAATGATTATGAAAAATCTTTAATTTATTTAAAAAAGACGTTATCATTTTTCCGAAATGCGAAGGAGCTCAGGAAAAAAGTGATTATCCTGCAAAACATTGGGGTACAGTACCATTTATTAAAACAACCTGACTCTGCAAAACAGTATTATATTAGAGCATACAAGTTAGGAAAAGAAAAACAATATCATCGGCCTACACTCGATGCCATAAACAACTTGGCATTACTCAATAAAGACAATAAAAACTACGCGGAGGCTACTGCTGCCTATGAAAAAGCATTATTGATGTGTGAAGAGTTAGGATATCTTGATAAACAGATTACTATTTATCAAGAACTCAAAAATATTGCAGAGATCCAGGCGAATTACAAAGCCTCTTTAGCGTATTTTGAGAAAGAAATAGCAATCAAAGATTCAATTCAAAAACTACAGCGCGATAAAGAAATTCAGGAACTTGAAGTAAAATTTAAAACCGCCCAAAAAGAAAAAGAAATTGAGTTTTTACAAATTGAAAATAAAAACAAACAACTTACCGTAGCCAATCAAACCGAAGCGATTAAAAATCTAAAGCTGCAACAAGAGTTAGAAAAAAAGAATAATGAAATCGCTCAAAAAGAGAATCAAAATAAAATCTTAGCCTTTCAGCGGGTGTCCGAACAAAGAGAAAGTCAAATTAATCTATTAAAAAAGGATCAACAACTGAAACAGGCAAGTATTATAAGAGAAAAAGGCATTAAAAACACCATACTCTATTCATTTTTGATCATCATGATTCCGATCATTGGCCTCCTGGTAATGTATTATCAAAAATTACAGACACAGCACAAACTCAACGCGCAACAAGAAGAAATTAATACTCAGAGAATTAAATCCATCATTAAAGATCAAGAATTAGAAATCATCAAAGCAAGTGTTGAAGGCCAGGACATGGAAAGAAAACGAATAGCACAAGAGCTACACGATAGTATTGGTGGTAATTTAGCTGCAATTAAGTTACAGCTTTCCCATTTTGTAAAAGAGGAGCAGTCTTTACAGGATATCAACCTCCAAATCGATGACACCTACCAACAGGTACGAAATATCTCGCATACCTTGATTCCTAAAAAGTTTCGAAATAACGATTTTTGCGACATCATTGAAGAATATTTGATAAAAATTGGAAACGCCAGTAACTTAGAAACTAATTTTCAAGCCTATCCTCGAAAAGCCATAAATCAACTCACTGAGCAAATTCAGATAGAAGTCTTCAAGATTGTTCAAGAACTTTTAACCAATACGATAAAGCACGCACAAGCAAAGACTGTTGACGTTCAGTTAAACTATAGAGATGAACAATTGAACTTAATTTTTGAAGACGATGGGATAGGTTTTGATCCGGAAACCATTAACCAGGGACTAGGTTTACTCAGTATCAAAAACCGACTATCGTCAATTCATGGCACACTACAAATGGACTCCTCAAAAGGAAGGGGCTCTTTAATCAATATCGATATAAATACTACAAAATCTATTGTACATGAAAAGGTATAATGTAATCATAGCCGATGACCACAAAATGTTTTTAGATGGATTGACCAGTATATTGGCTTCTGAAGGAGATCTCAACATACTGCTCACCGCCAAAGATGGTAATCAAGTCATCAAATTTTTAGAGGTGAACCCAAAAGAAACTATAGATTTAGTTATTACAGATATCTCAATGCCAGATCTTAACGGTATTGAATTAAATAGTTTAGTTAAAAAACATAATTCGAGAATAAAAACATTGGTGGTTAGCATGCACAATGATCCGATCATGACTGAAGAATTAATCACCAACAATGTGGATGGGTACGTGCCAAAAAATGCCGAAAAACTAGAATTAATTAAAGCGATCAGAACGCTACTTAAGGGAGATAAGTATTTTTCAACTCAAATTAAGGAAGCTTATCTACAAAATAAGTTTACGCAACAAAAAGAGCAAGAAGTAAAACTCACCAAACGCGAAATCGAAGTCATAACACTAATAGCCGAAGAGTACACCACTCAAGAAATCGCAGATCAGCTTTTTTTAAGTAAACATACGGTAGAAAGCTACCGCAAGAATCTTATGGCCAAACTTAATGTCCGTAACTTAGCAGGGTTGACAAAATACGCTCTGCGCAAAAAATATATCAAAGCCTAAAAAGCAGATTAACTCTTTTTAAAACCATTATTGAAACGATAACTCAATACAAATCCGTGTGTATTGTTAATTGGTGTGTTTCTCGTTGTTTGATTATAGCTATAGACAATACGCCAGGAATCAAACATATAAAATCCAGCTAATAGATTGATAGAAGTGTCTGTTCGGTATCCACCCCCAACTTCAAACTTGTTTTTATAATTGATAATCGTATTAAAATCGAATTGTAAAGGTGCTCCGACGACATATTTTAATAAAACGCTAGGCGTAATTAACACCTCTTGAAAACGGGTTGCAAAAAACCGATAGCCCGCATTTAAATACCATGGTCTTTCGAGATTCAAATTGTTTTCATTCGATAATGTATCTCCTAGTAGATTTGGAGCAGATACTCCAATAAAGATATGTTCTCTATTAAATCGGATTCCCGCTCCAATAACTGGTACTGCAGTATCTATATTTGCCGCAAAATTAGGATCATTATCAATTCCTAAAGCTAATAAATCCTCATTATATAATGCTACTCCGGCGGTAATACCAAAGCTAAGTACGCTCGGATTATAACTCCACCATCGGACTCGGTTGTAATTATGATCTAGATTGATTTTATAAGATAATGATCCTGAAATGAAAGAGGTGGTGGTAACCCCTATCTCATCGTACATTACTCCTAAACCAAGGCCTAGTTTTTCGGATCTTAGACTAGAGTTCATTAAAACTCCAAGGGTTCTTGCACTACCCTCAAATTGATTTAAATATCCTCTATTAGTCAATGTTATATCCGTTTGTGGAAAATAGCCAGCTTCCGCTGGATTAATGAGTAAAGCATTATAGTTATAGTCCGAAAAACTTGGTGTTTGTTGTGCTGTACTATACTGTTGGAAAACTAGTATATAAATTATGAGTTGTAAAAATTGAAATCCCCTTGTCATTACTTATCGTTTTAAAATGATAAATCCGTTTGTTTTTCTTAATTGGTGTGCTCCGTTTATACTAATATTGAAGAAATAGGTACCTTCAGGAAGCTCTCCACCTCCTAGGCTAGTTTTACGATTTGCTTGGCCCCTAAATACCCTAGAGCTGTTATTGTATCCATTGATTTCAAAAACCAGGTCTCCCCATCGGTTAAAAATCTGAACTGTATTATTTGGATAGTTTTCGATATTGTGAATTTGCCAATATTCATTGATACCATCTCCATCTGGGGAGAAACCATATTTTGTTTCATCATCGGGTAATGGATCAACAAAAATGGTTACCGTGTCTTCTAGCAAACATCCCTCATCACTAATAAAGCTGATGGTATAGGTAGTTGTCTGCAACGGAAACGCTATGGGATTTGCTACACTTCCATCATTAAGCGTATCATCAGGTGACCACTGGATTAGACCTGTGCCGGGTAGCGTAGCCGATAATTGTACCCGTTCGCCTTCGATAATGGTTTGATTATTCCCTGCATCTATACTAAGTTGAGAAGGAAACACGGTAAAATTACACGTAGACAGGTTTCCACTAGCATCAATGGCCTCTATCCTTACCGTTGTTGTGGAAGTAATACGAGATCCTGGTGGAGGAATTTGTCGTCTTGTAACCTCAGCATCACAATCATCAGTGATCGTTAATTGCGTCATATAATTTGGTAAAACAGATTCACAGCCCAACTCCTGATCCTCTATACAACTGATTATTGGAGCTTCCGTATCCGTTGAATTTAGGGTTATCGTACATTGCGATGTATTTCCTGATATATCAGCAGCTGTGAATGTAACTGTCATTCCATTTTCGAAAGCCGTTCCCGCCTGTGGACGCTGTATAATGGTAACCAAATCACTACAGGCATCCTCAGCAGTTACCAAATCGATAAAATTAGGGATTGTTGTTTGTTGACAACTTAACTGCTGATCTTCAATACAATTGATAACCGGTGGTTCCGAATCTATTGAATTACGTACTGTAATAGCACATCGCGATGCATTTCCAGAAGCATCTGTTGCCGTAAAAGAAATTGTCATACCTTCAGTAAACGCAGTGCCCGGTGCTGGTGATTGAACAATCGCAACTACATCACTACAATTATCGGTAGCAGTAAGCATAGCTGTGTAGTTAGGTAACGTAGTTTCTGTGCACTCCAACTCTTGATCGTCAATACAACTGATCACTGGAGCTTCAGTATCTGTGGCTGAGTTCACATTGATAGTACATCGTGACTCATTACCCGAAGCGTCTGTAGCCGCAAACGTAACTGTCATGCCATCAGTAAACGCAGTGCCAGGCGCTGGCGATTGAACAATCTCAACTACATCACTACAATTATCCGTAGCAGTAAGCATAGCCGTGTAGTCAGGTAGCGTAGTTTCTGTGCACTCCAACTCTTGATCGCCAATACAACTGATCACTGGAGCTTCAGTATCCGCGGCTGAATTCACTGTTATGATACATCGCGATACATTACCCGAAGCGTCTGTAGCCGTAAACGTAACTGTCATGCCATCAGTGAACGCAGTGCCCGGTGCTGGCGATTGCGCAATGGCAACTACATCACTACAATTATCCGTAGCAGTAAGCATAGCTGTGTAGTCAGGTAACGTAGTTTCTGTGCACTCCAACTCTTGATCGCCAATACAACTGATCACTGGAGCTTCAGTATCCGATGCTGAATTCACTGATATGGTACATCGAGATACATTACCAGAAGCATCTGTTGCCGTAAAGGTAATTGTCATACCTTCAGTAAACGCAGTGCCAGGCGCCGGCGACTGAACAATCTCAACTACATCACTACAATTATCTGTACCAGTAAGCATAGCTGTGTAGTCAGGTAGCGTAGTTTCTGTGCACTCCAACTCTTGATCGCCAATACAACTGATCACTGGAGCTTCAGTATCCGCGGCTGAATTCACTGTTATGATACATCGCGATACATTACCCGAAGCGTCTGTAGCCGTAAACGTAACTGTCATGCTATCAGTGAACGCAGTGCCAGGCGCTGGCGATTGATCAATTGCTATTACATCACTACAATTATCCGTAGCAGTAATCATAGCCGTGTAGTCAGGTAGCGTAGTTTCTGTACACCCCAACTCCTGATCGTCAATACAACTGATCACTGGAGCTTCGGTATCTGGAGCTTGATTTACAACGATACTACAGCTACTTTCGTTCCCTGAAGCATCTGTGGCTGTAAAGGTAACCGTCATTCCTTCTGTAAACGCAGTGCCAGGCGCTGGAGATTGAGCAATCGCAACTACATCACTACAGCTATCGGTTGCAGTAAGCATAGCTGTATAGTCAGGTACCGTCGTTTCTGTACACCCCAACTCTTGATCACCAATACAACTGATCACTGGAGCTTCAGTATCCGATGATGAATTTACTGTTATGATACAACGCGAAACATTACCCGAAGCGTCTGTAGCCGTAAACGTAACTGTCATGCCATCAGTGAACGCAGTGCCAGGCGCTGGCGATTGATCAAATGCTATTACATCACTACAATTATCCGTAGCAGTAAGCATAGCTGTGTAATCAGATAGCGTAGTTTCTGTGCACTCCAACTCTTGATCGCCAATACAACTGATCACTGGAGCTTCAGTATCCGCGGCTGAATTCACTGTTATGATACATCGCGATACATTACCCGAAGCGTCTGTAGCCGTAAACGTAACTGTCATGCCATCAGTGAACGCAGTGCCAGGCGCTGGCGATTGATCAAATGCTATTACATCACTACAATTATCCGTAGCAGTAATTAAATTGATATAGTTGGGCAGTATAGTTTCCGTGCACTCCAACTCTTGATCATCAATACAACTAATCACTGGAGCTTCGGTATCTGGAGCTTGATTTACAACGATACTACAGCTACTTTCGTTCCCTGAAGCATCTGTGGCTGTAAAGGTAACGGTCATACCGTCAGTAAACGGTGTGCCCGCAACAGGATCTTGTGTAATCGTTGGATTAGGATCATCAACATCCGTAGCGGTAACCAACGTAGTGTAATCTGGGAGCACTGTTGTTCCACAACTTAACTCCTGATCTCTTGGACAGGTCATTTCTGGGGCTTCAGTATCATCAATGGATAAAGTTCTTACATTATTTAAATGATAAATCTGGCCTTGATTTCCAACTGCATCTTCTAAAAAGAGATATACATCATATGTTGTATTAGAAGCTAGTGAGGAAATAACCTCTGTAACATCAGTATTTGCAATATTCATGGAAAAATTTCCGTTTACAATTGCTCCGGTTCCATTAAGAATATCATCATAATCAGAATCGCCAGAAAAATTCCCGGGATAAATAGCATAATGAATGGTTCCTGTTTCTGGTCCATTAACTAGTAATGTAAAACCTGAAGTTGTTTCATCAATAGCCTGAGGGTAATTCGTATTCAATTGCATTGCATAATGATCCCCACCGAAAACAACGTAGGCTGCACCTCCGTTTCCTAAAACAAAATCAGCAACTCCATCTCCATTAAAATCTCCATCTCCTCCAACAGGTCTTCCGCTACCTCCTCTCAAACCTTCTATGACAAAACCAGTAGTACCATCAAGGTTGGTTTCATTTATAGGATCAGGAAATCCTGCTGAACTACCGAATACTACATAGGCAATGGGGGAGCCAGAACTACCGCTTCCAAAAGTGGAAATAAAATCATCAATTCCATCCTGATTTATATCTCCTAAAGCAGCAGCAACAGAAATTGCGGGCAAATTAAACCCATTTGTACCATCAATGTCACTTAATTCAAAATTGGCAGGAAAGGGATCCGAACTACCAAATATTGCCAAACCTTCAGAAAAAATATCATCGATATTATCATTATTAATATCACCTAATAAACCCACATAGGCTAAAAATGATCCACCAGTATGCTGTATGGTAAATCCATTGGATCCATCCAAAGTTCCATCAACATTTTCGATATTATTAAATGAACTTCTTCCAAATAAAACGTGTGTACGCTCCTGTCGAGACCCAAAACTACTTGACCAATCCCCTAGTATGATATCATTGAACCCATCATTATTTACATCTCCAGCGCTTCCAACAAGATATGAAGCTCTTAAAGTAGACGAGTATCCATCAATTCTAAAGCCATTAATTCCACCAACCCAACTTTGATTAATAGTTGCTGGAAAATCACTGGTTCTACCAAAAATAACTAAAGCATCTGTAGAAGTAAATACGGGGCCTACTATAAAATCACTATTACCATCACCGTTAACATCCCCTAAACCTGCAACCTCATTGAAACGGTTACCCTCAATGATAAAACCATTAGTACCATCTAAATCATTTTTATCAAAACGAGCTGGAAATGCATCAGAACTACCATAGATCACTAGGGCATCAATATCACCAGCTGTTACAAAATCATCGATGCCATCTCCATTTACATCCTCTATTGCACTAATTGAAGAACCAATTCTCTCCTCATCTTCAATACCCTCCATGATAAAACCATTGGTACCATCTAATGAAAGTAAGTCAAAATCAGCCGTAAAACCTGTTGATGAACCGAAAATAACATATATAGACCCCGCTCTTGTCAACCCATTAAAAGAAGCATAGTTTGCTCCAATAGCAACATCATCCAAGCCATCATTATTAATATCACCAATAAAATCAACTTCTGCTCCAGTCCTTGCTCCATTCAACACCCCAGGTGTTCTAAAACCATTATTCCCGTTTAGCGTAGAAAGATCAAAATTAGCCGGGTAATACTGCTGAGCAAACAAAGCTGAAGTTAAAAAAAAGTATACTAAAAGTGTAAAATAGTTAGCTTTTGCTATTCCTAGTTTAGTCTGTATCATAATATATTTCCCCAAAAAAAATTAACGTTACAAAACTATAACGCATAGCCGAGGATTCTCCCCCCTGATTCAGGGGTATTTTTTTTGAAAAAACAATACAATTACTCCCTACTACCCCATTTACAGGGTAGCCATTTTCACGGTTAGAGGTGCAAAAACATAGTGAAGTTCGGTTGCATATTTGCACTGTGTTCAACAACACAAATACAATTACTAACCTTTAAAACAATCAATTATGACTTGGGGAATCTCATTAATTTTACTAAGTATTATAGCAGTACCATCATTACTGTTAGCCAAAAAACAAAATGCAAAAGAACTATTAGCTAAGATCGAACCGTATCAAGGATGGATTGGTTTAGTTTTTTGTTTTTGGGGAGTTTGGGGTATTATCACCGCTGTACTTAATTTAGGATGGTTAACTACTTACCCTATTTGGTGGGCATCTTTATTAGCGGGTAATATCGTATCTGCTGTACTAGGCTTTATGCTAGGATTTGGATTAATCAATAAGTTTTTCTTATCCAAAAGCGAAGCGGCTAAAGATAAAGCAGATCAGTTACGCAAAAAATTGGCGCCCAAACAAGGTAAATTAGGAATATTAGGCCTTTGTGTCGGGGCGTGGATGATTGTAGCCTCCTTTTTATTCTTCTAGACGGGTTTACTTGTCCTCAAATTTAAAAACAATTTAAATCAATTTACAAATCATTTAAAACTCCTTTAATTTATGAAAACTAAGATTTTAGTGGCCTTTAGTATATTGTTTGCAGTAGCAATAACAACTACACAAGCTCAAAAGTTAAAAAAATTCGGTAGCTCTGTTGAGAAAAAAATAGGACCTAAGACTATCCAGGTACCGTATACGGATGTAATCTCCTATTTAGGTTATGCCGCGCCAGATAATGAGGATGAAGTAAAAGATGACAAAAAGTTTTATTACATCTATGTATGGGTGCCATTAGTTGCACCAGAGATTTGTGTACGTATGCTATCTCCGGTGGGAAAAACAAAGGTTAAAAATGCCATTACTGCAGAAGCTTTTACCGCTAATAAAGACAGTGAAGATTATTTTGACACCTATATCACCTTAGAGCGTTCGGATATCATTAGTCAAGATAAAATCACGGAAGATGCAGTAAAAAATGCCAACTGGGTGACCTTAGCCTCTAATGATGATAGCAGCGAAATGCCTGAGCAACCAAGTGGAAGTAGCTATAACTCATTATTGCGCTATAAGAGTGATGCCGGCAACCCTACCAAGGCCTTAACTGCAGGATTGTACCGCATTGGTTTTACTACCTATAAAAGAGGTGAAGTAAAAGGAACATTCCTAGCTGAGGTAGCAGCACCTATAAAATTACCAGGTGTTGTAATGGCCAAAACCATTGAAGGACTTAAAAAAACACTATAATTTAGTACATAAAGCATAGGAACTATTGTTCCTGTGCTTTATTAACAAGACTGGTTAAGATAAGACTTGGTAGCCTAACACTTCCTTTACGTACCAACAGCAAAAGCATATGTAAAAGTTGTCAACTATTTAAGATCAATTCTAGGCTCCCATTATATCAAAATCCATGTAGACACTAATTAGCAAAATCTCAAAGGAACACAACCTATCATTATTTTTGTCTTTTTTGCCCTAACCAAAAGTATACACTATACTATAAATGAACATTTTGTGGGACTATGCGGGGTAAACTTGCTCTCCTTTGATATTATCTAGGTCGAGAAAAATTTAAAAAAGCAATTAGGCTCTTACAACGATGCGTAGCAGTAGAGCCTATTGCTAACCATTACAGCATTTTTGCTGAACTATTTTTAGACATTGGACACCATAAGAGAAACCTATGAAATACATTACTCTACTTACTTTTTTAGTACTATTTACAAACTGCGAAGCTCAAGAAACGAAACTTCTTCTTCGTCAAAAATTAATAGCTGATTTATCAGCAACACCAATATATCCGAGATTAACCGAAGATATAAATGGACAGCTTGCATGGAAAGAAAATTTTAAATATTTAGACCATATTGACATTTATTCAATCACCTATTTAAGTGATGGTTTGAAAATAAACGGACTTATGGTTACCCCAAAGAAAAAAGGAAAATATCCTTGTATAATATACAATCGCGGCGGAAACAGGAATTCTGGTGCACTTAAAACTGCTCACGGCGCCATTACACTTGGTCAAATTGCCAAAGAAGGGTATGTGGTAATTGCTAGTCAATATAGAGGAAATGGAGGAAGCGAAGGAAAAGAGGAATTTGGCGGCAAAGATGTTAATGATATAACTATTTTACCAGAGGTCTTGAAAGAAATAGAAGATGCAGATACAGATAAAATTGGCATGTACGGTTGGAGTCGTGGCGGAATGATGACCTATATAGCATTGACTAAAACGGATAATATTAAAGCAGCTGTTGTTGGTGGAGCAGTTTCTGATCACTTTAGCTCTATTAAAGATAGACCAGAAATGGAAAAAGGTGTTTTATCAGAACTGATTCCGGATTACGCTAAAAATAAAGATATCGAATTAGAAAAAAGGTCCGCAATAAAATGGGCAGATCAATTTCCAAAAGATGTACCGATATTAATGCTACACGGCAATTCTGATTGGAGAGTAAAACCAGAACAAAGCCTAAACCTTGCTTTGGAATTTGAAAAAAATAGAATTCCGTACAGACTTATACTGTTTGAAGGTGGCGACCACGGTATTTCTGAACACAAAGATGAAGTTAACGAGCAAGTTTTAAATTGGTTTGATAAGTATCTAAAGAACGATGAACAATTGCCGAACATGGAATATCACGGAAGATAAAAACGGTATAAAACGTTTATAGCACTAACCAGGCTAAAGTATCCACCGAAAAAGCATTGGGTTTGGATTTGGCTTGCGAGCCTGCACAACGAATCTAAGAGGAGGTAATAACATTAAAGAAGCGCAATCAGCGCGGGGAAGATAGGTTAGCCCTATCGGTTTGAGTTGAGTGGCCTGAAAAGCAATGCTTTTCAGGCTTTTTTTATAGTTTGATGTGCTGTTTCATCTTTTCGACAATATTATAAGCTGCTGGGCAAATCGCTGTGTTTTTTACGGTAAGGTTACCGATCTGATGAAATTTTTTACGATCGGTATGTGGGTATTCCCGGCACGCTTTTGGCCGAACTTCATAAATACTGCAATAGTTATCAGCCCCTAAAAAGGTACAGGGCACGGACTGCAACACCAAATCCCCATCCTCATCGCGTCGCAAATATTGCGCTTCGAACTGTTGGGGTTTCAATTTAAAAAATTTGGCAATGCGTTCTACATCTTTATCCGTAAAGAGTGGTCCGGTCGTTTTACAACAATTGGCACAATCCAGGCAGTCTGTCCGCTGAAACTCTTCATCGTGCAATTGCTGCATAGTTTGGTCTAAATTTTTTGGCGGCTTTTTTTTTAGCTTCGCAAAGAATTTTTTGTTTTCCTTATGTTTATCTTTGGCCAGTTGCGGAAGCTGTGCTATAAAATCTTGCATGTGGACAAAGGTACAAAAGTATGTCTTTGGTCCGCGTAAAGGATAGGACGAAAATCCCGCAGCGCTGCGTGCGCGAGGAATTGTAGGGATAGCCTGGTCCCGACCGATCGGGATACGCCATACCAATTTAATTAAACAACCTATGAATCCAGATATTTTTGGAGCTGCCATACAAGATTATTACGCTGACCAGTATAGCGAAGATATTGTGGTACAAGCCGCAGATTTTGATGATGATAGTATCCCTATCCCCTATCTTTTTAGGTCTTATGAAGAGATGCCGCCCTTAGAACAAAAAGCGCTATCGCTCTGTCGAGGTACGGTACTCGATGTAGGCTGTGGAGCGGGGAGTCATGCTTTGTATTTACAGAACGAGTGCAAACTACAGGTTACGGCTATCGATAGCTCTGCCGGTGCAATTGGCGTTTGTCAACAACGCGGTGTACAGCAAGCAGAAGTGAGTACGCTTTATGATTGGAAAAAATCAGGTTTTGATACAATCATTTTATTGATGAATGGCAGCGGTATCATCGGTCGACTACAGGAGATCGATCGCTTTTTTACCCATCTCAAAAGTCTACTACAACCTAATGGACAAGTGCTGATCGACTCCTCGGATCTTGCCTATTTATTTATGGAAGAAGACGGTGGGTTTTGGGTAGATGCAGCAGCGGGGTATTATGGCGAAATGCAATATCGCTTGCAGTACAAAAATCAAGTGTCGGATTGGTTTGATTGGTTATACCTAGACTATAACACCTTGCAAAATGCCGCTAATCACCACGGTTTTGTATGCGAATTAGCCTACGAAGGCGATCATTATGACTATTTAGCACAATTAACTTGGGTCGATAGCTAATTTCGGTACACTATTTGATACAAATAGTGCCTATAAACAAACCACAAATCATTTCATTAGATGCCAATCACAAAATTAATCGGAGCAGCTGCGGGGATCTTACTACTTTTTAGTGCCTGTACCGTGGATGAGGCCGACCCAATACAACAACTGCGAGAACCACATATGTTACCCTTAGGCTCTGCTGCAATAGACCTGCTCACCGACACAAAGTATAGGAGTCTTACTGTAGAAATCGTTGCTGCACAAGATTATGCGCTTTCGCCCTGGGCGGTAGAAAAGTTTACCAGCTTTTTAACTACACACTTAGCTAAGCCCGACGGTATTTTTATAGAACAACGCGTCCTCAACGTAGCTCATAGTGGATCCCTAACCATTGCTGAAGTTTTGGAGCAAGAACGACAAACCCGAAGTTTATATAGCAAAGAAGATCATATAACCGTGTACATCTTTGTTGCAGACGGAACTTTTCATTTGGATAATGACACCCATAAAACGCTTGGATCTGCGTACCACAATACGTCTATGGTCATTTATGGCAAAACGCTGCGAGCGCTAAGCCAACGGCCAGACATGCCGCTATTATCCGTATTAGAAGCCACTACACTTACACATGAATTTGGTCACTTACTAGGATTGTCGGATGATAATCGCCACGCTAAGGATCATAGTGACGGGCATTGCAATGAGGAAGGATGCCTTATGGAAGCTGCCATACGGTTTGATTCCGGATTGTCTATTATCGACAAAAACATACCTGATTTGGGTCCTAAATGCTTGTTGGAGCTCAACGCTAAAAAAAATCAATAACCCATTGACCTAAATAAACTAAGGTTGCCTTTATCGCCAAAGCGAATTATGGGCAACCTTACGTTTATTTTATTATTTTACCAGGTGTTAATACACCTTTACCCCGTTGAGATACGTAGCATTAACTTTGATATTGGGCAATTGCTGCTCTGGAGCCGTCATCATATCCTGTTCCAGGATCACAAAATCCGCTAATTTACCAGCGGTGATGCTGCCCTTTTCTTTTTCTTCAAAATTACTATAGGCTGCCCATAGTGTCATTCCTTTTAACGCTTCTTCTCGGGTCAGTGCATCTTTCATTTGAAAACCACCCTCAGGATAGTGCTCTAAATCCTTACGGGCAACTGCCGCATAAAAGGTATAAAAAGGACTTACATTTTCTACCGGGTAATCCGTACCTAGTGCCAGTTTACCTGTTTTATCCAATAATGTCTTATAGGCATAAGCACCCTGCACGCGCTCCTCACCTAAGCGATCCTCTGCCCAATACATATCACTGGTAGCGTGGGTAGGTTGTACACTCATTACTAAGTTATCATCCAGGGCTTCAAACTCCTCTGGGGCAACCACCTGAGCGTGTTCTACACGCCAGCGACGATCTTTTTGATCTTTCAACACATCGTAATAGGTGTTGATCACCACCGCATTGGCAGAATCACCAATGGCGTGGGTATTCATCTGAAAAGGCGATTTTGCTAATCGCTGTGCCAGCGTTTTAAATTGATCTACACCAATAACCATAGCCCCATAATGATTTTCTTTGTCGCTATACGGAGCTTTTAATACGGCACCTCTAGAGCCAAGTGCCCCGTCTGCATATACTTTAAAGGAAGACACATTTAAACGCTCTGTTTTGTAAGGTCCTTCATCCAGGTATTGCTCTACATACGCGGGTACATTGCTCACCATAGCATACACCCGGATTTGCAATTCATTGTTTTGCTGTAAGCTATCAATGAGTGCAATGGCCGATGGACTTAAACCCGCATCATCCACCGTGGTTAATCCATAACTAAAGTTAATCTTCTCGGCTTCCTTTAATCCATTGATCTGCTCTTGTAAGGAAGGCTGAGGAATGATCGCCGATACCATAGCCATTGGGTTATCGATTAAGACTCCTGTTAGTTCACCCTCCTGGATAACGATTTCGCCTCCTGCTACCTTAGTATCCACGGTAATCCCAGCAAGATCCAAAGCCTTTTGGTTTGCCAAATACGCGTGTCCATCTACTCGGGTTACCGCAACCGGTGTATCCGGAAACAGGCTATCTAGTTTATCTTTGGTGGGAAATTCCTTTATGGCCCAATCGTTTTGATCCCAACCGCGACCGGTAATAAAAGGTACATTTTTTTCTTTTTGGAAGGCTACAATGCGATCCAACACCTCTTGATAACTCTTGGTACCGGTAAGATCTACTTTTTGGAGTTGTAAGCCTAAATTATAAAAATGACAATGGGCATCGATAAGTCCTGGTACAATGGTTTTGCCCTGGGCGTCGACTACTTCTGTTGCTTCAAAAGATTCTTTAAGCGTTTTACCGGCACCTATGGCCACAAATTTACCGTCTTTAACCACAAAGGCCTCTGCTTTGGGTTGGGTATCGTCTACGGTATAGACTACTGCATTATGTACTAAAAGATCTACCTTTTCTTTGGGCGTTTGACAAGCCGCTAAAAAAAGCAAGGCGCTCAGCGCCACTACGAAATTTTTCATGTGAATTGTTGAGTTTATTGATGATTTTTATTCAAAAGCTAAAAATACAGATTAAAACGTATAAGTTTCTTATGGTTTTCTAAAAGTTTAGTTGCCCGTATAGGATTGCCATTGGATAAGCAGGTATTTTTGTTTTCCGTTTTGAACGGTTGACAGAAATCCAAACTCATAACAGAACAAATACACCTCTCCTTTTTTATTTTTCCAGTAGTGGGTAAAGTAATTGGGGTTAAATCCCTCGGCAAGTAGCGTTTCTTTTCGTATTGTGGCCAACCCGGCTTTGTTATAATTTTTGAGCAATTTTCGATTCTGTTTTAACTGTCGGTCGATCTTTTTAAACTGCGTGTTTTTATTTTCTTTATGTTGGTGATAATACCAGGCGGATCGACAGTATGCAGAACAATACTTTTTATCGACTCTCCCTTCAAAAATTTCTTTACAATAGACACATTTTCGTTCCATAACTACTATTTACAAGTATAGTGTACTTTAGTAGCCAAATGTTACCTATCCATCAAATTAAACGTTTATTAAACGTTTAATTCGACGCTTTTGTTTGTAGTATATCCCAAATTCGTTGATTTTTGAGCGACGTGCAGCATCCTCATAAACATATCACCTTAAAGCATCTCTATATCGATCAACAAAAAATGATTGGATTACTCTTTTATTCCGATAAGGTATTGGAAGCCCTCATCAAGACGTTGCCAAATGCAGCGTGGAGCCCTGTTTATGGTATGTTTTATATTGAAAACACCAAGAAAAATCTAAACCTAATTTTTGAAACCTTTAGCGGTATCGCTTGGATCAATTGCAATTATTTTTTTAAAAACAGAATTATACAGCGGGACAATCCAGAAGTATCCCAAAATTTTAGGCAACAACAGCTCCAAAAAAAGCGGAATTGTCCTGAAGCTTATATCCAAAAGCTAATCATAAAACGCTATTCTAAAAATACCATTAAAAGCTATATCAGCGCTTTTGAAACTTTTATGGAGCATTTTGCAGACATTGAAATCGATAGTCTATCCGAAAATGACATACGAAGTTATATACGGTATTTGCATCAAGAAAAAAAGTCCAATTCGTATATTAATTTAGCGATTAACTGTATTAAATTCTATTATGAAATCGTACTTGGAATGCCCAATAGGTTCTATGCAGTTGAGCGACCACGAAAACAGCGAAAGTTACCAAAGGTGATATCAAAAGCTGCGGTACTTTCCATGATAGATAAGACCAATAACCTTAAGCACAGGTGCATTTTAAGTCTGCTCTACTCTGCTGGATTACGAAGAAGTGAGCTACTTAACTTAAAACTCACTGACATTGACAGTCAGCGCATGTTGATCCATGTCATACAGGCTAAGGGTAATAAGGATCGGTATACGCTACTATCAGCCACCGTACTAAAAGAATTAAGATCCTATTATAAAGCGTGGAAACCCCAAACCTATGTTTTTGAGGGGGCTCCTGGTCAACCATACTCTAGTGCAAGTGTAGCAAAAATCGTTAACAGCGCAAGTCAAAAGGCCGGTATTACCCAAAGCGTAACCCCACATACGCTAAGGCATAGTTTCGCGACCCACCTGTTAGAGCAAGGTACGGACCTACGATATATCCAGGCATTATTGGGGCATAGCTCTAGCAAAACAACCGAAATCTATACCCATGTGGCTACCAATAGCTTTAGAATGATAAAAAATCCATTAGATTTGTAAAAAAGATAAAGGATATAAACACACCGGTGTGTTTATTCCTACGTTAGGCACAATTAGAAAAATGAAAAACAGAAAGTATTTAGTTTACATTGTGGCATTTATCTCAATTTCATTTTTCCAATGTAAATCACAAACGGAAAATAAATCAAACGAGAGCGAAGACACACAAAATAATAAGATTTATATCAACCCAAATTATAGCGGAGAAACTATCGAACCTGAAACATATAATGTGACAGGAAAGGTTTACAATATCTTTATTTTCAATGAAACTTCAAATTCGATAAGTGCTAATGAAAAAGTGACAATTAAGCCTAACGAAAGTTATGTATTTAAAATACCTGACACAATGGGTATTGCACTTGATAACGGAATTCAATTCTTCTTTGGAGAAACAGAAGGATTAGAAGTGATTGACAATAAAATTCAAGTAGCTGGATTAGGTGGAGAGTGGCTCGAAAAATTAAATGTACCTAAATCTGCGGATTGGGCGTTTTCAATATTAAATCCAGGAGAAGGAGACCCAATCCCAGAATAAGAACGAAATGAAAAAACTGTTTTTAGATGACGTTAGGACTATCGAAATGATTTATGATAAATCAATGGAATCTGAATTCGATATAGTTCGGACTTATGACGAATTTGTTGCTTACATAACAGAAAATGGATTGCCGAATTATATAAGTTTTGACAATGACCTCGGACTTGACAAAAACGGAATCGTCGCTTTGGACGGACTGGCTTGTGCGAAATGGTTAGTTTATGAATCTGGACTTGATTTGCGGAATTTAGAATTTAAAGTTCATTCTGCGAATCCAGTCGCATCTGAACAAATAAAAGGACTTTTAAATAATTATATAAAACATTTAAAAACAACGAAATAAAATAACTGTGCCTAACACCGTGTATAGCTCATTGCGGCTGAATTCCTAATCGGAATTCATTGCAATTTACTATCTTTCGGTTACGGCGGAAAATCATAGCTGATTTTCCACAACGAGCCATACACAAAACCGTTGGCAAACATTAAAACTGAATGAAAAAATTAAGCATTCTACTTTTTATCTTAGTTTCATCTATTTCCTCTGGACAACAAAACGATTTTGATGAATTGCTTGATCTTTTCGAAGAACATAAAAAAAGTATACCACAAGAATTAGCATCCAAGTACTTCAATTTTAAACCTGACAAAAGATTCGGAGATCTTTTAACGGATAAAGTTGTTCTTAAAACTGATAATTTCATTGCCTTATCAACTCATCTTGACTGTTTTGCTGGAGGAATGTGTCAAAGTTCTACATTGACAACGTTTGATTTGAATGGTAATCGAATATCCGAAACAGCATTTGAAAGTGAAATGGCTGACTGTTCATTCCAAAGTTCAAGAGAATTAATCTTTAAATCCGAAGACCTAATTGTTATAAAAAACATCGAAATTGAAGAAGATTGCAGTGGAGAAACTGACTTTAGAAAAGAGGAGCTAATACTTGAATTTAAAAGTTTAGATTCTATTGGAAACTTTGGTTATTCCAAATATCAAAAAATTGATCTAAGAAGAGATCACCCCTATTCTTCATTCAAGTTATTTTCTAAAAAAGATCTTCAGTTGATGAAAAAGGAGAATCTACCAATCATTAGAAACGAAATTTTTGCCGCTTATGGATATGAATTTAAAAGTAAGAAATGGCAAGATTTTTTCTCGAAAAAGGTTTGGTATAAGCCAATATCTAATGATGTAACGGACAAACTTTCAATCATCGAAAAAAGAAATGTGGAATTAATAACTGAATTGGAAAAAAAATAAACGATTTGCCAACAAGATATATGTGATCATAGCAACTAAGTGATTAATCCAATGGTCTGTGTATATTTGGTTAGGCGCAATGCTTGCAAAAGTAATCCCGACGCTTCGGGAAGCAATCAATGCCTAGAAAAATCAAAAATCAGGGTAACAATTTGCCCTGCAACGACACATATATTAAACGTTGCAGCTCATTAGTATTTAAAAAAGTGGCTTAAAAGCAGCTTTTGGGCATGAGTTTTTTGCAAAGCAATCGCATTAGATTCTAGCAAAAATAGATTTCGATTTTTTCGGAAGTTGATAGCGATTTTTTTAAATCAAAAGCTCTTGGCCATCAAGTTCGACTTGAGATCTGGGCGGTTTAAAATTGATTTTGCTCCAAGCTTTAAATTCGACTTGATTGGCGCTCAAAACCAGAGTTTTTGCAGAAAAATATCAATCAGATTTGCTGTCAAATTCGACTGGAGATTTTTGGCGATTGAAAAAAAAGTATGGCTTTAAATCTCAGAAGTTCGACTTTCGTTCTGCTTTTAAGCCGAAAGTTCTGGATTCAAGTGCTGAAAAAGTGATTTTGCCTATATTTGGCGTTGAAAAAAAATAATAAAAACGAAGCTGCAACAAAAGCTAAATGTCCATGCCTTGCGACTGCTTCGTCACGGCATTTAGCAGGGCCGTTGGGCATAATTATGAACAAATCAATTTCAATCATGTTAACCTTTCTTTTTGGAATCCAAATGGCAATTGGACAGGAAAAGAATGAAATTAATGATTGGGACAAAATAGTGATAGGAGATGTATATGGTGGATGGTCACATTTTGACAATAAATACCAAGTCAAAAAAGATGATTTATTGCTCACAGCTTTGAATAAACCTGATTCGACATTTAAAAAAGTTGATTCTAAATCAATCTCTGAACTTATCTATTTACTAAACAACCCGTCAGATTCAAGAAATAATCCTTTGACTTTCTTTGGCAAGGATTCATTGTGGCTTAACCAAAATGCAGAACAACTTTGGATTGAATATAAAAATGACAGAAAGACTACAAAAGAGATAGATTCAATCGCTATAAATACCATAAAAGACTTTAAAAAAGCTAACCGAATAGCTTGGACAATTCAAGGTTCACATTGGACTGATGACTATCCCGTAGTTTATGTTCATTTAATCAAAGAAAATGACACATTATCATTGTCAACAAATGGACAATATCCTTATATGCTTCCTTGGAATTTTAAAGGACAAAAACTTTATAATCAAAGAGTTTCAGAAATAATTGCCGATTTATTACCTAATATTAAACAAAGTAATAAAAAGAGATTGAGTGGAAATAACTTTAATTACCACTTTATAGAGAAAATTCACAGAGCATATATTGAGGATAAAGAGAACTACATTGAAGCCAGAAATAAATACTCAAGTACATTTAAGCTGTTAGAAAAGGAATTTGAAATTAAAAAAGCAGAAATTACTGATATGTCCTCTATTGAATGGGGAGGAAATTTTGGTAGGACTTGCCTTGAAATGTCTTTAAAGGATTCTACTGTCTCAAAGAACATAGAATTTTACACAATTTATGGAACAAATAAACTATTGAACTCGCCAAAAAACATTATTGACAAAAAAGATAAATTAATAGAATTACTAAAAGAAAATCCTGTCTACAAGTACACTTTGAATTGTCAAAATTGTTTGGGAGAAATACATTGGGTTAAATCTCAATCTTTGAGTAAAGAAGCGGAAAAGAGTTTTAAGGAAGATTTAGTTGATAATGGAATTGACAAAAACAAATACAATGGCAAGTATGGAAATGCAATATTCTATGAATTGACAGAGTATCGAAATTCTAAAAGGAGCTTTTCGAGATGGATTTTCCTAAATGACGGAACTTTGATTTTATGGCAATTGAGAGGAAAATACTTAATGAATTTACCCGATAGTTTTGCCGAAAACCAAGGATATATATGCAAAGAAATTGAACCTATAAAAATAACTATGCCCAACAATGGCTCCTATGAAAAGCCTTAGTCCGGTTTCTCTAATTTAATATTTTATTTTTAATTATCTCATAGTGTTGATTTTTAAGTGTTTAAATGTTGGCAAAT